>NZ_JBIUYI010000010.1:0-321522 GCF_044744425.1 Streptomyces sp. NPDC087300
AACGCCCGGTTACATTCCGAACCCGGAAGCTAAGCCTCACAGCGCCGATGGTACTGCAGGGGGGACCCTGTGGGAGAGTAGGACGCCGCCGAACTAATTTTGATAAAAGAGCTGGTCCCTGAACTTCGGTTCAGGGACCAGCTCTTTTTTGTTTCCTGTCACTTGCCGTTCACGTTGCGCAGCCAACATCCGCAGACATGGGCACAGATGCAGTGTTGCGCGCAGCAGGTGTCGGTACCGGTGACGAGGTCGTCGTGCCGACCTACGGCAATGTCGAGGTCGCCGCGGCCGTGGTCAGCGCGGGAGCCGTGCCGGTCTTCGCCGACATAGAGCCATCCACGTACTGCCTCGATCCTGATGCCGTCGCCGCCGTGGTGAACTCGCGCACGGCGGCCGTCGTCGCCGTGCACCGCTTCGGCCACCAGGCCGACATGGGGCGGCTGCGGGCTCTGGGGCAGCGGCACGGGCTTCTCGTCCTGGAGCAGGGCGAGCCGGCGATGGGGGCCGACGGGCAGGCGCGGCGGCAGGCGCATGCCGCGTACCTCAGTGGCCGGCTCCGTGGCGTCGTGACGCCGTCCGGTGGCGCGGGGCACACCTTCCAGCAGTACGTCGTACGGGTGCCGGGGAACGGGCGGCCCGACCGGGACGCGTTCGCGCGCGCCGTGCGGGGCAGGGGAGTTGACTGCCGGGTGCCGGTGAAGACGCCCGTTCACCGCACGTCGGACTTCTGGCGGGACGTCGTCCTTCCGGAGACCGAGCGGGCGGCGGACGAGACGCTGGCGCTGCCCGTCGACGCGTCGATGTCACGCCGGGACCTCCAGCGTGTGGTCTCCGCCTGCAACGCGCTCGGTGGGCTTCTCCAGCCGGCCTTCTAGGGCCACCGGAGCCTGTTCGCCGCGGGTCAGGAGCTCGGTGTCTTCTTGCTGTGGGTCTTGAAGAATTCCCACAGCAGGTCGGTCGCGTTGATGCCCGCCGTCGGGTCGGACATCCCGCCGCCCGCGCCGTCCGGCCAGGCATGGCCCATGTCGGGCAAGCGGTAGACGACGACGTCCGAGCCGTCCCGGCAGTGCGCCGTCGTCCTCTTTATGTGTTTCCTGAGTTTGTCGGGCACGGCCGTCTCGCAGCCCAGGCGCTTCTGCCAGTTCTTGATGCCCGCGTCCATGCCGGAGTAGTACTGGTCGAGGCCGCCGATGAAGGTGATCACCGAGACCGGTGTCCTCGGCATGTACGACTCCTTTTCCGCCTCGGTGCCGAGATAGCCGCCGCTGACCGGGGCGATCGCGGCGAAGGTGGCGGGGAGTTCCACGGCGAGTTTGTAGGCCATGTCGCCGCCGTTGGAGATGCCGGTCGCGTAGACGCGGTCCGGGTCGGCGTTCCAGGTGCCGATCAGCCGATTCGTCACCGTACGAATGAAGCCCACGTCGTCCTCGGTGCCGCAGCAGACGAACGCGTTGAAGCCCTTGTTGAGTCCGTCGGGATAGGCGACGAGGAAATTCTCCTCGTCGGCCTTGGCGTTGAGGCCGCTGATCGTCGCCGCGGCTTTCCCGTCCCCGGGGTAGGGGTGCATCGCGATCACGAGCGGGAGGCGGTCGGAGGGTGTGTAGTTGGGTGGGGCGTGCACGGTGTAGACGCGCTGTTCGCCCTTCCAGGAGGTGGTGACCTTCTGGTCGCCGGGGCGTGGGGTCGGTGTGGCCCGTGACGTCTTCGTGGGCTTCGCTTCGGGGCCGTCGGAATCGCTGGATCCGCAGGAGGCGATGGGCAGGAGGAGGGCCGCGAGCGCCGCTGACGCGGCGTACCGCGGGAAGGTGCGCGGTCGGGTCGGCATGCGGGCAGGGTGGCAGTGTCGGTGCGCGCGGTCCAGAGGAATCGGCGGTTCGAGCGGGCTTCGATTTCGGGTATGATCTATCTCGTTGCCAAGCGGGAAACCGCGAAGGACAACAGGCCCCTATAGCTCAGTCGGTAGAGCGTCTCCATGGTAAGGAGAAGGTCAGCGGTTCGATTCCGCTTGGGGGCTCAACTCGTGAAGGCCTCCGCCCTGTTGGGCGGGGGCCTTCTGCGTTTTCCGGGGTCGGTGATGCGCGGGATTCCCTTTCCCCGGGAGCCTCGCGGCTCCCGGGGAAAGCGCGCCTCAGTCCTTCTGGAGGCCGGGGACGCGCATCGCGAGGATCGCCATGTCGTCCGACGGCGCGTCCGTGGCGAAGCGTTCGACCGCGCGCATGATGCGGGCGGCGACCGCGCCGGCCGTCAGGCCCGTGCAGGTCGTGAGGACGTCCGCGAGGCCGTCGTCGCCGAGCATGCGGGTGCCCTCGCGGCGCTCGGTGACTCCGTCGGTCACGCAGAGCAGGACGTCGCCCGGGTCGAGCGTCATCGTCTGTTCGTAGAGTTCGAGGTCGTCCATGACGCCGAGCAGGGGCTGCGGTTCCGCGTACGGCTCGACCGTGCCGTCCTGGCGCAGGCGCAGCGGGAGCGGGTGTCCGGCGCAGACGACCTTCAGGACGGCCGAGCCGTCCTCCTGGGGCCACAGCTCGCCGTACAGGAGCGTGAGGAAGCGGCTGCGGGCGCCCTCGTCGAGGATCGCCGCGTTCAGACGTTCGAGGACGGCGGGGCCGCCGAAGCCCTCGCGGGCCAGCAGGCGCAGGGCGTGCCGGGCCAGGCCCGTGACGGCCGCCGCCTCCGGTCCGGTGCCGCAGACGTCGCCGATCGCGAAGCCGTACGCGCCGTCGCGGATCGGGAAGAGGTCGTAGAAGTCACCGCCGACCTCGTTGCCCTCGCCGGCCGCGCGGTAGATGACCTCGACCTCGACGCCCGGCACCTGCGGGAGCCCCGGCGGCAGCAGGCTGCGCTGGAGGGACTGGCTGATGGCCGTGCGCTCGGAGTAGAGGCGGGCGTTGTCGAGGGCGAGAGCGGCTCGGCGGGATAGATCTTCGGCCAATTCCAGGATCTCTTGGCGGAAGTGTTCGTCGGAGGGCTTGCCGAGGGTCAGCATGCCGATGACGCGGTTGCGGGCGACCAGGGGGAGCACCACGGTCTCGCCGCCGACCGCCGACGCGGTGGAGAGCGTCGTGCCGATGCCCGAGCTCAGGGTCATGGGCTCGCCGAGGCCGAGGGTGCGCATGGAGGAGCGCAGGGCCGCCTGGTGTGCGGCCTCGGAGGGCGCGGCCCAGACGCGGGCACCGGGCGTGGGGACCGGTTCGGGCGGGGCGATCTTGGAGAGGAGCGCCTTGAGGCCGTCGATGCGCTCCTCGTCCTCGTGCAGGACGTACGAGAGGTACGGCTCGGCCGACTGGTCGGCGATCGTGTAGACGGCGCACCAGGTGGCGAGCGTCGGGACCGTCATCTGGGCCATCAGTGCGAGGGTCTGGTCGCGGTCCAGGGTGCCCGCGAGCAGGTCGGACGCCTCGACGAGGAAGGAGAGGGAGCCGCGGCGCAGCCGTTCCAGCTCGCCGAGGCGGGCGGATTCGACGGCCAGGGCGATGCGGTCGGCGGCGAACTGGAGGCGCAGCGCCTCTTCGTTCGAGTACCGGTCGGGGGACTCGGCGGCGACGCCGAGGGATCCGGTGAGGCGGCCCTCGACCTTGAGGGGGACCGTGACGACGGAGCGCATGCCCGTACCGCCGAGCAGCGGGACGGCGCCGGGGACGACGGTGAGGTCCTCGTGGACGGCCGGCATGCGGGCCGAGCCGTAGCGGCCGGGGCCCGCCTCGACGGGGACGCGGGCGAAGCGCTGGCGGGCCGACGGCAGGCCGGTGGAGGCGCGGACCTCGAGCTCGGTCTCGTCGTCGGTGGCCAGGAGCAGGAAGGCGGCGTCGCCGTCCAGCATGTCGCGGGCGCGCTCGACGGTGCGCTGGAGCAGTCCGTCGAGGTCGTCGGGGGCGGGGGAGCCGATGAAGACCTCGAAGGGGTCCGTGGCGTTCGGCTCGCTGAGGGTGCTCTGGTCCGGGTTCGCGCCGCGCAGCGGGGTCTGCAGGACGGCGCGCTCCTCGTCGCGTACGAGGAGGCAGACCGTGGACGGTTCGCCGTCGGTGTCGCGGACGCGCAGGTGCGAGGCGTAGACGGGGAGCACGCAGCCGTTGGAGTCACGGATGCCGTAACTGCCTTCCCAGCGGGAGAGTTGGAGGGCCTCGGCGATGCCGGTGCTGGTGCCCGGGGTGTGCGGCCAGGCCGCGAGGTCGTTGAGCGGCTTGCCCATGACCTGCTCGGCGACGTACCCGAAGAGTTCTTCGGCGTCCTCGTTCCAGGCCGAGATGGAGCCGACGCGGTCGATCTGGACGACGGCGACGCGGACCCGTCCGTCGGCGATCGGGAGGAGGGCGGCCGGCAGCGAGGGGCCGGCGGCGCGGGTGCCCACCGGGCGGTCGGGGAGGTCGAGTTGGAACCAGACCTGTTTGTGGGTGGGGGTGTAGTCGACGCCCCAGCGGGTGGCAAGGGCCGCGCAGAGCTGGAGGCCGCGGCCGCCCTCGCGGTCGGGGCTGCCCATGTTGACGGAGGACTGCTGGAGGGGGATCTCGCGCTCGGGATAGCGGTCGGAGACCTCGATGCGCACGGCGTCCTCGGAGCGCAGGCACAGTACGTCGGCGGCGGTGCCCGCGTGCACCACGGCATTGGTCACCAGCTCGCTGGTGAGGACGACGGCGTCGTCGACGATGTCGGTGAACCCCCAGCCCTGGAGGGTGTCGCGCACGAAGGAGCGGGCCGTCGCGACGGAACGTCCGACGGGGTCGAAGGTCGCAGCCGCACGCGCGGTGATCACAGCACTCCTCGTACGAGTATCGACAGTATCGACGCCCAGGTCTCCCGAACTCATGGTGCGGCCGCCCCTCCGATGCCCGCTTGTTCGTGTACCACCGCCCTGGCCGGGCAGGACCGGGGTGGTTGGACAGCCGGATGCAAGGTTACTTACCTTCGCCGTCCATGCTGATGCCGGTCGTCAGTGTTTCCGCCCGGAGGGTGTGCGGACGGTGTGCGAAGCTGCCGAACTGTTATGGCCTGGTTCAGCCATGGTGAAACACTGGGCAAGCTTCATGGAGAGAGCCCAGAACAACCCGAGCAGTACGGTCGACCCTTGCGGGAGGGACACAGTGGAGTCTGGCGCAGCGACGCGGGGCACTAAGACGCGCGCGAAAGACGGACAGTCCCTGAACAAACAGCGCAAACCGCGCAACGGGGCGACCGCCTCCGTGGACGCGGCGGCGTTGAACAGGCTTCTCGCGGCCCTGGTGGCGATGCGGGACGGGAATTTCCGCAAACGCCTGACGGTCTCCGGTGACGACGTCATGTCGGAGATCGCGGCTGTCTTCAATGAGGTGGCCGACCGGAATCTGCACCTGACGGGTGAGCTGTCACGGGTGCGGCGCATGGTCGGACGTGAGGGAAAACTCACGGAACGGCTGGAGAGCGGAGCGAGCGAGGGCTCGTGGGCCGCCGCGATCGACGCGTCGAACGCGCTCGTCGACGATCTCGTACGTCCGGTCTCCGAGGTCGGCCGGGTGCTCTCCGCCGTGGCCGACGGTGATCTCGAGCAGCGCATGGAGCTGCGGGCGCAGGCTGTCGACGGGAACGGGCATCCGCTGCGCGGCGAGTTCCTGAAGGTCGGCAGGACCGTCAACAACCTCGTCGACCAGCTCTCCACCTTCACCGACGAGGTCACCCGCGTGGCCAGCGAGGTGGGCACGGAGGGCAAGCTCGGCGGGCAGGCCAGGGTGCGGGGGATGTCCGGGTCCTGGAAGGACCTCACGGACTCCGTGAACACCATGGCGTACCGCCTGACCGCTCAGGTGCGGGACATCGCGCTGGTGACGACGGCGGTGGCCAAGGGTGATCTCTCCCGGAAGGTCACCGTCCATGTCGCGGGCGAGATGCTCGAGTTGAAGAACACCGTGAACACGATGGTGGACCAGCTCTCCTCGTTCTCCTCCGAGGTGACCCGGGTGGCCCGCGAGGTGGGCACCGAGGGCGAGCTCGGCGGCCAGGCGCAGGTGCCCGGGGTGGCCGGCGTGTGGAAGGACCTCACCGACTCGGTGAACCTCATGGCCGGCAACCTCACCGCGCAGGTGCGCGGGATCGCGGAGGTCACGACGGCGGTCGCCAACGGCGATCTGTCGCGGAAGGTCACGGTGAGCGCGCGCGGCGAGGTCGCCCAGCTCGCCGAGACGATCAACCAGATGACCGAGACGCTGCGCACCTTCGCGGACGAGGTCACGCGCGTGGCCAACGAGGTCGGTGCCGAGGGGCAGCTCGGCGGGCAGGCCAACGTGCCAGGCGCCGCGGGCACCTGGAAGGACCTGACGGACTCGGTCAACACGGTCTTCCGCAACCTCACGACGCAGGTGCGCGACATCGCGACGGTGACGACGGCGGTGGCCAGCGGCGACCTGTCGCAGAAGGTCACGGTCGACGTCGCGGGCGAGATGCTCGAACTGAAGAACACCGTGAACACGATGGTCGACCAGCTCTCGGCCTTCGGCTCCGAAGTGACGCGCGTGGCGCGGGAGATCGGCGTCGAGGGTGAGCTCGGCGGGCAGGCGCAGGTGCAGGGCGCGGCCGGTACGTGGAAGGACCTGACGGACTCGGTCAACACCGCCTTCCGCAACCTCACCGGGCAGGTCCGCAACATCGCGCAGGTGACGACGGCGGTCGCCAACGGTGACCTGTCGCAGAAGGTCACCGTCGACGTGTCCGGCGAGATGCTCCAGCTGAAGAACACCGTGAACACGATGGTGGACCAGCTGTCGTCCTTCGCCGACCAGGTGACGCGGATGGCGCGGGACGTGGGTACGGAGGGGCGGCTCGGCGGGCAGGCGCGCGTGGACGGCGTCTCCGGCACCTGGAAGGACCTGACGGACTCCGTCAACTTCATGGCGGGGAACCTGACGTCGCAGGTGCGTCAGATCGCGCAGGTCACCACGGCGGTGGCCCGCGGCGACCTCTCGCAGAAGATCGAGGTCGACGCGCGCGGCGAGATCCTGGAGCTGAAGAACACCATCAACACGATGGTCGACCAGCTCTCCGCGTTCGCCGACCAGGTGACGCGGGTGGCGCGCGAGGTGGGCACCGAGGGGCGCCTGGGCGGTCAGGCGCAGGTGCCGGGCGTGGCCGGTGTGTGGCGCGATCTGACGGACTCCGTGAACGGCATGGCGGGGAACCTCACCGCGCAGGTCCGCAACATCGCGCAGGTCGCGACGGCGGTGGCCCGCGGTGACCTGTCCCAGAAGATCGACGTGGACGCGCGCGGCGAGATCCTGGAGCTGAAGAACACCCTGAACACGATGGTGGACCAGCTGTCCGCCTTCGCCGAGCAGGTCACGCGGGTCTCCCGCGAGGTGGGTACGGACGGCATCCTGGGCGGTCAGGCCGAGGTCCAGGGCGTCTCGGGCACCTGGAAGGACCTCACGCAGTCCGTGAACGGCATGGCGAACAACCTCACCCTCCAGGTGCGGAACATCGCCGAGGTCACCACGGCCGTCGCCATGGGCGACCTCTCCAAGAAGATCACCGTCGACGCGAAGGGCGAGATCCTCGAACTCGTCACGACCGTCAACACGATGGTCGACCAGCTCTCGTCGTTCGCCGAGCAGGTCACCCGCGTGGCCCGCGAGGTGGGCACCGAGGGCCAGCTGGGCGGTCAGGCGCGGGTGCCGGGCGTCACCGGCATCTGGAAGGACCTGAGCGACAACGTCAACCTGATGGCCAACAACCTGACCAGTCAGGTGCGCAACATCTCCCAGGTCTCGGCGGCGGTCGCCAACGGCGACCTCACCAAGAAGGTCACGGTCGAGGCGCGCGGCGAGGTCGCGCAGCTCGCCGACACGGTCAACACCATGGTGACGACGCTGAGTTCGTTCGCCGACGAGGTCACGCGCGTGGCCCGTGAGGTGGGTACGGACGGCATCCTCGGCGGCCAGGCGCGGGTGCCGGGCGTCTCGGGTACGTGGAAGGACCTCACCGAGTCCGTGAACTCGATGGCGTCCAACCTGACCGGGCAGGTCCGCAACATCGCGATGGTCACCACCGCGATCGCCAAGGGTGACCTGACCAAGAAGATCGACATCGACGCCCGGGGCGAGATCCTCGAACTCAAGACCACCATCAACACGATGGTCGACCAGCTGTCGTCCTTCGCCGAGCAGGTCACCCGGGTCGCCCGCGAGGTGGGCACGGAGGGCCAGCTGGGCGGCCAGGCACGCGTGCGTGACGTCGACGGCACCTGGCGCGACCTCACCGAGTCGGTGAACGAGATGGCCGGGAACCTGACCCGTCAGGTGCGCGCCATCGCCAAGGTCGCCACCGCGGTGACCAGGGGCGATCTCAACCTGAAGATCGAGGTCGACGCGTCGGGCGAGATCCAGGTGCTGCAGGACAACATCAACACCATGATCGCCAACCTGCGCGACACCACGCTCGCCAACAAGGAGCAGGACTGGCTGAAGGGCAACCTGGCGAGGATCTCCGGCCTGATGCAGGGCCGCCGCGACCTGGAGGACGTCGCCTCGCTGATCATGAGCGAGCTGACGCCGGTGGTCTCGGCCCAGCACGGCGCCTTCTTCCTGGCGATGCCCACGGACGACGCCAAGGACCTCGGGGGCGACCACGAGGACGCGTACGAGCTGCGCATGCTGGGCAGCTACGGGTACTCCATGGGGTCCATGCCGACGTCGTTCCGGCCCGGCGAGACCCTGATCGGCACGGCCGCCAAGGAGCGGCGCACGATCCTCGTGGAGAACGCGCCGTCCGGCTATCTGCGGATCGCGTCCGGCCTCGGGGAGGCGCCGCCCGCGCAGGTCATCGTGTTGCCGGTGCTCTTCGAAGGGACCGTCCTCGGCGTGATCGAGCTGGCCGCGTTCCAGCCCTTCACGCAGATCCAGAAGGACTTCCTCAGCCAGATCGCCGAGATGATCGCGACGAGCGTCAACACCATCAGCGTCAACACGAAGACCGAGGTGCTGCTCAAGCAGTCGCAGGAGCTCACCGAGCAACTGCGGGAGCGCTCGGCCGAGTTGGAGAACCGGCAGAAGGCGCTTCAGGACTCCAACGCGGAGCTGGAGGAGAAGGCGGAGCTGCTGGCCCAGCAGAACCGTGACATCGAGGTCAAGAACACCGAGATCGAAGAGGCGCGGCAGGTTCTGGAAGAGCGTGCCGAGCAGCTCGCGGTCTCGATGCGCTACAAGTCGGAGTTCCTCGCGAACATGTCGCACGAGTTGCGCACACCGCTCAACTCCCTGCTGATCCTCGCCAAGTTGCTCGCCGACAACGCCGACGCGAACCTCACCCCCAAGCAGGTCGAGTTCGCCGAAACGATCCACGGGGCGGGCTCGGACCTGTTGCAGCTGATCAACGACATCCTCGACCTCTCCAAGGTCGAGGCGGGCAAGATGGACGTCTCCCCGACGCGCATCGCGCTGGTCCAACTCGTCGACTACGTAGAGGCCACTTTCCGCCCGCTGACCGCGGAGAAGGGCCTCGACTTCTCCGTACGGGTCTCCCCGGAGCTGCCCGCCACGCTGCACACCGACGAGCAGCGCCTGCTCCAGGTGCTGCGCAACCTGCTGTCCAACGCGGTGAAGTTCACCGACTCCGGGGCGGTCGAGCTGGTGATCAGGCACGCCAGCAACGACGTGCCCAACGCGATCCGCGAGCAGCTCCTGGAGGCGGGCTCGCTGCGCGAGGCGGACGCCGATCTGATCGCCTTCTCGGTGACCGACACCGGCATCGGCATCGCGGCCAGCAAGATGCGGGTCATCTTCGAGGCCTTCAAGCAGGCGGACGGCACGACCAGCAGGAAGTACGGCGGCACGGGCCTGGGCCTGTCGATCAGCCGGGAGATCGCGCGGCTGCTCGGCGGTGAGATCCACGCCCAGAGCGAACCGGGCCGCGGCTCGACCTTCACGCTCTATTTGCCGCTGCACCCGAGCGAACTGCCGCCCCAGGGCTACGCGCAGCTCGCGGCCGCGCCCACGCCGCGGGAACTGCCCGCCATCGAGGAGGCTCCGGCGGCCGGCGAAGCACCGGTGATCGAGGGCACCCCGGTGCGCCACGAGGCGCCCACGGGGCCCGCTGCGCTCTTCAGGCGGCGGCGCAGGCCCGCGCCCGCGCAGGAGCCCGTGGCCCTGCCGGGACCGCCGCCCGCGGCGGCACAGGAGCAGCGGCCGCAGGAGCAGTGGCCCACGCCCGCCCAGGGGACCCCGTCGGCGAGGCCCTCGTTCCACTTCGGCGGCGAGAAGGTGCTCATCGTCGACGACGACATCCGTAACGTCTTCGCGCTCACCAGTGTCCTGGAGCAGCACGGCCTGTCCGTGCTGTACGCGGAGAACGGCCGCGAGGGCATCGAAGTCCTGGAGCAGCACGACGACGTGACGGTCGTTCTGATGGACATCATGATGCCGGAGATGGACGGGTACGCGACGACGACGGCGATCCGCAGGATGCCGCAGTTCGCCGGGCTCCCGATCATCGCGCTCACCGCGAAGGCGATGAAGGGCGACCGCGAGAAGGCGATCGACTCCGGAGCTTCCGACTACGTCACCAAGCCGGTCGACCCTGACCACCTGTTGTCGGTGATGGAGCAGTGGATGCGCGCGGAGTGACCGAGAACCGGCTTCGTCACACGGAGTTGCTGACAGAGTGTGGCCGAGGTCGTGTAGAGGCGCGGTATTCGGGGAACCTTCTGGTCTCCCACCGCGTTTCTGCTACGTGCACAGTGACATCGCGGTGACAGGGTGTGGCGACAGGCGGGGTGCGGCTACCATGACCGGCACAAGGACGGACGGCGCAAGGGAGCCGTCCTCTGGGGCGGCGCCCGGTGTACCGCCGGGGCGAGGAGGGCGGGCCATGGTGCAGAAGGCCAAGATCCTCCTGGTCGATGACCGGCCGGAGAATCTGCTGGCGCTGGAGGCCATCCTCTCTGCGCTCGATCAGACACTGGTGCGGGCATCGTCCGGGGAGGAAGCGCTCAAAGCACTACTCACGGACGACTTCGCGGTCATTCTGCTGGACGTCCAGATGCCGGGAATGGACGGTTTCGAAACCGCGGCGCACATCAAGCGGCGGGAGCGGACCCGGGACATCCCGATCATCTTCCTCACCGCCATCAACCACGGACCGCATCAC
Organism: Streptomyces sp. NPDC087300; assembly: GCF_044744425.1. Taxonomy (NCBI): domain Bacteria; kingdom Bacillati; phylum Actinomycetota; class Actinomycetes; order Kitasatosporales; family Streptomycetaceae; genus Streptomyces; species Streptomyces sp. NPDC087300. Next base: position 11,104 of record NZ_JBIUYI010000010.1, read on the forward strand.
ACGTTCCGGGGTTACGCGGCGGGCGCGGTGGACTACATCTCCAAGCCGTTCGATCCGTGGGTGCTGCGCGCGAAGGTCTCGGTCTTCGTCGAGCTGTACATGAAGAACTGCCAACTGCGGGAGCAGGCGGCGCTGCTGCGCCTCCAGCTCGAGGGCGGCGGCAAGTCGGCGGCCGGTGACGCGAAGGAGCCCGCGGGTCTGCTCGCGGAGCTGTCGGCGCGGCTCGCGGCGGTCGAGGAGCAGGCCGAGGCGCTCTCCAAGCAGCTGGACGAGGAGTCGGCGGACGCGGCGGCGGTCGCCACGGCGGCCCATCTCGAACGCAAACTCACCGGGCTGCGCCGGGCTCTTGACGCGCTGGAGCCGGGCACGGGGAGCGGCGCGCCCTCGGTGCCCTCGCAGAACTGACGTGCCGTCGTGCCCCGCGGGTCCGTTGATTCCCCGTCAGTTGACGGTCTCCGCAGGGGCGACACAGCAGGGTGAAGCAGTGGGCACACGTGTCCACAGAGGCCCGCACCGGTAACCTCACACCCATGGCCTCACGTCCCGCAGCCAAGAAGACGCCCGCGAAGAAGGCGGCCGCGCCGACGAAGGCTCCGGCGAAGAAGGCCGCTGCCAAACCACCGGCGAAGAAGTCCGCGGCCAAGAAGGCACCCGCCAAGAAGGCACCTGCCAAAAAGGTGCCCGCGAAGAAGCCCGTGCCCAAGGCGGCGCCCAGCCCCACAGGGGGCGTGTACCGGCTCGTACGCGCCGTCTGGCTCGGCGTCGCCCATGGGGTCGGCGCGATGTTCCGGGGCATAGGGCGTGGCGCCAAGGGCCTCGACCCGGCCCACCGCAAGGACGGGCTTGCGCTGCTGCTCCTCGGCATCGCCCTGATCGTCGCGGCGGGCACCTGGTCGAATCTGCGCGGTCCCGTCGGCGATCTCGTCGAGGTCCTGGTGACCGGCGCGTTCGGCCGCCTCGACCTGCTCGTGCCGCTGCTGCTGGGCGCCATCGCCGTACGCCTCATCCGGCACCCGGAGAAGCCCGAGGCCAACGGCCGCATCGTGATCGGTCTCTCCGCCCTGGTCATCGGGGTGCTCGGGCAGGTCCACGTGGCGTGCGGATCGCCGGCCCGCAGCGACGGCATGCAGGCGATAAGGGACGCCGGCGGCCTGATCGGCTGGGGTGCCTCCACCCCGCTGATCTTCACCATGGGCGAGATCCTCGCGGTGCCGCTCCTGGTGCTCCTCACCGTCTTCGGGCTGCTCGTCGTCACGGCGACGCCCGTCAACGCCATCCCGCAGCGGCTGCGGCTGCTCGGCGTGAAGCTCGGCATCATCCAGGAGGAGCCCGCCGAGGAGTTCACGGACGACGACGACCGCTACGAGGACCAGTGGCGCGAGGCGCTGCCCGCGCGCTCCGCGCGGCGGCGCTCCGCCGCACCCGAGGAGTACGCGCCCGACCAGGCCGAGCAGGAGGCGCTCGCCAAGCGCCGCAGGCCGCGCAGGACTCCCGTACAGCCGGGGACGGACCGTCCGATGGACGCCGTGGACGTGGCGGCCGCCGCGGCCGCCGCCCTGGACGGGGCCGTGCTGCACGGCATGCCGCCCTCGCCGTTGGTCGCCGATCTGACGCAGGGCGTGTCGGGGGAGCGGGAGGAGCGCGAACAGCGCGAGGAACGCGCGCATGCGACCCCTGTGCCGCCCGCGCGCGCCACGGACGCCCCGGTGCCCGGCAAGCTCAAGAAGAAGCCGCAGGAGCCCGCTGAGAGCCTCGTGCCGGACCTCACCAAGTCCGCGCCCGAAGCCCCGCGCGACCTTCCGCCGCGCGCCGAGCAGCTTCAGCTCGCCGGAGACATCACGTACTCGCTGCCCTCGCTCGACCTCCTGGAGCGTGGCGGTCCCGGCAAGTCGCGCAGTGCGGCCAATGACGCGGTCGTCGATTCGCTGTCGAACGTGTTTGCGGAGTTCAAGGTCGACGCCGACGTCACGGGCTTCACGCGCGGCCCGACGGTCACGCGGTACGAGATCGAGCTCGGCCCGGCCGTGAAGGTCGAGAAGATCACGGCCCTCGCCAAGAACATCGCGTACGCCGTCGCGTCCCCCGACGTGCGGATCATCTCGCCCATCCCCGGCAAGTCCGCGGTCGGCATCGAGATCCCGAACACCGACCGCGAGATGGTCAACGTGGGTGACGTGCTGCGCCTGGCGGACGCGGCCGAGGACGACCACCCGATGCTGGTCGCGCTCGGCAAGGACGTCGAGGGCGGCTACGTCATGGCCAACATGGCGAAGATGCCGCACATCCTGGTGGCCGGAGCCACAGGTTCTGGCAAGTCGTCCTGCATCAACTGCCTGATCACTTCGATCATGATAAGAGCGACGCCCGAGGACGTACGGATGGTCCTCGTGGACCCCAAGCGCGTCGAGCTCACCGCCTACGAGGGCATTCCGCACCTGATCACGCCGATCATCACCAATCCCAAGAGGGCCGCCGAGGCACTCCAGTGGGTCGTACGCGAGATGGACCTGCGCTACGACGACCTGGCGGCGTTCGGCTACCGGCACATCGACGACTTCAATCAGGCCATCCGCGACGGCAAGCTCAAGACGCCCGAGGGCAGCGAGCGCGAGCTGAAGACGTATCCGTACCTCCTGGTGATCGTCGACGAGCTCGCGGACCTCATGATGGTCGCGCCGCGCGACGTCGAGGACTCGATCGTGCGCATCACCCAGCTCGCGCGTGCGGCCGGTATCCACCTGGTGCTCGCCACGCAGCGTCCTTCGGTGGACGTCGTGACCGGTCTGATCAAGGCGAACGTGCCGTCCCGGCTCGCCTTCGCGACCTCCTCGCTCGCCGACAGCCGCGTCATCCTCGACCAGCCGGGCGCCGAGAAGCTCATCGGAAAGGGTGACGGTCTGTTCCTGCCGATGGGCGCGAACAAGCCCACCCGTATGCAGGGCGCCTTCGTCACCGAGGACGAGATCCACGCGGTCGTGCAGCACTGCAAGGACCAGATGGCGCCGGTCTTCCGGGACGACGTCACCGTCGGCACCAAGCAGAAGAAGGAGATCGACGAGGACATCGGCGATGACCTCGATCTGCTGTGCCAGGCCGCTGAGCTGGTGGTCTCCACCCAGTTCGGGTCCACGTCGATGCTCCAGCGCAAGCTGCGCGTCGGCTTCGCCAAGGCGGGGCGCCTGATGGACCTGATGGAGTCGCGCTCGATCGTGGGTCCGAGCGAAGGCTCAAAGGCTCGTGACGTTCTTGTGAAACCTGACGAGCTGGATGGCGTGCTCGCCGTGATCCGCGGGGAGGCTCAGCCATAAGGGTGGGCGGCTCACTCTTATGGGATCGCCGGGCAACCGTTTCCCTTCGGCGTACGTCAAGTTGAGGGGAAGAACAGCACGATGTCCCACCATCGGGATGTCCGGCCATTCTGATGGCGTACAAACTCCGTCCGCCCGGTTGCCCCGCCCTTTCAAGACCCCCCTAAACTGAACCTCCGGCAGGTGGCTACACGCTCGAAAGGCGCCCCCGTGTCCATCGGCAACTCCCCTGAAGACGACCGCCCTTCAGACGACCGCCTCACAGACGAGACCCCGATGGGTGATCGTCGGACCGACGACAGGCCCTCGATCGGCCACGTCCTGCAGCAGGCCCGCGTCAACGCCGGCCTCACCGTGGACGAGGTCAGTTCGTCCACCCGTGTGCGCATTCCGATCGTGCACGCGATCGAACAGGACGACTTCTCGCGCTGTGGCGGCGATGTGTACGCCCGCGGCCACATCAGGACGCTGGCGCGCGCCGCCGGTGTCGATCCGGCCCCCCTTCTGGCCCAGTACGACGAAGGGCACGGCGGACATCCGCCCGCCCCCACTCCGGCGGCGCCCCTCTTCGAGGCCGAGCGCATCCGGTCCGAGCCGCGGCGTCCCAACTGGACCGCCGCCATGGTCGCCGCGATCGTCGCGGTGATCGGTTTCGTCGGCTTCACCGCGTTCGGCGGGAGCGACGACGACGGCGACAGCTCGAAGTCGGTCGCCGAGGGCTCCACGCCCGCCCCCTCCAAGACGGCGGACAAGCCCAAGCCCCAGAAGCCCGCCGACCCCAAGCCCGACCCGTCGGACAGCGCCATCGCGGGCGTCCCGCGCGACAAGGTCACCGTCAAGGTCGACGCCGCGGACGGCCGCAGCTGGATCTCGGCGAAGGACCACAGCGGACGCACGCTCTTCGACGGCGTCCTCGAACAGGGCCAGGCCAAGACGTTCCAGGACAAGCAGAAGATCGCCCTCGTCCTCGGCGACGCGGGCGCGATCGAGCTGTACGTGAACGGCAAGCAGGTGGACAACGAGTTCGAACCCGGTCAGGTCGAGCGCCTCACGTACACCAAGGGCGACCCCGAGGTGGGCTGAGCGGCAGGTCAGGGCCGGGGCCGCGGTGACGCCCCGGTGACGTGCCGGGGGCCGGGCGCCGACCGCCGGGTAACCCTGGCGGCGGGTGCCGCGGCAGGGACGAAGTAGTCTTGAGACCATGCCCGAACGCCGCACCGTCGCCCTTGTCACTCTTGGCTGCGCCCGTAACGAGGTGGACTCGGAGGAGCTCGCAGGCCGCTTGGAGGCGGACGGCTGGCAGCTCGTCGAGGACGCCGAGGACGCGGACGTCGCCGTCGTCAACACCTGTGGCTTCGTCGAAGCCGCCAAGAAGGACTCCGTCGACGCCCTCCTCGAAGCCAATGACCTCAAGGGTCACGGCAAGACCCAGGCCGTCGTCGCGGTCGGCTGCATGGCCGAGCGATACGGCAAGGAACTCGCCGACGCGCTGCCCGAGGCCGACGGCGTGCTCGGATTCGACGACTACTCCGACATCTCCAACCGCCTGAACACCATCCTCAGTGGTGGCAGCGTCGAGGCCCACACCCCGCGTGACCGGCGCAAGCTGCTGCCGATCAGCCCGGCCGAGCGCCAGGAGGCCCAGTCGGCCGTCGCGCTGCCCGGCCACGCGCCGGTGGAGCCCGCGGTCATCCCGCAGGACCTGCCCGAGGGCGTCGCGCCCGCTTCCGGGCCGCGTGCGCCGCTGCGCCGCCGCCTCGGCAGCAACCCCGTCGCCTCCGTGAAGCTGGCCTCCGGCTGCGACCGGCGCTGCTCCTTCTGCGCCATCCCCTCCTTCCGCGGCTCCTTCATCTCGCGCCGCCCCTCCGACGTGCTCGGAGAGACCCGCTGGCTCGCCGAGCAGGGCGTCAAGGAGGTCATGCTCGTCTCCGAGAACAACACCTCGTACGGCAAGGACCTCGGCGACATCCGCCTCCTGGAGACGCTGCTCCCCGAGCTCGCGGCCGTCGACGGCATCGAGCGGATCCGCGTCAGCTACCTCCAGCCCGCCGAGATGCGGCCCGGCCTGATCGACGTGCTCACGTCGACCGAGAAGGTCGCCCCCTACTTCGACCTGTCCTTCCAGCACTCCGCCCCCGGCGTGCTGCGCGCCATGCGCCGCTTCGGGGACACCGACCGCTTCCTGGAGCTCCTGGACACCATCAGGTCCAAGGCGCCACAGGCCGGTGTCCGGTCCAACTTCATCGTCGGCTTCCCCGGCGAGAGCGAGGCGGACCTCGGCGAGCTCGAGCGGTTCCTGACCGGCGCGCGGCTCGACGCCATCGGCGTCTTCGGCTACTCCGACGAGGAGGGCACCGAGGCGGCCACGTACGAGGAGAAGCTCGACCAGGACGTCGTCGACGCGCGTCTCGCGCACATCGCGCGCCTCGCGGAGGAGCTCACCTCGCAGCGCGCGGACGAGCGGCTCGGCGAGACCGTCGAGGTGCTCGTGGAGTCCCTCGACGAGGAGGAGGGCCCGCTCGGCAGGGCCGCGCACCAGGCCCCGGAGACGGACGGCCAGATCCGCTTGACGGATGCCACCGGTGGGGCCGGCCTGGAGGTCGGTCGTATGGTCGTGGCAAAGGTCGTCGGCACGGAGGGCGTGGACTTGGTGGCTGAGTGTCTCGAGGAGGCCGGCAGATGACAGGAGTCCCGGCATCCGCGTCTGGCGGCTCCGGCGCGCAGCCGGTGCGCGGCGGGAAGCTGGGCGCCGCGGCGGTCAATCAGGCCAGTCTGTGGAACGTCGCGAATCTGCTGACGATGGTCCGGCTGCTGCTCGTGCCGGGCTTCGTGATGCTGCTCCTCGGCAACGGCGGGTACGACCCGGCCTGGCGTTCGTTCGCCTGGGCCGCCTTCGCCGTCGCCATGATCACCGACCTCTTCGACGGCCATCTGGCACGGACGTACAACCTGGTCACGGACTTCGGGAAGATCGCCGACCCGATCGCCGACAAAGCGATCATGGGTGCCGCGCTGATCTGTCTGTCCTGGCTCGGGGACCTGCCGTGGTGGGTGACCGGGGTCATCCTCGGGCGTGAGCTCGGGATCACGCTGCTGCGGTTCTGGGTGATCCGCTACGGGGTCATTCCGGCCAGCCGTGGCGGCAAGATGAAGACGCTCGCGCAGGGCACGGCGGTCGGGATGTACGTCCTGGCGCTGACCGGGCCGCTCGCGACGCTGCGGTTCTGGGTGATGGCGGTCGCCGTCGTGCTGACCGTGGTGACCGGGCTCGACTACGTGAAACAGGCCGTGGTGCTGCGCAGGCAGGGCATGGCCGAGCGGCGGCGGTCCGCCGCCGAGGCGGCCGGGGAGGCCGCGAAGTGACATCCCCCGGGCTCTCGGCCGCCGCGGTGTCGGCGAGCAGGCTGTTGCGCCTGCTCGCGGCGCGGGGCGAGACGCTCGCCGTCGCCGAGTCGCTGACCGGCGGCCTGGTGGCCGCCGAGATCACGGCGGCGCCCGGGGCCTCGAAGGTCTTCCGCGGTTCCGTCACCGCGTACGCCACCGACCTCAAGCGGGACGTGCTGGGCGTCGACGGCACTCTGCTGGCCGAGCGCGGGGCCGTGGACCCCGAGGTCGCGCGGCAGATGGCGGCCGGTGTGCGCAAGGCGCTCGGCGCGGACTGGGGGATCGCGACCACCGGTGTCGCGGGGCCCGATCCGCAGGACGGGCAGGCCGTGGGGACCGTCTACGTGGCGGTCGCGGGTCCGGATGTCGAAGGCATGCGCGGTTACGCCGATGGCGGAGCCGACGGGAAAGTGACCGCCCCACGGTTGAACGGCGACCGTTCGGAAATTCGTATGGAGAGTGTACGGAGCGTGCTCACGCTGCTGCTCGAGCGGCTCTCCGGCGAACGTGCCGAGAATGGGCGGGCACAGGATACGGAACAGAACGGGGGGAATTGATGTTTGCAGCCCTGAGTGAACACGACATCGCTCCCCGCACGGCCGCCGCGCGAGGCGGTACGGTGGGGCGTGAAGGATGCGGCTACGCGGTCCGAGGAGGGAGCCACCGATGATTCTGCTCCGTCGCCTGCTGGGTGACGTGCTGCGTCGGCAGCGCCAGCGCCAGGGCCGTACTCTGCGCGAAGTCTCCTCGTCCGCCCGAGTCTCGCTCGGCTATCTCTCCGAGGTGGAGCGGGGGCAGAAGGAGGCTTCCTCCGAGCTGCTTTCCGCGATCTGCGACGCGCTTGACGTACGGATGTCCGAGCTCATGCGTGAAGTGAGCGATGAACTGTCGCTCGCTGAGCTGGCTGAGTCTGCAGCAGTCACGGAACCGGTACGCACACCGGTTCGCCCGATGCTCAATTCCGTCTCCGTGGCCGGCGTGCCACCGGAACGGGTAACGATCAAGGCGCCGGCGGAGGCGGTGGACGTCGTCGCCGCGTGATGTCGCGCTGATGATGTTCGCTCCCTGAGCGCTCATGCTTGTGAAAGCCCTGGCCGGGTACCCGGTCAGGGCTTTCGTGTTTCCGTACGGGCCGAACTACCCCGAAGTGACCTATATGGCTCTTATATGCCATGGTTGGTGGGGATTTCTCTTGTTCGTGAATGAGTTGGAGGAGACAGAGATGTACGTCGTGAAGAGCCCGCTGTCCGATGCGGATCTCAAGACGGTCTCGGAGGCGCTGCAGGGCGCACTCGTGGACCTGGTCGACCTGTCGCTGGTGGCCAAGCAGATCCACTGGAACGTGGTCGGCCCGCGCTTCCGTTCCGTGCATCTTCAGCTCGACGAGGTCGTGGACACGGCCAGGCAGCACTCCGACACCGTCGCGGAGCGCGCCTCGACGCTCGGCGTCTCGCCCGACGGCCGTGCCGCGACGGTGGCGCGCAGCAGCGGCATCGGCGCGGTCGGAGAGGGCTGGGTCAAGGACGCGGACGCGGTGGGGACGCTCGTGGAAGCGCTCGGCGCCGTGATCACGCGGATGCGTGAGCGGGTCGAGTCGACCGGCGAAGCGGACCCGGTCAGCCAGGACATCTTCATCGGGATCACGGCCGACCTCGAGAAGCACCACTGGATGTTCCAGGCGGAGAACAGCTGACGGTTCATGCGGGGCCCCACGGGAGTGGGAGCGCCGCGGGGGACGAGGGAGCGCCCTCGTGCGGTACGGGGGTGACCTCGTGTCGCACGAGGGCGCTTCTGTTCGCCGTGGTGCCTCCGGTGACCCCGGTACGCCCTCCCGCGGGGTGAACCGGGACGTTTAGCGTCGAATCCACGTCGGGCGAGAGGTGGCAGCCGTGGCAGCAGCCGTGAGCGGGGCAGCGTCCGTGATGTGGCGTCTGGCGCGCTGGCTGCCCGCGCTCGCGCTCGGCGCGCTGTGGTGGTGGGGCGTGCTGAGGCTCGCGCTCTCGCCTGACGCGGGGGTCCTGGAAGGCGCGGTCGCGGCCGGGGGCTGGGGCCTGAGCGTGCTGCCCGTGCACTGTGTGTCGAAGGCGCGGGCGGCCGGTGTGGCCGGTGCCGGGCACCGGCGGCATGCCCGGCGGCCGGACGGCGCGCTGCGGTGGCCCGGGGAGCGTACGGCCGCGAGGTGCTGGGCCCGCGCGGTCGCGGCGGCCGGGTGGCTGCGCGGGTGGGTGCGGGGCCAGGTCACCACGGCATGGCGACGCCGCCGTTCGGGCGGAGGATCTGGCCCGTCGTGAAGGCCGACGCGTCGGACGCCAGGTGCAGCACGGCGTGCGCGATGTCGTCCGGTTCACCGACCCGGCCCAGGGGTGACATGCGGGCCATGAATCCCTCGGTGTGGGTCTGGGCCTCGGCGTCGTGGCGGTGCGTCATGGGGGTGCGGATCCAGCCCGGCGCGACGGCGTTGACGCGGATGCCGTGAGGGCCCACTTCGGTGGCGAGGGTCTTGGTGAGCTGGACGACGGCGGCTTTGGCCGCGCCGTAGCAGAGGAGGCCGGGGCCGCCGGTGTCCACGGCGCCGGAGGCCATGGTGATGATGCTGCCCCTGGTGCTGGTGGCGGCGGTGCTTGAGGCAGTGGTGCTGGCGTCGTCGGCCGTGTGTGTGGCGGTGTCCGCGGCGGCTTTGATCATGGTGCGTGCCGCGGCCTGGCAGGCGTACAGGACGCCCTTGAAGTTGATGTTCAGGATGCGGTCGAGGTCCTCGTCGCGGGTCTCCAGGACCGGGCTGCTGTGCATGATCCCGGCGATCGCCGCCATGATGTCGAGGCGGCCGCCGGATGCCGCCGTCGCGGCGGCCACGGCCTCGTCGACCTGCGCCCTGTCGGACACGTCCAGCGGATGGACGTGGGCCGTGCCGCCGGCCTCCTTGATCAGTGCCGCGGTCTCGTGCAGCCCCTGGGCGTCGCGGTCGGCGCAGTGCACGGTGGCGCCCGCCTGCGCGAGGAGCAGGGCGGAGGCGCGGCCGATGCCGCTGGCGGCGCCGGTGAGGAATGCGGTGCGTCCGGTGAGGTCGTACGCCTTGAGGGACATGACGGGACGGTACGGCGGGATCTGACGGGGCGTCAACTGGTGGGATGCGGTGGGCCGGTGCGGGGTTCGCGCGCTTGCGGGCGGGTGCTAGGCCCGCGCGCTTACGGGCGGGTGCGGGGCTCGGCGTCGGCGCGGGTCTCAGGGGGTGGGGCCCTGCTGGCAGGTGGGACACCAGTACGTGGGGCGGCTGCGGGAGCCGTCGCCCTGCTCGGCGGTACGCACCGGGGTGCCGCAGCGCAGACAGGGGCGGGGTGCGCGGCTGTAGACGTACAAGCGCTGGTCGGGGCGTGGGCGGCCGGTGGTGGTGCGCGAGGGGCGGTCGCGGTTGGCTTCCAGGAGCTTCTTGGCGAGGGCCGGCAGACGGGCCGCTGTGTCCTCGGTGAGCTCGCCGACGGGCAGCCACGGGGTGACGCCCAGGACGAAGCAGAGTTCGCTCTTGTAGATGTTGCCGATGCCCGCGAGGTTGCGCTGGTCAAGGAGGGCCTCGCCGAGTGGGCGCTCGGGGGCCGCGAGGAGGTTGGTGAGGGCGCGGTCGGGGTCCCAGTCGGGGCCGAGGAGGTCGGGTCCCAGATGACCCACGGCCTTGTCCTCGTCGGCGGTGCGGAGCAGTTCGAGGACGGGCAGGCGGTAGCCGACGGCGATGTGCTCGGTGTTCCCGATGATCGCCCGGATCTGGTGCCCGGGGCCGCCCCGCCAGCGCTCGCCCGGGGCGTACACCCGCCAGGAGCCGTCCATGCGGAGGTGGGAGTGCAGGGTCAGGCCGCCCTCGACGCGGGTGAGGAGGTGCTTGCCGCGCGGGGTCACGTCCAGGACCGCGCGCCCGGTGAGGTCGACCGTCGCGAGCTTGGGGACGCGTAGGTCGCAGCGGGTAATGCCGCGTCCGGCGAGCGCGGTGTGCAGCCGCCGGGCCGCCTGGTGGACGGTGTCTCCTTCGGGCATGAGGTCCAGGGTGGCACGGCCGGGGCGTCAGGGGGTGGCGGTCGGGTGGCGCCGGTGATCCGGGATCTCAGGCGCGCAGGCGCAGGCCACGGGGGGTGGCGTGGAAACCGGCTCCTTCCAGGAGGGGTGCGAAGGGGGAGGTGAGGGCGGACGCGCCGTTGACGCGCTCGACGGTGACCGTGCCGAGCGAGCCCGCGCGGGCCGCCGAGGCCAGCGCTTCGGCGGCGGCGTGCAGACGGGGGTCCTCGCCGATCGGGCTCTCCGGAGCGGCGGGCCAGGCCAGCAGGGTCTTGCCGCCGCGCTCCATGTAGAGGGTCAGCTCGCCGTCGACGAGGACGACCAGAGAGCCCGCCTTGCGGCCCGGCTTGTGGCCCGCCTCGTTCGGCGGCTCGGGCCAGGGCAGGGCCGCCCCGTACGCGTTGGCCGGGTCGGCGGCGGCGAGGACGACGGCCGCGCGCGCGTCGGCGGGCCGCGAACCGTCCGTACGCTCCCGGGAGTTCGCCGTGGCGCGCAGCCGGTCCACTGCTCCGTCCATCGCGAACTGGGCGGCGCCGAGCCCTTCGACGACGTAGCCGCGGCGCGCCTGGCCGCTGTCCTCGAAGACCGAAAGCACGCGGTACGTCGCCGAGAAGCCGCCCTCGACGCCTTCGGCCGCCACCGCGCCGCGAGTGACCACTCCGTGCCGGTCGAGGAGGGTGCGGGCCAGGGCGTGGGCGCGCAGGGTGGGGTCCGGCTCGCGGAGGGGGAGCAGCGACCAGCGGCCCGCGACCGTGGGAGGGCCGGTGCGGGACACGGGTCTGGCGGCGGCGGTCAGGCTGCCGTAGCGCCCGCGCGGGATGCTGCGTTTGGCGCGGTGGGCCGTGGCGCCCGCGGTGCGGCCGGAGCCGAGGAGCGCGCGCATCGGGGCGAGCGTGTCGTTCGTGAGCCGTCCCGACCAGGCCAGGTCCCAGACGGTGTCGGCCAGTTGGGGATCGGTGGCGTCCGGGTGGGTGGTGGCGCGGACCTGGTCGGCGATCTGGCGGAAGAAGAGGCCGTAGCCCCCGGAGAGGGTGTCCAGGACGGACTGGTGCAGCGCGGTGAGCTCCAGGGGGTGCGGGGGCGGCAGGAGCAGGGGCGCGGCGTCGGCCAGGTAGAGGGAGACCCAGCCGTCCTTGCCGGGCAGGGATCCCGCACCGGCCCAGACCACTTCGCCGGCCGCGGTGAGTTCGTCGAGCATCGCGGGGGCGTACCCCGAGACACGGGAGGGCAGCACGAGCTTCTCCAGGGCGGAGGCCGGGACGGTCGCGCCCTGGAGCTGCTCGACGGCCCGCACCAGGCCGTCGATGCCGCGCAGGCCGTGCCCGCCCAAGTGCTGCCACTGGGGCAGGAACTGGGCGAGCGCGGCCGGTGGCACCGGCTCCAGCTCGTGACGCAGGGCCGCGAGGGAGCGGCGGCGCAGTCGGCGCAGGACCGCCGCGTCGCACCACTCCTGGCCGATGCCCGCGGGGTGGAACTCTCCTTGTACGACGCGGCCGCTCGCCGCGAGGCGTTGCAGCGCGCCCTCCGTGACCGCGGCACCGAGACCGAAGCGGGCGGCGGCGGAGGCGGACGTGAAAGGGCCGTGCGTGCGCGCGAAGCGGGCCAGGAGGTCGCCGAGGGGGTCCTTGACCGGTTCCGTGAACGCTTCGGGCACGCCCACGGGCAGGGCCGTGCCGAGGGCGTCGCGCAGGCGGCCCGCGTCCTCGATCGCCGCCCAGTGGTCGGTCCCCGCGATCCTGACCCGGATGGCCCGGCGGGCGGCGGACAGCTCGGCGGCCCACTCCGGCTCGGCGCCGCGCTCGGCCAACTCGCCCTCGGTGAGCGGCCCGAGGAGTCGCAGCAGATCGGCGACGCCCTCGGCGTCCTTGATCCGGCGGTCTTCCGTACGCCACTGGAGCTCCTGCTCCAGCTCCGTGAGGACGTCCGCGTCGAGCAGCTCGCGCAACTCCGCCTGGCCGAGCAGCTCGGCCAGCAGCCGGGAGTCCAGGGAGAGGGCCGCCGCGCGCCGCTCGGCGAGGGGCGAGTCGCCCTCGTACAGGAACTGCGCCACGTATCCGAAGAGCAGCGAGCGGGCGAAGGGCGATGGCTCGGCCGTTGTGACCTCGACGAGGCGGACGCGGCGGGACTCGATGTCACCCATCAGTTCCGTGAGGCCCGGTACGTCGAAGACGTCCTGGAGGCACTCCCTGACCGCTTCCAGGACGATCGGGAACGAGCCGAACTCGCTGGCCACCTGGAGCAGTTGCGCGGCGCGCTGGCGCTGCTGCCACAGGGGGGTGCGCTTGCCGGGGCTGCGGCGCGGCAGCAGCAGCGCGCGGGCGGCGCACTCGCGAAAGCGCGAGGCGAACAGGGCCGAGCCGCCCACCTGGTCGGTGACGATCTGGTTGACCTCGCCCTTGTCGAAGGCGACGTCGCCCGCGCCGATGGGTGCCTTCTCCGCGTCGTACTCCATGGAGGGCGCGCTCGGCTCCTGGTCGAGCAGGTCCAGGCCCATCAGGTCGGCGTCGGGCAGGCGCAGCACGATGCCGTCGTCGGCGTGCATGACCTGCGCGTCCATGCCGTACCGCTCGGTGAGGCGGGCGCCGAGGGCGAGCGCCCAGGGGGCGTGCACCTGGGCGCCGAAGGGGGAGTGCACGACGACCCGCCAGTCGCCGAGCTCGTCGCGGAACCGCTCGACCACGATCGTGCGGTCGTCCGGGATGTGGCCGCAGGACTCGCGCTGCTCGGTGAGGTACGTCAGGACGTTGTCCGCGGCCCAGGCGTCCAGGCCCGCGGCGTGCAGACGCGCGCGTGCCTCCTCCTGCGGCAGTGCTCCGACCTCACGGAGGAACGCGCCGAGCGCCCGGCCCAGTTCGAGGGGGCGCCCGAGCTGATCGCCCTTCCAGAAGGGGAGGCGGCCGGGGACGCCGGGGGCGGGGGAGACGAGCACGCGGTCGCGCGTGATGTCCTCGATGCGCCAGGAACTCGTGCCCAGCGTGAAGACGTCACCCACCCGGGACTCGTAGACCATCTCCTCGTCGAGCTCTCCGACGCGGCCGCCGCCCTTCTTGGGGTCGGCGCCGGCCAGGAAGACTCCGAAGAGGCCGCGGTCGGGAATCGTGCCCCCGGAGGTGACCGCGAGGCGCTGAGCCCCTGGCCTGCCGGTGACGGTGCCCGCGACGCGGTCCCAGACCACGCGCGGGCGCAGCTCCGCGAAGGCGTCGGACGGATAGCGGCCCGCCAGCATGTCCAGGACCGCCGTGAACGCGGACTCCGGGAGCGAGGCGAAGGAGGCGGCCCTGCGGACCGTGGCAAGGAGGTCGTCGACCTGCCAGGCGTCGAGCGCGACCATCGCGACCAGCTGCTGGGCCAGTACGTCCAAGGGGTTGGCGGGGACACGGAGCGACTCGATGGCGCCGGTCCGCATGCGTTCCGTGACGACCGCGGCCTGGACCAGGTCGCCCCGGTACTTGGGGAAGACGACGCCCGTGGAGACCGCGCCCACCTGGTGGCCCGCCCGGCCCACGCGCTGCAACCCGGAGGCGACGGACGGTGGCGACTCGACCTGCACGACCAGGTCGACCGCGCCCATGTCGATGCCCAGCTCCAAGCTGGACGTGGCGACCACGGCGGGCAGCCTGCCCGCCTTGAGGTCCTCCTCGACCTGGGCCCGCTGCTCCTTGGAGACCGAGCCGTGGTGGGCGCGGGCCAGCACGGGCGGGGCGCCCTTGGCGGCACCGGACTCGGCCATCAGCTCCGCGGGGGAGTGGTCCTCGGGGAGCGCCTCACCGGTCGCCCGCTCGTACGCGATCTCGTTCAGGCGGTTGCACAGGCGCTCGGCGAGGCGGCGGGAGTTGGCGAAGACGATCGTCGAGCGGTGCGCCTGGACGAGGTCGGTGATGCGCTCCTCGACGTGCGGCCAGATAGAGGGGCGCTCGGCGCCCTCTTCGGAGTCGGCGGCCGGGGAGCCGCCCAGCTCGGCGAGGTCCTCGACGGGGACGACCACCGACAGGTCGAACTCCTTGCCGGACGGCGGCTGAACGATCTCCACCCTGCGCTGCGGCGAGAGATAGCGGGCCACCTCGTCCACCGGCCGCACCGTCGCCGAAAGGCCGATGCGGCGGGCCGGCCTCGGCAGCAGCTCGTCGAGCCGCTCCAGGGAAAGGGCGAGATGGGCGCCGCGCTTGGTGCCCGCGACCGCGTGCACCTCGTCCAGGATGATCGTCTCGATGCCGGTCAGCGCGTCCCGCGCGGCGGACGTCAGCATCAGGAAGAGCGATTCGGGCGTGGTGATCAGGATGTCCGGCGGCCTGGTCGACAGGGCCCTGCGCTCGGCGGGCGGGGTGTCGCCCGAGCGGATGCCGACGCGCACCTCGGGCTCCGGAAGGCCCAGGCGCACCGACTCCTGGCGGATGCCGGTCAGCGGACTGCGCAGATTGCGCTCCACGTCGACCGCGAGAGCCTTGAGCGGCGACACGTACAGCACCCGGCAGCGCTTCTTCAGGTCGGCGGGCGGCGGGGTCGAGGCCAGCTGGTCGAGCGCGGCGAGGAACGCGGCCAGGGTCTTGCCGGAGCCGGTGGGCGCGACGACCAGCACGTCTGACCCCTCGGCGATCGCCCGCCACGCCCCTGCCTGGGCGTCGGTGGGCGCGGAGAAGGCACCCGAGAACCACCCGCGGGTCGCGGGGGAGAACCCGTCAAGGGCGCTGTGTGCGCTGGGCGCGGACCTGACCATGCCCCCATCGTGCACCCCACCACTGACAACCGCGTCCACCTGCGAAATTGCGGTGAGCGCGGCGCACGGACGGCGCAGAATGGGGGCATGGCGGGTTCGGCGGAGCAGGCACGGCACTGGCGGTACGCCGAGCTGCCCGGCGTCGACCTGCTGCAGGCCCGCTACATACACAAGACGTTCGTCCGGCACACCCACGAGCACTTCGTGATCGCCGCGATCGCCGAGGGCGTCGACGTCTTCCAGCACGGCGGCGGCGAGCAGGCCGCGGGGCCCGGCGCCCTCGCCCTGATCAACCCCGACACCGCGCACACCGGGCGGGCCGGGGTGCCCGAGGGCTGGCGGTACGGGGCGGTCTACCCGGCGCCCGAGCTGGTCACCGCCATCGCCGCGGAGACCACCGGCATCCGCGGCACCCCTGGTTTCGTCCGCCCGGTGCTCGACGATCCCTATGCCGTGGCTCTGGTCCACCGGGTGCTGCGGGCCGCCGAGGAGGGCAACGCGCTCGCCGCGGACACGCTCCTGCGCGTGGCGGTGACCCGGCTGCTGCGGCAGAACGGCGGGCGCCTGCCGCAGCGGACCGTGCGCACCGCGGGCGCGCGCACGGCGGCACGCGCGCGTGCCGTCCTCACGGAGCGGCTCGTCGCCCCGCCGAGCCTCGAACAGCTCGCCACCGAGTTCGGCGTCAGCCCCTTCGCCCTGCTGCGCGCCTTCCGCGAGGCTTACGGGATGCCGCCGCACGCCTGGCTCACCGACGCGCGGGTGCGCCGCGCGCGGGGCCTCCTGGACGCGGGCACGTCGCCCGCCGACGCGGCCGTCGCCGTGGGCTTCACCGACCAGCCGCACCTCAACCGGCACTTCACCCGGATCGTCGGGGTGCCCCCTGGGGCGTACCAGCGCGAGCGCAAGAACGTACAAGACCTGTCATCCGTCCCCTCGTAGCGTCCGGTGCGTGCCAGAACAGACGATCCCGCCGGGCGCGGGCGAACAGTGCGAGGCCGTTCCACCAGCTGATGAACGGGCGGGCGAGCGTGCCGGCGTGCACGCGGGCGAGCGTGCGGGCGTGCACGCGGGCGAGCGTGCGGGCGTGCATGCGGGCGAGCCAGCGGAACCGAAACCGGACGCGGCCGTCGTCCGGGACGGGCTCGGCGTCGGAGTCGCCGTCGGACTCTCCGGCTTCGCCTTCGGAGTGACCTCGGCAGGCGGTGGCCTGACCGTGCTGCAGACCTGTGTGCTCAGCCTCCTGGTGTTCACCGGTGCCTCGCAGTTCGCCCTGGTCGGCGCGCTCGCGGGCGGCGGGAACCCGTTCACGGCCGCCGCGGGCGCCTTCTTCCTGGGTGTGCGCAACGCCTTCTACGGGCTGCGGCTCTCACAGGTGCTGGCCCTCCCGCGCGCGGTACGGCCGTTCGCCGCCCACTGGGTCATCGACGAGACCACGGCGGTCACCCTCGCCCAGCCCACCCGCCGCAGCGCCCGCATCGGCTTCACCGTCACCGGGATCAGCCTCTACGTGCTGTGGAACCTCACCACGCTGCTCGGCGCGCTGGGCGCCGAGGCGATCGGTGACACCGACGCCTGGGGGCTCGACGCGGCAGGGCCCGCGGTCTTCCTCGCGCTGCTCGCGCCGATGCTGCGGACGGCGAGGGAGCGCGCGGCCGCGGCCCTGGCCGTGGTCCTGGGGCTCGGTCTGCTGCCCGTGCTGCCCGGCGGCGTACCGGTCCTGGTGGCGGCCCTCGCGGCGCCGGCCGTGCTCTACGTAGAGGGCCGTAAGGCTCGCGTGGACGGCGACGGGGCCGGTGGCAGCGTGCGGACCGGCGGCGGGGTCGACGCGGCGACCGACAACGATCCAGAAGCCGACAGCACCCCACAGGCTGACAGCACTCCGCAGACCGACAACGATCCACAGAAGGAATCCCGTTGAGCATCTGGATCGCGATCGGTCTGACCTTCGTCGGCTGCTACCTCGTCAAGCTCGCCGGACTGCTGGTCCCCGCGGGCGCGCTGGAACGCCCGCTCGTCAGACGTCTGGCTGCCCTGCTCCCCGTGGCCCTCCTGGCGGCGCTCACGGCCCAGCAGGCCTTCGCCGACGGGCGGGAGCTCGTCCTGGACGCCAGGGCGGCAGGGCTGGCCGCGGCGGCCGTGGCGCTGCTGCTGCGCGCGCCGTTCCTCGTCGTCATCGCGGCGGCCGTCGCCGTCACGGCCGGACTGCGGGCGCTGACGGGCTGACCCGGCCGCCAGCTCTCGGCCGAGGCTCGGACCGCGAACATCGGACGACGCGCCGCTCAGCCGATGGACCGCCCGTACGCCCGCAGCGTGCGCAGCGCCTCGATGGTCACCATCGGCCGCGCCTCCAGGGCCGTGCCCGGCGCCCACTGCCGCCAGCGGACCGGCCAGCCCCCGTCGGCCCGCTGGTCCCCTTCGAGGAAGTCCAGCGAGCGTTCCATCTCGTCGTCGGTGAACCACGCGCGCGCGAGGGACTCGGGGGCCTTCGCGAAGTCGTGCGGGAAGTGGTGCTCGCCCGGCGCGTAGCCAGCTGCCACCGGCCAGGCGTCCAGACCGGAGGGGTCCAGTGCCGCGAGGCGCTGTTCGCGCACGAGGCGGCCGAGCCGGTCGGCCGCCGCCTGCGCGCGCGGGCGGTCGGGCGCGCCGTCGAGGAAGGCGACAGCCGCCTGCACCTCGTACGGATGCGACTTCTCCAGCGATTCGACGGCGGCCCAGCAGAAGTCCGTGGCGCGGAACAGCCAGGCGTGCCAGACCTCGTTGCGGTGCAGCAGGCCCACCACGGGGCCGGTGGCGAGCAGCTCGCTGGGGGGATCGTCCACGATCGGGACGAACGGTGCCGAAGGATAGCCGCGTTGGCTGGGATGAATCGCAGGAAGGGCGCCGTCCGGCGTCGAGACGGACGTCAGATAGCGGCACACGCGCTCCACCCGCTGCCCGCCGCAGCGCCGGATCGAGTCCAGCACGCGCAGCGCGTGCCCGGCGTGCAGCGGCTGGCTGACGGGGCCACGCAGGTCGGGTTCCAGCGCGTAGCCGTATCCGCCGTCGTCGGTGGCGTACGCGGACAGGGCGGCCTCGACCGCGTCGGCGGCCCGGTCGCCCTCGGCGTCCGCGGAGCCTGCGCCGCCTTGGCGGAAGTGGTACGCGAACCGTCGCTGCTCCAGGACGCGCGCGGTGAGCCAGACGAAGTGCTCGGCGCGGGCGACCGGGGAGAGCGCCGCGTCGGGGGAGGGCACGGGGTCGGGGGATGCTCCGGTTTCGGCCATGTTCCGACCGTAGGACGGAAAGCGTTCTCGGCAAGCCCCCTGGGCCCGGCTGCACTCTCAGGGGCGCGATACTGGAGGCATGCGGTTGACGGTCTTCTGGCAGCGGATGGCGGCTCACTTCGGAGCGGGGTACGCCGACTCCTTCGCGCGCGATCACGTGATGGCTGAGCTCGGCGGGCGTACGGTCCATCAGGCGCTGGACGCGGGCTGGGAGGCCAAGGACGTCTGGCGCGCGGTCTGTACGTCGATGGACGTGCCGGCCGACAAGCGCTGACTCCGGGGCGGCCCGAATCCCATGAAACCCGCTTCACGCGCGCGTGAAGGGAGGCCATGAATCCCGTCTCACGCGCGCGTGAAGCGGGTGCCGACTGACGAGGGTGGCGGCGGAATGCCGTCGGAGTGGGCGAGACTGGCACCGTGGCACCCACCGACGAGACCGTGCAGGTCACTCAGGACAGCGCTCCACTCGGCACGACGCCGCCCGCGCAGCCCCCCGCCGGGGCCGAAGCGGGCCGTGGCGCCCGCATGCCGCGCTGGCTGCCCCGTGCCATGGTGCTGGCCCTCGCGCTCATCGCCTGTTTCCAGCTGGGCAGTTGGGCCTTTCACCAGCTGACCGGGCTGTTGATCAACGTATTGATCGCGTTCTTCCTGGCCCTCGCGGTCGAACCCGCGGTGAGCTGGATGGCCGCGCGCGGACTGCGCAGGGGCTTCGCCACCTTCATCGTCTTCTTGAGCGTCGTGATCGCGAGCGCGGGCTTCGTCACGCTGATGGGGTCGATGCTCGCGGGCCAGATCGTGGACATGGTCGAGGACTTCCCCGACTACCTAGACAAGGTCATCAGCTGGATCAACCAGACCTTCCACACGGACCTCTCCCGCGTCGAGGTCCAGGACAGCCTGGTCCACTCCGACTGGCTCCAGAAGTACGTGCAGAACAGCGCCACCGGCGTCCTGGACGTGTCCGCACAGGTGCTCGGGGGGCTCTTCCAGCTCCTGACGATCCTGCTCTTCTCGTTCTACTTCGCGGCCGACGGGCCACGGCTGCGCCGCGCCCTGTGCTCGGTGCTACCGCCCGCCAAGCAGGCCGAGGTGCTGCGGGCCTGGGAGATCGCGGTCGACAAGACCGGCGGCTATCTGTACTCGCGCGGTCTGATGGCGCTGATCTCCGGGATCGCGCACTACATCCTGCTCCAGGCGTTGAACGTGCCCTACGCGCCCGTGCTCGCCGTCTGGGTGGGCCTGGTCTCCCAGTTCATCCCGACCATCGGCACGTACCTGGCGGGCGCCCTGCCGATGCTGATCGCCTTCACCGTCGACCCCTGGTACGCGCTCTGGGTGCTGGTCTTCGTAGTGGTCTACCAGCAGTTCGAGAACTACGTGCTCCAGCCGAAGCTCACCGCCAAGAGCGTGGACATCCACCCGGCGGTCGCCTTCGGCTCGGTCATCGCGGGCACCGCCCTGCTCGGCGCGGTCGGGGCGCTCATCGCGATCCCGGCCGTCGCGACGTTGCAGGCGTTCCTCGGGGCGTACGTGAAGCGGTACGACGTCACGGACGACCCCCGGGTGCACGGCCACCGTCGCCGCGGCGGCGCCCCCCTCGTCGCGCGCGTGCGGCGTGCCCTGCGCGGGCCGAACCATCCGGCGGCCCCTGCGGAGTCGGAGGGCGGGCCGAAGTAGTAGGGCCCGCCCTGAAGCGGCAGGGCCTCCTACGAAGCAGCGGGCCCACTACGTAGTGGGCGCCGTGTCCTGACGGGTGGTGCGTGTCAGCGCGGTGTCCGCGGCTTCGAGGATGTTGCCGAAGGTGCGGGTGATGATCGGCCGCGCCAGACGCCGGGTGAGGAACGGGCCGACCAACGGGGCGAGGATCTCGGCGCGGGTGGTCCAGCACACCCGGGTGCCTCCTTCGACCTCCTCGAACGTCATGCGGCCGAGCTCGTGCCGCGCCGGCGGCAGGCTGCGCTCCACGACGTACTCCGTGGCGTACGGCGGGTCGTACCGCGTGATGCGCTCCCGGAACCAGCCGATCAGCCAGAGGTGGTTGCGGACGGCGCCCACTCCGTAGGGAGCGCCTTCGCCGCGCTTGGCCAGGCGGCAGAGCAGCACCAGGGGTGAATTCGTGTAGTGGGTGGTCGTGGTGAGCCAGGTGAACACGTCTTCGATGGGGGCGGCGATGACGCGTTCCACAGTCATGGTTTCCATGGCTGGCGACCTCCTCTGTCGAGTGGGAGCACCATCTCGGTGCGGTGCAGCTTGTCCGGGTTGCGCACGCCGTAGAGGCCGGTGATCAGGCCCTCGTGGATCTCGAACGCGACCAGCCAGTCGAGTTCTCCGTCGGTGACGAACCGGGCCGCGGGCATGCCGTTGTAGGTGGCGGGTTCGGCGTGGGTCGCCGTAGTGGTGTTCCGGATCACGCCGAGGACGAACCGTGCGACCTCGGCGCGGCCGGAGATCGGGTGGCGGGCGGCGACGACCTTGCCGCCGCCGTCGGAGATCTGCACGACGTCGGGCGCCAGCAGATCCATCAGTGACTGGATCTCGCCGGTCGAGGCCGCCCGCAGGAATCGCTGGGCGATCTCTTGCCCGGCATCGGAATCGGGCTCGAAACGGCGGCGCCGCGCGTGCACGTGCCGACGGGCGCGGTGGGCGATCTGCCGGACGGAGACCTCGTTCCTGTCCACCGAAGCGGCGATCTCGCCGTGGGTGTAGCCGAAGACGTCGTGCAGGACGAACACCGCGCGCTCGGTCGGGTTCAGCGTCTCCAGGACGAGCATCATGGCCATCGACACCGACTCGGCGAGGATCGCGTCCTCACTCACCTCGGGCGCGGTGCGGATCGGCTCGGGCAGCCAGGTGCCGACGTACTCCTCGCGCCGGGCCCGGACCGCGCGCAGGTGGTTGAGGGACTGCCGGGTCACCACCCGGACCAGGTACGCACGCGCGTGCTCCACGCTGTCCTGGTCCACCGCGCTCCACCGCAGATAGCTCTCCTGGAGCACGTCCTCGGCGTCGGCGGCGCTGCCCAGGATCTCGTAGGCGATGGTGAACAGCAGCGGACGGTGTTCGGTGAAGGCGTCCTCAGTCGTGGCCCGCCCCTCGCTCACGCCCGCCGCGTCCGCGCCGGCATCTCGGCGGTTCGGCTTCACACCCGGCTCCTCTCTTCGGCCGCCCATCGAGACACGGCGGACCGGCGAACCGTGACAGTCAGCGGCTGTGATTCAGTTCACACCGCGTATCCCGGGGGGCTTTTGCGCCAGATGAAGACCTCGGTGCTCGGGCGGCGCTCGGAGAAGCGGCCCGACGGGGACGCCGCCCCCAGCAGTCGGCGCAGCTCCGCTTCGAAGGCGTCGAGGCGCCCGCCGAACAGGTGCGGGGCCGATGACGACAGGGAGAACACCGACGCGACGACGTCGTCGACGGTGCGTTCAAGTGCCTGCCCGGCGGGCACGACGAGGCGCTGGGGGCCGTGGAGGCCCGCCCGCGCGAACACCGCGGCCTCGCCGCCCGGAGTCCCGTGTGGGAGTACGCCGCGGCCGGCCCGCCGGACGGGACCCAGGTAGCGCCGCACCAGTCCGGCGATCGCGTCCTGGGGCACCGCCGGATGCGGAAGGCCGCCTACGGAGAGGTCCTCCGTCTTCAGGTCCGAGATGTGCACCAGCGCTCCGCCGGGCCGGAGCATGCCCCTGACCGCCGCCGCCACCAGGTCGCGGTCCATCCAGTGGAAGGACTGCGCGAAGGCCGCGACGGTGAACGTGCCGAGCCCCGCGGGCAGCTCCTCGGCCCGGACCCGCACCCAGCGCGCCTTGTCGGCCACCCCCACCGAGGCGGCGTCGCGCGCGGCCTCGGTGAGCATCCCGGCGTCGGGGTCCACGCCGACGATCTCGTCGAACGAGTGGGCGAGGGGCAGCGCGACGGTGCCGGGGCCGCACCCCACGTCGAGCAGGCGCCCGTGTCCGTCGAGCGCCAGGGTCTCGGTGAGGGCGTCGGCCAGGCCGGGGGCGTAGGGGAGGCGGCCGCGCCGGTAGTAGGCGGCGGCACCGGAGAAGAGGGTCTCGTCCCACTTCCATTCGGCGTCCATGTCCGTTCACCGTCCTTCGGCTGCGTGGGGCTCTTCGGGCAGGTCGGCCGGGGCCGCCGGTCGTCAGTATCCGCCGTGGTGGCGTCGGTGAGGGGCTGTCCGGCCCCGTCGGGAGGTGGGGGAGAGCCGTCGGGGAGGCGAGGGAGAGCCCGTCGGGTGAGGGTGCCGACTCGCAGCGTGGTGCGCTTGACACTAAAATCGAACATCCATTCTCATGGGGTGTCCGGCGGCGATTTTCCGGGGCTGGGCGGGTTGATCCCTGGCAGGCTCCGGAGGATTTCGGTGAGGGATTGCCTCGAGTTATCCACAGGCTGGACGGGCGTCGGGGCGGATTGTCAGTGGCAGGCGTTAGCGTCTTTGACGTGAAGCGATCGACACAAGCAAATCGGGTGGAACCCATGGCAGGAACCGACCGCGAGAAGGCGCTCGACGCCGCGCTCGCACAGATTGAACGGCAATTCGGCAAGGGCGCAGTGATGCGCATGGGCGAGCGGCCGAACGACCCCATCGAGGTCATCCCCACCGGGTCGACCGCGCTCGACGTCGCGCTCGGCGTCGGCGGCATCCCCCGCGGCCGTGTGGTGGAGGTGTACGGACCGGAGTCCTCCGGTAAGACGACCCTCACGCTGCACGCCGTGGCCAACGCCCAGCGGGCGGGCGGCGCGGTGGCCTTCGTGGACGCGGAGCACGCCCTCGACCCCGAGTACGCGAAGAAGCTCGGCGTCGACATCGACAACCTCATCCTGTCCCAGCCGGACAACGGCGAGCAGGCCCTCGAGATCGTCGACATGCTGGTCCGCTCCGGCGCCCTCGACCTGATCGTCATCGACTCCGTCGCCGCCCTGGTGCCGCGCGCGGAGATCGAGGGCGAGATGGGTGACTCGCACGTGGGTCTCCAGGCCCGCCTGATGAGCCAGGCGCTCCGGAAGATCACCAGCGCGCTCAATCAGTCCAAGACCACCGCGATCTTCATCAACCAGCTCCGCGAGAAGATCGGCGTGATGTTCGGCTCGCCGGAGACCACGACCGGTGGCCGCGCGCTGAAGTTCTACGCCTCGGTGCGCATGGACATCCGCCGCATCGAGACCCTCAAGGACGGCACGGACGCGGTCGGCAACCGCACCCGCGTCAAGGTCGTCAAGAACAAGGTCGCGCCGCCCTTCAAGCAGGCCGAGTTCGACATCCTCTACGGCCAGGGCATCAGCCGCGAGGGCGGCCTGATCGACATGGGCGTGGAGCACGGCTTCGTCCGCAAGGCCGGCGCCTGGTACACGTACGAGGGCGACCAGCTCGGCCAGGGCAAGGAGAACGCCCGTAACTTCCTGAAGGACAACCCCGATCTCGCCGACGAGATCGAGAAGAAGATCAAGGAGAAGCTGGGCGTCGGTGTGAAGCCGGAGGCTCCGGCCGCCGAGCCGGCCACGACGGACGCGGCGGGCACGGCCCCGGCCGAGGACGCGGCGGCCAAGACGGTCCCCGCACCGGCGGCCAAGGCCACCAAGTCCAAGACCGCGGCGGCCAAGAGCTAGTCCGTGACGCGACGAACCGACTGGGCGGACCACACCGCCCCCGAAAGCCGCCCCGGCGCCGCGGGGCGGGACCACGGGGGCGGTGTGGATCAGGGCGACCACGGTCAGGGCGGCGGCTTCGGAGAGGACGGCTCCGGGGACGGCGGCGGTCGCGGCGGCCGGCGGCGTCGACGGCGCGGTGGTTTCGACGGCCACCAGGACAGCGGCCCCCCCTCCTCGTCGAGGGCCGAGAAGGGAGAGCAGTCGACAGGGGATCCGGCTGAGCGGGCGAAGGCGATCTGTCTGCGGCTGCTCACCGGAACCGCTCGCACGCGCAAGCAGTTGGCGGACGCGCTGCGCAAGCGGGACATCCCCGACGAGGTGGCGGAAGAAGTGCTCTCCCGCTTCGAAGAGGTCGGTCTGATCAACGACAGCGCCTTCGCGGACGCCTGGGTGGAGTCCCGGCACCACGGCCGGGGTCTGGCCCGGCGGGCGCTCGCGCGGGAGCTGCGCACCAAGGGCGTGGACTCCACGCTGATCGACGAGGCCGTGGGGCAGCTCGACCCCGAGCAGGAGGAGGAGACCGCGCGCGAGCTGGTCGCCCGCAAGCTCCGCTCCACCCGGGGGCTCGACCGCGACAAGCGCCTGCGTCGCCTCGCGGGCATGCTCGCCCGCAAGGGCTATTCGGAGGGCATGGCGCTCCGCGTGGTCCGAAAGGCCCTGGAAGAAGAGGGCGAGGAAACCGAGGACTTGGGATACGAGGCGTTCTGACCGGGCCGCTCCCACGGGGGTGGGGCGGCCCGCGACGGGCCACGTATCCCAACGCGCCTTCCACGCAGGGGGGTTAACCCCCCTGCGGAGACGCCGGGTCACCACAGTGCACAGGAACCTGTGCACAGACGACTGTGTACGCATGGCACAGGAACCCGGCACCACTGACGCGGCGCGGTCCGGCGCTCCGGCGTCGGACCCGCGGCGGCCTTCAGCGCCGACACCGGCTCCGGCTTCGGCGACACCGGATCCGGCGGCGCCCGCTCCAGCTCTGGCGGCGCCCGCTCCGGCTCCGGCACAGGCCCCCGATTCGGCCCCCGTCCCCGAAGAGCTCAGCGACCTCCGCGTACTCAAGGCGCTCGCGCAGCCGCGCAGGCAGCGGATGCTTCAGCACCTCACCGTGCACGGTCCCGCCACCTCGGCGACGCTCGCCAGGGCGCTCGGCCTCAACACCGGCGCCACCAGCTACCACCTGCGCGAACTCGCCCGCTACGGCTTCGTCGAGGAGACGAGTGGGCCGGGGCGAGGGCATCGCGAGCGCTGGTGGCGGGCCGTCCCTGGCGACCGGCGCTTCCCGCCGCGCAGCCGGCAGAGCCCCGAGGTGCGGCTCGTCATGGACGAGCTCGACCACCTCTCGTACACCGCGGACCTCGAACTCTTCGAGCAGTTGAAGCAGCAGGGCGCAGGTGAACTCGGCGAGTGGGCCGACGCGTTCCCGTACTCGCGCGGCTCGATCCGGCTGACCCTGCCCGAGCTCCGCGCGTTCTTCGAGGAGTACATCGCGCTGCTCAACCGCTACAAGCGGCCTGACGCCGACACTCCGGCCGATGCCCGCACCGTGCTCACCCGGCTCCTGGCCTTCCCCGCGCCGACGGCTCCCGCGCCCCGCGCCGACAACCGAGAAGAGACCCAGACCTCATGATGCTGCGCTACGCACTGCAGACCGTCAGGGACCGCAAGGGCGGATTCCTGGGCGCCTTCCTCGCGTTGATGTGCGCCGCCGCCCTCATCACGGCCTGCGGCACCCTTCTGGAGACCGGGCTGCGCGGCACCATCAAGACCGAGCGTTACGCCGCCGCCCCCGTGATCGTCTCCGCCGACCAGAACGTCCACCAGACCACGGTCAAGCACAAGAAGGGCAAGACCAAGGTCAAACACAAGGCGAAACCGATCGCCGAACGCGCCTGGCTGCCCCAGGACATCGGGGACCGGCTGAAGGCGGCACCGGGCGTCGGTGCCGTCGTGCCCGAACTCACCTTCCTCGCGCAGCCGTTGACGCCCGCCGCCGCAGGGGACGACGGCGGGCCCTCGTACGGCCACGCCTGGAAGTCCGCCGCGCTGACTCCCTTCCGTCTCGTCGACGGCAAGGCGCCGCGCGCGGCGCACGACCTCGTCGTCGACCGCGGTCTCGCCGACCGCGCGGGGCTGAAGCCCGGCGACCGACTCGCCGTCCAGTCGACACAGAGCCCGCGCAGCTACCGCGTCACCGGGATCGCCGCGCCCGAGCGGGGCGAGCTGTCCCACCAGACCTCGCTCTTCTTCTCCTCGGCTGAGGCCGAGCGGCTCGCGGCGCACCCCGGCAAGGTCACCGCCTTCGGCGTGATCCCGGCCGACGGCACCGACCCCGCCGCGCTCGAACAGGCCGTCGAGCAGGCTGTCGACGGCACGACCACGCAGGTCAGCGCGGGGGCGGACCGTGGCCCCGTGGAGTTCCTCGACGCGGCGGGCGCCCGAATCAAGCTCGTCAGCATGGGCGGCGCGATGGGCGGCACGTCCCTGCTCGTCGCCCTCCTCGTGGTCGTCGGCACCTTCGCCCTCTCCGTCCAGCAGCGCCACCGCGAACTGTCACTGCTGCGGGCCATCGCCGCCACACCACGGCAGATCCGCCGGCTCCTCGGCCGCGAGGCCCTGCTGGTCGGCGCCGTCGCCGGTGTCGTCGGTGCGCTCGCCGGCATACCGCTCGGCGGCTGGCTGCACGGCCGGTTCATCGACATGGGCGCCGTGCCCGCCACGCTGGAGCGGACCGTCAGCGTCTTCCCGCCCCTCGCCGCCCTCGCCGCGACCCTGCTCGGCGCCTGGGCCGCCGCCCGCATCGCCGGGCGCCGCATCGTCCGGATCCGCCCGGCCGAAGCGCTCGCCGAGGCGCGACTCGAACCTGACCGGCCGGCCTGGAGCCGCATCATCGCCGGTCTCGTCCTGCTCGCCGGTGGCATCGTCCTGGTCGCCGTGCTGAGCGTGCTGCGCACCGAGGCCGCATCGACTCCCGTCACCTTCCTGGCCGTTGTGGTCTTCGCCTGCGCCATCGCGCTGCTCGGGCCGCTGGTCGTCCGGGCGGCGGCAGCCCTGCTGCGCGGCCCGCTCCGGCTGACCGGACCCGGCGGCAAGCTCGCCCACGCCAACCTGCGCGGCAACGCGGCCCGGATGGCCGCCGTCGTCACCCCGCTCGCGCTGCTCACCGGCATGACCTGCACCGTGCTCTTCGTCCAGCCCACCCTCGGCGACGCGGCCCGCGCCCAGGCCCGCGACGGCGTCCACGCCGACTGGGCGCTCGCCGCGCAGGGCCCGGGTGTCCCGGCCGAGGCCGCGCGGAAGCTGCGTACGGCCGAAGGCGTCGACGCCGCCACCGAGGTCGTCCGCACGACGGTGCGCGTCGGGCTCGACAAGTACCCGGCGCAGGGCGTCACGCCCCAAGGCCTCACCCGGACCTGGGACCCCGATGTCACCGAGGGATCCCTGAAGGGCTTCGGCGAGCACAGCGTCGCCGTGAGCGAACTCGCCGCCGACCGGCTCGGTCTGAAGCCGGGCAGCACCCTCAAGTTCACCCTCGGGGACGGCACGAAGGCCGAGCTCACCGTGCGCGCCGTCTACGCACGCGGGCTCGGGTTCGGTGACCTGACCATGGCGCACGACCTGGTCGCCCGCCACGTCGACAACCCGCTCGCCGCCACGGTCCTCGTCAAGAGCGACCGTACGCAGGAACAACTCGCGGCGGACGTCCGGAAGTTCCCGGGCGTACGGGTCCTCGCCCCGGCCGCCGTCGACGATCTGCAAGCGGCTCGCCAGCAGCAGAACGCCGAGGTGAACTACCTGGCCATGGGCCTCGTCCTGGCCTTCACCGCCATCGCCGTCGTCAACACCCTCGCGATGTCCGTCTCCGAACGCATCCGTGAGTTCGCGATGCTGCGCCTCGCGGGGGCCACGCGCCGCCAGGTCCTGCGGATGCTGCGCACCGAGGCGCTCTCGGTCCTGCTCATCGGCACGGCGCTCGGCAGCGGTGTGGCGCTCGCCGTCCTGACCGCGTTCAGCGTCGGCATGACGGGCAGCGCGGCACCGTCGGTCACCCCGCTGGTGTACGTCGCCGTGGTCGCCGTCGCCGGTCTGCTCGCCCTGGCCGCGACCGCGTTGCCTGGCCGCGCCGCGCTGAGGCCGCTCCCCGTCACGGTGGCAACCGCCAAGGAGTAAGGGGCGGTACGCAATGGTGGACGCCCCTTACCCAAGTGGAGGGGGCGCCCACTCTTGCGGTCAGGTCGTTACGGGAAGCCCGGCAGCCCGCCACGCCTGGAAGCCGCCGATCAGGTCGGTCGCGCGGGTGAGCCCCAACTGCCGCAAGGAGGCGGCCGCGAGGCTCGACGCGTATCCCTCGTTGCAGATCACGACGACCCGCAGATCGTGCCCGGTGGCCTCCGGTGCGCGGTGGCTGCCCTGCGGGTCGAGGCGCCACTCCAGCTCGTTGCGCTCGACGACCAGCGCGCCGGGGATCAGCCCGTCCCGCTCGCGCAGTGCCGCATACCGGATGTCGACCAGGAGTCCGCCCGCCTCGGCGCTGCCGTACGCCTCCTGGGGAGTGACCCGGTCGAGGTCGGCGCGGACGCGCTCCAGCAACTCGTCGATGCCTATGGGGCGTTCGCTCACTGCCAGTCCTCCGGGCGCTCCACGGACTCCAGGCGGAGCACCTCGCCGGTGCGGCTGTAGCGGCGGATCTGTGGCAGCGGGGGGTAGTAGGCGTGCACCGAGACGGCGTGCTCGGTCGTGGACTCGTTCAGCACCTCGTGGACGTGATTGCGGCCGAAGGCACGGCCCTGACCGGCCGCCAACTGGCGCTCCCTGTCGACCCCTTCGGAGAGTTCCAGGGTCTTCCAGCCGTCGGTGGGCAGTCGTACGGCGAGCGCGTTCTCCTTGAGGGTGCCCGCCGCGGTGAGGAAGGCGCCGACCGACTCCGCGTGGTCGTGCCAGCCGGTGCCGGTCCCGGGCGGCCAGCCGATCAGCCAGGCTTCGCTGCCCCCGGGCCCTTCGAGACGCACCCAGGTGCGGCCTTCCGGATCGAGCGGCAGCGAGGCGACGAGCTCGGCGTCGGCGGCGGTACGGCGGACGAAGTCGAGGAGTTCGGCGGAGGTGGGCGCGGCGGCACGCGCGGGCGTCGTGGCGGCGGGAACAGAAGGTGACACGGTGACCGTCCTGGGAGTTCGCGGAAGCGCGCGACGGGACAGCAGAGAGCGGTCCGGCGCGAAGGAAGAAGGATGCGAATTCAGCAGGACGGGTGACACACGCAGCCTGCGTAGCGGACGAGGTCCATGTGGACCCTCCGCCACAGGCGCACATCGGTGTCGGTCACGATCCGGAGTAGACCACGGGGGTGGGGGCGGGTCAACTCCGGCTCAGCATGCGGTCGGCGGGAGCGTGGAGGTGGACTCACCACGAGCCGGACGCACCGTGAGCCGGACCCACCCTCACCCCGTCACTTGCCGGGCCGAGCGCCCCCTCCAGCCCCAGAGCTTCCCGAGCTTCCCGCAGCCCCCGCGCCTCCCACAGAACCTGCCGCCCCCGCCGCACTCGTCTGCTCGCCCGACCGGTCCGTCCGGTCCGTCCGCTTCC
Organism: Streptomyces sp. NPDC087300; assembly: GCF_044744425.1. NCBI lineage: Bacteria > Bacillati > Actinomycetota > Actinomycetes > Kitasatosporales > Streptomycetaceae > Streptomyces > Streptomyces sp. NPDC087300. Next base: position 41,040 of record NZ_JBIUYI010000010.1, read on the forward strand.
CCGGCGCCGCGTCGGCCCCGGAGCCCCGCGTCGACGCCGCCCCGCCGAGCGCCGCCTCCGCCGCCGCGTACAGCTCGGCGGGGCGTACCCCCGAGAGCGCGGTGACCAGGTGCCCGTCGGGTCGTACGAGCAGCACGGAATGCGCGGCTGCCCCGGGGTAGCTCTCCGCGACGAGCAGCTCGGCACGGTGCGGCAGCGCCGTGACGGCGGCGGCGAGGCGCGGCATGATCCCGGCGGAGACCCAGTGCCGCCGCTCCCACACCACGGTGCCCGGGGCGACGAGGACGACCAGGAAATGCCCGAGCCCGAGCCGGTCCCGCAGCTGCACGAAGGACCCGTCCGGCGCCGTGACCTGCACGTCGGCGATGGGCGCACCGGGCTCGGTGCCGACCGCCACCGCCGAGTCCGACGGTTCGGGCGCCAGTGGCGACTCGGCGTACGAAACCGGCGCACCGAGCGGCCCGCGCCCCACGTGCCCATCCGTGAGGAGCGTGTCGTGCCCGCGCGCGGTCCCCGGCACGTACGAGCGGAGGCCGCCCCCGCCGCGCAGCACCGGCAGCGACTGGTCGGCCGCGCGCAGCCGTGCGGCCACACCGGCCCGCCGCTCGGCCTGATAGCTGTCGAGCAGCGAATCGCGGGCGCCGTGGTGCCAGGCGAGGGCCAGCTTCCACGCGAGGTTGTCGGCGTCCCGCAGTCCCTCGTCGAGCCCCTGGGTGCCGAGCGCGCCGAGCAGGTGGGCGGCGTCCCCGGCGAGGAAGGCACGGCCGACCCGCCACCGGCGGGCGAGCCGGTGGTGGACGGTGTGCACGCCCGTGTCGAGCAGTTCGTACGGCGGTGTGGAGCCTTCGCACCAGCCCGCGAGGGTCTCCCTGATCCGCACGACGAGGGCGTCGGGCGTCACCAGTTCGCCGCGCGGCGGTAGGAGCCAGTCGAGCCGCCACACCCCATCGGCGAGCGGGCGGCCCGTCACCTCGGTGCCCCCGCCGCGCCACGGAGGCATCCGATGCAACAACGCCTGACCCGGCCACGGAAGTTCCGTGCGGAGCGCGGCCACGGCGTGTCGCTCCACGGCGGTACGTCCGGGGAAGCGGATGTCGAGCAGCTTGCGCACCGTCGAGCGGGGGCCGTCGCAGCCCACCAGATAACTGCCGCGCCACCAGGTGTCCTTAGGCCCGCGCGTGTGGGCGGTCAGTCCGCCGGCGTCCTGCTCCAGGGAATCGAGCTTGCTCTCCACGGCGACCTTGATCAGCCGCTCGTCGGCGATGGCCGCGCGCAGCGCGCCGGTCAGCACGTGCTGCGGCACGTGCAACGGGGCCGGGACTTCATCACTGAACGTGAGCTCCCGCATCAGCTGCTTGCGCCGCAGGGACCGCCAGCCGCCCCACCGGGCACCGGACCCCTGGCCACCGAACGAGTGACCGGCGAGCCGCTCCACGAGCGCCGCGGTGTCCTCCCGCAGGACCACGGTCCGCGCGGGCCGCTGCTCGTCCTTCCCAGGGCCTTCGTCGAGCACGACCGTGGGTACGGAGTGACGGGAGAGGGCCAGCGCGAGGGTGAGGCCCACGGGCCCGGCGCCGACGACGATCACCGGGTCCACGGCGCGCACCCTTCCGCCACAAGGGCCCGGGAGCGCTGGACGTACGTACAGGAACTGACAGTTGGAGCCCGGTGCACGATCACAGAACGTATGCAACCCATTGCCGGTGCTTGCGTCAAGTGACGTCGTCGTGAGCTGGCGACTCAAATGAAAGAGGCAGCAAAAAGAGGCAGCGGCGCCGTGGCCGCTGCCTCTTGTGCTGTGAGTCTGTTGTGCCGGTGGAGCCGGTGGCTGGCGGAGCTTGAGTCAGACCCCGCCGCCGTAACCGTGATCCGGTGCCTTGACCGTGTTGGGACCGACCGTCTCCAGCTCATCCAGCGCGCCGGGACCCACCACGGCCCCCGTGCTCTTCTTGGAGCGCCGCATCCTGCGCTCCAGCCAGGACGCCAGGCTGGTGAGCAGCAGGTTCAGCGCGATGAAGACCACCGCGACCACGATGAAGCTGGGAATGACGCTCGCGTAGTACGAGGCGGCCGTCTTCCGCGCGTTGAGCAGCTCCGTGAAGCTGAGCAGCGCGCCGCCGAGCGCGGTGTCCTTCACGATGACGACGAGCTGGCTCACGAGGGCCGGCAGCATCGCGGTGACGGACTGCGGCAGCAGGATGCTCGTCATCGTCTGGCCCTTGCGCAGGCCGATCGCCTTGGCCGCTTCGGTCTGGCCCTTGGGCAGCGACTGGATGCCCGCCCGGACGATCTCGGCGAGCACCGAGGCGTTGTAGAGCACCAGGCCCGTGACCACCGCGTACAGCGGGCGTTCCTCGACGCTGATGTCGGTGTAGTCCGAGTAGAACTGGTTGGCGAACACCATCAGGATCAGGACCGGGATCGCGCGGAAGAACTCGACGACCACGGCCGAGGGGACCCGGACCGATATGTGGTCGGAGAGCCGCGAGATGCCGAAGAGCGCGCCCAGCGGGAGGGCGATCACCATGGCGAGTCCCGCGGCCTTCAGCGTGTTGCCGAGCCCAGGCAGCAGATACGTCGTCCAGGCTTCGGTGTCCGCGAGCCAGGGGCGCCACTTGGCCCACTCCAGCTGCCCCTTGTCGGACATGGCGGACCAGGCCCACCAGGCGCCCAGGAGCAGCACGAGGAAGAAGAGAACGGACAGCAGGACGTTGCGGCGTTTGGCGCGGGGGCCCGGAGCGTCGTAGAGGACGGAGGTCATCGCTTCACCGCCAGGCGCTTGCCGAGCCAGCCGAGTATGAGGCCGGTCGGCAGGGTCAGGACCACGAATCCGAAGGCGAATATCGCGGTGATGAGGAGCAACTGCGCCTCGTTCTCGATCATTTCCTTCATCAGCAGCGCTGCCTCGCCGACGCCGATGGCCGCCGCGACCGTGGTGTTCTTGGTCAGGGCGATCAGGACGTTGGTCAGCGGGCCGATCACGGAACGGAAGGCCTGCGGCAGCACGATGAGACCGAGCACCTGGCGGAAGTTGAGCCCGAGGGCGCGGGCCGCTTCGGCCTGGCCGAGCGGCACCGTGTTGATGCCCGAGCGCACCGCCTCACAGACGAAGGCCGCCGTGTAGGCCCCGAGGCCGAGCACCGAGAGACGGAAGCTCAGGGCATCGAAGTCGTCGGACGCGCCCAGGGTGATGCCGAAGACGTCGGCGAGCCCGAGCGAGCTGAACACGATGATGACGGTCAGCGGGATGTTCCGCACGATGTTGACATAGGCCGTGCCGAACCAGCGCATGACCGGAACGGGGCTGACGCGCAGGGCGGCCAGTATGGTGCCCCAGACCAAGGAACCTATGCCTGCGTAGACGGTGAGCTTCACCGTTACCCAGAAGGCTCCGAGCAAGTCGTAGTCTTCAAGAAAGTCGAACACGATCTCCCGCGCTCTCGCGTGTGGTGATGGCGAGGTACGCCGCCGCGTTCGTGCGGCGGCGTACCGGCGTGTGCCCGGTCAGGGGGCCTACCGCAACGGGCGGCCCGACTGGGTCACTTGACGATGTCGCCGATCTTCGGCGCGGGGTCGTTCTTGTAGTTGGCAGGACCGAAGTTTTCCTTCACGGCCTTGTCCCAGGCCTTGTCCTTGACCATCTTCTCAAGGGCCTTGTTGATCTTGTCCTTGAGCTTCGTGTCGCCCTTCTTGATGCCGATGCCGTAGTTCTCGTTGGTCAGCTTCAGGCCGGCGAGCTTGAACTTGCCCTTGTACTGCTCCTGCGCCGCGTACCCGGCGAGGATCGAGTCGTCGGTGGTCAGCGCGTCGACGGCGCCGCTGTTCAGTCCGTCGATGCACTCGGAGTACGTGCCGTACTGCTTCAGCTGGGCCTTGGGCGCGATGGTCTTCTTGACGTTCTGCGCCGAGGTCGAGCCGGTCACGGAGCAGAGCTTCTTGCCGTTGAGGTCCGTGGCCTTGCTGATCTTGTCGTCGGACCGGACAAGGAGGTCCTGGTGGGCAAGGAGGTACGGGCCCGCGAAGTCGACCTTCTTCTGACGCTCGTCGTTGATCGAGTACGACGCCGCGATGAACTTGACGTCACCACGCTCCAGAGCGGTCTCGCGGTCCGCGCTGGGGGTTTCCTTCCACTGGATGTCGTCGGCGCTGTAGCCGAGCTCCTTGGCGACATAGGTCGCGACGTCGACATCGAAGCCGGTGTAACCGTCCGGCGTCTTCAGACCAAGGCCCGGCTGGTCGAACTTGATGCCGATGGTGATCTTCTTGCCCCCGCCGGAGCCGTTGTCGTCCTTGTCCTTGCCGCCGCAGGCGGTGGCGGTGACGGAGAGGGCGAGCGCGACGGCGGCCGCCGCGGTGACCTTGCGAACCTTCATGGTGAACATCCTTTGTGTCGGCAGGAGAGGGTGAGACGCAGGGGGGCGTCGCGCGTCAGTGGTGAAGGATCTTCGACAGGAAGTCCTTGGCCCGGTCGCTGCGCGGGTTGCTGAAGAACTGGTCCGGCACGGCCTCTTCCACGATCCGGCCGTCCGCCATGAACACGACGCGGTTGGCCGCGGAACGGGCGAAGCCCATCTCGTGGGTGACCACGACCATGGTCATGCCGTCACGCGCGAGCTGCTGCATGACCTCGAGGACCTCGTTGATCATCTCCGGGTCGAGCGCCGACGTGGGCTCGTCGAAGAGCATCACCTTCGGGTCCATCGCCAACGCGCGGGCGATCGCCACACGTTGCTGCTGACCACCGGAGAGCTGCGCCGGGTACTTGTCGGCCTGCGAGGCGACACCCACGCGGTCCAGGAGACCGCGTGCCTTTGTCTCAGCTTCCGCCTTGGACGTCTTGCGCACCTTGATCTGGCCCAGCATCACGTTCTCGAGCACGGTCTTGTGCGCGAAAAGGTTGAAGGACTGGAAGACCATGCCCACGTCCGCGCGGAGACGGGCGAGCTCCTTGCCCTCCTGGGGCAGCGGCTTGCCGTCGATCGAGATCTCTCCCGACTCGACCGTCTCCAGACGGTTGATGGCGCGGCACAGCGTCGACTTGCCCGACCCGGAGGGGCCGATCACGACGACGACCTCACCGCGGGCGATGGTCAGGTCGATGTCCTGGAGGACGTGCAGAGCGCCGAAGTGCTTGTTGACGTTCTTCAGCACGACCAGGTCGTCCGCCCCGGGCGGTATGGCGTCCTTGGTCACCGATACTTCGGTCACGGCTTGTTGCTCCATCCTCCTCGGTTGGGAGGACAGTAATAACCCAGTGCGACCAGCGTCATTACATCTGAGGGGAAATTGAGCATAACGATCCGGCCGCAACCGGACACACCGTGTGAAGAGGGTGCACGGTGTGCGTACCGGCTGGGTAACGGAACGTACCCGGGCACCGAACCCTCTTGACGCGGTCCTTATCCATCGGCGTGGATGCGTTGTGCGCGTGCGCGGATAACCGGCAGGCCGGAACGAGGGATGAACTGGAGGGGGCCCGTATGAGACTGCTTCTCGTCGAGGACGACGACCACGTGGCCGCCGCCCTGTCCGCGGTCCTGGCCAGGCACGGCTTCGACGTCGTGCACGCCCGCAACGGCGAAGAAGCACTCCAGGCCCTCCTGCCCGCGAAAACACCGCCCTTCGGAGTGGTGCTCCTGGATCTGGGGCTGCCCGACCAGGACGGCTACGAGGTGTGCGGCAAGATCCGCAAGCGGGGCTCGGTCCCGGTCATCATGGTGACGGCCCGCGCGGACGTCCGTTCCCGGATCCACGGCCTCAACCTCGGAGCCGACGACTACGTAGTGAAGCCGTACGACACCGGGGAGCTCATCGCCCGCATCCACGCGGTCATCCGGCGCCCGCCGTCCGCCGGTGCCGAGGCCACCGGGGGCGGCAGCGACCTGCGGCTGGGCCCCGTACGCATCGAACTGCCCACCCGGCAGGTCAGCGTGGACGGTTCGGTCGTCCAGCTGACCCGCAAGGAGTTCGACTTGCTCGCGCTCCTCGCCCAGCGCCCCGGAGTGGTGTTCCGCAGGGAGCAGATCATCAGCGAGGTGTGGCGCACCAGTTGGGAAGGGACGGGCCGCACCCTGGAGGTGCACGTGGCGTCCCTGCGCTCCAAGCTGCACATGCCGGCACTGATCGAGACCGTGCGCGGCGTCGGCTACCGCCTCGTCGCGCCGGCGACGTAGCGCGGGCGAGGACAGGTGCGTTCCCGCCTCCTCCCGCTGCTCATCATCCTCATGGCGGGCGTCCTGCTCGCGCTCGGCTTCCCGCTCGCGGTGAGCGTCGCGGCGGCCCAGCAGCAGAAGGTGGTCGTCGACCGGATCGACGACACGGCGCGCTTCGCCTCACTCGCCCAGTTCGTCACGAAACGCGCCACGGGTTCGCGGGTGGTGCGCGACACGGACGAACGCCGGGAGACGCTCCAGAAGGAACTCGACTTCTACAACGACGTCTACGGCGTCGAGGCCGGTGTCTTCTACCGCGACGGCGGCCCGATGGCCCACGCGCCCGGCAGCTGGTTCCTGCCCAGGAGCGGCCAGGTGCGGGACGCCTTCGAGGAGGCCCTCAGGTCCCGCGGCAGCCACGACCCCGAGCAGGTGTGGCCGTGGCAGCGCGGCCGCCTGGCCGTTGCGACCCCGGTCATCAGGGACGGCGACGTCGTCGCCGTCGTGGTCACCGACTCGCCCACCGGGCGCATGCGTTCGCAGACGCTGCGCGGCTGGCTGCTCATCGCCGCCGGCGAGTCCGCGGCGATGCTCCTCGCGGTCGGCGCCGCCCTGCGGCTCACCGGCTGGGTGCTGCGACCCGTCCGCGTCCTCGACGCGACCACGCACGACATAGCGACCGGAAGCCTCAAGTCCAGGGTCGCTGCCGCGGGCGGACCACCGGAACTCCGGCGCCTCGCCCGGTCGTTCAACGAGATGGCGGACAACGTCCAGGACGTCCTCGAACAGCAGCGTGCCTTCGTCGCCGACGCCTCGCACCAGCTGCGCAACCCCCTGTCCGCCCTGCTGCTGCGCATCGAACTGCTCGCCCTCGAACTCCCCGAGGGCAACGAGGAGGTGGCCTCGGTCCGCACCGAGGGCAAGCGCCTGGCCCAGGTCCTCGACGATCTGCTCGACCTGGCGCTCGCCGAGCACGCCGCCGCCGACCTGAGCCTGACCGACATCGGCGAACTGGCGGCGGAACGGGTCGCGGCCTGGCGCCCGCTGGCCGACGAGCGCGGGGTACGGCTGACCGGCACATGCCCGGCGACCACCGGCTGGGCCGACCCGGTGGCCCTCTCCAGCGCGCTGGACGCGGTGATCGACAACGCCCTGAAGTTCACGCCCGAGGGCGAGCCGGTCCACGTCACCGTCTCCTTCAGCGTCGCCACCACCACCGTCGTGGTCACCGACGGCGGCCCCGGCCTCACCGAGGACGAGCTGGCCCGCGTCGGCGACCGCTTCTGGCGCAGCAACCGCCACCAGAACGTGAAGGGCTCCGGCCTCGGCCTGTCCATCTCGCGGGCCCTGCTCACGGCGGGCGGCGGCTCCATCGCGTACGCGCGCCACGAACCGCGTGGACTCAAGGTGACCGTCAGCGTTCCGCGCAGCGAGCCGGTGCCACGGACCCGGTGAGCCAGGGCCCGGCCGTACCGGTCAGGGCTTGACGGACCGGTAGTAGCGGCGGGCGCCCTCGTGCAGGGTCAGGGGGTCCGTGTAGAGGGCCGTGCGCAGGTCGACCAGCTGGGCCGCGTGCACCTGCGCGCCGATGTGGTCGCGACTGTCGATCACCGAGCGGGTCAGCCCCTCGGTCAGCTCCGGATCGGCCCGGTCCGTGGTGACCAGGAGGTTCGCCACGGCGAGCGTCGGCACGGCGGAGCCCTGCTGGGCGCTGGGGTAGGCGTCGGCGGGCATCGTCGCAGCCCTGTAGTAGCGCGAGGCGCCGCCCTGCTTGTGCAGTTCGTTCACCAGGCCGCCGAGCTTGACCAGCCGGATGGGCATCTCTTCGGAGAGCTCGCGCACGGAATCGGTCGGCAGGCCGCCCGACCAGAAGAACGCGTCGATCTCGCCCTTCTTCAGGAGCTCGGGCATGGTGTCGATCCCGGCGGCCACCGGCTTGATGTCCTTGGCCGGGTCGAGCCCCGCGGCTTCGAGCACCCGGTCCGCTATCAGCCGCACACCCGAGCGGTCCTGGCCCACGGCCACCCGCAGGTTCCGCAGCTTCGCCGCGGAGTCGACGTCGGAGGAGCGCGGTACGACGAGCTGTACGTAGTCGTCGTACAGCCGGGCGCAGCCCCGTAGGCGGTCGGCGCCGGGCGCGCCCTCCAGGCGGTACTTCTCGACGGCGTCGGCCGCGGCGATCGTGAAGTCGGCCTTGCCGGTCGCGACCCGCTCGACGTTCTGCTGCGACCCCTCACTGTTGAGGAGCTCGACGTCGACCTTGGGCATGTCCCGGGAGATCGCCGTCTTCAAGAGCTTGCCGTAGTGCTCGTACACGGCGTTCCGCACGCCCGTGCTGACGGTGACCCGGCCGCTCGGCGAGCTCTCGCCCATGGGCAGCAGCCACCACAGCAGCAGCCCGAACACCACGAGCGCCGCGGCCGAGCCCTGGAGCGCGCGGCGCCTGCTGATGTGGGGGAGTGCCGGGAACATGCGCGCGATCCTGCCAGCTCGGCCGCCGCCGGTCCATGGCCGGACGGTACGGCCGGGAGCCCGTGGGCCGACGGGGTCAGGGACGACTTCTCATACCGCCTACCCTTGTTCCATGACCAGCAGCGACCGGAGCCAGACAGTGGACGTCAATCGAACATATGAGGTCCGCACCTACGGGTGCCAGATGAACGTCCACGACTCCGAGAGGCTCTCCGGTCTCCTTGAGGACGCCGGTTATGTGCGTGCTCCGGAGGATGCGGACGGCGACGCCGACGTCGTCGTCTTCAACACCTGCGCCGTGCGGGAGAACGCCGACAACCGCCTGTACGGCAACCTCGGCCGCCTCGCCCCGATGAAGACCAAGCGCCCCGGCATGCAGATCGCCGTCGGTGGCTGTCTGGCCCAGAAGGACCGCGACACCATCGTCGACAGGGCGCCCTGGGTCGACGTCGTCTTCGGCACGCACAACATCGGCAAGCTGCCGGTCCTCCTGGAGCGCGCCCGCGTCCAGGAAGAGGCCCAGGTGGAGATCGCCGAGTCGCTCGAGGCCTTCCCCTCGACGCTGCCGACCCGCCGCGAGAGCGCCTACGCGGCGTGGGTCTCCATCTCCGTGGGCTGCAACAACACCTGCACCTTCTGCATCGTCCCCGCGCTGCGCGGCAAGGAGAAGGACCGCAGGACCGGCGACATCCTCGCCGAGATCGAGGCGCTCGTCGGCGAGGGCGTCTCCGAGATCACGCTGCTCGGGCAGAACGTGAACGCGTACGGCTCGGACATCGGCGACCGCGAGGCCTTCAGCAAGCTGCTGCGCGCCTGCGGGCGGATCGAGGGCCTGGAGCGCGTGCGCTTCACCTCGCCGCACCCGCGCGACTTCACCGACGACGTGATCGCCGCCATGGCCGAGACGCCGAACGTGATGCCGCAGCTGCACATGCCGCTCCAGTCCGGCTCGGACCCGATCCTCAAGGCGATGCGCCGCTCGTACCGCCAGGACCGCTTCCTCGGCATCATCGAGAAGGTCCGCGCCGCGATGCCCGAGGCCGCGATCACCACGGACATCATCGTCGGCTTCCCCGGGGAGACCGAGGAGGACTTCGAGCAGACGATGCACGTGGTCCGTGAGGCCCGCTTCGCCAACGCCTTCACCTTCCAGTACTCCAAGCGCCCCGGTACGCCGGCGGCGACCATGGAGGGGCAGATCCCCAAGGAGGTCGTGCAGGAGCGCTACATGCGTCTGTCCGCCCTCCAGGAGGAGATCGCCTGGAACGAGAACAAGAAGCAGGTCGGCAGGACCCTCGACCTGATGGTGGCCGAGGGCGAGGGCCGCAAGGACGGCACGACCCACCGCCTGTCCGGACGCGCCCCCGACAACCGCCTGGTGCACTTCACCAAGCCGGACGCCGAGGTGCGCCCCGGTGACGTGGTGACGGTCGAGATCACCTACGCGGCGCCGCACCACCTGCTCGCCGAGGGCGCCGTGCAGCACGTGCGCCGCACGCGCGCGGGCGACGCCTGGGAGAAGCGCAACGTGGAGGCGGCCGCCAAGCCCGCGGGCGTGATGCTCGGCCTGCCGAAGATCGGCGCCCCGGCGCCGCTTCCGGTGGCGGCGGGCAGCGGCTGCGGCTGCGACTGACCGGACGCACTGTTCCGGGCCCGCTCCGCCGACCGACCAGGTCCACGCGCGCGGGGCGGGCGTTACGCTGCGGATCATGCTTGTCGCCGCAGCCGTCTGCCCCTGTCCGCCCCTGCTCGTCCCCGAGGTCGCCGCGGGCGCCGCTCCCGAACTGGACGCCGCGCGCGCGGCCTGCACCGACGCCATCGGGGTGCTCGCCGCCGCCAGGCCCGACCGGCTGATCGTGGTCGGCCCCGCCGAACAGGCCGGCCGCGGGCCGCACCCACAGGGAGCCCGCGGTTCGTTCCGCGGCTTCGGCGTGGACCTCGACGTACGGCTCGGGAGCTTCGACGCGGGCAACGCAGAAAACGCAGATAACGCAGATAACGCAGATAACGCAGATAACGCAGCCGACGCGGAGCGTGGGCTTCCGCCCTCGCTCGCCGTCGCCGCCTGGCTCCTCGGGCGTACGCACTGGACGGCCGCTCCGCTGGAAGGTCTCGGCGTGGGGGAACCACTTGCCGCCGAGCGGTGTATCCAAGTCGGAGGGGACATCGCGGCGCGGGCCGACCGGGTGGCACTGCTGGTGATGGGCGACGCCAGCGCGTGCCGCACGCTGAAGGCGCCGGGGTATCTCGACGAGCGGGCGGCCGGCTTCGACGCGGAGGTCGGACGTGCCATCGGCGCGGCCGACGTGGCCGCGCTCAAGGCGCTTGACGCGGAGCTGGCGTACGAACTGAAGGCGGCGGGCCGCGCTCCGTGGCAGGTGCTCGCCGGAGCGGCCGACGGCGCGGGGCTGAGCGGCGAGCTGCTGTACGAGGACGCGCCGTACGGCGTGGGGTACGTGGTGGCGGCCTGGTCGTAGCCCTGGGCCGCTGGGCCGCGGTAGCTACGGGCGCGCGCCCCGGCCGGGCGCACACGCGGCGACGGCCGCGAAGCGTGGGTGCTTCACGGCCGTCCGCCGATGCTGTTCAGGATGCCGGAGGGGGTGATGCCGGAGGGGGTGACGGGGGCGACGGCGGAGTGGCGCCACCCTCCGTGTCCTTGCCCTCTTCCGTGCCGGCGAGGCGGTCGACCGCCTCCTTGGCCTTGCCCGTACCTGACTGGATCTTGTCGCTGTACTTGCCCTTGGTCTTCTCGTCGACGATCTTCGCGGCCTTGTCCAGGCCCTCGTCGATCTTGTCCCCGTGCTGCTGCGCGAGGTCGGAGACCTTGTCCTTGGCAGGGGCGAGCTTGGCTTTCAGTTGGTCCAGGAAGCCCATGGATTCACCTTCCCTCGCTGGGGGCTACTTGCGGGCGCTCTCACCGGCCTCGTTGTCGGCCGCCGCCTCGGCGGACTGCTGCTTCGGGATCTCCACACCCTCCGCCGCGGCCGCCTCGGCGGTCTCGGCCGGCTTGTCCTCGGCATCGCCGTCGGTGTCGGTGACCTCGGCGGCGGGCTTCGGGTCGGTGGTGGCCTCGGAGGACTCCTCGGTGGACTCCTCGGCCGCCTCCGGCTCCGCCGTCAGCGTGGAGCCTGCCGCATCGGTCGTCGACACATCATCGGTGGCCTTGGACTTCCGGCGAAATCGTGAAAAAACACCCATATCTACTCCATACGGTACTCGTGTGGGCGAAATCCCGCGCCGCCCGGTGCGTCCCATTGCGTCGCCCGGGTCATCGGTCCTCAAAACCGGCGGCCGGAACCTCGCAACAGGCAACGACCCCGGAGCCGTGCCGTCACGTAGCTCGTTCGGGAAGTGGGCGCCGGGTTTGCGAGACTGGGGCGGTGAGTAGTGCAGCTCCCGCCCCGCGGGTCATCGCCGTCGTCGGTCCCACCGCGGCAGGAAAGTCCGATCTGGGCGTTTTCCTCGCCCAGCGCCTCGGCGGCGAGGTCGTCAACGCCGACTCCATGCAGCTCTACCGAGGGATGGATATCGGCACCGCCAAGCTGACGCCCGAGGAGCGCGGCTGTGTGCCCCACCATCTCCTCGACATCTGGGACGTCACGGAGGCCGCGAGCGTCGCCGAGTACCAGAAGCTGGCGCGCGCGGAGATCGACCGGCTCCTCGCCGCGGGGCGCTGGCCGATCCTGGTCGGCGGCTCCGGCCTGTACGTCAGGGGAGCCGTGGACCACCTGGAGTTCCCCGGCACCGACCCGGCCGTCCGGGCCCGCCTGGAGGAGGAGCTCGCGCTGCGCGGCCCCGGCGCCCTGCACGCCCGCCTCGCCGCCGCCGACCCCGGCGCCGCCCAGGCGATCCTGCCCAGCAACGGCCGCCGGATCGTCCGCGCCCTCGAAGTCATCGAGATCACGGGCAAGCCCTTCACCGCCAACCTGCCCGGCCACGACTCGGTGTACGACACGGTCCAGATCGGCGTCGACGTGGCCCGCCCCGAACTCGACGAACGCATCGCCACCCGCGTCGACCGCATGTGGGAGGCGGGCCTGGTGGACGAGGTGCGCGCGCTGGAGGCCCAAGGGCTGCGCGAGGGGCTCACGGCGTCCCGGGCGCTCGGCTATCAGCAGGTGCTCACGGCGCTCGCGGGGGAGTGCACGGAGGACGAGGCGCGCGCCGAGACCGTGCGCGCCACCAAGCGCTTCGCGCGCCGCCAGGACTCGTGGTTCAGGCGCGATCCACGGGTGCACTGGCTCAGTGGGGCCGTGGCCGATCGCGGGGAACTCCCGGGGCGCGCACTGGCGTTGCTCGAACGACCGGTCACAGCCTGATCACGTGATGGCATCGGGACGCTCCGGCGGTCATCCCGGCACCTGACGGCGTGCCATCATCGACCATCGATCGACCGGTGGAGTCCGAAGTGGGAGGGCGCGTGGCGATGGAGGCCGGCCCTCGTGACACCGCACATGACGGCGGGGAGCAACTGAGCCCCGACGGGCCCGACGACCTCGCGGGCGGCGTGACCGACGACGGTCCCGGCGCGGACGAGATGGCGCCCGAGGCCGAGGTGGAGGTCGAGCTCCGACCGCAGCGTCGCCTGCGCATCTGGCAGCTCGCCCCGATCGTGATCCTCGCCGCCCTCGGCTCCCTGATGTTCGCCTTCCCGCTGGCCTTCGAGTTCGGCGGTGGTGGTGGCGGAGGAGCCGGTGACGGCGGTGCCGTGGTCGCCATGCTCGGGCTGCTGATCAGCTGCTGCGCCGCGGGCTGGGGCATGATGGCCGCCCGCCGCGTCGGGCACACCTGGCCCGGCCTCCCGGAGCGCGGCTCGGGCCGCCGTCCGGACTGGCGGGTCGTCTGCGCCTACGCGCTGCTGTTCCTGGCCGCCGTGGGCCTCGCGGTGTGGCGGGTGGCGAGACTCCGCTCCTGAGGGCGCGTCCGGCCGCTTCGGCAGGCCGGTGCCGGGGAGGCCTGAGAGCTGCGACAGGAGCCCCGGAGGCACCCCGGGGCCGAGTGTCGTACCCACCCCGTACGATCGAGGAATGAGCACGCGGATCGCCTTCCTCAAGGGGCACGGGACCGAGAACGACTTCGTGATCATCCCCGACCCCGACAACGCCATCGAGCTGCCCCCGGCCGCCGTCGCCGCCCTGTGCGACCGCCGCGCGGGCATCGGTGGCGACGGTCTGCTCCATGTCGTGCGGTCCGCCGCCCATCCCGACGCCCGCCACCTCGCGGACCGGGCCGAGTGGTTCATGGACTACCGCAACGGAGACGGCTCGGTCGCCGAGATGTGCGGCAATGGAGTGCGCGTCTTCGCCCGTTACTTGCAGCGTGCCGGTCACGTCGGTGAGGGCGACCTCGCGGTGGCCACGCGCGGTGGCGTGAAGACCGTGCACATCGCCAAGGCGGAGTCCGGCGGCGAGATCACCGTCGGCATGGGCAAGGCGCGGCTCCCCGAAGGGGACGTCACCGTCTCCGTGGCCGACCGCAGCTGGCCCGCGCGCAACGTGAACATGGGCAATCCGCACGCGGTCGCCTTCGTGGCCGACCTCTCCGAAGCGGGCAATCTCTACGACCCGCCGCCCTTCAGCCCGGCCACCGCCTACCCGGACGGCGTGAACGTCGAATTCGTCGTCGACCGCGGCCCGCGCCACGTCGCCATGCGCGTGCACGAGCGCGGTTCCGGCGAGACCCGGTCGTGCGGCACGGGCGCGTGCGCCGTGGCCGTCGCGGCCGCCCGCAAGGACGGCGTGGACCCCGCGGTGACCGGCGCCCCGGTGACGTACACCGTGGACCTGCCCGGCGGGCGCCTGGTCATCACCGAGCGGCCCGACGGCGAGATCGAGATGACAGGACCGGCCGTCATCGTCGCCGAAGGCGAGATCGCGTCCGAATGGCTCGAAACGGTACTCGCATGAACTGTCGCTCGAATGGGTGATCCGTTTCACGCTCGGCGAGAGGCGGTCAGCACCGCGTGATGGGCTCGGTAGCATCAAGCACCGGCCCGGACGGAGTACGCCACCGTCCGTTCACCGCCGGTAGAAGCAGCCGGAGGTGCCCATGAGTGCGGAGGCTACGAACCCTGCGACGCCCGGCCCCGTGACGCCCGGGGTCCAGCGCAGGCGCGGTCGCGCCCGTCTCGACCTGCGCAGGCTCGGCCGTGCCGCCCTGCTCGGACCCGCGACACGGGATCGCATGCCCGACGCGATCGGCCATGTGGCGGAGGCCCATCGGGCCCACTACCCGGACGCCGACCTGGAGCCGCTGCGCCGTGCGTACGTCCTCGCGGAGTCCTCCCATCGCGGCCAGATGCGCAAGAGCGGTGAGCCGTACATCACACATCCGCTCGCCGTGACGCTGATCCTCGCCCAACTGGGCGCGGAGATCACGACGTTGACCGCGTCCCTGCTCCACGACACCGTCGAAGACACCGACGTCACCCTGGATCAGGTACGCAGCGAATTCGGCGACGACGTCTGCTACCTGGTCGACGGCGTCACCAAGCTGGAAAAGGTCGACTACGGAGCGGCCGCGGAACCGGAGACGTTCCGCAAGATGCTGGTCGCCACCGGCAACGACGTACGCGTCATGTCGATCAAGCTCGCCGACCGGCTGCACAACATGCGCACCCTCGGCGTCATGCGGCCCGAGAAACAGGCGCGCATCGCCAAGGTGACCCGGGACGTACTCATTCCGCTCGCCGAGCGCCTCGGTGTGCAGGCGCTCAAGACCGAGCTGGAGGACCTCGTCTTCGCGATCCTCCACCCGGAGGAGTACTCGCAGGTCAACACCATGATCGCGGCCAATGCCGAGGGTGCGGGCGACCCCCTCGGGGACATCGCGGGCGATGTGCGCGGCGTGCTGCGCGACGCGGGCATCACGGCTGAAGTCCTCATCAGGCCGCGGCACTTCGTCTCGGTGCACCGGGTGCACCGCAAGCGGGGCGAGCTGCGCGCGGCGGACTTCGGGCGCCTCCTCGTGCTCGTGAGCGAGGACGCGGACTGCTACGGAGTGCTGGGCGAACTGCACACGTGCTTCACGCCGGTGGTCTCGGAGTTCAAGGACTTCATCGCCGTACCGAAGTTCAACCTCTACCAGTCGCTGCACACGGCTGTGGCGCGGGCCGACGGCGAGGTCGCCGAAGTCCTCATCCGTACGCACCAGATGCACCAGGTCGCGGAGGCCGGCGTCGTCGCGCTGCGCAATCCCTACGCTCCTCCTTCGGAGGAGCTCCCGGCCGGCGTCGACGACGAGCGGATCGACCCCACGCGGCCCGGCTGGCTCTCCAGGCTCCTGGACTGGCAGCAGGCCGCGCCGGACCCGGACACCTTCTGGTCGACGCTGCGCGAGGACCTCGCCCAGGATCGAGAGATCGCCGTCTTCCGGCCCGACGGCGGCACGCTGGGCCTGCCCGCGGGCGCCAGCTGCGTGGACGCCGCCTACGCCCAGTACGGGGACGACGCCCACGCCTGCATCGGTGCGCGCGTCAACGGCCGCCTGGCGACGCTCAGTACGGTCCTGCGCGACGGCGACACGGTGCAGCTGCTCATGGGCCAGGACGCTGGCTCCGAGCCCTCGCGCGACTGGCTCGACCACGCCCGTACGCCCGCCGCGCGCATCGCCATCCGACGCTGGCTCACCGCCCACCCGGCCACCGACGCCCCCGCGGCGGCCCCCGCAGGGCAGCGAGAGCCGCTGCGCCAGCCGTCCCCGGCCGAGCCGGGGACGGAATCCGTCGACAGCCTGCGCCCCGCGGCCGCGAACGCCGTCGTGGACCGCGAGGGCGCGAGCGTGCGCCTGGCGGGCTGTTGTACGCCGGTGCCGCCCGACGAGGTCACCGCGTTCGCCGTGCGCGGCGGAGTCGTGACCGTCCACCGGGTCGGCTGTCCCGCCGTGGAGCGCATGAAGGACGTGGGGCGCCCGGAGATCGGCGTGCGCTGGGGCGACTCGGCGGAGTGCCGCGTCACCCTCATCGCCGAATCGTTCGGCCGCGCACATCTGCTCGCCGACCTCACCGAAGCGATCGCTCTCGAAGGGGTGGCGGTCATTTCCGCCACCGTGGAGCCGCCGACCCAGCAGCGCGTACGCCATACGTACACGCTGCAACTCCCGGACGCCGGGCACCTTCCGGGGCTGATGCGGGCGATGCGCGCGGTGCCGGGAGTCTTCGACGTGAGCCGCGCCCAGCACTCGGCAGCGGCAGCTCCCTGAGGGTCGCCTGCGCGACTCGTTCGAGTGGCCCGGCGCGCGCCGCCCCACCGGGGAAGGCCTGCGCTGATAGCGGTAGTTCATGCTGCTCACCCCTCGGCCCAAGGCCACCAGGACGAAGGCGCTCCGGACGCCTCGTATCGCCGTCGCCCTGATCGCCGCGACCGCGTCCGCCGCCCTCGTCGCGGCGAGCGCGCCGTCGCCCGCGACCCCGCTCGGCATCGGCGACCCGCTCTTCCCGCACCTGGGCAACCCCGGCTACGACGTGGCGTCGTACGACATCGGCTTCACCTACCGCGGCGACAACAGCAAGCCGCTGGACGCCGTCACCAAGATCGACGCGCGGGCGACGGAGCCCCTGGAGCGCGTGAACCTCGACTTCGCGCACGGCAAGGTCCGTTCCGTCGAGGTCAACGGCGCGCCCGCCCGCTTCGACAGCACCGGCGAGGACCTGGTCGTCACGCCCGCCGCCCCGGTGGCGCCCGGCGAGCGGATGCGGATCACGGTGCGGCACACCAGTGACCCGGTCGCCGCGAAGGGCGCCGAGGGCGGCTGGGTGCGCACCACGGACGGGCTCGCCATGGCCAACCAGGCCGACGCCGCCCACCTGGTCTTCCCGTGCAACGACCACCCCGCGGACAAGGCTGACTTCACCTTCCACATCACCGCTCCGAAGGGACTCACCGCGGTGGCCAACGGCCTCCCGGTCGCCAGGACCCGGCACGGGGGCGACACCACGTGGTCGTACCGGACCCACCACCCGATGGCGACCGAGCTGGCCCAGGTGTCGATCGGCCGCTCCAGCGTCATCCGGCGCGAGGGGCCGAACGGCCTCCCCGTACGCGATGTGGTGCCCACCAAGGACCGCAAGACCCTGGAGCGCTGGCTGAAGAAGACGCCCGGCCAGATCGGCTGGATGGAGAAGAAGGTCGGCCGCTACCCCTTCGAGACGTACGGGGTGCTGATCGCGCAGGCGCAGACCGGCTTCGAACTGGAGACGCAGACGCTCTCTCTCTTCGAGAGGGAGCTCTTCACGCGCCCCGAGTTCCCCGAGTGGTACGTCGACTCGATCATGGTGCACGAGCTGGCGCACCAGTGGTTCGGCGACAGCGTGAGCCCACGGTCCTGGTCCGACCTCTGGCTCAACGAGGGCCATGCCACCTGGTACGAGGCGCTCTACGCGCAAGAGAAGGCCAAGCGGCCGCTCGCGACGCGGATGCGGGACGCCTATCGCCAGTCGGACGTCTGGCGTGCCGCGGGCGGGCCGCCCGCCAAGCCGAAGGAACCCGCGCCGGGGCAGAAGATCAGCATCTTCCGGCCCGTCGTGTACGACGGCAGCGCGCTGGTGCTCTACGCCCTGCGGCAGGAGATCGGGCAGCCCGCCTTCGACCGCCTCGAGCGGGAGTGGGTCAGCGAGCACCGGGACGCCAACGCGACGACCGACGACTTCGTGCGGCTCGCGTCCCAGGCCGCGGGGCGTGACCTGAGCGGATTCTTCGAGGCCTGGCTGTACGGGGCGAAGACGCCGCCGATGCCGGGGCACCCGGACTGGCGTACCTCGTCGGAGGACGGGAAATAACGACGGGACGGGCCGGAGCCCCGCAATAACCCGGGTGACGAGACGGGGCGTGCCGTGCAACCATCTTCAGGTCGGCGGCACGGCCCGTCCGGGACATCCCCTCGGGGAGATCTCAGGGTCGGCTCCGGCCGGTCCGGGGAATCTCCGGACGGCCCGGGGCGTTGTCGACAGTGACGGATCGGGCAGCCGTCCGCATTCCCATCGACGAATCGACGTAAGGACCCAATGACCTCCTCTTCTTCCCCTTCCCAGGACGAACAGAGCTTCGCGCAGAACTACCCCGAAGGTCTTCGGGCCGATGCCCTGATGGAAGAGGACGTCGCCTGGAGCCACGAGATCGACGGAGACCGGGACGGCGACCAGTTCGACCGCTCCGAGCGTGCGGCCCTGCGCCGTGTCGCGGGCCTCTCCACCGAGCTCGAGGACGTCACCGAAGTCGAGTACCGACAGCTCCGTCTGGAGCGCGTGGTGCTCGTCGGCGTGTGGACTTCCGGGACGGTCCAGGATGCGGAGAACTCCCTCGCCGAGCTGGCCGCCCTCGCGGAGACCGCGGGTGCCGCCGTGCTCGACGGCGTCATCCAGCGCCGCGACAAGCCGGACCCGGCGACGTACATCGGCTCCGGCAAGGCTCTGGAGCTGCGCGACGTCGTCCTCGAGACCGGTGCCGACACCGTCGTGTGTGACGGTGAGCTCAGCCCCGGCCAGCTCATCCACCTCGAAGACGTCGTCAAGGTCAAGGTGGTCGACAGGACCGCCCTGATCCTCGACATCTTCGCCCAGCACGCCAAGTCCCGAGAGGGCAAGGCGCAGGTCGCCCTCGCGCAGATGCAGTACATGCTGCCGAGGCTCCGAGGCTGGGGTCAGTCGCTCTCCCGTCAGATGGGTGGCGGCGGCGGTGGCGGCATGGCCACCCGTGGTCCCGGTGAGACCAAGATCGAGACGGACCGGCGACGGATCCGCGAGAAGATGGCGAAGATGCGCCGGGAGATCGCGGAGATGAAGACGGGCCGCGACATCAAGCGGCAGGAGCGCCGGCGCAACAAGGTGCCGTCGGTCGCGATCGCCGGTTACACGAACGCGGGCAAGTCCTCGCTGCTCAACCGCCTCACGGGCGCGGGCGTCCTGGTGGAGAACTCGCTGTTCGCCACCCTCGACCCGACCGTGCGCCGGGCCGAGACGCCGAGCGGCAGGCTCTACACCCTGGCCGACACCGTCGGGTTCGTACGGCATCTGCCGCACCACCTCGTCGAGGCCTTCCGCTCCACCATGGAGGAGGTCGGCGAATCCGACCTGATCCTGCACGTGGTGGACGGCTCGCACCCGGTGCCGGAGGAGCAGCTGGCCGCCGTGCGCGAAGTGATCAGGGACGTGGGCGCCACCGACGTACCCGAGATCGTGGTGGTCAACAAGGCGGACGCGGCGGACCCGTTGGTCCTCCAGCGGCTGCTGCGCAACGAGAAGCACGCGATCGTGGTCTCCGCGCGGACAGGTGCCGGCATCGAGGAGCTCCTCGCGCTCATCGACACCGAACTGCCGCGACCCGAGGTCGAGATCGAGGCTCTCGTTCCGTACACGCACGGTCAGCTCATCTCGCGGGCGCACGCCGAGGGCGAGGTGCTCTCCGAGGAGCACACCGCCGAGGGCACGGTGCTCAAGGCGCGGGTGCACGAGGAGCTTGCCGCGGAGCTCGCTCCGTATGTGCCGGCCACGCGCTGAGCAAGACGGACGGAAGGCCCGCCCCCACTTCGGTGGGGGCGGGCCTTCCGCATGTGTGAGGTGCTATCGCGTCACTGCGAGCAGTACTTACTGCGAGCCGTACTTCTTGCTCATCATGTCGTAGAGCTGCTCGGCGCCCTTGCCCAGGTGCGGTCCCGCGAGCCAGGTGTTCGCGGCCGGGCCGATCGAGGTGTTGGACACGAGCTTGGTCTTGTCGCCCACTACCCGGAACCAGCCGCCGCCGGACGAACCGCCGGTCATGGTGCAGCCGATGCGGTACATCGTCGGCAGCGAGGGCGACATCGACAGACGGCCCGGCTTGTCGACGCACTTGTGCATGATCAGGCCGTTGTACGGCGGGGCGGCCGGGTAGCCCCAGGCGCCCATCGAGCTGACGCTCTGCGTCGAGGGGGCAGAGAAGTCGACGTCGAGCGCGTTGCCGACCGTCTCCTCCAGGGACTTGCCGCCCTGCTCCGGCTTCACGTGGAGCACGGCGTAGTCGTACGTCGCGCCCGCGCCGCCCGTCGGGCCGCCCTCGTTGATCCACTCGTTGGACGTCGAGACCCAGTCGGCCCAGTACTGGCCGTAGGGTGCGACCTCCTGCGGGGCCGCGTTGCCCAGCTCGGCCTCGGACTTGCCGAGGTCGTTGTAGGAGGGCACGAAGGTGATGTTGCGGTACCAGCCGCCGTTCTTGCCCGCGTGCACGCAGTGGCCCGCGGTCCACACGAGGTTGGACTTGCCCGGGTTGCGGGGGTCCTTCACGACGGTGCCGGAGCAGACCATCGAACCCTCGGGGGAGTCGAAGAAGATCTTGCCGACCGGGGCGGCGTTCTCGTGGTACGGCGTCTTCTCGGGCTTGGCCTGGACGGGCCTCGGCTCCGGGTCGGTCGCACCCTGATCGGCGCTCGCGTCCTTCGCGGCGATCGTCTTGTTCGGGTCCTTGGCGTTCTTCATCCGCTCGGGCTTCCAGAGCCCTTCGATGACCGGATTGACGAAGTCCTTGGCCTCACGAAGCCACTCGCCGTCTTCCCAGTTCTTCTTCCAGCCACCCTTCTTCCACTCGTCCGGGTCGATGCCGTGGTCCTTGAGCTTGTCGGCGATGTCGCCGGGCAGCTTGGAGTCGGCACCGGAACCGCCGTCGGATCCCTGCGACGCGGCGGTGTCCGGCTTGTCGCCGGCGTTGTCTTCGCTCGGGCCACAGGCCGTGGCGGTGAGCGCCAGGGTCGCGGCGAGGCCGGTGGCGGCGAGTGCGACGCCCCGTCCACGGCGGCGCGCGAACGGCGCACGAGTGGAACGCATGGTGGTGTTACCCCCGTTGAGAACTGAGAACGTGTGTTTGCCATGTACGTGTCATGCGCCGATACGGGAACTCCATGGAATTCCCCGTCGGCGCAACACCTCACTATGCCTGTGAGGTTGAGGGCGAACGGCGGCGGGGTCGTGAAGATTTCCGGTGCCCCGCCGCCGTGCCGCCCTGTCGCCGACTACTGGCCGGCGAACTTCTTGCTGACCGCGCCGTAGATGCCCTTGGCCTCCTTGCCCAGGCGCGGACCGGCGAGCCAGCCCGCCGTCACCGGGCCGATGGAGGTGTTCGACACCAGCGCGGGCTTGCCGTCCTGGCCCTGGGCGACCCAGCCGCCGCCGGACGAACCGCCGGTCATGGTGCAGCCGATGCGGTACATCGTCGGGTCGGGCTTGCTGAGCGAGAGCCGGCCCGGCTTGTCGGCGCACTGGAACGCCTTCTGGCCGTCGAACGGCGGCGCGGCCGGGTAGCCGGTCGCCGTCATCGCGTCGATCTTCGGCACCGCGGGAGCGTTGAAGTCGACCGGCAGGGCCGAACCGACCGTCTCCTCAAGGGACTTGCCGTCGCCGCCCTTCTCGGGCGTCACGTGGATGACCGCGAAGTCGTACGGCGCGCCCTTGCCGCCGGTCGGGCCGCCCTGCTCGATCCACTGGTCGGAGGTCTGCGCCCAGTCGCCCCACCAGACGCCGTACGGAGCGACCTCTTCCTTGGGCGCGTTCTGGAGCTCGTCGACCGACTTGCCGCTGTTGTTGTACGAGGGGACGAAGACCATGTTGCGGTACCAGCCGCCCTCGGCGCCCGCGTGCACGCAGTGGCCCGCGGTCCACACCATGTTGGACTTGCCGGGGTGGGCCGGGTCCTTGACGACGGTCGCGGAGCAGACCATCGAACCCTCGGGGCCGTCGAAGAAGAGCTTGCCGGACTCGGCGACCTGGTCGTGGTACGGCGTCTTGACGGCTGCCGCGTTCACGGGCTTCGGCGTCGGGTCGGTGACGCCCTGGTCACCGGAGATGTCGTTGTCGTCGACCTTGCGGTCCGGGTTCTTGTCGGCGTCCCGCATCCGCTCCGGGTCCCACAGGTCCTTGATGATCGGGTTGATGAACTCACCCGCCTCGCGGAGCCACTTGTCCTTGTCCCAGTTCTTCTTCCAGCCGCCGTGCGTCCACTCGTCCAGGTCGATGCCGTGGTCCTTGAGCTTGTCCTTCAGGCCGTCCGGGATCTGGACCTTGCCGTCGCCGCCATCGCTGGGCTGCGAAGCGGACGCGTCGCCACCGGCGTTGTCGTCGCTGGGGCCGCAGGCCGTGGCCGTCAGTACGAGCGCCGCGCCGAGCGCCACAGCGGCCGCCACGGGGGAGGTTCTGGAGCGCGTGCTCCTCCCGCTGCGCGCGGCGAAGAGTGGACGAATGGGTCGCATCGTGAAATTCCCCCTGGGCTTCGAAATCGTTCCAAAGTGCTGTACATCCGGGTGTGAAGCACCCGTGGTGACCGGGCGCGGTACACCCGTCGCCACCAGGTGCGGAACACCCCGTTCCTGATGAACGGCACCCCACACTATGCCGGTGCCGTTGGGGACGGCCGACGGAAGGGCAACGGTTCCGTCACGACAAGGATCTTCTGATTACCCGTGATCCTCCGGGGCTCTCGTCGTTGGTACGTACGGGGGACACGCGCCATGCGTTCATCCCCCCTGCCAACTTGCCACCGAGCAGGCCCCCATGGAGCTCCCCGGACTCCATGGGGGACGCGCTCATGCACAGCGGGAGGACCCACAGTCGTGGCCGTGACCGAGCCAGCGCCCGCAGCGGTATCCGCAGCGCACTCCGCGACGCATCCCGCCCCACCCGTGCCACCCACCCCGGGGGCCCCCGCGGAACACTCCGGCGCGCACCCTGCGGCGCACTCCGCCGCGCACGAGGGGATCCTGCGCCGCCAGTCGGCGCGCGAGTCGGCGGCACGCACCTATGCGCGGGCCCTGCCGATCGTGCCGGTGCGGGCGCGCGGCCTGACGATCGAGGGCGCGGACGGACGCCGCTACCTCGACTGCCTCTCGGGCGCGGGAACCCTGGCCCTCGGCCACAACCACCCCGTGGTGCTCGAAGCCATCAGGAAGGTCCTCGACTCAGGGGCCCCGCTGCACGTCCTCGACCTGGCCACGCCCGTCAAGGACGACTTCACCACCGAGCTCTTCCGCACCCTGCCGCCCGGCCTGGCCGACCGCGCACGGATCCAGTTCTGCGGCCCCGCGGGCACGGACGCGGTGGAGGCGGCCCTGAAACTGGTCCGCGCGGCCACCGGCCGCGACGGCATGCTCGCCTTCACCGGCGCCTACCACGGGATGACGGCCGGCGCCCTCGAAGCCTCCGGTGGCGCACGGGACGTACGCGTCGCCCGCCTGCCCTTCCCGCAGGACTACCGCTGCCCCTTCGGCCTCGGCGGCGGGCGCGGTGCCGAACTCTCCGCGCGGTGGACCGAGAACCTCCTCGACGACACCAAGTCGGGCGTACCCGCCCCGGCCGGCATGATCCTCGAACCCGTCCAGGGCGAAGGCGGCGTCCTCCCCGCCCCCGACACCTGGCTCCGCAGGATGCGCGAGATCACCGCGGCGCGCGGCATCCCGCTCATCGCCGACGAAGTGCAGACCGGCGTCGGACGCACCGGAGCCTTCTGGGCCGTCGAGCACAGCGGGGTCGTCCCGGACGTGATGGTGCTGTCCAAGGCGATCGGCGGCAGCCTCCCGCTGGCCGTCGTCGTCTACCGCGACGACCTGGACGTCTGGCCGCCCGGCTCCCACGCGGGCACCTTCCGCGGCAACCAGCTGGCGATGGCCGCGGGCACGGCGACCCTTGCATACGTCCGGGAGAACGGCCTCGCCGAACGCGCCGCCACCCTGGGCGCCCGCATGCTCGCCCAACTGCGCTCCCTGGCCGCCGAACACCCCTGCATCGGCGAGGTCCGCGGCCGGGGCCTGATGATCGGCGTCGAGCTCGTGGACCCGAC
Source organism: Streptomyces sp. NPDC087300 (assembly GCF_044744425.1). Taxonomy (NCBI): domain Bacteria; kingdom Bacillati; phylum Actinomycetota; class Actinomycetes; order Kitasatosporales; family Streptomycetaceae; genus Streptomyces; species Streptomyces sp. NPDC087300. The sequence goes on from NZ_JBIUYI010000010.1 coordinate 65,455, forward strand.
GACCGGCGGAGCGGGTTCGACAGGGGGAGAGGACCCGACGAGAGGGGGAGGCGAGGGTGCCGCACCAGGAGTCGGTCCTCGCTTGCCCTCGAACGCGGCGTCGCTTTCGACCGCGGCGCCTGCCTCGAACGCGGGGCCTGCCTCGGCCGTTCCGATCCCAGGGCAGGGAAAGGCGTACGCCCAGGTCTCGGCCGACCCCGGTCCGGACGCCCTGCCGCGTGCCACCCAGCCTCACCCGCCGGCCCCGGAACTGGCCGTCGCCGTGCAGCGCGAGTGCCTGCGCCGGGGACTCATCGTCGAGCTCGGCGGCCGACATTCCAGCGTCGTCCGACTTCTTCCTCCTCTCACGATCACCGACGAGCAGGCAGCCGCGGTCCTCGACCGCCTCGCCGACGCGCTGGCCAGCGCGGCACGCCCGCCCCACGCATAACTGAGACGGACGGCCTCAGGCCCGCGCGGCGGTCATGAACCGCCGAGGAGCGGCCCGGTCCCGTCGCCATACGGAGCCCGAACAACCTCACAAGGAAGCCCTCTTGAACGCCACCCCCGCATCCGAAGGCCGACCCCACCACCACGCCCCAGGCGCGTGCGGCACGCAATCCTCACTGGTGGCGGATTCCGGTACGGTCCCCCGGCAGAAGGGTGGCGGCCAGGAGGCCGAGCGCCTGCGCGGCATCTCCATCGATCTGCTGGAGCACCCCGACCCGCACACCGCCGCGCAGGCGGCGGCCGTGGAGAACCTGCTGCGCTGCTGGGTCAGGGAGAACAACCTCCCCGCGCCGGACCAGGGGGCCCTGCGCATCCCGCTGGCCGCGAGCGGCACGGCCCTGCTCGTCCCCGTCCACTACTGGTCGGCGACGGGCTGGCACCGCTTCGGGCTCCCGTACCTGGCGGACGGCCCGGACAGCGCGCCGCCCGTCGACGCCGTCACCGTCGCCGCACTCCTCGGCCGAGAGACCGCCCGCCGCGACGCCGAACTTCCGACGACACGGATCGCGGAACCGCGCGAGCCTCAGACCGGGGAGTCGCCGGAGCCTGGGGCGGCGGAGTCGCCCGAACCGGGAGGCACGGAGGGTCGGCCTGAGTCTGCCCCGGACCGGCCCGAGTCCGTCTCGGAACGGACCGAAGCCATCCGGGACCGGCCCGAGGCCACCCGGCCCGAGGTCACCCAGGCCGAGACCACCTCGGCCGGGACCGAGCCTTCGGTGGACGAGCCGGAGACGACGGCGGATCTGTCCAAGTCCGCGGCTGGCCGGTCCGAGTCTGCGACTGATCGCCGCGAGGCCACACCTTCCTCGGTACCGGCCCTCGCCACGGCCTCGGCGGCGGAAGCCGAAACCGGTGCCGGTGCCGACGGCGCCGGCAAGCCCCTCGGCATGGTCGACAAGATCGACGGTGCCGACCTCGTCGGACGCGTAGCCGACTCCGTCCGCCGCACCGCCGAGTTCATCGCCGACCGCCGCGACAACCCGGGCGACGAGCCCGATCTCTTCCTAGCCGCTGAACAGTCCCTTCTCCTCGGGCACCCCCTGCATCCGACCCCCAAGAGCCGCGAGGGCCTGTCCGACACCGAATCCCGGCTCTACTCACCGGAGTTGCGCGGCGCCTTCGCGCTGCACTGGCTGGCGGTCGACCGGTCCGTGCTCGCCATGGACTCGGCCTGGACCGAGCGCGGCCGCGCCCTCCCTGCCGACCAGCTCGCGGCCCGTCTCGCCGGACCGGAACTGCCTTTGCCGGACGGTCGGGTGGCCCTGCCCGTCCACCCCTGGCAGATCCGCGAACTGCGGCACCGCCCTGCGGCCGCCGACCTCCTGGACGCCGGACTCCTCCAGGACCTCGGCCCTCATGGCGCTCCCTGGTACCCCACCTCCTCCGTGCGCACCCTCTACCGCTCGGGTGCCGCCGCCATGCTGAAGCTCTCGCTCGGCCTGCGCATCACCAACTCCCGTCGTGAGAATCTCCGTAAGGAACTCCACCGCGGTGTCGAGGTCCACCGGCTGCTGCGCAGTGGCCTCGCCGAGCAGTGGCAGGCCGTCCACCCTGGCTTCGACGTGGTCCGTGACCCCGCCTGGCTCGCCGTGACCGGCCCCGACGGCGCACCCGTCCCTGGGCTCGACGTCATGATCAGGCACAACCCCTTCAGCCCGGGTGACGACGCCACCTGCATCGCCGGACTCGTCTCGCCCAGGCCGTCGGAGCGGGCAGCCGAACACGGTCGCCGTCCGATGCGCTCCCGGCTCGGCGAGACGATCACGCGGCTCGCCGGGCGAACAGGACGTCCCCGAGGGGCCGTTGCCACCGAGTGGTTCCTGCGCTACCTGGAGACCGTCGTCCGCCCCGTCCTGTGGCTGGACAGCGAGGCGGGCGTCGCCCTGGAAGCGCACCAGCAGAACACGCTTCTGCTGCTCGACCGTGACGGCTGGCCCGTCGGCGGCCGCTACCGGGACAACCAGGGCTACTACTTCCGCGAGTCCCGGCGCGCCGAACTCGACCGGCGACTCCCCGGCATCGGGCAGGACAGCGACACGTTCGTCTCCGACGAGGTGACGGACGAGCGGTTCGCCTATTACCTCGGCATCAACAACGTCCTCGGCCTGATCGGAGCGCTCGGCGCCGAACGGCTCGCGGACGAACGGCTGTTGCTCGCCGCCTTCCGCCGCTTCCTCGGCGACGTCGCGTCCGGCCCCGACGGCCTGCGCACCTCGCTGCCCGCGACGCTGCTCGACTCACCCGTGCTGCGCTGCAAGGCCAACCTGCTGACCCGGCTGCACGGACTCGACGAGCTCGTCGGCCCTGTCGACACCCAGTCCGTCTATGTGTCCATCGCCAACCCCCTTCATTCCTGAGGAACATGCCCCACCACTTCTGACAGGAGCGACGCCGTGCCTCCCACCGATGCGAGCACCGACGCCGGAACCGAATCCGCACCCGCGGGCGCCGACAGCACCGACACCCTCGACCTGCGGCTGCCCGACGAGCTCATCGGCCTGCTGGCCGAGACCGATGAACGAGTCGCGCGGACCGGGCCCCTCGGCGGCGAGCAATCCGCCGCGGACGACCTCCTCGACGGCGTCGCCCAATGGGGCCCCGCCACCACGGCGGCCGGAGTCTTCCAACTCGTACGCGTCCGGTTGGAACGCGACCTCCCCTTGATCAGTCGATGGATGAACGACCCCGCCGTCGCCGCCTTCTGGGAACTCGCGGGACCCGAGACCGTCACGGAATCCCATCTGCGCCCCCAACTCGACGGCGACGGACGCAGCGTTCCCTGTCTGGGCGTGCTCGACGGCACGCCGATGAGCTACTGGGAGATCTACCGTGCCGATCTCGATCCGCTGGCCCGTCACTACCCCGCCCGTCCGCACGACACCGGCATCCACCTCCTGATCGGTGGCGTCGCCAACCGCGGCCGCGGGCTCGGTACTTCGCTGCTGAGAGCCGTGGCCGACCTGGTGCTCGACCATCGCCCCGCATGCGCACGTGTCGTAGCAGAACCCGACCTGCGCAACACTCCCTCCGTCTCCGCCTTCTTGAGCGCAGGCTTCCGCTTCTCCGCCGAAGTGGAGCTGCCCGACAAGCGGGCCGCGCTCATGGTCCGTGACCGGGCCCTGCGCGCCGTGCTCTGACCCGGTCACTCTTAGTACACCGCTCGACCCGATCCGGTTCCCTCCCTGAGGAGTTCCCGTGCCGAATCCGCCCGCCGGCCACATTCCCCACCCCTCCGCCGAGCTCTTCGACCCACCCGAGCTGAACCGGGACAGGTGGCAACGGGCGGGATGTCGCCTGCTCGCCAAAATGCTCGGCGAGTTCGCGTACGAGGAGATCATCCGGCCCGTGCCGGAAGCGCTGGGCGAGGCGGACACCTACCGCCTCGACCTCGCACCCACCGAGGTCGGGCAGACCTTGGCGCAGCTCGGCCACTACGGCACGTACCTCACCTTCGGCGCCCGTCGCGGCGCGTACGGAGGTTGGTATGTGGACCCGGACAGCGTGGCGCTCGCCGAGTGCGGCGACCAGCCCGTCCCCTTCGGTGATCCGCTGCGATTCCTCGCGCTCGCCCGCCGGACCTTGGACCTCGACGGTGCGACCCTCGGCCATCTCATCCGCGAGCTGAACGTCACGCTCTGTGCCGACGCCAAGATCGACTACACGGCGTTCAGCGCCGCGGAGCTCGCCGATCTCAGCTACGCGGAACTCGAAGGACACCAGACCGGCCACCCCTGGCTCGTCCTCAACAAGGGACGCATCGGCTTCTCCGCGAGCGACACCGACCGCTGGGCGCCGGAAGGCCGACGCGCCACGACGCTGCCGTGGATCGCCGTGCACACCGACCTCGGCCTCTACCGCGGCGTCACCGGCCTGGCGACCGCCCAGCAGCTCTACGCACGTGAGCTGTCCGCCACCACGCAGGACGCCTTCGCGGAGTTACTCCTGGCGCGCGGCCTCGACCCACAGGAGTACCTCTACCTTCCGGTCCACCCCTGGCAGTGGGACGACGTCGTACTGCCGCTCTTCGCCCCCTCCATCGCGTCGAACGCCATCGTGCCGCTCACCACCGACGGTGATCTGCGCCTGCCTCAGCAGTCCATCCGCACCTTCCTCAACACGTCCCGACCCGACCGGCACACCGTGAAGCTGCCGCTGTCGGTGCTCAACACGCTGGTCTGGCGCGGACTGCCGACCGTGCGCACGCTTGCGGCGCCCGCCGTCACGGCCTGGATGCACGAACTGCGCGACAGTGACCCCTTCCTGCGTGACGAGTGCGGGGTCATCCTGCTCGGCGAAGTCGCCTCGGTGACCGTCGAGCACCCGGTGTACGACGCGCTGCCCGAAGTGCCGTACCAGTACAGAGAGCTGCTCGGCGCCATCTGGCGCGAGCCCATCACCCGCTACCTCGCCCTGGGCGAGCGCGCCCGCACCCTTGCCTCGCTGCTGCACACCGATCCCGACGGCAAGGCGTTCGTGGCGGAGCTCGTCGAACGCTCGGGGCTGGCCCCGGACGTCTGGCTGCGGCGCCTCTTCGCCACCCTGCTGCCCCCGCTGCTGCACTTCCTCTACCGCTACGGCACCGTGTTCTCCCCACACGGGGAGAACGCCATCGTCGTCTTTGACGACAACGACGTACCCGTACGGCTCGCGGTGAAGGACTTCGTAGACGATGTCAACGTCAGCGCCGAGGCCCTGCCGGAGCACGATTTCATGCCGGACGACGTACGCAACGTCCTGCTCACGGAGCCGCCCGGCTTCCTCACCCAGTTCATCCACTCCGGCCTCTTCGTAGGCGTCTTCCGCTACCTCGCGCCGCTGTGCCAGGAACAACTGGGCGTATCGGAGCGCGACTTCTGGTCCTTCGTGCGCGCGGAGATCCTCCGGCACCAGGCGCGTGCCCCGGAGATGAAGGAGCGGTACGAGATGTTCGACCTGCTCACCCCGCGGATCGAGCGGCTGTGCCTCAACCGGAACCGGCTCCACCTCGACGGGTACCGCGACCGCTCCGAGCGGCCCCACGCCGCCGTGCACGGCACCGTGCCCAATCCTCTCCACCAGCCGTGATCGCGGGATTGTCAGTGGGGCACCGTAGGGTGGTCGCGCTATGACGAAGCCCTCCCTCCCCGAGCTCCTGCACGCCGCCGTCACCTCTGTCGGCGGCACGGAACGCCCTGGCCAGGTGTCCATGGCCGAGACCGTCGCCGAGGCGATCGACGACGGCTCCCACCTGCTCGTCCAGGCCGGCACCGGCACGGGCAAATCCCTCGGCTACCTCGTACCGGCCCTGGCGCACGGGGAGCGGGTGGTCGTCGCGACGGCCACCCTCGCCCTACAGCGCCAGCTCGTCGAGCGCGACCTGCCGAGGACGGTGGAGGCGCTGCATCCGCTGCTGCGCCGTCGCCCTCAGTTCGCGATGCTCAAGGGGCGCTCGAACTATCTCTGTCTGCATCGCCTCCACGAAGGAGTGCCGCAGGAAGAGGAGGAGGGGCTCTTCGACCAGTTCGAGGCGGCCGCGCCCACCAGCAAGCTGGGCCAGGACCTCCTGAGGATGCGGGACTGGGCGGACGAGACCGAGACGGGCGACCGCGACGACCTCACCCCCGGAGTCTCCGACCGTGCCTGGTCACAGGTGTCGGTCTCCTCCAGGGAGTGCCTCGGCGCCTCGAAGTGTGCCTACGGAGCGGAGTGTTTCGCCGAGGCGGCACGTGAGCGGGCCAAGCTCGCCGAGGTCGTCGTCACGAACCATGCGCTGCTCGCGATCGACGCCATCGAGGGCGCCCCGGTCCTGCCCCAGCACGAGGTGCTGATCGTGGACGAGGCGCACGAGCTGGTCTCCCGGGTGACCGGCGTGGCCACCGGCGAGCTCACCCCTGGCCAGGTCAACCGCGCCGTCCGGCGGGCCGCCAAGCTCGTCAACGAGAAGGCGGCCGACCAGCTCCAGACCGCCTCCGAGGGCTTCGAGCGGGTGATGGAGCTGGCCTTGCCCGGCCGCCTGGAGGAGATCCCCGAAGACCTGGGGTACGCGCTGATGGCACTGCGCGACGCCGCGCGCGCGGTCATCACGGCGCTCGGCACCACCCGGGACAAGTCGGTCCAGGACGAGGACGCGGTCCGCAAGCAGGCGCTCGCCTCCGTCGAGTCGATCCACGACGTGGCGGAGCGCATCACGAACGGCTCCGAGTACGACGTCGTCTGGTACGAGCGGCACGAGCGCTTCGGCGCCTCCCTGAGGGTGGCGCCCATGTCGGTCTCGGGGCTCCTGCGCGAGAAGCTCTTCACCGACCGCTCGGTGGTCCTCACCTCCGCCACGCTGAAGCTCGGCGGCGACTTCAACGGAGTGGGTGCCTCGCTCGGCCTCGCCCCGGAGGGCACCGAGTCCGAGGACGCTCCCGTCTGGAAGGGCCTCGATGTCGGCTCACCCTTCGACTACGGCAAGCAGGGCATTCTGTACGTCGCCAAGCACCTGGCCCGTCCGGGCCGGGAGGGCACGCGCAGCGACATGCTCGACGAGCTCGCGGAGCTGATCGAGGCGGCGGGCGGTCGCACGCTCGGGCTGTTCTCCTCGATGCGGGCCGCTCAGAGCGCCGCGGAGGAGCTGCGGGGCCGTCTGGACACGCCCATCCTCTTGCAGGGCGAGGAGACCTTGGGCGAGCTGATCAAGGGCTTCGCCGCCGACCCGCAGACGTGCCTCTTCGGGACGCTGTCCCTCTGGCAGGGCGTCGATGTGCCGGGCGCCAGCTGCCAGCTGGTGATCATGGACAAGATCCCGTTCCCACGCCCCGACGACCCGCTGATGAGCGCGCGCCAGAAGGCGGTGGACGACGCCGGAGGCAATGGCTTCATGGCCGTCGCGGCGACCCATGCGGCTCTGCTGATGGCGCAGGGCGCGGGCCGTCTCGTACGAGCGTCGGGTGACCGCGGTGTGGTGGCGGTCCTGGATCCCCGCCTGGCCACCGCGCGCTACGGCAGCTACCTGCGGGCCTCGCTGCCCGATTTCTGGTACACGACGGACCGTAATCAGGTGCGGCGCTCGCTGGCCGCGATCGACGCGGTGGCGAAGGCGGACGAGGCGTAGCCCACCGGGCCGGGTCCTACCTTCCAGGGCCCGGCACTCTCCCAGTGGCTCGCTGGAGACGCACAAAGGCCCTTGGGCGCAGCCTCAGACAGGCCCTGGATACAGCAGGGCCCCGGAACCGGCGCAGGTGGTCCCGGGGCCCGGTCAGGGGCGGAGTCTCACACCCGCCGCAGCACCGCCACGACCTTGCCGAGGATCGTCGCCTCGTCGCCGGGGATCGGCTGGTACGCGGAGTTGTGCGGCAGCAGCCACACGTGACCGTCCTCGCGCTTGAAGCGCTTGACCGTGGCTTCGCCGTCCAGCATGGCGGCCACGATGTCGCCGTTCTCGGCGACGGGCTGGCGGCGCACGGTGACCCAGTCGCCGTCACAGATGGCGGCCTCGATCATCGAGTCACCGACCACCTTCAGTACGAAGAGCTCGCCGTCACCGACGAGCTGCCGGGGGAGGGGGAAGACGTCCTCCACCGACTCCTCGGCGAGGATCGGTCCACCTGCGGCGATGCGGCCGACCAGCGGCACGTACGACGCGGCCGGCTTGCCCGTGGTGTCGGTGGGCTGGCTGCTCGGCTGGTCCGAGCCGCGCACCTCGTACGCACGCGGGCGGTGGGGGTCGCGGCGCAGGAAGCCCTTGCGCTCCAGAGCCATCAGCTGGTGGGCGACCGAGGAGGTGCTGGAGAGGCCGACGGCCTGCCCGATCTCCCGCATGGACGGCGGATAGCCCCGCCGCTGGACGGAATCCCTGATGACCTCGATCACCCGGCGCTGCCGGTCGGTGAGGCCCGAGCTGTCGGCGCGGATTCCTGGAGGTCGGCCCGGCAGGGAGCGTGTGGGCTTGGGCCCCTCCTGGTTCGTGGCTGCGTCATTCATGGCATGCACCGGCTCGAGTCGGCTGCTCTGGGAGCGGTCCTGAGCAGTGATGGTGGCGCTGTCTGCGGTGGTGGTCACGTCGGTCGGCCCCTCTCGAGATGTTCTCTCCCTAGCTAGCCAACGGTAGTTGCTTTCGAAAGGTTGCGCCAAACACACGTTCGAGTGAAAAATCGAAGATTGCCTGACGTGATCATGTGTCCGGGTGTATGGCTAGCGCTCGGGCCGAATGGCAATTCGGTTCATTACGGTACGCTTCACCGCCGGGACGCTGGCCCCCTCAGTGGAGCCTCCATAGTGCCATCCGGTGCCCCGTCAACCCGGCACCGGCCCCCTTTGCGGGCGGCGCGCGGAGTGCCGCGTACGGCGGTCACGGTGCGGGACGGCGCGACACGCGATTGGTGTCGGAAAAGCGGCCAAACCCCAGATCTAGTGGTTGGATTGCAACAGCGGCCCAGAAGTTGTGGTCCCTGGTCTTTCGAGGCTCTGGGAATCGCCTATGCTTGGGGCTGCTTCGAGGGCCCTGAGGGCCCGTTGGAGCTTATGAGTCGTGCCGTGAAGGAGGGTTGGGAGTTCCATGCACTGCCCCTTCTGCAGGCACCCTGACAGCCGCGTGGTCGACAGTCGCACCACTGACGACGGCACATCGATCCGCAGGCGCCGACAGTGCCCCGACTGCTCCCGTCGTTTCACGACCGTGGAGACGTGCTCACTGATGGTGGTCAAGCGCAGCGGCGTGACCGAACCCTTCAGTCGTACGAAGGTCATCAACGGCGTCCGCAAGGCATGCCAGGGGCGGCCGGTGACCGAGGACGCCCTCGCTCTGCTCGGCCAGCGGGTCGAAGAGGCGGTGCGCGCCACCGGCAGCGCCGAACTGACCACTCATGACGTGGGCCTGGCCATACTGGGCCCGCTGCAGGAGCTCGACCTCGTCGCCTACCTGCGCTTCGCGTCCGTGTACCGGGCCTTCGATTCGCTCGAGGACTTCGAGGCGGCCATCGGGGAGCTGAGGGAACAGCGGCTCGACGGCGAGCCGTGCGACGCGGGCGGAGAGCGCGTCGTGAACGGCAGCGGGCCCGGAGGGACTGTCGAAGTCCCGGTGCCCGCCACCGCCGCCGACTGACCGGCTGACCGACCGGCCGGCGGCGAACCAGACCTGTTGTGGGTGTCCTCTGCGATGCCCGCGACATCAGACACACATCCGTGCCACGGGAAGAACGTGGCACTTCAGGGCGTTTTAGCCTGATACAGGGAGGCGGCATGACCGAGACGACGAGCGGCCCGGCACGAGGTTCCCGCGCCAAGGGATCCAAGGCCAGCAAGGGTCTGCGTATCGAGCGCATCCATACGACCCCCGGCGTGCATCCGTACGACGAGGTGGTCTGGGAGCGCCGTGACGTCGTCATGACCAACTGGCGCGACGGCTCGGTCAACTTCGAGCAGCGTGGCGTCGAGTTCCCCGACTTCTGGTCGGTGAACGCGGTCAACATCGTCACCAGTAAGTACTTCCGCGGGGCTGTGGGTACCCCGCAGCGTGAGACCGGCCTCAAGCAGCTGATCGACCGCATCGTGAAGACCTACCGCAAGGCCGGCGAGGACTACAGCTACTTCGCCTCGCCCGCCGATGCCGAGATCTTCGAGCACGAGCTGGCGTACGCCCTCCTGCACCAGATCTTCAGCTTCAACTCGCCGGTCTGGTTCAACGTCGGCACGCCCCAGCCGCAGCAGGTTTCCGCCTGCTTCATCCTTGCCGTCGACGACTCCATGGAGTCGATCCTCGACTGGTACAAGGAAGAAGGCATGATCTTCAAGGGCGGCTCCGGCGCCGGCCTGAACCTCTCCCGCATCCGTTCCTCCAAGGAACTGCTGTCCTCCGGAGGCAACGCCTCGGGTCCCGTCTCCTTCATGCGCGGTGCCGACGCCTCCGCCGGGACCATCAAGTCCGGTGGCGCCACGCGCCGCGCGGCCAAGATGGTCATCCTCGACGTCGACCACCCCGACATCGAGGGCTTCATCGAGACCAAGGTGAAGGAAGAGGAGAAGATCCGCGCCCTGCGTGACGCGGGCTTCGACATGGACCTGGGCGGCGACGACATCACGTCCGTCCAGTACCAGAACGCCAACAACTCGGTCCGCGTGAACGACACGTTCATGAAGGCGGTCGAGGAGGGCGGCAAGTTCGGGCTGACGTCCCGCATGACGGGCGACGTCATCGAGGAGGTCGACGCCAAGTCGCTCTTCCGCAAGATGGCCGAGGCCGCCTGGGCCTGCGCCGACCCCGGCATCCAGTACGACGACACCATCAATGCCTGGCACACCTGCCCGGAGTCCGGCCGGATCAACGGCTCGAACCCGTGCAGCGAGTACATGCACCTGGACAACACGTCCTGCAACCTCGCCTCGCTGAACCTGATGAAGTTCCTCAAGGACGACGGCAAGGGCACGCAGTCGTTCGACTCCGAGCGCTTCTCCAAGGTCGTCGAGCTGGTCATCACCGCGATGGACATCTCGATCTGCTTCGCGGACTTCCCGACCCAGAAGATCGGCGAGAACACCCGCGCCTTCCGTCAGCTGGGCATCGGCTACGCCAACCTCGGCGCCCTGCTCATGGCCACCGGTCACGCGTACGACTCCGACGGCGGCCGCTCCCTGGCCGGTGCCATCACCTCGCTGATGACGGGTACGTCGTACAAGCGTTCCGCCGAGCTCGCCGCGGTCGTCGGCCCGTACGACGGATACGCCCGCAACGCCACGCCGCACAAGCGCGTCATGAAGCAGCACTCCGACGCCAACGCCACGGCTCCCCGCGTCGACGACCTGGACACCCCGATCTGGGCCGCCGCCACGGAGGCCTGGCAGGACGTGCTCCGCCTCGGCGAGAAGAACGGTTTCCGTAACTCGCAGGCGTCCGTCATCGCCCCGACCGGCACCATCGGTCTGGCGATGTCCTGCGACACCACGGGCCTGGAGCCCGACCTCGCCCTGGTGAAGTTCAAGAAGCTCGTCGGCGGCGGCTCGATGCAGATCGTCAATGGCACCGTGCCGCAGGCCCTGCGTCGCCTGGGTTACCAGGAGGAGCAGATCGAGGCGATCGTCGCCCACATCGCCGAGAACGGCAATGTGATCGACGCCCCCGGTCTGAAGCCCGCGCACTACGAGGTCTTCGACTGCGCCATGGGCGAGCGTTCCATCTCCGCGATGGGCCACGTCCGCATGATGGCCGCGATCCAGCCGTGGATCTCGGGCGCCCTCTCCAAGACGGTCAACCTCCCCGAGACCGCCACCGTCGAGGACGTCGAAGAGGTCTACTACGAGGCGTGGAAGATGGGCGTCAAGGCGCTCGCCATCTACCGCGACAACTGCAAGGTCGGCCAGCCCCTCTCCGCCAAGACGAAGGAGAAGGAGAAGGCCGAGATCACCGAGAAGACCGAGGACACGCTCCGTGCCGCGGTCGAGAAGGTGGTCGAGTACCGCCCGGTCCGCAAGCGCCTCCCGAAGGGCCGTCCCGGCATCACCACCTCCTTCACGGTGGGCGGCGCCGAGGGCTACATGACCGCCAACTCCTACCCGGACGACGGTCTCGGTGAGGTCTTCCTGAAGATGTCCAAGCAGGGTTCGACCCTCGCGGGCATGATGGACGCCTTCTCGATCGCCGTCTCGGTCGGTCTGCAGTACGGCGTGCCCCTGGAGACGTACGTCTCCAAGTTCACGAACATGCGCTTCGAGCCGGCCGGCATGACGGACGACCCGGACGTGCGGATGGCGCAGTCGATCGTCGACTACATCTTCCGCCGCCTGGCGCTGGACTTCCTGCCCTTCGAGACGCGCTCCGCGCTCGGCATCCACTCCGCCGAGGAGCGCCAGCGTCACCTGGAGACGGGTTCGTACGAGCCCGCCGAGGACGAGGTCGACGTCGAGGGTCTGGCCCAGTCCGCCCCGCGGCAGACCGAGTCCCTGAAGGCGGTCGCCACGCCGAAGGCCGAGGCCGAGGCGGCCAAGACCGCCCCGCAGCAGGCGCACACCAGCGCCGAGCTCGTCGAGATGCAGCTGGGCATCCAGGCCGACGCCCCGCTCTGCTTCTCCTGCGGTACGAAGATGCAGCGCGCCGGGTCCTGCTACATCTGCGAGGGCTGCGGCTCGACCAGCGGCTGCAGCTGACACCTGGTGGGGTCGGGCCGGACAACTCTCCGGCCCGGCTCCCAGGGGACGCTGACCCGTAGCGACAGCTGATCCACGCGCACGAAGGGGACCGACATGACGTCGGTCCCCTTCGTCGTGCCCCCTGGTGTGCCCCTGGTGTCAGGCCGCCGCGGCCGGCTTGCGGGCCAGCAGGAAGGCCTGCGGGGTCGACTCCATGGCCTCCCGCGGCTGGCGCTCCATCTGGGCCTGCATCTCGAACCCGGCCTTCGTCACCAGGTCGGCGATGCGCTCCGGCCGCAGCCGGTGGAAGTCGAGCGAGACCGGGTGACCGAACGGCTCGGCCACGAGCAGCGGCTCGTCGCCCACCTGGAAGCCGAGGAGCAGATGACCGCCGGGCGCGAGCACACGGTGGAATCCGGCGAGGACATCCGCCCGCTGCTCCTCGGGGATGTGGATGAGCGAGTACCAGGAGACGAGACCGCTCAGGGAGCCGTCCGGCAGGTCGAGGCCCGTCATGGAGCCCTCGTCGAACCGCAGATCGGGGTGCTCGCGCCGGGCCAGCGCCAGCATCTCCGGGGAGAGGTCGACGCCGAACACCGAGAGCCCGAGCCTGTGGAGGCGTGCCGTCACCCAACCGGGACCGCACCCGATGTCGGCGACCTGCCCGCCTCCTTCCGCGAGGACGAGCTCCGCGAAACCGGTGAGCATCGACCGGTCCAGCGGGTTCTCCCGCACGTTGCGGTAACGGTCGGCGTACTCGCTCGCCACGGTGTCGTAGAAGGTCTGCGTGGTGGTCAGGAAGTCCGGTTCGGTCATGGTCGGTCACCGTATCCGGGGGGATTCGGCGGCCTTCGGGCGGGCGTGGAGAGGGCGTCGCCGAGGGTGCGGCGCGGCGTCAGAGCTCGCTTCCCATGACCGCGGCGAACGACGTCGGGTCCGTGTCGAAGCCCCGGAGTACCTCACGGAACGTCCACGCGCCCGACTCGTCCCGCGTGAACTCGGCGATGACCGAAGCAGTGGACCTGGAGACCTCGGTCAGGTCGCTCTGTGCCAGGTCGGTGTGCCCTTCGCGGATCCGGACCGCCGTGTTCGCGATGTCGCCGAACACCCGCTGCCCTTCATGCTGCTGTATGGCCACCCCCACCACGACCCGCGAGTACGCGGACGAGAGCCGGTCGAGCTCAAGGGTCATCACCTCGTCGAAACCGAAGCCCTGTCCCGTCCTGCTGTCGCGGTTGAGCGTGATGGTGCCGTCCGGTGAACGGCTGTCGAAGTGCACGAGATAGACCGGGCTGCCGTACGGAGCGTCCGTCGCGTAGGTCGCGGCGATGATGTCGAGATCGTTGGGCGGCTCACCCGCCGGGCTCGGATCCCACTTGAGACCGACTTCGACCTTCTCAATTCCCTTGTTGACACTGCTCACCGGACTTCCCCCTCACTCGCGCCCTGGCCCCTGCGGACTCGCTCGGCAAGTCCAGGACACACGCTACGGCGTACGACTGACATCGTCGTAGCCTCCCTGGTCAGAACTGGTCAAGTACACGCGGGGCCTGGCAGGTTGGCGAGGTGCGGCGATAGGGATCATTGGCCCCATGACATGGAACGGGGAAGAACTCGACATCGAGGCCTATGCCGGGAGACTCGGGCACACGGGGGAGCTGAAGCCGGATCTGGAGACGCTGCGCGCGCTGCACCGGGCGCATGTGGCGGCGATTCCCTTCGAGAACCTGGAGATGATGCTCGGCCGTCCGGTTCCGCTCGATCTGGCGGCACTCCAGGACAAGTTGGTGCGCAGGCGGCGCGGTGGCTACTGCTACGAACAGAACCTCCTCTTCGCGGCGGCCCTGGAGCGCATCGGCTTCGCCGTCACCGGACTCGGAGCCCGGGTCAGGGCGGGGGCGTCCGTCACGCGCGCGGTGACCCACATGCTCCTCAAGGTCGAGGTGGGTGCCGAGGAGTGGCACTGCGACGTCGGCTTCGGCGGTGACGGGCTGCTGGAACCGATCCCGATGCGGGACGGCGCGGGAGTACGACAAGGAGAGTGGCGTTACCGGCTCGACCGGGAGCCCGACGGGGTCCTGGTGCTACAGACCTGGCGGTCCGACGGTTGGTTCGACCTCTACGCGTACGCGGGGGAGGCGCGGCTACCCGTCGACTACGTAGTGATGAACCACTACACCTCGACCCACCCCAGGTCGTCGTTCATCCGCCGCCCTGTGGTGCAGAAGGCCGGGCCGCAGGTGAGGCGCAGTCTGGTGGGCGATCGGCTCACGGTGGCGCATCCGGATGGCTCGGTGGACGAACGAGACGTTCCTGTGGACGAATTGACAGACGTTCTCGCTCGGGAGTTCGGTGTCGAACTGGACGCTGAGGAGACGGCCACACTGATCCGGGTGCACTACGCCGGAGCGTGACCCGGGCCACGCTCCGGGCCGTACGATGGCGCGGTGCTGGTCAAGTGGATTCGCTGCACCGTGATGGACCGTCGGGGGTTCGAACGAGGGCAGCGGAAGTGGGCGGGGCTTTTGGGGGAGCCGGGGTTTCGAGGGCAGGGCGGGGGGTGGAGCCGGGGGCGGCCAGGGGTGGCCCATGTCTTCGCCTTCTGGGAGAGCCGCGCCTTCTACGACTCCTTCATGGCCCGCTCTCACGACCGCCTGGCGGCCGCACAGGGAGGCACCTACAAGAACCTCCAGGCCAAGCTCTTCGACCACCGCTTCGACGTGAAGACGGGGTTCGAGCCGCGCTTCACGGACGCGGACGTGGTGCGTGTGGCGCACTGCCGGATCCGTGAAGCGCGCGTCGATCACTTCGCGTTGATGCAGGAGAAGGTCTGGAACCCGGCGATGGCCGGCTCGCCGGGGATGGTGCGCGGCCTCTTCGGAGAGGCGCCCGGACATGAGTTCCTTGTGCTCTCCATGTGGCAGTCGGCCGCCGAGCACGGGAAGTACCGCGCCGAGCGGGTGGAGCGCCTCTCCCTGCGGGCTCAGACGGACGCCGATGTCGCGGCCCTCGCGGGCGACATCGTGGAGTTGGAACCGTCCTGGACGGTGTGACCCTTCCGGTCCCCGTCTCCGGCTTCTTGTCCCCGGTTCCTTGCCGTCGATGTGGTTGACGTCGTCGATCTGTCGTCGGACTGCCTGCCGTCGGACTACCCGTCGTCGGACTAGCTGTTGTAGGCGCCGGCGCGCGCGGCGGCGAGCGCTGCCGCCGCCGACTGGTCGGCGAGTGCCGCGTCGATCGGCTCCCGCGTGATGAAGACGCGCAGCAGCAGCGGTGCGGAGACCGCGCGCACCAGGGCCGCCGAGTCGATGTCCGTGTCCGCCTCTCCGCGCGCCACCGCCCGTGCCACGACGGCTTCGCAGCGGGTGAACCGCTCGGCGTAGAAGGCGTGCAGGGCCGCCGCGGCCCGTTCCGACTGGAAGGCCGCCGCGACGAAAGCGGTGGGCGCGGAGGCTGCCGCGCTGTCGGCGAAGGAGTCGACCACCTCGCGGGCGAGCTCGCGCAGGTCGCTCTCCAAACTGCCGGTGTCCGGCGGCACCCACGCGTCTTCGCCGGCCAGGTCCAAGGCGTCGGCGACCAGCCCTTCGAGCCCGCCCCAGCGCCGGTACAGCGTGGTCTTGTGCACGCCGGAGTGATCGGCGATGTACTCGACGGTGAGGCCCGGGTAGCCGTGGTCTGCGAGGCCGCTCAGCACGGCGTCGCGGACAGCGGCTCGGGTGCGGGCCGTGCGGCCGCCGGGGCGCCGGGTGCCGGGCGCGGGCGGTGCGGGCTCTGTGTTGCTGGGGGGTGCGGTGGGCACCTCTGCCACGACCGGACCTGCTCCGCCGGGACCTGCCACGACCGGACCTGCTCCGCCGGAACCTGCCACGCCCGCACCTGCTCCGCCGGAACCTGCCACGCCCGCACCTGCTCCGCCGGAACCTGCCACGCCCGCACCTGCTCCGCCGGAACCTGCCGCGCTGGGACCTGCCCCGCCCCGACGCCTTCCGCCCCGACCCCCTCCACTCGGATCCGCTCCACCCGGATCCGGCCCACTCGGATGCGCCCCACTCGGCTCGTCGGTCATCGATTTTCCCTCTCTGGCCCCGCGTGCGCGGTCTCGGCGATTCCTCACGCAGACTTTAACTGCAACTCGGGTTGCATTAGCAGGGTCGCCGTGTCAGACTCATCGTAATGCGACAGCCGTTGCGTTTGCTGGACGTGGGTACGAATGCGGGGGTGCCTTTGCCTACTCAGATTTCGCTGCACGGTGTGACCAAGGCTCGTGGTGAACGGCAGTTGTTCGACGACCTCTCTCTTGCGATCCGTCCGGGCGAGCGCATCGGCGTAGTGGGGGAGAACGGCGCGGGGAAGTCCACGCTGCTCCACCTGATGTCCGGTCAACAGCTGCCCGACGAGGGTGAGGTCGTGACCGTCGCCGAGCGGGGCGCGGGGTTTCTCGCGCAGACGCCGCAACTGCCCCCGGACAGCCTCGTCGGGGACACGATCGACGCCGCACTCGATGAACTGCGCTCCATGGAGCAGCGGTTGCGCGATCTCGAAGCCGACCTCGGGGCCGCGACCGAGCGGATCCTTGGTGAGTACGGAGATCTGCTCACGGCCTTCGAGCTGCGCGGGGGCTACGAGGCGGACGCACGCGTGGACAAGGCCATGCACGGACTGGACCTCGCCCACATCACCAGGGACCGCATGCTGGGCAGCCTGTCCGGCGGCGAACAGGCCCGGCTCGGCTTGGCCTGCCTCATCGCCGCGGCCCCCGAGGTCATGTTCCTCGACGAGCCGACCAACCACCTGGACGAGGGCGCCCTCGACTGGCTGGAGGACGCGCTCAGGGTGCATCGGGGCACCGTGATCGCGGTCTCGCACGACCGGACGTTCCTGGAGCGCGTCGCCACCGCGATCCTCGAAGTGGACGCTGACCGCCATGCGGTCGTGCGGCACGGCGGCGGCTATCAGGGCCTGCTGGCGGAACGGGCGGCCGCCCGGCTCCGCTGGGAGCAGGAGTACGCGGAATGGTGCGCCGAGACGAGCAGACTCCAGGAGTTCATGGCGACGACGGCCCATGCCGTGGCCGGCGGTCGCGGCATGAAGGACAACAACAAGATGGCGTACGACCGGGCGGGCGGCCGTGTCCAGGCATCGGTCGCCGGACGGGTGCGCAACGCACAGGAGCGACTCCGTCGGCTGCGCGAGCAGCCCGTGGCGAAACCGCCGGAGCCGCTGCGCTTCACGGCCCGCCCGGTGGCGGGAGCCGCCGAAGGGCCGCTGGTGACTCTGCGAAACGTCCGCGTGGGAGAGCGCCTCGCCGTGGACGAGCTCACCGTGTCGGCGGGAGAACGCCTGCTGATCCACGGCGGCAACGGAGCGGGGAAGTCCACGCTGCTGCGGACCATGGCGGGCGTACTGGAACCGGATGAAGGCACTGTGGTCCGCAGAGGCCGGATCGGATATCTCGCACAGGAGATACCGGTGCGGGCACCTGCCGAGTCGGTCCTCGCGGTCTTCGGCAGAGGGCTGGGGCTCACCGAGGAGGAGCAGGCGGAGCTGATCCTCTCGTACGGACTGTTCCGGCCCCGCGACCTGCACGTCCCGGTCGGATCGCTCTCCGCCGGGCAGTACCGGCGGCTGGCCCTCGCCCGGCTCCTGGCCAGGCCGGCGGACCTGCTGCTGCTCGACGAGCCCGCCAACCACCTGGCGCTCGGTCTGGTCGAGGAGCTGGAGGCGGCGCTCGACCAGTGGCCCGGTGCCTTGGTCGTCGTCTCGCACGACCGGCTGCTGCGTCGGCGCTTCACGGGGCGAATACGCCGGATGGAGTCCGGACGGCTACCCGGTTGAGCCGGTCGGCAGGGAGCCGATCTAGGGTCGTCGTATGGCACGCCCGCGGCGCATCATCCTGGTCCGGCACGGCGAGTCGGCGGGCAACGCCGACGACACCGTGTACGAGCGCGAGCCCGATCACGCGCTAGCCCTCACCGAGACGGGCTGGTCCCAGGCGGCGGACACCGGCAAACGCGTGCGGGAGGTGCTCGGCAGGGAGCGGGTGAGCGTGTACGTCTCGCCGTACCGCCGCACCCACGAGACCTTCCAGGCGCTGCACCTCGACCCGGAGCTGGTGCGTGTGCGGGAGGAGCCCAGGCTGCGGGAGCAGGACTGGGGCAACTGGCAGGACAGGGACGACGTCCGTCTGCAGAAGGCCTACCGCGACGCGTACGGGCACTTCTTCTACCGCTTCGCGCAGGGCGAGTCGGGAGCCGACGTCTACGACCGGGTGGGGGCCTTCCTGGAGAGCCTCTACCGGAGCTTCGAGGCCCCGGACCATCCGCCGAACGTCCTGCTGGTCACCCATGGGCTGACCATGCGGCTGTTCTGTATGCGCTGGTTCCACTGGTCGGTGGCCGAGTTCGAGTCGCTGTCCAACCCGGGGAACGGTGAGATGCGGATGCTCGTGCTGGGGGACGACGGGAAGTACACGCTGGACCGGCCCTTCGAACGCTGGCGCGAACCGGAGCCGTACGGCGTCACCGGATAGAGTGGCAGTGCGATGACCGCTGACTCTTCTCCCGACCGGCGCCTGGGGCGCGCTCTGGCCAGCCTGCGCGGACTGGCGGTGGGGGACGCGCTGGGCTCCCAGTTCTTCGTGCCCGCGCACTACCCGCTGCTCAAGGACCGACAGCTGCCGGACGCTCCATGGCAGTGGACCGACGACACCGAGATGGCCTGCTCCGTGCTGGCCGTCCTCATCAGGCACCACCGGATCGACCAGGACCCGCTGGCCAGGTCGTTCGCGGAGCACCACGACTTCGACCGGGGCTACGGCCCCGCCGTGAACCGGCTGCTGCGGCAGGTCCGTGAAGGCGGGGACTGGCGGGAGCTGGCCTCCGCGCTCTTCAAGGGCCAGGGCTCCTGGGGGAACGGCGCCGCCATGCGGATCGCGCCGCTCGGGGCCTGGTACGCGGACGACCCGGAGCAGGCGACACATCAGGCGGAGATCTCCGCCTACCCCACGCACCAGCATCGGGAAGCAGTCGTCGGGGCCATGGCGGTGGCCGCTGCCGCGGCGCTGACGGCCGACCCCGCGGGGCCGCCCACCCCGAAGGCGCTGCTGGACGGCGTCATCGCCCTGGTGCCGCGGAGCGCCGTGGGCGCGGGGCTGCGCCGGGCGCGGGACATGCTCGACTACGGCGACTCGGCGACGGTCGCCGCGGTGCTGGGGTGCGGTCGGCGTACGACGGCTCATGACACGGTGCCGTTCGCGCTGTGGTCGGCGGCGCGAGGGCTCGGGGCGTACGAGCGGGCCATCTGGGACACCGCGCAGGTCGGCGGCGACATGGACACGACGTGCGCCATCGTGGGCGGTGTGGTCGCCTCGGCCGAGGCCGGTGCGCCTCCCGCGGAGTGGCTCGAACGAACTGAGGCACTGCCGGAGTGGGTCCCTGTCGGCGTGAGCTGACCCAGGGCGCGGGCGTCCGGGCGGCACTGTCACGGTCCTGCCACAGGGGCGCTCGGGGCGGGAACCGCTGTTTGCCGCGCGGCTACTGTGGTGCGGGCCGCCAGTTGATCTTGACGTGCGTGCGTTCGAAGAGATGCCGGTCCCGGCGGTACTGCGGCCCTATGTAGGTGCCGAGAGGTGCGCGTACGGGCCGGCCGGGAGGGGGTCCCGTGTCCGAGAAGCCAGTCAGACGCGACAGTTCGGATGGCGGGTCTGAACCGCCGGACGGAGCTGATCCGAAGAACGCGCCGGAGCCGGAGGGTGCGTCTGTTCCGACGAGCGAGTCTGTTCCGGGGAAGGCGTCTGCTCCGACGAACGCCTCCGATCCGGCGGAGGCATCTGCTCCGAAGAGTGCGCCCGTTCCGCCGTCGGACGCGCCCGTTCCCTCGGACGGGCCTGTTCCCTCGGACGGGCCTGTTCCGTCCGAGGCGTCCGCTCCGGATGACGGTGAAGCGCCGCGTGACGCTGTCCCTGTCCCTGTCCCTGTCCCTGTCCCTGTCCCTGTCGCGGGTGTCGCGGGTGTCGCCGGCGTCGCTGCCTCGGCAGGGGAGGCCAGCAGCGGCGCAGGGGGCGGGGGCGAGCCTCAGGACGCCGTGCGGAAGCCCGCGCCAGGTAAGCCCATGCCGGACGGGCCCGCGGACGGACGGACGGCCGGGAGCGGGGTTCCTGGGCCGCGTCCCGGGTGGGACTATCCGGCGTCCTCGCACGAGCCGCTGCTCGCCGATCTGCGGTCCGGCCCGCCCGGCCCGATCCGTACGGAGACGCTCTGCGCGGTGCTCGCCACCGGCGTACTGAGCATGCTGCTCCTCGGTGACGGTCTGGCGCTCAACCTGCTGATCGTCGCCGTGCCGGCCGCGCTCGCCGTCTATTTCGCCGCGCGGACGGCTGGGCGCAGGCCCCGTCCCTGGTCGCTCGCGTGGGCCGCGGGCGGGCTCGCGCTGTTGGTCGTGCCCGCGCTGCGGGACGCGGGGTGGCCGTCGTTCCTCGCGATCGTCTCCGCGGTCGCACTCGGCTCGCTCGCGCTGCACGGCTGCCGGACCTGGCTCGGCGTACTCCTGAGTCCGCTCGGCATCTTCGACGCCGTCGTCAGCGGCGTTCGCTGGGGCTGGCGGGGTCTGCGTCACCGCACGGGCAATGCACGAGGCATCGGTCCCGTGCTGCGCGCGGTCGCGGTGACCGCCGTGCTGCTCCTGGTCTTCGGGGCGCTGTTCGCCGGTGCCGACGCCGCCTTCGCGGACCTGCTCGGCGACCTGATACCCGACGCCTCCCTCGAAGGCAGCCCCTGGCGCTTCCTGCTCCTGATCGTCGGCGTGGTCGGGGCGTTGGCCGCCGCGCACACGGCTGCCGCGCCCGTGCGCTGGGACCGGCTGGTGGTGCAGCCCGGCCGCGCGCGCAGCCGGGTCGAGTGGGCGCTGCCGCTGATCGTGCTCAATGTGCTGTTCGCGGCGTTCAACGCCGTGCAACTCGCCGTGCTCTTCGGCGGATACGACGCGGTGCTCGACAAGACCGGACTGTCGTACTCCGCCTATGCGCGGCAGGGCTTCTGGCAGCTGCTGCTCGCCACCGTCCTGACGCTCCTCGTCATCGTCTTCGCGCTGCGCTGGGCCCCTCGCGAGGGATCCGGCGACCGGGCGCTGGTGCGCGGGGTGCTCGGCACCCTGTGCGCGCTGACGCTCGTCGTGGTGGCGTCCGCGGTCCGCCGGATGGACATGTACGTCGACGCGTACGGCCTGACGCGGCTGAGGATCTCGGTGGTCGCGGGGGAGCTGTGGCTCGGCGTGGTCATCCTGTTGATCATGGCCGCCGGGATCTGGGGCGCCCGCTGGCTGCCGCGCGCCGTCGCCGCGAGCGCCGCGGCCGGTGTGCTGGCCTTCGGCCTGCTCTCACCGGACGCGCTGATCGCCGAACGGAACGTGCAGCGCTACACGGAGACCGGCAAGTTCGACTTCGACTACACGCGGCAGCTGTCCGCCGACGCGGTGCCGGCCTTGGACGAGCTGCCGGAGCCCCAGCGCTCCTGTGCGATCGAGTCCGTGATGGACGGTCTCGGCGCGGAGAGCGGCCCTTGGTACGCGACGAGCCTGGGGGAGTCCCGAGCCCGGCGGATCCTCGAGAAGCGGCCACTCACGGCGTCTTCCGGCCTCTGCGACAGCGCGAGCACCGACCCCACGTACCGCTAGAGAGCCTGCGTCCCGGGCCGACCTTGAGGTGGGCCCGGGATCTGCTGCGCGGAGTCGTACCCGTCAGCCGCCCGCCGGGCCTGCCGCGCTCGCCGTGCCCGCGAGCGCGTCGAGGTCGCTCTTGCGTACGCGGATCACCAGCAGGGCGGTGACCAGGGCGAGGACGGCCATGGCGACCGCCGGGATGAAGGCGGTGGAGATCCCGGCGGAGAGGACTTCATGACTCCAAGGGGCGGGGAGTTCGTGCGTCTTGGCGAACGCGGCCTTCTGTTCCGGCGAGGCGTGCGCCATGAAGTCCGCGACCTGCTTCTCCGCCTCGTCGCGGCTCGCCGTGCCGAACACCGTGGTCAGGATCGAGAGCCCGAGGGAACCACCGACCTGCTGTGTGGCGTTGAGCAGTCCGGAGGCCGCGCCCGCTTCGTGAGGGGCGACTCCGGAGACCGCTGTCAGCGTCAGCGTCACGAAGTTCAGGCCCATGCCGAAGCCGAACAGCAGCATCGGCCCCAGCACGCCACCGACGTACGAGCTGTCCGGACTGATCAGTGTCTGCCAGCCGAGCCCGATGGCGACGATGATCGAGCCGCTCACCATGAACGGCTTGGGGCCGAGTACCGGAAGGAACTTTTGCGACAGGCCCGCGCCGACGGCGATCACGACCGTCACAGGGAGGAAGGCCAGGCCTGCCTCGATCGGGGTGTAGTCCAGGACGTTCTGGACGAAGAGCACGATGAAGAAGAACATGCCGAACATCGCCGCGGCCAGGCTCAGCATGATCACGTAGGTGCCCGAGCGGTTGCGGTCGGCGAACATCCTGAGCGGTGTGATCGGCTCCTTGGCCCGGGTCTCGACCAGCGCGAAGGCCAGGAGCAGGACTACCGCGGCCCCGAACGAACCCAGGGTCAGCCCGTCGCGCCAGCCCTCTTCGGAGGCGCGGATGAATCCGTAGACCAGGGAGGCCATGCCCGCCGTCGAGGTGAGTGCGCCCAGGAAGTCGAAGCGGCCCGGGTGGCGCTCGGATTCATTGATGTAGAGCGGCGTGAGCACGGCGATCAGGATGCCGATGGGCACGTTCACGAACAGGACCCAGCGCCAGTTGAGCCACTCGGTGAGCATGCCGCCCGCCAGCAGACCGATCGCTCCGCCGCCCGCGGAGACGGCGGCGAAGACGCCGAACGCGCGGTTCCGCTCCGGGCCTTCGGGGAAGGTCGTGGTGATGAGCGCCAGCGAAGTGGGCGAGGCGATCGCGCCGCCCACGCCTTGGAGGACGCGCGCGGCCAGCAACTGCCAGGGCTCCTGGGCGAATCCGCCGAGGAGCGAGGCGACGGTGAAGAGGAGGATGCCGGTCATGAAGACGCGGCGACGGCCCAAAATGTCACCGGCGCGGCCACCGAGCAGCAGCAGGCCGCCGAAGGTGAGGGTGTAGGCGCTGACGACCCAGGTGAGGTCGGTCGTCGAGAATTTCAGCGCGCCCTGGATGTGCGGCAGCGCGATGTTCACAATCGTCGCGTCCAGGACCACCATGAGTTGGCAGGCCGCGATGACGGTGAGGGCTATGCCGGGGTGGCCTTCTCGGCGGGCGGCCCCGGGCTTTTGATCGTGCGTCAATTGAGAGGTGGTCATCATGATCCCCCGCAAGCGCCATAGTGAACGGTTCCGTTCACTGTCCTGAAAGACGGTAGTGACTCCCCCTCAGTGAACGCAAGCGTTCACTACGGCCTGCCCGCTCGCTCAACGGAGAGAAAACGATGGCTACTTCGCGCTGGACGGCTGTTCCCGCTCGGACGGCATCCCCGCGCCGCCGGGGACCCGTCCTGGAGCGGGCGATCCTCGAAGCCGCTCTTGAGCAGCTCAGTACGGTCGGCTGGAGCGGGCTGACCATGGAGGGCGTGGCCGCGGGGGCGCAGACGGGGAAGGCCGCGGTGTACCGGCGCTGGTCGTCCAAGGAGGAGCTGGTCGTGGACGCGCTGCGGGCCGGGCTGCCCAGCCTCGACGGCGTGCCGGACCTCGGAAGCGTCCGGGAGGATCTTCTCCAGCTGTGCGGACAGGTGCGGGATTCGATGTTCTCGCGCCCCGGTTTCGCCCTCCGCGCGGTACTTCACGAATGCGATACGGCAACGGCGGAGCGCTTCCACGACGTGATCTTCGAAGGCGTCATCGAACCGGTGGTGAAACTGATCAGAGAGGTCCTGCGTCGCGGAATCGAGCGCGGAGAGGTGCGTTCCGGAGGAAGTGACTCTTATGTGTGTGACGTCATTCCGGCCATGCTCATGTATCGCTCCAAGGTGTGCGGGAGCGAATGGCCGGACGAGGAATTCGAGGGACTGATCGACCAGGTCATGGTGCCGTTGCTGCGCCCCTGAGAGGCGGTTCGCGCGGTTCGCGAGCGCCGGTGAAGGCGTCGGCCGGTGTTCTCCGGGAGCGTCGTGGGCGCGGTCTTCCGGACGACTCGGCAAGCCTGGGTGTCGCATGCGGCATCCGGCGGCGTACGCTGTCTGGCGCCATGCCGTACGAAGCACCCACCCACACCGTAGAGCGCTCCTTGCGCGCCACCACCGGAGCGAAGATCGTCGCCGGTGTCGACGAAGTCGGCCGCGGCGCGTGGGCGGGTCCGGTCACCGTCTGTGCGGCGGTCACGGGACTGCGCAGGCCGCCCGAAGGGCTCACCGACTCCAAGCTGATCAGCCCCAAGCGGCGCACCGCGCTCGCGGACGAGCTGGAGGGCTGGGTCACGTCGCACGCCCTGGGGCACGCCTCGCACGAGGAGATCGACGCACTGGGGATGACGGCCGCGTTGCGGCTCGCTGCGGTACGTGCTCTGGAGGGGCTGCCGGTCCGGCCGGACGCGGTCATCCTCGACGGGAAGCACGACTACCTCGGGGCGCCCTGGCGGGTTCGTACGGTGATCAAGGGTGACCAGTCCTGCATCGCCGTCGCCGCGGCTTCGGTGATCGCCAAAGTCCGGCGCGACAAAATGATGGCCGAACTGGGCATCGAACATGCAGACTTCGGTTTTGCGGCCAACGCCGGCTATCCGTCGCCGGTGCACAAGGCCGCGCTGGAGGAGCGGGGCCCCACCCCGTACCACCGGCTTTCGTGGGCGTATCTTGATGCGCTGCCCCAGTGGCGGCACCTCAAGAAGGCCCGCAGCTGGGCGGACGGAAACGTTCCGGAAATCGAGGGTCAGCTCGGCTTTGAGTTCTGACGCTTTTCCGGTCCTTCCGGTCGCACTCATGTGCCACCCGCCGACGCGAGTCGCATCGGCGTTTGATAGACAACACTTCATGCCTCTCATTCCCGAGGAGCCTCAGATTCACGAGAGTGCCCAGGGTCCCCGCACCGCGTCGACCCCTCGTCCCGTACCCGGCCCGCGTCCCGCGGCTCCGCCGCGCCCCGGCCGTCCGGGTCCTGCCCGGCCGATGCCACCCGCGCAGCGCACGCCGCGTGATTCGGCCGCCAAGCCCGGGCCTTCCGCCCCGGCTGTTTCCGTTCCCTCCGCTCCCGGAGCGCCCGCCGACGATGCCGCCATCGCTTCGGTCCCGCAGATCCAGCTGATCCCGGCCTCGGCCGAGGGCGCGCTGGACGCGGCCGAGGAGGCCGTCGACCTGCTCCTGGACTCCGGGCGTGCGCCCGGGGACGTCCTGATGATCACCACCGGCGATCCGCACCCATGGGCCACGCACGAGCTGTCCTTCGGTGAGGCCGCCTACTGGGCCCAGCACGACGCGGGTGACGACGTCTTCTACGCCGACGCCGCCGCTCTCCCCCGTGCCGCGGCCCGACCGGTGGTCGTCGTCGCCGTCAACGGCGGCGCAGAAGAGGTCGCGCTCGGCGCCCTGCCGACCGCCCTCGCCAGGGCGGGCACCCTGCTGATCGTGTGCGGCGACCCGCAGCGGATCAACTCGATGCTGGGCGCGGGCGTCTGACGTCAGCGTCCGGCAGCGGTGATCCGCCGCCGGTCCTGTGATGTCCGACGTGTGTCGCGCGAGGCACGGCTGGTTCGGCCGCGTGCCGATCCGTGCTGTGCCGTGCGTGCGGTACCGCTCGGGCAGCGGTGCCTTCGCCGGTGGACGGCGGCGGCGAGCGGTGCCTCAGCGTGCCGCCGCGCGCCGCAGCACGTCCGAGGCCGCGCCTCCGGTGCGCGCCACGGGCGGTTCCGCGTCGGTGAAGAACTCGGGCCGTGAATCGGCGCTCGGCCGACGGCCGCCGCGCCCCTCACCGAGCACCTGCCAGCCGTCGTGGGTCAGCGTGATGTACGCGCCGCACCGCAGGCCGTGCAGCGTGCAGGCGTCCCGTAGGCCCCACATCCAGGCTCCGTCCTCCTGGGTCCACCGGGCGTCCCCCTCACGGCAGTAGAGCAGCACCGCGGTACGTATCGGGGTGCGGCGCCGCAGGTCGTGCGGGATGACCCGACGCAGCTGCGAGAGCAGGGCGTTGCGGAAGACCCAGCCGTCCGTCACGGTCGCACGTCGGTTGAACGAGGCGCTGGCTCTGAGGCGTTCGTCCGAGTCCAGTACGGCCACGACGGCCGTCAGAGGAGTCGGTCGGTGGCGTGAGTGCAGTCCGCTCACGACCTCGCGCGGATTGCGCAGCAGGGGGATTCCCGCGGCGGACCACTCCGCGGGTTCGAGCATCCGGGCCAGTCGGTGGGCGGAAGCGGCGGACAGCTCGGCCGACGTCGGGGACTCCGGCTTCGGTGCCGCAGCGGACGGAGCGAATCCGAAGGTCACGGTCCTCCCTTCGGCTACGCGCCCGGGCAGCGGGCGGGGTCGGACTGGGGGAGCGCACCACGGCACAGCCCTACCGGGCCGTGAGGAGCCGCGCGGGGAGCTGTGCCAATTCTTCCCGTCGCAGTGGCTTGCGGCAACGAGCAATCGTGACCGCGTACCGGTATCGGTCGATGCGCCGCCTATATCCCTGCCCAGCTCGGCGTACGTCGACGCACCGCGCGGACCGGGTGGATTCGGTGATTGTCAGTGGCATCGGGTTGCATGGGGGCATGGACAACCTGGAGCTCCGCGCCGAAGCCGATGCCATCCTCGCCGAGCTCGTCGGTGCCCCCGGGGGGTCGGCGCGGCTGCGGGAGGACCAGTGGCAGGCGGTGTCGGCCCTGGTGGAGGAGCACCGGCGGGCGCTGGTGGTGCAGCGCACGGGCTGGGGCAAGTCGGCGGTGTACTTCGTGGCCACCGCTCTGCTGCGGCGGCGCGGCGCCGGTCCCACGGTGATCATCTCGCCGCTCCTCGCGCTGATGCGCAACCAGGTCGAGGCGGCGGCGCGCGCCGGGATCCAGGCGCGCACGATCAACTCGGCGAACCCGGAGGAGTGGGACACCATCTACGGGGAGGTCGAGCGCGGCGAGACCGACGTGCTCCTGGTCAGTCCGGAACGCCTCAACTCCGTTGATTTCCGGGACCAGGTGCTGCCCAAGCTCGCCGCCACGACCGGTCTGCTCGTGGTCGACGAGGCGCACTGCATCTCCGACTGGGGCCACGACTTCCGGCCGGACTACCGCCGGCTGCGCACGATGCTGGCGGAGCTGCCGGAGGGCGTGCCGGTGCTGGCCACGACAGCGACCGCGAACGCGCGGGTGACCGCGGACGTCGCCGAGCAACTGGGCACGGGGGGCGGGGACGCCCTGGTCCTGCGGGGGCCGCTGGACCGGGAGAGCCTGCGCCTCGGCGTGCTGGAGCTGCCGGACGCGGCGCACCGGCTGGCGTGGCTGGGGGACCGGCTGCGGGACATGCCGGGCTCGGGGATCATCTACACGCTGACGGTGGCGGCGGCGGAGGAGGTCGCGGCGTTCTTGCGGCAGCGCGACTATCCGGTGGCCTCCTACACCGGGAAGACGGAGAACGCCGACCGGTTGCAGGCGGAGGAGGATCTGCTGGCCAACCGGGTCAAGGCCCTGGTCGCGACGTCCGCGCTGGGGATGGGCTTCGACAAGCCGGACCTGGGATTCGTGGTGCACCTCGGGTCGCCGTCGTCCCCGATCGCGTACTACCAGCAGGTGGGACGCGCGGGGCGTGGGGTGGACCACGCGGATGTGCTGCTGCTGCCGGGGCGCGAGGACGAGGCGATCTGGGCGTACTTCGCCTCGGTCGGCTTCCCGCCCGAGGAGCAGGTGCGCCGCACCCTGACGGTGCTGGCGGACGCGGGCCGTCCGCTGTCGCTGCCCGCGCTTGAGCCGCTGGTGGACCTCCGGCGCTCGCGCCTGGAGACGATGCTGAAGGTCCTGGACGTGGACGGGGCGGTCCAGCGGGTGAAGGGCGGCTGGACCGCCACCGGGCAGCCGTGGGCGTACGACGCGGAGCGGTACGCGTGGGTGGCCCGGCAGCGGTCGGCGGAGCAGCAGGCCATGCGGGACTACGTGTCGACCACGGGGTGCCGGATGGAGTTCCTGCAGCGGCAGCTGGACGACGAGAAGGCGGTCCCGTGCGGCCGCTGCGACAACTGCGCGGGGCCCTGGCTGGAAGCGGGCGTATCCCCCGGGGCCCTCGCGGAGGCGGCGGGCGAGCTGGACCGTCCGGGCGTCGAGATCGACCCCCGCAAGATGTGGCCGACCGGGCTCGCCGCGGTCGGCGTGGACCTGAAGGGCCGCATCCCCGTGGGTCAACAGGCGCACACCGGGCGGGCGTTGGGCAGGCTGTCGGACATCGGCTGGGGCAACCGGCTGCGTCCCCTCCTGTCGGCGCAGGCGACGGACGGGCCGGTGCCCGACGACGTGCTGGCCGCCGTCGTGACGGTCCTGGCCGACTGGGCCCGTTCACCGGGCGGCTGGGGCGGCGACGCCTCGGACGCGGTGGCGCGGCCGGTGGGCATCGTCGCCATGCCCTCCCGCACCCGACCGCGGCTGGTGGCCTCACTGGCCGAGGGAGTGGCGAGGGTCGGCAGGCTGCCGCTGCTCGGCAGCCTGGCCTACACCCCGCAGGCCGACGAGTACGTGGCGCACCGCAGCAACTCCGCCCAGCGGCTGCGGGCCCTGGCCGCCTCGTTCACCGTGCCCGACGAACTCGCCGCCGCGCTGGCCGATACCCCGGGACCGGTCCTGCTCGTCGACGACTACACCGAATCCGGCTGGTCCCTCGCGGTGGGCGCACGCCTCCTGCGCCAGGCAGGCAGCGGCCAGGTGCTCCCGCTCGTCCTGGCCCAGGCCGGTTAGGCCCTGCCCGATGGCTCAGGTCCTGCCCGGTGGCTCACTCCGCGGCGGGCACCCACTCCACCAGGGCGTACGCGTTGCCGAACAGACGGGGTGCGACGAACTTGAGGTGCGCGGGCGGGTCCTGGCGGGCCGGGTCGAGGACCAGGGTCTGCACCCCGTCCGCGTCCTCCCGCGCCGCCCCTTCGGACGGCTCGTGGAAGCCCGCGAAGCGGTAGGCGACCTCCATCATGCGGTTGCGGTCGGTGCGCTTGAACCCGGCCGTCAGCCGCACTCCGGCCCGCGCCGTCTCGTCGCTGAGCCAGCGCAGCAGCGCCGCCCCCACGCCGAAGGACACCACGCGGCACGAGGTGGCGAGGAGCTTGATGTGCCAGGTGTCGGGGCGCCGCTCCAGCAGGATCACGCCGATCGCGCCGTGCGGGCCGAAGCGGTCGGTGAGCGAGGCCACGAGGACCTCGTGCCGCTCGTCCACGACCAGCGCGCGCAGCGCCGCGTCGGAGTAGTGCACCCCCGTCGCGTTCATCTGGCTGGTCCGCAGGGTCAGTTCTTCGACCCGGGAGATCTCCTCGTCCCCCGCGCGCTCGATGCGCAGCTCCAGGGAGAGCGAGCGCAGGAACTCGTCGTCGGTACCGGTGTGCTCCGTGCGCTCGGTGTCCCTGCGGATGCCTGCCTGGTACATCTGCCGACGGCGGCGGGCGTCGCCGGTGACCACGGGCGGCGTGAACTCCGGCAGGCCCGGCAGCGCGAGCGCCTCGTCTGCCGGATAGCAGCGGACCTCGGGGTGGTGGAACGCGACCTCCGCGCGCTCGGCCGGCTGGTCGTCGATGAAGGCGATCGTCTTCATCGCGAAGTTCAGCTCCTGGGCGATCGACTGGATCGACGCCGACTTGACGCCCCAGTTGATGCGCGGCAGCACGAAGTACTCGGCGAGGCCGAGCTTCTCCAACTGCCCCCAGGCGTGGTCGTGGTCGTTGCGGCTGGCGACGGCCTGGAGGATGCCCCGCGAGTCGAGTGCGACGATCACCTCGCGGAGCCCCTCGTGCAGGACGACCTCGCCGTCCTCCACGAGCGTGCCGCGCCACAGGGTGTTGTCCAGGTCCCAGACCAGACACTTGACGGTCGGCTGCGGTTCTGTCACCGGCTCTTTCCCTCCTTGGCCCGGGGCCGATTCCGCGCGTTCGCGCGCGCTGCTCACACTTCCCACAACGTCACGGTCCAGGCGGCCACGGGGCTGTTGCTGAGCACGAGGACGTGCTGTCCCGGTTGCAGCTCGCCGGTGGCGAGGAGACGGTCCAAGTTGAGGACCACGTCCATGGGGCCGAGGTGGCCCAGCTCCGCCAGGTGCGTGGCGCAGACCGGGTGGATCGGCAGCTCCAGCGTGGTCTTGTAGAACTGGAAGGCGCTGGCGGTGACGTTCTGCATGAGGGTCGCGGCCACGTCGCCCTTGCCGATCCCCGCGTCCGCGAGGACCTGGTCGACGAGCTTGCCGAGCCGCGTACGGCTGTGCATGGCGAGCTCGAAGGAGTAGCGGTCGTTGTCCGCGCACTCCTCGCGCCACTGGGACCAGGGGTGGTGCTTGTAGTCCACCTTGAACAGGTCGTGGAAGGAGCTGTCGGCCTCCATGCGGTGCGCCTTGAGCAGCGGGCGACCGCCGCGTACCAGCGTCATCGCGAAGGCGCCGTCGCCGACCACGGTGACGGGGCGGCGCACCCGGTCGGCCGCGGTGGGCCTGCTGCCGTAGGTGATCAGGACGCTCTTGCGGGACGGGTCGCCCAGGAGCAGGTCGCGCCCCAGGCCCCAGGCGGCGGAGGACCCGGCGCAGCCGAGGCCGTCGATGGTGAAGGGGAAGGTGCCGGCGAGACCGGCGAGATGCGCGATCTTCCCCGAGTCCGAGCCGATCAGGACGTCCGGGGCGCGGGACCCGATGTGCAGCAGCAGATCGGGTACGTCGGACGTGCCAGCGAGGAGCTCCTCGCAGGCACGGGCGGCGAGTTCGGTCGGCTCGGTGTCCGGGAAGACGCCGACGGATTTGATCCCCGCCTGCTCGGCGAACTTCAGCTCCTCGTCGGTGAGCCGGGCCAGTTCCGGCAGATCCGCGACGGGCATCCGCTCGTCCGGCAGCAGACAGTGGATGGCGCCTATGCCCACGCCGTCGGTCTCGGTCGTCATGCCACACCTTCCAGCGCGCGTTCCGCGAGGATCAGCTGGCAGATTTCGTCGCTGCCCTCGATGATCTGCATCAACTTGGCGTCCCGGTAGGCACGGGCCACCGGTTCGCCGTCCACCGATCCCGCGGAGGCGAGGACCTGCACCGCCGTGGAGGCGGCGTGCGTCGCCTGGCCCGCGGCGACGTGCTTGGCGAGCACCGAGGCGTGGGACAGCTCCGCCGACCGGCTGTCCCAGCAGCCCGCGGCGTGCTCGCAGACCCTGGTCGCGGTCTGTTCGGCGACCACGAGCTCGGAGAGATGACGGGCGATCAGCTGGTGCTGGGCCAGGGGCTTGCCGAACTGCTCGCGGGTACGGGCATGGGAGGCGGCGGCGTGCAGACAGCTGCGGATGATGCCGACGCAGCCCCACGCGACCGAGAGGCGGCCGTAGGTGAGGGCGATCGTGGTGAGCAGGCCCAGGGACTGGCTCGCACCGGAGAGGACCCGGGTGGCCGGCAGCCGTACGTCGTCGAGGAGTACGTCCGCGTGCCCGGCCGCGCGGCAGCCGAGGGGCTGGGCGACGGGCCGCACGGTGACGCCGGGGGTCGTGGTGGGGACCACCACGGCCGCCGCGCCGTCCTGGTAACGGCCGAAGACCACCACCACGTCGGCGTAGGCGGCCGCGGTCGACCAGACCTTGTGGCCGTTGAGGACCACGTCGTCGCCGTCGTCCACGATCGTGGTGGCGATCGCCGAGAGGTCGCTGCCCGCCTGCGGTTCGCTGAACGCGACGGCGGCCAGGCCCCCTTGGGTGAGCCGGGTCAGTTCCTCGGCGCGCTGCCGTCGCGTGCCGAACCGCTGGATCGTCCACGCCGCCATGCCCTGCGAGGTCATCACGCTCCGCAGCGAGCTGCACAGCGCCCCGGCGTGGGCGGTGAGTTCACCGCCCGCCAGGCCCGTCAGGCCGCGGCCGCCGTACTCGGCGGGGACCTCGGCGCACAGCGCGCCCTTGGCGCCGAGCCCGCGCAGGACCTCTGCCGGAATCGCGCCGGCCAGGTCCCATCCGGCGGCCCGGTCGCCGATCTCCGCGCTGATCAGCGCCCGGAGCTCGTCACTCACCGGCGTCGGTTCCGGCAAGACGGAGCACCAGCTCGGTCATGGCGTTCACCGTACGGAAGTTGTCGATCCTGAGGTCGGGGCCCTCGACGGCGACGTCGAAGGTCTTCTCGACGTGGACCACCAGCTCCATCGCGAACAGGGAGGACACCCCGCCGGTGGCGAACAGGTCGGTGTCCGTGGCCCAGTCGGTCTTGGTGCGCTCCTCCAGGAACCGCTTCAGCTCGGTCCTGACCTCTTCCGCCGATGTCGGACGGGTCGTGGTGGGCTCGCTCATCTCCACGCTTCCTCTCAGGGCTTCTTGTGGACGAGGGTGAGGCCGTCGGCGACGGCGAGCATGGAGATGTCCACGCGGTCGTCGTCTCGCAGCAGGGTGTTGAGTTCGCGAATGGCCAGGGTGTCCGGGTCCTGCGCGGCCGGATCGACGACCTTGCCGAAGAAGAGGGTGTTGTCCAGGACGAGCAGTCCGCCCGGACGCACCAGCGTGAGCGCCTGCTCGTAGTAACGGAGGTAGTTGGCCTTGTCGGCGTCGACGAAGGCCAGATCGAAACCGCCCGCGCCGTGCTGCTCGGTGAGCAGGCCGAGCGTCTCGGCGGCGTCCCCGATCCTGAGGTCGATCCGGTCGGCGACCCCGGCGCGGCGCCAGTAGCGCTCGGCGATGCGTGTCCAGCGCTCGCTGATGTCACAGGTGACGACCTTGCCGCCGGGCGGCAGGGCGCGCGCCATGCACAGGCTGCTGTAGCCGGTGAAGGTGCCGACCTCCAGGACGTTCGACGCGCCGGTCACCCGCACCAGGAGGGCGAGGAGTTGAGCCTCCTCGGGCAGGACGAGCATGGCTTGCAGCATCGGCATGCCGGCGGTCTCGGCGCGCAGTTCACTCAGTACGTCGTCGTCGCGCAGCGACATCTGCCGTACGTAGTCCAGAAGTTGGTCGTCCACGGTGAGCTGACCGGCCATCAGGACACCATTCCCGTGTAGGTGTAGAAGCCCTGGCCGCTCTTGCGCCCGTGCTCGCCGTCGCGCACCTTCCGCAGCAGCAGGTCGCAGGGGCGGCAGCCCTCGTCGCCGGTGCGCTGGTGCAGCACCCACAGCGAGTCCACGAGGTTGTCGATGCCGATCAGGTCGGCGGTGCGCAGCGGACCGGTGCGGTGGCCGAGGCACTCCTGCATCAAGGTGTCGACGTCCTCGGCGGTGGCCCGCCCCTCCTCGACGACGCGTGCCGCGTCGTTGATCATGCGGTGCAGGACGCGGCTGGTGACGAAGCCGGGGCCGTCGCCGACGTAGACGCCCCTGCGGTCGAGCGCCGTCAGGAGCCGGGCGACCGAGTCGACCGCGTGCTGCGCCGTGCGTGAGCCGCGGATCACCTCGACGGTGCCGATCAGGTACGTGGGGTTCATGAAGTGGACGCCGAGCAGGCTCTCGGGGTGCGGGAGCTTCGCCGCGAGCTCGTCCACCGGGATGGACGAGGTGTTGGTGACGAGCGCGGTGTCCGTGCCGACGATTCCGGCGACCTCGGTGAGCGCCGCGGCCTTGAGGCCGGCCTCTTCGGTGATGGCCTCGATCACCACGTCCGCGCCCGCGCAGTCGGCCGTCGACGCGCTGGTGACGAGTTCGCCGCGGGGTGTGTCCGTCCGTACGCCCATCAGCTGGGCGGTGCGCAGTTCGCGCTCGATCCTGGCCGGGGCGTCCGCCAGCTTCGCCGGATCGGTCTCGACGAGGACCACCGGGACGCCTCGCCCGAGAGCCAGCGTCGCGATGCTGACCCCCATGACGCCGGCGCCCAGTACGGCCAGCCTCGGGGTGGGTTCTTCCTCTGTCACCGCATACCTCCCCAACCTGGCGGTGGACATCAATGAATGGCTCGCTCGGGGTGTGGACATGGGCTTTTCGCGGTCTCCCGCTCGGCACACCGGAACGGGAACCTGGCGGAACGACAAGACGGAATACGCGGTTCCGAAAACGGAATGCGCCGCTCCAGAAGGTGTCGGGCCTAGGGCAATGCGATGTTCCGCGGTTCGCGATGAGATGCCATGACTCTCCCGTTCGATCCGGCGCCGCACGACCGTAGCATGATTGTTCCGAGAGGTGGCCAGATGTCATTCACCTGCCTATCGGGGGACGTTCTCGGAATGCCCGGCGTCCTGCGCCTTCGCCGCCTCTTCTTCCGTTCTTCATCTTGCGATGAATAACTTGCGCGCTGCGGGGAATGGGGCGCCGCGCCCGACTCCCGAAAGCGTCGAGGTGTCTCGTCGACGGCTCCCGAGTTTGCCTCAGAGGCAATGATTGAACGCAAAATGGACGCTACCGGGCGTGTGCAGGCACTGCCGACAGCGCGCACTCCGAAAGGTCTGGACCGTTGACCGGCAGGGGCGTCATCGCGCCATGAACGGCTGAAAATAATCGTTTGAAGTGGTACATCATGCATGCGGCACGCATACGGCGCCCGGGTATTCAGTGGGGTGAGTTCCGCTGGTCAGTAGGGGTGCACAACTCATTGGTTGAAGCGTCCATTAATTGCCTATGAGTGAAAGATGAAGTGCTTGCCGTTGCTGGATACCAGGTGTTAGGTTCCGCTTGGCGAGAGAGGTGAACGGGGGTTCGACCGCTGGGTGTGACTACAGACAGTGACGCGAGTCGCGTCAAATGAAACGGCGTATCCAGCATTCCCACCGCCGACCCCCATGGAATGGATCCACGAAGGTCCGAGCGGGTGGACGCCAAGTAGCGGATCATGATGCCCTGCCGAATCCCTTCGCCGGATTCGCAATTGTTCACCTGACCCTGTGCCGCTTTCTGGTGCAGCGCTGTGTGCTGGCCGCAATTCGAGTCACTAGGCACCCGGATGAGACGAAGGTCTATGGACGACAAGCGTGCTCTTCTCCTGAAACTACTGGCGTCCGTACAGCAGCAGGCCGCGCCCGCGGCCGCGACTTCGCGCGTGTCCGAGGACATCGCGGTCATCGGGCTCGCGGGACGTTTCCCCGCGGCGCGGACCCCGGACGAGCTGTGGCGCAACGTCGTCGAGGGCCGCAACTGCGTCAGTGAGGTGCCGGGCGACCGCTGGGACGTGGACGAGCACTACCACCCCGACTCCAAGGACGGGCGCGGCTACAGCAAGTGGGGCGGCTGGCTCGACGACGTCGACAAGTTCGACCCGCTGCTCTTTCAGATCTCACCCTCCGACGCCGAGGAGATGGATCCCCAGGAGCGGCTCTTCCTGGAGTCGGCGTGGGCGGCCGTGGAGGATGCCGGGTACCGGCCCCGTGGGCTGGGTGAGCGGAGCCCCGTCGGTGTCTTCGCAGGTGTGATGAACAACGACTACGAGTGGCTGGCGGGCGAGAGCAGCGCGTTCGGCGCGCACACGCACGCGCGATCCGCCCACTGGTCGATCGCCAACCGCGTCTCCTACGTACTCGATCTGCGCGGACCGAGCCTCACCGTCGACAGCGCCTGCTCGGCCTCGCTCACCGCCATCCACCTGGCCTGCGAGAGCCTGCGGCGCGGCGAGTGCGGCACGGCCGTCGCCGGCGGGGTCAACCTCATCCTG
This sequence comes from Streptomyces sp. NPDC087300, assembly GCF_044744425.1. Lineage (NCBI taxonomy): Bacteria > Bacillati > Actinomycetota > Actinomycetes > Kitasatosporales > Streptomycetaceae > Streptomyces > Streptomyces sp. NPDC087300. The sequence continues at coordinate 101,657 of NZ_JBIUYI010000010.1, forward strand.
CACCCCATGCACCTGCGGATGCTGGCTGACCGTCAGATGATCTCGCGCGGCGACCGGTGCCGCAGCTTCGGCGCACACGCCGACGGTTTCGTGGACGGCGAGGGGGTGGGCACCGTCCTGCTCAAGCCGCTGAGCGCCGCGGAGGCCGACGGCGACCGCGTCTACGCGGTCCTGAAGGGCTCCGCGATCAACGCGGGCGGCAGGACCAGCGGTTACACCGTCCCGAACCCGTCCGCCCAGGCCGAGGTGATCGCCGCCGCGCTGCGCAGGGCCGACGTCGACCCGCGCACCGTCACCTACGTGGAGGCGCACGGCACCGGCACCCCACTCGGCGACCCCATCGAGATCGCCGGACTGCGTGAGGCCTTCCGCACCGGCCCCGCGGCCGCGTCCGGCGCCACCGCGGCCGGCTGCGCCATCGGCTCGCTCAAGTCCAACATCGGACATCTGGAGTCCGCCGCCGGCATCGCGGGACTGACCAAGGTGCTGATGCAGCTGAAGCACGGCGTGCTCCCGCCGTCCCTGCACTCCGCCGAGCTCAATCCCGACATCGACCTGTCCGGCACCCCCTTCCGCGTACAGCAGGAGGCCGAGCCCTGGGTCCGTCTCACGGAGCGTGGCCAGGACGGCGAGGAGCGGGAGTTGCCGCGCCGGGCGGGCATCAGCTCGTTCGGCGGCGGCGGGGCCAACGCGCACCTGATCGTCGAGGAGTACCGGGGCGGCAGGACGCCGACGGTGGACAGCGGGGCACCTGAGCTGGTCGTGCTCTCCGCGCTGAGCGAGGAGCGGCTGCGGGCCTACGCGGGCGACCTCGCCGACTTCCTCGACGGCTCCTCCGACGGGCAGCCGGTCGGCGAGGGGGTCTCGGAGGGAGCCCTGGAGGGGGCCTTGGCGGAGTGCCTCCGGGTGGCCGCCGAGGTGCTGCGCGTGCGGCCCGAGGACCTGGACCCCGATCTGGAACTCGCCGACCACGGCCTGGGAGCGCCCGAACTGGCCGGGCTGAGCGAGCGGCTCGGCCTGGAGATGACCGTCTCGGGCAGGGCCTCCTTGCGTGAACTGGCCCGCACCGGAGCTGGGTTCGGGTCGGGAGCCGGGACCGAGGCCGGACCTGCGACCGAAGCCGGACCCGAAGCCGGAACCGAAGCCGGACCCGAAGTCGGAACCGGAACCGGAACAGGCCTGAGCTTCGCCGACTTCGCGCACACGTTGCGTGTCGGCAGGGAGCAGATGGACGTCCGGCTCGCCTTCTCCGCCGCCGATCTCTCCCATGCCCACCAGGTGTTGAGCGCGGTCGCGGCCGGTACGGAGACCGGTGCCGAGCTGACCGGCGTCGAGCTGAACGACGCGGGCCGCACCCGGCGGGCGCAGGGTCGGGATGCGGGGGACCGTCTGGCGCGTGCCCTTGCCGACGGGGACCTCGCGGCCGCGGCCCGCCTGTGGACCCAGGGCGCCAAGGCGCACTGGCCCGCCGGCGGCGCCCACCGGATCGGTCTGCCCACCTACCCCTTCGCCCGCAAGCGCTACTGGATACCGGTGCCCGAGCGGAACGCGGCGCGTACTCCGGCGAAGGACCTCATATCCGCGGCGGAGCAGCACTCCAGACGCGACCCGCACGACCCCGAACTCGGCTTCTACCAGCCGGTCTGGTGCCCCGAGGACCTTCCGTCCGCCGCTCCGGCCCAGGCCTCGCCCCCCGCCGCCACCGCCGGAGACGGCCAGGTGGCCGTGCTGACCGCGGGTGAACCCGATGCCCTCGCCGAAGCGCTGCTCCACCACCACCCCGGGGCCCGCCACCTCCGCCTGGACCGTGATGATCCGGCGGTCCTGCTCGCCGAACCGGTGCGGCACCTCTTCCACCTCGGCGGCCTGCACCGCCCCGAAAGCCTCGACGGCGCCCTGCGCGACGGCGTGCTCGCCCTGTTCCGCACCCACGGCACCGGCCCCCGGATCACGGTGGTGACCGCGGGCGCACACGGCGACAACCCGCACGCCGCGGGCATTCTCGGCTACGCCCAGGTGCTGGCCGCGGAGTGCCCCGAACTGGACATCACCTGCGTCGACGTGGCCGACACCGCACCGGCGAGCGCGCTGCCCGCCCTGCTCCGCGAACCCCCGCACCCGACGGGGCGTGCCGTCCTGCTGCGCGGTGGCCAACGGCACGTCCGCCGGCTCGTGAAGACACCCGTGCCGGCCCCCGAACGGTCTCCCTACCGCACCCGCGGCACCTATCTGATGGTCGGCGGCAGCGGCGGCATCGGCCGCGCCCTGTCCGAGGAGCTCGCGCGGCGGCACCGGGCCAACGTCGTGTGGATCAGCCGCGGCGAGCTCGGCCCCGAGCAGCGGGCATCGGCCGACCGGGTCCGTGAGGCGGGCGGCCGGCTGCTGCACCTGCGCGCCGACGCCGCGGACCCCGCCGCGCTGAGCGCGGCCGTCGGCGAGGCCCGGCGACGGTTCGGCACGCTGCACGGCGTCTTCCACGCCGCCATGACGTTCAACGCGAGCACCATCGCCGAGCTCACCGAGCCGGAACTGCGCGCCGCCCTCGCCGCGAAGGTCGACGGCTCGCTCGCGCTGACCGCCGCCCTGGGGGACGAGCCGCTGGACTTCCTGGCGTTCTTCAGCTCGGTGGGTTCCTTCGTCAGCGCGGCGGGGAACGCCGCCTACGTCGCCGCCAGCTCCTTCCAGGACGCCTACGGCCGCCTCCTGGCCACCCGACTCCCTTATCCCGTACGGGTGGTCAACTGGGGGTACTGGGGCCGGGTGGGCTCCGGCGCGCAACCCGGACTCCAGGAGATCTTCCGCAGGACCGGCGTCGCCGAGTTCACGGTCGCCGAAGGGCTCGACGCGCTGGAGCGGGTGCTGGCCCACGGCCCCGTCCAGGTCATGCCGATCCGCGCCGACGAGAGCGCCCTCGACGCGCTCGGCCGCCGCGCCTGCGCACTCGCCGACCGGTTCGGGACGCCCGCGCCCGCGGGGCCCGGCGCCGATGCCGTCCTGGTCGGCTACGACCGTCTCTCCGCGCTCTGCGACACCGCGCTGCTCGGTGTCTACCGGCGCATGGGCGCCTTCGCCAGGCCGGGGGAGCGGGACGGCGTGCGCGCGCTCGCCGACCGGCTCGGCATCGACCCCAAGTACCACCGGCTGCACGCGGCCCTGCTGAACATCCTGGCCGACGCCGGGCACGTGTCGGTGCGCGGCGACACGGTCGAGCTGCTCGCGCCCGCGGAGGGCGTCGGCACGGGTACGGGTACGGGGGCAGGCGCGGGGACAGGTACGGATGCCGGTACGGGTACCGGCATCGAGTACGCCGAGCGCGAGCTCGACCGGATCGCCGCGGACCACCCCGACATCACGGCCACGGTGGAGCTCACCCGCCGCTTCCTGCGCGACTACCCGCAGGTGCTGCGCGGCGAGGTCGGCGCCACCGAGATCATGTTCCCGAACGCGTCGATGGAGCTGGTCCAGGACTTCTACCGGGGCAATCCGCTCACCGACTCCCTCAACGAACTGGCCGCCCAGGCGGTCGCCGAGTACGCCCGGGTGCGGGCGGCCGCGCTCGGCACGGGCGAGTGCCTGCGCGTCGTCGAGTTCGGCGCGGGCACCGGAGCGACCACGGACCGGGTGCTGCCCGCGCTGGCCGCCTGGGCGGACCGCGCCGAGTACGTCTTCACCGACATCTCGCCGCAGTTCCTGGAGGGCGCGGAGCAGCGCTTCGGCGAGCGCTATCCGTTCACCAGGTTCCGTACGCTCAATCTCGAACGGGCCCTCGTCGAGCAGGGATTCACGCCCGGCAGCGCCGACGTCGTGGTGGCCACCAACGTCGTGCACGCCACCGGCGACCTGCGCCGCACCCTGCGCAAGGCGCGCGAGCTGCTGCGCCCCGGCGGCTGGCTCGTCCTCAACGAACTGACGTCGATCCGCAGCAGTATCACCGTCACCGGCGGTGTCCTGGACGGCTGGTGGGCATTCACCGACCAGGAGCTGCGCATCAAGGACGCCCCGCTGGCCACCGCGGGCACCTGGCAGCGGCTCCTGATCGAGGAGGGCTTCGCCGACGCGCTCGTCCTGGACCGGGGGGCGGCCCTCGGCCAGCACGTGATCATCGGCGAGAACGCGGGTGCGCGCGCCGTGGCCGGGGATCGCGCGCCTGCCGTGGCAGGCGCGTCCGCACAGGCCGCCGGAGACCGCGCGACCGGCACGGCCGACGCGAGCCGCACGGCCCGCCGGGGTCCGCTCGCCCGGCTCCGCGACATCGTCACGGCGACCTTGAAGCTGGACGACCCGGTCGACCCGGACCGGCTCCTGTCCGACTACGGTTTCGACTCGCTCAGCGGCATGAAGATCGCCTCGGTGCTGGAGCAGGACCTCGGCATCCGGCTGCGCCTGAGCGACCTGCTCCAGCACTCCACCCTGCGCGAACTCGCCGACCACCTCGCCGAGTCGGGCGTCGAAGGGGATGCTGCCGACGAGCTTGCCGTCGACGAGCCCGCCCCGTCGCGTACGGAGCGCGGGCCCGTGGAGTTCCCGCTCTCCGCGGGGCAGCGGGCGCTGAGCGTGATCGAACGGACCGCTCCCGGCAACTACGCGTACAACCTGCCCCTCGCGTTCTGGCTGGAGCCGGACACCGACGAGGCGGCCCTGCACGCCGCGCTGCGCTCCATGGTCCACCGGCACCCCCAGCTGCGCGTCCGCGTGAGCGGCGACCGGCAGACCGTCGTACCGGAGCAGGAAGTCGCCTTCAAGCGCGTGCGGTTGGCGACCAGTGACGTGGCCGAGGTGCGCGAGGCCGCGAGGGACCGCGTCCGCGAGCCCTTCGACCTGGCCCGGGGCCCCCTGCTGCGCGTCACGCTGTTCGTCCTCGCCGACGGCCGACAGGTGCTGCTGCTCACCTTCCACCACATCGTCTTCGACGGCCTGTCCATCGCCGTGTTCCTGCGCGAGCTGTCCGCGTACTACCGGCAGCGGCCGCCCGTCGGCGAACCCCCCGCCACCTTCGCCGACTTCGTGAACTGGCAGACCGAACTGCTGGGTTCGGCGCACGGCGAACGCCTGCGCGCCTACTGGCTGGGGCGTCTCTCCGGCGAACTGCCCGCCCTCCAGCTCCCGCTGGACCGCCCGCGCCCCGCCGTACCGAGCTATCGGGGTGCCTCGGTCGAAGGCCGCATCGGAGCACGGCAGATCGAGGCCGCGAGAAGGCTCGCCGCCGACGAGCGGACCTCGCTCTTCACCGTGCTGCTCACCGCCTACGCCGCCCTCCTGCACCGCTACACCCAGCAGGACCGCATCCTCATCGGCACACCCGTCGCCGGGCGGCCCACCGCCCAGTACGCCGACGTGCTCGGCTACTTCATGAACATGGTGGTCCTCCAGTACGACATCGACGACGACCAGGACTTCCGCGGCCTGCTGCGCGAGGCGCGGGACACCGTCGTGGAAGCCCTGGAGCACAGTGACTATCCACTCCTGACGCTCGCTCAGGAACTGCGCGCCTCACGGCTGTTCGACACCGCCTTCTACTTCCAGAACTGGGTGGAGGACGACACCGACACCGCCCCCGTGGCCGCGGTGTTCCCCGGCGTCCACCAGGAAGGCGAGTTCGACGTCACGCTGGAGGTCGTGGAGGAGCCCGAGGGCGCCCGGTACTGCCTCAAGTACAACCCCGACCTCCTCGACGAGGACACCGTCCGCAGGCTCGGCGACCACTTCGGGCTGCTGCTCGACGCGGCCCTCGCCGAACCCGACCGCGGCCTCGGCCTGCTGCCCCTGCGCAGCGCCGCCGAACTGCGCGCGGAAGCGGAGCGGCACCGGCGCGCCCGGCGCGACTACTCCGAGGACCGCACCCTGCCCGCGCTCCTCGCCGAGCAGGCCCGCCGCACGCCCGAGGCGATCGCGGTCAGCGACCGGGACACCACGCTGACCTACCGCGAACTCACCGGCCGCGTCGACGCGTTGGCCGCACGCCTGCGCGCCCGCGGCGTCGCCCCCGGACGCACCGTCGGCGTACTGGTCGACCGCTCCGCGGACATGCTCGTCGCCCTCCTCGGCGTGCTCGCGGCCGGTGGCGCCTATGTGCCGCTCGACCCCGACTATCCGGCCGACCGGCTGCGGTACATGGCCGATGACGCCGCACTGCACCTGCTGCTCGCGCGCTCCGGCACGGGTGATGACCTCGGCACCCCGGTCCTGCCCGTCGACGCGTACGGCGATGACGGTGCGTACGGCGACGACGCCGAGGTCGGCACGCACGACGAGAGTCACCCGGCCGTGCCGATCACCGGACCTGCCGCGCAGGACCCCGCGTACGTGATCTACACCTCGGGATCGACCGGGCGCCCCAAGGGCGTTCAGGTACCGCACCGGGCCCTGGCCAACCTGCTCCTCTCGATGGCCGAGGAGCCCGGACTCTCGGCGGGCGACCACCTGCTCGCGCTCACCACCGTCTGCTTCGACATCGCCGCCCTGGAACTGTTCCTGCCGCTGATCACCGGCGGCCGGGTGGAGATCGTGCCCGCCGAGGTCGCCCGCGACGGCGTCCTGCTGCGCCGTCTGATCGAGTCGAGCCCGGCCACGGTCGTCCAGGCCACCCCCGCCACCTGGAAGATGCTGCTCGCCGCCGGCTGGCAGGGCGGGCGGGGACTGAAGGTGCTGTGCGGGGGAGAGGCCCTCGACCAGGACACCGCCGAGCGGCTGCTGGCCCGCGCCGGACAGGTGTGGAACATGTTCGGGCCGACCGAGACCACCATCTGGTCCGCCGTGTGCCGCCTCGCGCCCGGCGAGCGGGTCACCATCGGCCACCCCATCGCCAACACCCAGCTGTACGTGCTCGACTCCAAGGGCCGCCAGGTACCGGCGGGCGTGCCGGGCGAGCTGTACATCGGCGGCGCGGGCCTGGCCACCGGCTATCTGGGCCGCCCCGAGCTGACCGCCGACCGGTTCCGCACGGTGGACGGCGACCGCCGCTACCGCACCGGCGACCTGGTGCGCACCCTGCCCGACGGCCGCATCGAGTACCTGAGCAGGCTCGACTCCCAGGTGAAGGTGCGCGGCTTCCGTATCGAACCGGCCGAGATCGAGACGGCCCTGCGCGGGCAGCCCGGCGTCCGCGAGGCCGTCGTGGTGGCGCGGAGCGTCGGCGGCGACAACGTGCTGCACGCCTTCCTCCTGCTCGACGAAGGCGCGGGACCGCCGCCACGGGAGGCCCTGGCCCGGTGGCTGCCCGCGCACATGGTCCCGGACGTGCTCGTGCCGCTGTCGGCACTGCCGCAGACGCTCAACGGCAAGGTGGACCGTGGCAGGCTGACCGCCGCGTCACTGGCCGAGCTGCGCGGATCGGGCGCCACGGCTGAGGCGGACCGCCCGGCGGAGCGTCGAGGGGACCGGTCGACGGCGGGCGACGCGCGGGAATCTGCCGTGCGCGTCGCCGAGTTGACCGCGGTGATCGCCGACATCCTCGGCACCGAGGCCGAGCTGATCCCCGCTGACGTGCCCCTCGGCCAGCTCGGGATGAACTCGATCAGCTTCACCGTGCTCAGTACGCGGATCAGCGAGCGGTACGGGACCGAAGTGCTGCCGACGGTGTTCTACCGCCATCCGACGGTCGCCGCGGTCGCCGCCCATCTGGCCGCTCTGGCTGACCCGTCCGACCCGTCCGACCTGGCTGAGTCGGCCGAGCTGGCCGATTCGTCCGAGGTGCGGGACGCGCCGGAGGTCTCCGGGCCCCCCGTGGCAAGGGCGGGAACCGGTGACGTCGCGATCGTGGGCATGGCGGGCAGGCTGCCCGGATCCGCCGATCTGACGGAGTTCTGGGAGAACCTGGAGCAGGGCAGGGACCTCGTCACCGAGATCCCCGCCGACCGCTGGGACTGGCGGGCGCACACCGCCAACTCCCGCTCGCGCTGGGGCGGTTTCCTCTCCGGCGTGGACCGGTTCGACGCGGCCTTCTTCGCCATCTCGCCCCGTGAGGCCGAGCTGATGGACCCCCAGCAGCGGCTGCTCCTCGAAGTGGTGTGGTCGGCGATCGAGGACGCCGGATACCGCGCTTCCGACCTCGCGGGCAAGCGGGTCGGCGTCTTCATCGGCACCACCAACTCCGACTACGCCGAGGTGCAGCGCGCCGCGGGGCGTTCGGCCGACGCGCACACGCTCACCGGTGCCGCGCTGTCGATCATCCCCAACCGCATCTCGTACCTCCTCGACCTGCGCGGTCCCAGCGTCGCGGTGGACACGGCCTGCTCCAGCTCGCTCACCGCCGTCCAGCAGGCGGTCACCGCGCTGCGCGACGGCACCTGCGACCTGGCCATCGCGGGCGGGGTCAGCCTGATCCTCGACCCCGGTCTCTACGAGGCCCTGAGCCGCAACGAGATGCTCAGCGAGGACGGCCGGTGCAAGGCGTTCGACGCCTCGGCCAACGGCTATGTGCGCGGCGAGGGCGTGGGCGTCGTGGTGCTGCGCGACCACGCGGCGGCCCGCAGGGACGGCGACCCGGTGGCCGCGGTCATCAAGGCGGTCGCGGTCAACCACGGCGGGCGCACCACTTCGCTCACCTCCCCCAGCCCCGAGGCGCAGGCCGACCTGCTCGTCGAGGCGTACCGGACGGCCGGCGTCGATGTGCGCACGGTCGGCTACATCGAGGCGCACGGCACCGGCACGGCGCTGGGCGACCCGATCGAGACCAGCGGTCTGACGGAGGCGTTCCGCCGACTCCGCGGGGAGGGCACCGGCCCTGGCCCTGATTCTGATTCTGGCTCCGGTTCCGGTTCCGGTTCCGTTTCCGGGGCCGGCGAAGACATCGGCAGCGGTATCGGCATCGGCTCCGTGAAGACCAACATCGGTCACCTGGAGGCCGCCGCGGGCATCGCGGGGCTGTTCAAGGTGGTCCTGGCGCTGCGCCACCGCACGCTCCCCGCCAGCCTCCACTTCCGTGCGCGCAATCCCTACCTCGAACTGGACGGCAGCCCCTTCGAGATCGTCGACTCCACCCGGCCCTGGCCCGCGCCGTCCGCGGCGGACGGGTCCGTACTGCCCCGCCGGGCCGGCGTCAGCTCCTTCGGCTTCGGCGGTGCCAACGCGCATGTCGTCATCGAGGAGGCGTGCGACGCGCCGCTCGCCCTGAAGCCGCATGCCCAGACCGGGACCGAGACCAGTACCGAGATCGCGGCCGCGGCCCCCGTGCGGGAGGACCTGTTCGTCCTGTCCGCCAAGTCGGAGCGTGCCCTGCGGGAACAGGCCGGGCGCCTCGCCGAGCGGGTCCGCGCCGAGGAGCTCGCGCCCGCCGATGTCGCGCACACCCTGCGCGTCGGCCGCGAGCCCATGGACGAGCGGCTCGCCTTCGTGGCCCGTGGCCGCGCCGAGCTCGTCGACCACCTGGACGCCTGCGCCGAAGGCCGTTCCCCGCAGGGCGTCCTGCGGAGGCGGGTCAGCGCCGCCCAGCGCCGCGCCGCCGCCTCGCGCGGCACGGCCTGGCAGGAGTTCGCGCGGGCGCTGTCGGCCGAAGGCGACCTGGAGTCCCTGGCCCAGCTGTGGATCGACGGCGCGGACGTGGACTGGTCCGGGCTTCCGGCGGGCCGCCGGATCGGCCTCCCGGCCTATCCGTTCGAGCCGACCAGGCACTGGGTCGAGGCCCGGACCGGTGCGGGTGCCGGTGCCGACGCGGTCGGCCCGGGGAGTACCGGTACCGCGGCGGCCCACGCCCCCGCACGGACGGAACTGCTCGACGAGAACGTCTCGACGTTCGGCACGGCCGCCTTCGCCAAGCACCTCACGGGCGAGGAGTTCTACCTGGCCGACCACCAGGTCGGCGACGAGCGGGTGCTGCCCGGTGTGGTGTACCTGGAGATGGCGCGCCTCGCCGGTGAGCGGGCCCACGGCACCGCCGCCGTCCGGCGCGTCGACGAGGTCGTCTGGGCGGCGCCCGTCGCACTCGCCCCGGGGCAACGGCGCGACCTCCGGGTGGTGGTGACGCCCTCCGGCGAGTTCGAGGTCACCGGCGAGCGCCCGCACGCCAGGGGCCGTCTCGTGTTCGACGTCCCCGGCGCGGACGCCGGCCCGGTGCCGGCCAGGATCGACGCGGCGGCGGTGCGGGCGAGGTGCCGGACGGGCAGGACCCGGCAGGAGTGCTACGACTACTTCAGCGGCCTCGGCTTCCGGTACGGCCCGACGTTCCAGGTCATCGAGGAGCTGGCCCTCGGCGAGGGCGAGGCCCTGGCCAGGCTGCGCCGCCCCGAGGCAGGCGCGCACCGGTTCCACCCCTCGCTCCTCGACGGAGCGCTCCAGACCGCCGGTTGGCTGGTGCCCGGGTCGACGGCGCACCTTCCGTACTCGATCGGTTCCGTGCGGATCTTCGACGAGCTGCCGACCGACTGTCTCGTACACGTCGTGTCGGTGGAGAGCCGCGCGGACGCGCAGGTCTTCGACATCACCCTGGCCGCCCCCGACGGCACGGTGGCGGCGTGCATCGAGCGGTTCACGCTGCGGGCCGTGCCGCGGGCCGAGCGCGGCGTGCACGCCTTCGAGCCGGTCTGGCAGGACGCGGCGGCCGCGCCGCGGGAGCCGGTCGAGCTGCTGTCCGTCATCGACACGGGTGACGGTCGCGCCCAGGCCCTGTGTGACGAACTCGCCATCCTCGCGCCCGAGTTGACCGTCCGCGTGGGCGTCGAAAGCGGGACCTCGCACCTCGTCCACCTCGCCGTGGAGAGCGGCCTCGAAGGGGCGCTGCGCGACGGCTTCCACACGGTCCTCGACGTATGCAGGACCCGCATCGCCGAACGCGGCGGGCCCCTGCGCTACTTGTACGTCCACGAGGACGGGCCCGGCGCCGCGGGAGCGGCACACGCGGCGCTCGACGGCTTCGCCCGGACCATCGGCCAGGAGCACCCCGGGATCCGGATGAGCGTGCTCGGCCGCGCCGACGCGGGAGCGGCGTCCCCGCGGGAACGCGCCGAGCTCGTGCTCGCCGAACTCGCGGGCGAAGAACCGGAGATACGGACCGAAGGGCCGCGCCGCGCGATCCGTGGCTGGCGCGGACTCGCCCTGCCGGAGGCGGGAACGGGTGCCTCCCCGCTGTCCCGCGCGGGGGCCCACATCGTCACCGGCGGCTCCGGGAAGCTCGGGCTGCTCGTCGCCGAACGGATCGCCCGGCACCCCGGTGCCCAGGTCGTCCTGGTCAGCAGGTCCCGTCCGGACGGTCAACTGCCCGACGGGTGGCTGCACGTGCGGGCGGACGTCGCGGTGCGGGCCGATGTCGAGCGGGTGGTGGGTGAGGCCCGGCGCAGGTTCGGGCGCATCGCCGGTGTGGTGCATGCGGCGGGCGTGCTGCGGGACTCGCTCGCGCTGCGCAAGAGCGGCGCGGACGCCGACGCGGTGCTCGCGCCCAAGGTGCGCGGCCTGGTCCACCTGGACGAGGCGACCCGTGCCGACGACCTCGACTACTTCGTGGCGTTCGGCTCGACCGCCGCGGTGTTCGGAAACGTGGGACAGGCCGACTACGCGTACGCCAACAGCTTCCTCGACCACTATCTGGAGCGGCGCCCCGGCGGCGGTCTGGCGGTCGACTGGTCGCTGTGGCGCGACGGCGGGATGACCATCACCGCCGAGGCGCGGGGGGCCATGCTGCGCGAGTTCGGCATGGAGCCGCTGGCGACCGAGGCCGCCCTCGACGGTCTTGAGGCCGCCCTGGAGAGCGGGCTCTCCCGGGTCCTGCTCGCCGCGGGCGACCGCGCGCGGATGACCGAGGCGCTGCGCGGGCGCCCCGCCGTCTCCGGGGCCCCGGCCACCCGTCCCGGCACGGGCGACGGTGAATCGCCGTCTCCCGCCGAACTGCGGGCCCCCACCGTCGAGTTCCTGCGCGAGCTGCTCGCCGACGAACTGAAGATGCCGCTGGACGACGTCGCGCAGGACGAGACGTTCGACCACTACGGAGTCGACTCGCTGCTGGTGCTCAGCCTCACGCGTGCGCTGGAGGAGCGGTTCGGTCCGCTGTCCAAGACGCTCTTCTTCGAGTACCTGACGATCGGTGAGCTGGCCGACTTCCTGGTCGACGAGCACCCCGCCGTACTGCGCGACCTGCTGGTCCAGGCCCCGGTCCCGGACGCACGGGAGGTGACCGTGACGCCCGCCGTGCACGCCGCGGCCCCCGCCGTGCACGCCACCGTGCCCGACGCCCTGCCCGCCGCCGCGCCCGCCGGACCCCCCGCCGCGGACGACGACATCGTGATCGTCGGCGTCGCGGGCCGCTACCCCCAGGCCGACGACCTCGACCAGTTCTGGCGCAACCTCCGCGACGGCAAGGACTGTGTCGAGGAGGTCCCGGAGGACCGCTGGGACCACGACCGGTTCTACGACGCGGACCGGGACACCCCCGGCAAGGCGTACGCCAAGTGGGGCGGCTGGCTCTCCGACGTGGCGTCGTTCGACCCCATGTTCTTCCGGATGTCCCAGGTCGAGGCGGAGCACATCGACCCCCAGGAGCGGATCTTCCTCCAGACGGTGTGGCACCTCCTGGAGGACGCGGGCACGTCCCGCACGGCGCTCTCCAAGGTCCGCACCGGCGTCTTCGTCGGCCTGATGTACGGCCACTACCAGCTGTACGGGGTCGACGAGGCCCTGCGCGGCGTCGGCGCCGCCACCTCCTCGTCGTACGCCTCGGTCGCCAACCGGGTGTCGTACTTCTTCGACTTCGAAGGGCCGAGCATCGCCCTCGACACCATGTGCTCGTCCTCGCTCACCGCCCTCCACCTGGCCTGCCGGGCGATCAGGGACGGCGACTGCGAGGTGGCCGTGGCCGGTGGCGTCAACGTGTCGAGCCACCCGCTGAAGTACCTCCAGCTGTCCAAGGGCGGGTTCCTGTCCACGGACGGCAGGTGCCGCAGCTTCGGGGAGGGCGGTGACGGATACGTGCCGGCCGAGGGCGCGGGCGCGGTGCTGCTCAAGCGCCGTTCCGCCGCCGAGGCCGACGGCGACCGCGTCCTCGCCGTGGTCAGGTCGACGGCTGTCAACCACGGCGGGGCGGGCAAGGGCTTCAGCGTGCCCAACCCCAAGTCCCAGGGCGTGATGATCGGCGAGGCGCTCGGCAGGGCCGGTCTTGCCCCCGGGGAGCTGGACTACCTGGAGGCGCACGGCACCGGCACCTCGCTCGGCGACCCGGTGGAGATCACCGGTCTCGTCCGCGCCTTCCAGGGACACGACCTGGCCGGCGTACGCATCCCGATCGGCTCGGTGAAGTCGAACATCGGGCACGCCGAGTCGGCCGCGGGCATGGCCGCGATCACGAAGGTCCTGCTGCAGCTGAGGCACGGGCAGCTGGTGCCCTCGCTGCACGCCGAACGGCTCAACCCCCATCTCGACCTGGACGCCACGCCTTTCCGGCTCCAGCGCGACCTGGCCCCGTGGACGCCGCGCGCCGACGCCGCGGGCCGCCCCCTGCCCCGTACCGCGGGAATCAGCGCGTTCGGAGCGGGCGGCAGCAACGCACACGTGATCCTGGAGGAGTTCGTGTCACCCACGCAGCCCCCCGTGCCGGAGGCACCGTACGTGTGCGTGCTCTCCGCGCGCGACGCGGAGCGGCTCACCGAACACACCGAGCGGCTGGTGGAGTTCCTGCGCGGCGACGGCCGGGACACGCGGCCCGCCGCGCTCGCCGCGACACTGCAGAGCCGTGAGCCGATGGCGCACCGCGTCGCGGTGGTCTTCGACGACGTGGCCGGCCTCGTGGACGCGCTGGCGGCGCACCTGGCCGGAGCCCCGGCGCCGCGCGTCCTGACCGGCGTCGCCGCGCGGTCCGCCGCGCCCGCCGCCGACCGCACCCCGCAGGAACTGGCGGCGGCCTGGGTGCGCGGCGCGCGGACCGACTGGCCCGCGGGCGGCCCCCGGGTCTCCCTGCCCGGCTACCCGTTCGCCCGGGAACGCTGCTGGCTGCCGGCCGCCGACGCGGTCCGCACGCGGCCCGCCACGGGCGCCGAACTCTCCCGGACCGCCGCGCGGGACACCGAGCCGCACGGCACCGTGCTGCTCTCCACCGACACCCCGGTCATCGCGGGACACCGGGTCCAGGGCCGCTTCCTGCTGCCCGCGGTGGCCCATGTCGACCTGATCGCCCGGGTGTTCAACGACCACGGCCACCCCGTCGAGCGGCTCACGGTCCGCGACCTCACCGCGCTGCGGCCGCTGGACGTGACCGATGGACCGGTGGCCGCGGAGATCCGCTGCGCCCCCGCCGGGCCCGGCCGCTGGCAGGTCACCGTCACCGACGGCGAGCCCTACGCCACGGCCGAGGTCCTGGTGGCCGACGCGCCCGACTTCCCCGCGCGCCTCGACAGCCTCCCGCACGGCACGCCGAGGCCGCTGGCCGAGACCTATCTGAGGGACGGCGACAACGACCAGTACTACAGCGGCGCCGCGCGCGCCGAAGGCCTGGTCCGCACCGACCAGGAGCAGCTGACCGCCGAACTCGCCGCGCCCCAGGGTGACTTCCTGGTGCATCCGGCGCTGCTGCTCGGCGGCGCGGTGGCGGCGGGATCGCTCCTCGACACCGCGGGCCAGGCGTTCCTGCCGCTGCACTTCGCCTCGTTCCGTACGACGGGACCGCTGACGGGTCCGTGCACGGCCCGCGTACGCCGTACCTCGGTGAGCCGGCGCGGCGAGGTCGTCCGGTTCTCCGTGGACTTCTTCGATCCGTCGGGCCGGCAGATCGCCGAGCTGTCCGAGCTGTCCAGCAAGGCGCTGGCGGGCCGGGCGGCACCTACGGCGAGCGCCGAGCGGCCGCTCGAAGGCGCGCCCGCGAACGGCCGTGTGGAGGACTTCCTCCGGAGCCTCATCGCCGATCGTCTCGGCCGTACGCCCCAGTCGATACCGGTGACCGCCGGCTACTACGAACTGGGCCTGGAATCGGTGCAGGTGCTCGGCCTCGTCGAGGCGCTGCGGGACATCGCCGGCCAGGAGCTCGCCCCCACGCTGCTCTTCGAATACACCACGGTCCGCGCTCTGGCGGCGCATCTGGCCGACCGGTTCCCCGGCGCGTTCGAGACGCCGGCAGAGCGCGTCGCGCTGCCGGGCGGCGGCCTCGACGGGCTCAAGCGGGACACCGCCGTGCCGCCCGCCCCCGCACCCGCGGCCCTGACCGCCGAGGAACTCGACCGGCTCATCGCGGGCCGGGTCCTGGCAAGGCTCCGCGATTGCGGTGCCTTCTCCGCGGGCCCTGCCGAGTCCGTGGCCGGTCTCGCGCGGCGCCTGTCCGTCGTGGACAAGTACCGGCGCTGGCTCGACGAAGCCGCCCGGCTGCTCACCGACACGGGCCTGACCCGGCGGGACGGCGACGTCCTCGAACTCACCGCCGGGCGAGCGCCCGTCGACGACACGGAGTGGTCGGCGGTGCGCGAGCGCTTCGCCGCCGACCCGTACTGGACCGCGCAGCTCTCCCTGGTCGGGGAGTGCGTGGACCGGCTGCCCGAGATCCTCTCCGGCGCGGTCCCCGCGACCGACGTGCTGTTCCCCGGCGGCTCCCTGGCCAAGCTCACCGCGGTCTACCAGGGCAACGCCGTCGCCGACCGGCTCAACGACGTGGTCGCGGAGGTGACCGCGACGGCCGTCCGCCGGCGCCTCGCCGAGGACGCTTCGGCCACCGTGCGCATCGCGGAGGTCGGTGCGGGGACCGGCGGCACCACCGCCGTCGTCCTGCCCCACCTCGACGCCCACGCCGACCGCGTGGAGTACTGGTACACCGACTTGTCCCCGGCCTTCCTCGACCAGGCCGAACGCCGCTTCGGACCTGGCCGCGACCACCTGCGCTACGGCCGCTGGGACGTGTCGCGACCCGGCGCGGGCGAGCGTCTCACCGGCGGTGACTGCGACGTCATCGTCGCGACCAACGTCCTGCACGCCACCCAGGACATCCGCCTCGTGCTGCGCAACCTGGCCGCGGCCCTGCGCCCCGGGGGAGTCCTCGTCGTCAACGAGGTCACCCGCAAGTCCGCGGTGCTCACCCTGACCTTCGGCCTGCTCGACGGCTGGTGGCTCTACGACGACGAGGACGTCCGCATCCCCGGCGCGCCGCTCCTCTCCGCACCCCGCTGGCAGGAGGTGCTCGGGGACTGCGGGTACGCCGAGGTGTGGCGGCCCGTCGCCGAACCGGACGCGTTCGGCGAGGTGTTCGTCGCGCAGCGGCGAGCCGCGGACGTCCCCGCGCCCGAAGGGACCCGCCTGCTGGCCAGGGAGTGGCAGCCCGCCGACGTCACCGCGGGCCACCGCCCGACCGCCGTGGCCGTCCTCGGCGCCGGTCCCGACGCACGCCGGCTCGCCGACGCCCTGCCGGGCGCGGAGCTGATCACGTCCGTCGCGGGGCTGCACGACCGGTTCGACGCGCTCGTCGACCTGGGCGGTCTCGCACTCGCCGACTGGCTGCCCGTGGTGCAGCGGATGACCGGCCGCGAGGCGCTGCTGCTCGGCGTCGGCACGGGGGACGCCCGCGCCGGGCTCTACGGCATGCTCCAGAGCGAGTACGGCCGCGTACGGTCCCGCTATCTGGAGGCCGACCCGGCCGACCCGGACCTCGCCGCTCTCGTGGCACGCGAACTGGCCGACGGCGGCGACGACGTCGAGGTCACCTACCGCGCGGGCACACGGCACCGCGCCGTCCTCGCCGAGCTGCCCGCCGCCACCGGCGCCCCGGTCCGCTTCCCGGCCGACGCGCCCCTGCTCATCACCGGCGGCACCCGCGGGATCGGCCTCGCGCTCGCCCGGCACGCCGTCGGCGCGTGGGGAGCCCGCACCCTCGTCCTGACCGGGCGCGAGCAACTGCCGCCGCGCCACGAGTGGGACCGGTACGGCACGGACACGGCCCTGGGGCGCAAGCTCGACGGGCTGCGCGCCCTGGAGCGCGACGGGGTCCGGCTGCGGGTCCTCTCGCTGCCCCTCGGCGAGGACGCCACGGCCGTCCGTACCGCGCTGACCGCGATCCGCGGGGAGTTCGGCCCGATCGGCGGTGTGCTGCACGCCGCGGGGCTCGTGGACCGGGACAACCTCGCCTTCGTCAGCAAGCCGGTCGACGCGGTACGCGCCGTGCTCGCGCCGAAGACGGCCGGGCTCGACGCCCTGGTGGAAGCACTCGCCGAGGACCCGCTGCGGTTCTGCGTGCTGTTCTCCTCGGTCGCCTCGATGGTGCCCGCCGCCGCCGTCGGACAGAGCGACTACGCGATGGCCAACGCACACCTGGACGCCGTCGCGCGCCGCGCGCCGCACGGGCTGCCCCTGGTGAGCGTGGCCTGGCCCAGCTGGCGCGGCGTCGGCATGGGCAGCGAGCGGCCGGGACCCGGCTACCAGGCCACCGGCCTCGGTGAACTCTCCGAGGCCGACGGGCTGCGGCTCCTCGACCACGTCCTGTCCACGGGGGCGGGCCCGGTGGTCCTGCCCGCCGTCGTCGCTCCCGACTGGACGCCGCGGGCGCTGCGCGCGCGCAGGCCGAAGGCGCCGGCACGCGCCGCTGCCGCCGTACCGGCCGCTGTCGTTTCGGAGGCCGTCGTCCCGGACGCCGGCGTTTCGGCGGTCGGCGCGGACGCCGGAAGCGTGGCGAGCAAGGCCGAGGAGTGGCTTCTGGGGCTGCTCGCCGAGCAGTTGGGCTTCGACCGCGCACGGCTCGCGGCCGACGTGTCCATCGCCGACTACGGCACGGACTCGATCATGATGGTGCAGATCCTGCGCAGGGTCGGCGGCGAACTGGGCGTCGAGCTCGACCCGTCGGTCCTCGTGGACCACCCCACGGTGGAGTCCTTCGTCGGCTGGCTCACGTCCCGGCACGGCGAGGAACTGGCCCGGACCTTCGGTACGGAACCGGCGGCCGCGAAGGCCGTGACGGACACGGCGAGCGGGGCGACGGTCCTGGACCCGTCCCCGGCCCTGCCCCCGGTCCCGTCCCCCGCCCCGGCCCAACAGGTCCCCGTAGACGGCCCGTTCGACATCGCCGTCATCGGCATGTCGGGCCGCTTCCCCGGCGCCACGGACCTGGACGCCTACTGGCGGCTGCTCAGCGAGGGGCGCTCGGCCATCGCCCCCGTGCCCGCGCGGCGCTGGGGGCGCGAGACCGGATACCTGGCGGGCCTCGTCGAGCTCGACGGATTCGACCCCGCCCATTTCCACCTCTCCGACGACGACGCCGCCGCGATGGACCCGCAGGCGCTGCTGCTCCTGGAGGAGACACTGTTCGCGTTCTGCGACGCGGGCTACACCCCGGACGAGCTGAAGGGGCGCGAGATCGGCGTCTACGTCGGCGGCCGCACCCGGCACGCCCCGGACGACGCGACCCTCGGCCGCAGCCGCAACCCGGTCGTCGCCATCGGCCAGAACTACCTGGCCGCCAACCTGTCGCACTACTTCGACCTGCGCGGCCCCGGCACGGTCGTCGACACCGCCTGCTCGTCGGCGCTCGTGGCGATGCACCACGCCGTCCAGGCCATGCGCTCCGGTGACGTCGAGGCGGCCGTGGTCGCCGGGATCACCCTGCTCCCCGATGCCGGCGGGCACCGCCTGTTCGACCAGCGCGGGCTGCTCAACACGGAGCCGGAGTTCCACGTCTTCGACCGGCGCGCCCGCGGCTTCACGCCCGCGGAGGGCGTCGGCGTACTCCTGCTCAAGCCGCTCGCGGCGGCCGAGGCCGACGGCGACCGGGTGCACGCGGTGATCAAGGCGGTGGCGGTCAACAACGACGGCAGGACGGCGGGCCCCGCCACGCCCAGTCCGGCCGCGCAGCAGAGCGTCATGGCCCGCGCGCTCGCCAGGTCCGGGGTCGCCGCCGACGACGTCACGTACATCGAGACCAACGCGGCGGGCTCCCAGGTCCCCGATCTGATCGAGCTCAAGGCGATCGCGGCCGTCTACCGGCAGGGCTCCGATGTGCCCTGCTCGCTCGGCTCGGTCAAGCCGAACATCGGGCACCCGCAGTGCGCCGAGGGCATCGCCGGTGTCATCAAGACCGTTCTGATGCTCCGCGAGCGCCGGATCGTTCCCTTCCGCAGTGGTCAACAGCCCCTGGAACACTTCGACTTCGGTGCGGTGCCGCTGCGGTTCGCGCGCGAGTCCGCCCCCTGGCCCGACGCGCCGCTGGTCGCCGCCGTGTCCAGCTTCGCGGACGGCGGCACCAACGCCCATGTGATCCTCGCCGGTTCGGGCGGCGAGACCGACCAGGCCCGGGGGACCCGCGGCACGCGGCAGCCCGTGGCGCGCCCGCGGCTGAAGCGACGCCGCCTGCCGACCGCCCGCACCGAGCGCTTCGCGATCGTCGGCATGGCCGGGCACTACCCCGGCGCGGCGGACCTGGCCGCCTTCTGGGCGAACCTCAAGGAGGGCAGGGACAGCGTGACCGAGGTGCCGGCCGAGCGCTGGGCGTCCGACGAGGGCACCGGATCCCGCTGGGGCGGCTTCCTCGACGACGTCGACCGGTTCGACGCCGACTTCTTCCGGATCTCCCGCCCCGAGGCGGAGATCACCGACCCGCAGGAACGCTGGTTCCTGCGCACCTGCTGGGAGGCGATCGAGGACGCCGGGTACACCCCGGCCACCCTCGCCGAGGCCAAGGGCCCCGACCTGCGGCGCGCGGTCGGCGTGTTCGCCGGAGCCATGCACAAGGACTACACGCTGGTGGCCGCGGAGGCCGCCGCGCCGGTACCGCTCAGCCTCAACCAGGGCCAGATCGCCAACCGGGTCTCCTTCGTCTGCGACTTCCACGGCCCGAGCATGACGGTCGACACCCTCTGCTCGTCCTCGCTCACCGCGCTGCACCTCGCCGTGGAGAGCCTGCGCCGCCGCGAGTGCGAGGTCGCCGTCGCGGGCGGCGTCAACCTCTCCCTGCACCCCGGCAAGTACCGCACCTACGGCCAGGTCGGCATGCACTCGTCGGACGGCCGCTGCCGTTCGTTCGGGGAGGGCGGGGACGGCTACGTCTCGGCGGAGGGCGTCGGTGCGGTGGTCCTCAAGCCGCTCGCCGCCGCCGAGGCCGCGGGCGACCACATCTACGCCGTCGTCGCCGCGACCGCCGTCAACCACGTCGGCGCGGGCAGCGGATTCAGCGTGCCGAGCCCGGTCGGCCAGGCCGCCGTCATCTCCGCCGCGCTCGCGACCGCGGACATCGACGCGCGCTCCATCGGCTACGTGGAGGCACACGGCACCGGCACCTCGCTGGGCGACCCGATCGAGGTGCGGGGCCTGAGCACCGCCTTCGCCAGGGACACCGCCGACACCGGGTTCTGCGCACTGGGCTCCGTGAAGTCCAACGTCGGCCACGCGGAGTCCGCCGCGGGCATCGCGGGCCTCACCAAGGCGGCCCTCCAGCTGCACCACCGCACGCTGGTGCCCTCGCTGCACGCGCGGACCGAGAATCCGCTGCTCGGCCTGGCCGGCACGCCGTTCAGGCTGCAGCGCGAGACCGCCGGGTGGCCCGCGCCGCCGCAGGGCCCTCGACGGGCGGGTCTGAGCTCCTTCGGAGCCACCGGAGCCAATGCGCACATCGTCCTGGAGGAGTACGTCGCGCCCGCCCCGGCGCCGTCGGCGGCCTCCCACGCGCCCTCGGCGCAGCCGGTCCTGGTGCCGCTGTCCGCCCGCACCGACGACCAGCTGCGGCGGAGCGCCGCACGGCTGTGCGACGCGCTCGCCGGGTTCACGGCGGACGGCACCGGGCCCGCGCTGCGCGACATCGCGTACACCTTGCAGGTGGGCCGGGTCGAGTGGCCCGTCCGCGTCGCCTTCGTGGTCCGCGACGCCGCCGAACTGGCCGCGCGGCTCGCGGAGTTCGCGGACCTCGGGGCGCGTCAGGGGCAGGGCTCGACGGAGCTCCACGCCACGGCGCGGCACTGGGCCGACGGCGGCACGGTGGACTGGCGGGCCCGGGTGGGTTCCGCGGGCCCCGGGGCGGAGCGGCCGCGCCGGGTGGCCCTGCCGACGTACCCCTTCGCGGGGGACCGGCACTGGGTTCCCACCGAGGACGACACCGGCCGCGCCGCGGCACGCCAGACGGCGGCTTCGGTTCCGGCGGCTTCCGTCCCGGCGGTCTCTGCTCCGGTCGCTTCCGTCCCAGCTACTCCCGCCCTGACCGCTCCCTCCCCGGCCGCTCCCATCCCACTCGCTCCCGCGCAGGCTCCCGTCGTCCCGCCGCCGGGTCTGCTGGCCGTGCCGCGCTGGGTGGAGGCGGCGCCCGCCCCGGTCCTCGCTCACGGCCGCGTGCCGCGCCGGGTGCTGATCGTCGCCGACAGGCCGGGCTCCGCGCTCGCCGGGGCACTGGCCGAGCACTACCGGCGCGGCGAGGGCGCTCCGGGGCGCGGCGAAGGCACCCCGGTGGTGACTGAGTGCCCGCTCGAAGGCCCCGTCGCCCTCGAAGGTCCTGCCCCCGACCGCGTCCACCTCGTGACCGGCGCGGCCCCGGACGCCGGGGACGGCGCTGCCGGGCCCGAACTCGCCCTGCTCCGCCTGGTCAAGGCCGTCCGGCGGCTCGACCCCGCGGGGACGACCGACCTCTGTGTCAGCACGCAGGACACCCAGTCCGTCGCGGGCGAGCCCAGCGCGGCGCGCGGCGCGGGTCTCGCGGGACTGGCCTACTTCGTGGCCCGTGACTCCCGGCGCTTCGCCGTGCGCAACCTCGACGTGGCGGGTGCCGACCTGCGCACGCCCGAGGACCGCGCGGCGGTCGCTGCCACCGTGGCCGCGGAACCCGCGTCCCCGGCCGGGGACCTCGTGGCGCTGCGCGGCGGCCGCCGCTACCGGCAGGAGGTCCGCCCGGTCGAGCCGTCCGAGGCGGCCCGCCCGGGGCAGCCCGGTATCCGGCCGGGCGGCACGTACGTGGTGGTCGGCGGCAGCGGATTCGTCGGACGCGTCGTCAGCCGCCATCTGATCGACCGGTACGACGCCAAGGTGGTGTGCGTCGGACGCAGGCCGCGGAGCGACGCAGCGGTGCGCGAGGCGCTGTACGGAGACCGCGTCGGCTACGTACAGGGCGATGTCACCGACCCGCGCCAGGCACGGCGGGCGATGGCCGAGGCGAAGGCCCTGCTCGGCGAGGTGCACGGCGTGCTCTTCGCCGGGGCCACCCGGATCACCGGGGCACCCGGCGCGCTCGCCGACCTCGGCGAGGACGAGTTCCGCGCGCACTACGAGGTGAAGGCCGCGGGCGCGCGCCATGTGTACGAGGCCGTGGCGGACGAACCGCTCGACTTCCTCTGCTACTTCTCCTCCGCGCAGGCCTTCTCCTTCGGAGGGGCCGGTACCCACGCCGCGTACGCGGCGGGCATCACCTTCGCCGACGCCTTCGCCCGGTCCGTCGGCCCCGCCGCGGCGTTCCCGGTGGGGATCGTCAACTGGGGCGCCTGGCGCGCCTCGTTCGGCGAGGCCGCCGAGGACTACCCGACGCTCGGCTTCCTGGACGACGACGAGGGCGCCGCCTGCTTCGACACGGCGGTGCGGCTGCTGCGCGCGGACCGGCACCGGCAGGTCATCGGCATGCGCGTCGCGGCACCCGCGGCGGCCCGCCCCGCCGTGCCGGTCCTGGCGGAGCAGGGACCGCGAAAGGACCCGGCGGGCCACGCCGACCGGCGCCCGGAGATCCGGCGACTGCTCGTGGAGCGGCTCGCCAGGACGCTGCGCGTGCCGCAGGGCGACCTGTCGCCGTCGACGGCCTTCGCCGATCTGGGCGTCGACTCGATCACCGGCTCGACGTTCGTCGCGCAGATCGGCGAGGAGCTGGGCGTCGAGCTGAACGCCGCCGCGCTCTACGAGTTCTCCTCCGCCGAGCGGCTGGCCGACCACCTGGTCGAGCTGCTCGGGGAGGCACCGCGGGCGACACCAGAGGCACCAGCAACACCAGAGACACCAGCAACACCAGACGCAACAGGGGCACCCGTGGCGGCCGCACCTGACGACCTGATCGCGACGTTGGAGGCACGCTTCGCGGCCGGAGAGCTCTCCGCCGCGGAAGTGCTCGACCTGCTCGACGCCGAGCTGGCCACGAGGGAGCAACGATGAGCAGCGCAGACTTCCGCGACATCCTCGACGGATACGCGAGGGGCACGGTCGGCTCGGAGCAGGCGCGCGGCCTGCTCGACGCGCGCCGCCAGGACCCGGACCGGCAGGACGACACGGACCGTTCGCGGATGCTGGACATCGCGGTGGTCGGCATGTCCGGGCAGTTCCCGGGCGCCGCGGACGTACGCGAGTTCTGGCACAACCTCACCGAGGGGCGCGTCGGCTACGGCGAGCTGCCCGACCACTACGTCGCCGCGGACGACCCCGGCGGGTACCGCTGGGGCGGCGCGCTGCCCGAACGGGACTGCTTCGACGCGGAGTTCTTCGGCATCCGCCCGCACGAGGCGGACCTGATGAGCCACAACCAGCGGCTGCTGCTCCAGGAGAGCTGGCACGCACTGGAGGACGCCGGGCTCGACCCCACGGCACTGGCCGGATCCCGCACCGGACTGTTCATCGGCGCCGAGCCCACCGGCTACCCGCACGAGTCGTTCACCGGCGCGTCCGACGCGCTGGTGGCGTCCCGCCTCTCGTACTTCCTCGACCTGCGCGGCGCCGCCCTGGTCGTCAACACGGCCTGCTCGTCCTCCCTGGCCGCCGTGCACCTGGCCTGTCAGAGCCTGCGCGCGGGCGAGTCGTCGCTCGCCCTGGTCGGCGGCGTGAACGCGGGCCTCGACGCGCGGGGCCTCGACCTCCTCGTCGAGAGCGGCGCGATGTCGCCCAGCGGACAGTGCCGCACCTTCGACGCCGAGGCGAACGGCACCGTCTACTCCGAGGCCGTGGCCGTCCTCGTGCTCAAGCGGCTGTCCGACGCGGTGGCCGACGGCGACCACATCCACGGCGTGGTGCGCGCCACCGGCATGAACCAGGACGGCGCCAGCAACGGCATCACCGCGCCGAACGGCGCCGCGCAGGAGGAGCTGGTCCTCGACACCTACCGGCGCTTCGGCATCCCCGCCGAGCGCGTCGGCTACGTCGAGGCGCACGGCACGGGGACCGCCCTGGGCGACCCGGTGGAGGCCAACGCGCTGGTGCGGGCCTTCCGGCGGCTGACCGGCGAGCGGGAGTTCTGCGCCATCGGCAGCGCCAAGTCGCACATCGGCCACACCGGCGCCCCGGCGGGCGTCGTCGGGCTGATCAAGGTCCTGCTGTCCATGCGGCACGGCCGGTTCGTCGGCATGCCGACCCTGCGCAGCCTCAACCCCCTGATCGACTTCCGGGACTCGGCGTTCGTGCCCGACGACGCGGCCAGGCCCTGGCAGCGCGCCACTGAACTCCCGCTGATGGCCGCGGTGAACTCGTTCGGGCACAGCGGGACCAACGCCCACGTGGTCGTCGAGCAGTACGTTCCCGCCGTCCCCGTGGCGGACCGTACCGACGACGGCACGCCGCGGATCGTCCCCCTCTCGGCCCGCGGTCCCGAGCGGCTGCGCGCCTACGCGAACGCACTCGCGGAGCACCTGGAGAGCGCCACCGCCGACGCGCCGCCCCGCCCGGCGCCGCGGCCGGCCGACGCCGCGCGGGTCCGCGCGGTGGTGGCGGGCATCCTGGGCGTCGCCGTGGACGAGATCGACCCGGACGAGCGCCTGGACTCCTACGGCGTACGTCCGGAACAGCTCGCCCGCATCGGTGCGGCGCTGGACGCCGAACTCGGTCCGCGCCCGGACGCGGACGCTCTCCACGAGGGCCGTACGGTCCGCGAGTTGGCGCGGCTCGCCGCCGAAGCGGACGACGTCACCGACGGTGACGTCGTCCGCTTCGGCGGGGGAGCGCGCCCTTCGCTCGCCGATGTGGCCCGCACGCTGCAACTGGGCCGGGCGGAACTCCCCGCGCGTGCCGCGCTGATCGTCCGCGACCGGGCCGAACTCCTCGCCGGACTGCGGGCCTTGGCCGCAGGTCAGGAGCTGCCCGAGAACTGCTGGGCGGGCGAGGTCGACGCGCGCGGCGACGTCGCCAGGCTCTTCGGGGACGACGACGAGCTGAGCGAGGCCGTGGGCAAGTGGCTGGAGCGCGGCAAGCTCGCCCGCGCCGCGGAGCTGTGGGTGCGCGGCGGTCCCGTCGAGTGGCGCCGACTGCACGGCGCCGGCACGCCGCACCGGGTGCCGCTGCCGGGTTACCCGTTCGCCAAGACACGCCATGGCATACCGATGACCACGGCCACGGCCACGGCCCCGGCCCCCGCCGCACCCGTGGCCGTGGCGGCTCCCGCGCCCGCGCCCACCGCGCCTGCCGCGCGGCCCGCTGCCGGTCCGCGCCCCGAGCGGCTGGTGCGGGCGGTGGAGGACCGGATCGCCCTGCTGGCCACCGAGCTGATCGGTGGCGCGGAGGGCGGTGCCGAGGTCGACCCCAAGGAGCAGCTGGACCGCTTCGGCATCGACTCGATCACGCGCACCCGGCTGAACCAGCTCCTGAGCGAGGCGTTCCCCGCGGCCTCGCGCACGCTGTTCTTCGAGTTCGCGAAGATCGAGGGGGTGGCCGGACTGCTGGCCGAGAAGTTCCCCGACGCGTGCAGGGCGTTCCTCGGGTGGGACGGCACGGCGGCTCGGGCGGTCCCGGAGGAGCGGGAAAGGGAACCGGAAGCCGAGACCGAAGCCGAAGCCGAGGCCGAAGCCGAGGCCGAGGCTGAAGAAGCCGTTCCGGAGCCTGCGCCCAAGGCCGAAGCCGAAGCCGAGTCCGAAGCCGAACTCGACGAGCTCGAAGGCGCCGTCGCCATCATCGGCATGAGCGGCACCTTCCCGGACGCCCCCGACCAGGACAGCTACTGGCAGCTCCTGATGGAGGGCCGGTCCGCCGTCACCGAGATCCCGCGTCGGCGCTGGGACTGGCGGGAGCACTACGACCCGCGGCCCGAGGGCGAGGACGTGGTGCGCAAGAGCCACTCCAAGTGGGGCGCGTTCCTGGACGGGTTCGACCAGTTCGACCCCGCCCTGTTCCACTTCACCGAGCAGGAGGCGCGCAACACCGACCCGCAGGTACGCCTGTTCCTCCAGGAGTGCTGGAAGGCGCTGGAGGACGCGGGCTACGCCCCCTCCAAGCTGCCCGCCGAAGTGCGCGGCCGCATCGGCGTCTTCGCGGGCGGCGCGAAGCACGGCTTCACCCAGCTCGGCTCCGAGGGCCGTCTAGAGATGCCCCGCACCTCCTTCGGCGACATGGTCAACCGGGTCTCCTTCCAGTTCGACCTGGGCGGTCCGAGCAAGGCGGTGGACACCGCCTGCTCCTCCGCGCACGTCGCCCTGCACGAGGCGGTCGAGAGCCTGCGCTCCGGCCGCTGCGACCTGGCCGTCGCCGGTGCGGTGAACCTCTACCTGCACCCGTCGACGTACGTCGAACTGGCCACCGTCGGACTGCTCTCCGACGGCTCCGACTGCGCGTCGTTCGGCCTGGCGGCCAACGGGATCGTGCCGGGCGAGGGTGTCGGCGCGGTGCTGCTCAAGCCGCTGCGGCAGGCGCTGCGCGACGGCGACCCGGTGCGCGCGGTCATCCGCGGCAGCGCCGTCAACCACAACGGCAGGACCATCGGGTTCACCAGCCCGAGTTCCCAGCGGCAGGCCGAGGTGATCCGGGCCGCGCTGCGGGACGGTCGCGTCGACCCGCGGACGGTCAGCTATGTGGAGGCCACCGCCAACGGCTCGGAGATCGGTGACGCCGTCGAGATGACGGCCCTCACCCAGGCCTACGAGGACAGGACGGGCACCGGCGGACGGTTCCGCATCGGTTCGCTGAAGCCGAACATCGGCCACGGCGAGGCGTCCGCGGGCATGGCGCAGCTGTTCAAGGTCGTCCTCGCCCTCCAGCACCGCACCCTGCCGCCGACCCGGCTGCCCGCCGAGTTCAACCCGGCCATCGACATCGACAGGCTCCCCTTCGAGCTCTCCGGCGCCCCCGTGACGTGGGACCAGGTGACCGTGGACGGCGTGCCCGCGCCGCGCCGCGCGGGCATCACCGGCATCGGCGGGGGCGGCACCAACGCGTACGTCGTGGTCGAGGAGGCTCCCGAGCCCGTGGCCCGCACCCGGGCGGCCACCCGTGGCCCGGTCCTCTTCGTCCTGTCCGCGCACACCGAGGAGCGGCTCGGGGCGTACGCCGACGCATGGCTCGACTTCCTCGGGCAGCGGCCGTCGGCCGGGCTCGCGGACATCGCGTACACCCTCCAGGTCGGGCGCGTGGACCTGCCGCACCGTCTCGCGGTCATCGCCTCGGGCGCCGAGGAGCTGCGCGGGCACCTCACGCGCTGGCGCCGCGGCCGTCCCGCCGATGCGGTGTTCGCGGGAACCGCGGCCCGTACGGACACGGCCGGGCTCGACGCGGCCCTGCGCGAGCGGGACCTCGGCCGGGTGGCCGAGCTGTGGGTGCGCGGCGCGGCGGTCGACTGGGCCGGCCTGTACGGCGAGGACGGGGTGCCCGCGCGCAAGCCGGGGCTGCCGACGTATCCCTTCGAGCGCAAGGTCTGCTGGGTCGACGACACCGCACCCGCACCGGCACGCGTATCCGCACCCTCACCCGCATCCGACGCCGCCCCTGTCTCCGCGCAGCCGACGACAGGGCACCCGCTGCTCACCTCGGTCGTCCAACTCGCGGACGGTGGAAGCGTGTTCAGCGGTGACGTGTCGCTCGGCACGCACCCCTGGATCGCCGACCACGCGGTGTCGGGCACCGTGCTCTTCCCCGGCACGGGCTTCGTGGAGATGGCGCTGCACGCAGGACGGGCGCTGGGCCGCGGGCGGCTCGACGAGCTCACCCTGGAGGCGCCGCTCACCCTCACCGAGCAGGGCGGAGCCCGTCTTCAGCTCGTCGTCGGGGCGCCCGACCCTACGGGCGGCAGGCCCGTTGAGGTGTACTCGCTGCCCGACAACGGAGCCGAAGGGACGGCCCAGGACGGGGAGCGGGCCGGGCCGGCCTGGACGCGGCACGCCGCGGGGCTGCTCACGGTCGCAGAAGCCGATGCCGACGCGGGATTCGACCTCGCGGTGTGGCCGCCGACCGGCGCCGAACCCCTGCCGGTCGACGACTACTACCAGGTGATGGCCGACGCCGGTTACGCCTATGGACCGGCGTTCCGCGGGCTGCGCGCCGTCTGGCGGCGCGGCGACGAGGTGTTCGCCGAGGCCGCGCTCGACGACGCGCCGGACGCGGCGCGCTACGGCGTGCACCCCGCCCTGCTCGACTCGGCCCTGCACGCCATGGGCTTCGGCGGGTTCGTCCGCGACGGCGGCGGACTGCTGCCGTTCTCCTGGTCCGGCATGCGGCTGTTCGGCGGGGGAGCCGCCACGGTGCGGGTGCGCCTCACCGGCGCCGGTTCCGACGCGGTCTCGGCCGCCGTCGCCGACACCGAGGGCAGGCCCCTCGCCGTCCTCGACTCGCTCGTGCTGCGCCCGTTCACCGGGGCGCGGCAGGCCGTCGCGCGGACGGCGCTGCCCGATGAACTCCTGCGCCTGGACTGGACCTCGCTGACCCCGGCCGACGCGCCCGCGGGGACGTGGACCGTGGCGGGCCCCGACGACCTCGGCCTCGCCGAGGCGCTGCGCGGCGCGGGCACGGCTGTCTCCGCGGACGGCGCGGGCGAGACCGCCCTCGTGTCCCTGCACGCGCGGTGTCCTGACGACCTGGCGGCCGCTGTCAGGGCCGCCACCGCACGCGCGCTCGACCTGGTGCGCGGCTGGCTCGCCGACGACACGCAGACCGCGGCGCGCCTGGTGGTCGTGACCCGGCGGGCGGTGTCCGCCCGCACCGGCGAGGACGTCGAGGACCTGGTGCACGCCCCGGTGTGGGGCCTGCTGCGGGCCGCGCAGGCGGAGAACCCCGACCGGCTCCTGCTCGTCGACGTGGACGGGGAAGAGGCATCGGCCGCCGCGCTGCCCGGGGCGGTCGCGGCCGCGACCGCCGCCGCCGAGTCGCAGCTCGTCCTGCGCGGGGGAGAGGCGACGGTGGCCAGGCTCGCCCCGCTGGCGTCGAACGGCGCCCTCGTACCCCCGGCCGACGGCGCCGCCTGGCGCCTGGACACCAGCGGCGCGGGCACCCTGGAGAACCTCGCCCTGCTGCCCTGGCCCGCGGCCGACGCCCCGCTGGCCCCCGGCCAGGTACGCGTCGAGGTGCGTGCCGCGGGGCTCAACTTCCGTGACGTGCTCGGCGCGCTGGGCATGTACCCCGGCGAGCTGACGCTCGGCGCCGAGGGCGCGGGCATCGTCACCGAGGTCGGCGCCGACGTGTCCCACCTCGCCGTCGGCGACCGCGCGATGGGCCTCTTCCCCAGCGGCCTCGGCCCGGTCTGCGTGGCCGACGCCCACACGGTGGTGCGGATGCCCGACGGATGGTCCTTCGAGCAGGCCGCGGCCGTCCCCGTCGCCTTCTCCACCGCCTACTACGGCCTGGTCGACATGGGCGGCCTGAGCTCCGGCGAATCGGTCCTCGTGCACGCCGCCGCGGGCGGCGTCGGCATGGCCGCCGTCCAGCTCGCCGGGCACCTGGGCGCCGAGGTCTTCGCCACCGCGAGCGAGGGCAAGTGGGACGCCGTCCGCGCCCTCGGCGTGCCCGACGACCACCTCGCCTCCTCGCGTGACCTGGACTTCGAGGAGAAGTTCCGCACCGTCACCGAGGGCCGTGGCGTGGACGTCGTGCTCGACTCGCTCGCCAGGGAGTTCGTCGACGCCTCGCTGCGGCTGCTGCCGCGTGGCGGCCGGTTCGTGGAGATGGGCAAGACCGACATCCGCGACGCGGGACAGGTCGCGACCGAGCACTTCGCGGTCCGCTACCGGGCGTTCGACATCGTGGACGCGGGACCGCGGCGGATCGGCGAGATCCTCCACGAGATCGTGGACCTCTTCGCCGGGGGCGTCCTCGACCACCTGCCCCGGCGCACCTGGGACCTGCGGCGCGCACCGGACGCCTTCCGGTACATGAGCCAGGCCCGCCACGTCGGGAAGATCGTCCTGACCGTGCCCCGGCGTCCCGACCCCGCGCACACCGTCCTGATCACCGGCGGCACCGGCACCCTCGGCGGGATGCTCGCCCGGCACCTGGTGACCGAGCGCGGTGCCCGGCACCTGACGCTGCTCAGCAGGCGCGGCCCGGACGCACCGGGGGCGGCCGGCCTGACCGCCGAACTCACCGCGGCCGGTGCCGAGGTGACCGTGGTCGCCTGCGACGTCGCCGACCGCGCGCGTCTCGCGGAGGTCCTCGACGCCATCCCCGCCGCGCACCCGCTCGGCACCGTCGTGCACACCGCGGGGGACCTCGACGACGGGGTCTTCGACGTGCTGACCCCCGAGCGGCTCGCCCGGGTCCTGCGGCCCAAGGCCGAGGGCGCGCTGAACCTGCACGAGCTGACGAAGGACCTGGACCTCGCCGAGTTCGTGCTCTTCTCCGGCGCGGCCGGGGTGCTCGGCAACCCGGGGCAGTCCAACTACGCGGCCGCCAGCTCCTTCCTGGACGCGTTGGCGCAGCACCGCAGGGCGCGGGGGCTGCCGGGGACCTCGCTCGCCTGGGGCTACTGGGAGCAGGCCACCGGTCTGACCAAGCACCTCAGCGAGGGGGACACCGGGCGGATGGCCCGCGGCGGCCTGCTGCCGCTGCCCTCCGCGGACGGGCTCGCGCTGTTCGACGTGGCGCGCGGCGCCGACGAACCGCTCCAGGTGCCGATGCGCCTGGATCTCGCCGCGCTGCGCACCCAGGCCGAGTCCGGTGCGGGACACCCGCTGCACCGGGGCCTCGTCAGGGCCGCGCCCCGGCCGACCGCCGCCGCGCCGGAGAGCGAGGGCCTCGACGGGCTCGCGGACCTCGCGGCGGACGAACAGCTCGCCGCGCTCCTGGAGCTGGTGTGCCGTCAGGTCGGGTCCGTGCTGGTCACCGATCCGGCGACCATCGGGTCCGACACCGGGTTCGTCGAGCTGGGCCTCGACTCCCTGACCGCCGTCGAGCTGCGCAACCGGCTCAACCGCGCCACCGGACTGCGGCTGCCCGTCACCCTGGTCTTCGACCACCCGGCGCCGGGCCCGCTCGCCGGATATCTGCGGCAGCGGCTCGCCAAGGCGCACCAGGAGCAGGGCGTCCGTACGCCGAAGGCGCGGGAGGCAGCCCTGCGGCGGCCTGCGCCGGCCGAGCCGTCCACGACCGGCGGGGCCGCCTCGACGGCGCCGGTGACCCACCCGCTGCTCGTCGACGCCGGGCTCGAACAGCACGGCGCCGTCCTGGAGTTCGGCTGCCGCGGCGGCGAACCGCTGATCGCTCTCGCGGCGGAGCACCCGGATCTCGTCGTGCACGGCGCGACCGGCGACAAGGAGCTGGCCGACGCGGCAGGACGGGAGATCGCCGGGCGCGGCCTGCGGGACCGCGTCGAGGTGTTCCACCGGAGCGGCCCGCTCGACCCGTTCCCCGGCCACTACGACCTGGCGTACGGCATCGGCGCCTGCTACCGCGTCGAGGACAAGCAGTCGCTCTTCGCCCACCTGGACGCGGCGGTCGTGGACGGCGGGCAGCTCCTGCTCGCCGACTACCTGTGCACGCTCAGCGGCGACCTGGTCGACCACGGCGCCGGCCTCAGCGTGCCCACCGCGCGGACCTGGTCCGAGGTGTTCGCACGGAACAGGTTCGTGATCGAGGAGGTCCTCGCGGGCGACGCCGCCGACCCGGAGCCCGACCCCGGCCTCGCCGAGCCGCTGCGGCACGGCTGGATCGCACAACGCACGTTCCGGCTGCGCAAGCTCGCCTCCGCCACCGAGGAGGAACGCCTGCGGACCAACCGGGCACACCTGGCCGAGACCCCCGCGCAGCCGCGCGCCCCGCGGAGCTGAAGGAGAAACAGAGTCCATGTCGCTTCACGTCAAGCAGGTGCTCACGGAGCTCGCGGCCGGTGTCCTCGACGCCGCTCCCGAGCGTGTCGCCCAGGCGTCCTTCCAGGACCTCGGCCTGGACCTGGCCACGACCGTGGCGCTGACCGAAGAGGTCAACGCCCGCTTCGGCACGGCACTTCCGACCGGCGCGGTGACCGAGGCCGGTGATCTCGACCGGCTCGCCGAGCGCGTCGCGGCCCACCTCGACCGGCAGGCACCGCCCGAGGCGATCGCGGTGATCGGGATGCACTGCCGCGCGGCGGGCGCGCGCGACCCCGACGAGCTGTGGCAGGTGATCAGCGCGGGCGAGGACCGCACCACCGAGGTCGACGACCCGGTCGCCCTCTCGCTGCTCGCCGAGCACTTCCCGGACGTCGCGGCGCCCCGCTACGGCGCCATGACCGGCAGCGAGGAGTTCGACCCGGCCTTCTTCCGGATCGCCCCGCGCGAGGCCGCCGCGATGGACGCGGCCCAGCGCGTCCTGCTCGAATCCTGCTACCACGCGCTGGAGGACGCGGGCCAGGACGCCTCGGCCCTGCGCGGCCGCGCCGTCGCCACCGTCGTCGGCAGCACGGGGCTCGCGCCCCAGGCCGAGTACTCCGCGCACGCCCTGATGGGCTCCGACACCAGCATCATGGCGGCCCGCCTCGCCTACCAGCTCGACCTCAGCGGCCCCGCGATGACCGTCGACACGGCCTGCTCGTCCTCGCTCGTCGCCGTCGACATCGCGCGCCGCCTGCTGCTCGACGGCGAGTCGGACCTCGCGCTCGCGGGCGGGGTGTACGTGGCCAACCACCCCGGCACCTTCGTCACGATGGAGGCCCTCGGCACCGTCTCACCGGGCAGGGCCTGCCGCCCCTTCGACGCCGACGCCGACGGCATGCTCGTCGGTGAGGGCGTCGGCGTCCTCGTACTGAAGCGGCTCTCCGACGCGGTCCGCGACAACGACCGGATCCTCGGCGTGATCAGGGGCAGCGGCACCAACCAGGACGGCAGGACCTCCGGCATCACCTCGCCGAGCTCCGCCGCGCAGAGCGGCCTGCTGCGGGACGTCTACCGCCGCAGCGGGGTCGACATGGGCCGGCTGCGCTACATCGAGGCGCACGGCACGGGGACCAGCCTGGGCGACCCGATCGAGGTGCACGGACTGGCCGAGGCGTTCGCCGACTTCACCGAGCGCAAGCAGTTCTGCGCGATCGGTTCGGTCAAGGCCAACATCGGCCACACGATGGGTGCGGCGGGCGTCCTCGGCGCCATCAAGGTGCTGCTGTGCATGCGGCACGGCACGCTTCCGCCCGCCGCCAACTTCCGCACCGAGAACAAGCACGCCGAGTTCGAGGAGAGCCCGGTCTACGTCAGCCGCGAGCCGGCCGACTGGGCCGCCGAAGGGGCGGAGCCGCGGGTCGCGGGCGTGAGTTCCTTCGGCTACAGCGGCACCAACGCCCATGTGATCATCGAGGAGTACGCGGCTCCGGCCGCCCGTGCGCGCTCGGTGCCCCGGCGGCGCCGGATCTTCCCGATCTCGGCCAAGACGACGGACCAACTCCGCCAGAAGGCTGCCGAGTTGGCGGCCCACCTCCGTGCCGCCGATCTTGGCGACGACGC
Source organism: Streptomyces sp. NPDC087300 (assembly GCF_044744425.1). Lineage (NCBI taxonomy): Bacteria > Bacillati > Actinomycetota > Actinomycetes > Kitasatosporales > Streptomycetaceae > Streptomyces > Streptomyces sp. NPDC087300. Next base: position 135,076 of record NZ_JBIUYI010000010.1, read on the forward strand.
GCTTCTCGACGTCGCGTACACGCTCCAGGTCGGCCGTGAGGCTTTCGCCGAGCGGCTCGCCGTGACCGCCGATTCGACGGCCGAACTCCTGGAGCGCCTGGACGCGTTCGCCGACGGCGCCACCGAGGTGCCCGGCACCCGCCACGGACAGGTCACGGAGCTCCGCCCGGGGGCGCCCGCCGCGACCGGCCGCGACGTCGACGAACTCGCGGCGGCCTGGACGGCGGGCGCCACGGTGGACTGGCCCCGCCTGCACACCGGCAGCGCCCCGCGCCGTATCGCGCTGCCCGGCCACCCCTTCGTACGCGATGTGTTCCCGCACGCCTGGGCGAACGGCACCGCGGCCGGAACCCCCGCCCTGGCGGCGGCCGACGCCCCGGACGCCACGGCCGTGCCCTCCGTCCTCACCGAACTCGACGCCGCCGCGGCGGAGCACCTGCGGTCCGATCCGGCGGCCGGTGACCTGGCGGCGGCGCTGCGCTCCGACGTGATGGTGCGCGAGCTGACCCAGGTCTGCCGCCGGATGCTGTTCGCCTCGCTGCGCCGGATGGACGTCTTCACGACCGCCGGGGAGCGCCACCGGGAGGCCGATCTCGTGCGGCGGCTCGGCGTCGTCGACGAGCACGCGCCGCTCTTCCACGGGCTGCTCGGCGTCCTCACCGACGGCGGCTACCTGCGCGCCGAGGGCGAGGACCTCGTCACCACCGAACTGGTCGCAGAAGCAGCCCAGTTGACGTGGAAGGAGAGCGAACTCGCAGCGCTCAAGGGTGAGGTGACGGCCGACTACCCGGAGATGGACGGATACTTCCACCTCCTGACGATCTGCCTGGAGGACTTCCCCGAGGTGCTCACCGGGCGCAAGAAGGCGCACGAAGTGCTCTTCCCCGGCGGCTCGTTCGACGCCGTGGAGGCCGTCTACCACAGCGACGGCGACACCAACGGCCTGGTCGCCGGGCTCGTCGCGCGCTATGTGCGGGCCCGCCGCGAGCGTGACCCGCAGGCCCCCGTCTCCGTCCTGGAGATCGGCGCGGGCACCGGCGGCACCACCGCGAAGGTGCTGCCCGCGCTCGACGGCGCCGACGGCCTGCTCAGCTACGTCTACACCGACATCTCCCGCGGCTTCACCCAGTACGGGCGCACCCAGTACGGCAAGGACCACCCCTTCGTGACCTTCGCCCCGCTGGACATCGAGTCCGCGCCCACGGCGCAGGGCTTCGAGGCCGGTACCCAGGACGTCGTCCTCGCCTGCAACGTGCTGCACGCGACCAGGAACATCGACGACACCCTGGCCCACGCCCGCCAGCTCCTGCGCCCCGGTGGCGTGCTCATCCTCCTGGAGACCACCCGCGCCCAGGACTTCTTCACCCTCACCTTCGGCCTGATGGGCGGCTGGTGGGCCTACGAGGACGACTGCCGCCTGCCGGGCTCCCCGCTGCTCAGCGTCTCCCTGTGGCGCCAGGCCCTGGAGCGCGGCGGCTTCCGCTCGGTGCGCAGCCTCTCCCCGGCGCCGGTGCGCGAGGACCAGGCGTACCAGGCGCTCGTCATCGCGGAGAAGGAAGGCGCCCTGGAGGGGCCCTTCGCGGGCGCGCTCGGGGACCAGGCGCAGGTTCCCGCGCGGGTTCCGGCACCGGTTCCCGCGCAGGCTCCCGCCGCGGAGGCCGCTGTCGAGGCCACGGACGCCGCGGCGCCCGAAGAGGCGGCGGGCGGCTCGCTCCAGGAACTGGTCGCCGACGCCTGGCGCGAGGTCCTCGGCGTCACCGAGGTCCGCCCGGAGGACGACTTCCAGGAGGTGGGCGGCGACTCGATCCTCGCCACCCAGATCATCTCCCGGCTCAAGAGCGGCTTCCCCATCGAGCTCGACCTCGGCGAGCTGTTCCAGGCCCGCACCCTGGCGGACATGGTGGCGCTGCTCGAAGCCGAACTGATCGAGCGCATCGACGAGTTGCCCGACGACACCATCAGCACCCTGCTTGCGTGAACCGGCGAGAGCCAGGACGCCGTCGACGACACTGAGGAGTTTCCCCGCCATGTCCCGCGAAGATCTCGCCGCCTCGCGCAAGGCGCGACTGTCCCCGCAGAAGCGGGCCCTGCTGGAGAAGCTGAGCGGCGCGGCCCGTGCGTCGGGGAGCACCGGCATTCCGCGCCGCCCGGCCGACGACCGTCCGCCGCTCTCCTACGCCCAGCGCCGGCTGTGGTTCCTCGACCAGATGGTGCCCGAAAGCCCGGCGTACAACGTCCCGATGAGCTTCCGGGTCCGCGGGCCGCTGCGCCGCGACGTCCTGGAGCGGGCCGCCGAGGAAGTGGTGCGCCGGCACGAGTCGCTGCGCACCCGGCTGCCCAGCGAGAACGGCGAACCGTGGCAGGAGATCCTGACCGACGTCCGCGTTCCCATCCGGCTGGTCGACGTCACCGAGGACCCGGCCGGGCTCGACGCGCTGATCTTCGACGAGGGGCGCAGGCCGTTCGACCTGGCCACCGGGCCGCTCCTGCGGATCACCCTCTACCGCGTCGAACCGGAACTGCACGTGGTGCTGCTCAACGCCCACCACGTCGTGGTCGACGGCTGGTCGCTCGGCCTGTTCTGGCAGGAGCTCTTCACCCTGTACGAGGCGTTCGCCGCGGGCAGGCCCTCCCCGCTCGCCGACCTCACCGTGCAGTACGCGGACTTCGCCGTCTGGCAGCGCGAGTACCTCTCCGGTGACCGTCTTGAGAACCAACTCGACTACTGGCGAGGCCAGTTGGGCGACGGTACGGAGAATCTGGAGCTGCCGCTCGACCGGCCGCGGCCGCCCGTCCAGACCTTCGAGGGCGGCGACCTCAGGGACGTCTATCCCGACTCCCTGCGCGGCGCATTGCAGGCCCTGTGCCGTCGCGAGGGCGTCAGCCTGTTCGTCGTGCTCCTCGGCGCGCTGAACGTGCTGCTGCACCGCTACACCGGCCAGCGCGGCATCCCCGTCGGCTCACCGGTGACCAACCGCACCCAGGTCGACATCGAGCCGCTCATCGGCATGTTCGTCAACACCCTCGTCTACAAGACGGACATGTCGGGGGACCCGGACTTCAGCGAGGTGCTGCGCCGGGTGCAGGAGGTCGTCAACGGCGCCCAGCAGCACCAGGAGGTGCCGTTCGAGGTCCTCGTCGACGCGCTGCGGCCCGAGCGGTACCTGTCGCAGAACCCGCTGTTCCAGGTCTGCTTCAACTTCCTGCCCGCCAGGGAGCTCAAGCCCGGCGACGAGCTGGTCATCGAGGCGATCGAAGGCGTCCGGATCGACACCTCAAAGTTCGACCTGTGGATCAGCGTCGTCGACTGCGCCGACGAGCTCCTGGTCGAGGTGGAGTACAACCGCGACGTGTTCGAACCGGACACCGTACGCCGCCTGATGGACTCCTTCCGCGTCGTCCTTGAAGCCGCCGTCGCCCGCCCCGAACTCGCCGCCTCCCGGCTCCCGGTGCTCCCGGAGCCCGCGCGCCGCAGCATCGTCGAGGAGTGGAACGACACCGCCAAGGACTTCGAGGGCGCCGACCGCTGCCTGCACGACCTGATCGCGGACCAGGCCCTGCGCACCCCCGACGCGCCCGCGCTCGTCTTCGGCGGCGAGCGGCTCGACTACGCGGAGCTCGACGCCCGCGCCAACCGGCTCGCCCACTGGCTGCGCCGCCGCGGCGCGGGCCCCGAGACCGCCGTCGCCGTCTGCGCGGAACGCTCCGTCGAACTGGTCGTCGCGCTGCTCGGCGTGCTCAAGTCGGGGGCCGCGTACGTCCCCGTCGACCCGGACCACCCCGCGCGGCGGCGCGCGTTCATGCTGGACGACACGGCTCCCGGGATCGTGCTCACCCAGGAGCACCTGGTGTCCGGAGTGCCCCCGACGGACGCCGAGGTGGTCGCCCTCGACACGCGCTGGGCGGAGATCGCCGAGGAGTCCGACGAGCCGGTCGCGCACGGTGCGGGCCCGGACTCCCTCGCGTACATGATCTACACCTCGGGCTCCACCGGGCAGCCCAAGGGCGTCCTCAACACCCACCGGGGCATCGTCAACCGGCTGCTGTGGATGCAGGACCGCTACCGCCTCGACGGCACCGACCGGGTGCTCCAGAAGACGCCGTTCAGCTTCGACGTCTCCGTGTGGGAGTTCTTCTGGCCGCTGCTGACCGGCGCGACGCTGGTCGTCGCGGGACCCGACGAGCACAAGGACCCGGCGCGGCTCGCCGAGGTGATCCGCGAGGAGCGGATCACCACCGCGCACTTCGTGCCGTCGATGCTGCAGATCTTCCTCGCCCAGGACGGCCTGGCCGCGCACTGCGCGGACCTGCGCCGCGTGGTGTGCAGCGGTGAGGCGCTGCCGTTCGCCCTCCAGGAGCGGTTCTTCGCCCGGCTGCCGGAGACCGAGCTGCACAACCTCTACGGCCCCACGGAGGCGGCCGTCGACGTCACCGCCTGGCAGTGCGTGCCGGGCGACGAGCGGGGCATCGTGCCCATCGGCCGGCCCATCGCCAACACCCGCGTCCTGATCCTCGACGAGCGGCTCAACCCGGTGCCCGTCGGTGTCGTCGGCGAACTGCACATCGGCGGCGTCCAGGTGGCCCGCGGCTACCACAACCGGCCCGAGCTCACCGAGGAGCGGTTCGTCCCCGACCCGTTCGGCGCCCCCGGCGAGCGGCTGTACGCCACGGGTGACCTGGCCAGGCTGCTGCCCGACGGGGTGATCGAGTACCGCGGCCGCGCCGACTTCCAGGTCAAGGTCCGCGGCATCCGCATCGAGCCCGGCGAGGTCGAGGCCGCCCTCACGCAGCACCCGGACGTCCTGGAGGCGGCGGTCGTCACCCGCGACGACGTCCGCGACCCCGACCACAAGCAGCTCGTCGCCTACCTCGTGCCCGGCACGGGGACCGCCGCGAAGACGCCCGACGAGGACCCGATGACCGCGTCGGTCGCCCAGTGGGCGGAGGTGTTCGACCAGGCCTACGCGCAGGACACCGACCCGCGCGACGCGGACTTCAACATCATCAGCTGGAACAGCAGTTACACCGGCGAACCGCTGCCCGCCGACGAGATGCGGGAGTGGGTCGACGGCACCGTCGAGCGCATCCTCGCCCTCAAGCCCCGGCGGGTCCTGGAGATCGGCTGCGGCACCGGCCTGCTGCTCGCCCGCATCGCCCCGCACTGCGAGAGCTACCACGGCACCGACATCTCGGCGGCCGCCCTGGACTTCGTCCGTACGCGACTGGTCGACGAGCGCCCCGAACTCGCGGGCGTCACCCTGTCGCGGCGCGCCGCCGACGAGATCGCCGGAGCCTTCGACGAGCCCTTCGACGTGGTGATCCTCAACTCCGTCGTCCAGTACTTCCCCGACGCCGACTACCTGCGCAGCGTCCTCGGCCAGGCGCTGGACAGCTTGACCGGCGACGGCGCGGTCTTCGTCGGCGACCTGCGCAACCTCGCGCTGCTCGACACCTTCCACACCGACGTCGAGCTGAGCCGCGCCACGGCGAAGCTCCCCGTCGCCCGCCTGCGCGCCCGCATCGCCCGCCAGGCCCGCCAGGAGCAGGAACTGCTCGTGCACCCCGCGTTCTTCACCGCACTCGGCACGGCACGGCCCGACCTGCGCGGCGTCGACGTACAACTGCGCCGGGGACACCACGACAACGAACTGACCCGCTACCGCTACGACGCCGTGCTCCATGTCGCGGAGCCGGCGGGCGACCCGGCCGAGGACCAGGACATCGTGACCCTCGACTGGCCGGACAGCGGGGGACTCGCCGCGGTGCGCCGCCGCCTGGCGGACGAGGAGCCCGAGGCGCTCGCGGTGCTCGGCGTGCCCAACGCCCGCCTGGCCGCCGTCAACGTCAAGCGGGACCAGCTGCGCGACAGGGACGGCGAGGAGATCGTCGGCGCACTCGTCCGCGACGCCGCACCCGACCCCGCCGCCCACCTGGACCCCGAGCAGTGGTGGCGGCTCGGCGAGGACACCGGCCGTACCGTCACCGTCGCCTGGATGCCGGACGCGACCGACGGCAGCTACGCCGTCCTGCTCAGCCGCACCGGCACCCACCGCCTCGCGGACGCCCTGCCGGAGGGGCCGCGCGAGCCGGAGGCCCTGACCAACGACCCCGCCTTCCACCGGGCCGGTGCCGAGCTGGTGCGCGAGCTGTGCCGCCACCTCAAGGACCGCGTGCCGGACTACATGATCCCCGCCGCGTTCCTGCCGCTGCGCGCCCTGCCGGTCGGCGTCAACGGCAAGCTCGACCGTGACGCGCTGCCGCCGGTGCCGGACCACGGCGACGCCGACGGCGCGTCCGCCGCACCCACCACCCCCACCGAACACACCCTCGCCGAGCTGTGGGCGGCGGTCCTCGACCTGGACGACGTGGGCGTGCACACCAACTTCTTCGAGCTCGGCGGCGACTCGATCCACACCATCCACGTCGTCGCCAAGGCCCGGCAGCGCGGCCTTGAGTTCGCACCCCAGCTGATCTTCCGGCACGGCACCGTCGCCGCCCTGGCGGCCGCCCTGGACGAGCGGGCCGCCCAGACCGGCACCACCGCGCCCGAGCGGCCCGAGGCCGCGGGACCCGACGCCGGAGCCGCACTGCGCGCGCTGTCCGACGCACCCGGAGTCGTCGACGTCTACCCGCTCTCCCCGTTCCAGCAGTGGGCGCTCGGCGTCTGGCGGGAGCGCCCCGAACCCGGGCTCTTCCTCGTGCACCGCATGCAGCTCCTGCGTGTCTCCGAGTTCAGCGAGGACGTCTTCGTCGACTGCTTCCGGCAGCTGATCGGCGAACACCCCTTGTTGCGCACCACCTTCGCCTGGGAGGGACTGGCCGAGCCGGTGCAGGTGGTGCACGAGGAGGCCGCACCCGAGACGGCCTTCGCCGACTGGCGCGGCCTGCCCGGCGCCGAGCAGGACGCCCGCCTGGAGACCTACCTCGCCGCCGACCGGGAGCGCGGCGTCGACCTCGGCAGCGCCTCCGGGCTCCGCTACCTGGTCGCGCTGCTCGACGGGGACACCGCGCTGGTCGTGGTGAGCCTCAACTACTTCTGCCTGGACGGGTGGAGCTTCGAGATCGTCACCGACCGGCTTCAGGAGCTGCTCGACGCGGCGGCCACGGGCCGCGCCCCGAGCCCCGCACCCGACAGGCTGCCGTTCAAGGAGTTCGTCGAAGGCGCCCGCGCACTGCCGACGGCGCCCGCCGAGGAGTACTGGCGGCGCGCCCTGAAGGGCCTCACCCGGCCGACCGCCCTCTCCGAAGGACTGCGCCGACAGCTGCCCGAGAGCCCCGCTGAGGACGGCTGCGCCCGCCAGATCATCACCCTGGACCGGGACACCACGCTGGGTCTGCGCCGCCTCTCCCAGCGCGCCCACCTCCCGCTCAACGCGCTGTTCCAGGGCGCCTGGGCGCTGGTGAACGCGGCGTGCGCCGACTCCGACGACGTGGTGCACGGCGTGCTCCTCGCCGGGCGGTCCTCGCCGGTCGCCGACCTCGACGCGCTCTCCACGACGGTGGGCCCCGCCTTCAACATCCTGCCGCTGCGCACCCGACTCGACCGCGGCCGCGCGGCGGGAGACTTCCTCAAGGAGGTCTTCGACGCGCTCGTCGAGCTGGGCGGCCACGAGACCACGCCGCTGGACACCGCGCTCGGCTGGAGCGACCTGCCCGCGGGCACCCTGCCCTGCGAGAGCTACATCGTGTTCCAGAACGTCGGCGTGGACACCATGGAGCGCTCGGGCACCGCGTTCTTCGTCTCCAAGATGGGCTTCCCGCTGCGCCTGGACGTGTTCCCCACCAACGTCGTCACCGTGCACCTCTCCTACCACAGGGACCAGGTCACCGACGCCGGAGCGACCCGGCTGCTGCTCGCCCTGCGGACCGTCCTCGAAGCCCTCCTCGACGGCCTCGGCACGAGCGTCGGCGAGCTCGTCCAAGGCGCCCTCGCGGACCGTCCCGCCCCGCCCGGCCTCGGCGTCTTCCACGAGGGCGGGTTCCGCGTCGCGGACATCCGCGAGCAGCAGGGTGGTGAAGGCGCTTGAGCAGGCCCGTCGTCTTCCAGTTCGCCGGACAGGGCTCGCAGTACAGCCGGATGGGCTGGTCCCTGTACGAGAAGGAGCCGGTGTTCCGCGCCGCGCTCGACCGCCTCGACGCGGCCGCGGCGTCAGAGCTCGGCGAGTCGGTGCTCGCGACCCTGTACGCCCCGGGCCGCGGCCGCGCCGAACCGTTCGACGACATCGAGTTCACCCACCCGGCGATCGTCATGGTCGAACTGGCCCTGGCGGAGACCCTGATCGCGGACGGCATCGAACCGGACCTGCTGATCGGCGCGAGCCTCGGCGAGTTCACCGCGGCCGTCCTCGCGGGCGTGCTCGACGCCGAGGACTGCCTCCGGCTCCTGGTCCGCCAGGCCAGGGCGCTGCGCGACGCACCGCGCGGCGGCATGCTCGCCGTCCTCGACGACGTGGCGCTCCACCAGGACGTCCCGCTGCTGCGCGAACGCACCGAGGTCGCCGCCCGCAACTACCCCGGCCACTTCGTGGTCTCGGGCAGCCACGACGACCTGGTCGCCGCCGAGGAACTGCTGCGGGCCCGCAAGGTGGTGTGCCACCGCGTCCCGGTCCCGTACGCCTTCCACTCGCGTCTGATGGACTCCGGCGAGCCACTGTTCCGGGCCGTCATGGCACGGGCGGAGCTGAAGCCGCCGCGCATTCCCGTCGTGTCCTGCGCCACCGCCGGTGAGGTGGACCGGATCACGGTCGACCATCTGTGGCGGGCCACCAGGCTGCCCATCGAGTACGCGGAGACCCTGGCCGGGCTCGAACGGCGCGGTCCCCACCAGTACCTGGACCTCGGACCCTCGGGCACCCTGCACAACTTCGCGCGGAACGGCCTGCCCGCGGGCTCGCGTTCACGGTCGCTGCCGCTGCTCGGGCCGCTGGGCGACGACGCCCGGTCGCTGGCCGCGGTGCGCGAGGCGGTGGCGCCGCGCGAACGGCGCACGGACCGCACCGCGGCCCCCGCATCCCCCGAGCCCAAGGACGGTGTCATGAAGGTGTACGGATTCCCGGGCCAGGGCAGCCAGGCCAAGGGAATGGGCAAGGACCTCTTCGACGAGTTCCCCGAGCGGACCGCGCTCGCGGACTCGGTGCTCGGCTACTCGATCCGTGAACTGTGCGTCGAGGACCCGCGCCGCGAGCTGAAGCTCACCCAGTTCACCCAGCCCGCGCTCTACGTGGTCGGCGCGCTCACCTGGCTGCGCGAACAGCGCGACAACCCCGAGCCGCCCGACTACCTCGTCGGCCACAGCCTCGGTGAGTACGTGGCGCTGTTCGCCGCCGGGGCCTTCGACTTCGAGACCGGGCTCCGGCTCGTGGCGCGCAGGGGCGAGCTGATGAGCCGGGCCGAGGGCGGCCGGATGGCGGCCGTCCTCGGCCGTGATCTCGCCACGGTGGAACAGGCGCTCGCCGACCACGGCCTGACGGGCCTGGACATCGCGAACCACAACGCGCCCGCGCAGTTCGTCCTGGCGGGCCCCGCCGACCAGATCGACCTGGCCAAGCCGGTGTTCGAGGGAATCGGCGCGCACTACGTGGTGCTGAACGTCAGCGCCCCCTTCCACTCGCGCTATCTGCGCGACACCGCCGAGGAGTTCGGCCGCTACCTGGACGGCTTCGCCCTGCGCGACCCGGAGATCCCCGTCATCGCCAACGCGCACGCCCGGCCGTACGGGCCCGGCGAGGCGAAGCGGCTCCTGGCCCGGCAGATCGCCTCGCCGGTGCGGTGGACCGACACGGTGCGGTACCTGATGGGCAAGGGCGACTTCGTGTTCCAGGAGCTCGGCCCCGGCGCGGTGCTGCGCAAGCTCGTCACGAAGATCAAGGCCGAGGCCGAACCGCTGACGGTGGCGGAGCCCGCGCTTCAGGAACCGGTGCTCCAGGAGCCCGCGCTCCAGGAGCCCGCGCTCCAGGAGCCCGCGCTCCAGGAGCCCGCCATCCGACAGCCCGCCCTCCAGGAACCCGCGGCCCCGGCCAGGCCCACCGCGCTCGGCGCCGACACCTTCCGCGAGCGCTACGGCCTGCGGTACGCCTACCTGGCGGGTTCGATGTACGGCGGGATCTCGGGCGCCGACCTCCTGGCACGCCTCGCCAAGGCAGGCAGCATGGGCTTCTTCGGCACCGGCGGTCTCTCCCTGCCCGAGATCGAGCGGGGCCTCGACGCGGTCCGCGCCGACCTCGGCGCCGACGGGGCGTACGGCGCGAACCTGCTCCACCAGCACGCCGACCCGCAGCGCGAGGCGGCCCTCGTCGACCTCCTGCTGCGCAAGGGCGTACGCACCGTCGAGGCGTCCGGCTTCCTGCGGATCACCCCCGCCCTCGTCAAGTACCGGCTCAGCGGCGGCCTGGTGCTCGCCAAGGTGTCGAGCACCGACATGGCGGCCGCGTTCCTCGCGCCCGCCCCGGGCGCCGTCGTCCGGGGCCTGGTCGACTCCGGCCAGGTCTCCGCGCACGACGCCGCGCGGTACGCGGACCGCCCGCTCGCCGACGACCTGTGCGTCGAGGCCGGCTCCGGCTGGTACGACGCCGTGGGGAGCCTCGCCACCCTGCTGCCCGCCGTGGTCCGCCTCCGCGACGCCGCGGCGGGTCCGGGTCCCCGGGTGCACGTCGGCGCGGCCGGCGGCATCGGCAGCCCGGAGGCCGCAGCCGCCGCGTTCCTGCTCGGCGCGGACTTCCTGCTCACCGGGTCCGTCAACCAGTGCACCCCGGAGGCGGACACCAGCACGGCCGTCAAGGACCTGCTCCAGGAGCTCGACGTGCACGACGTGGCGCTCGCGCCCGCCGCCGAGATGTTCGAACTCGGCGTCCGCGCACAGGTCGTCAAGCGCGGCGTGTTCCTGCCGGCCCGCGCGGGAAGGCTGCACGAGCTGTGGCGGCGCCACGACTCCCTCGACGAGATCGACGCGGCGACCCGCCGGCAGATCGAGGAGAAGTTCCTGCGCGGCCCGCTCGATGCGGCGGGCGCGGGCCGGAGCGCGGCCGACGACCCCAAGCGGCGGATGGCCGATGCCTTCCGTGGCTACCTCGACCGCGGCTTCGCGCTCGCGCGGCGGGGCGAACCGGGCCGGACCGTCGACTACCTCGTCTACTGCGGGCCCGCCATGGGCGCCTTCAACTCCTGGGTGCGCGGCACCGACCTCGAACCGTGGCAGGCGCGCCACGTCGACACGATCGCCGAGCAGCTGATGTCCGAGACCGCCGCACTGCTGCGCCGCCGCGCGGCCGGATTCGCCGCGCTCTGAGCCGAGCAGCAAAGGAAGAGGGAACGACCGTGAGTTCGCACGACGGCACCGAAGTGTCCGGGAACGACATCGCCATCGTCGGTATGGCCGGGCGCTTCCCGGGAGCCGACAGCGTGGCGGAATTCTGGGAGCTGCTGCGCGCGGGCCGCGAGGGCATCTCCCGGTTCGACGACGACGAGCTCGCCGAGGCCGGTGTCCCGGCGGCGCTGCGCTCCGATCCCGCGTACGTGCGGGCGCACGGCGTCCTGCCGGACGTCGACCTCTTCGACACCGGGTTCTTCGAGCTCACGCCCGTCGAGGCGGAGCTCATCGACCCCCAGCAGCGGCTGTTCCTGCAGAGCTGCCACACGGCCCTGGAGGACGCGGGATACGACCCGCGCCGCTTCGACGGGCTGATCAGCGTCTACGGCGGCGCGGCGATCAACACCTACTTGCAGCAGAACGTGCTGCCCCGCATCGACCAGACCGCCACCTCCGACCACTTCAAGGTGATGGTCGGCAACGACAAGGACTTCCTGGCCACCCGCGTCAGTTACAAACTCGACCTGCGCGGCCCGAGTTACAGCGTCCAGACGGCCTGTTCGACCTCCCTGGTCGCCATCCACCTGGCCTGCCAGGGGCTGATCAACGGCGAGTGCGACATGGCGCTCGCGGGCGGCGTGACCGTCAAGTTCCCCCAGACGCGCGGATATCTGTACGAGGAAGGCGCGATCCTCTCCAGCGACGGCCACGTACGCACCTTCGACGCGGACGCCAGCGGCACCGTACTCGGCAACGGCGTCGGGATCGTCGTCCTCAAGCTCCTGGAGGACGCCCTGGCCGACGGGGACACCGTGCACGCGGTGATCAAGGGCACCGCGACCAACAACGACGGCTCCCTGAAGGTGAGTTACGCGGCCCCCGGCAAGGAGGGGCAGGCGGCCGTCGTCGCCGAGGCGCACGCCGTGTCGGGCACGGAACCGGCGAGCGTCACCTACGTCGAGGCGCACGGCACCGCCACCCGCCTCGGCGACCCGGTGGAGGTCTCCGCGCTCACCGACGCGTTCCGGCGCGGCACCGGCGACACCGGCTTCTGCGCCATCGGCTCGCTCAAGTCCAACGTCGGCCACCTCGACGCCGCCGCCGGAGTGGCCGGGGTGATCAAGACCGCGCTGATGCTGCGCCACCGGTCCCTGGTGCCGACCCTGAACTTCGAACGGCCCAACCCGGCCATCGACTTCGCGGCGACCCCGTTCTACGTCAACACCGAGACCAGGCCGTGGACCGGGGAAGGGCCGCTGCGGGCGGGCGTGAGCTCGTTCGGCATCGGCGGCACCAACGCCCACGCGATCCTCGAAGAAGCACCGCGGCCCGAGCCCGTCGAACCTCGCGCGCGCGGCGAGCAGTTGCTCGTCCTGTCCGCCAGGACCGGCACGGCCCTTGACACCCTCACCGACGACCTGGCCGACCACCTCGAACAGCACCCCGACACCGACCTCGCCGACGCCGCGTACACCCTCGCCATGGGCCGTCGGGCCCACCGCCACCGCCGTGCCGTCATCTGCGCCGACCGTGCCGGGGCCGTACGCGCCCTGCGCGAGCGATCCGGGACGGGCTCCACGGGCGACGGTGAACCCGCCGGTGACCAGCGGACGTTCACGCCCGGCGCGGAGCTGACGGGGCGCGCGCTGCTGGACGCCGTGCGCACCGCCTGGCTGGGCGGCGCGGACGTGGACTGGGCGGCGTTCTACGGGGACGAGCGGCGCCGCCGCATCCCCCTGCCCACCTATCCCTTCGAGGGCCGCCGGATCTGGCTCGACCCCGAGGAATCCAAGGACTCCAAGGCCTCCGAGGAAACGGCCCCCGAGAACACGGCCCCCGAGACGCTGCACCCGCTGCTCGGCGCCAACGTCTCCACCCTGGCGGAGCACCGTTACGCCACCGCCCTGACCGGCGACGAGTTCTACATAGCCGAGCACCGCGTCGCGGACGAGGCGATCATGCCCGCCGTCGGCTACCTGGAGATGGCGCGGGCCGCCGGAGCCCTGGCCCTGCCCGACAGCGCGCCGGTCGGCCCGTCCCTCGGCCGGGTCTCCTTCGAGCGCCCGCTGTCCTTCGGCCAGGGGCCGCGGACGGTACACATCCGGCTCATGCCGCACGGCGACGGCGCCAGGTTCGTGATCGACAGCCCGGCAGCCGGTGCCACGGGCGATGTCCCGGACGCGCCCGAGGTCTTCGCCCGCGGTGAACTCACCGCCCCCGCGACGGCCGACGCCCCCGCGCCAGGACCCGTCGACCCGGCGGCCCTCGCCGAGCACTGCCCCGACCGGCTCGCCGCACCCGAGCTCTACGACCTGCTGCGGGACCGCGGGCTCGACTACGGCCCCGCCATGCGGTCCGTGCGCGAACTGCGCCGCGGCGATGGACAGGCACTCGGCGTCCTCGAACTGCCCGAGGCCGCGTCCGCCTCTTCGGCCGACGGCGCCTTCGTCCTGCATCCCTCGCTGCTCGACGGCGCCCTGCACGCGGTGGTCGGCCTGCTCGCCGCCGGTGCGGACGAGGACACCACGTATCTGCCGTTCGCGCTGGGCCAGTTGGAAGTCTTCGCGCCGCTGCCCCGGCACTGCCTCGCCCACGTCACGCTGCCCGCCCACGGCGCGGGGGAGAAGCAGACCAAGCAGACCAAGGCGGACGTCACCGTCCTCGACACCGAGGGCAGAACGCTCGCCCGGCTCCACGACCTGTCCGTACGCACCCTGCGCGGGGCCCGCGAGGAGGCCGGGACCGCCCTGTTCCGCGGCGTCTGGGAACCCGCCGAAGCCGCGGTACCGGCCGCCCAGGGCCCGGCGGGACCGCGCCTCCTGCTCGCGCACGACCCCGCCCGCCGCGCCGAACTGACCGAGGCTCTGCGCGCCGCGGGCGAGAGCGACCCCGACGTGGTCCTGGTGACCCCCGGCAGGCAGTTCACCGCGGTGGACAGCGGGCACTTCACCGTGGACCCGGCCAGCGGGGCCGACTTCACCGCGCTCCTCGACCGCCTGGCCGAGGCGGGGCGGACCCCGGCCGCCGTACTGCACACCTGGTGCGACGCGGGCGATCCTGCCGAGCCCCTGTCGCCCGCGCTGCTCGACCACGGCGTGCGCGCGGTCTTCGCGCTCACCAAGGCCCTCGTCGAACGCCGCGGCGGCCACCGCACGGCCCTGCTGATCGCCCACCGCACCGACGCGTACGGCGCGGGCCCCACCGCGGCCGCGCTCGCGGGCTTCGCCCGCACCGTCGCACTGGAGAACCCGCGCCTGACCCACCGCCTGGTCGGCCTGGACGCCGACGCCAGGAGCCTGCCCACCCTGGTGGCCGAACTCGCCTCCCTCGGCGACGGCGAGACCGAGACGCGGCACAGCGGCGCCGTCCGGAGCGTACGGCGCCACCGGCGCCTCGAAGCCGCTCAAGGGCCCGAGGACGACGCCGTCCTCAAGAGCGGCGGTGCCTGCCTCATCACCGGTGGTGCGGGCCGCATCGGTCTGGCCGTCGCCGAGCACCTCGCGAGCCGCTCGGACGCGCCGCTCGTGCTGATCGGCAGGACCGGTCCCGGCGCGGACGCCGAGCGGCGCGTCGCGGCGCTGCGCGCGGCCGGGCACGACGTCACCTTCCGGCGCGCGGACGTCGCCGACGAGGACGCCCTGCGCACGCTGCTGGACACCGTGCGCGCCGAGCACGGCGCGATCCGCGCGGTGGTGCACGCGGCGGGCACCCTGCACGACTCCTACCTGCTGCACAAGAGCTGGGAGGAGTTCACCGACGTCGTCCGCGCCAAGACGCACGGCACCGTCCACCTCGACCGGCTCACCGCCGACGACCCGCTGGACCTCTTCGTCTGCTTCTCGTCGATCGCCGCCGCCTTCGGCAACGCGGGACAGAGCGACTACGCGTACGCCAACGCGTTCCTCGACGCCTTCGCCGAGCGCCGCGAGGCGCAGGTCGCGGCGGGCCGGCGCGCGGGCCGCACCCTGTCCCTCGCCTGGCCGCTCTGGCTGGACGGCGGGATGCGCCAGGACGAGACCGCGGCGCGGGCCGTGCGGCAGCGCGCGGGCCTGGTCCCGATGCCCACGGCCGCGGGCATCGCGGCCTTCGACGAGGCGTTGCGCGGGCACGGCGGTGCGGTCCTCGTCGGCCACGGCGACCCGGACCGGATCGCGGCGGCCCTCACGCCCACGCCGGTGCGCTCCGTCCCTCTCCCCGCCGGCCCGGCGCCCACGGAAGCGCAGGGACAGGACCTGACCGCGTGGGCGGGGACCTTCCTGCGCGAGCTGCTCGCCGAGCGGACCAAACTCGACCCGGCCGAGCTCGACCTGAAGGTGCCGTTCGACCGGTACGGCATCGACTCGCTGCTCATCACCCAGCTCAACGCCGAGCTGGAACGCCACTTCGAAGGACTGCCCAAGACCCTGTTCTTCGAGTACGCCACCTTGGAGGAGCTGGCGGGCTACTTCGTGTCGGAGCACGCCGCACGCCTGACCGAACTGGCGGGCGCCGCGCAGTCCGCACAGGTCGCACAGTCCGCCGTGGCCGCACCCGCCGCCGTGGTCAGGGAGCCGATGCCGACGCCCGTGGACGCCGGGCCCGCCGCCGCCCCAAGCCCCGACGACGGCGCCGTCGCCGTCATCGGACTCACAGGCCGCTACCCCATGGCCGACGACATCGGCGAGTTCTGGGAGAACCTCGCCGCGGGCCGCGACTGCGTCACGGAGATCCCCGCCGACCGATGGGACCACGACCGGTACTTCGACCCCGACCCGGCGGCCCGCGGCCGCGCCTCCTCCAAGTGGGGCGGCTTCCTGCGCGACGTCGACCGCTTCGACCCGCTGTTCTTCGGCATCTCGCCCCGCGAGGCGGAGCTGATGGACCCGCAGGAGCGCCTCTTCCTCCAGAACGCCTGGCACGTCCTGGAGGACGCCGGCTACCGCAGGGACGAGCTGTCGGGGCGCGCCGTGGGCGTCTTCGTCGGCGTGATGTACGGCGAGTACCAGCTCTACGGCGCGGCCGACGCGGAGCGCGGCGGCATCAGGGTCACCGGCTCCTCGTTCGCCTCGATCGCCAACCGGGTCTCCTACACGCTGGGCCTGAACGGGCCGAGCATCGCCCTGGACACCATGTGCTCGTCGTCCCTGACCGCGATCCACCTGGCCTGCGAGAGCCTGCGCGGCGGGGAGAGCGAGGTCGCCGTCGCGGGCGGCGTGAACCTCTCCCTGCACCCGTACAAGTACGTCTTCCTCAGCCAGGGCAGGTTCGTCTCGGCCGACGGCCGGTGCCGGGCCTTCGGCGCCGGGGGCACCGGCTACGTCCCGGGCGAGGGCGTCGGCGCGGTACTGCTCAAGCCGCTGGCCGCCGCCGAGCGCGACGGCGACCACATCTACGGCGTGATCCGTGGGCACGCCGTCAACCACGGGGGCCGTACGAACGGTTACACCGTGCCCAGCCCGCACGCGCAGGCCGATTCGGTGCGCCGCGCGCTGGCCGGTGCGGGGCTGCGGCCCGCGGACATCGGATACGTGGAGGCGCACGGCACCGGCACCTCGCTCGGCGACCCGATCGAGGTGGCCGGTCTCGCCAAGGCCTTCGGAGCCCCCGACGGGGACAGCGCCCGGTGGCCCATCGGCTCGGTGAAGTCGAACATCGGACACCTCGAATCGGCCGCGGGCATCGCCGGACTCACCAAGGTGCTGCTCCAGTTCAAGCACCGCAGGCTGGTCCCCTCGCTGCACTCCGAGGAGATCAACCCGAACATCGACTTCGAGCGCGCGCCGTTCCGGGTGCAGCGCGAGACGGCCGACTGGCCCGAGCCCGCGGGGGACACCGGCCCGGCGCCCCGCAGGGCGGGACTCAGCTCCTTCGGCGCGGGCGGCTCCAACGCCCACCTGGTCATCGAGGAGTACCGGCAGGGACCCGAGCACACGGAGGAGCCCGTGGCCGGTCAGCGGTTCGCCGGACCGCTGGTCTTCCCGCTCTCCGCGCGCGACGCGGAGCGGCTCGGCGCGTACGCGGGACGCCTCGCCGACTTCGTCGAACGCGACCGCGTACGCGCCATGGACCTCGCCCACACGCTGCAGCACGGCCGTGAGGTGATGGAGCACCGGCTCGCGGTGGTCGCCGACGACGGCGCCGCGCTCGTGCGGGCGCTGCGCGCCTACCGCGACGGCACACCGTGCACGGGCCTCGTGCTGCCCGGCGAGGCCGCCGGGTCCGCGCGGCCGGGGGAGGAAGGCCCGGCCTTCGAACTAGCCGCGCGCTGGACGCGGGACGGCACGGCCGACTGGGACACCCTCGCCCCCGCGCGGGGCGAGCGCCCCCGCCGTGTCCCCGCCCCGCTCTACCCGTTCGCCAGGGAGCGCTACTGGGTCCCAGCGGCGGACCGGGGCCAGGAGCGGCCCGTCGACCGGGAGCGCGAGCAGCGGCCGGGGACGGCGGCGACCGCCCGCCTCCATCCGCTGATCGACGCCAACGAATCCACCGTCGACGAGATCCGCTTCCGCAGGACCTTCCTGCCCGACGAGCCGCTGGTGCGCGACCACACCATCGAAGGCCGGGGCCTGCTGGCCGGTGCGGCCTGCCTGGAGTTGGCGAGGGCCGCGGCCCAGCTGGCCGGGCTCGACGGCGCCCACGCCCTGCGGGACGTGCTGTGGGGCCGCCCCGTGGTGATCGGGGACGAGCCGCGCGACGTCCACGTCAGCCTGGCCCGCACCGCCGACGCCGCGGCCGGACGTGGTGACGACACCGGCGAACTGGCCTTCACCGTCTGGACGTCGGACGCCACGGACCACGCCGACCGCACCTCAGGCAGCGACCGCACCGACCGGACCGTTCACGTACGCGGCACGGTGACCGTCCCGGCCCCGGGCCCGCGCCCCGCCGGGTCCTTCGACCTCGACGCGCTGCGTGCGGACAGCCCCCGGCACCTGGCCGGTGCGGACGTCCAACGCGCCTACCGCGCGGCCCACTTCGCCTACGGGCCCTCCTTCGACGTCATCGAGGAAGTCCACTTCGGCAACGGCGCCGCACTCGTCGCACTCGCCCTGCCCGAGCAGGACACCGGCGTCGCGGAACTCCTGCCCCCCGCGCTGCTCGACGGCGCCCTGCGTGCCTGCCACTGGGCGGACCTGACGTCGCCCGAGGAGGCCGGGAGCCTCGCCGTGCCCTTCAGCCTCGGCACCCTGGAGGTCCGGGCGCCGTACGCCGGGCTGCCCCGCACCTGTTACGCGTACGCCGTCCCCGCTCGCCACACCGACCCGGCAGCGGGGCTGCGGCGGTTCGACGTGCGCGTCCTCGACGAGGCGGGGACCGAGCTGGTCCGCATCGACGACTTCGGCGGCCGCCGCCTCGACGACAACGCTCCCGCACCGGCGCCGGAACCCGCGGGCACGGAAACGCCGTTCTTCTACCAGCAGGTCTGGCAGGACAAGGACCTCGCGCCGGACGCCCCCGCGGCCGCGGACGCGGTGCTCGTCCTCGCGGACGCCGACACGACGGCCGAGGGGCTGGCCGCGCTGTCCGGCGGGCGGCGCGTCATCGACGTACGCACCGCGACGTCCTTCGCGCGCACAGGCCCCGACCGGTACGCCGTCGACCCTTCCAGGGCGGGCGACTTCGAGCGGCTCCTGACGGATCTGGAGCGGGCCGGTGTCCGTTCGCTCGACATCGTCCACCTGTGGGGCGTGACGGCCGATCCCGTCCCGAACGGCGCCGCGGGCGCGGCCGAAGCGGCGGGGGAGGCCCTCGACGCGGCCTTCGCGCGCGGTCTCGGCTCCCTGCGCTCCCTCGTCCTGGCCCTCGACGCGGTCCGCCTCACCGGACGGGTGCGCTGCGCCTACGTCCTGGCCGAGACCGAGTCGGGACCGCGCCCCGACCAGGAGGCCGTGGCGGGCTTCGCGCTCTCCACCTCCGGGGTCCTGCCGCGCCTCGAACTGTTCACCGTGACCTGCGCGGACGGTCTGGCCGACGCCCCCGAACTGCCGGGCCTGCTCGCCGCCGAGCTGGCCCAGGGCGGCCGGCTCGCCGGAGCTGAGGTGCGCCGTTCGACGGCGGGCCGCCAGATCCGCGCCCTGCGCGCGGCCGAGGTGCGGGCCCCCGCGTCCGACGGCACGAACCCGCTCAAGCAGCACGGCACCTACCTGCTCACCGGCGGCACCGGCGGCATCGGCCTGGAGCTGGCCCGTCACCTGGCGTCGGCGTATCAGGCGCGGCTCGTGCTGGTCAGCCGCTCGGCCGAGCGGCCGGCGGCGCGTGCGGCGGCCGGTGAACTCGGCGCGCTCGGCGCCGATGTGCTGCTCGTGGCCGCCGACAGCGCCGACCCGGTGGCCATGCGCGCCGCGGTGACGCGGGCCAAGGAGCGCTTCGGTCACCTCGACGGCGTCTTCCACCTCGCGGGCGCCGCCGACCAGGGCACGGTCCTCGAAGCCGGCCTCGCCCGTTTCACCGAGCTGCTCGCGGCCAAGGCGCACGGAGTCAGGCTGCTCGACGCGTTCACCGCCGACGAACCGCTCGACCTGTTCGTCGTGTTCTCCTCCATCGCCTCGGTCGTCGGCGACTTCGGCACCTGCGCCTACGCCGCGGCCAACCGCTACCTCGACTCCTACGCCGCGCGACGCGACCGCCAGGTGCGTGAGGGGCGCGCATCGGGCCGCACCCTGTCGCTCGCCTGGCCGCTGTGGCGGATCGGCGGCGTGGACGCCCTGATGGGTGAGGAGGAGCGCGCCGGGTACCAACGGCGGACCGGAATGCGGGAGTTCACCGGACCCGAGGGCATGCGGGCGATCGAACTCGCCTGGCGGACCGGGCTCGTCCGGCTGGTGCCCGCCGTCGGCGACCCCCGGGCCGTCGACCTCGCCCTGACGCCTCGCACCGAATCCGCGGCCCGCCCCGCTGCCGGGTCCTCTTCCCCCGCACCCTCCCCGGCTCTGCTCACCCGCATGAAGGATCACGTGCGGGGCCTGCTGTCGGAGGTCCTCGGTCTCGCGCGGGAGCGCATGGACGACCACACCACGCTGGACGCGTACGGACTCGACTCCGTACTGGTCATGGAGTCCAACGAACACCTCGACCGGGACTTCCCCGGCGCCCGCGGCACCCTCCTCTTCGAGTACCGCACGGTGCACGACCTCGCGCAGCACCTCCTGGCCGAACACGCGGACGCGGCACGGCGGTTGTTCCCCGACGAGGCACGGCCGGCCCCGGCCGACCAGGGGCCTGGCCCGACGGTACAGGCGGCTCCGGTGGCTCCGGCGGTCGCCGTCGAGGAGCCTCCGGCCCCGTCCCCGGCCGCCGCCAGACCCCCGCGCGCTCCTTTGGCGGCCGACGACGACATCGCCGTCATCGGCATCAGCGGCCGCTACCCGGGAGCCCGCGACCTGGCGGAGTTCTGGGAGAACCTGCGCCAGGGCAAGGACTCGGTCACCGAGGTGCCCCGTGAACGCTGGGACGCCGACGCCCACTTCGACAGCGACCGGTCGGCGCCCGGCGCCAGCTACGGCAAGTGGGGAGGCTTCCTCTCCGACGTGGCCGCCTTCGACTCGCTCTTCTTCCGGATCCCGCCGTCCCAGGCAAAGTTGATGGACCCTCAGGAGCGCCTGTTCCTGGAGGCCGCCTGGTCGGCGCTGGAGAACGCGGGCTACCCGCCGTCCCGCCTGCCGCGCCCGCGCTACGGCGGCCAAGGGCACGACGTCGGTGTCTTCGCCGGCGTCATGTGGGGCGACTACGCCCAGCTCGCCGCCGACGAGGCGGCCAAGGGCAACCACCACACGGTGCTCGCCAACCGCTCCGCGATAGCCAACCAGGTGTCGTACTTCGGCGACTTCCGAGGCCCGAGCGTGGTGGTGGACACCGCGTGCTCGGCCTCCCTCGTCGCCCTCCACCAGGCCTGCGAGAGCATCCGCGCGGGCGAGTGCCGCTACGCGCTCGCGGGCGGTGTCAACGTCTCCGCGCATCCGCTCAAGTACGCGCACCTCAGCCGCATGCGGATGCTCTCCACCGACGGCCGCTGCCGTTCCTTCGGGGCCGGGG
Source organism: Streptomyces sp. NPDC087300 (assembly GCF_044744425.1). Lineage (NCBI taxonomy): Bacteria > Bacillati > Actinomycetota > Actinomycetes > Kitasatosporales > Streptomycetaceae > Streptomyces > Streptomyces sp. NPDC087300. The sequence continues at coordinate 156,392 of NZ_JBIUYI010000010.1, forward strand.
GCAGCGGGTACGTGCCGGGTGAGGGCGTCGGCGCCGTCCTGCTCAAGCGGCTCTCCGACGCGGTCGCGGACGGCGACCACATCCACGCCGTGATCAAGGCGACGGCGGTGAACCACGGCGGCCGTACGGGCGGCTTCACCGTGCCCAACCCGCAGGCGCAGCAGGCCCTCGTCGAGGAGGCACTCGACCGGGCGGGCATCGACCCGGCCACCATCGGCTACGTCGAGGCGCACGGCACGGGCACCTCCCTGGGCGACCCGATCGAGCACACGGGCCTGTGCCAGGCCTTCGCCGGGGCCGTGCCGTCCGCCGGGAGCATCGCGCTCGGCTCGGTGAAGTCCAACATCGGCCACCTGGAGGGGGCCGCGGGCATCGCGGGCATCACCAAGGCCGTACTCCAGCTGTCCCACGGCGAGTTGGTGCCTTCGCTGCACTCCGAGGAGACCAATCCGATCATCGATTTCGCGCGGTCCCCGTTCCGGGTGCAGCGCGAACTCGCCGACTGGCCGCGGCCGGTCGTGGAGCGGGACGGCGAGTGGGTGGAGCAGCCGCGCCGGGCGAGCGTGAGTTCGTTCGGCGCGGGCGGCACCAACGCGCATGTGATCCTGGAGGAGTACCGGGCCCCCGCGGCCCGGCCCGCCGCCCCCGCGGGCGCCCCCGAGCTCCTGGTGCTCTCCGCGCGCGGCCCCGAACGGCTGCGGGCGTACGCGGCCGAGCTCGCCGCCCACCTGCGCCGCGAGCGGCCCGCGCTGGCCGACCTCGGCCACACCCTGCGGATCGGCAGGGAGGCGCTGCCCGAGCGGCTCGCGTTCCTGGCGTCCGACCCGAGCGACGCCGCCGACAAGTTCGCGGCGTTCGCCGAAGGCAACACGGGCCCCTGGGCGATCCTCGGCGACGCCGAACAGCACACCGCGCTCGCGGAGGTGTTCACCGAAGGCGCGGGTCCCGACTTCCTGCGGACCCTGGCCGTCGACGGGGACCTCGCCCGGCTGGCCAGGCTCTGGGTCTCCGGGGCCTTCACCGACTGGTCGGCCCTCGCCCCGGCGCGGCAGGGCATCGACCGTACGGTGCCGCTGCCCGGCTACCCGTTCGAACGGACGCGACACTGGCTGCCGTTGACCGGCGGCACGCCCGCCACGCATGCCGCTGATCTCGTGCACACCGCTGCCCCCGCGCACACCGAACCCGCCGCCGGCGCCACGGATCCGGCGGGCCTGCGCGCCGGTCAGGTCTCCCTCACCCTCGCACCCGCCGACCCGGTCGTACGCGACCACGTCGTCGGAGGCCGTCGCGTGCTGCCCGGCGTGGGCCATCTCGCCCTGATCGCCGGGGCCCTGGACGGCGGAGCGGTGCGCGCCTTCCGTGACGTGCGCTGGCTGTCCCCGGTCCTGGTGCCGGACGGCGGCACCGGGCTCACCCTCGGGCTCGCCCCCGCGCGGGACGCCGGGGGACACGGGGGCACGGCCCTGGACTACCGGCTGACCGGCACCGCCGACGACCGGGTGTACTCGCTCGGCCAGCTGCTCGACGCGGTCCCCGAGCGGCCCGCCGCGCTGGCGACCGACCTGCTCAGGGCGGACTGCCCCCACCAGGTGACGCACGAGGAGCTCTACGCCGCCCTGCGTCGGCGCGGCCTGCCCTACGGCCCCTACTTCCGGCGCGTGGAGCAGGCGTGGACCGGCGAGCGGACCGCGCTCGCCCGGCTGCGCCGCCCGGCGGAACAGCACCGCGCCGGAGCCCGTCCAGGACCGCTCGACCCGGGCACGCTCGACGCGGCACTGCATCCGGTGGCCCTGCTGCTCGCCGACCGGGCGGACGACGGCGCCCGCCCGCTCCTGCCGTTCGCCGCCGACCTGGTCGAACTGCACGCCCCGGTGCCCGACGACGGCTGGTCCTTCGTCCAGGACCTGGGCGCCCACCGGTTCGACGTCACGATCGCCGACGAGACGGGACGCGTCTGCGTACGGATCACCGGCCTGGCACTGCGCGAGCTGAAGGCGGCGCCCGGTATCGACTACCGGCCCCGCTGGGCGGTCGCCCCGCCGCTGCGCACGCCCGACGGCGCACCCGCTCCCCGGACGGTCCTGACCGTCGCCGCCGAGGACGCGGCCCATCTGACGACGACGCTCGAACGGGCCCACCCGGACGCCCGGCACCTGCACTTGGGCATCGGGTCCGGCGGGCTCGGCGACCGGGAGGTGGACCAGGTCCTGGCCCGCTCCCCGGAGATCGACCTGGTGTACTTCCTCGCCACCGGCGGCCCGGACGGGCTCCCGCACGACGGCCGGGAGGTGCGCGAGGCACAGGACCGCGGTGTCGTCTCGCTCTACCGCCTGGTGCGCGGCCTGGACCGGCACGGCCTGCTCGACCGGCCCCTGCGCCTGAAGGTCCTCACCGCCGACGGACTGCCGCTCGGCGAGGCGGACCGGGTGCGCCCCGCGGCCGCGGGACTCATCGGTTTCTGCGAGGCCGCGGCCAAGGAGTACCCGCGCCTGAGCGCGGCGTGCCTGGACGTCCGTGGCGACGAGATCGCCGACGGAGTACGGCAGTTGGTGACCGAACCGGTCCAGGCCAAGGTCGGCCCGGTGTCCCTGCGCGGTGGCGTACGACGTGTCCGTGCCCTGGAGCGCGTGGAGCTGCCCACCGCTCCGACGCGCTTCCGCGACCGCGGCGTGTACCTCGTCATCGGCGGCCTCGGCGTGCTCGGCCGTGACACCGCGGCGCACCTCGCCCGCACCTACCGGGCCCGCCTCGTCCTGATCGGGCGCGGCGCATTGGACGAGCGGCGCCGCGCCGAACTGGCGGCCCTGGAACGGCTGGGCGGCGAGGTCAGGTACGTGCGGTGCGACGCCGCCGACCCGGTGGCGCTGCGCGACGTCATCGACGGGGCCAAGCAGCGCTTCGGCGCGCTGCACGGTGTGATCCACTCCGCGATGGTCCTGGTGGACAAGCCGATCAGGGACCTCGGCGAGACCGAGCTGCGCAGCGCCCTCGACGCCAAGGCCGACACGGTGTGGAGCATGTTCCACGCGCTGCGCGGTGAGGATCTCGACTTCGCGCTGCTCTATTCGTCCGCCGTCACGTTCGAGGGCAACCACGGCCAGGCCGGGTACGCGGCGGGCTGCCATGTCGCCGATGCCTGGGGTCTTGCCGCCGCGCACGCCGCGCTCTACCCGGTGCGGATCGTCAACTGGGGCTACTGGCACGCCGCGGGCGACGCCCACCGGGAGGGCGTCCTGCGCCGTTTCGCCGCCGCGGGCATCCAGCCGATCGGCGCCGACGAGGGCATGGCCGCCGTCGAGCGGATCCTGGCGGGTGACCTGCCGCAGGCCCTGGTGGTCAAGGCCGAGCAGGGGATCCTCGCGGGCCTCGGCGTCGACCCGCACACCGTGCTGCGGCCGCAACCGCCTCAGCGGTCCGTCCCGGCCGCGCTCGCCGCGTACCCGGCGGCGCGCGACGTCCCGGTGGGCGCGGGTGACACCGCGTCCGCTGACACCGAAGAGCTCGCCCGGCGCCTTCTGGCCGCCACGCTGCGGACCATGGGCGTCCTGCGGAGCCCCGGCGAGCGGCACACCCGCGAGGGCCTCCGCACCCGCCTCGGTGTCACCGCGGGGCAGGAGCGGCTGCTCGATCTGCTCGTCGACGTCCTGCTGCGCGGCGGCTACCTCCGCGCGGAGGACGAAGGAGCGAACGGCGAGGGGGACGGTTCGCTGGTCGTCACGGACCGTGTCGAGGACCCGGACGTGGCACGCGCGGCAGCCCAACCCGGCGCGGAAGCCGCAGAGTTGACGCGACGTCACCCCGCGTCCGGCCCGGTGGCCACCTTGCTGCTGCGCTGCCTCGACGCGCTGCCCGACGTCCTGACCGGACGGCGCGGCCACCTGGACGTGCTCTTCCCCGACGGCTCCTTCGACCTCGTGGAGGCCGTCTACGCCGGGGATCCGGTCACCGACCGGTGCAACGCCGACGTCGCGGACACCGTGGCGCGGTACGTGTCGGAGCGGCTGCGCGGCCGCCCCGGGGACCGGATCCGGATCCTCGAAGTGGGCGCGGGCACCGGCGGCACCAGCGAGCGGGTGCTGCGCGGGCTCAAGGCCGCGGGCCACGGTGACCACGTCGAGTACGTGTACACCGACGTCTCGGACGGATTCGTACGGCACGGCCGCAGGCGGTTCGGCGCCGACCACCCCTTCGCCGGCTTCCGCGCGCTGGACATCGAACGCGACCCCCAGGAGCAGGGCTTCGGGACGGGCGAGTACGACCTGGTGCTCGGCACCAACGTGTTCCACGCGACCCGCGGGATCGACCGCACCCTGGCGCACACCAAGCGACTGCTGCGTACGAACGGCGTGCTGGTGGTCAACGAAGGCGTCGAGCTGCGCGACCAGATGTCGCTGATCTTCGGTCTGGCCACCGGCTGGTGGCTCTTCGAGGACGCGGAGTACCGGCTGCCCAGGTCCCCGCTGCTCGGCCTGACCGCCTGGCGCGACGTCCTGGCCCACAACGGCTTCCGCAAGGTCGCGGCGCACGAGGGCACCGGCGGCGGCACGTACCAGTGCGTGCTGGTCGCGGAGAGCGACGGGCTGGTACCGGCGCCCGCGTCCGACGTGACGCCCGCGTCCGACGTGCCGTCCGCGCACGCCCCGGCGCCCGTATCGGGCCCGGCGCCCACGGCGGTGCCCGCTCCCGTGCCCGCGTCTGCGGGAGCGGACCTCGTCCATGCCACGGAGCTCCGGGTCAAGGCGGTCTTCGCCCACGTCCTGGAGATGCCGGAGGAACTCCTCGATCCCAAGGCCACCTTCGAGAACTACGGCATCGACTCGCTGGTGGTCCTGAGTCTCACCAAGGAGCTGGAACAGGAGTACGGGCCGCTGCCCTCGACCCTCCTGTTCGAGCACATCACCATCGAGCGCCTGGCCCGCCACCTCGCCGGCCGGCACGTGTCGGAGGCGGCCCCCGCCGAGCCGGTGATCGCCGAGCCCGCCCCCGCCGAGCCGGCGCCGGCGACAGCGGCAAACGGCATCGAGGAGATCGTCGACGGTCTCTCCGACGCGGAGGTGGACGACCTGCTCCACCAGCTGAGAACCGTTCTTCAGGACCAGGAGGAGCAGCGATGACCACACCGTTCAGCGCCGTACTGATCGGCGAGGAGCCGCTCCTCGCCGAGTGCGGGGAGCACCTGCTGACGCGCGGCCACCGGGTCGCCGCCGTGGTGGCCGAGGCCCCGGCGCTGCGCCGTTGGGCGGCCGGGCACGGCATCGCCGTCGTCGACCCCGGCCGCGGCCTCGCGGAACGGCTGCGTCCGCTGCGGTTCGCGTACCTCTTCAGCATCACCAACCTGCGGATGCTGCCCGACGAGGTGCTCGCGCTGCCCGAGCGCATGCCCGTGAACTTCCACGACGCGCTGCTGCCCCGGCACGCCGGTCTGCACGCCACCAGCTGGGCCGTCCTGGAGGGCGCCACCGAGCACGGCGTGACCTGGCACGTGATGGAGCGCGAGGCGGACACCGGCGACGTGCTGAAGCAGCGGACGGTCCCGGTCGGGCCCGACGACACCGCGTACACGCTCAACCACACCTGCTACGAGGCCGCGGCCGCCTCCTTCGGCGAGCTGGTCGACGAACTGGCCGCGGGCACCGAGACGCGCACCCCGCAGGACCTGACCAGGCGCACCTACCACGGGGCGCACGAAGGCCCGCCCCGCGACGGCCTGTTCTCCTGGCGGCGACCGGCCGGTGAGCTGGCCGCGCTGGTGCGGGCCACCGAGTTCGGTCCGCACCGCAACGCGTTCGGCCTCGCGCTCCTCGCCCTGGACGAGCGGCTGTTCGCGGTGCGCGGCGTGGAGGTCACCGCGTCCCCCTCGACGCGTCCGCCGGGCACCGTGCTGGCCGTCGACGACACGGCCGTGGTCGTCGCCACGGCCGACCTCGACGTACGGCTCACCGAGCTGGTGGACGTGGACGGCGGGGCCAGGCCCGGGGGCGCGGGCGCCGTCCGCCCCGGCGACCGCTTCACCGAGTCCGACGATGCCGCGTGCGAGCGGTGGACGTCCGCGGCCCGTGCCGCGCGCCGTCACGAGGCCCACTGGCTGCGCCGGCTCACCGCGCAGGAACCCCTCGAAGTCCCTTGGCAGGCAGGGGAGTCGGGGGACCCCGAGGACGCTTCGGGCGAAGGCGTGGACGCGGCCCCTGTGTCCCGAGCGGCGGCACGGGCCGAGGCACCCGACCACGTCCGCGCCCTGGACGAGCAGGAGGGCACGGCCTGGCTGCTCGCCGCGCTGCTGCTCTTCCTCGGCCGCATGGCGGGGGAACACGCCGGCGGCTTCGACGTCGGGCTGCGCCCTCCCGCGGCCGGTGGCGGGCCGGGCCCGCTGATGCGCGACGTACCCTTCCGCGCCCCGGAGGTGGTGGTCGGCCGGACGCTCACCGACCTCAAGGAGGCCGTGGCGCGGCAGCTCGCCGAGGTGGCGCGGCGGGGTGCCCCGCTGCGCGGAGTACGGCTGCGCGACCCGCGGCTGCACGAGCGGTCGGCGCTGTCGGGGACCACGCCGCCGATCGTGGTGGACCTGACCGACGGCTACGAGACCGGCCGAGGCACCGGCGCCGACACCGGCCGTGACACCGGCACCGGCCCCGGCACGGAAGCGCCCGCCCTCACCGTCCGCCTGGGACTGCCCGGCGAGCGCGACCGTGCCATCGTCTTCGAGCCGGGCGATCCCCGGATGGGCACCGCCGCCCGCCGACTCGCAGCCCGCTGCGGCCAGTTCCTCCGCACCGCCGCCCAACTGAGCGACGAGGACGCCGGGTTGCTGCCGCTGCTGACCGACGCCGAAAGCCACCAGGTGCTCGAAGCGTGGAACGACACGGCGGCCGACTATCCCCGAGACCGCCGCGTGCACCAGCTCGTCGCCGAGTGGAGCCGCCGCCAACCCGAAGCGCCCGCCGTCCGGTTCGGTGAATCCGTCGTGACGTACGGAGAGCTCGACCAGCGCTCGGCGCGGCTCGCCGACCGTCTCGTCCGGCTCGGGGCCGGTCCCGGCACCGCCGTCGGAGTGTTCCTGCACCGCTCGGCGGACCTGCTCACCGGACTCCTCGCGGTCCTGCGGACGGGCGCGGCGTACGTACCGCTCGACCCGGTCTATCCGCCCGAGCGGCTCCGCCACATGCTCGACGACTCCGGCGCGCTCCTGGTCCTCACCGAGTCCGCCCTGTCCGCCGCGCTGCCGGGGGACTGCCCGTCGCAGGTCGTCGAACTGGACGTGCCGGACGCCGGTCCGCAGGACGTCGAGCCGGCGCGGGGGACGGCGGAGGGCCGTCGGGACCGGGCGTCCGCCGAGGATCCCGCGTACATCATCTACACCTCGGGCTCCACCGGGCTGCCCAAGGGCGTACGCGTGGGCCACCGGGCGCTGACCAACTTCCTCTGCTCCATGGCGAAGGAGCCCGGATTCGCCCGCACGGACACCCTGCTCGCCGTGACCACGGCCTGCTTCGACATCGCGGGCCTGGAGCTGTACCTGCCGCTGGTGACCGGCGGCCAGGTCCTGATCGCTCCGGCGTCGACGGCCGCCGACGGGTTCGAGCTGCGCGAGCTGGTCGAGGCGTGCCGGCCGACCGTCATGCAGGCGACCCCGGTCACCTGGCGCATGCTGATCGAGGCGGGCTGGCGGGGCGGCGACGAGGTGACGGTCCTGTGCGGCGGCGAGGCGCTGCCCGACGACCTGGCCGCCGATCTCGTACGGCGCGCGGGCCGGGTCTGGAACATGTACGGCCCGACCGAGACCACCATCTGGTCCTCGATCGACCGGGTGGTGGCGGGGCGGCCCGTCACCATCGGGCGGCCGCTGGCCAACACCCGGATGTACGTGCTCGACGAGCGGCTCCGCCCCGTGCCGCCCGGCGCGCAGGGCGAGCTGTACATCGGCGGCGACGGCGTGGCCGACGGGTACCACGGGCTGCCCGAGCTCACCGCGGAGAAGTTCCTCGACGACCCCTTCGCCCCCGGCCGCGTCTACCGCACGGGCGACCTCGTGCGGCAGCTGCCCGACGGCCGTCTGGAGTATCTGCGCAGGGTCGACAACCAGGTCAAACTGCACGGCTACCGCATCGAACTCGGTGAGGTGGAGACGGTGCTGCGCGAGCACCCCGCCGTCGCGGAGGCGGCCGTGGCCGTGCGCGACGACGGGCCCGGCGGCGGTCGCCTGGTGGCGTACGTCGTCGCCGCGGGTGCCCGGCTCCCCGCGGTCGCCGAGCTGCGCGACCGGGTGCGGGCGCGGCTGCCCGAGTACATGGTCCCCGGCGCCGTCGTCGTGCTGCCGGAACTGCCCCTGACCCCGAACGGCAAGGTCGACCGCAAGGCCCTGCCCGCGCCCGACGGCGCCGCGGCACACGGACGGGCCGGGACGGCAGGGGAGGCGGTGCCGGAGAGCGCCGTCGAGCGGCGGATCGCCGCGATCTGGCAAAGCGCGCTCGGCCCGGCGGACGTCGGCGTCGACGTCAACTTCTTCGACGCGGGCGGGGACTCGCTGCGGCTGACCCAGGTGGTGGCGCGGCTCAGGGCGGAGCTGAGTCCCGCGTTGAAGCGGCTCGACATGTTCCGTCATCCGACGATCCGGACGATGGCCCGCCATCTCGCCGGCGACGCTGCGGGCACGCCGCCGCCGAAGCGGGAGAGGCCCCAGCAGGGCCGGGGCCGGTCCCTGCTCGGAGCGCGCCGCCGGAGGTCCGGCGCGGAACGTTGAGCCCGGCGGCGGCCGGGCACCCGGCCCGTATTCCGTGGGCGCATTTCGTGGGCACATTTCAAGGAGGCATCGTGGAACCGACCATTGTTCGCTGCAAGATCTGCTCACTCAAGGACGGGCACCCGGGAATCGTTCTCGACGACGAGCGGGTCTGCAATCTGTGCAACCTGGATTTCGCGGGCGATCTCATCGTCAACTACAAGTACACCAACGAGGTGTTCGCCGAATTCCAGGCGGCCGCGCCCAACCCGCGCGGCGAGTTCGACTGCCTCTTCATGTACAGCGGCGGCAAGGACAGCACGTACATGCTGGACAAGTTCGTCAACGAGTACGGCAAGCGCACCCTCGCGTACACCTTCGACGTGCCCTTCGAGAGCACGCACGCGGCGCAGAACATCAAGCTCGCGCAGGAGAAGCTGCCCGCCACCTTCGTGGTGGACGCGGACGACGAGAACATCAAGAAGATGATGCGGGACGTCTTCAACCGGGCGCGCCCGAAGAAGCCCGGCCAGTATCTCGACGAGAAGCTGCCCTGCGTCTCCTGCCGCACCTTCTTCGTGATCCGGGCCATCCTGCACGCCTACCGCGAGCGCATTCCCTACATCGCCCTGTGCGCAGACCCGCAGCAGATCCTCACGATGGAGTCGAACGTACGCGAGGTCGTGCGCGGCTTCTACAAGTCCTTCGGGCCCGACCTCGCGAGCGAGCTGTTCAACGGCGAGATCGAGGAGATCCTGTTCGCCGAGGACGACGAACTCCCCAAAATCGTCTTCCCGTTCATCGCCATGCGGCACGACTACGACCCCGACCGCATGGTCGCCGAGCTCAAGGAGAAGGGGCTTTACGCCTCTTCGCCGATGGAGACGCACTGCACGCTGTTCCCGCTCCTGAACTACTACTCGTTCAAGAACTGGGACTGCATGTTCTACAAGCTGAACGCGTCGAGTTATACCCGGGCGGTGGGCCGCAACAAGGACTACGACCGTTCCACGTTCAGCATCAAGTTCCCGCGCTCCCTCGACCTGCCCGAAGTCGAGGAGAAGCTCAAGCAGGTGGTGCTGGAGATCGCCGCGGGCGAGGGCGACCGCGAGCGGCACCGGGAGGCCCTGGTGGAGCTGTTCAAGCAGATGGACACCACCGACGACGGAGCCAGGTTCATCGCGGAGACGTTCCTGGACATGCGCAAGGTCGCAGCGGACCTCGGTATCAAGGTGGGTTGAGGAGAGAGATGAACGACCAGATACAGCAGGGCACCCAGCAGGAGCAGGCGGGCCGGGGTTCCGAGGTCAGGGACTCGGACATCGCGATCGTCGGTCTCTCCTGCCGGTTCCCGGGCGCCGATACCCCCGACAAGTTCTGGCGCGTACTGAGCGAGGGCCGGGAGACCCTCACCTACTTCTCCGACGAGCAGCTGCGCGAGGCCGGTGTCAGTGAGCAACTCATCGCCGACGACCGCTATGTGAAGGCTGGTCAGATCCTGTCGGACGCCGACAAGTTCGACGCCGGGCTCTTCGGGATCACCCGGGACGAGGCGGAGCTGATCGACCCGCAGCAGCGCCAGTTGCTGGAGTGCGCGTTCGAGGCCCTGGAGGCGGCGGGCTACGACCCGCAGCGCGGCGAGGAGCAGATCGGTGTCTTCGCCGGTGTCGGCATGAACACCTATCTGCTGCACAACCTCGGCGAGCGCTACCGCACCGCGTCGTCCGTGGACCGCTACCGCATGATGATCACGAACGACAAGGACTTCGCGGCCACCCGCACCTCCTACAAGCTGAACCTCCAGGGCCCGAGCATCAGCACCAACACCGCCTGTTCCACCTCGCTGGTCGCCGTCCACCTGGCCTGCCTCAGTCTGCTCTCCGGCGACTGCACGATGGCCCTGGCCGCCGCGGCCCACGTGCAGGCCGACCAGTGGGAGGGCTACCTCCACCACGAGGGCATGATCTTCTCGCCCGACGGCCACTGCCGCGCCTTCGACGCCAAGGCGCAGGGCACCGTGATCGGCAACGGCGTCGGCGTCGTAGCCCTCAAGCGCCTGAGCGACGCGCTCGCGGACGGCGACACCGTGCACGCCGTCATCAAGGGCACCGCGGTGAACAACGACGGCTCCGACAAGACCGGTTACACCGCCCCCAGCGTGCGGGGCCAGGCCGCCGTCGTCGCGGAGGCGCAGCAGATCGCCGACTGCGGCCCGGAGACCATCTCGTACGTGGAGGCGCACGGCACCGCGACGCCGCTCGGCGACCCCATCGAGGTCGCCGCCCTGAACCAGGCGTTCGGCGACGGCCTCGCCCCCGAGTCCTGCGCGATCGGCTCGGTCAAGACCAACGTCGGGCACCTGGACACGGCCGCGGGCATGGCGGGCCTGATCAAGACGGTCCTGATGCTGAGCCACCGCACCCTGGTCCCCAGCCTCTACTTCGACTCGCCCAACCCGGAGATCGACTTCGGGGCCGGACCGTTCTACGTCGCCACCGAGACCAAGGAGTGGCCCGCGGGCTCGACCCCGCGCCGGGCCGGCGTGAGCTCCTTCGGCATCGGCGGTACGAACGCCCACCTCATCTTGGAGGAACCGCCCGCCCAGGACCCCGCTCCCGCGGCCCCGGGACCGCGCCTGCTCGTGCTCTCCGCCCGCACCCCCGAAGCGCTCGACACGACGGCCGCCGCCCTCGCCCGTCAACTGCGCAAGGACCGCGACCTCGACCTGGCCGCGGTCTCCCACACGCTGGCGGTGGGGCGGCGCGTGCACACCTATCGGCGCGCGCTCGTCGCCACCGGCGTGCGCGACGCGGCGCTCGCCCTGGCCCTCGGCGACGACACGCGCCTGCTGACGGGGGACCCCACCGCGGAGAAGCCGGTCCTCGACCTGGCAGGCACCGCGTCTGCCGTCGTGCCGGGACACGCCACGGCGTTGTACGAGGAGGTCCCGGCCTTCCGCGCGCACTTCGACCTGTGCGTCGCCGAGCTCGGCACCCCGGGGGGCGCCGCCGAACTGCTGGACGGCGAGGGCGCCTTGACGGCCTTCGCCGTGCAGTACGCCACGGCGCGGACGCTGGCGGGCTGGGGCGTCAGGACACCGGTCGTCGCCGCGGACCGCACGGGCCTGCCCGACGAGGCCCTGCGACTGCTGGAGCGAGGCGCCGTGCAGCACGCCGCCGCGGCCGGGCGACCGGCCGTGGCGCTGCTGCCGCAGGAGGCGGGGACGGCCGGTCCGGCCTTCCTCCTGGAGGTGCTCGGCCGACTGTGGACCGCGGGGGAGAGCGTCGACTGGGCGGCGTACCACGAGGGCGAGAGCGTGCGGCGGGTGCCGCTGCCCGGCCACCCCTTCGACCGCACGAGGCACTGGATCGAGCCGCACGGCGGCGCCGCGCCCGTCGCCCAGGCCGCGGGCGAGACGCTGCGGGACCGTTTCGAGGGGGTGTCGGACACCGAGAAGGCCGCGCTGATCACGGGATTCATCCGGAAGGAGATCGCCGCGATCATCGGCGCACCGGATCCGCGGACCGTGGACCTGGACGCCAACCTGTTCGACATGGGCCTGGACTCGCTGATCCTCATCGAGGTCATCGCCAATCTCGGCGACGAACTCGCCCACCCGGTGCGCTCGTCGGCGTTCGTCGAGTACCCCACGGTGCGCTCGTTCGTGGCCGACCTGAGCGGTGAGCTGGGCATCAGCTCCGAGGACGCGTCCGCGGCGCCCGCCGCGGCCTCGGACGGCCGGGTCTCGCGCCGCGCCCAGCGGGCGGCTGCCCGCCGCCCGACGGGTTCATGACCGGAGACACCGCCTGGTGAGCCCCCGTGCGGCCGAACGCCCCTTCGGCCGCACGGGGGCTCAGCCGCCCTCTGTGGGGGCGTGGGTTCCGGCCGGGCTCTCGGCGGGGCCGCGAGGCTGTGGACAACTCTTGGCGTGCCCCTGATCGCAGTTATCCACAGGCCCAACCGGAATCCCGTCGTTCGCGGGAGAGTCGGCGCATGACGAATCACAGCGAAGCCATCGGCCCGACCGGCCCCGGCGCCCCGATCGACCAGCCCGTGGTCACCCTGCGCACCCCTGCCGAACTGGCCGACGCCTTGCCGTACTTGCTCGGTTTCAAGCCGGAGAACAGCATCGTGCTCCTCGCCCTGCACGGCGATCGCGGGCGGTTCGGCGGCCGGGTGCGCCTCGGCATTCCCGGGCGCGCGGAGGACTGGGCCAGCGTCGCCGACCAACTGGCCCGGTGCCTGGTGAGCGGGTGCGAGCGAAGGGGCTCGCGGCCCGAAGGCGTCGTCGCCTTCCTCTGCAGGGAACCCGCCGTCGGGGAGTCGGGGCCGCAGGTGGTGGACCACCTGCGGCCCCTGGCGCAACTGCTGCGCACGGCGTGCGGGGGCCTCGACGTCCCCGTGGTCGAGGCCGTGTGCGTCTCGGGCGGCCGCTTCTGGACCTACTGCTGCCCGGACACCCGATGCTGCCCGCCGGAAGGCATCCCCCTGCTCAGGCCCGGCACCTCCGTGCTGGCCGCCGCGGCGACCTACATGGGAGTCCAAGTGAGCACCGAACAGGGCGAGATCAGGGCACGGCTCGCGCCTTGGGAGACCGCCGGGGCCGCGGATCAGGAGCGTGCGCTCGACGCCGCGGGCCTCGCGCTCCTCCCCAAGATGCTGGGCGAGGAGGGGAACGACGTCGCCGTCGGGATCCTCGACCTGGCCCGCCGCGTCATGGCACGCCTCGCGGCCGCGGATCCCGTCGTCGACAGGCTGGCGGCGGACGCCCGGGACGACGAGCTGCTCGCGCACGACGAGGCGGCCGCGCTGATCCTCGGCCTCCAGGTCCGCACGACGCGCGACCGGGCCGCGGCGTGGATGGAAGGCGACACCGGCCCTGCCGCGCTGCGGCTGTGGAGGGCGCTGGCCCGCCGCTGCGTCGGGGCCTATGGCGAGCACGCCGCGGCGCCGATCGCCCTCGCCGGCTGGGTGGCCTGGTCCCTCGGAGACCGCGAGGAGGGGAAATCGGCTCTGGACATGGCGTTGGACGCCGACCCCGGCTACCTCTTCGCCCAGCTTCTGCACCGCGCCTGCGACGAGGACCTCGATCCGGAACCGATCCGATGCCTTCTGCGCGAAGACCGAGAAGTCCGCGAAGACCGAGAGGCCCGAGAGGCCCGAGAAACCCGGGAGGCCCGCGACGACCAGGCGGCCGAGCTGCCGGAGGCCGCTCCGGCCCGTCGACGCCGTCGCCGCTCGCCGCGTCCGGCAGGAGGCGGCGGCCGAGCCGCGGGAGCCGGCAGCTGGCTCTCGAACGGTCCGGGAACAGGGCCGCGCAACCGCCGTCGCACGATCCGGCGCAACGCGAGGAACGGGCGATGAACGCGCCGGTCAGAGAGTGGGTGAGGTGGGCCGCGAGGCTGCTGACCGCAGTGACGCTCATACGAAATTGGCTCCACTTGGCCGCCGCGCCGCCCTGGAGTTGGCGCCATACGGTCGGCTTCTTGCCGTGCGGGCGTGACTTGGGGCGGGGTCGGTCCGTTCACCTGAGTGGCGGTACCCGTGGCCGGGTCACGCCGCCGCACCGCCTCCGACCCTCCGCAGCGCAGACGACGCAGTCGACGCAGACAACGCAGAAGAAGCCGCCCCATGTCTCTTCCCGCCCTGTCTCCTGTCTCCGGCAGAGAGGGTCCCCAACGGTCCGCGCAGACCCTCGGGCGCCCGCCCGGCGCCCCCGCCCCCGCCCCGGTGCGACCCCGTCCCGTGGAGCTCCCGCCCGCCCACGCCGCGCTGATCTGCGTCGCGCTCCCCGCCTTCGCGATCTCCACCGACCAGGGGCAGTTGACGGGCCGTGGACTGGAGGGCTTCTACCGCGCGGGACGCCGCGTCCTGTCCCGCCTCCACGTGAGGGTGGCCGGGCGCGAGCCCGTCGCGGTGCAGGCCCGGATGGTCTCGGCCGACAGCGCCCGTTTCGTGGCGACCGTGCGCCTGCCGACGGACGGCGGCCCGGACCCGGAGATCGTCGTCGAACGGATCCGCCACGCCGACGGTACGGAACGGATCACGCTGCACAGCGCGGCCGGGCGGCATCTGAGGCTCCCTCTTGAGGTGTCATTCGGCACGGATCTGGCCGAGGTGGGCATGGTGGCGTCCGGCAGGGCCGGTCCCGAACTGTCCGCCAGCGTCCACGACTCCGGCATGCGGTGGTCGTCGGCCGACGGCCACTGCGTCGTCACCGCCAGCCCGCCGCCCGAGGACGCGCTGGCCTCGGCGGGGCTGCTGCGCTGGGAGCTGGACCTGCCGCCCGGTGCGACGCGGAGCGTCGAGCTGAGGGCGCGGCCCGACGGCGCCGGGCCCATCAGAGGCGTGGGGCACGGCACGACGCGCTCCGTCGCCGGGGCACGCGCGGTCGGCGACGACTCCCGAGTCCAGCCGCTCCTGCACCGGTCCGTCGAGGACCTGCAAGCCCTGCTGCTGCGCGACTCCGCCTCCCCGACCGACATGTACCCGGCCGCGGGAGCCCCCTGGCGCTGCGGGCTCGCCCCGGCCGAGGCGCTGGTCGCCGCCCGGATGGCGCTGCCGCTCGGAACCCGGATCGCCGCCGGGACGCTGCGCACCCTCGCCCGCAGCCAGCTCGGGGGCCCCGGGCCCCGGGCAGGAATGATCCCGGGTCCGCTCCGGGACGCCGGCCCGCATCTGCCGCCCGGGTGCACGGGGACGGAGGCGACGCTGCTCTTCCCGGTGCTCCTCGCGGAGGCATGGCGCTGGGGACTGGCCGCGCAGGAAGTGGAGGACCTGCTGCCCGCAGCGGAGAAGTGCCTGCGGTGGCTGCGCACCGCGGTCGGCGACGGGGCGTTCCTGCCGGACGCACACCCGGGCGGGCCTGCGCGCTGCGAGGTTCAGGCGTACGCCCATCGGGCGGCCCTGCTGGGCGCCGACCTGCTCGACGCGCACGGCGGGCGCGCGGACACCGCCGCCCTGCGGGAGTGGGCGGCGCGGCTGCGGGCCAGGTTCCGTGCGGAGTTCTGGGTGGAGGACCGTGCGGGCGGTCGCCCCGCCGCGGCCCGGCTGGCAGACGGGCGGCCCGTGTCGCAGCTGACCGCCGGCGCCGCCCACCTCCTGGACACCGGTCTGCTCGGGGCGGGCGCGCAGGCGCCAGGGCTGCTCGACAAGGTCCAGACGGAACAGCTGGCCCGGCTGCTCGGCGGCCCCGCCATGGACTCGGGCTGGGGGCTGCGCAGCCTGGGGGCGAAGGAGGCCGCGTACAACCCGTTCGGGCACCGGGGCGGGGCCGTGCGCGTGCAGGAGACGGCGGTGGCCGTCGCGGGTCTCGCGGCGGCGGGATACGAGAAGGAGGCGACCTCGCTCCTCCAGGGCGTGCTGGCGGCGGCCGAGTCGTTCGGGCATCGGCTGCCGGAGATGTACGCGGGGGAGCAGCGCACGGACGGGGCGACGCCCCTGCCCCATCCCGCCGCCTGCCGCCCTGCCGCCACCGCGGCGGCGGCCGGGGTGCATCTGCTCGTGGGGCTGGCCGGGATCCGTCCCGACGCGCCGACGGGCACGGTGACCTTGCGGCCCGTCCGCAGTGCGCCGTTGGGGGAGCTCGGTCTGACGGGGCTGAGTGTCGCGGGTGGCCCCTTCTCGGTGCGGGTGAGCCGGCTCGGTCTGGCGATGGTCGAGGAGGCAGCCGACGGGCTGCAGTTGGGGGTGTGACCGTGTTGCGATCGGATCGTGGGCCGGGCGTGGAGTGGTCGGCCGTGCGGGGTGGACCGAGCCGGGGAGGGCTTGACCAAGGAGGTGTTTATCGTCAGGCAGACGACTATGATCGCGTCATGTCGCCCTACGACCCGTCGGCCTTCGAGCCCTTCGCTGTCACCGTCGACCTGGTCGTGCTGACCGTGCGCCGTCACGCGCTCTGTGCGCTGGCCGTGCGGCGCGGTGAGCCACCGTTCCAAGGGCGTTGGGCGCTCCCCGGCGGATTCGTACGTCCTGATGAGGACCTGTCGGCCGCGGCCGCGCGTGAACTGATCGAGGAGACCGGCCTCTGCGCCCACGACCCGGGCGCACCGGCCCAGGCCAACGGAGCACATCTCGAACAGCTCGGCACGTACGGCGACCCCAAGCGTGACCCGCGGATGCGCGTGGTCAGCGTCGCCCACCTCGCCCTCGCCCCCGATCTGCCCGCGCCCCGGGCGGGCGGTGACGCGCACAGCGCGCGCTGGGCGCCGGTCGAGGCGCTGCTCAACCAAGGCGGGTACGGCAGGGAGGGCGAACAGGCCGCGCCGCTCGCCTTCGACCACGCGCAGATCCTGGCGGACGGCGTGGAGCGTGCCCGGTCCAAGATCGAGTACTCCTCGCTGGCCACGGCCTTCTGCCCGCCGGAGTTCACCGTCGGCGAGCTGCGACGGGTGTACGAGGCCGTTTGGGGCGTGGTCCTCGACCCGCGCAACTTCCACCGCAAGGTGACGGGCACGCCGGGCTTCCTCGTGCCCACCGGCGGTACGACCACCCGACAGGGCGGCCGCCCCGCCCAGCTCTTCCGTGCGGGCGGCGCGACACTGCTCAACCCGCCGATGCTGCGCCCCGAGGTCTGAGGCCCGCGCTCGCTGTCACCTGCCGATCCTGCCGATCTGCGCGGCTCGGCGGACACCAGTCGCCCACACCCTGCCCGAAAAGCCGGAAATATCGCGTTATCTTGCTGCAGTACCCACGGGGTTCGTCCGTCCCCGATCCGGCGGACGGCTCCCGGCCGCCGAGCGGTCGCACATCCTGCGAGAGAAGCGATGATCCAGGCCATCGGACTGACCAGCAATCCCCGCCAGGAGCTCCCGCCCGCCGTCGACGACGTGTCCTTCGAGGCGCACAGCGGCCGTGTCACGGCGCTGCTCGGCGCCGAGGCCGCCGGCAAGACCACGGCGCTGCGGCTGATGCTCGAACTCCAACAGGGCCGTGGAATCACGTACTTCAGAGGGCGCCCACTCCACCGCATCGCCCATCCCACCCGTGAGGTGGGTGTCCTCCTGGGTGAAGTCCCCGGACACCCGGCCCGCTCGGTCCGCGGGCATCTGCGCATGCTCTGCGCGGCCGGCGGAGTGCCTATCCGGCGTGCCGACGACGTCCTCGAGGTCGTCGGCCTCGTCAGCCTTCGTGACCAGCGTCTCGGCACGCTCTCGCGCGGCATGGACCGTCGCCTCGGCCTGGGCTGCGCGCTGCTCACCGACCCGCACACCCTCGTCCTCGACGGTCCCGCCAACGGGCTCTCGACCCGGGAGAGTGCGTGGCTGCACGGCATTCTGCGGGCCCACGCACGCCAGGGCGGCACCGTCCTGTTCACCACCGACGACCCGAAGGAGGCTGCCCGGACCGCCGATCGCGTCGTCACGCTGGAGGCGGGACGGCTCGTCGCCGATCAGGAGGCCGCCGACTTCGCGCGGACCAGGCTGCGCCCCCGCGTCGCGGTCCGCAGCCCGCACGCGGCCCGGCTGGGCGCACTGCTGGCCAAGGAGGCACGCGCGGGACGCCGCTCCGTGGAGGTGGTCAAGGAAGACGGCAACAGGCTCTCCGTGTACGGCAGCAACTGCGCCGACGTGGGAGAGGCCGCGTACCGGCACGGCATTCTCGTCCACCAACTCGCCGATGAGATCGGCGATGCGGGCCCTTCGCTTCCCGCGGCGGACGAGGTCGCGGGGACGGCCGCAGCGGCGGGCGAGGCCACGGCGCGGCAGGAGGAACCGGCGGGGGGAGCGCCCGACGCCAGGACGCACAACCCGCCCGGCCATCAGGACGACAGTCGAACCGGCGATCGGGCTGCCGGTCGGGCCGTCGGTCGACCCGGCGTCGCCGCCGCCGACGACGACACGGCCACAGAGCCCACCGAGATCCTGCTGACTCCGCTGATCCCCCTCGAAGACGCCGATGGCACCGACCGCGCACACCTCGCCGCGGCCGCGCCCGCTCCGCACGACGCGTTGTCCTCCCTGCCGCCTCCCATCACGGTCCGTCACGGCCGGAGCCCGCTCCGGCCGCTGCGCTACGAGCTGCGGCGCATCCTGGGCGTCGGCAGCGGATATCTCACCGTGGCGGCCGTCCTCGCCGTCTCCGCCCTGCTCGCCGTCTTCCTGGCCAGGGCCGGTCATACGCCGCAGGCGCGCCTCCTCGTCGCATGGCCCGAGGAACTTCCGCTGCCGCCCGCGGCCCTGGGCGCCGGGCTGCTCGGCGCCCTCGCGTTCGGCGACGAGTTCCGCCACCCCGCCCTCGCCGCGGACCGGGGCACCGTCCCGCGCCGCCTGGGGCTGCTCGGCGCCAAGCTGCTCGTCGCCGCCGCCACGGCGCTGCTCCTGTGCCTGCTCACGGTGGTCTCCGACGCCGCGCTGCTCCACCTCGTATACGGAGACGAGCTCACGAAAGTTCCCGCCGACTGGCTTTCGCTGAGCGTGAGTTGGATGGCGCTGGTGACCGGCTGCGCGTGGGCGGGCGTGCTGGCCGCGGGCGTCTTCCGGTCCACCACCGCCGGGCTCGCCGCCGTCCTCGCGGTGCCGATCGTCGTCGTACCGCTCGTACAGAAGGCCTTGGAGGGACCGTCTGTGCGATCGGCGGCGGGGCTTCCGGCGAGGCTGCGCGACCTCGCGCTGGTGCGGTGGCCCTTCGGGGCCGAGCGGTATCTGGCCGGTGGCGTGCGCATGATCGCCCAACCCGTGGGCGGTGCGCTGATGTTGTCGCTGACCGCTCTGCTCTGCGCATATCTGCTCACGGCGATGCGTGGCAGGGTCCGTTGAGGACCGTCCTGCGCCTTCCGTTGCGGTGCTGTGCGCAACTCCCCGGATAACGCCCATTTCTTTCCGATAAGGCGTCAATTGCGGCGAGGTAAGCGATCACCCTTTCGTGTGCTTTTCACCAAAGACCTCAAGGGAGTTGGAGGCCACGCCGACAACTGATCCGTGAGTACCCTTGCGCACACCATGATGACCACCGCCCGCTCCGCCGACTCCGGTCTGGCAGGCCCGGGCGAACTCGACCGATACCCCTTCGCCGAGGCCCCCGGCGGGGATCGCGTCGTCGCCCCCGTCTGGGACGGCGCCGACCAGGACCTGGGGCGGATGGGCCGGCGCACCGCCGGCAGCCGCGGCCGTGGGCTGCACGGCCAACTCGTCCAGCAGCTCGGTCAGATGATCGTTTCGGGCGACCTGGGCGCCGACCGCCCGCTCGTCCCCGAGGAGATCGGCCAGCGCTTCGAGGTCTCCCGCACCGTCGTGCGCGAGTCCCTGCGCGTGCTGGAGGCCAAGGGCCTGGTCAGCGCCCGGCCCAACGTCGGCACGCGCGTGCGTCCCGTCAGTGACTGGAACCTCCTCGACCCGGACATCATCGAGTGGCGGGCCTTCGGGCCGCAGCGCGACGACCAGCGGCGTGAGCTCGGTGAGCTGCGCTGGATGATCGAGCCGCTCGCCGCCCGCCTCGCCGCCGGGCACGGTCGTGAGGAGGTGCAGCAGCGCCTCGCCGACATGGTCGAGATCATGGGGCACGCCCTGGCTCAGGGTGACTCGATCACCTTCTCCCGCGCCGACGCGGAGTTCCACTCGCTGCTCATCCAGCTCGCGGGCAACCGGATGCTGGAACACCTGTCCGGCATCGTCTCGGCCGCCCTCCAGGTCTCGGGAGGACCGATCACGGGCTGTGACCGTCCCACCGAGGCCTCCCTCGTGCACCACTCCCGCATCGTCGACGCCCTCGCGGCGGGCGACGGCTCCGGCGCCGAGGCGGCCATGCGGCAGCTGCTCACCGTCCACCCGGAGGTGGAGCGAGTAGTGCCTGCCCCTCGCGAGCACTGACCGCGCATCCGCGTCGACGGGACCGGCGTGCGTGCACCCGACGGCATCACCGTGCCGTTCCGTACGCCGTCGACGACTCCGTTGCCGCACCGAGTGACGACGGATCCGCGCGGGCTCCCCAGGGGCCCGCGCGGATCCGTCGACGCGATCGACGGTGCCTTACAGGGCGTCGGGGGATCATTCGTGCGGACACATCGGTCGCTTCTGACCGTGTCTAGCCGTTTTTGAGCACTTACGGGGTGTGACTCGGGCCACGTAGATTGGGCGTAACGCTCCTAGGAGCAGCGCGATGACCTAAGAGGTGATAGCCGAGGAGGGAATACAGCGGTCGTTCGCGACGCTGTGCAGCTCCCCGGCCCCGCCCGCGCCGTCGGCCCAATCCCCAGCCGTCGGTCGTCGGCTCCGGTCCACAATGGACGGGGCCGGAAGTCGTTTTCCAACGTTCCGAGAGGTTGTTCGTGTCGGCCAGCACATCCCGTACGCTCCCGCCGGAGATCGCCGAATCCGTCTCTGTCATGGCGCTCATCGAGCGGGGAAAGGCTGATGGGCAGATCGCCGGCGATGACGTGCGTCGTGCCTTCGAAGCTGACCAGATTCCGGCCACTCAGTGGAAGAACGTTCTGCGCAGCCTCAACCAGATCCTCGAGGAAGAGGGTGTGACGCTGATGGTCAGTGCCGCGGAGCCCAAGCGCCCCCGCAAGAGCGTCGCAGCAAAGAGTCCGGCCAAGCGCACCGCGACCAGGACGGTCGCGGCGAAGACCGCCACGGTGAAGCCCACCGCCACCGCCGCCACTGAGGTATCGGCCGCGGACGGCTCCGCCGAGGACGCGCCCGCGAAGAAGGTCGCTGCCAAGAAGACGACGGCCAAGAAGGCCGTCGCGAAGAAGGCCACCGCCAAGAAGGCGACGGCCAAGAAGTCCACTTCCAAGAAGGACTCCGACGAGCTCCTGGACGAAGAGGCCACCGAGGAGGCACCCGCCACCGGCAAGCCCGGTGAGGGCGAGCCCGCCGAGGAGGGCGCCCAGGGCTTCGTGCTCTCCGACGAGGACGAGGACGACGCGCCCGCGCAGCAGGTCGCTGCCGCCGGCGCCACCGCCGACCCGGTCAAGGACTACCTGAAGCAGATCGGCAAGGTCCCCCTCCTCAACGCCGAGCAGGAGGTCGAGCTCGCCAAGCGCATCGAGGCCGGCCTGTTCGCCGAGGACAAGCTCGCCAACGCCGACAAGCTCGCGCCGAAGCTCAAGCGCGAGCTGGAGATCATCGCCGAGGACGGCCGCCGGGCCAAGAACCACCTCCTGGAGGCCAACCTCCGTCTGGTGGTCTCGCTGGCCAAGCGCTACACCGGCCGCGGCATGCTCTTCCTGGACCTGATCCAGGAGGGCAACCTCGGTCTGATCCGCGCGGTCGAGAAGTTCGACTACACCAAGGGCTACAAGTTCTCCACGTACGCCACCTGGTGGATCCGTCAGGCGATCACCCGCGCCATGGCCGACCAGGCCCGCACCATCCGTATCCCGGTGCACATGGTCGAGGTCATCAACAAGCTGGCCCGTGTCCAGCGCCAGATGCTCCAGGACCTGGGCCGTGAGCCCACTCCGGAGGAGCTGGCCAAGGAACTCGACATGACCCCCGAGAAGGTCATCGAGGTCCAGAAGTACGGCCGTGAGCCGATCTCCCTCCACACCCCTCTGGGTGAGGACGGCGACAGCGAGTTCGGTGACCTCATCGAGGACTCCGAAGCGGTCGTGCCCGCCGACGCGGTCAGCTTCACGCTCCTCCAGGAGCAGCTGCACTCGGTCCTGGACACCCTGTCCGAGCGTGAGGCGGGCGTGGTCTCCATGCGCTTCGGTCTCACGGACGGCCAGCCCAAGACCCTCGACGAGATCGGCAAGGTCTACGGAGTGACGCGTGAGCGCATCCGCCAGATCGAGTCGAAGACGATGTCGAAGCTGCGTCACCCGTCGCGCTCGCAGGTGCTGCGCGACTACCTCGACTAGGCGGCGACACCAGCCGGTGCACTCCACAGAAGGCCCGAAGTCTCCAGACATGAGACTTCGGGCCTTCTGTGCGCGGGCGCGCGGTGTGCGGCACTGATTGACTCTGGGGTACGCGATGGCAACCCAGAGTGAGGAGAACGCATGCGTCGTCCCTTCGCCCGAGTGCGGACGGGGGCACTGGCCCTGATGGCCGCGGCGGCCGCGCTGCCATTGGCCTCCCCGGTCCCCGCGGCAGCCGACAGCGTGGTCATCGGGGGCGGTCCGGTCCGGGCCTCCGACAGCCCATGGGCCGTGGCGGTCTCCAGCCGTGACCGGTTCGGGGGTACGCGAGCGGGCCAGTTCTGCGGCGGTGTGGTGATCGGGCGCACGACGGTTCTGACCGCGGCCCACTGCATGAGCGAGGAAGTGCTCGGAGTGCCGCTGAGCAGGGTCGGTGACCTGAAGGTCATCGCAGGCCGCACCGACCTGCGGGCGTCCGACGGACGAGAGATTCCGGTGCGTGACGTCTGGATCAACCCGGAGTACGACAGCTACACGAACTCCGGCGACGTGGCGGCGCTGACCCTCGCCGAGCCGCTGCCCAAGAGCTCCGTGATCCCCGTGGCCGGGCAAGGGGATCCGGCGTACGAGGCGGGCACCGGTGCCGCCGTCTACGGCTGGGGAGACACCACGGGGTCAGGAAATTACGCCCGTACGCTCCACTCGGCGCGCGTCCAGGTGCTCTCCGACGCGGTCTGTGAGCAGGCGTATCCGGGCAGTGCCGACGGAACGTACACGGCCGCGAGCATGGTGTGCGCGGGTGAGCTGGACGGTCGGCGTGATGCCTGCCAGGGAGACAGCGGAGGGCCGTTGGTCGCGCACGGGCGGCTGATCGGGCTGGTGTCCTGGGGCAGCGGCTGCGGGCGGGCCGGGAGTCCCGGCGTCTACACGCGACTCTCGGACGTCGCCAGGGTGATGCGCACGCAGGACTGAGGGTTTCCGGGCCCAGGACGGTCGAGAGGCCGGACCAGGGCGCCCGAGAAGGCGTCCAGGCGCCTGTGTGACGAGAGCGGGCGGCCGCCCCTACCTGTTGGTGGGGGCGGCCGCCCGTTCGCCGGCCTGTGTGCCGGTGCTGGCTCGTCGTGGATGCGAGGTGTCAGCGTTCCTCTTCGGTGGCGCTTTCGGGAACGGCGGTCAGGCGCTCCGTCTCGTCCTGTATTTCAGCGGCGATCTTCTTGAGTTCCGGCTCGAACTTGCGGCCGTGGTGGGCGCAGAAGAGCAGTTCACCGCCGCTCAACAGGACGACGCGCAGGTATGCCTGGGCGCCGCAGCGGTCGCAGCGATCAGCGGCCGTCAGGGGGCTCGCGGGGGTCAGAACAGTAGTCACGTCGCCTCTTCTCTAGCTCGACGAGCTGTCGTACCAGGGTCAACATCCAACCAGGCCGAAAACGTTCCCGCTCGTGGCTTTTCCTCGAAGTTTCTTTTCGAGGAGGTTGTCCGTTGCCGGTTGGCGGCGAATGTGCCGTATTGCGTCTCTTACGTGTCTTACGGTTTCGCGCTGGGTGTACAGGTCGGATCGTCCCCGGCTGGGTTGCCGGTTGTTCATGAGGACGTGCCCGGAGCCTAAATGGTTCATGCCTGGAAGGGAACGTGACGTGCGCTTCACTCCATCGAGGGATCGAACATGCATGCGAGTCTGGACTAGTCTGAGTTGAGACGAGGGTGGCGTAGCAACGGCTCTACCAGGCATCGGTACCCTCTGACGGGCAACCGAAGCCGCGTCCTTACCCCAAAGGACTCCCTTTGAAATTCAGCGAGGAGCGAACCGCGTGACCGCCGAGACGTCCGTGCCGTCCACAGCGTTGCTGACCGGAGCAGACCGGGACGGTTCCAACTACACCGCGCGGCACCTGCTCGTCCTGGAGGGGCTCGAGGCGGTCCGTAAGCGTCCGGGCATGTACATCGGGTCGACGGACAGCCGCGGCCTGATGCACTGCCTCTGGGAGATCATCGACAACTCCGTCGACGAGGCCCTGGGCGGGTACTGCGACCACATCGAGGTCATCCTCCATGACGACGCCTCCGTAGAGGTCCGGGACAATGGACGAGGCATCCCCGTGGATGTCGAGCCCAAGACCGGCCTCTCCGGAGTCGAGGTCGTCATGACCAAGCTGCACGCGGGCGGAAAGTTCGGCGGTGGCTCGTACGCCGCCTCCGGCGGTCTGCACGGCGTGGGCGCCTCCGTGGTGAACGCGCTCTCCGCGCGGCTCGACGTCGAGGTGGACCGCGCCGGGCACACGCACGCGATCAGCTTCCGGCGCGGTGTCCCGGGCGCCTTCGCCAAGCCGGGGCCCGACGCGGCCTTCGACTCGTCGGCCACGCTGAGCAAGGTCAAGAAGATCCCCAAGGCGCGCTCCGGCACGCGCGTGCGCTACTGGGCCGACCGCCAGATCTTCCTCAAGGACGCCAAGCTCTCGCTGGAGCACCTGCACCAGCGGGCCCGCCAGACCGCCTTCCTGGTGCCGGGGCTCACCATCGTCGTACGCGACGAGTTCGGCCTCGGCGAGGGCGGCACGAAGGGTGAGGAATCCTTCCGCTTCGACGGCGGCATCAGCGAGTTCTGCGAGTACCTGGCCCAGGACAAGGCCGTGTGCGACGTCCTCCGCTTGTCCGGACAGGGCACCTTCAAGGAGACCGTGCCCGTCCTCGACGACCACGGCCAGATGACGCCGACCGAGGTCACCCGCGAGCTCGGCGTGGACGTGGCGCTCCGCTGGGGCACCGGGTACGACACGACGGTCAGGTCCTTCGTCAACATCATCGCCACGCCCAAGGGCGGCACCCACGTGAGCGGCTTCGAGCGGTCGCTCACCAAGACGATGAACGAGGTGCTGCGCAGCCAGAAGCTGCTGCGCGTCGCCGAGGACGACATCGTCAAGGACGACGCCATCGAGGGCCTCACGGCCGTGGTCACGGTCCGTCTCGCCGAACCGCAGTTCGAGGGGCAGACCAAGGAGGTGCTCGGCACCTCGGCGGCCAACCGCATCGTCGCCAACGTCATCGCCAAGGAGCTCAAGGCGTTCCTGACCTCCACCAAGCGGGACGCGAAGGCCCAGGCCCGTGCCGTCATGGAGAAGGCCGTCGCCGCGGCTCGTACGCGCATCGCGGCCCGCCAGCACAAGGACGCCCAGCGCCGGAAGACCGCTCTGGAGTCCTCCTCGCTGCCCGCGAAGCTCGCCGACTGCCGCAGCGACGACGTGGAGCGCAGCGAGCTCTTCATCGTCGAGGGGGACTCCGCGCTCGGCACGGCCAAGCTCGCCCGGAACTCCGAGTTCCAGGCACTGCTTCCGATCCGCGGAAAGATCCTCAACGTTCAGAAGGCATCCGTTTCGGACATGCTCAAGAACGCCGAGTGCGGCGCCATCATCCAGGTCATAGGAGCCGGGTCCGGCCGGACCTTCGACATCGACGCGGCGCGCTACGGCAAGATCATCCTGCTCGTCGACGCCGACGTCGACGGCGCGCACATCCGCATCCTGCTGCTGACGCTCTTCCAGCGGTACATGCGGCCCATGGTCGAGGCAGGCCGCGTCTTCGCCGCCGTGCCGCCGCTGCACCGCATCGAGCTCGTCCAGCCGAAGAAGGGCCAGGACAAGTACGTCTACACGTACTCCGACCGCGAGCTGCGCGAGACGCTGCTCGAGTTCCAGCGCAAGGGCGTGCGGTACAAGGACTCGATCCAGCGCTACAAGGGTCTGGGCGAGATGGACGCCGACCAGCTGGCCGAGACGACGATGGACCCGCGGTTCCGCACGCTGCGACGGATCAACATCGGTGAGCTGGACGCCGCGGAGCAGGTCTTCGATCTGCTGATGGGCAACGACGTGGCGCCGCGCAAGGAATTCATCACGAAGTCGGCGGCGACGCTGGACCGGTCGCGCATCGACGCGTGAGGGCGGGCGGAAGCCCCCTCGGATTCGGCCGTTCCGCTCGGATCCGGTCGATTCCCGCAGCTCATACCGTGTGCTCCACCCGTGGGTGGAGCACACGGATCCACCCACGATCCACCCCTGCGCCGATCTCCTGACCAGGCGATTTCCGTAGCGTCGAAGGCGTCGATCCTCCGCGGATCGGCCTCGCTCTTCCTCGTCGTGCGGAGGCTGACATGTCCGGGCTCGCCAATGCTGTGGTGATCTGCGCCGTAGTGGTGCTGGTGGTCGCGCGCCAGTTCAAGGCGCAGCAGATCGGCGCCGACCGGCGCTGGTGGGTGATACCGGCCGTGCTCGTCTTCATGGCCGTGCGCGACCCCGACCTGATCGACCACCATCACCAGGCGTCGTCCGTCGCCCTGCTCGCCGCGGAGCTGCTCGTCGCCCTGGCCATGGGCGTCGGCTGGGCACGGACCTCGCACGTCTGGACCGAGGCCGACGGCACCCAGTGGAGCAAGGGGACCAAGGCCACCGCGCTGGTCTGGGCCGTCGGGATCGGGCTGCGGGTCGGCCTGTTCGGGCTGGGCGTAGCGCTGGACGTGCACCAGGGCGGCCCCGCTCTGATGCTGGCACTGGCGGCCACGCTGCTGGTCCGCAGCGGACTGCTCATGCAGCGGGCCAATGTCGGACGCCGGACGTACGGTGTTGCGGGCGCGGCGTATGAACCCCTGCGGAAGGACCCCGTGTGAGCTGGGACCGATGGACGAGATGGCCCTCTCAGGAGGCGCTCACCCGGGCGGGGATGAGCATCGCCCGGCTGTGGTTCGTCAGGGTCCTGCGCGTGATCATCCTCGGCAGCCTGCTGTGGGAGGCGTTCCGCAAGGACCGCGGCTGGCATCTGGTGGCCGGGGTGGGCCTGGTCGTGGCGGTCGCCTTCCTCGGGCGGGCGTTCTTCCGTGTCTCGTTCGGCCATCGACTGTGGCCTTCGCTGGCGTTGATGGCGCTGCTCCTCGCCTCCGCGCTCCCCGCGGAGCTGGGCGAGTGGCGGGTCCTCGCCCTGGTGCTGTGGTGCGGCTCGGCCGTCTCCGCGCTGGAGCGTCTGCCGCTGGTCGCCGGAGTCCCCTGCGTGTTCGTGGCGATGACCGGATTCGTGGCCTACAACGACGACAGCTGGATCGTCACGTCACTCACCGTCGTGGGTCTGGTGCTGGCGGGGTTCACGCTGCGGCTCGACGCGGAGGCGCGGGGGAGCACCCAGCGGCTGCTGGCGCAGGAGCGGGCGGCGCGTGCCGCCGAGGCGGAGTCGGCCGCGCTCGCCGAGCGGGCCCGCATCGCACGCGAAATCCACGACGTGCTCGCGCACAGCCTCTCCGCGCAGCTCGTCCACCTGGAGGCGGCCCGGCTGCTGATCGAGAAGGACGCGACCAAGCAGCAGATCCTGGACCGTGTGGTGGCGGCGAGGTCCATGGCGCGCGAGGGGCTCGCCGAGACCAGACAGGCGCTCTCCGCGTTGCGCGGGGAGATGACGCCGGTCGAGGACTTCCTGCGCGAGCTGGTCACGACGGACCGCGCGTCGGTCACGGTGACGGGGGAGCAGCGCGCACTGCCGGCCGAGGCGTCCCAGGCGGTGCGCAGGGTGGCGCAGGAGGCATTGACGAACGTGCGCAAGCATGCCCCGGGCGCGAAGGTGCAGGTCTGTCTCGCGTACGGAGAGGGTGAAGTCAGGCTCGACGTGAGGGATTCGGGCGGACCTGCGGGGGAGCTCGCCGCCTCCGGAGCCGGGTACGGTCTGCTGGGAATGCGGGAGCGGGCCGAGCTGCTGGGTGGATCCCTGCACGCAGGGCCGGGCGAGGAGGGCTTCGTGGTGACGCTGAGGGTGCCGGGATGACGGAGAACGACGGTGCCGCAGGGATCGCGGACGACGGGGCGGGAAAGACTGTGGGCGAGGAGAAGGCCGCCGGGGCGAAGCCGCCCGCGCGGGTGATCGTGGTCGACGACCAGACCGTGGTGCGCGAGGGCATCGTGATGCTGCTCGGACTGCTGCCGGGCATCGAGGTGGTGGGCTCCGGCGGCGACGGCGAGGAGGCCGTGCGACTCGTGGCCGAACTCGCGCCGGACGTGGTGCTGATGGACCTGCGCATGCCCCGCTGTGACGGGGCGGAGGCCACGCGGCGCATCCGCGCGGAGTATCCGGGCACGCAGGTCGTCGTGCTCACCACGTATGCCGACGACGAATCGCTGTTCCCCGCGCTGAGGGCGGGCGCGCGGGGCTATCTCACCAAGGACGCCGGTGGGGACGAGATCGTGCGGGCCGTCGAGGACGTGCTCTCGGGGGACGCGGGGCTCTCGCCGAGCATTCAACGGCGGCTCCTGGAGCGGCTGTCGGAGCCCGAACCCACCGTCGCCGCGGAGCCGCCGGACGGGCTCACCGCCCGGGAGACCGAAGTGCTCGTGCTGATCGCGGAGGGGCTGTCGAATCACCAGATCGCCCGAGTCCTGCACGTCTCCACGGCGACGGTGAAGACACACATCAACAATCTCTTCGCGAAGACCGGTCTCAAGGACCGTGCGCAGGCCGTGCGGTACGCCTACCGGCACGGTCTGGCCAAGCCTCCGGGGAGCGTGCGTATCTGAGGACCCTTCACCTAATGGGGTGAAGAGCGCGAAGAGGGGAGTCAGGGATCTTCCCGTTCTGCCCATCCTTGGGCACGCGGCCGAACGAGGGCCGCGGACAAGGAGAGTTCGGTGGAGAAGCACGACGGGACCGATGCCGCGCCGGGTCGGGGCGGTGGGGGACGGGACCGGATCGGTGATCCGAGGGATCCCTGGTACGACGCGCTCGCCTCCGGCTGGGGAGAGTTGGACGGCACGGGGGCACCGGCTTCCGTGGCGCCGTCCTCGGCGGCCGTTGAGCGACCCGCTGCGAGTCCGGCCGACATCTACCTGGAGGTGCAGCGCAGCGAGGCCTTCCAGGAGGTGCGCAGCCGGTACCGGCGGTTCGTGATCCCGGGCTTCGCGCTCTTCTTCACCTGGTACGTCGCGTACGTCGTGACCGCGACGACGGCGCCCGGACTGATGGCGCGGCCCATCACGGGCGCGGTGAACGTGGCGATGGTCGCGGGGCTCGGGCAGTTCCTCACGACGTTCCTGCTGACGTGGGCGTACTCCCGGCATGCGCGGCTGCGCAGGGATCGTGCGGCGCTGGATCTGCGCTGGGCCGTCTTCGAGCAGAAGCGGGAACAGGAACACGAGCGGGAACAGCGGCGGGTGCGGGACGCGGCGCCGGAGCAGGGGGTCGAGCGATGACCGGTGATCACCAGACGCTCGCGCTGCTGCTGTTCGGGGCCTTCGTGGCCGTCACGCTCGCCATCACCACCTGGGTGAGCCGTAACCGGCACGGCTCGGCGGAGGAGTTCTACACGGGCGGGCGGCTTTTCACGCCGATGGAGAATGGTTTTGCCATCGCGGGGGACTACATGTCGGCCGCCTCCTTCCTCGGCATCTCCGGGCTGATCGCGCTCTTCGGGTACGACGGGATGCTCTACTCGGTGGGCTTCCTCGTGGCCTGGCTCGTGGTGTTGTTCCTGGTGGCCGAACTGGTGCGGAACTGCGGGCGGTTCACGCTCGCCGACGTCGTGGCGGCGCGGATGCGGGAGCGGCCGGTGCGGATCGCCGCGGGAACTTCCTCGGTGGCCGTGTCCGTTCTCTATCTGGTGGCGCAGATGGTGGGCGCGGGGTCGCTGGTGGCGCTGCTGCTCGGCGGGACGAGCGGGGCGGCGCAGACCTGGACGGTGATCGGCGTCGGCGCGCTCATGGTGATCTATGTGTCGGTGGGCGGGATGCGGGCCACCACCTGGATCCAGATCGTCAAGGCGGTCCTGCTGATGTGCGGCACGATCGCGCTGACCGTCCTCGTCCTGGTGCGTTTCCACGGGGACTTCGACCAGTTGCTGCGCACCGCCGCCGACCGCAGTGGACAGGGAGACCGGTTCCTCGCGCCCGGCTTGAAGTACGGCGGTGACTGGACCGCGCGGCTGGACTTCATCAGCCTCGGACTCGCGCTCGTGCTCGGCACCGCCGGGCTGCCGCACATCCTCTCGCGCTTCTACACCGTGCCGACCGCGCGGGCCGCCCGGCGCTCGGTGGTCTGGTCGATCGGGCTCATCGGGGGCTTCTACCTGATGACGATCGTGCTGGGTTTCGGTGCGGCCGCGATCGTGGGGTCCGACGCGGTGCGCGGGTCGAACGCCGCGGGGAACACGGCAGTTCCGCTGCTCGCGCTCGATCTGGGCGGCGGCGCGGACTCCACCGGTGGAACGGTTCTGTTCGCGATCGTCGCCGCGATCGCCTTCGCCACGATCCTCGCCGTGGTCGCCGGGATCACGCTCGCCTCCTCGGCGTCCGTGGCCCACGACCTGTATGCCTCCTTGCGGAGGCGGAACGCGAAGCCGCGCGGCGAGGTGGCCGTGGCGCGGGTCGCCGCGGCCGGGATCGGTGTGCTCGCGATCGGGCTCGGGCTGCTCGCCCGCGACCTCAACGTGGCGTTCCTGGTGGGCCTCGCCTTCGCGGTCGCCGCGTCCGCGAACCTGCCGGTGCTGCTCTACTCGCTGTTCTGGCGGAACTTCACCACGCGGGGCGCGGTGTGGTCGGTGTACGGGGGACTGCTGCCCGCGCTCACGCTGGTCGTGCTGTCACCGGTGGTCTCCGGGGGGCCCGACTCGCTCTTCCCCGGCCTGGACTTCCAGTACTTCCCGCTGGAGAACCCCGGTCTCGTCTCCATCCCGCTGGGCTTTCTCGCCGGGTGGCTCGGCACCCTGACCTCGCGGGAGCCCGCGGACGAGGCCAAGCACGCGGAGACCGAGGTGCGCTCGCTCACCGGCGCCGGAGCGGCGTAACGATTCCCTCTCCGGCCCGGCGTTCCTGAGTGGTGGCTGCTTCGGGAGGGCAGCCGGGGCGCCTAGACGCTCGCTGCCCACTCGTAGCGGTGCTCCGGGCGCCCGGTGTCGCCGTACTTGAGGCTCAGCCTGACCCGGCCCGCGCGCTCCAGGAGCTTCAGATAGCGCTGTGCCGTCTGACGGCTCAGCCGGGTGTGGTCCGCCAGCTCCTGGGCGGAGAGCGGCCCCTCAGCGGCCATCAGGGCCCTGCGCACCAGCTCCGCCGTGGTGGGGGAGTGCCCCTTGGGCAGGTCGGGCGCCGTGGTCGCCGAGAGGGCGCCGAAGATCCGGTCGACCTCGGCCTGCTCGGCCTCGCCGCCGCCGTCCAGGGTGCGGCGCAGCGTCGCGTACGCGTCGAGCTTGGCGCGCAGGCCCGCGTAGGAGAACGGCTTGACCAGGTACTGGAGCGCGCCGTGCCGCATCGCTGCCTGCACCGTGGCGACGTCGCGCGCGGCGGTCACCATGATCACGTCGGCCTGGTGGCCGCGCTCACGCAACGTACGTACGACCGAGAGGCCGGTCTCGTCCGGCAGGTAGTGGTCCAGCAGGACCAGGTCCACGGGGACGTCCTCGACGAGCCGGAGCGCCTCGGCGGCGTTGTGCGCCTTCGCGGCCACCCGGAAGCCGGGGATCTTCGCCACGTAGGCGGCGTTGACGTCCGCGACCCGGACGTCGTCGTCCACGACCAGGACCTCGATCATCGTGCTTCCTCCGTGGTGGCGAGCTCGGGCTCGGTGAGCGCTTCGGGCAGGACGACGGTGAACTCGGCGCCGCCCTCGGGTGCCTCGCCGACCCGGGCGCTGCCGCCCTGCCGTTCGGCGAGCCTGCGCACCAGGGCGAGGCCGATGCCGCGCTTGCCGTGTGCCGGGGGCTCCTTGGTGGTCCAGCCCTCGGTGAAGATCGTCTCGCGTTGTCCTGCGGGGACTCCGGGTCCGGTGTCCCGCACCCGTAGGACGACGGCACGGCCCTCGGTGCGCAGAGCGACCTCCACGCGTGCGTGGCGGGTGCCCGCGGCGGCATCGAGTGCGTTGTCGACCAGGTTGCCGACGATCGTGACCAGACCGCCCGGGTCGACGAGCCGGTCCGGGAGCGCGGTGTCACGCGGCACGTCGAGGGCGACGCCGCGCTCCGCGGCGACCGTGGCCTTGCCGACCAGGAGGGCCGCGAGGAGCGGATCACGGATCTTCTCGGTGATCTGCTCGGCGGTCACCCGGTGAGCGCCCGCCACCTCGCCGACGAACTCCGCGGCCTCCTCGTACATCTCCAGTTCGAGCAGGCCGAGGAGGGTGTGCATGCGGTTGGCGTGTTCGTGGTCCTGGGCGCGCAGGGCGTCGATCAGGCCGCGGGTGGAGTCGAGCTCGCGGCCGAGCTGCTCCAGTTCCGTGCGGTCGCGCAGGGTGGCGACGGCGCCTCCGTCGTCGGTGGGCATGCGGTTGGCGATCAGGACGCGCTGACCGCGCACGGTCAGAAGATCGGTGCCGGTGACCCGCCCGGCGAGCACGTCGGTCGTGCGCCCCTCGCCGAGGGCCTCGTCCAGCGGCTGCCCGATGGCCTCGCCGTCGAGGCCCAGGAGGCGCTGCGCCTCGTCGTTGAGCAGCCGGATCCTGCCCTCCCGGTCCAGGGCCACGACGCCCTCGCGGATGCCGTGCAGCATGGCCTCGCGCTCCGCGAGCAGCGCGGAGATGTCCGAGAAGGCGAGGTCACGCGTCTGCTTGTGCACCCTGCGGGAGATCAGATACGCGGCGAGCGCGCCGACCGCGAGCGCCCCGCCCGCGTAGGCGAGCAGCCCGGGGATGGAGTGCACCAGGCGAGCGCGCACGCTGTCGTATTCGATGCCTACGGAGACGGCGCCCACGATGTGTCCCTCGGCGTCCCGCAGTGGCACCTTGCCGCGTGCCGAGCGCCCCAGGGTGCCGTTGTCGATCTCCATGACCTCGTGGCCCGCGAGCGCGTCGCTGGGGTCGGTCGAGACGACCTTGCCGATCTGGGCGCGATCGGTGTGGGACCAGCGCACGCCGTCCTTGTTCATGATCACGACGTACTCGGCGCCGCTGGCCCGCCGGATCCGGTCGGCCGCGGCCTGCACGGGCCCCTCAGGCTCGGCCGTCGTGGAGCCCAGATCCTCGGCGATTCCGGGCTGGGCCGCCGTCGTCTGCGCGATGGCGAGCGCCCGACGCATCGCCTGGTCGTCGAGCTGGTCGCTGAGCGGCGCGAGGAAGAGCCCCGTGGCGAGCACCGCGACCCCGGCGGCGATCGCCAGCTGCATCAGCAGGACCTGCGAGAACACGCGCCGGGGCAGGCCGAGGCGGCGGCGTCGCGCGGGGGAGGTCGGGCTCATGATTACGAACGGTACGGCCGTGGGCGGCCTCCTCCGTAGTGACTGTGGCGGGGATCTCGTGGGGAGCCCGGTGGCGCTCGTGGCAGCCGTCCGCAGCCGCGGTCCTTCGGTCCGGCGGCCCTGCGGCCGCCCACGGCGTCCGGCCCTGCGGCCGCCCACGGCGTCCGGCGCGGCGGACGTCCCCACGGAGCCAGGCAGACGTCTACGGAGACGACCAGACGTCTACGGGAGACAGCCAGACGTCTACGGAGCGAGCGATACGCGCTCCGTCGCCTCGTCCGTGATCTCCCGCACCGCCGTCACGTCCATCCGCGCCGGAGACCCCGGCATGCCGCCGCAGCTCTCCGGGCGGGCCGGAAGGGAGGCTCCCTGGGCGACGAGGACCCGCCAGCGGCGGCCGTCCGCGTGGGCGACGGTCACCTGCCAGCGCGGGGCCGCACCGTCCGTGTGCACGACGCTCAGGGTGCCCGCGGCGGTCTCGCCCGTCGAGGTGCGCACGGCCAGCTCGGCGGCCTGTCCGGGGCGCTCCCAGGCGGAGCTGCCCCGGCACCCTTCGGTGACGACGCGGTCCGCGCGGACCGCCGCGAGGATCTCCTTGACGGCGCTCGCCCCGGTCCTGCCGTACGCGTATCCGTACGGCAGCACGAGCAGCGTGGGCGAGAAGCGGTGGCCGCCCAGGTGAGTGACCTCCCAGGCGCCTTCCTCGCCGAGCGAGGTGAGTTCGGCGGCGAGGGGCCTGCCGAGCAGGGCGCAGCAGCGGTCGCGCTTGCCGTTGGTGCAGACGAGGGCGAGCGGGGCTCCCGTGTGCGGGGTGCCGAACCCGCCGTGCTCGCCGGCGCCGAGGGCGGTGAGGTCCAGGTCCAGCAACTGCCGCGGGTCATCGATCACTTGACCGCGCAGCCAGGTGCGGCCCGGCGCGGTGTGGGCGACGTACACCTGGTGCCGGGTGGGTGCGTGGCAGTCGGCGTGCCTGCCGGGGCGGCGGATGAGCGCGACGCGCACGCCGGTGCCCTCCGCGGCCGCCTCCAGGGCGCGGCCGACCTCCGGATCGAGATGGCTGGAGGTCAGCGCCTTGGCGCCCCAGGGGCCAGGTTGTTCGAGGAGGAGCCATGTCCTGGCGGTGGCGGCGGTCCCCGCGAGCGGCTCGTTCAGGTCCCGCGATGCGGTGGCGCACGTACTCACGCAGGCGAGCCTAACCCGCGCTTCCCCCCCCAGGTCGTTCACGCCTCGTCGAAGGACGACGACGAGGTCGGCAAGGGTTGCGGCGGCCGCGCCCCCACGTACTGGCCGCTGGGGCGCATCCGCAGCGGCCGTTCGTCGTACTCCTCCAGGGCATGGGCGATCCAGCCCGCCGTACGGGCCACCGCGAAGATCGTCTCGCCTGCTTCCGCGGGCATTCCCGAGGAGGCGCTGAGGACGGCGAGGGCGAGGTCGACGTTGGCGTGCAGGTTCGTGTGGCGGGCGGTGGTGGCCACCACGTCGCGGGCCGCGGCCAGGGCGGGGCCGGCCGAAGGAAGCTCCTCCAGGAGGCCGAACAGCGCCTGTGCGCGCGGGTCTTCACCCGGGTAGAGGCGGTGGCCGAGGCCGGGGACGCGGCGTCCCGCGCGCAGCTCGTCGGCGATCACGGGTGTGGCGTTGCCCCGGTCGAGCACGTCGAGGAGCATGCGGTGGGCCATACCGCTCGCCGCGCCGTGCAAGGGGCCCTCCAGGACGCCGAGTCCGGCCGACACCGCCGCGTAGGGGTGGGCGCGCGCGGAGGCGGCGACGCGGACGGCGAGGGTCGAGGCGGCGAGGTCGTGGTCGACCAGCAGCGCGAGGGCGGTGTCCAGGGCGTGCAGGCTGGCCGCGTCGGGCTTGCGGCCCGTCAGCCGCGCCCACAGGCGCCGCGCCAGCGGGCCTTCGTCGCGGTGGCCGGACAGGACCGGCGGGAGCGCGGCGACCAGGGTGGGGATCAAGGAGCGCCCGGTGCCGATGACCGCCTCTTCGGAGAGGTCGAAGCGGAGCGGGTCGGCGGTCGCGGCGGAGATCGCGGCGACCCGCAGCCGGTCCGTCGGACCGCTGTGCTCGGGCAGGGCGTTCACGGCGCGGCGGGCCGTGGCGACGGTCTCCTTGGGGGCGGTGAAGGTGATGCCGGGGCGCAGGGCACCGGTCCACAGCCACTCGGCCACCTCTTCGTAGGAGTGGGTCAGAGCGAGCTGCGCGGCGTCGACGCCGCGGAAGTAGTAGCGGTCCTTGTCGATCAACGTGATCCGGGTGCGTACGGAGAGTTCGTTGGCGGTGGTCGGGGCGGCGGGTTCCCGTCTGTTCCTGCGGGCCAGCGCCTCGACCTCCTTGGCGTCGAAGGTGCTGCCCCGTGAGCCGGCGCCGCGGCTGCTGCTGAGCTGGCCGCGGCTCACGTACGCGTACACGGTCTCGGGCTTCACGCCGAGCAGCTCGGCGGCCTCCTTGGTGCTGAGCCGCCGACCCCCGTGCGGGGTTCCTTGATCCGTCATGGGCGTCACCGTATCCGCATCCTGACGACTGGACTTGCATATTGATTCAATCAATATTGACAGGCATTTAGTCAATCATGGACAGTCAAATCAAGTCCAGGGAGGAAGTCGAGGAAGAACATGCCGATCAATGGTTCCGCCGCCACCCCCGCCGAGCCGGTCGAGGTCCCGCGAGGACTCGCCGGTGTCGTCGTCACCGAGACGGAACTCGGAGACGTCAGGGGGTACGAAGGCTTCTACCACTACCGCCAGTACTCGGCCGTCGAGCTCGCGCAGCGCCGCAGCTTCGAGGACGTATGGCATCTGATGTTCCACGGCGAGCTGCCGGACGCCGACCAGAGCGCCGCCTTCGCCGCGCGGACCGCGCGGCTGCGGCACCTGTCCGACGAGGTGCGTGACGCGCTGCCCGCCATCGCCAGGGCCAGCGTGCTGTCGGGACCGCTCTCCGGGCTGCGCACCGCCCTGTCGCTCTTCGGGGCGTCGAAGGGCTTCCGCCCGGTGTACGACATCGACGACGACCGGCGACGTGAGGACGCCCTGGCCGCGGCCGCGGTGGTGCCGACCCTGCTCACGGCGCTCTACCGGCTCGGGCAGGGCCTCGAACCCGTCGAGCCGCGCGACGATCTGTCGTACGCCGCCAACTACCTGTACATGATGACCGGTTCGGAGCCGGATGCCGCCCGGGGCCGGGCGATCGAGCAGTACTTGATCTCGACCATTGATCACGGCTTCAACGCGTCAACGTTCACGGCGCGGGTCATCACGTCGACCGGTGCGGATGTGGCGGCGTGCCTGGTGGGTGCGGTCGGCGCGCTGTCCGGTCCTCTGCACGGCGGGGCGCCGAGCCGGGCGCTCGACACGCTCGACGCGATCGGCACGCCCGACCGCATCGACGGCTGGATCCGCGAACGGGTGCTCGCGGGCGACCGCATCATGGGCTTCGGACACCCCGTCTACCGCACCGAGGACCCGCGCTCGCGCATGCTGCGGGGCATCGCGGGGCAGTTCGGCGGCGACATGGTGGAGTTCGCGGTCGAGGTGGAGCGGCAGGTGGAGGCGATCCTGGCGGAGCTGAAGCCGGGGCGCGAACTGCACACGAACGTGGAGTTCTACGCGGGCGTCGTCATGGAGCTGTGCGGCCTGCCGCGTGAGATGTTCACGCCGACGTTCGCCGCGGCGCGGGTGGTGGGCTGGAGCGCCAACATCCTGGAACAGGCGCGGGATTCGAAGATCATTCGGCCTGCGGCGCGGTATGTGGGGGAGGCGCCGCCGGTTGCGGTACCTGAGCCCGCCGGCGGCGAGATGGCGTAGTCCGTATCGCCCGCCCTTTACGACTGGCTGGGGGAGCACTGCTCACGAGGGCGCCGGGGGAGTTCCCCGGCGTTCCTCTTCCAGTGCCTCTTCGAACACGCGAAAGACGTGCCCCTCGGCACTATCGGGCGGGAGGCCGCTCTTCGTCGCCCGCGAGGCGTTCCAGTATCTGCGGAATGCCTCGCCCGCCAGCATGTTCCGGGCGTGGACGAGCAGTGTGGCGTCCGAGTACCCGCCCCAACTGTGCATGAGTACCAGATGGTTGAACGTCAGATTCGCAAAGAGGTTCTGGCGGGCCACGGTTGCGCTGTCGCCGGGGAAGTCGTTCCACACCTCTCCGAGTGAGGGGTCCTCCATCGCCATATGGGTCAACTGCATGTGGAGCGAGCGCAGGTCCGCCTCCGACGCTCGGTGCAGCGCGGTGCGCGACGAGGCCAGTTCGGCGCGCTGGAAGGAGAGCTCCTGGCGTTGCATCCGTAGCTCTCGCTGTTGCATCACCAGCGTGACGACGAGGAGCAGCAGCGCCAGCCCGGAGAAGACAGCGCTCACTCCGCCGAAGTAGTCGCCCAGAGCGCTGCGTTCCTGCGCTGTCCGTCTGTCGTCGTTGGCTATCTCCACACCGCGAATGAGCCAGCCGCTGATGACGACGGAAAGGGCGCCCGTGAGGGCGATTCCCGCAGCGATCGCCACGGCCCACACGGCGATGGACGCCGCCGAACGCCCTCTGTCATGACGAGACATCGCTCCCCCGGCAACCTTGCTCGTGAGCTTCTGGGTCCTTGCGTGGAGCCGGGAGAGTAGCGCGGCCGGGGCGCCTCAGGCTTCTGGGATGTCTCCCCTGGCGCGGATCAGTGTCTCCCTGCTGATGACGACGATGCGTTCGTAGTCGGCTCGTGCGGCGTCGGCGGGCAGTTCGCTGTCCAGGAGGTCGGTCCTGTCTGTCCCGATTACTGCGAAGCTGCCGTCGGTGAGTTCGAAAATATCGGGGCAGGTCTGCCCCGTCTGGCTGCCTCGCTCACGCGGAGACGCACCGATGCGGCGCACGATCTTCAAGGTGATCCCGGTCCTTGGGGTCAGTAGAGGGTAAGGCGGGGCCAGGGTAGCTGTTCATTGTTGGAGGTGTTGGCTCGAAGTAGTCCAACTGGCCCTACTCGGACGGAGGTTCGCCGACGACCCACCACTCGTCGGTATCGGCGCTGTCCAGCTCCCGGGTCAGCTGATCCACCATCCGTCCCACCTTGGCCTCATCGGATGACCGGTCCAGGCTCGCGCGATGATGGCGCGTGGCATCCCAGTACTCCCGGAAGATCGGGTTCTGGCACATCACCCGAAGGTGGCCGTAGAGCTCGTGCAGACTTGAGGCTCCGATGCGGTGGGCGTGCAGTGCGTTGATGTACAACGCGTTGGCGAACAGGAACTGTCGCTGCCGCTCGGGGGACACGTTCCCCTCGTAGGTGTCCAGGACCGCCGCCAGCGACGCATCCCCCATCGCCGTGCACAACAGGTCGAAGTGGAGCCTGTGCTGTTCGGTGAGGGCCGCGTTTCTGCGTTGGGCGGCCAGGGCCAGGCGTTCGTGTTCGGCGGCGCGGCGTTCGCGTTCCTCGATGTGCGCCAGTCGGCGCCATCCCTTGCCGCGGAGCAGCAGGAACGTTCCGGTCGCGAACGAGAGTCCTGCCGTCGCGGCCGGACCCACCCCCCGTGTCCAAGATTTCCGTGTGGCCATGTCAACCCCCCGAATAGGCGACCGTCCGCCGGTCGTCGGGATGCGGGTCGACAGGGAGCGGACCGGCGAGCGATGGGCGGTGCGCTTGCCGTCTCCCAGGGTGCCGAGCGGCTCTGATCGGCGGGGAGGCGGAGAGGAGGCGCACGGAAGGAAGCAGTGGTCGCACATCCGGGCGCCGTGCCCAATGTGTGCCCCGCGAGCGCCGCTAACAATCGTTCACTCCGCGACCCCTCTACGCGCACATATCCTGGGGCGGTCTTCAATCGTCGTACGGGATTCGATGAGGTCCGACGAGGCCCGACGAGATCCGGCGCGATTCGTACGAGCGTCGACACGAGAGGCCCACGTGAACAAGCAGCAGATCCCGGTCGTCGTCCTCGCCGGTTTCCTCGGTTCGGGCAAGACGACCCTGCTGAACCATCTGCTGCACCGCAGCGGCGGCACCCGGATCGGGGCGATCGTCAACGACTTCGGCTCGATCGAGATCGACGCCATGTCGGTCGCGGGGCAGCTCGGGGACTCGACCGTCTCGCTCGGCAACGGATGCCTGTGCTGTGCGGTGGACGCGAGCGAGCTCGACGAGTACCTGGAGCGACTCGCCAGGCCCGCCGCGGGGATCGACGTCATCGTCATCGAGGCGAGCGGGCTGGCCGAGCCGCAGGAGCTCGTGAAGATGCTCCTCGCCAGCGAGAATCCGCACATCGTGTACGGCGGGCTCGTCGAGGTCGTCGACGCCGCCGAGTTCGACGCCACCCGAGGGCGCCACCCCGAGGTCGACCGGCATCTGGGCATCGCCGATCTCGTCGTGGTCAACAAGGGCGACCGGGTGGCGGGCGAGGAGCGGGAGCGCGTGCTCGGCGTGGTGCGGGGGCTCGCGGGGCGCGCGTCCGTCGTGGCCGCCTCGTACGGACGCGTCGACGTGGAGCTGTTCTTCGACCGCGCGCCCGTGGGGGAGCGGGTGGGGCAGCTCTCCTTCGACGATCTGCGGGACGATGCCGCCACGGCAGACACGGGTTCCGATGCCGCGGTCGAGTGCGAGGGGGGTCGGGACGGCGCCGACTGTCACTGCGGTCATCACGACCACCTGCACTCCGCCTACGAAAGCCTCTCCTTCACCTCCGAAGTGCCCCTGGGGCCACGCCCCTTGATGGCGCTGCTCGACAGCAGGCCCGCAGGGCTCTACCGCATCAAGGGGTACGTCGACTTCGGCCCCGCCGACCCGATGAACCGGTACGAGGTGCACGCCGTGGGCCGGTTCCTGCGCTTCTACCCCCAGCCCTGGGCTCCTGCGGAACCCCGGCTGACCCAGCTCGTACTCATCGGCTCCGGCGTCGACGTACCGGCCCTGGAGAAGGAGCTCGAGGCCTGTCGCGACTACGCCCCACAGGCCGACGAGCAGGGCATGTGGGGCGTACTGCGGTACGTCCAGGAGGCCGAGGAGACCTCCGCGGCGGAGTAGCGCCGGG
This sequence comes from Streptomyces sp. NPDC087300, assembly GCF_044744425.1. NCBI lineage: Bacteria > Bacillati > Actinomycetota > Actinomycetes > Kitasatosporales > Streptomycetaceae > Streptomyces > Streptomyces sp. NPDC087300. The sequence continues at coordinate 197,087 of NZ_JBIUYI010000010.1, forward strand.
GCGGGCGGACTACACCGGCCCCGCCACCGCCGCCACCGGCTTCGCGAGGGAGACGCCCGAGCCGTCACGGCGCGGGTCGACCTCCGGGAGCTCGGCCGGGGTGCCGTTGCGCTGGGCCGCGTGCGGCGGCGTGGGGCCCGCCCAGGCGAAGCTCAGACAGTCCTCGCCCTTCAGGAACCGCTGCACGCGCACACCGCCCGTGGCGCGGCCCTTGCGCGGGTACTGGTCGAACGGCGTGAGCTTCGCCGTCGTCTGCACCGAGTCGTCGAGCGTGCCGCGGGAGCCCGCGACCGTGAAGACGACCGCGTCCACCGCCGGGTCCACCGCGGTGAAGGAGATGACCTTCACGCCGTCGGCGAGCTTGATGCCCGTCATGCCGCCGGCCGGGCGGCCCTGCGGGCGGACCTGGGAGGCCTGGTAGCGCAGCAGCTGGGCGTCGTCCGTGATGAAGACCAGGTCCTCCTCGCCGGTGCGCAGCTCGGCGGCGCCGACGATCCGGTCACCGTCCCTGAGGGTGATGACCTCCAACTCCTCCTTGTTGGACGGATAGTCGGGGACCACCCGCTTGACGACGCCCTGCTCGGTGCCGAGCGCGAGGCCCGGCGACGACTCGTCGAGCGTCATCAGACAGATCAGCTTCTCGTCCCCTTCCAGGGGGAGCAGCTCGGAGACGGGCGCTCCGCCGGAGAGGTTGGGCGCGCCCGCCGTCTCCGGAAGCTGCGGGAGGTCCACCACGGCCAGGCGCAGCAGGCGTCCCTCGGAGGTGACGGCGCCCACCTCGCCGCGGGCCGTCGCGGGCACCGCGGAGACGATCGCGTCGTGCTTGACGCGCTTGGCGTCGCCGTCCGCGAAGGGCTCGCCGTTGGCCGTGCGGGCGAGCAGGCCCGTCGACGACAGGAGCACCCGGCACGGGTCGTCGGCGACCTGAAGGGAGGTCGCCGCCACGGGGGTGCCCGCCGACTCCAGGAGCACCGTGCGCCGGTCGTTGCCGAACTTCTTGGCGACGGCGGCCAGTTCCGCGGAGACCAGCTTGCGCAGCTCGGTGTCCGAGTCGAGGATGCCGGTCAGCTCGTCGATCTCGCCGTTGAGCTTGTCGCGCTCGGACTCCAGCTCGATGCGGTCGAACTTGGTGAGCCGGCGCAGCGGGGTGTCCAGGATGTACTGCGTCTGGATGTCGCTCAGCGAGAAGCGCTCCATCAGGCGCTCCTTGGCCTGCGCGGAGTTGTCGCTGGAGCGGATGAGGCGGATGACCTCGTCGATGTCCAGGAGGGCGACCAGGAGCCCCTCGACCAGGTGCAGCCGGTCGCGCTTCTTGGTGCGGCGGAACTCGCTGCGGCGGCGCACCACGTCGAAGCGGTGGTCGAGATAGACCTCCAGGAGCTCCTTGAGGCCGAGGGTGAGCGGCTGACCGTCCACCAGCGCCACGTTGTTGATGCCGAAGGACTCCTCCATCGGCGTCAGCTTGTAGAGCTGCTCCAGGACGGCCTCGGGGACGAAGCCGTTCTTGATCTCGATGACGAGGCGCAGGCCGTGCGCGCGGTCGGTGAGGTCCTTGACGTCGGCGATGCCCTGGAGCTTCTTCGAGCCGACCAGGTCCTTGATCTTGGAGATCACCTTCTCCGGGCCGACGGTGAACGGCAGTTCGGTGACGACCAGGCCCTTGCGGCGCGCCGTCACGTTCTCCACGGAGACCGTCGCGCGGGTCTTGAAGGTGCCGCGGCCCGATTCGTACGCGTCCTTGATGCCGCTCAGGCCGACGATCCGGCCGCCCGTGGGCAGGTCGGGGCCCGGCACGAACCTCATCAGCGTCTCGAGGTCGGCGCCCGGGTGCTTGATCAGGTGCCGGGCGGCGGCGATGACCTCGCCGAGGTTGTGCGGCGGCATGTTCGTCGCCATGCCGACCGCGATGCCCGACGAGCCGTTGACCAGCAGGTTCGGGTACGCGGCCGGGAGGGTGGTGGGTTCCCTCTCCTGGCCGTCGTAGTTCGGCTCGAAGTCGACCGTGTTCTCGTCGATCGACTCCGTCATCAGGGAGGTGGCGTCGGCCATCTTGCACTCGGTGTACCGCATGGCGGCCGGCGGGTCGTCGTTGCCGAGCGAGCCGAAGTTGCCGTGGCCGTCCACCAGGGGCAGGCGCATCGAGAAGGGCTGGGCCATGCGGACCAGGGCGTCGTAGATCGACGCGTCGCCATGGGGGTGCAGCTTACCCATGACCTCACCCACGACACGGGCACACTTCACATAGCCGCGGTCGGGGCGCAGGCCCATCTCGTTCATCTGGTAGACGATGCGCCGGTGCACCGGCTTCATGCCGTCGCGGGCGTCCGGCAGGGCGCGGGAGTAGATGACCGAATACGCGTACTCGAGGAAGGAGCCCTGCATCTCGTCGACGACGTCGATGTCGAGGATCTTCTCCTCGTACGAGTCGTCGGGCGGCGGGGTCTTCGTGCTGCGGCGGGCCATCGCTGCTGCGGCTCCTTCACCAAGCAAGTGCGGGATCTGACGCCGACCATTGTGGACCGTCCCACTGACAACGCCGACCACGCCCCGTGTTCCGGCGCTGTCACGCGTCGGCCGGGCCCGCTGTCACGCGTCGACTTCAGCCCGCTCCCACGCGTCCGCCACGCCCGCTGTCACGCGTCGACTACGCCGAGGGCGGACCGGGAACTTCCTCAGGTGTCGGCACGCTTGCATACAGTGTCAGGACTGGCAGAACCAGCAATGTTTCAGCGATCGAGGGGACGTACATGCCCATGGGTCACACGGCCACAGCCGAGGCCGGCTCCGGCGGCCTGACAGCGACCGAGCACCGGCTGGCCAACGGCCTGCGCGTGGTGCTCTCCGAGGACCACCTGACCCCGGTCGCCGCGGTCTGCCTCTGGTACGACGTCGGTTCCCGTCACGAGGTCAAGGGGCGAACCGGCCTCGCGCACCTCTTCGAGCACCTCATGTTCCAGGGCTCCGCGCAGGTGCACGGCAACGGCCACTTCGAGCTGGTGCAGGGGGCGGGCGGTTCGCTCAACGGCACCACCAGCTTCGAGCGCACCAACTACTTCGAGACGATGCCGGCCCACCAGCTGGAGCTGGCCCTGTGGCTGGAGGCCGACCGGATGGGCTCGCTGCTCTCCGCGCTCGACGAAGAGTCCATGGAGAACCAGCGCGACGTCGTCAAGAACGAGCGCCGCCAGCGCTACGACAACGTCCCGTACGGCACGGCGTTCGAGAAGCTGACCGCTCTCTCGTACCCGGAGGGCCACCCGTACCACCACACGCCGATCGGCTCTATGGCCGACCTGGACGCGGCCACCCTGGAAGACGCCCGCAACTTCTTCCGTACGTACTACGCGCCCAACAACGCCGTCCTCTCCGTAGTGGGCGACATCGACCCGGAGCAGACGCTCGCCTGGGTCGAGAAGTACTTCGGGTCGATCCCCTCGCACGACGGCAAGCAGCCGCCGCGCGACGGTTCGCTGCCCGAGCGCATCGGCGAGCAGCTGCGCGAGGTCGTCGAGGAAGAGGTCCCGGCCCGCGCCCTGATGGCCGCCTACCGGCTGCCGGAGGACGGCACGCGCGCGTGCGACGCGGCGGACCTGGCGCTCACCGTCCTCGGCAGCGGCGAGTCCTCGCGGCTCTACAACCGCCTGGTGCGCCGTGACCGTACGGCGGTCGCGGCCGGCTTCGGTCTGTTGCGGCTGGCCGGCGCGCCCTCGCTGGGCTGGCTCGACGTGAAGACCTCCGGTGACGTCGAGGTGCCCGTGATCGAGGCGGCCGTCGACGAGGAGCTCGCCCGCTTCGCCGCGGAGGGCCCCACTCCGGAGGAGATGGAGCGCGCCCAGGCGCAGTTGGAGCGCGAGTGGCTCGACCGGCTCGGCACGGTCGCGGGCCGCGCCGACGAACTGTGCAGGTACGCGGTCCTGTTCGGCGACCCGCAGCTCGCCCTGACCGCCGTCGGGCGCGTCCTCGACGTGACCGCCGAGGAGGTCCAGGAGGTCGCCAAGGCCCGCCTGCGCCCCGACAACCGCGCGGTGCTCGTCTACGAGCCGGTGGCCCCCGAGGCCGATGAAGACGGAGCCGACGCGGACGCGTCCGCGGCGGACGCTGACAACGAGGAGGCGGCGAAGTGACCGAGGCCGCAACGATGCAGTTCCACCCGCAGCCCCAGGCGGGCACCGCCAAGCCCTGGGCCTTCCCCGCCCCCGAGCGCGGCACCCTCGCCAACGGCCTCACGGTGCTGCGCTGCCACCGCCCCGGGCAGCAGGTCGTCGCCGTCGAGATCCACCTCGAAGCGCCCCTCGAAGCCGAGCCCGCGGGCCTCGACGGCGTCGCCACCATCATGGCGAGGGCCTTCAACGAGGGCACCGACAAGCACTCCGCCGAGGAGTTCGCCGCCGAGCTCGACCGCTGCGGCGCCACCCTCGACGCGCACGCCGACCACCCGGGCGTACGCGTGTCGCTCGAAGTCCCGGTCTCCCGGCTGCCGAAGGCGCTCGGCCTGCTCGCCGACGCGCTGCGGGCCCCGGCCTTCGCGGACAGCGAGATCGAGCGCCTGGTGGCCAACCGCCTTGACGAGATCCCGCACGAGGCGGCCAACCCGGCCCGCCGCGCCGCCAAGGAGCTCTCCCGGCAGCTGTTCCCGGCGACCGCGCGCATGTCGCGGCCGCGCCAGGGCAGCGAGGAGACGGTCGCCGCCATCGACTCCGCGGCCGTACGCGCCTTCTACGAGAAGCACGTCAGGCCCGCGACGGCCACCCTCGTCGTGGTCGGCGACCTCACGGGCACGGACCTGGACGCCGTCCTCGCGGACACCGTGGGCGCCTGGACGGGCGACACGGCACAGCCCCGCCCGGTGCCCCCGGTGACCGCCGACGACACGGGCCGGGTCGTCATCGTGCACCGCCCCGGAGCGGTGCAGACGCAGCTCCTGATCGGCCGCATCGGCGCCGACCGGCACGACCGCGTCTGGCCCGCCCAGGTGCTCGGCACGTACTGCCTGGGCGGCACCCTCACCTCGCGTCTGGACCGCGTCCTGCGCGAGGAGAAGGGATACACCTACGGCGTACGGGCGTTCGGCCAGGTGCTGCGCTCCGCGCCGGACGGCTCCGGCGCGGCGATGCTCGCGATCAGCGGTTCGGTCGACACGGCGTCCACGGGCCCCGCGCTCGACGACCTCTGGAAGGTGCTGCGCACGCTGGCCGCCGAGGGCCTCACGGACGCCGAGCGGGACGTGGCCGTGCAGAACCTGGTGGGCGTGGCCCCGCTCAAGTACGAGATGGCGGCCTCCGTGGCGGCCACCCTCGCCGACCAGGTCGAGCAGCACCTGCCGGACGACTTCCAGGCGCAGCTGTACCGGCAGCTCGCAGCCACCGGCACCGTGGAGGCCACTGCCGCCGTCGTGAACGCCTTCCCGGAGGACCGTCTGGTGACGGTCCTGGTCGGCGACGCCGAAGAGATCGAGGAGCCCGTCAGGGCGCTCGGGATCGGCGAAGTGACGGTTGTCACGAGCTGACGGACGACCGTCCCGAAGCTCCTGAAGCTGAGGGACGGTCAGGACATAGGGGGACCCCGGCGACCGAAGTGGTCACCGGGGTCCCTATATGTCCGAATTCGTATGGAGGTTGCCTGTCTGCCCTGTGGCGTGCGCTACAAAAAGCTAGTTCTGTTTGTCGATTGAAAGACGGTCCGTTTAGCTTCAATCCGGCTGTCCGTCACGCAGTACGTCGCATCCGCGGCACCGGACAGTCATCGCCGAGTCCCCGCATGGCGCGAGCCAGGGGAGCCGGGGACCCACACGTCCCTTGGGGTGAATCGGGAACCTTGCCGAGAGGTGAGGAACTCGTAGGAGACCTTCCTGCTCCGAACCCGTCAGCTAACCCGGTAGGCGAGAAGGAAGGAAAGGATCAGCCGCTTCATGGCGTTCACCCGTGCCACCGGGAAGCACCGTCGCCCGAGCCGCCTCACGCGTACCACCGCGAACGTAGCTGGCGTCGCCGCGCTCACCACCACCGGTGTCATCGGAGGCCTCGCCGCTCCGGCGCTCGCCGCCGAGGACGCCGCCGTCGAGCACACCGGCCTCACCCAGGCCATCTCCGTGGGTGACTCGCTCGCCGAGAGCGTCGACGCCCAGGCTGCCGCACAGAAGCAGGCCGCCGACGACGCCGCCGCCGCGAAGAAGGCCGAAGAGGCCGCCAAGAAGAAGGCGGCCGAGGAGAAGCGCAAGGCCGAGGCCAAGGCGAAGGCCAAGGCCAAGGAGGAGCGCGAGGCCAAGGAGCGCGCCGCCCGCGAGGCCGAGCGCAAGCGGCTGAACACCTACGTCGCCCCGATCTCCGGCTCGTACGTCTCGACGGGCTACCAGACCGGCGGCGCCATGTGGTCCTCCGGCAGCCACACCGGCATCGACTTCCACGCCGCCTCCGGCACCTCGGTCCACGCGGTCGGCTCCGGCACCGTCGTCGAGGCGGGCTGGGGCGGTGCCTACGGCAACAACGTGGTCATCAAGATGAACGACGGCACGTACACCCAGTACGGCCACATGTCGTCCCTCGGCGTCACCGTCGGCCAGACGGTCACCCCGGGCCAGCAGATAGGCCTCTCGGGCTCCACCGGCAACTCCAGTGGCCCCCACCTCCACTTCGAGGCCCGCACCGGCGCCGACTACGGCTCGGACATGGACCCCATCGCGTACCTGCGCGGGCACGGCGTCAACGTCTGACCCGCCCCCCCCAGCGACGCACCGAAAGCCCCGGCTCACCGAGCCGGGGCTTTCGCCGTTTCCGGGACACCGCCGCGCTTGGCCAAAAGAGATCCATGGATTTCGGTCCGCCGTCGGAAATTCCGGCGCCCTGCAATAGAGTCGAACGGCGAGCGTCAATCGACCGCGTTGCGCGGGGATTAAGGCGGAGGTGGGGTCATGCGCATTCCCGCGCAATCGGTCTGCACGGCCATCCGGGACGACATCGTCTCCGGCGTCCATGAACGGGGCGGCCGCCTCACCGAGGAACTCCTCGCGCGGCGCTACGGAGTCTCCCGCGTTCCCGTGCGCGAGGCGCTGCGCACCCTGGAGGCCGAGGGATTCGTGGTCACCCGCAGGCACGCGGGCGCGTGCGTGGCCGAGCCCACCGAGCGGGAGGCGGCCGATCTCCTGGAGATGCGGGCGCTGCTTGAGCCGCTCGCCGCGGCGCGCGCCGCGCAGCACCGCACCGAGGCGCACCTCAAGGTGCTGCGCGGCCTGGTCAGGCTCGGCCAGGAGCGCGCACGGCGGGACCAGGGGGAGGATCTGCGCTCCCTGGTGGGCTGGTTCCACGAGACGCTCGCCCAGGCGTCCGACGGGCCCGGTCTCGTCGCGCTGCTCGGCCAGCTCCGGCGCAAGATCGACTGGATGTACGCCATGGGGGAGGGGGCCGCCTCCACGGAGTCGTGGTCCGAACGGGCGGCGATCGTCGACGCGGTGGCCCGCGGGGACGCGGAGCGCGCCAGGTCGCTGACCGCGGCGCACGCGGAACGGGTCAGGGGCGCGCACCGGTTGCGCCCCGCGGCGCGGGGCGCAAGCGTGAGGGAAGCGCAACGTGCCGTAAACACGGTGGCGCTCCCGAATTAACACGGACGCCGTATACAGGGAAGAGTCCTTTCGGTCAGGCCTTCTCCAGCTGTTCCGGTGTTCCCGTGTTCCGGTGTTCCCGTGTTCCGGTGTTCCCGTGTTCCGGTGTTCCGGTGTTCTCGAGGCTTATCCCCGTGTGGGCTTATCTCCGTGTGCCCCGCGCGCCCGATGGTTTTCCCCTGAAATACGTCGATGGGGTCACCCGGAATTCCGGGTGACCCCATCGACGTATTTCAGGGAACGTGTCCTAGACCGTCTCCGGAAGCTCCTCGAGGCCCTCGGCGACGAGCTTCGCCAGACGGTCGAGAGCGGCGTCCGCACCCTCGGCGTCCGAGGCGAGCACGATCTCCTCGCCGCCCTGGGCGCCCAGGCCGAGCACCGCGAGCATCGAGGCGGCGTTGACCGGGTCGCCGTCGGCCTTGGCGATCGTCACGGGGACGCCGGCGGCCGTGGCCGCGCGGACGAAGATGGAGGCGGGTCGGGCGTGAAGGCCCTCGGCCCAGCCGACGTTGACGCGGCGCTCAGCCATGTGTTGCTGCCCTTCCAGGTGTCTCACACTTGTCTAGACCAGTGTCTCATGCCGTCACGGGTGCTCTGCCGGACGTACGTCCCGCTCCCGACCGCCTTTCGACCTGTCCTAGCCTGCCCCGGCCCCGGCGGGCGCGCGACCCGTACCCTGGCCCCATGCAGAGCCCGTCGGATCAGCAGGAGCGGCACGACTATCCCGCCCACTGGGAAGCCGATGTGGTGCTGCGCGACGGGGGCACCGCCCGGATCAGGCCCATCACGGCCGAGGACGCGGACCGTCTGGTCAGCTTCTACGAGCAGGTCTCCGACGAGTCGAAGTACTACCGGTTCTTCGCCCCCTACCCCCGCCTCTCCGCCAAGGACGTGCGCCGGTTCACCCACCACGACCAGGTGGACCGGGTGGGGCTCGCGGCGACGGTGGGCGGCGAGTTCATCGCCACCGTGCGCTACGACCGCATCGACGACCGCGGCATGGCCGCCAGCGCGCCCGCGGACGAGGCCGAGGTCGCCTTCCTCGTGCAGGACGCCCACCAGGGCAGGGGAGTGGCCTCCACGCTCCTCGAACACATCGCGGCCGTCGCCAGGGAGCGCGGCATCCGCCGCTTCGCGGCCGAGGTGCTGCCCGCCAACACCAAGATGATCAAGGTGTTCACCGACGCGGGCTACCAGCAGAAGCGCAGCTTCGAGGACGGCGTCGTACGCCTGGAGTTCGACCTGGAGCCGACCGACCGCTCGCTCGCCGTGCAGCGCGCCCGCGAGCACCGTGCCGAGGCGCGGTCCGTGCAGCGGCTCCTGACGCCCCGCTCGGTCGCCGTGGTCGGCGTGGGCCGGACCCCCGGCGGGGTGGGCCGCAGCGTGCTGCGCAACCTCCAGGAGGCCGGATACGCCGGGCGGCTGTACGCGGTGAACGGCGAGTTCGACGACGGCGGCACGATCGACGGGGTGCCCGCCCACCGCTCCGTGCGGGACATCGACCCGGGCGAGCCGGTCGACCTCGCGGTCGTGGCCGTGCCCGCGGAGCGGGTGCCCCAGGTCGTCGCCGAGTGCGGCGAGCGGGGCGTGCAGGGGCTCGTGGTGATCTCCGCCGGCTACGCCGAGAGCGGTGCCGAGGGGCGCGAGCGGCAGCGCGAACTGGTGCGCCAGGCGCGGTCGTACGGCATGCGCATCATCGGACCGAACGCCTTCGGAGTCATCAACACCTCTGAGGAGGTGCGGCTCAACGCCTCGCTCGCGCCCGAGGGGCCGGTGCGCGGCAGGATCGGCCTGTTCACGCAGTCCGGCGCGATCGGCATCGCACTGCTGTCCGGACTGCACCGGCGCGGCGCGGGCCTCTCCACGTTCGTCGGCTCGGGCAACCGCGCGGACGTCTCTGGCAACGATGTCCTCCAGTACTGGTACGAGGACCCGGACACCGACGTCACGCTGATGTACCTGGAGACCATCGGCAACCCCCGCAAGTTCACCCGCCTCGCGCGCCGTTCGGCGACCGCCAAGCCCCTCGTCGTCGTGCAGGGCGCCCGGCACAGCGGCATCGCGCCGACCGGGCACGCGGTGCAGCCCACGCGCCTGCCGCACGCCACCGTCTCCGCGCTGCTGCGCCAGGCGGGCGTCATCCGCGTCGACACGGTCACGGAGATGGTCGACGCGGGGCTGCTCCTCGCGGGCCAGCCGCTGCCCGAGGGCCCCCGCGTGGCCATCCTCGGCAACTCCGAGTCCCTCGGGCTCCTCACCTACGACGCGTGCGTGGCGGACGGGCTGCGGCCGCTCACCCCGCGCGACCTCACGACGGGGGCCACACCGGCCGACTTCCGTGCGGCGCTCGCCCAGGCGCTCTCGGACGACGCGTGCGACGCGGTGATCGTCAACGCGATCCCCTGGGTCAGGGAGGACGGGGGCGCCACCGACCCCGAGACGCTCGCCACGGAGTTGCGCGCCGCGACCGCCGGATGTCCCGCGAAGCCCGTCGCCGTGGTGCACGTCGAACTCGGCGGGCTCGCGTCCGCCCTGGCCGCCGCCACCAGGACCCGGCCGGACGCCACCGTTCCGGTACTCGGCGACGGGGATCACGCCCACCCGTCCCGCCCGCCGGGACAACTGCCCACGACGGACGCGGTCCCTCCGGAGGAGCACCGCATCCCCGCCTACCCCGCCGCCGAGCGCGCCGTACGGGCACTCTCCGAAGCGGTCAAGTACGCGCAGTGGCGGCGCGATGCCGCCGAACCGGGGAAGGTGCACGAGTACGAGGACATCGACGAGAGCGGGGCCGCCGAGCGGATCACCGCACTGCTCGCAGGTGAGGACGACCCCCGGGGCGCCACGCTCGCCCCCGCCGACGCCCACGAGCTGCTCGGGCGCTACGGCATCCCCGTACGCCAGGCCCTGCCCGCGCCCGACCCGGACGCGGCCGCCGAGGCCGCCCGCGCCCTCGGCTATCCCGTCGCCCTGAAGACCACCGCCCCGCACCTGCGCCACCGCGCCGACCTCGGCGGTGTCCGCCTCGACCTCGCGGACGAGGAGCAACTGCGCAGGGCCTACCAGGAGTTGACCGACCTCTTCGGGAAGCCCGCCGAGCTGCGGCCGGTCGTCCAGGGGATGGTCCCGCGCGGCGTCGACACCGTCGTGCGCGCGGTCATCGACCCGGCGGCGGGCGCCGTGCTCTCCTTCGGCCTCGCGGGCGCCGCCTCCGAACTGCTCGGCGACACCGCCCACCGACTCGTCCCCGTCACCGACAGGGAGGCGGGCTCCCTGGTCAGATCCATCCGGACCGCTCCGCTCCTGTTCGGCTGGCGCGGCTCGGCCCCCGTGGACACCCCGGCCCTCGAAGAGCTGCTCCAGCGGGTCTCGCGGCTCGTCGACGACCACCCCGAAGTGGTCGGCGTCTCCCTGGAGCCCGTGGTCGTCGCGCCGCGCGGCCTCTCCGTGCTCGGCGCCTCCGTGCGGCTCGCGCCCCCGCCCGCCCGCGACGATCTCGGGCCGCGCACCCTCCCCGGGTACTGACCGGACCGCCCGAGCGCGCCCGCGGGCCGCCGGGGCCGCCACGGGGCACCGTGCGCCCCGCGCCGGGCCGTAGGATGGAGGGCATGGCAAAGACCGGTACGACGACCCAGGGGCTGCGCGCGGCGATCGAGCGCAGCGGCTACTACCCGGCCCTCGTGGCCGAGGCGGTGGAGGCCGCGATCGGCGGCGAGGCCATCGGGTCGTATCTGGTCCACCAGGAGACCACGTTCGACGCGAACGAAGTGCGTCGGCACGTCACGGTCCTCGTCCTGACCGGCACGCGCTTCATCGTCAGCCACACCGACGAGCAGGCGGCGGACAGCACCTCCCCGACGCCGTACGCGACCACCTCCACCGAGTCGGTCAAGATCGGCCGCATCTCGTCGGTCGTCGTCAGCCGCGTCGTCGCCAACCCCGAGAAGTACGTGCCCGGCGCGCTGCCCCGCGAGGTCGTCCTGACCATCGGCTGGGGCGCCGTCTCCCGCATCGACCTGGAGCCCGCGGCCTGCGGCGACCCCAACTGCGAGGCGGACCACGGCTACACCGGCAGCTCGACCGCCGACGACCTCAGCCTGCGCGTCAGCGAGGCGGGCGACGGCCCGGACGCCGTGCGCCAGACCCTGGCCTTCGCGCAGGCCCTGTCCGAGGCGACCGCGGACACCGCCCGCTGATGTCCCTGCCCGCCTGGGACGACGTACAGCCGCTCGCCCTCGACACCGCCCCCGTGCCCGCGTACGGCACCGGATCGCTCGCCGATCTGCTGCCCACGCTCGTCGCCCACCAGGAAGTGCCCGGCTACGAGGAGCCGGTCATCCCCGAGCTCGCCCCCGCCGACCGGAACTGCGTCTTCCTGATCGACGGTCTCGGCTGGGAGCAGCTCAGGGCCCACCCGGCCGAGGCGCCCTTCCTGACCTCGCTCATCGCCAGCTCGCGCGGCGGCACCGGGCGGCCCATCACCGCAGGCTTCCCCGCCACCACCGCCACCTCGCTCGCCTCGGTCGGCACCGGCCTGCCGCCCGGCGCGCACGGCCTGCCCGGCTACACGGTCCGCAATCCGGCCACTTCGGAGCTGATGAACCAGCTCCGCTGGAACCCCTGGACCGACCCGCACAAGTGGCAGCCGTACCCCACGGTCTTCCAGCAGGCCCACGCGGCGGGCGTGCACACCGCGCAGGTGTCGTCGCCGACCTTCGAGAACACCCCGCTCACCAAGATCGCCCTGAGCGGCGGCTCCTTCCGGGGCAGGCTCTCCGGAGAGGACCGCATGGACCTCGCGGCCGCGCAACTGGCCGCGGGCGACCGCTCCTTGGTCTACACGTACTACGCGGAGGTGGACGGCAAGGGCCACCGCTTCGGCGTGGACTCCGACGCCTGGCGCGGCCAGCTCATGTACGTCGACCGGCTCGTCCAGCGGCTCGCCGAGCAGCTGCCGCCGCGCAGCGCCCTGTACGTCACCGCCGACCACGGCATGATCGACATCCCCTTCGACGACGCCTCGCGCATCGACTTCGACGAGGACTGGGAGCTGCGCGCGGGCGTGGCCCTGCTCGGCGGCGAGGGCCGCGCCCGGCACGTCTACGCGGTGCCCGGCGCCCAGAGCGACGTCCTGACCGTCTGGCGCGAGGTGCTCGGCGAGCAGTTCTGGGTGGCGAGCAGGGACGAGGCGATCGCCGCGGGCTGGTTCGGTCCACACATTGATCAACGTGTGTACGACCGCATCGGGGACATCGTCGCCGCCGCCCACGACGACGTCGCCATCATCGCCACGGAGAAGGAGCCCAAGGAGTCCGCCCTGGTGGGCATGCACGGCTCCATGACCCCCGTCGAGCAGCTCGTGCCGCTCCTCGAAGTACGCTCCTAGCCGTACGTCCCACGGCGCCCTCCCCTTACGCCCGTACCGAAAGGTCCTCAACTCCCCATGCCCGAGCTGGTGTTCTTCTCCGGAACGATGGACTGCGGAAAGAGCACCCTGGCTCTGCAGATCGAGCACAACCGCTCGGCCAGAGGACTCCAGGGGATGATCTTCACGCGGGACGACCGGGCCGGCGAGGGCAAGTTGTCCTCGCGGCTCGGGCTCGTCACCGACGCGATCGAGGCGGCCGACGACTTCGACTTCTACGCCCACCTCGTCGACCACCTCTCCCAGGGCGGCCGCGCGGACTACGTGATCGCGGACGAGGCGCAGTTCCTCGCCCCGGGGCAGATCGACCAGCTCGCCCGCGTCGTCGACGACCTCGGCCTGGACGTCTTCGCCTTCGGCATCACCACGGACTTCCGCTCCAAGCTCTTCCCCGGCTCGCAGCGCCTGGTCGAGCTGGCCGACCGGGTCGAGGTGCTCCAGGTCGAGGCGCTCTGCTGGTGCGGCGCCCGCGCCACGCACAACGCCCGCACCATAGGCGGCGAGATGGTCGTCGAAGGCGCCCAGGTGGTCGTCGGCGACGTCAACCAGCAGCCGGGCGAGGTGGGTTACGAGGTGCTGTGCCGCCGTCACCACCGGCGCAGGACGACCGCGGCGACCGCGCGCGCCGGTGCACTCTCGCCCGACGTGCTGCCGGTCGACGCGGTGGGCGCCCGCCCCTGAGTCAGCCCGCGGGGTGCGAGCGCACGACGGTGAAGACCGCGCCCTCCGGGTCGGCGACCGTCGCCATCCTGCCGTGCGTGCCGACCCTGGCGGGCTTGACGACGTGGCCGCCGAGCTCGACGACCCGGTCCACCGACTCGTCCACGTCGGCGACTTCGAAGTACGTCATCCAGTGCGGGCCCCGGTCGCGCGGCAGCGCCTGGCCCGCGCCGTGCATGGACGCCACGGGACGCCCGTCGACCTGAAGGGTCAGATAGTCGAAGTCGGCCGATACGACCGCTTCCTCGGTGTAGCCGAAGACGGTCTGGTAGAACTTCACGACGCTCGCGGTCTCCCGCGTCACCAGCTCGTTCCAGGCCGGCGTGCCCGGCCGGCCCGCCATCGCCTGGCCCAGGTGGCCCGCTGCCTGCCAGATGCCGAACACCGCTCCCGCCGGATCCGACGCGATGGCCATCCGCCCGGCCTCGCCCGCGTCGATCGGACCCACGCCGACCGTGCCGCCGCAGTGCCGCACCGCCTCGGCCGTCGCGTCCACGTCCTCGCTGGCCAGATAGGGCGTCCAGGCGATGGGCAGATGCCGCTCGGGCGGCAGCTGCCCGATGCCCGCCACCTCGTGGCCGTCGAGCAGCGCCCGCGCATAGGGGCCGAGCTGGTCGGGTCCCGGCCGGAACTCCCAGCCGAAGAGCGCTCCGTAGAACTCCTGGGTAGCGTTCAGGCCATGCGCCATCAGGCTCACCCAGCATGGTGTGCCGGGTGCGTGCCGACCGCTCGTCGCGTCGTCACGCGGAACCTGCCCCAAGGACTCCGACGAGTCCCGTCCAGGGGAGGCTCCGTCCGCCCGTGCCTCGGTCATCGTCAACCTCTCCTCGGCCCTCATGGTGGCCGCTCCGCTTCCGCTTCCGAACGCGCGTACTCTCGCCGCGCGAATGCGCGCCCTCGCAGATGCTCGCACCACCTGTCGCACCGCGCGTCCCGACCGCGCCGCGCTGTCCGGCTTCCCGCGGAGGATGCCCGAAATACGGTTTCTCACCCGTGAACATGTGATTGCGGAGCTGTGTCCATCTGCTGCACAGGGCGTGCGTGTTTCCGTACGCCCCGTGTTCGGGCGACGTCCGGCGGAGCAGGGTAGCCGGACCTTGGCGGCGCGGCCACCCCGTGCGCAAGGATGGGGCCCATGAATGCCATCATCTCCGCATCCGAACTCGCGAGCGACCTGGCGGGCGGGCAGCCGCCGGTCGTCCTCGACGTCCGCTGGCAGCACGAGGGCGCCATGCGCTCCGCGTATCTGGAAGGGCACCTCCCGTCTGCTGTTTTCGTCGACCTGGAGGCCGATGTCACGGGGGAGGCGGGTGCGCGGGGCAGGCATCCGCTGCCGGATCTCGATCACTTCGGCGCCGTGATGCGGGCGGCCGGCGTCTCTCCGGAGCGGGATGTCGTCGTGTACGACACTGGCCAGAACTGGGCGGCCGCACGCCTGTGGTGGATGCTGCGCTGGACGGGTCACACCTCGGTCCGCGTCCTGGACGGCGGCATCGCCCTGTGGACCGGATCCCTGGAGAAGGGCGAGGGCGGCGCCCCGGCCGAGGGCTCCTTCGTGCCCGCGCCGAACGGCACGGACGTCCTCGACGCCGACTCCGCGGCGGCCCTGGCCCGCTCGGGCCTGCTCCTGGACGCCCGCGCGGGCGAGCGCTACCGGGGCGAGGTCGAGCCGATCGACAGCGTCGCGGGGCACATCCCCGGCGCGGTGTCGGCGCCGACCACGGAGAACGTCACCGAGGACGGCCGCTTCAAGCCGGCCGCCGAGCTCGCGGACCGCTTCAAGGCGCTGGGCGCCTCGGGCACGTCGAGCGCTTCGGGCACGTCGGAGATCGGGGTCTACTGCGGATCCGGCGTCTCCGGCGCCCATGAGGTGCTCGCCCTCGCGGTGGCGGGGATTCCGGCCGCGCTGTACGTCGGTTCGTGGTCGGAGTGGTCGGCCGACCCCGAGCGCCCCGTGGCGACGGGCCCCGACCCGCAGTAGTCCGGCGGCCCCGGCCGCACGGAAACGGGCCCCGCACCTGTCCGGTGCGGGGCCCGTTCGGGTCCGTGTTCGCCCGCCCGCGGGCGGGCGGCCGCTACTCCTGCTTCTTGCGGCGCGTGCCGAAGACGATCTCGTCCCAGCTGGGCACCGCGGCGCGGCGCCCGGGTCGTACGCCGTCGGCCTCGGCCTGGCGGTCCGTGGAGCCGACGAGGCGGTCCCGGTGGCTGGCCACCGAGCGGGGCATGAGCACGTCCGCGTACGCGGCACCGGCGCCCGCCGCCGCGGGCGGCTCCTCCGCGTCGGGCTCCTGCTCGGGCTCCTCCTGCGGAGGCAGCTCCGCGGCGGGTGCCGCGGAGGGACGCTCGGGCACGACCATGTCGCCACGGAAGCTGGGCACCGCCTCCAGGAGGCTGGTCAGCGAGTCGCGCTCCTGCTCGGCGACCGCGGCACCCGCACCGGTGCCCTCCTCCGGCGGGTCGGCCGGGGGAGCCGGGATGCTCGGGCGGTCCAGCTGCCGGTCGAGGGCGCGGTCGAGCGGCCGGTCCAGGGGACGGTCCCTGGGCAGCCGGGCGATGCGCGGCACGAACGGGAAGCTGGGCTCGGGCGCGGCGATGTCGTCGGTCTCGCCGATCAGCGAGCGCGCCTCGTCGTCCACGGCCTGGACGAGCCGCCGGGGCGGGTCGTACGTCCAGCTCGCGGAGTGCGGCTCGGTCGCGACGCGGTAGACGAGCAGGACCTCCCAGGTCCCGTCGTCACGGCGCCAGGAGTCCCACTGGACGGTCTCCTTGTCGGCACCGCGCAGGAGCAGGCGCTCCTGGACGGCCTCGCCGAGCTGGGGTCCGGTGTTCTCGCCGGGACGGCGCACGGGGGTCTTCCTGGCACGCTCCGCCATGAACGCGCGCTCGGCGAGCACGGGTCCTTCGAAGCGGCGGACGCGATCGACGGGGATGCCGGCGAGCGAGGCGACTTCCTCCGCGCTGGCACCGGCACGTATCCGCGCCTGGATGTCTCGCGGGCGGAGGTGGCTCTCCACCTCGATCTCGATCTGGCCGAGTCGGGGCCGGTCGCCGCGGACTGCCGCACGCAGCCGCTCATCGATCGGAAGCGTGTACTCCGTGCTGTCCGCAGCCTTCAGCACCAGCCGTGTGCCGTCGTTGCTGACGGCCACGACACGCAGTTCGGGCATGGGGACCTCCCGGGTGGTGCCTGCCGACGTCACGTGCGTCGCTGCTTCCGCTAGTCGAGTGTGGCCTGCCCGGGTGCAGCCTGCCACAACCTTGCCGAGTTGCCCGGCGTGTCGGGCAGGGGCCCTGGATCGCCGTTATGGCACGGTTACCTTTTCGCAACGCTAAGTGACGACGTTCGTCACCCTGTGCAGCGAGCCCCCCACCCGGCGGTCCTGCAAGGCCCCGGGCACCCTGGCGGGAGACCGGACCCAGGGCTCGCAACAGTACTCCATTCGGGCCACGCGGGTGGACCGCCGCGCCGCCGAACTTCTCGTGGGGGAAGGGAGTTGGCGGGCCTCTGCGTTCGGCGGGCCGCACGCACGCGTGGCGCACTTCACGGAAAAGCTGGAAACGGAACTAATCCCTTCGGTCATACGTCCCTTTCTCATGTAGTCGGTAGAGAAAGGTAGGCAAGGGTCGGAGATGCGTGAAAAGCCGGATTCCGGCAAGGAGTCGAAGGACCAGGAGGAGCCGGAGCAGAAGCGGCGCCTCGATCTCAGCGTGCCGCAGGTGGCGGGCAGTGCCATCGCCGCGGTGGTGGCGGCGAAGCTCGCCTCCAACCTCGGCGTCTACGGGACGATCCTCGGCGCCGGTGTCGTGAGCGCGATCGCGACCTGTGGCGGCACCGTCTTCCAGCACTTCTTCAAGCGCACGGGCGAGCAGATACGTGACGTGACGGTCCAGGCCAAGCCGAAGGCGCGCCAGGTTCCCGTGTCCGCCGCGGCGCAGGTGCCCGAGACGTTCAGAACGGCTGCCTACAGGGGGGCGATAGGCACCACGGGTCCGGTGACCACGACGTGGGGCAGACCACAGGCCGACGACAGCGGCGCGGTCGGCGCGGCCGATCCGACGTCCGTCCTGCCCGTCGCGGGCGTTGCCGATCCGACATCCGTACTGCCCGTCGCGGGCGACGCGGATCCCACGGCCATGCTGCCCCTCGCGGACCCGGACGCCGAGCGGACCCAGCTCCTCGGCTCGGTGGACGCGACCCAGCTGGTGCCACGCGACGACGCCACGCGCGTGCTGCGCGTCGACGGACCGGTGCCGGTCCCGCTGCCCGCACCCGAAGCGCCGCTGCCTTCGGAGGAGTTCACCGACGCCACCACGCACCGGACGCAGATCCGCAGCTGGAAGCGGCCGTTGATCGCCGCGGCCGTGGTGTTCGGCGTCACCATGGCGGGGATCACCACGTACGAGCTGGTCACCGACGAGAACTTCAGCGGCAGCGGTACGGGCACGACGCTCAACAACCTCTTCAAGGGGAACAACACCCCTCCGAAGGACGAGCCGTCCACGCCGGGGACCGACCCCTCCGGGCAGCCGTCGGACGACGGCACCTCGGGGTCGGACCACCAGAAGGGCGACGGCGACAGCACACAGGACCCGAACGGCACGGGCGACCAGAACCAGGGCACCGGCGACGGCTCCGGAACCGGCTCCGGTTCCAAGGAGGGCCAGGACAACGGCACTGACACCGGCTCGGACCCCGACAAGGACAAGGACACCGGCTCCGGAGACGACGGTTCGAAGCCGACCCCGACGCCCACGCCGACCCCGACGCCCACTCCGTCGAGCGGCACCGGGGACGGCTCGGGCGGTGAACAGCAGCAAGGAGAGACCCCCAAGCCGTAGGCGGGGTCAGTCGCCGAGGACGCGCCGCAGGTAGTCGTTGCCGAAGAGGCGGTCCGGGTCGAGGCGGTCGCGCAGGTCCGTGAACTCGCCGAAGCGGGGGTACGCCTTGGCGAAGTACGCCGCGTCGCGCGTGTGCACCTTGCCCCAGTGCGGCCGCCCCTCGTGCGCGGTGAAGATCCGCTCGGCGGCGGTGAAGTACGCCTGGTAGGGCGTGCCCTTGTACATGTGGACGGCGATGTACGCGCTCTCCCGGCCCGATGCCGTGGAGAGCGCGATGTCGTCCGCGGGCGCCGTACGGACCTCCACGGGGAAGCTGATCCGCAGGTTCGAGCGCTCCACCATCGCCTTCAGCTCGCGCAGCGTGGCCACCAGGGCCTCGCGCGGAACGGCGTACTCCATCTCCATGAAACGCACCCGGCGCGGGCTGGTGAAGACCTTGTAGGGGATGTCCGTGTAAGTACGGGCGGAGAGCGCCTTGCTGGAGACCTTGGCGATGCCGGGGATCGTCGCGGGCACGGCGCGGCCGAGCGAGTTGACCACCTGGAAGAGGCCGTTGGAGAGCACCTCGTCCTCGATGAAGGCGCTCACCCTGCCGGGCGGGGCCGCGGGGCCCGCGCTGCGGTTGTTGCGCTTGGTGTTGCAGTTGCCGGTGTGCGGGAACCAGTAGAACTCGAAGTGTTCGTTCTCCGTGAAGAGCGCGTCGAATTCGTCGGTGACCTTGTCGAAGGTCATCGGCTCCTCGCGGGCCGTCAGATAGAAGACGGGCTCCACGGCGAAGGTGATCGCGGTGATGACGCCGAGCGCGCCGAGCCCGATGCGGGCGGCCGCGAAGACGTCGGGGTTCTCGTCGGGGGAGCAGGTCAGGACCGTGCCGTCCGCGGTGACCAGCTCAAGTGCCTTGATCTGGGCGGCGATCGACGCCGAGTCACGGCCCGTGCCGTGCGTCCCGGTGCTGACGGCGCCGGAGACGGTCTGCTCCATGATGTCGCCCATGTTCGTGAGCGACAGGCCCTCGCGGGCGAGCGCCGTGTTCAGGCGCTTGAGCGGGGTGCCGGCCTCCACGGTGACCGTGCCCGCCTCGCGGTCGATCCCGCGGATGCCGGTCAGCAGGTCGGGGCGTATCAGGAGGCCGTCGGTCGCGGCGGCCGCGGTGAAGGAGTGCCCCGTACCGACCGGCTTGGCCCTGAGACCGGCCTCCTTGGCCTCGCGCAGGGCCGCGGCGAGCTCGTCCACCGAGGCGGGCGTCGTCTCCCTGACCGGCCGCGCGGTGACGTTGCCCGCCCAGTTACGCCACGTCGCTGTGCTCTTGCCGCTGCTCGTGCCCGTGCGCGTGCTCATGGGTCCCTCCCCGTCGCGGAACCGGCCGCTTCAGCCGGCGATACCCCAGGAAACCGACCGCGACCGCGACGGCCCCGGATATCCCCGGCACCCCGTACCCGGCGTCCGGGCCCGCGGCGTCGATGACCCAGCCGGCCGCGGAGGAGCCGAGCGCGACGCCGACCGCGAGCCCGGTGCTCACCCAGGTCATGCCCTCGGTCAGTTTCGCGCGTGGTACGTGCTCCTCGACGAGGGCCATCGTCGTGATCATCGTCGGCGCGATGGAGAGGCCCGCGACAAAGAGCGCCACGGCCAGCAACGGAAGGTTCCCGACCAGTTGAAGCGGGATCATACTCACGGCCATCGCACAGACACCCAGCAGCCACCGGGGTGCCGGCGCCCCCTTGAAGTGGAGCAGGCCGAAGGCCGCGCCCGCAAGGCATGAACCGAGGGCATAGACCGCGAGCACGAGACTCGCCGCCGACTTGTGGCCCTGGTCCTCCGCGTACGCCACCGTCACCACGTCGATCGACCCGAAGATCGCGCCGGTCGCGACGAACGTGGCGACGAGCACCTGGAGCCCGACGGAGCGCAACGCCGAGCCGCCGGTGTGGTGTTCGCGCGCGTGCGGCACCGGTTCGGTGGCCCGCTGGGACGTCAGCCAGAAGACGCCCACGGCGAGGAACACGCCGGCGAGCAGCGGCCCGGCCTCGGGGAACCAGGCCGTGGACAGACCGATCGAGATGATCGGCCCGAAGATGAAGCAGATCTCGTCCACCACGGACTCGAAGGAGTACGCGGTGTGCAGTTGCGGGGTGTCGCGGTAGAGGACGGCCCAGCGCGACCTGATCATCGAGCCCACGCTCGGCACGCAGCCGACCAGGGCGGCGAAGACGAACAGCGTCCAGTCGGGTGCCTCGAACTTGGCGCAGAGCAGCAGTCCGGCGACCGCGGTCAGGGAGACCAGCGTCGCGGGCCGCAGCACCCGGCGCTGGCCGTGCCGGTCCACGAGGCGGGAGATCTGCGGGCCGATCGCGGCGGCGGACAGCGCGACGGTGGCGGACAGCGCGCCCGCCAGGCCGTACCGGCCGGTGAGCTGGGACACCATCGTCACGATGCCGATGCCCATCATCGACAGCGGCATCCGGCCGAGCAGGCCGGCCGCCGAGAAACCCTTGGTGCCGGGGGCGGCGAATATGGCGCGGTAGGGGCTTGGCACGTGGGACTCCGCTGAGGCGCCGGGGCGGCTCCGCGGCGGGAGGGGCTCCGGTAAGGCGTAAAGATGGCCCATACAGCTTACGGCTCCGACAGGCCGGGGCGCACCGTGATTTTTCGCAGTCAGTGGCGGGTGGCAGGATCGGATACATGTCCGATGCGCTCGATCCCACTCCCTATGACGCCCTGCTGCTGCTCTCGTTCGGCGGCCCGGAGGGCCCCGACGACGTCGTCCCGTTCCTGGAGAACGTGACGCGCGGGCGCGGCATCCCCAAGGAGCGCCTCAAGGAGGTGGGGCAGCACTACTTCCTGTTCGGCGGGGTCAGCCCGATCAACGACCAGAACCGCGCCCTGCTCGACGTCCTGCGCAAGGACTTCGTGGAGCACGGTCTCGACCTGCCGGTCTACTGGGGCAATCGCAACTGGGCGCCGTACCTGACGGACACCCTGCGCGAGATGGTCACCGACGGGCACCGCCGCATCCTGGTCCTCGCCACCAGCGCGTACGCCTCGTACTCGGGGTGCAGGCAGTACCGCGAGAACCTGGCGGACGCGCTCGCCACGCTGCGTGCCGAGGGCCTCGACCTGCCCCGGGTCGACAAGTTGCGGCACTACTTCAACCACCCCGGATTCGTCCGCCCCATGATCGACGGCGTCCTGAAGTCCCTCGCCGACCTCCCCGAGGACGTACGGGAAGGCGCGCACCTGGCCTTCACGACGCACTCGATCCCGGACTCGGCGGCGGACACCTCCGGCCGCGTCGAGGACCACGGCGACGGCGGTGCCTACGTCAAGGAGCACCTGGACGTGGCCCGCCTGATCGCCGACGCGGTCCGCGAGCAGACCGGGGTCGAGCACCCCTGGCGGCTCGTCTACCAGTCGCGCAGCGGCGCCCCGCACGTCCCGTGGCTGGAGCCGGACATCTGCGACCACCTGGAGGAGCGGCACGCCGCGGGGGCGCCCGCGGTGGTGATGGTCCCGATCGGCTTCGTCTCGGACCACATGGAGGTCCTGTACGACCTCGACACCGAGGCCGAGGCCAAGGCGGCGGAGCTGGGGCTCGCGGTGCGCCGCTCCGCGACCGTCGGCGCCGACCCGCGGTTCGCCGCGGCGATCAGGGACATGGTGCTGGAGCGGGCCGCGGCGGAGAGCGGCAGAACCGTCACGCCGTGCGCCCTCGGGGCGCTCGGGGCGAGCCACGACCTGTGCCCGGTGGGCTGCTGCCCGGCCCGCGCACCGAAGCCCGCGGCCGCGGGCGTCGACAGCCCGTACGCGTAAGGACGTTGACGTGACCGACCTCAAGGCAGAACTCCTCGACGTCGCCCTGGAGGCCGCGCGGCGCGCGGGGACCTTCCTGCGCGAAGGACGCCCCGACGACCTGGGCGTGGCCGCCACCAAGTCCAGCGCCGTCGACGTCGTCACCGAGATGGACATCGCCTCCGAGAAGCTCATCACCGACTTCCTCGCCGAGCGCAGGCCGGCCGACGGCGTGCTCGGCGAGGAGGGCGCGAGCTCCGAGGGCAGCAGCGGCATCCAGTGGGTGATCGACCCGATCGACGGCACGGTCAACTATCTGTACGGGCGGCCCGACTGGTCGGTCTCCATCGCCGCCCGCAAGGACGACGAGACGCTCGTCGGCGTCGTGCACGCGCCGATGCGCGGCGAGACGTACCGCGCGGTCCTCGGAGGTGGCGCCTTCGTCGACGACCGCCCCGCGCGCGTGCGGCCCGCGCCGCCGTTCGGCGAGGCCCTCGTCGGCACCGGCTTCGGGTACCTCACCGAGCGCCGCGCGCGCCAGGCCGAGGTGGCCGCGCACCTGATCCCGAAGGTGCGGGACATCCGCCGTGGCGGCTCCGCCGCGATCGACCTGTGCGACGTCGCGGTCGGCCGGCTCGACGCGTACTACGAGCGAGGCCTCAACCCGTGGGACTTCGCGGCCGGTGAGCTCATCGCCCGTGAGGCGGGCGCGCTGACCGGTGGCCGCCCCGGTGCGGCCCTCTCCGGGGAGCTGGCCGTCGCGGCACCGCCCGGCCTCTTCGAGACGCTCCAGGGCCTCCTGGAGGAGCTCGGCGCCTGGCACGACTGAACGGGTGCAGGACCGCATCGGGGCGGCAGGCCCCCGTGCACACACGGAAGGGCCCCGGCATCCCTCGGATGCCGGGGCCCTTCGCGCGCGTGGGTCCAGATGCCGGTCAGGCCTGCAGAGCGCCTACCTCGACTCCGTGCTCGGCGGCCAGGCGGTGGAGATCTTCCAGCTCCGCCTGCTCGACCTCGGCAAGGAAGTCGTCTCCCGTCTCACGGGCCTTCGTGAGGTCGGACTCCGTGGCCTTTATGCGCTGCAGCAGTCCTGCGGTGAAAGCGTCCATGGTTGCGCCCCCTCGGCTGGGTCGTGGGTCGATGGCACGGGGGTGTGCCCTCAAAGAAGGGGCGATCACGTCTCTCGCTGCCTGCGGAAAGCAGTTCGTGGCGTGCCACATACAAAGCGTGATCGCGGGTGTAAAGCCGTCCTCCCCTTGCTCCGTTCCGCAGAAACCTCAACCGCGGCAGAAAATCCCGCATTCCCGGGGCCCGAGGCCGCCTTACAGCCGGTTTATGGCCGAAAGGGGCAGGATGGAGGTCTCACCCCCCGTGACCAGAGACCAGCCCTGCCCGCAGGGCACAGAGGAAGGACAGCGAC
Source organism: Streptomyces sp. NPDC087300 (assembly GCF_044744425.1). Taxonomy (NCBI): domain Bacteria; kingdom Bacillati; phylum Actinomycetota; class Actinomycetes; order Kitasatosporales; family Streptomycetaceae; genus Streptomyces; species Streptomyces sp. NPDC087300. The sequence goes on from NZ_JBIUYI010000010.1 coordinate 220,874, forward strand.
GTGCGTGTACTCGTCGTCGAGGACGAGCAGCTGCTCGCCGATGCGGTGGCCACCGGACTGCGCCGGGAGGCCATGGCCGTCGACGTCGTGTACGACGGAGCGGCCGCCCTGGAGCGCATCGGGGTCAACGACTACGACGTGGTGGTGCTCGACCGGGATCTCCCGCTCGTGCACGGCGACGACGTCTGCCGCAAGATCGTCGAACTCGGCATGCCGACCCGTGTCCTGATGCTCACCGCGTCGGGCGACGTCAGCGACCGGGTCGAGGGCCTGGAGATCGGCGCCGACGACTACTTGCCCAAGCCCTTCGCGTTCAGCGAGCTCACGGCACGCGTGCGTGCCCTGGGGCGGCGCACCAGCGTGCCGCTGCCGCCCGTCCTGGAGCGCGCGGGCATCAAGCTCGACCCCAACCGCCGCGAGGTCTTCCGCGACGGCAAGGAGATCCAGCTCGCGCCCAAGGAGTTCGCGGTCCTCGAGGTGCTGCTGCGCAGCGAGGGCGCCGTCGTCTCCGCCGAGCAGCTCCTGGAGAAGGCCTGGGACGAGAACACGGACCCGTTCACGAACGTCGTCCGGGTCACCGTCATGACCCTGCGCCGCAAGCTCGGTGAGCCCGCCGTCATCGTGACGGTCCCCGGCTCCGGCTACCGGATCTGATCCGCGGTGGCCGCGTCCCCGGCGCCACCAGCCGCGCCCCCGAAGCCCACGTGGGACCCGAGGAAGGCGGAACCGCCCTTCCCGTGGCTGCGCCCCACCATCCGCATACGCCTGACGCTGCTCTACGGCGGCATGTTCCTGATCGCGGGCATCCTGCTGCTCTCGATCATCTACCTGCTCGCCGCGCAGGCCCTGAACGTGGGCAGTGATCTGCCGTTCAGGATCGAGGGCGGCTCCAAGGTGAGCAGCCAGACCTGTCACAACCTGCCGACCGGGACCCCGATCCCGGCGGACCAGCTGAACTCGTCGCTGAACGACTGCGTCAACCAGATGCGCCAGGACGCGCTGGACAACCTGCTCAGCCGTTCGCTGCTCGCCCTGCTCGGCCTCGCCGTGATCGCCTTCGCGTTCGGGTACGCCATGGCGGGCCGCGTCCTGTCCCCGCTCGGCCGCATCACGCGCACCGCGCGCCGGGTGGCCGGCACGGACCTGACCCGGCGTATCGAACTGGACGGCCCCGACGACGAGTTGAAGGAGCTTTCGGACACCTTCGACGAGATGCTCGACCGGCTGGAGCGCGCCTTCACCGCCCAGCAGCGGTTCGTGGGCAACGCGTCGCACGAGTTGCGCACCCCGCTCGCGATCAACCGCACGCTCCTGGAGGTGCACCTCTCCGATCCGGGTGCGCCCCCCGAGCTCCAGCAGCTCGGCAAGACGCTGCTCGCGACCAACGAGCGCAGTGAGCAGCTCGTGGAGGGCCTGCTGCTGCTCGCCCGCAGCGACAACCAGATCGTGGAGCGCAAGCCGGTCGACCTCGCCGAGGTCGCCAACCGCGCGGTCGACCAGGTGCGGGCCGAGGCGGACGCGAAGGGCGTGGAGATCCGCGGGGAGCGCGGCCTGGCGGTCGTCCAGGGCAACGGCGTCCTCCTGGAGCGCATCGCGCTGAACCTCGTGCAGAACGCCGTCAGGTACAACGTGAAGGACGAGGGCTGGGTCGAGGTGACCACGGAGGCCCAGCACGGCCAGGCGGTCCTCGTGGTGTCGAACACGGGTCCTGTGGTGCCCGCGTACGAGATCGACAACCTCTTCGAGCCGTTCCGGCGGCTGCGGACCGAGCGGACCGGCAGCGACAAGGGCGTGGGACTCGGTCTGTCGATCGCCCGCTCGGTGGCGCGGGCCCACGGAGGCCGTATCATCGCGGAGCCGCGAGAGGGGGGCGGACTCGTGATGCGTGTCACCCTGCCCCTCTGAGATGCTGCCGCTGAGGCGCCCCGATGTTCGCTTTGCGCGGAATTTTCAGGACCCGATCCCGGAGATTTCATGTGTGATCGATCACAGGGTCGACTTTTCGGCCATCTACTCTCCGTGATCGTGAAAGTCGTCGGAAAGCCGGGAAAATCCGGGTTTTCGGGGGTCTTGATCACGGGAAGTACACGGGGTGGCGCCCGTGAAGTGCGACATTCGGACCGTGTACGGTCCCGATCGCCATCCAAACCGATCACCTCTGCAGGGGTGCGGTTGGGTGTCGATTGAGTAACAGACCTTGATGTGAGGCAAAATCTCCGCCTCAGGTCGGGCACAAGTCCGGCCTCTCACGCGTTACGTGCGCTGAGACACCGCAGACACCCAGAGGGGGAGAGCGACATGGCAACGGACTACGACACCCCACGTAAGACCGACGATGACGTCAACGAGGACAGCATCGAGGAACTCAAGGCCCGGCGGAACGACAAGTCGACGTCGGCCGTAGACGTCGACGAGTTCGAGGCCGCGGAAGGCCTCGAGCTGCCCGGCGCGGACCTTTCCAACGAGGAGCTCGCCGTCCGCGTGCTCCCGAAGCAGCAGGACGAGTTCACCTGCATGAGCTGCTTCCTGGTCCACCACCGCAGCCAGCTGGCCCGCGAGAAGAACGGCCAGCCGATCTGCCGCGACTGCGACTGAGACGGGGTCGGCCGTGACTGGCTCGACCCCGTTCAGGAAGCGCCGTTTCCGCAAGCGCGGAGCGGACCAAGCCGGCGCCCCTGGCGACGGCGTACGTGACGACGGGCGGGGCTCTACCCCCAGTGGGTCGGCCTCGCTCGAACCGACGGGCGCCCTGGAGGTGGCGCCGGACGCGACGGCGGTCGACAAGACGCTCAGGACCGAACGCAAGAACGGTTCCCTGAGCGGTCGTGTTGCCGCCGTCACGGACGGGGTGAAGGAAGGCGTGCGCAAGGGCGGGCGCGGCGCCAAGGCCGGCATCGGCTATCTCGCCGACCGGCTCATCGAGAACGCCCCGCGGATCCCGGTCCGCGATCTGGAGACCCTCCGCAAGCAGTTCCCGGGCCTCGGCCCCGAGCAGCTCGCGGACAAACTCATCGCCGGCGCGGCCAACGCGACCTCCACGGTCGGCGCGGGCGTCGGCGCCGCCGCGATGCTGCCCGTACCGCCCGCGATGCCCGCCGAGCTCGCGGCCGAGATCACCGGCGTCGCCGCCATCGAACTGAAGCTGATCGCCGAGCTGCACGAGGTCTACGGGCGACGGCCCGACGGCGGCCTGGGGCAGCGCAGTACGGCGTATCTGAACTCCTGGTCGGAGGAGCGCGGCATCGACGTCGCGAAGCCCGCGACCATAAACGCGGCTCTTGGCGGCCAGATGAAGCGGGAGCTGCGCCAGCAGATCATGAAGCGGATGGTCCGCAACCTGCCGAACCTGATGCCGTTCATGGTGGGCGCGGCGGTCGGGGCCGTCATGAACCGGCGCGACACGAAGAAGCTGGCCGGGAAGATCCGGCAGGACCTGCGCAAGGTCCAGGTGCCGTGGGACGCCTTGCCGCAGCTGCCGCCGCTGGAGAAACCCGCCGATCCGCTGCGGGTGGGGGAGATCCCCAGGGAGTTGGGGCGCTGAGCGTGGCTGACGCCCGCCCGCGCCCCCTGGCGGGCCGCTACGGAGCGCTTTGGCGTACCGCGTCCAGCGCCGCCGACAGGGCCTCGGGGTCGCGCGTCGAGACGTACACGTACGGGGTGGGGTCGTCGGGGTCGGTGATCTCGATGCGCAGCGCCGTGGGGATGTAGGCGCGCAGCAGCATGAAGGCGCGCGGGTCGGCCTTGTGGGTGCGCCAGGCGCGCGCCTCCTCGCCGTTCAGGACCTCGGCCTCGCCCAGGGCCGCCACGGGGATCTTCGCGTCTCCCGCGACCAGTGAGCCCGCCACCACCCGGATCCGCGGGGAGCCGTACGCGCTGGTGACGACCGCGGCCACGGCCGTGCCGCCGACCAGGCCGCCGAGCAGCGGCAGCGTGCCGAACGGCAGCAGGATCAGGGCCATCGCGACGCCGACCAGGACCGAGACGAGCCACCAGGTGCGGGGCGCGGTCAGGCGTTCTTCGTAAGGCTGCATGGAGCCAAGCTTGGCACGGTGAGCTGTGAGCGCTGACGCGGAGGTAAGGTCTGCGCCTGTGAGTGGTACATCTGCAGCTCTGACGCCCCCGGCCGACGCGATAGCGCCCGTCCGGCACCCCGACGCACCCGCTCCCGGCGAGCTCATCGGCGCCCACTACGAACACTGCTTCGGATGTGGCGCGGGACAGGCCCACGGACTGCATCTGGCGGCGCGGGCCGGCGAAGGCGTCTGCATCACCGCGGAGTTCACCGTGCGCGAGGCGCACCAGGGTGCTCCCGGTCTCGCACACGGCGGCGTCCTGGCCACCGCGCTCGACGAGACGCTCGGCTCGCTGAACTGGCTGCTGCGGGTGATCGCCGTGACCGGCAAGCTGGAGACCGACTTCCTGCGGCCCGTGCCCCTGGGCACCGTGCTGTTCCTGGAGGCCGAGGTCACCGCTGTCGCCGGACGGAAGATCTACTCGACCGCGACCGGACGGATCGGCGGCCCCGACGGGCCCGTCGCGGTCCGTGCCGACGCCCTCTTCATCGAGGTGAAGGTCGACCACTTCATCGACAACGGCAGGCCCGAAGAGATCAGGGCCGCCATGAACGACCCGGACCAGACCCGGCGCGCCCGCGCCTTCGAGGTGAACCCGTGACATCCCGTGCCCCGTTGGACGTACTGATCAGGCGCGTCGACCCGGAAGTGCCGCTGCCGAGTTATGCGCGGCCCGGCGACGCCGGTGCCGATCTGCGGACCACCGAATCCTGTGAACTGGCGCCGGGTGAGCGGGTCGTGCTGCCCACCGGGGTGTCCATCGCGCTCCCCGAGGGGTACGCGGCCTTCGTGCACCCCCGTTCGGGGCTCGCCGCACGCTGCGGTGTCGCTCTGGTGAATGCCCCGGGGACGGTGGATGCCGGGTACCGTGGGGAGATCAAGGTGATCGTGGTGAATCTCGACCCGCGCGAGGCCGTGCGGTTCGAGCGTTTCGACCGGATTGCCCAACTGGTCGTCCAGCAGGTCGAGAAGGTGCGCTTCCAGGAGGTCGCGGAGCTTCCCGCATCGGCGCGGGCCGAGGGGGGCTTCGGGTCCACCGGTGGCCATGCCGCCGTGGGCGCGGGCTTGGTGGAGAGCGCAGGTCCGGGCAGTGGCCCGGACGGTCAAACGGGTGGGAATCGATACGCATCGGTCGTATCCGACCGGGAAGGACAGTGACGTGTTCGGACGTCGCAAGAAGGACAGTGCCGCCGAGGACGCGGCGGGCGCGGACGAGCAGGTCGTCGACGGCGTGGACAGTGATGACTCCGCTGGCGCCGACGTCGCGCGGTCGCGGGTGAGGCTCGAGCCCGAGCCCCGTCCCGACGGGCCCTGGGACATCTCCGAGGTCCGCGAGCCCGGCGAGGGCCGGGTGGACCTGGGCGGCCTCTTCGTACCCGGTGTCGAGGGCATGGAGCTGCGCGTCGAGGTCGCGGGCGACGCGATCGTCGCGGCCACCGTCGTGCTCCAGGACAGCGCCATCCAGCTGCAGGGCTTCGCCGCCCCCAAGAAGGAGGGCATCTGGGGCGAGGTCCGCGAGGAGATCGCCTCCGGCATCACCCAGCAGGGCGGTGTCATCGACGAGGTCGAGGGCCCCCTCGGCTGGGAGCTGCGGGCCCAGGTGCCGGTGCAGCTGCCGGACGGCACGGGCGGCGTGCAGGTCGTGCGCTTCATCGGCGTCGACGGTCCCCGCTGGTTCCTGCGCGGTGTGATCTCCGGCCAGGGCGCGGTGCAGCCGCAGGCCGCCGGGCTCTTGGAGCAGATCTTCCGGGACACCGTCGTCGTGCGCGGCGACGGCCCGATGGCGCCCCGCGACCCGGTCGTCCTGAAGCTTCCCGACGACGCGCAGATGGTCGCCGAGGGCGGCGTCCAGCAGGAGCAGCAGGAGGGCTCGCGCTTCTCCGGTGGCATGGGCCAGTTGCAGCGCGGTCCCGAGATCACCGAGGTGCGTTGACCGGCGGTCCGCCGGGACGCGATTGAGCAGGGCCGATGGGCCGCACCCCTCAGGGGTGCGGCCCATCGGCGTTCTCCGGGTGCGGGTGGCCGGGTGGCGCCGATGGCCCAACTCCGTTGCGGAGCACGGTGATCCGGGTCGGCACGGGCATTGCGGGCCTTGTTTTCGTACGCCCATACTGTGCCGGTCGTTCGGGGGGAGACCGGTGCGGTGAGGGGACGGCGGATGCCCGCCGCGGTGCGGGAGAGCCGCCACCACGGGCTCGTGCTGGGGGCCGCGGGGCTCGCCGTGCTGCTCGCCGCGACCGTGCTGGCGGCCCTCGCCACGTTGTCCGAGCGGGCCGTCGAGGGCGGCATCCAGCGGCGGCTCGGCGCGGACAGGGACGCCGTCGTCGAGGTCGCGACGCCGCGGGGCGCCGATGGCGCGAGGGGCGTGGACCGGGCCGTACGCGCCGTCCTCGACCGCACCTACGGGCGCGTGCCCCATCACACCTGGGCCGCGCTGCGGGCGCCCGCGGCGCGCAACAGCGAACTCTTCGTCACCGGGGATGACGGACACCCGCGGGCGGACATGACCGTCTCCGTGGTCGCCGTGGAGGGCGTCGGGAGGCACGCGGCGCTGGTGGCGGGGCGGTGGCCGCGGGGGGCGTCGGAGCGGGCCGAGGCCGCCCTGCCCGAGGTGCTCGCCGCCGAGCTCGGCGTACGGCCAGGAGGGCGGCTCTCCGTACGCGGTGCTGATGACCGGGCCGTACGGCTCGACGTCGTCGGTCTGTACGCGACGCGGGGGCGGGCGCCCGCGGTGTGGGCGTCGCTGAGCAGTACGTCGGGGCTGCCGGACACGGTGGTCGTCGTGGCGCGGGAGGCGTTCGCCAGGGAGGACGGGCTCGGGGCGGATGCGTTGGCGCTGTGGCTGGGGGTGCCGGATGCGGGAGGGGTGCGGCTGGGGGACATCGGGGAGCTGAAGGAGCGGGTCAGGCGGTTCGGGCGGGGGGATGCGGTGTTCCCCCGAGGTGCGGGTGGCTCCGGGGGTGCGGGTTCCTTTGAGGGTGCGGCCTTCTCCGGGGGCGCCGAGGGGACTCCGGGGGCGGGGCCGCGGGGGTATGGGCGTACTCGTCATCCCGGGGACGACGGCAATGGGCTCGTCTCTGCTGTGCGGCCGGCCGCCGGTGGGGCGCATGCGCACAAGCCCCTGAGTTCGCCGGAAGTGACCGTGTCCGGTGGGCTGCGGCGGGCGCTCGGGCGGTTGGGGGCGCCCATCGCCGTGGCGCGGGCCGGGCTCTATGTGCCCGCCGCCCTGCTGGGGGCCCTGGGGTGTGCCGCCCTGGTGCTCACCGCCCGGCAGCTCGCCGAGCACCGCAGGCCCGAGCTCGCCCTGCTCGCCGCGCGCGGGGCCGGTACGCGCAGGCTCGCGCTGGCGACCGCCGCGCAGTGGGCCTGTGTGGCCGTCCCCGCGGGGTGCGCCGCGCCGTTCCTCGCCGGGCCGCTGCTCCGGGCGCTGCACGGGGCGGGGCTGCTGAGCGGAGACGTGCCCGCGTCCGCGGCGACCGGCGTGGGGTGGACGGCCGCGGCGCTCGCCGTCGTGGTGCACGGCGCGGCCGTACTGCTGCCCACGGTGCGGGCCGTGCGGGAGCGGCGGTCGGTGGCGAAGCTGCGGCTGCGCGTCGCGCGGTTCGCGGGCGCGCAGCGCTTCGGCGCGGATCTGGCGCTCGCCGCGGTCGCCGTCCTCGGCTGGCTGCAACTGCGGCAGTACCGGTCGCCGGTGACCGGCGGCGACGGCGTCGATCCCGTCCTCGTACTCGCGCCCGTCGCGATGACCGTCGCCGCCGCGCTGCTCGCGCTGCGCTTCCTGCCGCTGGCCGCCCGGCTCGTCGACCCGCTCGCCCGGCGCGGCAGGGGATTCGTCCTGCCGCTCGGCGGCTGGCAGTTGGGGCGGCGCGCCGCGCGGCACGCGGGGCCCGCCCTGGTCGTCACGCTCGCCCTCGCCGTCGCCGCGCTCAGCAGTACGGCGCTGGCGATCCTGGACCGGGGCGACCGCGACCAGGCGGCCTTCCAGGTCGGCGCGGACCTGCGGATCGAGCCGGGCGTCGGAGTGCCGCCGCAGGAACGGCGGGGGGTGTACGAGGCGTTGCCGGGGGCCGAGGCGGTGACACCGGTGGTCACCTCGGACGCGTACATCGATCAGGAAGCCGTGGCCGTCACGGCCGTCGACACCGCGCACGGGCCGCTGCCCGCGCTGCGCGGCGACCTCGCGGACCGGCCCGTGCGGGAGTTGATGGCGCCGCTCGGCGCGGGCGTGCCCGAGCACGGGATCGCGGTGGCGGGGGCCGGTGGCGGTGCGGTGCGTGAACTGCCGTTGCGGGTGCGGATGTCGGCCGACGGCGGCGGGAAGCCCGTGCCGGTGCGGCTCACCGTCTTCTTCGAGGACGGGGACGGGCTGACCCGTTCGTCGTCCGTGCTGATCGGGGAGGGCGGCGCGCGGACCGTACCGCTGAAGGTGCCGGTGCGCGACGGCGACGTACACGTCCGGATCGTGCAGCTGGAACTGAGCATGGTGGGCGAACGGGTGCGCCGGACCTACCGGTTGACGGTGGATCAGGTGCCGGGGCTCGGGCGTCAGCCCCGGTGGCGCGATCTGCGGCAGGACGCGCCCGACCGGTACGCGGCCGGGTGTCCGCGGGCCGAGCGGGACCGGCGGGGCTCGGGGAAGGCGCCGGGGCCCGTGCTGTGCGTGGACCGGCCGGGTCCGGGCAAGCTGCTCGACGCCGTGCTGCGCGGGCCGAACGGGGATCTGCTGTACCCGACGTGGGCGGTACGGCTCGGCACGGACGGGACGGGCGCGCGCCCCGCCAAGGCCGCCCCGGCGCCCGCGCTCGCCTCCGACGCGCTGCTCGCGTCCGGTGCGGTGCGCGTCGGGGACACCGTCACCGTGCGGCGCGGCGCGGGCGGCAGCGCCCGGATCAGGATCGTCGGGCGGATCGCCGCCGTGCCGGGGGAGCCGAGGGACCGGCCGCGGCTGCTCGCCGACTCCCGGGCCATGGCGGCCCAGTGGGCGCTGAGCGGGTCGCTGACGGCGGCGGAGAACGCCTGGTGGGTGGGGGTGAAGGGGGCTGATACCGGCCCCGCGATGGCGGCGCTGCGCGAGCGGCCCGAGCTCGGCAGGGCGGTCGATGTGGCCCGTGCACGGGCGGAGTTGGCGGCGGATCCGCTGCGGCGCGGGGCGCGCGGCGGGCTCATGCTCTGTCTGCTGCTCGCGCCCGCCTTCGCGGTGATCGCGTTCACCCTGCACACGGTGCTCTCGGCGCGGGCCAGGACGCGAGAGTTCGCGTTGCTGCGCGCCCTGGGCGTCCGCAAGGGGCAGCTCGCGGCGTATCTGTGGACGGAACAGCTGGGGCTCGCCGGGGTGGCCGCGCTGCTCGGCACGCTGCTCGGGGCCGGGCTCGCCGCCGTGATCATGCCGGTGGTGACGGTGGACGCCACGGGGGCGCCGGTCTTCCCCGGCCTCGTCACCTCGGTGCCGTGGGCGCGGGTGGCGCTGACGGCGGGCGCCACCGCGCTGGTGATCTGCGCCGTGGTGAGCGTGGCGGCGCGGCTCCTGGGGCGGGTGGACCTGGCGCGGGTCCTGCGGGCCGGGGAGGACGTGTGAGGGGCGTCTTCCGGATCGGGGCGGGCCGGGCGCGGCGTTGGGCGTGGTGGGGCGCCTTGCGGCGGGAAGGGCCGCTTCTCGGGTGTCTCGGCGCGCTGGTCGTCGTCCTCGTGGCCGTGGTCGCCGGTGGGCCGGGTGTGCGGGAGCGGCTCGCGGGCGAGGCGCTGGCCTCCCGGCTCGAACAGGCGCAGCGGGGCGTGCCCGGGGTGGTGCACAGCGCGCGGTTCGACCCCGAGGAGGTGCGGGCCGGTGAGGAGGGCGATTTCGCCTCCGATCTCGCCGCGTACGCGACCGCCGTCGAGAACGCGTCACCCAGCGGCCTCGGCGGCAGGATCGTGCACGACTCGACCCGGATCCAACTGCCCAGCGCCGGTGTGTCGTTGGGCCGCTGGAGCCGGATGTCGGCGGTGTACGCGTCGGACGCTCCCCGGCGGGCGGCGTACGTCGCGGGGCGGGCGCCACGCGCGCGTGGCGCGAAGGTGGAGCTGGCCGTTTCGGTGCGCACGCGCGACGAGTTGGGGCTGCGGGTCGGACAGCGCATCCCGCTGGGGCCGGGAGCGCTGCGGAACGTGGATGCCACGGGCGTCGTCGTCGGGGTCTTCCGCGCCGGGGGCGAGGCGCGGCTGTGGAGCGAGGTGCCGGCCCTCGTGCGGCCGGGGGAGGGCGAGTTCGCCGCGCTCGTCGCCGCGCGCGGCGTCGAGGTGCTCCAGGACCAGGCGGACGCCGAGCTCACGGTGGCGTGGAACATGCGGCTCGTCATCGGCGGGCCTGCGGCGGGGCGCTTCGTGGGGGAGCGCGGCGAGCGCGACTTCCAGCGCCTGATGGTCCAGTACGGACCCGCCGCGCGGGAGGCGTCCTGTGCCTCCGGCGGGTTCGGCGGCAAGGACTGCGTGATCGGCGCGCATCCGGCGACCGAACTGGACACCGACACCGAACTGCCCGGGTCCTTCGAGGAGTTCGGGCGGCAGTGGCGCGAGGGCGCCGTCGTGATCTCCTTCGCGACGGCCTCGCTGGTCGTGGTCGGCGCGGCCGCCGTACTCGTCACCGGGCTGCTCTCCGTGCGCCGCAGGGCGGACAGCGACCGGTTGCGGCGGGCCCGGGGCGCGTCGGCCGCCGGGCTCGCCCTGGAGTGCGCGGCGCGGACCTCGCCGGTCGTGCCGCTCGGCTTCGCGGGCGGTTGCGCGGTCGCGGCGGCGCTGCCGGGGGACGCGCCGGGGTACGGCGCCGGGCTCGTCGTCGCGGTGCTGTGCTGGCTGCCGGGGCCCGTCCTGACGTGGGGCGCGCTGCGGGACGGGGCGGTGCTCAGGGACCGGGCGCGGGTGGGGGCGGGGCGCAGGATCGTCGCCGAGGCCATGGTGCTCGTACTGGCGACGGGCGGTGTGTTCGCGCTGCGGGCGCGCGGCACCGAGGGGGCCGCGGGGCCCGATCCGCTGCTCGCCGCCGTGCCCGCGTTGCTCGGCCTCGCCGCCGTCGCGGTGCTGGTGCGCTGCTACCCGCCGCCGGTGCGGCTGGTGGCGCGGTGGTCGGCGCGGGGGCGCGGGGCCGTGGCGCTCATCGCGCTGTCCCGCGCCGCCAAGGAGGCGCCCGCGCGCGGCCTCGCGCTGCTCGTCCTCGTGGTGACGCTCGCGGGAGCCGTCTTCGGAGGGCTCGTCTCGGGGACGCTGGTGGCGGGCCGGAAGGCCGCGGTGGCGTGGGAGGTCGGTGCGGACGCCTCGTACCTCGGCGCCGGGCGCGACCCGAGGACGGCCCAGCGCCTGGCACGCGCGCAGGGCGTGCGGGACACGGCGACGGTGCGGCAGTTGCGGGTCGACCCGGTGAGCGGCGCGGACGGCGGCCGGTACGGGATCGCGAGCCTGATCGGCGTGGAAGGCGCCAAGTTGCGGGCGGCGCGGCCGAGTTCCGCCGCGGGCCGGGCCCTTGCGGACGCGGGCATCGGCGGGGGAGCCGCCGCACGTGCGGGCGGGCGGGAGATCCCGGTGCTCGCCGGTGCGGCGCGGCCCGGGGAGGTGCTGAGCTTCGACTGGCACGGCAAGCCGGTGCGGATGCGGGTCGTGGGCGCGCTTCCGGACGACGTGGTGCGGGATCCGGCGCTCGGGCCCGTGCGCCGTGCCGCCGAGGACAGGGACCGGCTCCTGCTCGCCGACGACCGGGACCTGACGCGCTTCGCCGCCGCCGACTTCGAGGCGTTCGCGCTGCTCCTGTACGGATCCGGCCTCGACACCGAGGAGCTGCGCTCCCTCGTGCCGCGCGCAGCTCCCGGCGCCGTCACCGGGGAGCTCCGCACCCGCGCCGAGGAGCAGGCGGAGGTCGCGGACGACGGGCTGATCGCGGCCATGACCACCGCGCACACCGCCTGCGCCGCCCTCACCGTGCTGCTCGCGCTGCTCGCCCTCGTCCTCGAACTCCTGCTCTCCGCCCCGGCGCGCGGCCGCACCACCGCACGCCTGCGCACCCTGGGCCTGGGCGGCCGCGCCACCTCCGCCCTGCAGCTGCTCCAGCTGCTGCCCCTGGTGCTCGCGGCCGTCGCGGGCGGTGTCGTGCTGGGCCTGACGCTGCCGGGACTGCTCGGACCCGCCCTGGACCTGCGGGAGTTCACCGGCGGGCCGAGCGCGCCGACGCGGCACGTCGACGTGCTGTTCACCGCGGCCCTCGGCGCGGGACTCTGCGTCCTGGTCGCCGCCGCGGTGGGCGTGGAGACCTGGCTCGGCCGGCGCCGGGGGCTCGGCGCCGTCCTGCGACTCGGGAGGACCGATGACTGAACTGGCCGATCTGGAGGCGCGGGCCCGCGCCGCGGCCCGGCCCGTGGCCGACGAGGGCCTCGTCGTCTGCGACAACCTCGTCCGCGTCTACCGCACCGACGCGGTCGAGGTGCAGGCCCTCCAGGGCCTCGACCTGGTGGTCGGCGACGGCGAGTGCGTGGCGCTCGTCGGCGCATCGGGGTCCGGCAAGTCCACGCTCCTGTCGATCCTCTCCGGCCTCGACCTGCCCACGGCGGGCCGCGCGCGGGTGGCGGGTCACGACCTGCTCGCGATGGGCCGCAGGGAGCGCCTCGGCTACCGCAGGCGCACCGTCGGCTTCGTCTGGCAGCAGACCGGGCGCAATCTGCTGCCCTATCTGACCGCCCTGGAGAACGTGGCGCTGCCGATGAAGTACGCGCGCGTGCCGCGCCGTTCGCGTCGGGAGCGGGCCGCCGAGCTGCTGGACGTGCTCGGCGTCGCGTACTGCCGCGACCGGCGCCCCGCCGAGCTCTCCGGAGGTGAACAGCAGCGCGTCGCCGTCGCGGTGGCCACCGCCAACGCGCCGCGCGTGCTGCTCGCCGACGAACCGACCGGCGAGCTGGACACGGCGAGCGGCGCGGACGTCTTCGCGGCGCTGCGCCGCGCCAACGAGGAGCTCGGCGCGACCGTCCTGGTCGTCACGCACGATCCGCTCGTCTCGGACCAGGTGCGCCGCACCGTACGCATCCGGGACGGTCGTACGTCCGCGGAGACGCTCCGCGAACAGGGCGGCGAGGGCGCCGAGTTCACGGTTCTGGACCGGGTGGGCCGGTTGCAGCTGCCCGCCGAGTACCTGGAGCGGTACGGGCTGCGCGGGCGGGTGCGGCTCACGGCGGAGCCCGACCACGTGGGCGTATGGCCCGATGAGCCGGGGCCGGGGCGGGACGCGCCCGGCGCTCCTGAGCAGGAGCTCTAACTTCACGCCTTGACGGAAGCCTGGTCCGTACCTATGGTCACGGGCCAACGCGCGTGTTCAGAAAGGCACTTGAAGTTCACATACAAGAACGGATGGTCCCCCCATGCCGGAACTCCCCGCACGCCACCGCCGCCGCGGAACCCGCCTCTCCCTGGCCGCGGCCGTCGCCTCCGTGGCGGCGGCCCTCGTCGCCGGGCTCGTGCCCTGGCCCGGAAACGGCGAGGCAGAGGCCGCCCCGGCCACCTTCGCCCACCCCGGAGTCACCGTCTCGCGCGGCCAGCTCGACCTCGCCCGCGAGAAGGTCACCGCCGGCGCCCAGCCCTGGAAGTCCGCCTACGACCAGATGATGGGCAGCAAGTACGCCTCCCTGTCCCGCACGCCCAAGCCCCGCGCGGTCGTCGAGTGCGGCTCCTACTCCGACCCCAACCACGGCTGCACCGACGAGCGCGAGGACGCCATCGCGGCGTACACCACCGCCCTCGCCTGGTACCTGACGCGCGACGAGCGCTACGCGAAGAAGTCCATCGAGCTGATGGACGCCTGGTCCGGCACGATCAAGGACCACACCAACAGCAACGCCCCGTTGCAGACCGGCTGGGCGGGCTCCAGCTGGCCGCGCGCCGCCGAGATCATCAAGCACACCTACACCGGCACCTGGGCCAACTCAGGCCGCTTCGCGACCATGTTGCGCACGGTCTATCTGCCCGAGGTCATCAACGGCTCCAAGTCCAACGGAAACTGGGAGCTGTCGATGATGGAGGCCGCCGTCGGCATCTCCGTCTTCCTGGAGGACAAGGCGTCGTACGACAAGGCGATGGCCACCTTCCGCACGCGCACGGCCGCGTACGTCTACCTCGCGTCCGACGGGCCGCTGCCGAAGACCGTGCCCAAGCAGAACCTCGACACCCGCGAGAAGATCGTCAAGTACTGGCAGGGGCAGGGGACCTTCACCACCGGGCTCACCCAGGAGACCTGCCGCGACTTCACCCACACCGGATACGGCCTCTCCGCGATCTCGCACATCGCCGAGACCAGCCGCATCCAGGGCCAGGACCTCTACGGCACGGACGTCGGCGAACGGCTGCGCCAGGGACTCGGCTTCCAGGCCAAGTACGAACTGGGCGAGGCGCCGCCCGCCTCGCTCTGCGGCGGCACGGTCCACCGTGGTCTCGGCCCGGTCACCGAGGTCGGCTACAACGCGCTCGCCGGACGCCTCGGACACCCCATGAGCAACACCCAGAAGCTCACCGAGAGGAACCGTCCGGCCGGTTCCAACAACCTCTTCGTCGCCTGGGAAACCCTCACCCACGCGGACAATCCCCGCTGATCCCGCCCTTGTCGGGCCGGTCGCCGGATGGCGATACTGGCGCCCGGCCCCTGCGCACCCAGGGGCGTACCAGGGGAGTGTGCAGTGGTCGTGGGCGCCGGGGACATGGTCGTCGTGGAGGATCTCCACCGGACGTACGGCAGCGGGGCCGCGGCCGTGCACGCACTGCGCGGCGTCTCCTTCACCGTGCCGCGCGGCGAACTCGTCGCCCTCAAGGGACGCTCGGGATCCGGCAAGACGACGCTGCTCAACCTCGTCGGCGGGCTCGACACCCCGGACGCGGGCAAGATATCCGTCGACGGCCTGGAACTCGCGGGCCTCGGCGAGAACGGTCTCCTGGAGCTGCGCAGGGACCGCGTCGGCTTCATCTTCCAGTCCTTCGGCCTGATCCCCATCCTCAGCGCGGCCGAGAACGTCGGCGTGCCGCTGCGGCTGCGCAAGACCGACCCGCGCGAGCGGGAGGAGCGCGTCGCCCTGCTGCTCGCCCTCGTCGGCCTCGCGGACCACGCCGAGCAGCGGCCCGGCGAGCTCTCCGGCGGGCAGCAGCAGCGCGTGGCCATCGCCCGCGCCCTCGCCAACAAGCCCGCCCTGCTGATCGCCGACGAGCCCACCGGGCAGCTCGACGCGGAGACCGGGCTCGCGGTGATGGAGCTGCTCCGCGCGGTCGTGCGCAGCGAGGGCGTCACCGCACTGGTCGCCACCCACGACGCGACACTGCTCGGCCTCGCCGACCGGGTCCTCGAACTGGGCGACGGGACGCTCGTCGAGCACTGAGCGGCCAGGTCCCCGGGCTGCTTCGGCCCCGCTCCGGCACGCATCAGGGTTGTGTCAAGGAGAGCGGCCCCGTACCCCCTCGTCCGTAATGCCGGAATTGTTGGCCGTAAGGTCGACGCTGCGTACACAGCAGTTTCGGGAAGACAATGGGGCCATGGCACGCGGCAAGCTTCGGATCTACCTCGGTGCGGCACCGGGCGTCGGCAAGACGTACGCGATGCTCTCCGAGGCGCACCGCCGTGTCGAGCGCGGCACCGACTGCGTGGTGGCCTTCGTGGAGCACCACGACAGGCCGCGCACCGAGGTGATGCTGCACGGCCTCGAACAGGTGATCCGCAAGGACCTGGAGTACCGGGGCACCGCGTTCACCGAGATGGACGTGGACGCGGTCCTGGCGCGCGACCCCGCCGTCGCCCTGGTCGACGAGCTGGCCCACACCAACGTCCCTGGCTCGCGCAACGCCAAGCGCTGGCAGGACGTCGAGGAACTCCTCGCCGCCGGCATCGACGTCGTCTCCACCGTGAACATCCAGCACCTGGAGTCGCTCGGGGACGTCGTGGAGTCCATCACCGGCGTACGGCAGCGCGAGACGGTGCCCGACGAGGTGGTGCGCCGCGCCGACCAGATCGAGCTGGTCGACATGTCGCCACAGGCACTGCGCCGCCGCATGGCGCACGGCAACATCTACAAGCCGGACCGCATCGACGCCTCCCTGTCCAACTACTTCCGCCCCGGCAACCTCACCGCCCTGCGCGAGCTCGCGCTGCTCTGGGTCGCCGACCGCGTCGACGAATACCTCCAGCAGTACCGGGGCGAGCACAACATCCGCTCCACCTGGCAGGCCCGCGAGCGCATCGTCGTCGGCCTGACCGGCGGGCCCGAGGGCCGCACGCTGATAAGACGCGCGTCCCGGATGGCGGCCAAGGGCTCGGGCAGCGAGATCCTCGCCGTCTACATCGCCCGCAGCGACGGGCTGACCGCAGCCTCGCCCAAGGAGCTGGCGGTCCAGCGCACCCTGGTCGAGGACCTCGGCGGCACCTTCCACCACGTCATAGGCGACGACATACCGGCCGCGCTCCTCGACTTCGCGCGCGGCGTCAACGCCACCCAGATCGTCCTCGGCTCCTCGCGCCGCAAGACCTGGCAGTACGTCTTCGGGCCCGGCGTCGGCGCGACCGTCGCCCGCGAGTCGGGGCCCGACCTCGACGTCCACATCGTCACGCACGGCGAGGTCGCCAAGGGCCGCGGCCTGCCCGTCGCGCGCGGTGCCCGGCTCGGCAGGTCCCGGATCATCTGGGGCTGGCTGGTGGGCGTCGGCGGCCCCGCGCTGCTGACCCTGCTGCTCACCAATGTCGACGCCGACCTCGGTCTCGCCAACGACATGCTGCTGTTCCTGACGCTGACCGTGGCGGCGGCGCTGCTCGGCGGACTCCTGCCCGCCCTGGCATCGGCGGCGTTCGGCTCGCTGCTCCTCAACTACTTCTTCACGCCGCCGCTGCACCTGTGGACGGTCTCCGACAACAAGAACATCGTCGCGATCGCCGTCTTCGTGGGCGTCGCCGTCTCGGTCGCCTCCGTCGTCGACCTCGCGGCCCGGCGCACCCACCAGGCGGCCAGACTGCGCGCCGAGTCGGAAATACTCTCCTTCCTCGCGGGCAGCGTGCTGCGCGGCGAGACCAGCCTGGAGGCCCTCCTGGAAAGGGTCCGCGAGACCTTCGCCATGGAGTCCGTCGCCCTCCTGGAACGCGCGGGCGACACCGACCCCTGGACCTGCGCGGGCAGCGTCGGCGACGGCCGCCCGCTGCTCCGCCCCGAGGACGCCGACGTGGACATGCCCGTCGGCGACCACATGGCGCTCGCGCTCTCCGGCCGCGTCCTGCCCGCCGAGGACCGCCGCGTCCTCGCCGCGTTCGCCGCGCAGGCCGCCGTCGTCCTGGACCGCCAGCGCCTCCAGTCCGAGGCCGACCAGGCCCGCACCCTCGCCGAGGGCAACCGCATCCGCACCGCGCTGCTCGCCGCCGTCAGCCACGATCTGCGCACCCCGCTCGCGGGCATCAAGGCGGCCGTGTCCTCGCTGCGCTCCGACGACGTCGACTGGTCCGACGAGGACGAGGCCGAGCTCCTGGAAGGCATCGAGGACGGCGCCGACCGCCTGGAACACCTGGTCGGCAACCTCCTGGACATGTCCCGCCTGCAGACCGGCACCGTCACCCCGCTCATCCGGGAGATCGACCTCGACGAGGTCGTGCCGATGGCGCTCGGCGGCGTACCCGACGGCAGCGCGGAGCTCGACATCCCCGAGACGCTGCCGATGGTCGCCGTGGACAAGGGCCTCCTGGAGCGCGCGGTCGCCAACATCGTCGAGAACGCCGTGAAGTACGCCCCCGAGGGCGAGCCCGTGAAGGTCTCCGCGAGCGCCCTGGGCGAGCGCGTGGAGGTCCGGGTGGTGGACCGCGGCCCCGGCGTGCCCGATACCGCCAAGGACCGCATCTTCGCGCCGTTCCAGCGCTACGGTGACGCTCCGCGCGGCGCCGGCGTGGGCCTCGGCCTCGCGGTCGCCCGCGGCTTCGTCGAGTCCATGGGCGGCACGCTCACCGCCGAGGACACCCCCGGCGGCGGCCTCACCATGGTCCTCACCCTGCGGGCGGCGGCCGGCAGGGCGCCGGTCCGCCCCGATCTCTCCGCCCAGGTCACCTCGTGACCCAGACCCAGTTCCAGAAGCCGGAAAGGCAGGTACGCATGACCCGGGTGCTCGTGGTCGACGACGAGCCGCAGATCGTACGCGCCCTCGTGATCAACCTGAAGGCGCGCAAGTACGAGGTGGACGCGGCCCCCGACGGCGCGACGGCGCTGCAGCTCGCCGCGGCCCGCCACCCCGACGTGATCGTGCTCGACCTCGGTCTGCCCGACATGGACGGCGTGGAGGTCATCAGGGGCCTGCGCGGCTGGACGCGCGTGCCGATCCTGGTCCTGTCCGCCCGGCACAGCTC
The DNA here is from genome assembly GCF_044744425.1 of Streptomyces sp. NPDC087300. Lineage (NCBI taxonomy): Bacteria > Bacillati > Actinomycetota > Actinomycetes > Kitasatosporales > Streptomycetaceae > Streptomyces > Streptomyces sp. NPDC087300. The sequence continues at coordinate 239,306 of NZ_JBIUYI010000010.1, forward strand.
CGACGAGAAGGTCGAGGCGCTCGACGCGGGCGCGGACGACTACGTCACCAAGCCCTTCGGCATGGACGAGCTCCTCGCCCGGCTGCGCGCCGCCGTCCGCAGGGCCGAGCCGACCGGCTCCGGCGAGGACGACGCACTGGTGGACACCGCGGACTTCACCGTCGACCTGGCCGCCAAGAAGGTCAACCGCGGCGGCCGCGACGTCCGCCTGACCCCCACGGAGTGGCACCTCCTGGAGGTCCTGGTGCGCAACACCGGCCGCCTGGTCAGCCAGAAGCAGCTGCTCCAGGAGGTCTGGGGGCCCTCCTACGGCACGGAGACGAACTATCTGCGCGTCTACATGGCACAGCTGCGCCGCAAGCTGGAGACGGACCCCGCGCACCCCCGGCACTTCATCACCGAACCGGGCATGGGCTACCGCTTCGAGAAGTGACCGGATCGGCTGCTTCAGCAGGGTGGAAAGCGGGTACTGAGCGGGCATAAGCACAGATGAGCGCACCCCGTGCCGCTGTGTTCGCGTCCCCCGGTACGCTTCTGTTATGAGTGCTGTTCCTGGTTCCGAAAAGCCGGCAGGCCGTTTCCGGCGCATGCTCGACCGGCTGTCCTCCTCGCAGGAGGACCTGGAGTCGGAGGAGCTGCGTGAGGACGCCGAGACGGCGGGATGCGTCCGCATCGGCGACTGCCACGACCGCCAGATCGTCACCGTTACTGGTACCTTGCGCACGGTCACCCTGCGGCCACGCGCCGGAGTCCCGGCCCTGGAGGCCGAGCTCTTCGACGGTTCGGCGGCGCTGGACGTGGTGTGGCTCGGCAGGCGCTCCATCGTGGGGATAGAACCGGGGCGCAAGCTGATCGCGTCCGGCCGGATCTCGATGAGCAGGGGCCGCCGGGTGCTCTTCAACCCGAAGTACGAACTCAGACCCCTCGGACGGGAGTAGCCGGTGACGTCCCTCGACAAGCCGACGGACCAGGGAAGCACGGATCAGGACGCCGATTCCAGGGCCGTGACCGAGGCAGCGCTCTTCGAGGCCTTCGGCGGCGTGCGGGGCATGGTGGAGACGGTCGTCCCCGGCCTGCTCTTCGTGACCATCTTCACGATCAACAAGGACCTGCACATGTCGGCCATCGCGGCCCTCGCGGTGTCCCTGGTGCTCGTCGTGGTCCGCCTGGTCATGAAGGACACCGTCAAGCACGCCTTCAGCGGCGTCTTCGGAGTCGCCTTCGGCGTGGTCTTCGCGATGATGACCGGCAATGCCAAGGACTTCTACCTGCCCGGCATGCTCTACACGCTGGGCCTCGCCCTCGCGTACATCGTCACGACCCTCGCGGGCGTCCCGCTGATCGGCCTGATCCTGGGCCCGGTCTTCAAGGAGAACCTCTCCTGGCGCACCCGCAACCCGGGCCGCAAGAAGGCGTACGCCAAGGCCAGCTGGGCCTGGGGCCTGATCCTCCTCGCCAAGTGCGCGATCCTCTTCCCGCTGTACTGGTGGGGGGACACGACGCAGTTCGGCTGGGTCCTGGTCGCCCTGAAGATCCCGCCGTTCCTGCTCGCGGTCTACCTGACCTGGGTCTTCCTGGCGAAGGCGCCGCCGCCGATCGACGTATTCGCTGAGATGGAAGCGGCGGAGAAGGAAGAGGAAGCGCGGAAGGCTGCGCCCCGCTAGGGGCGCGGGGAACTGCGCGGCCAGCCACGACGGCGCCGCAGGCTGAAGACAGCAAGACGAGGGGGCACCCGGACGAATCCGGGTGCCCCCTCGACGTAACCGCTCGCCGGGGCGGCCTCAGCCCACCGCGTCCTCGCGGCGCACCGAGAGCAGGTCCTCCAGCTGCTCCTCACGCGCCTGCGCGGCCACGAAGAGGAGCTCGTCACCCGCCTCCAGGGAATCGTCGGGCGTCGGCGCAAGGACCCGCGTGCCGCGGATGATCGTGACCAGGGACGTGTCCTCGGGCCACTGGACGTCGCCGACCCGCGTGCCCGCGAGGGCCGACTCCGGCGGCAGCGTCAGCTCGACGAGGTTCGCGTCGCCGTGGCTGAAGCGGAGCAGCCGGACGAGGTCGCCGACGCTCACCGCCTCCTCGACGAGCGCGGACATCAGCCGCGGCGTGGAGACCGCGACGTCGACGCCCCAGGACTCGTTGAAGAGCCACTCGTTCTTGGGGTTGTTCACGCGGGCGACGACCCGCGGCACGCCGTACTCGGTCTTGGCGAGCAGCGAGACGACGAGGTTGACCTTGTCGTCACCGGTGGCCGCGATGACCACGTTGCAGCGCTGCAGCGCCGCCTCGTCCAGCGAGGTGATCTCGCAGGCGTCGGCGAGCAGCCACTCCGCCTGCGGGACGCGCTCGACCGAGATGGCGGTCGGCGCCTTGTCGATGAGAAGGACCTCGTGGCCGTTCTCCAGGAGCTCACCGGCGATGGAACGGCCCACCGCACCGGCTCCGGCAATGGCGACCCTCATCACTGACCGCCTTCCTCGGGGCCTTCGGCGAACGCCGCCTCGACTTTGTCCACCTCGCCGGTGCGCATCATCACGTGCACCAGATCGCCTTCCTGGAGCACCGTCTGTGAGGTCGGCAGGACCGCCTCGCCCAGCCGGGTGAGGAAGGCGACGCGTACGCCGGTCTCCTCCTGGAGCCGGCTGATCTTGTGCCCGATCCACGCGGTCGACGCGTGCACCTCGGCGAGCTGCACACCGCCCGTGGGGTCCCGCCACAGCGGCTCGGCCCCGGACGGGAGCAGCCTGCGCAGCATCTGGTCGGCGGTCCAGCGGACCGTGGCGACCGTCGGGATGCCCAGGCGCTGGTAGACCTCGGCGCGGCGCGGGTCGTAGATGCGGGCCGCGACGTTCTCGATGCCGAACATCTCGCGGGCGACCCGCGCGGCGATGATGTTCGAGTTGTCGCCGCTGGAGACGGCGGCGAAGGCGCCCGCCTCCTCGATGCCCGCCTCGCGCAGGGTGTCCTGGTCGAAGCCGACACCGGTCACCCGGCGGCCGCCGAAGCCGGAGCCCAGGCGGCGGAAGGCCGTGGGGTCCTGGTCGACGACCGCGACCGTGTGCCCCTGCTGTTCAAGGTTCTGCGCGAGAGCGGATCCGACTCTCCCGCAGCCCATGATGACGATGTGCACCTGTCCGTTACCCCGCACTCCTGGTCATCCCGCTGACCTGCGAAAACATCGTGCTCACTCTTCTCTCTCACTCTGCTGGCGACAACGGGGCAACAGCGTGCGGCGTTGCCAGGAGACGAGCTTAAGCCGCAACGGGGCCCACGCACTCACCCGAGTGGACGCGAAAGGGCCCGGCGGCGGCCGACGCGGTCGTCGCGCCCGGCCGATCGCGGGCTGATAGGCGCCCGATAGTCCGGTTCCCTGCACTGGGTCGGGACAGGGCGGCTGAGGCGCCGAGGGTCGGACGAGGGCGGCGGGCATGGTGGCGAACAGGCTTGGCGGGGACTTCACCGGGGCGGTGCTCGGCCCCGGCGACCCGGAGTACGACGCGGCGCGCCGGGTGTGGAACGGCACGGTCGACCGGCGGCCCGCGCTGATCGCCCGCTGCCACCGCCCCGGTGACGTCGCCGCCGCGCTACGGCACGCGGTGGCCGAGGGGCTGCCGGTCTCGGTGCGCGGCGGCGGGCACAACGTCGCGGGAACGGCGGTCGCCGACGGTGCGCTCCTGATCGACCTGGCGCCGATGCGCGGGGTGAGCGTCGACGCGGCCGCCGGGCTCGTCACGGCCGAGGGCGGCTGCCTCCTGGGCGACCTGGACGCGGCCACCACGCCGTACGGCCTCGCGTGCCCCGCCGGAGTCGTCTCGCACACCGGGCTCGGCGGTCTCGCACTCGGCGGCGGCTACGGCTGGCTCGCCCGTAAGTGGGGCCTGACCTGCGACCACCTGGTGGCCGCCGAGGTCGTCCTGGCCGACGGGAGCGTCGTCGAGGCGACCGCCCACAGCCATCCCGAGCTGCTGTGGGCGCTGCGCGGCGGGGGCGGGAACTTCGGCGTGGTCACCCGCTTCACGCTGCGGCTGCGCCCGGTCGGCCCCGTCTACTTCCGGCGCGCGGTCTACCCCGTGGCCCTCGCGGCCCCGGTGCTCGCCGCCTACCAGGATTTCGCCGAGGTGCAGGACGCCGACCTGCACGCGGTCGGCACGCTGCGCCGCGCGGTGGCGAACGACTGGGTCCCCGCCGAGCTGCACGGGCGGCCGGCGCTCCACCTGTCCACCGCCTGGTTCGGCGACCCCGCGCACGGGCGCGCAGCCACCGAGGCGCTGCACGGCGCCGTCGCCCCCGCGGGGTCGGCGGAGCAGGTCCTGTCGTACGGGGCGCTCCAGGCGCTCGGCGACACCTCCGAGCCGCACGGGCACCGCTACTACACCAAGTCCTGCTACCTCGAAGGGATCGCGGCCGCGGCGGACGAACTGGCCGCCGCCACGGAGGAGATCCCCGGGGCCCAGGGGGAGACCTCCGTGCCGCTCTCCACCGTCGACTTCGAGTACCTGCGCGGCGCCATCGCGGCGGACGGCGCGGACTCCGCGTTCCCGAACCGCGACGCCCCCTACATCTGTACGGCCTCCGCGCACTGGACCGACCCGGCGGGCGACGCGCCGCACGCCGCGTGGTCCCGGCGCACCATCGGGCGGCTCGCCCCCTGGCGGCACGACGGCGTCTACGTCAATTACCAGGAGGACAGCGGCAATTCCCGCGCCATGGACAGCTACGGCGACGCGCGCTACCGGCAACTGGCCGAGGTGAAAAGGAAATACGACCCGCACAACCTCTTCCGAGGCAATCAGAACATCCGCCCCAGCGCATGAATTCATGAGTCAGAAGGAGTGAGGACCATGCAGAAGAGCATCATGGGGACCGCCGGGCACTTCGCGCCGCCGCGCACCTGGGGCGCGGAACCGGACGCCTTCATCCGCGCACTGCGCTCCCCTTGGTACGGCCTGGTCGCCGATCTGGAGGACCTGGTGCTCAGGGCGACCGTGGAGTACGCCCACTCCCGCGGTCTGCGGGCGATGTACCTGCCGATGACGACGCGGACCATCACCTGCCCGACGGGGCTCGGCAGCGACTCCGAGCCGGTGCCGGTGACGGTCTCCGGAGTGGACACCTATCTGCCCGACTCCATGCAGTTCCTCCTGGAGTACGGCTGCCGGCTCGCGCCCGGCGGCTGCTACAACGTCCTGCCCTCGTTCCGCGGCGAGCGGCCCGACCGCACGCACCTGGGCCAGTACGTCCACAGCGAGGCCGAAATCCCGGGCGGGCTCGACGACTTGATCGCGTACGTCGAGGGATATGTGCGCCACCTCGCGGGCAGCATGCTCGACCAGTACGGGGCCAGGCTCGCCGAACGGGCGGGCGACGTGGCCCACTTGGAGCGGATGGCCGGGCACGCGGGCGGCTTCGAGCGGCTCACCTTCGACGAGGCCGCGCACCTGCTGAGGAACGACGAGGGCACCATCCGCGACGAGGGCGACTGGCGGACGCTGACCAAGCGCGGCGAGCTGCTGCTCATGGAGCGGGTCAGCGAGTTCGTCTGGGTCACGCACTTCGACCACCTGTCCAACCCCTTCTACCAGGCCTTCTCGGACAGCAGCCAGCGCAGCGCCAACAACGCCGACCTGCTGTTCGGGATGGGCGAGGTCGTCGGTTCCGGCGAGCGGCACACCGGCAGCGGCGACGTGCGCAAGGCGCTCGCCATGCATGACGTGCCGGAGCGCGACTACGCCTGGTACGTGAACATGAAGGACGAATTCCCCATGCACACCTCGGGGTTCGGCATGGGCGTCGAGCGTTTCCTGATGTGGGTCCTCAAGCACGACGACATCCGTGACATCCCGCTGATCTCGCGGGTCGCCGAGGAGAAGTCGTGGCCCGAGAGCGTCGACCGTCCCTGAGGAATTCTCTGAGGGCGTCTTTGAGTGCGCCCCTGAGAACGTCCCCACCCCGCGTGAGCAAGGAGTTCAGGGCATGCCGAAAATCCTCTTCGCCAATCCCAACAGCCGCGCCATGGTGGCGCGTCCCGAGGACATACCCGTCGACGTGCGGCCGTTCTACGACGTCATCGGCGACCGCCTCCTCTGGTCGCTGGAGAGCGGTGACATCGCCGTCATCCCCGGCCCCGTCAACAAGGACTTCCTCGGCTATCTCGCCGGCACGCTCGGCCTGTTGCCGGAGGAATTCACCGTACTGAGCCTGCGCGACTACACCTCGTCGAGCTGGTACCCGGACGGCAACCCCGAGCTCGTCGAGGAGCTGCGCGAGCGCGTCGCGGCGAGCGGCCTGGGCGCGGACGCCTGGCACGTCACCTGCTATCTGCACGACCGCGACGTCGCCCGCTGGGAGACGCTGCTCGGGATCGACCACGTCGAGGCGCGGCCCTTCGCGCAGAACATGGTCGAACTGGTCAACACCAAGTCGGTGTTCCGCGCCCTCGCGCTCGCCGCCGGGGTGCCGGTCCCCGAGGGCCGCGTCACCGACCCCGGTCCCGAACTCATCGACGCCGTGGCCGAGTTGATGCCCCGTACCGGCTCGGTGATCGTCAAGCAGGACCAGAACTCCGGCGGCGACGGCAACGTCCTGGTGACCACCGATCCCGACGTGGTCGGCCTCGGCGCCTACCGGGTGCTGCGGATCGCGGACACCGGCCGGACCCGGGTGCGCGCCGCGCTCGCCGAGGTGGGGCTCGCCGAGCCGCCGGTCCTGCCCCGCTACACCGCGGGCGCGCGCATCGTCGTGGAGGTCTACCACCCGTACTCCAAGACGCTCTCCTCGGAGCTGTACGTGCCGCCGCGGACCGCGCCCGTGCTGCTCAACTACGGCGACATGCGCATGGAGCCGGTGTGGAAGGGCTACGTCTTCCCGCCGCAGGACCTGGCGGGCACCGACCACGCCCAACTGTGCGCCGACAGCCAGCAGATCGCGCTGCTCGCCCAGCGCATCGGCTACCACGGGCTCATCAACATCGACGCCGTACTCGACCGGGACGGGCGGATGCTCTACACCGAGTTCAACGGACGGGCGGGTGGCGCGACCAACATCGACGTCATCGCCCGCAGGCTGCTCGGCGAGGACTATCTGCGCACGCACGTCGTCGTCTCGCACAACTCGCTGCCCGCGCGGAGCCTCGGGGAACTCCTCGCCCATCTGCGCGAGAACGGGCGGCTGTTCTCCGCGGAGCGGGGCCACGGGGTGATCGTGGCCACCGACAGCACGCAGACGACCGGGACCGTCGAGCTGGTCTCCATCGGCCACGACCGGGAGCAGGCCGAAGGCCTGGAGGCGGCGGTCGAGTCGCACCTCCGGTACGTGGCGGCCGACTGACCACTTCCGCGGGCGGGGGGATGTCTGTCACGGGGCCGTCCCCCGCCTTCCACCTGATCGACCCTCAACGCGCCACCTGGAGGCGTCATGCACATCGGAATCCTCGGCTGGGACCGGGAGGAGACGGAGTCGGTCGGCCTGGCGCACGCGAGCAAGGAGCGCGGGCACGACGTCGTGCTGTTCACGCTCGACGACATCGCGCTGACCCGGACCGCCACCGGCTCCGAACCCACCGCGCTCGGCATCCCCGTACGGCACTTCGACGTCGTCGTGTCCCGCGCCGAACTGCGGCCCGCCACCTTCCAGGCCGACCACGAGCGCTACGCGCTGCTCGGCGAGGTCCCCGGCGTCACCCTGCTCGACCCGGCCGGCACCTACCTCACCACCGAGTGCAAGCTGCAGGGCCTGCACCGGCTCGCCGCGGCGGGGCTTCCCGTCGCGCCCACCCGCTCCTGCGGCTCGGTCGCGGACGTCGCCGACGCCCTGGACGAGTGGGGGCCCGTGGTCCTCAAACCGTCCTTCGGCTACGGCGGTACGGACGTCGAGCGGGTCTTCGACGTCCGGGCGGACCGGGCCGTGGTCGACCGGCTGCTCGCGGCGTACCCCGTCCTGGTCTGCCAGCCCTACCTGCCGCACCCGGAAGGCGACGTCCGCATCACCCTGGTCGGCGACGAGGCGGTGCTCAACTGCCGCCGCGTGCCGGTCGGCGGCGACCTGTGGAAGGCCAACATCATGCAGGGCGCCACGTCGGTGCCCTTCGAGGCGGACGAGGAACTGCTCGACGTCTCGCGCAGGGCGGCCCGGCTGATGGGCATCTCGATCGCGGCCCTCGACTTCCTGCCGAGCCGGGACGGCTACCGGATCGTCGAGATCAACAACACCCCTGGCTGGTACTTCGTGGACGAGGAGGAGCAGCGGCGCATCTGCCACGCCGTCCTCCGCTACGTGGAGCGGACGGTATGACGAGCGTGCAGGAACCACCCGCCTCCCAGGAGGCACGGACGGAGCCGGCGGGGCCCGGCGGCGGAGGCGGGGCGGGCCGTCTGCGGGCGCTCGCCGAGCTGCCGCGCCCGGTGAAGCTCGGCCTCGCCACGCTCTTCGTCATGAACGCCGCGACGTACGTGGCGTTCCCGCTGCTCGCCGTGAAGCTGACCACGGTCGACCACGCGTCCGCCGTGCAGATCGGCACCACGCTGACCGTCTTCCTGCTCGCGGCACGCCTGACGCCCGTCGTGGCGGGGCCGCTCGCCGACCGGTACGACCCGCGCATCGTCATGGCGGTCGGCGCGCTCGCGCGCAGCATCGGCTTCCTCGGGCTCGGGCTGGGCCACGGCACGGCGCAGCTCCTCGTCTCGGCGTTCCTCGCCGGGGTCGGGGCCATCTACGAAGCGCCGGTCAGCGCGCTGCTGGCCGCCCAGCCCGAACCGTTGAGGTCCCGCGCCTTCGCCCTGGAGAACGCGCTCCTGAACGCCGGGGTGATCGGCGGGCCCGCGCTCGCGGCGGCGCTGCTCGCGGTCGGGCCGCGCGCGCCGTTCGTCGCCAGCGGGGTGCTCTTCGTCCTGCTGCTCCTGGTGGTCCGCGGGATCACGATGCCCGGCGGCGAGGGCGGGGCAGGGGACCGACAGGAGGCGCCGCAGAGCGTGTTGCGGCACTTCAAGAACGTCCTCGGGCACCGCTGGTTCGTCGGCTTCTGGCTGCTGATGCTGCCCTGGTGGTTCCTCTTCACCCAGCTCGGGGTCGCGGTCCCGCTGCGCTCGGACGCGCTGGCCGACACCAGCTGGATCAGCGTGCTCTACCTGGCGAACGGCGTCGTCGGCATCACCAGCATCCTGTTCGTGAAGCGGCTCCACGACCGTTACGGTGCGCGGCTGATGCCCGCGCTCGGCTACCTCCTGGTGGCCGTCGGATTCGGCTCGGTCGCCTTCGGCCGCTCGCCGTGGTGGCTGCTCGCCTGCGTCGCGCTCTACTCGGTGGGCGAGACGGTCATCCTCTTCTCCTCGCAGCTCATCCTCGCCTCGTTCGCGGGCGGTTCCACCCGCGCCAGCTTCTTCGGCATCTACGCCGGGTCGTGGGCGCTCGGCGGCAGCGTGGGCAACTACGCGGGCAGCAGGCTCGCCGCCGACCCGCTCAGTCATACGCCCTGGCTGCTCTTCGGAGCCGTCGGGCTGGTCGCGGCCGTCGTCGCCGCGCTGACCTTCTCCCGCCGCGATATCTGAGGAGCTGATGGAGATGCCGACGATGGAGATGCCGACGACGGCCTTCGGGCGGCTGATGTCCGTCCTCGACGGGTCCCTCGCCGACTACCGCGTCATCGACCACGAGGCGGAGGGGCGGACGCTGCGCGCCAGCGACCTGCGCGGGCACGCACCGGAGCAGGCGGCCAAGTGCATGGTCGTCCAGGTGCGCAGGAAGGGCCCCACGGAGCACGTCACGGTCCTCGCCGTGGTGCCGGGGGACCGGCGGGTCGACTTCAAGAAGGTGCGGCGGCTGTTCGGCGGCGCCGACGCCACGCTCGCCGACCGGTCGCTCGCGGAGCGGATCACGGGCTGCGTCAGCGGCTGCGTGATCCCCTTCTCCTTCGACCCGGGGCTGCACCTGGTCGTCGATCCCGAACTGCTCGCGCACGACGAGATCTACTTCAACGCGGCGCGCCTGGACCGGTCGATCGCCCTCGGCACGGAGCACTTCGTCGCGCTGAGCGAGCCGCGGGTGGCGCCGATCGCGCGGTAGGGGGCCGGGCGGCTCCGCGGCGGGTCAGGACTCCGACGGCGTCCGGCGCGCGCGGAACGCCCGGCCCTTGGCGCGGTTGCCGCACTCGGCCATCTGGCACCAGGTGCCCGACCGGTTCTTGGAGTGGTCGTAGAACACCCACAGACAGTCCTCGGCGGGACAGACCTTCAGACGCGGCCAGGTCCCCTCGCGGGCGGCCGCGTCGACGAGCGCCAGGATGCGGCCGAGCGCCGTGCGCACCCCGGTCCGCTCGTCGGGGCCGACGAAGGAGGTGCCGTCGTCGCGGAACCTGAGCCGGATCACGGCGTCCGCGGCGAGGGCGTCCAGGGTGCGGGCCGCCGCCGGGTCCATCGCGCGCCCCGAGTGGGTGGCGGCCAGCGCGCGCAGCGCCTCACGGACCTCGACGGCGGCGTGCCGGGCGCTCTCGTCGACGGGCGTCCCCGCGCCGATCAGCTCATGCGCCGCGAGCCAGGTCCGCAGGTCGTCGGGGGAGTCGAGCCCGTCGCTCCGGGTCTCCAGGTCGCGCGTGTTGATGAACTCCCTGACCAGCTCCAGTGCGCCAGGCGCGTCCTGTCGCTTCATGCCTGCCCTCCATTGACTAACCGGTAAAACCTTTTGTAGGTTACTTCGTGGTGGTGCTCTGGGCAACCAGCCGGCCCGCCGCCCCCATACAGAGGGAGACACGGACATGGGTGCCGAGCGGAGCAGGGGTTCCGTGACACATCGGTTAGGTGCCTCGTCATGGACCCGCCATTCCGGTACGGCAGCGATGGTGCTCGCCGCGGCCCTGTGGGGTCTCGGCGGCACGACGGCGGGCCGGCTCTTCGCGCACGGCGCCGAACCGCTCGAAGTGGTGGAGGTCCGCACCTGGGTGGCGCTCGCCGGGTTCGCCGCCTTCTCCGCCGTACGACGCCGTAGGAAGCGGTCGGAGCGGTCGGAGCGGTCGGAGCGGTCGAGGGGCACGGAGAGTCCGGGGCGTTCGGCGCGGACGGCGCGGGCTGTGCCGCGCGTCGACCGGCGGGCGGTGCTCGGCTTCGGCATCGCCGTCGCGGTGTCGAACGCCGCCCTCTTCCTGGCCATCGACAAGCTGCCGGTGGCCGTGGCGCTCGTGCTGCAGAACCTCGCCCCCGCCTTCGTCGTGGGATGGGTGCTCCTGGTGACCCGCACGCTACCGAGTCCCCGCGTGGTCGTCGGCCTGGTCGTCGCGCTCCTGAGCGTGGCCCTCGTCGTGGAGCTGCCCACCACCCCGCTCGGCGACATCGACCTGGCCGGCGTCCTCCTCGGGCTGCTCGCGGGAGCGGGCGTCGCCGCCTTCTCCGTCCTGGGCGCGCGGGCCGCGCGCTCGGTCGGCACGCTCGCCGCCAACACCGGCGGCTTCACGGTCGCCGCCGTCGCCTGGCTGCTCTTCCAACTGCCGCACGGGGTGCCCGCGCTGTTCGAGCGGCCCGCGCTGCTCGCGGGCGCCGTCGCGGTCGGCGTGTTCGGCACGTTCGTGCCCTTCCTGCTGTACGCGTGGGCGGCCGCGCGGGTCGGACCGCAGGCCGGCGCCGTGAACATCTCCCTGGAGCCGCTGTTCGGCGCGGTCCTCGCCTGGGTCTGGCTCGGGCAGGCCGTCACCCCGGTGCAGATCGTCGGCGGGCTCGTCCTGCTGGTCGCCGTCGTCCACCTGCAGAGCAGCCGCAGCGCGGCCCCGCCGCCCGTACGGCCACCGACGGGCCGGGACCCGGCGGGCCCGCACGAGGGCTCCGTGCGCGCGTCCCGCTCGGACTTACTCCGGTCGGGGGCGTGATGAGCACATCGACCTGCGGCACGGACGCCGCCCCCGCGCCCGCCGACTCCCCGGCCCCCGCGGAAGCCCGGCAGAGCGGCCCCCGGCACGTCATGCAGATGCGGCTGCTCGGCCCGATGGAGGCGTCCCTCGGCGGCGAACCGATGCTCCTGGGCGGTTCGCGCCAGCAGACGGTCCTCGCCGCACTCGCCCTGGAGGCCAACCGCGTCATTCCGCTCGACCGCCTCATCAGAGCGGTCTGGGACGACGCCCCGCCGTCCACCGCCCGCTCCCAGATCCACATCTGCATCTCGGCGCTGCGCCGCATCCTCGCCGTCGGCGACGCACCGGTCATCGTCACCCGCTCGCCCGGCTACCTGCTGGCACTGCCCCAGGACAACATCGACGCCCACTGGTTCGACAGCCTGGTCACCCGGGGCCGTACGGCCGCGGGCCAGGGCCGCACCGCCGCGGCCGCCGACAGCCTGCGCGAGGCCCTGACGCTCTGGCGCGGCCCCGCGCTCTCCGGCATCCCGAGCCGCATCGTGCAGGCCGGCGCCACCAAGCTGGACGAGGCGAGGATGGCCGCCACGGAGGAGCGCATCCGGCTCGACCTGCGGCTCGGCAGGCACCACGAGATCATCGGCGAACTGCACGCGCTGACCGCGGCCGAGCCTTTCAGGGAGACCCCGCAGGCCCAGCTCATGCTCGCCCTGTACCGCTCAGGGAGGCAGGCCGAGGCGCTTGAGACGTACCAGAAGGTGCGCGCCACGTTCGCCGCCGAACTGGGCATCGAACCCGGCGAGGAACTGCGCAAGCTGCACCACGACATCCTCGCCGGGCACGCCCGCCTCGACCTCGCGGCGCAGCAGGGCGACCACGCGGGCGAACGCGCGCCCGCCCCCGTCGAGATCGTCACGACGCCCCGCCAACTGCCCGGCGGAGTACACGACTTCGTGGGCCGCACCCGTGAACTCGCGCGGATCCGGGCCGCCCTGCTGCCCGAGCCGGACGACGCGGCGGCCGCCCCCGCGCCGCGCGTCATGGCCGTCAGCGGCCGGCCGGGAGCGGGCAAGTCCACCCTCGCGGTGCGGGCCGCGCACGAGGTGTCCGACGCGTTCGGCGACGGCCAGCTCTACGCCGACCTCGGCGGATTCCGCGACCCCGCGCGCGGCGCCCACGAGGTGATGGGCGGCTTCCTGCGGGCGCTCGGCGTGGCCGCGCACGTCATCCCCGATGACGCCCGCGAACGGACCGAGCTGTACCGCAGCAGGCTCGCCGCCGCCCGCGTCCTCATCGTCATCGACAACGCGGTCAGCGAACAGCAGGTGACACGGCTCTCGCCGGGCAGCGGCAGGTGCGCCGTCATCGCCACCAGCCGCTCCCGCTTCACCGGCCTGCCCGGCGCCCACCAGCTCGACCTCTGCGTCCTGGGCCGCAAGGAGTCCGAGGAGTTCCTCACCCGGGTCCTCGGCGCCGAGCGCGCCGCGGCCGACCCGGCGGCGCTCGGCGCGCTGGCCCGCCGCTGCGGCGGCCTGCCGCTGGCCCTGCGGATCGCGGGCGCCCGCCTCGCCGCCCGCGCGCACTGGCCCGTCGGGCGCCTGGTGGAGCGGCTCGGCGACGAGGACCAGCTGCTCGGCGAGCTCGTCCACGGCGAACTCCACTTCAGGGGCTGCCTCCAGGAGTCGTACGAGGCACTCGACCCTGCCGCCCGCGGCCTCTTCCGCAGGCTGGCGCTCCTGGAGGCGCCCGACTTCTCCGGCTGGATCGCCGCCGCCCTGTGCGACCGCAGCCTCCTTGAGGCGGAGGACCTGCTCGAAGCCCTGGTGGACGCCCGGCTCATCGAGGCGGCCACCGGCGCCCGCGGCCAGGGCACCCGCTACCGCTTCCCCGACCTGGTGCGCGCCTACGCCCGCGAACGGCTGCGCCAGGAGGAACCCCAGCCCGAGCGCCGCGCGGCCCTGCTCAGGACGCTCGGCACCTGGCTGGCACTGGCCGAGGAGGCGCACCGCAAGGAGTACGGCGGCGACTTCCTGCTCGTGCACGGCGACGCGCCCCGCTGGCGGCTGCCCAAGGCGTTCACCGACCGGCTCCTGCGCAGGCCGATGGCCTGGCTGGAGAGCGAGCGGCGCTGTCTGACCGCCGCCGTGCTCCAGGCGGCCGACCACCAACTGCCCGAACACTGCTGGGACTTGGCGCTCACCTCCACCACCCTCTTCGCCGCGGGCGGCCACTTCGCCGACTGGCGCCAGACCGCGAGCGCGGCCCTCGGCGCCACCGAGCAGTACGAGATCCCGCGCGGGCGCGCCGCGAGCCACTACTCCCTCGGCTCCCTGCACACCGCCCAGGGCAGGCTCGACCAGGCGGCCGCGCACTTCGACACCGCCCTCGGCCTGTTCACCGCGCTCGGCGACGACCGGGGCGCCGGACTCGTCCTCACCGCGCTCGGCGAGGTCAGCCACGGGCTCGGCCGCGACGCCGCGGCCCACCGGCAGTGGGCGGCGGGACTGCGGGCGCTGCGCCGCGCGGGCGACCGGATCGGGCAGGCGCGGGTCCTCTGCGCCATGGCGCGGGCCCGCCTCGCCGAAGGCGACTGCCCGCGCGCCAGGCGCCATCTCGTCAAGGCGCTCGGCGCCTGCCGCAGCGCCGGATCCAGCAGGGCCGAGGCGCCCGTACGGCTGCTCTTCGGCCAACTTCATCTGCGCACCGGCAGGCTCGGATCGGCCGAGCGCGGCTTCCACTGGGCGCTGCGCGTCGCCCGCGCCGACGGCGACCGGGCCTGTGAGGTGCGGGCCCTGCACGGCCTCGGCCTGGTGCGCAGGGGCCAGGGCAGGCCGGGGCCGGCAAGGACCGCCCTCAGCCAGGCGCTGGAACTGGCCAGGCAGACCGGCGACCGGGAACTCACCGAGCGGGTCGGGCGGTCACTGGTTGCACCCTCGCAGGCAGGAGAGCGGTCATGTCCCCCTTCCCACGACTCCGTCTGACCACCGGCGAAGCGGAGAGCGCCGTGCGGGGCCTCGATGCGGTCGATGTCGTACGGGAGGCGCTCACCATGCCGTCGGGCGCCACGGGGGACGAATCGGTGATGCGCTTCGACGGCGCCGCGGACGAACTGCTCCTGTACGACCGGGTGACCCGGCAGGAGTGGCGGCTGCCCGCCTCGACCGCCGTCAGGCTCTGGCGGGCCTGCCTGTGCGCGGCGGCGGCCCGCGCGTTCGTCGCCCCCGGAGTGATCACGGCGGGCGTGATCGGCGCCGACGCCATGGACAGCGCCTCGCTCGTCCTGCTCTCCCGCGCGCTGCCGGGGCTGAGTCACGTGGCGCTCTACGACGACGGGGCACCGGGCCAGGACGGCGGGCCGCGCCCGCCGCGCACCGTGCGCGGCGGCGACGACGAGGTGGCGCTCGCCCTGATGCGCAGCGCACGGGAGGCGCTGCTCGGCGCGGACCTGGTGGTGCTCGCCTCCAACGCCACCTGTGTGGCGGGGGAGTGGCTGGCCAGGGGCACGGTCCTGGTCAACGCGACGGCGCAGGACGTCACCGACGAGCTGCACAAGGAAGTCGCGCACCTGGTCGTCGACGACCCCCGGCTGCTGTCCCTCGCGCCGGACCGGCGCGCCGCACGAATGGCCGAACCACCTACCCGGCTCGGCCAGTTGCTCGGGGTCGGCGCGGTGCTGCGCCGCCACCGCGACGACACCGTCCTCGTCGACCTCTACGGAGCCGGGCTGCACCAGCAGTGGTTCGTGACCCGGCTCTGCCGCTCGGCCCACGTGCGTGGCCTGGGCAGACGCTGCGGCCGATAGCCGCGGCACGGTCCTGGGCCCGCGCCCATCGCGGGCCGATAGCCCACGGATAGTCCTCCCTCCTGGAATCGGATGCGGCGCGGTTCTGCCGCATCCGATTTCTGCTTCACCCACCACCAGAGGGAGGTCGTGGCATGACCACGGTCAACGAGCAGCGAACAGACGAGCAGCGAACAGCGGTCTTCCGCCCCGCGGGCACCCCCGAAGGACTCGAAGACCTGCGCACCCTGGTCAACACGGCGATCGACACCCTGCGCGACGCCCATCTCGTACGCCGCGGTCCGGTGCTGCCCGGCGGACCGCCGGCCGTCGCCGACGCCGCCCGGCGCGCGCTCGCGGGCCCCCTGCTGCCCGAGCGCCCCGAGGCGCCCGACGAGGTGTTCCGCGAGCTGATCGCGGCGTACGCGAACTGGGCGGTCGACCTGACGCATCCGGCCGCCGTGGCCAGGATGCAGTGCCCGCCGGCCTCCGTGGCGATCGCCGCCGAACTGGTCACCGCCACCCTCAACCAGTCCCTGCACGCCTGGGAGAGCGGCCCCTTCGCCCTCGAACTGGAGCGTTACGTGGTGCGCGAGCTCGCCGGACTCGCGGGCTACGGGCCGCAGTCGGGCGGCACGCTCACCGCGGGCGGCTCCGTCTCCAACCTCATGGCCGTCCTCGCCGCGCGCGACGGCGTGGTGACCACCCCGGCGGGCGGCACCCCCTTCGCCGACGGGCTGGCCGGAACGGGCCGGCGCCCCGTGATCCTCTGCTCCGACGCGACGCACTTCTCGATCGGCCGTGCCGTGGGCATCACCGGCATCGGCGAGGACGCGATCCTGCGGGCGCCCGCCGATCCCACGGGGCGCCTGCTGCCCGACGAGCTCGACCGCATGATCGCCGAACTGCCCGCCGACACCGTGCCCGTGGCGATCATCGCCTGCGCGGGCTCCACCGACGAGGGCTGGGTCGACCCGCTCCCCGAACTGGTCACGGTGGCCCACAAGCACGGCGTGTGGCTGCACGTCGACGCGGCGTACGGCGGCGGCATGCTGCTCTCGCCCCGGCTGCGCGGGCGCCTCGACGGCATCGCGGACGCCGACTCGATCACCATGGACCTGCACAAGTTCGGCTGGACCCCGGCGTCCGCCGGTGTGTTCCTGGTGCGCGAGGCCCGCTCCCTGGACGCGCTCTCCCAGCAGACCACCACGCTCAACGCCACGGACGACAAGGACGCGGGCTACTACGGCCTGTACGCCGACTCCGTCCAGGCCACCCGCAGGGTCGACGCCCTCAAGGTCGCGGTGACGCTGCGCACCCACGGCAGGGACGGCATGGCTGAGCTGGTCGACCGCTGTCACGCACTCGCCGGTCACGCGGCGGGTCGGGTCGCCGCCGAGCCGCGCCTGGAACTCGCGGCGGCACCCGCGCTCAGCACGGTGCTGCTGCGCTGGCTGCCGGGCACGGACACGGGCGCTCCGGGCGACGCCAAGGTCACGCGGGATACCGGCATGGTCGCGCCGGGCGTCGGCATGATCGCTCCGGATACCGACCCCGCCACGCCGGATACCGACCCCGCCACGCCGGACCCCCGCACCGAGCGCGCCGACGCCTTCAACGGAGCGTTGCGGCGTCGTCTGATGTCCGACGGCACCGCCCTGCTCGCCCGTACCCGCGTACCGCGTCACGACGGCACGAACCCGGTCTTCCTCAAGCTGATGCTGCTCAATCCGGCCACCACCACCGAGCAGTTGGACCTCGTGGTCGCCGGGATCGTCGCCACGGCCGAGGCGATGGAGGCGGAGTCCACGCCGTGCGGAGGGGCGTGACCGTGTACGTCGCCGAATCCGGCCCCTTTCCCGCCTCCCCGGGCAGCGTGCCCTCCGTCGACCGAGGCGTCCGGGACTCCATGCGGGTGCGGCCCGCCCTCCTCGCCCTGCCCCTGACCTTCCTGACCGGCAAACCCCACACGGGACAGCGCTCGGTGCGGATCCCGCCCACCGTCCACCTCACCAACGCCCTGTGCTCCATGGCCTGCGGGCTCGCCCTCAGCGGCGCCGCGCTCGCCGTCGGCGGCTGGCTGCTCGCCCTGCTGCTGCCCGGCTGGGCGATGACCCTGCACGGCATGCGCAATCTCCGGATGATGATCTTCCACCAGTGCGCGCACCGGAACATGTGGGCCCGCAGGGTCCCCGACCGCGCCGTCGGCCGGATCATCTGCGCCCTGCTCCTGGTCCAGCACTTCGAGGAGTACAGCACCGAACACGTCAGGGACCACCACGCCGTCCACCACATGACGCTGCGCGACCCCACCGTGCAGGCCTTCCTGCTCAGCCTCGAACTGCGGCCCGGCATGAGCCGCCGCCGGATGTGGCGCGTGCTGCTCGGCAAGCTGGTCTCGCCGCTGTTCCATCTGCGCTTCCTGCGCTCGCGCCTGCGGTCGTACGCGGCCACCGCGTCGGCGGGCGAGCGCGTCGTGGCGGGCCTGTGCCTCGCGCTGGCCGCGGCGCTCGCGACCTGGCTGCACCTGTGGACGTACGTCCTGGTCGCCTGGGTGCTGCCGCTGACCTTCTTCTACCAGGTGAGCAACACCCTCCGGCTCTGCGTCAAGCACACCTTCCCGGCGCGCGGCGGCGCCGACCGGCGCGGCAAGGCGTACTTCGCGAGCCTGACCAACGCGATCTTCCTCGGGGAGCGGGCGCCCGCACGGGAGTTGACCGGACGTGCCGCGCTCGCCGCCTGGGCGCGCTGGTGGACGCGGATGCTCCTGGTGCACTTCCCGGCCCGCTATCTGGTCCTGACCGGCGACACCGTCTGCCACGACTTCCACCACCGGCATCCGATGAGCCGCCGCTGGGGCGACTACGTCTTCGCGCGCGCCGCCGACGAACGCGCGGGCCACCCCGGCTGGCCGCCCTACCGCGAGGTGTGGGGCCTGGTGCCCGCCGTCGACGCCGTCTTCGACTCGCTCCGCGCGGCGGACGCGGCGGAGTTCGACGTGGCGCGGCTCGCGGACGTCAGCAAGCGCAAGCTCTATGCCGCGTTCGACGACTGAGATGCCGCGTCCGACGGCTTTCGACGACTGAGGGGACCATCATGGAAGACGCCGCAGCACCGCCCGCCCGCACCGTGATCCTCGGCGTGGCCGAGAGCGACGCCCACGCCGTGGCCAACCGGCTCATCGAGATGCAACTGCGCCGGCACGGCATCGACGTGGTCAACCTCGGCGTGTGCACACCGCTGCGCGAGTTCGCCGACGCGTACGCCGCCCATCCGGACGCCGAGGCCGTCATCATCGGCAGCCTCAACGGCCATGTTCACGAAGACCTGCGCGGCCTGCCGGAGCTGCGCGCCGCCGGGCACATCGGCTGCCCGGTCGTCGTGGGCGGCAACCTCTCCGTCGGCAGCCACAAGAGCGAGGACGACGACGAACGGCGGCTGCGGGCCATCGGCGTGGACCACGTACTGAGCGACGCCACCCAACTGCCGCTGCTGCTCGATCTGTTGGCCGGGGCGAGGCTGTCGGCCGGTCTCGGCGGTCCGGCGAGCCTCGGCGGACCAGGCGGCCCCGGCGAGCCCGGCGGGGGAGCCGACCGTGTCCTGGCTCGATGAACTCGGCATGGCGCGCGTCGAGTTGGAGATGGCGTGCGGTGGCACCGCGCTGCCGCACGCCGCCGAGTCCGTCGCGTATCTGCGCGCCAGCCGCAAGCCCGCTGTCGCGCAGGTGCTGCGCGCCGCGGACCGCGCCGCGCGCACGGTCGTCCAGCCGCGCTGCGGCGTGGGCGGCCACGGGCCGATGCTCGGGTTGCTGCGCACCTTGCGTGGGCCCGGCCCCGGCGTCCTCTCGGTGACCATCGACGCCTATACGAGACTGGGGCGGTTCGGCACCGCGCGGCGGGTCCTCGACACCGATCCGGCGGGCCTCAACGGCTATCCGCTGGTCGCCCACGGCTGGCGGCGCGGCCGCGAGCTGAACGAGGCGGTGGACGTGCCGCTCGAGGTCAGACACGGCTCCCCGGACGCCCGGGTGCTGTTCGCCGTGGCGGTCTCCTCCGGCATCTCCTCCTTCGAGGGCGGCGGCATCGCCTACAACCTGCCGTACTCCAAGGACGTGCCGCTGGCCCGCTCGCTGCGCGCCTGGCAGCGGGTCGACGCGGCCTGCGGGCGCCTCGCCGAGGACGGGGTGATCGTCGACCGCGAGCTGTTCGGGACGCTCACCGCGGTGCTCGTGCCGCCCTCCATCAGCCTCGCCGTCACCCTCCTCGAAGCCGTCGCCGCGGCCCGCGAGGGCGTGCGCTGCCTCTCCATCGCGTACCCGCAGGGCGGCGACGCCCACCAGGACGTCGCCGCGCTGCGCTCGATCAGGGCGCTCGCGCGGCGTCATCTGCCGCCGTCGGTGGAGGTCTATCCGGTCCTGCACGAGTTCATGGGCGTCTTCCCGAAGGACCGCGGGACCGCCGACGCGCTGGTCCGCTACGGCGGTCTGGTGGCCAGGCTCGGCGGCGCCGCCAAGGTCATCAACAAGACCAACCAGGAGGCAATCGGCGTCCCGGACGGCCCCGCCAACGCGCACGGCATCCGCACCGCGGCGCGCGGCGTCGCGGACGCGGCCGCCTGCGCCGCCCTCGACGAGGCCCGCGTCCAGGAGGAGATGTACTGGATCCAGCGCGAGGTGACCGAGCTGGTCGCCCCGGTCCTCCAGGGCGAAAGCCTGCTCGACGACATCGCGGCCGCCTTCCGCGCGGGCACCCTCGACATCCCGTTCAGCGCCAGCAGACACGCGCACGCGGCGGTGCTGCCCGCACGCGAACCCGGCGGCGCGGTCCGCTACTTGGACCCGGGGGCGCTGCCCTTCTCGCCGGGCACCCGCAGGTTCCACGCCGGACGGTTGCGCGGCCACCGGGACACCCGGAACCTGACCGAGGGCGTCACCGCCGACATCAACTACTTCCTCACCGAGGAAGGCCGCGCGACCACCAGGTCCCTTCGTGCCACCGGAGCCACAGGAGTGAGGACACCGTGACCACACAGCCTTCGCACGTCCGCGACGCGGCGCGCGCCGCCGAGTCACCGCAGCGCGCCGAGGAGATCAGGGCGGCGGACCGCGCGCACGTCTTCCACTCCTGGTCGGCGCAGCGGCACATCGATCCGCTGCCCGTCGCGGGCGGCAAGGGATCGTACTTCTGGGACTACGAGGGCCGCGGCTACCTCGATCTGGCCTCGCAGTTCGTCAACCTCAACATCGGGCACGGCCACCCCGCCGTGCTCGCCGCCATCGAGCGGCAGGCCAGGCAGCTGTGCACCGTCGCGCCCACCTTCGCCAGCGAGCCGCGCGGCGAGGCGGCCCGGCTGATCGTCGACCTCGCACCCCCCAACCTGAACCGTGTCTTCTTCACCAACGGCGGCGCGGAGTCCAACGAACACGCCGTCCGCATGGCCCGGTTGACCACGGGACGCCCGAAGATCCTGGCCGCCTACCGCTCCTACCACGGGGCCACCGCCACGACCATCAACCTGACCGGCGACCCCCGCCGCTGGCCCAGCGACAACGGCAGCGCGGGCGTCGCCCACTTCTTCGGGCCCTTCCTCTACCGCTCGCCCTTCCACGCCACCACCGAGCGAGAGGAGTGCGAACGGGCCCTGGACCACCTGGAGTCGACGATCCTGATGGAGGGCCCCGCCACGATCGCCGCGCTGATCATCGAGCCGGTGGTGGGCACCGGGGGAGTCATCGTGCCGCCCGAGGGCTATCTCGCGGGTGTCCGCGAACTCTGCGACCGGCACGGCATCTTGCTGATCGCCGACGAGGTGATGACCGGGTTCGGGCGCACGGGCAGCTGGTTCGCCGTGGACAACTGGGGTGTGAAACCCGACCTGTTGACCTTCGCCAAGGGCGTCAACTCCGGGTACGTCCCGCTGGGCGGCGTGCTCATCTCCGAGCACGTGGCCGAGCAGTTCGACGACCGGCCCTATCCGGGCGGTCTGACGTACTCGGGCCATCCGCTGGCCTGCGCGGCCGCCGTCGCGACCATCGGGGCCATGACGGCGGAGGACATGGTCGGGCACGCGGCGTGGCTCGGCGAGCACGTCCTCGGCCCCGGTCTGCGCGAACTCGCCGAGCGGCATCCGTCGGTGGGCGAGGTCCGCGGTCTCGGCGCCATGTGGGCCCTTGAGCTGGTGCGCGACCGGGGCACCCGCGAGATGCTCGTGCCGTACGCCGCCGCGCCCGCCGACACCGAGCCGATGAACCAGGTCATGGCCGCCTGTCGCAAGCGCGGCGTGTGGCCGTTCGTGACGGCCAACCGCGTCCACGTGGTCCCGCCGTGCAACCTCGGCGAGGCGGAGGCGCGCGAAGGGCTCGCGGTGCTCGACGAGGCGCTGTCCGTGGCGGACGCGTACACGGCCTGACGGCCTCCGGGCGCCGGGGAGTTCAGCCGGAAGGAGCGAGCCGGCGCGCTATCCCCGGATAGCTGACGACCAGTCCCGCGTCGTCGAACTCCAGGTCGGAGACGTACGTCCCGGAGGCGTACCGCACCGCGGCCCCGCCGTCCCCGGCGGGCCCGAGGTGGGTGTACGTCTGCCGGGACGGGCGGACCGTGAGGTCGGGCACGGACACCCAGGCCATCAGGAAGTCCCGCTGCCCCGCGCCCCGGTGGAGCCCGTGGCGGAGCACCGGCATGGTGTTGGTCAGCGGGCAGAGGCCGAGATCGCAGTCGAGCGCGCCCTCGACGAGCGGCAGCGGCTCGCCGTTCGCGGTCCAGCCGCCGTCCGTCCTGCGCAGGTCCAGGCGCCGGGTGCCCGCGGCGTCCTCGGCGGTGACCTGGAGCCGCCGGGTGACGAACTCCCCGTCGGTGTCGAGCTCGTAGTCGAGCCAGTAGGGGTGCGGTACGACGCCGACCGCCCGGCCCCGGGCCCGCAGCCCGCTCGGCGCGAGGTCGACCCAGGCGGTCTCGAACCCGCCGCTCTCCTCGTTCTGCCAGGTCAGCACGGACTGCGGCACTGCCATCTGTCTCTCCCTCTTCAGTCCACGCTGCGGAGCAGGCCCTCGACCTTTTCGAGGCGGTGGCCGAGCTCGACGAGCTGCAGACGGTTCGCTTCCTGCTCGGACCTGGCGCGTTCCACGGACTCGCGGTAGCCGTGCATGGCCTCGGCGTACTGACGGTCGCGCTCGCGGTTGCGCTGCGACTGGAAGTAGGCGACCGCGACGACCGCGCCGGCGAGTATCAGGAAAAAGGCGACCGGAATGATCACGTCTTCCACTAGGAAGTCCCCCTCGATGAGTGCTGTCCGTCGTCGCCCGCCTGGTCCTGCCGGAGGGCGGCGATGATCGTATCCACATTCAACCGCACGTCGAACGGCGCCAGTTCGAAGTACTTGAGCGCCTTGCCGTCCTCGGAGAGCTCCAGCCGTCCGACGACGAGACCGGCCTTCTCCATGCGTTCGAGATGCATGTAGAGCAGGGGGCGGGACACTCCGAGCCGCCGGGCCAGTTCGCTGACGTACAGCTGCCCCGAGGCGAGCTCGTTGATGATCCGGATGCGCTGCGCGTGGCCGACCGCCGCGAGGAAGGCCAGCAGCTCCTCGCTGTCCATGGTCCGCCTTTGCGCTGGTCCCGAAACCTGTCAGTCAAGGCTTACGCATGGCGGGATCCACTGTCAATCCGCCGCTCCTCCGGTTCCCCACAGCCCTCAATGACAGTTGACGGCTCGTTCCTTCACCTGTCAGTCTCCACTTACACATGAAGGATGTGTACGTACGAAGGGGTGGGACGGACATGAGGAAGCGATCGGTCACGGTGCGCGTGGCCCGCTGGAGCGCGCTGCATCCGTGGCGGGCGGTCATCGGCTGGCTGGTCTTCGTGGTGCTCTGCCTCGGCGGCGGCATCGCCGCCGGGATGAACAGCGCCACCGGGGAGGACTTCCGGGTCGGCGAGGCGGGCCGGGCGGAGGCCCTGGCCACCGAGGGCGGCATCCCGCCGCGCTCCACGGAACACGTGCTGATCCGCGCGGAGTCGGGCCCCCTGGACAGAGCCGCGGCCGACGCCGCCGTCAAGGACGTCACCGCCCGGATGAAGGCGCTGCCCGAGGTCGCGGGGGTCGCGCCCCCGGTGCGCTCCGCCGACGGCCGCGTGCTGCGCGTCCAGGTGGAGCTGAACGGCTCCGAGCAGGACGACCAGAAGAAGGTCCCCGCGCTCCAGGCCCAGACCGAGCAGGTCGCGAAGGCCCACCCGGACCTGGTCGTCGAGGAGACCGGCGACGCCTCCGTGAGCAAGGGCGTCGACGACCAGCGCAACGAGGACCTGAAGTTCTCCGAGGCGATCACGCTGCCCGTCACGCTGATCACGCTCGCCGTGGTCTTCGGCTCCGTGATCATGGTCGGCGTACCGCTGCTGCTCGCCGTCACCTCGATCATGGCGACCATGGGCCTGGCGATGCTGGCCTCGCACCTGCTGCCCGACACCGGCGTCGGGATGAGCATGATCCTGCTGATCGGCATGGCCGTCGGCGTCGACTACACGCTCTTCTACCTCAAGCGCGAACGCGAGGAGCGGGCCCGCGCGGGCGGCCGCCTCACCTCGGAGGCGCTCGTCGAGGCCGCCGCCGCGACGGCGGGCCGCGCGATCGTGGTCTCCGGGCTCGCCGTGATCGTCTCCACCACCGCGCTCTTCCTGGCCCGTGACGTCATCTTCGACTCGCTCGCCTCCGGCACCATCCTGGTCGTCGCGGTGGCCGTGGTCAGCTCCGTGACGGTGCTGCCCGCGCTCCTGGTCAAGCTCGGCCACCGGGCCGAACGCCGGGCGGCCAGGCGCGTCGCCAAGGGCAGGCCCGTGCGGCCGTACGCCGAGAAGAAGCCGGGACGCGCCTGGAACGTGCTGCTCGCGCCCGCCCGCAAGCGGCCCGCGCTCACCCTGTGCCTCGCGGTCGCCGCCATGCTGGGGCTCGCGCTGCCCGCGCTGGACATGCACCTCAAGAACCCGGCGCGGGACAGCTTCTCGCGCGAGATCGACGCGATGAAGGGGTACGACAGGCTGCTGGCGGCCTTCCCGGAGCTGCGCGTGCGGCACCTGGTCGTGGTGCGCGCCGAGGCCGCGCAGGCCGGCGACGTGCGCGAGGCGCTCACGGCACTGGACCGCGCGGCGCAGGCCGACCCGCTCTTCGCGCACCGCTCCGAGGGGGCGCGGGGCGGCACTTCAGCCACCTCCGACACGTCAGGTGGTCCGCTCCTGCGCTCCTCGAAGGACCGCAGGACCACCGTCCTGGAGCTGAACACGCCGGACCCGACGTACTCGCAGCGCGCCGAGGACTCGCTCGCCCACCTGCGCGACGACTACCTCCCCGCCACCGTCGGCAAGCTGCCCGGCGTCGAGACGGCCGTCACCGGCGAGGTGCCGCGCGGCATGGACTACGTGGAGCACCAGAACCAGAAGCTGCCGCTCGTCCTCGGCTTCCTGCTCCTGATGACCTTCGCCATGACGGTCTACGCCTTCCGCTCCGTCGTACTCGGCGTGCTCAGCGCCCTGCTCAACCTGCTGTCCGCCGCCTCCGCGCTCGGACTGCTCGTGCTCGTCTTCCAGGGCGACTGGGCCGAGGGCATGCTCTCCTTCGTCTCGCTCGACGGCATCTCCTCGCGCGTCCCGCTCTTCCTCTTCGTGATCCTCTTCGGGCTCTCGATGGACTACCAGGTCTTCGTGGTCAGCCGGATCCGCGAGGCGGCCCTGAACGGTGTGCCCACGCGGCAGGCGGTGCTCGACGGCATCGCGTCCTCCGCCAAGGTCGTCACCAGCGCGGCGGTCGTGATGGTCACCGTCTTCGCCAGCTTCGTGATGCTGCACATCCTGGAGATGAAGCAGATGGGCTTCGTCCTCGCGGCGGCCGTCCTGCTCGACGCGTTCGTGATCCGCGTCATGATCCTGCCCGCCGCGCTGCTGCTGCTCGGCCGCGCCACCTGGTGGCCGTCCGGCGCGATCCGCCGCGCGGAGGCCCGTGCCGCCGCAGGGCACACGGCCCCGCCGCCGCCCGCGGAGCGTCCGTTTTCCGGTCACCCGGCGGCGCGCGGGGCCGCACGGAACGGATAACCGGAGCAGTTGGGGGGTGGTGGGTGGGCGGGCACCCATTCGAACGCTTACGATCCTCTGCGTGTCCAAACTGACCGACGTGCCCAAACGGATCCTCATCGGGCGCGCACTGCGCAGTGACCGGCTCGGAGAAACGCTCCTGCCGAAGCGCATCGCACTCCCCGTCTTCGCGTCCGACCCGCTCTCCTCTGTGGCGTACGCGCCAGGAGAGGTCCTTCTCGTCCTCTCCATCGCGGGTGTGTCGGCCTACCACTTCAGCCCCTGGATCGCCGTCGCGGTCGTCGTGCTGATGTTCACGGTCGTGGCGTCGTACCGACAGAACGTGCACGCGTATCCGAGCGGTGGTGGCGACTACGAGGTCGCCACCACCAACCTCGGCCCCAAGGCCGGACTCACCGTCGCCAGCGCCCTGCTGGTCGACTACGTCCTGACCGTGGCCGTGTCGATCTCCTCGGGCATCGAGAACCTCGGCTCCGCGGTCCCCTTCGTGGTCGAGCACAAGGTGCTCTGCGCGGTGGCCGTCATCATCCTGCTCACCGTGATGAACCTGCGCGGCGTGAAGGAGTCGGGCAAGCTCTTCGCCATCCCGACGTACGTCTTCGTGGCCGGCGTCTTCATCATGATCGCGTGGGGCGCCTTCCGGGGCCTGGTCCTCGACGACACCATGCGGGCCCCGACCGCCGACTACGAGATCAAGCCCGAGCACCAGGGCCTCGCGGGCTTCGCCCTCGTCTTCCTGCTGCTGCGCGCCTTCTCCTCCGGCTGTGCCGCACTCACCGGCGTCGAGGCGATCAGCAACGGCGTGCCCGCCTTCCGCAAGCCCAAGTCCAAGAACGCCGCGACGACGCTGGCGCTCATGGGCGGCCTCGCCGTCACGATGTTCTGCGGCATCATCGCGCTCGCCATGGTGACCAAGGTGCGGATGGCGGAGGCGCCGGGCAAGGACCTGTTCCACAACGGCGTCCCGGTCGGCTCGGACTACGTCCAGAACCCGGTGATCTCCCAGGTCGCCGAGGCGGTCTTCGGCCACGGCAGCTTCCTCTTCATGATCCTCGCCGCCGCCACCGCGCTGGTCCTCTTCCTCGCGGCCAACACGGCGTACAACGGCTTCCCGCTGCTCGGCTCGATCCTCGCCCAGGACCGCTACCTGCCGCGCCAGCTGCACACCCGCGGCGACCGCCTGGCGTTCTCCAACGGCATCGTGCTGCTCGCGGGCGCGGCCGCGCTCCTCGTCGTCATCTACGGCGCGGACTCCACCCGCCTGATCCAGCTCTACATCGTCGGCGTCTTCGTCTCCTTCACGCTCAGCCAGATCGGCATGGTCCGGCACTGGAACCGCCACCTGGCCAAGGAGAAGGACCCGGACAAGCGCCGCCACATGGTCCGCTCCCGCGCGATCAACACCTTCGGCGCCTTCTTCACCGGCCTCGTCCTGGTCGTCGTCCTGGTCACCAAGTTCACCCATGGTGCCTGGGTCGCGCTGCTCGGCATGTGCATCTTCTACGCGACGATGACGGCCATCCGCCGCCACTACGACCGCGTGGCCGAGGAGATCGCCGCCCCGGAGACCCCGAACGACGACACCGTGCGCCCCTCCCGGGTCCACTCCATCGTCCTGGTCTCCAAGATCCACCGCCCCACGCTGCGCGCCCTGGCCTACGCCAAGCTGATGCGCTCCCACACGCTGGAAGCCCTCAGCATCAACGTCGACCCGGCGGAGACCAAGGCACTCAAGGAGGAGTGGGAGCGCCGCGGCATCACGGTCCCGCTCAAGGTCCTCGATTCGCCCTACCGCGAGATCACGCGCCCGATCATCGAGTACGTGAAGAACCTGCGCCGCGAGAGCCCGCGCGACGTGGTCAGCGTGATCATCCCCGAGTACGTGGTGGGCCACTGGTACGAGCACCTGCTGCACAACCAGAGCGCGCTGCGCCTCAAGGGCCGCCTGCTCTTCACGCCCGGCGTGATGGTCACCTCCGTCCCCTACCAGCTGGACTCCTCCGAGGCCGCCAAGAAGCGGGCCCGCAGGCGCTCCGAGTGGAACGCGCCGGGCTCGGTGCGGCGGGGACCGGTGGAGAAGCCCAGGCGCGCCAAGGAGCCGAGCAAGAAGGGCTGACCCTTCGGCCCGACGGCAGGTGGCTGGCGGCCGGACGACACCCACGTAGACTGGTGGGCTGTTGTCCGGCCGTTCCCCTTTTACGTTGTGGAGTCACCCCGCCATGCAGGCAGAACCGAAGAAAACGCAGGCGGGGAACGCAGGGTCGACCGCCGCCGAGGAGAGCGTCTCGCTGGTCGGCGAGGAGTACGAGGTCGAGGTCGGCCCCGTCGCCCACGGCGGCCACTGCATCGCGCGTACGGCCGAGGGCCAGGTCCTCTTCGTACGGCACGCGCTGCCCGGCGAGAAGGTCGTCGCCCGCGTGACCGACGGCGAGGAGGGCGCACGCTTCCTCCGGGCCGACGCGGTGAAGGTGCTGGAGGCGTCCAAGGACCGCGTCGAGGCCCCCTGCCCCTACGCAGGCCCCGGCCGCTGCGGCGGCTGCGACTGGCAGCACGCCAAGCCGGGCGCGCAGCGCCGCCTCAAGGGCGAGGTCATCGCCGAGCAGCTCCAGCGCCTCGCCGGGCTCACCCCCGAGGAAGCGGGCTGGGACGGCACGGTCATGCCCGCCGAGGGCGACAAGCTCCCCTCCGGCGAGGTCCCGGCCTGGCGCACCCGCGTCCAGTACGCGGTGGACGCCGACGGCAACGCGGGCCTGCGCCGCCACCGCTCGCACGAGATCGAGCCGATCGAGCACTGCATGATCGCCGCGCCCGGCATCTCCGAGCTCGGCATCGAGGAGCGCGACTGGTCGGGGATGGCCTCCGTCGACGCGATCGCGGCGAGCGGCTCCCAGGACCGCCAGGTGATCCTGGCCCCCCGTCCCGGCGCCCGCCTGCCCATCGTCGAGCTGGACAAGCCGGTCTCGGTCATGCGCGTCGGCGAGAAGGACGGCGGGATCCACCGCGTCCACGGCCGCCCCTTCGTCCGCGAGCGCGCCGACGGCCGCACCTACCGCGTCGGCAGCGGCGGCTTCTGGCAGGTCCACCCGAAGGCGGCCGAGACGCTGATGCTCGCCGTCATGCAGGGCCTCACCCCGCGCAAGGGCGACACGGCCCTCGACCTCTACTGCGGCGTCGGCCTCTTCGCCGGCGCCCTCGCCGACCGCGTCGGCGACAAGGGCGCGGTCCTCGGCATCGAATCCGGCAAGCGCGCGGTGGAGGACGCCCGCCACAACCTCGCCGCCTTCGACCGCGTCCGCATCGAACAGGGCAAGGTCGAATCGATCCTCCCGCGCACGGGCATCACGGAAGCGGACCTAATCGTCCTGGACCCGCCGCGCGCGGGGGCGGGCAAGGCGACGGTGAAGCACCTGGTGGGCCTGGGCGCACGGCGGATCGCCTACGTGGCCTGCGATCCGGCGGCGTTGGCTCGGGACATCGGGTACTTCAGGGAGGGTGGGTACAAGGTGCGGACGTTGCGGGCGTTCGATCTTTTCCCGATGACGCATCATGTGGAGTGCGTGGCGATCCTCGAGCCCGCTGAGAAGGGTCGCTGACCTGCTGGTCCGTTGACAGGGTCGCGTACTGCCGCGACCTACTCGGTCAGGCGCTTGGCCTCGTGCCAAGCGCCTTTCTGTTTTCCGAGGCGTTCGACGCGACAGGCGTGGGCGACCATCCCTCTCCCTGGCGTAGGAAAATCTATGGTGGCTGAGGTAGACATTGGTGGGTGGCGTGGCTATGGTTTCTCTTGTAGCCGAGATCGAGCAGGGCCCGGCAGACACGACTGCCGGGCAGCGGTACAGGAAGTAAGAGCAGTTCGTACGTCGGTACGGTGGTGGAGTCTCGAAGCCAGAGCGGTTGCAGGACGGCGACGGGGCTGGCGACCGGACCGGGTGGCCCGCAGTGATCAGGGGCCGCCGCGAGCAGGACCAGCAGTACGCAGTACCAGCAGTACGTAGTGCCGGCTCAGCAAGATCAGAGGGAAAGAACGGAGGAGCAGGCGCCATCAGGATCGCCCGGGCGGACGTCTTGAACCCGGGTACCGCAGGACATCGATAGTGAGGTGGTCTCCGGTCAAGCAACCGCGATCCCCGTATCCCCGGCAGCTTCTCGGCCGGGTCGGCGGAAACAGAAGGCCGACGCGTTATCAAGGTCGGCAGATGGTGTAGTAGTTCCTTCGGGGCCCGGGTGCCACATGGCGCTCGGGCCCCTCCACGCGTTCCACAGAGAGGTGCAATGACAGCAGACGACTCGTTCGGACGTCTCGATGACGACGACTACCCCGCCTACACCATGGGCCGGGCCGCCGCGATGCTCAACACCACCCAGGGCTTCCTCCGCGCCATCGGCGAGGCCCGCCTCATCACCCCGCTGCGCTCCGAGGGTGGCCACCGCCGCTACTCCCGCTACCAACTGCGCATCGCCGCCCGCGCCCGCGAGCTCGTCGACCAGGGCACCCCCATCGAGGCGGCCTGCCGGATCGTCATCCTCGAAGACCAGCTCGAAGAAGCCCGGCGCATCAACGAGGAATACCGCCGCGCCGCCGAATCGGCGGGACCGCCCGTCGCCTGAGGCAGTGGCCCGCCCGGCACCTTCGAAGCCCCTTTTTGCCCACGTCCTGGACGTGGGCAAACTGCTGTGCCGCCGACCGCTCTCGCGGAAACGCTGCGCCCCGAGCGGGGCAATATCTATGACCGCGCGGTGAGAGTTTAACGCGCCACGCAAGAAGTGTTTTTACCGCAACTGGCAGCGCGGAATTATTTGCCGTCAGTGGTCCGTTACCTCGTGCTACTGTCGATCCCAGTTGCAGTCGTGGTTCCTGGAACTGCAAGCGCCTTCGCGTTTTTCGTATCGCCGGTCACTTTCCGGACGGGACATCATCGCGGCGACCCTATATCCGCACATTGCGGGTCCCGGCGTGCTGCCCTAAGGAGATGTTACGTGGCATCAGGCACTGTGAAGTGGTTCAACGCAGCCAGAGGTTTCGGTTTCATCGAGCAGGACGGCGGGGGCGATGACGTCTTCGCCCACTTCTCGAACATCGCCGCCCAGGGCCTCAGCGAGTTGACCGAGGGTCAGAAGGTCACCTTCGACATCGCGCCGACCCAGAAGGGCCCGACGGCCGAGAACATCGTTCTTGCCTGACGTCGACGCGTACTTCGCAGCTGGGGCCCGCATCCCTTCCCCGAATGCGCACTCTTCGGGACTGCCGGCCGGCATCCAGGATTTCACGTCCACATGGCGTTACTGATTCATTCCTGCGCCCGCGCTGAATTCGCTGCAATACAGATTCTTTTTCGCGTTCCATTCCGGCTCGTTCTCGCGATTCCCCGCGCTGCTCTTCCGCTGCGGGAATTCCTTGATGCGTGCCGTATCAAGGAAGGGTTTCAATGAACCCCGCACGTACGAACGGCCGTTCCTCCTACTCCCGCCGGACCGGCGGCACGGAATTCGGCTCCGGTGCCGGTGCCGGTTCGCGGCGAGGTGCCCGCTCCGGCTCGTCCGCCTCCGCCCCGAGCCGTTCCGGAGGGCCGCGCCGCTCGGGTGGCCCCGGCCGGCGGCCCGCCGCGGTCCAGGGCGAGTTCGCCCTGCCGAAGACGATCACTCCCGCGCTGCCCGCGGTCGAGACGTTCACGGCCCTCGACATGCCCGAGCAGCTGCTGGCGGCGCTGTCCGCGCAAGGCGTGAGTGTCCCCTTCCCGATCCAGGGCGCGACCCTGCCCAACACGCTCGCGGGCCGCGACGTACTGGGCCGCGGGCGCACCGGCTCCGGCAAGACCCTGGCCTTCGGCCTGGCCCTGCTGGCCCGTACCGCCGGACGGCGCGCCGAGCCCCGTCAGCCGCTGGCCCTGGTCCTCGTGCCGACGCGCGAGCTGGCCCAGCAGGTGACCGACGCACTCGCCCCCTACGCCCGCGCGGTGAAGCTGCGCCTGGCCACCGTCGTCGGCGGGATGTCGATCGGCAGGCAGGCGAATGCGCTGCGCGGTGGCGCCGAGGTCGTCATCGCCACGCCGGGCCGGCTCAAGGACCTCATCGACCGGGGTGACTGCCGGCTGAACGAGGTCGCGATCACGGTCCTGGACGAGGCCGATCAGATGGCCGACATGGGCTTCATGCCCCAGGTCACCGCGCTCCTGGACCAGGTTCGCCCCGAGGGCCAGCGGATGTTGTTCTCCGCCACGCTCGACCGCAACGTCGACCGCCTGGTCCGCGGTTACCTCACCGACCCTGTCGTCCACTCCGTGGACCCGTCCGCGGGTGCGGTCACCACGATGGAGCATCACGTGCTGCACGTCCACGGCGCCGACAAGCACCGGACGACGACGCAGATCGCGGCGCGCGAAGGCCGGGTGATCATGTTCCTGGACACCAAGCACGCCGTCGACCGGCTGACGCAGGACCTGCTGAACAGCGGTGTCCGGGCCGCCGCCCTGCACGGTGGCAAGTCGCAGCCGCAGCGCACCCGGACCCTGGCCCAGTTCAAGACCGGTCACGTCACCGTGCTCGTGGCCACGAACGTCGCCGCCCGCGGCATCCACGTGGACAACCTCGATCTCGTCGTGAACGTCGACCCGCCGACCGACCACAAGGACTACCTGCACCGTGGCGGCCGTACCGCACGCGCCGGGGAGTCGGGCAGCGTCGTCACCCTGGTCACCCCCCAGCAGCGCCGTGGCATGACCCGCCTCATGGCCGACGCGGGCATCGTGCCCCAGACCACCCAGGTCCGCTCGGGCGAAGAGGCACTCAGCCGGATCACCGGCGCCCAGGATCCCTCCGGTATCCCCGTGACGATCACCGCGCCGGTGGCCGAGCGGCGCAAGCGCAGCTCGCCCTCACGCGGGCGGCGCAGCGCCGCTTCGGCTGCCCGGCGGGCGACCGGCCGGCACTCCTCCGTCGACGCCGCGGCCTAGGGACTTCGCGATCAGGAAGCTGACCCACCACTTCAGGAGGCACCTTTTGACGCTGGTCCAGACGCATCCCCGCTCGGCGCATTCCGCCCCCGTGCACAGCACGGTGGCCGATGCCATGGACACCGCGGGACCGCGGGTCTGTGACGACATGACCATCGAGGTCGCGCTGTCCGTCATGGCGGGCGCCCGGGTCGGGCACCTGCTGGTCTGTGACGCCGACGGCCTGTGCACCGGGCTGGTCACGCAGGCTCGGCTCGCGGCGGTCCGCGACAGCTCCGCGTACACGGACCGGGTCCAGTTGCGGGACATACTCGGCGATCGAGGGCCCTTCACCTCCCAGGCGACCCCCCTGGCCGAAGCCGAGGACGCGATCCGCTGCCACCGGCTCGACGCCCTGCCGGTGGTCGACGAACACGGCAGCGCCCTGGGCATCCTCGCCCTCGCCCGCTGACCCGCCCCACCGTTGCAGGACCATCCCCCTTCGTTCTTCTCCCTGTGAGGCATCATGCGCTGTGTCATTGCCCGGTTCCCGTTCGACCTCACCAAGAACGGCGTCGTGGAATCGATGAGGGGCATCAAGCCTGAGGAAGTCGTCGGGGCGTCCGTGATCGTCGGCCGTCGCACCTACCCCGTCAAACAGGTCGGGCAGGTCATCACACGGCAGGACCGCCGCGACTTCACCGCCGCCGAAGTCCTCCGAGCCTTGACCAAGCTCGGCTTCACCTGTCGCGACCTTCCGCAGGCCGCAGCGCCCACGCGCGTTCCCGACCCGCTCGAACAGGCTTCCGCGATGCTCGGTACCCCGGCGACGGTCTGACTGACGCGAGAGCGAGAGCGCGAGCGCGGGCGGGAACAGGGCCGGGCAACTCAGCGCCGCCGCTCCTCGATCCTCATGTCCCCGCGGGTCATCGGGAGGGTCGTGGGGCGGGCGTAGACCGAGTGGGGGAAGGCCGGGGTGAAGGCGCTGGCCTCGTCGAGGCGAGTCAGTTGGGCGGGGGTGAAGTCGACGTCCAGGGCGCCGAGGTTGTCCTCCAACTGCTCCGGGGTGCGGGCGCCGATGATCGGGGACGTCACGGCCGGGTTCTGAAGGGTCCAGGCGAGGGCGATCTGCGCCGGGGTGCGGCCCAGTTCCGTCGCGATGTCCTTCACCACGTCCACGATCTTCAGGTTGTGTTCGGTGAGTGCGCCGCCGGCCAGGGTGAGGGCCCGGCGGGTGCCGTCGGCGGGTGCGGTGTCGGACGGGGTCAGGTCGGTGCGGTCGTACTTGCCCGAGAGGATGCCGCCTGCCAGCGGTGACCACGGGATCACGCCGAGGCCCATCTCGCGGGCCATCGGGATCAGGTCGCTCTCAACGGTGCGTTCGATCAGGTTGTACTCGATCTGGAGCGCGATGAGAGGGGACCAGCCGCGCAGGTCGGCGATCGCCTGCATGCGGGAGATCTGCCAGGCGGGGGCGTTGGAGATCGCCACGTAGAGGACCTTGCCCTGGCGGACCAGGTCGTCGAGGCCGCGCAGGATTTCCTCCACCGGCGTCGTGAAGTCCCACAGGTGCAGGTAGAGCAGGTCGATGTAGTCCGTGTTCAGCCGGCGCAGGCTGGTCTCCACCGAGTCGAAGAGCGTCTTGCGGTGATTGCCGCCGGAGTTGGGGTCGCCGGGCCTGCGCAGCGTCGAGAACTTCGTGGCGAGCACCAGGCTGTCGCGGTTGTCGCGGGTGAATTCGCCGAGCAGGCGCTCGGAACTGCCCTCGGTGTAGGTGCTCGCGGTGTCGATGAAGTTCCCGCCGCGCTCGACGTAGGCGTCGAACAGCTTGCGTGCGTCGTCCTGTTCGGCGCCCCAGCCCCATTCGGTGCCGAAGGTCGCCGCGCCGAGGGCGAGCGGTGAGACGCGCAGTCCGGACCGGCCGAGGAGTCGGTAGGTGTCGAGGGTGAGTGGCATGGTGTGGCCTCCTGGCCTTGTTCCCCGTCGTTGTTCTCCGTCGCCGGGATTCCCGGGGACGTCGTGGCTGTCGAGAACAAGACTGTGGCCGTCGCGGGCCGGGGATAAGGGAAGGAA
Organism: Streptomyces sp. NPDC087300; assembly: GCF_044744425.1. Taxonomy (NCBI): domain Bacteria; kingdom Bacillati; phylum Actinomycetota; class Actinomycetes; order Kitasatosporales; family Streptomycetaceae; genus Streptomyces; species Streptomyces sp. NPDC087300. The sequence goes on from NZ_JBIUYI010000010.1 coordinate 273,988, forward strand.
CTTCCTGGGAATGCGAGTCCTACCCTGCTCGTTGGAGCGCGTGTGACGACTCATGCCGTGGACGCGACTCAGGAGCTGGCGGCGTTCCTGCGGACCCGCCGCGAACGCCTGGACCCGGACGACTTCGACCTGCCCTCGCGGCGCCGGTCCCGGCGGACGCCAGGGCTGCGCCGCGAGGAGGTCGCCGAGCTGGCCGGGGTCAGCATCGACTACGTCGTACGTCTGGAACAGGGGCGCGGGCTGCGGCCCTCGGTGGACGTGGTGGAGGCGTTGTCGCGGGCGCTGCGTCTGGACGGGGACGAGCGCGCCTACCTCTTCGGCCTGACCCGGCAGCGCCCCCGCCACACCGACGAGCCCGCCACCGCCCCGGCCCCGTCGCTGGCCCGCCTCGTCACCGACCTGTCACCGCTGCCGGCCATGCTCCTGAACCACCGCTACGACATCCTGACCTGGAACCCCGAAATGGCCAGGCTGCTCCTGGACTTCGACACCCTGCCGCCCGCGAAGCGCAACGCGATGTGGCTCTGCCTGCTGCATCCGGAGATGCGCGACGTCTACCTCGACCGCGAAAGCGTCGTACGAGAAGGAGTGGCCCATCTGCGCGCCGCGTGGGCCGCGTATCCGGAGGACCGTGCGCTGACCGACCTGATCGCCGAATTCACCGCGAGGGACGCGGAGTTCGCCCGCCTGTGGAACGAACGCGACGTCAAGGTCAACGGCCGCGGGCGCAAGGAGATGCGGCATCCGGAGGTGGGTGTGGTCGCGCTGGATTTCGAGGTGCTGGCGCCTCTTCAGGACTCGGACCAGCGGTTGGTGATCTTCCGCGCGGCGGACGGGGAGAGTCGGGGGGCGTTGGGGCGGCTGGGGGTGGGGTGAGGTGGGTCTCCAAAGGCTCCCTGCACTTCTCACTCACTCGCCCGCTGAGGCGCGCCGCCCGCCCGCCCTCGACGATGCGCCGCCACTCTCTCCCGTGTGGCGCAGCGGCGGGAGCAGTAGCGGCGTTCCTGGCCGCTGCCCTGGGTGATGAAGACGTTTCGGCAGGTGGGGGACGCGCAGGTGCGGCCGGGTGGGCGTTGGTGGTCCCAGAGGAGGACCGTCAGGGCCATGCAGGACGAGGCGAGGAGCCAGGATGCCCAGGGGGCGTCGTCCGTTGCGTCCAGGTGGGGGTGCCAGGGGGCCGTGCCGTTGTGTGAGGTGAGGCGGAGGGGGCCCGTGTGGTCACGGAGGAGGGCGTTGAGCGTCGTTGCCGCGGCGTCCGCGTCCGGTGCCGTGAAGACCTGGCGTACGTGGGTGGCGGCCGTGCGCATCGACGTGACGTCGGCGGGCGTGAGGTCGACGGGGTCACTCTCGCCGTAGGCGCGTAGGACGTCGGCGATGTCGGACGGGGTGGAGCCTTCGTCCGTGAGGGCGTTGATCAGGGCCGCGGTGCGCCTGGCCATGGTCAGCACGGAGTGCCGGGTCGACCAGTCGTGGGTGTCGGAGTGGGAGGGCACGGGGCGAATGTAACGCATCTTGTGGGGTTTTGAGTTACGTGCGTAACGTCCCGTAGATGCCTACGCGCTACTCGATCCGCCGCTATCTCGCCGGGGCCGTCGCCGCTCGTTCCGGGGACGAGATGTCCGGGCCCGCGCTGATGCTGGCCGGGTTCGCCCTCACCGGCTCGGCCGCCTCCGCGTCGTCGCTGCTCGCGAGCGTCACGGTCGCCGCCGCGGTGGGCGGGCCCGTGCTCGGGGTGCTTCTCGACCGGGCCGGGCGGCCGGGGCGGCTGCTGGCCGTGGCGCTCGCCTTGTACGCCGTGGGGCTCGGCGTGATCCTCTTGGGGCTCGGGCGGTTTCCGTTCGGTGTCATCCTTCTGGTCGCCGTGCTGGCGGGGTTGTTGGGGCCCGCTCTTTCGGGTGGGTGGACGGCCCAACTGCCCCGTGTGGTCGCTCCGCGCGATGGTCGCGGACTGGACCGGGCCAACGCGCTCGACGCCATGACCTTCGGTGTGGCCAGCCTTGCCGGGCCCGCGCTCGCGGGGGTCGTGGCGGAGGTGGCGGGAGCGCCGGCCGCGGTGGTCGTGTCCCTGGTACTGATCGCCCTCGCGGTGCCGGTGGCGTGGCTGCTGCCGGTGGCGGGGCTGGCGCCCGCGACTTCACCGATACCGGTGACTTCATCGCTGCCTGTCGTGTCGCCGGGGCCCGTCACGACGACGGCGCCCGCGGCGTCGCCGTTGCCCACCGCCCTTCCGCAGGGCGTCACTTCACTGCCACCCGCCGCGTCGTCGGGCTCCGCCACTGCACTGCTGCCTGCCGCGTTACCGGGCTCCGTGCCGTCCCCGGCGCCCGCGGACCGTCCGCAGCCCACCACTCCACCGCGCCCCGCCGCGTCGCCAGTGCCCGCCGCACCACCGACGCCCACCGACCGGCCCCTCCCCACCCGTCCCCACCCCCGCGCCCCCCACCGCACACACGGCCACCCCCTCTCGCTGATCAGCGAACTGACCGCCGGAGCGCGGGTCATCGTCGGGCGGCCCGCCCTGGCCAGGGCGACCCTCACCTCCGTGTTGGCCTGCGTCGCCCAAGGGCTGCTCGTGGCCTGCGTGCCGCTCTTGGGGGAGCGGGTGCTCGGTGGGGCGGGGCGGGGTGCGTTGCTTCTGACCTGCGCTGCCGTCTCCGCTCTCGCGGCCAACGCCTTGCTCGCCCGCTATCCGCGTGCCGTCGGCCCCGACGCGGTCGTCCGGGTCAGTGCCCTCGTCCAGTGCGCCGGTCTCGCCCTGCTCCTCGTCGGGTGCCGGGGGCAGCCCGGCGTGCTCCTCGTGGGCGCCTGCGTCGTCGGCGTCGGTGAAGGGCCACAGCTCACCGCCTTGTTCGCCGTCCGCCACCGGGAGGCGCCGGAGCATCTGCGCGGGCAGATCTTCACCACCGGTGCCAGTCTGAAGGTCACCGGGTTCGCCGTGGGGGCGGCGGTCGCGGGGCCGGTGGCGGCCCGGTCCCTGCCGGGTGCGCTGGCGCTCGCGGTGGGTGTGGCGGGGGTGGGTTTTCTTGTCTGCTTCGTTCGCCTTCGGTCGAGTGTCGGGCGGCCCCTGTCGTCCGCGTCCCCCTCGTCGCCCTCCTCGGCGTCCGGAGTCAGGGAGTCCTAGGTCAGGGAGCCCCAGGTCAGGGCGTCCGGTCCGGCGCGGTGAAGGCCTCCGTCAGCTGCTGCGCCATGGGGTCGTCGAACGCGTCCCCGTGCGCCTCTGCGCCCTCGAAGGTGACGACCTCGGCGCTGCGCGGGAACATGGCCTGCTCGTACGTCGCCAGGGCGGTCTCGATGTCGTCCGGGTGGGCCGCGACGGCCTTGGCCAGTTCGGCGCCGTCGAGCATGGCGAGGTTGGCGCCCTCGCCGTTCGGGGCCGAGAGGTGGGCGGCGTCGCCGAGGAGGGTGACGCCGGGGATCCGCTCCCAGCGAAGGCCGGTCGGCAGCGCGTGCAGGGAGCGCAGGATCGGTGCGGTGTCACTGTGGCTGATCAGCGCGGTGAGCGCCGGTGCCCAGCCGTCGAACTCGGCCGCGATCCGTGCCGCGGACGCCGCCGTGTCGGTGAAGTCGATGCCGTCGAACCAGTCCTGCTCCACCGGCAGTCCGACGTACGCGTGCAGCGTGTCGCCCTTCTCCCGGTGGGCGAAGATCTCCTTGTCGGGCGAGGGCGTGATCATCGATCCGCTGCCGACCGCCGCGGAGGTGGCCGGGTGGCGGGTGTCGGCCTCGAAGAGGTACGTCTCGACGACCGACTTGCCGGTGTACTCGGGCACGGCATCGGTGAGCAGCGGGCGGACCCGGGACCAGGCGCCGTCCGCGCCGACCAGCAGGTCCGTGGTGACGGTCCCGCCGTCGGCGAACGTCACCTCGTGGCGGCCGCCGCCGAGGGCGCGGGCGGCGCTGACCTTGTGGCCCCAGCGGACCGTGCCTTCCGGGAGCGAGTCGAGCAGGATCTGCCGAAGATCGCCGCGCGGCGCCTCGGGACGGCCGCCCGTACCGTCGTCGGGCTTGTCGAGCACGAGGGTCCCGTCCGGGTCGAAGACGCGCAGCGCCTGCTTGCCCTCCAGGACTATGGCGTGGAACTCGTCCATCAAGTCCGCTGCCTGAAGGGCCAGTTGACCGTTGTAGTCGTGGATGTCGAGCAGGCCGCCCTGCGTGCGTGCCGACGGGGACGACTCGGCCTCGTAGACCGTGGACTCGATGCCGTGGACGTGCAGGACGCGGGCGAGCGTCAGACCGCCGAGTCCGGCGCCGATGATCGTGACGGGGCTGTTCATCGTGGTAGCTCCTCAAGGGGTACGGGGGGGCGGTGAGTTCCGGCCCCGCGCTGTCCTTGAAAGCTGTCAGCCCGCGCCGACAGGCCACCTACAGCCCACCGACAGGCCACCGTCCACGCCGACAGGCCACCGTCAGCGCCGGCACGCCACTAGTCGCCCGCGCCCCGGCCCCGCCCGCCCCCTCACCCCGCCGCCCCCAGATGAATCCGCGTGATCCCACTGATGTAACGCGCCCCGCAGTGATCGGTCGGCACCACCAACTGGCTGCCCAGGTCGTCCAGTTCGGCGCCGTCCAGTTCCGTGGCGAGGAGTACGGGAGCGTTGCCGAAGTCCTCGTCTATCTCGGCCCAGGACAGCACCGTGGTGTGGCCGTCCTCGCCGGTGATCTCCAGGAGGAAGCGGGAGCGGTCCTTGCGTCGGGCGGGGTGGAAGCCCGGACCCGCCGCGAGGATCACGTCGCGCAGCAGCGGGCCCTGGAACAGGTGGTGCCGGGGGCCGCTGGTGGCGCAGTGGAACGTCACGTCGGCCCGCCGGGCCGGCCAGCGCTTGCGCAGATCGGCGACGCTGAGCGGGAACGGCCGGGCGACCGCGCCCACCACCACGAGTTCGTTCATGTCCCCCACCCGTTCCCGGTGCCTCCGGCCCGGCTGCCGGGCGGCACGACTCCCTTGAGGATGCCCGCCGCGGAGGGCTTGGAACATGGTGACAGGGCTTCAAGCATGGTGATTATGAGGGGAGTTCGAGATCAGGCATCGCAGATGCCGCTTCGTGCGGTGCGGCCGACGCGCGCCCCCGGGCGCCGGCCGCTTCGTGCAGCGCCGCCCACACCCGGTCCCGCGTGACGGGCAGCTCCGTGAACCGCAGCCCCGTCGCGTCCCGCAGGGCGTTCGCGAAGGCGGGGGCCACCGGGTTGAACGGGCTCTCGCTCATCGACTTGGTGCCCAGCGGTCCGATCGCGTCCGCCGTCTCCATGAAGTGCACCTCGGTGCGCGGGACGTCGGCGTACTGCGGAAGGCGGTAGCGCCGGAAGGCGGCCGTGGTGACCTCGCCGCGTTCGTCGATCCGGACGTTCTCGAAGAGCGTGGCGCCGAGTGCCTGGGCGACGCCCCCCTCCACCTGGCCCCTGCACTGCATGGGGTTCATGACCTTGCCCGCGTCGGCCGCGTGGACGCTGCGCAGGATGCGCGTCTCGCCGGTGTCCGGGTCGACGGCGAGCTTGAACCACTGGGCGTTGAACGCGACCGAGCGCGGGCTGCCGCCCCAGTGGCCGTCCGCCGCGAGTTCGTCGGCGGCGCCGCGCGCGTGCGCCGCCTCGTACAGCTCCTTGAGCGTGACGACACGGCCCGCGCAGTCCAACTCCTCGGCGCCCAGGACGCATTGGTGCCGGGGGACGCCGGTGTACCGGGCGGCGAACGTCCGCAGCCGCTCGGCGAGCGATCCGGCCGCGAGCAGCACCGCCTTGCCCGCCACCACCGTGCCCGCCGAGCCGAAGGCGCCCGTGTCGTGGCGTACGACGTCCGTGTCGGACTGGCGGATGGCGATCCTGTCCGGTGTCGTGTTCAGCGCGCCCGCGGTGATCTGCTTGTGCACGGTGGTCGTGCCGTTGCCGAACTCGGCCGTGCCGACCGCGATGTCGTAGGTGCCCTCGGAGAGCAGGCTGACGGTCGCGTCGGCGTAGTGACCGCCGGGCGGACCCGTCGCGATCATGGCGAGGGCCGTGCCCTGTCCGGCCAGCCAGCCCTCGGGCACCTCGCTGGTGTCCTCCTCGATCGCCTTGCGCACCACGGACAGGCACTGGTCGAGCCCGTACGACGCGATGTGCAGGTCCTCCTCCTCGCCGATCGGGCTGAGCATGGGCTCGCCGGCGCCGATGATGTTGCGCTCGCGGAAGACCAGCGGGTCCAGGCCGAGGCGGCGGGCGACCTCGTCCATGGCGGACTCGACGGCGAAGGTGACCTGGCCGAGGCCGTAGCCGCGGAAGGCGCCCGCCGGGACGCAGTTGGTGTACACCGAGTACGCGTCGACCTTCTTGTGCGCGGCCCGGTAGACCGCGAAGGACTCGCCGACGCTGTGGAACATCACCGCGGGACCGTGGTTGCCGTACGCGCCCGTGTTGGAGACCACCCGCATCTGAATGGCGGTCAGGGTGCCGTCGGCGCGCGCCCCGACCTTGACGGTGATGGTGAACGGGTGCCGCGTGGTGGCCCCGTAGAACTGCTCGGGGCGGGTGAACTCCAGCTTCACCGGGCGGCGCAGCCTGAGCGCGGCGAGCGTGACGATGTCCTCGGTGAGCATCTCCTGCTTGCCGCCGAAGCCGCCGCCGACCCGCCCCGCGACCACCCGTACCTCGTCCTCGGGCAGGCCGTGCAGTGCGCACAGGGCGCGCCGGGTCAGGAACGGCGTCTGGGTGGAGGACCGGACGGTGAGCCGCTCGCCCGTGCCGTCCTCCTTCGGTTCGAAGTAGGCGACGCAGCCGTGCGTCTCCAGGCTGGCGTGCTGGACGCGTTGGGTACGGTATGTCTCCTCGTGGATCACGGCGGCCTCGGCGAAGCCCGCAGCGACGTCGCCGATCTCGCCGTGCACCTCGCCCGCCACGTTGTCGTCGGCCCGCGCGATCCGTGCCTCGGGCCCCTTGTCGCCGTGCAGTGCGGGCGCGCCGTCGCGCATCGCCGCCTCGGGGTCGGTGACGTGCGGCAGTTGCTCGTACGCCACCTCGATGCGGCGGCAGCCCTCCTCCGCCGCCTGTTCGCTGTCGGCGACGACGGCGGCGACCCGCTGGCCCACGTAGCGGACGACGCTGTCCAGGATGCGGGTGTCGTCGGGGTCCTCGGTGGGGTGCTCGTGCCGGGCCGACGAGTACAGCACGTCGGGGGAGTCCTCGTGCGTGAACACCGCTTGTACGCCGGGCACTTGGAGTGCCTCACGGGTGTCGATGGAGGCGATGCGGGCGTGCGGGTGCGGGGAGCGCAGGAGCTTCATGTGCAGCAGCCCCGGCACCTCGATGTCGAAGGTGTAGCGGGCCGTGCCGGTCACCACCTGCGGTCCCGCGGGAGCGCCGAGGCTCGACCCGACCGCCTTGCCCGCGCAGGGGAGTTCGGTGTGGCGCACCCCGCGTACGGCGTCCTCGATGGCGCGATAGCCGGTGCAGCGGCACAGGTTGCCCTTGAACGCCCGGGGCAGATCGGTCAGTTGGTCCTCGTCGAGGGCGGCCGTGGTCATCAGGAACCCGGCCGTGCAGAAGCCGCACTGGAAGCCCTGCGCGTCCAGGAACTTCCGCTGGACGGGGTGGAGTTCACCCTCCGGTGACGCGAGTCCCTCGACCGTGGTGACGCTGCGCCCTGCGGCCCGCACCGCCGGGTACAGACAACTGTGCACCGGCTCCCCGTCGACGTGCACCGTGCACGCCCCGCAGTCGCCCGCGTCGCACCCCTTCTTCACGCCGAACCAGCCGCGCTCGCGCAGATAGGTGCGCAGGCACTGGCCGGGGCGGGGTTCGGTGGTGCAGTGCTGCCGGTTGATGTCGATCTCGTACGTCATCGGATGTCCCCCTGTTCGAGCCGTCCAGCGTGTCCGTCCTGCCCGTCCTGCGCGTCCTGTCCGGGCGGCCGCTCTTCGTCGAGTTCGCGGCGGATCTCCTCGGCGAGCCGGTACGCCATGTGCCGGCGCCACGCGGGCAGCCCGTGGATGTCGTCGAACCAGTCGGTGTCCCGTACGGCCCCCGCGATCGCCGCCCGCAGCTCGGCCGCGCCCGGCGGCAGCGGGAACCAGAGCCGGAACGGACGTACGGTCGCCGCGGTGACCGTCAGCGCGAACGAGCCGTCGTCCGGGTCGAGCGCGCCGATGACCAGGGCGCCGGAGCGCCCGAGGCCGTACAGGGACACCTGGCGGAAGGCCGTGCGGCAGCCCAGGGAGCGCGCGGGCAGCGTGACCGAGCGCAGCAACTCGCCCTCGCGGAGCACCTTTCGGCCCGCGCCCGTCACGAAGGCGGTCACCGGGACCCGGCGCGTCGAACCGTCCTGGGCGAGCAGCAGGCAGCTGCCGTCAAGCGCCGCCGTGAGGGAGATCATCGGCCCCGCGGGCAGCGCGTTGCAGAGGTTGCCGCCGACCGTGGCCATGTTCCAGATCTTGAACGAGGCGAGGAAGGCCCGGCAGCACTGCTCGAAGAGCGGGGCCGCGGTGACGGTCATCTCCCGCGCGTGGCGCGACAGTTGGGCGATGGTGCAGGTGGCCGCGATCTCCAGGGAGCCGTCCGGCGGCACGGTGAGCGGGGGCCAGCCCATCCGGCTGAGGTCGAGCAGGCGGCGCAGGTGCGGCTGCGGCTCGGAGAAGAGGTACGTGCCGCCGCCGAGCCAGCCGTCGCCGGGGCGCCAGGGCGTGCGCCGCCGCGCGTCCCGCACCTCCATGACCGTGGTGAGATCCATCGCTTGACCGCCTCCAGTCGCCGGGCAGCCGGTTTCGGGCTGACATCGCGGGGTGTGACGACGCCAGTGAAGCAACGCGGGGGCGGCGGGCACGACTGGTGCCCAGCACGGAAAAGCCGAGGCCGCCGGGCCCGGTACTGGTGAATCATCCAAGAGGGATACCGGCCATCTGACCTGGCACTTACGATGCTGGAACTCACTTTCCTCTGGTGAATGTGAGATGCCGCGTCCGCAGCGCGGCGACCGCACCAAGGAGCAACCACCCATGCACGTCGAAGACCTCCTGCACGACACCGCCCTCGATCTCGACCTGCTCTGGGGCGACGGCGCCCTGCTGACCCGGGAGATCAGCGGCGTCACCGCCACCGACCTGGAGGACCCGACGCGCTTCCTGCGGGCCGGCGAGGTCGTGCTCAGCGGCCTGGTCTGGTGGAGCCCCGAGCAGGGGCAGGAGAAGACGGACCGGTTCGTCGCGGCCCTCGCCGCCGCCGGGGCCGCCGCCCTGCTCGCCGGCGAGGAGACGCACGGCACCGTGCCCCAGGCCCTGGTCGACGCCTGCCGCACGCACGGCATCGCGCTGGTCGCGGTGCCCCCGCACACCAACTTCCGCGCCATCATCGACGCGGTCTATCTGCGGCAGTGGGGCGATCTGAGCCGGCGCCCCTCGGGCCACCACGCGCTCCCCGAGAACGTACGCATCGAGCTGAGCCGGCTCCTCGAATCGGGCGCGGACGCGGCGACGCTGCTCGACCGGGCGCTCGCCCATCTCGGCACACCGGCCTGCCACCTGCTGACCGCGACCGGCCGTACCGTGGCGCGCACCGCGACCGCCCCGCCGCTCGCCCCCGCCGAGGCCATCCGGCGGCTGACCCGCCCCGCGGGGATCAGCCTGCGCATCGAGACCGACGCGACGGCGTACGACAGCAGGCACCTGTATCTGCACGACCCCGACGAGGCCCCGCCGCGCCTCCTGCACGAGATAGCCGACGTCCTCGCCCAGCACCAGGAGCGACGCATCCGCGAGGAGGCGGGGGCGAGGGAGCGGGCGGCCGCCCTCCTCGGGCTCATCGACGCGGCCGCGCAGGAGCCGGCGGGTTCCGCGCTGCGGGCGGCGCTGCGCGCCTGCGCGCTGCCGGAGGACGGGCCGTACCAGGTGGTCGCGGCCGCCGTGGGCGGCGCGGGCAGGCAGACCGCGGCGGCGCTCGGCGCGCTGTCCGAGGCGCTGCGGCATCTGCCGGGCCGCCCGGCCTTCGCGGTCGGGGCGCTGCCGGACGGCACGGCCGCGGCGGTGGTCCGGGTGACCGCACCGCGCGAAGAGCCCCGAGAGACTTCAGAGAGCGCGGCGGACGGTCTCCAACTGGACGGCGTCTGGCCCCTGTTGACCGCCCGTACCCCGCGTACGCCGCTGCACGGCGGGATCGGTGGCACGGCGGGGACGCCGGAGCGGCTGCGGCGCAGTCTGACCCAGGCCCGCTACGCGCTGGCCGCCGCCCGCTCGGCGGCGCCCCGGCGCAGCGAGCTGACGCACACCCGGGACATGACCACGCTGCCCGCGCTGCTCGCCGGGGTCCCCGACGACGTGCGCTCGGCGTTCCTCGCGCGCACGCTCGGCGCGCTGACCGACGACAACGACGCGTCCCAGCGCACCCTGCTGCACACCCTGGAGACCTATCTCGCGCACAACGGCTCCTGGGCGCGCACCGCGGAGGCGCTGCATCTGCACGTGAACACCGTGCACTACCGGATCCAGCGCATCGAGACCCTCACGGGACGCGATCTGTCCCGCCTCGACCACAAGCTCGATCTGTACGCCGCGCTGCGGTGCCGCTGATCAGCCGGCCGTGCCGGGCCGGTCGATGTGCACGTTGGTCGACTTCACCCGCGCGGTCACGGTGACGCCGACCTCGATGCCCAGCTCCTCCACGGCCTCCCTGCTCACCACCGACACCACGCGGTGCGGCCCGGACTGGACCTCGACCTGGGCCAGGACGTCGTCGACGGTGACCGCGGTGACGATCCCGGCCAGCGCGTTGCGCACCGAGGTCCGCACCTCGCCGGGGACCGGGTGCAGCCCCTCGCCCCGCTCCTTGGCGAACGCGGCGAGGCTCACCCCGTCGACCACCCGGTTCCCGGTCCCCGCTGCGGCCCCTTCGCCCTCCCGCTCCATCCGCAGCTGACCGGAGTCGGCCCAGCGGCGTACGGTCTCGGGGCTCACGCCGAGCAGTCGCGCTGCCCGGCCAATGCTGTACGACGGCATGCGGGGACCTTACGACGTACCGGCTACTCGATGACGAGCTCGACCGGGATGTTGCCGCGCGTGGCCTTGGAGTAGGGGCAGTAGGCGTGGGTCTTCTCCAGGAGCTCGCGGCCCGCTTCGCCCTCCAGGTGCTCGGGCAGCTCGGCCCGCATCACCACGGCGAGGCCGAAGCCGCCGTCGGTGTCCTTGCCGATGCTGACCTCGGCGGTCACCGAGACGTCGCTGACGTCGATCTTCTCCTGGCGTGCGATGGCGCCCATCGCGCTGGCGAAGCACGCCGCGTACCCGGCGGCGAAGAGCTGCTCGGGGTTGGTGCCCTGGCCGTTGCCGCCCATCGAGACGGGGAAGCCGAGGGGCAGGTCGAGCTGGCCGTCGGAGCTGACCGCGCGGCCCTCGCGGCCGTTGGCGGTCGCGACCGCTGTGTAGAGCGCGTCCATGGGGTCCACCTTTTCTCTTCGTCTCGTCCGTTCCTGCGGGCTGTGTCGCCCTGAAGAGAAGTAGAGCACGCAATTCAGTTGTGCACAACTCAATGGCGCGCGGTACTCTGCTCGCATGTCAGTAGTTCACACGGCAGACGGCGACGTACGGGACGAGGACTTCCTCCGCCTCGACCACCAGATCTGCTTCTCCCTGCACGCCGCGACGCGTGCGTTCAACGGCGTCTACCGCACGGCGCTGAAGGACCTCGGCCTGACCTACCCCCAGTACCTGGTGATGCTGGTGCTCTGGGAGGACGGCGAGCTGCCCGTCAAGCGGATCGGCGAGCGCCTGCGGCTCGACTCCGGCACGCTGTCGCCGCTGCTCAAGCGCCTTGAGGCGACGGGGTACGTGGAGCGTCGGCGCAGCGCCGACGACGAGCGTTCGGTGACCGTCCGGCCGACCGCGGAGGGCGCCGCGCTGCGCGAGCGGGCCGTCGCGGTGCCGCGCGCGATCGCGGGGGCGACGGGCCTGAGCCTCGACGAGGTCAGGGACCTGCGGGCCCGCCTGATCTCTTTGACGGAGGCGCTGGACGGCGCGCAGCCGGACCTGGCGGCGTCGGCGGGCGTGTGCGGGGTGACCGAATGACGTTCCCGGACGCCGTGTCCCCCGACACGCACCGGGCGGCGATCGCCGCCGAGACCGCCGCGTTCGCCACGCTCCTCAAGGGCGCGGACCTGACGACACCGGTCCCCGGCTGCCCCGGCTGGACGCTCCTCGACCTGGTCAGGCACGCGGGCAGCGTGCAGCGCTGGTTCGCCGTACTGCTGCGGCAGCGCGTCCAGGAACCGCCGCGCTCCCGCGAGGTGGACCTGCGGCTTCCGGCGACGGACGACGGCTGGCCCGACTGGCTCCTGGCGGGCGCGGCCGAGGCGGCGGACGTCTTCGACGCCATCGACCCGGACGCCCCGATGTGGACGTGGGGCGCCGACGGGCACGCCGGGTTCTGGGTGCGGCGCATGCTGTTCGAGACGCTGGTGCACCGGGTCGACGCGGAGACCGCGCTGGGCCTGCCGTCCACGGTGGACCCGGCCCTCGCGGCCGACGGTGTGGACGAGTTCCTGGTCAACCTGCCCTTCGCCACACCGTTCGCGCCGGGTGTGGCCCGCCTGCGCGGCACGGGCGAGACGATCCGCTTCCGCTGTACGGACACGGCGGGGGAGTGGCTGGTGCGCCTGGACCCCGAAGGCTTCGGAGTCGTACGAGCCGAAACCGCGACGCCACACGTGACGCTCTCCGCCCCCGCGGCGGACTTGCTGCTGTTCCTGTACGGCAGGACGGAGTGGGCGGCGCCGGCGTACGAGGTGACGGGGGACGAGGAACTCCTCACCCGTTGGTCCGACAACTCCCGCTTCTGAGGCGGAAGTCGCCGTCCCACCCTGCGGCTCTCCCCTCTCTCAGTCGGTGAGCGTCACACAGGGCAGCCCCACGCTGTCCCCGCCCCGGAACCCCTCGGCGCAGAGCCGGGTGCCCGCGGGGAAGTGCCGCTGGGGGTAGGCCTGGTCGCGATAGGTCCGGAACGCGTCGACGTCCTCGACCTTGGTGTTCGCGCTCCACCCGTTGGTGGTCCACACGCGCGCGGAGATGCGGTGCGGCTGGTTGGTGTTGATGACGGACACCTCGACGCGGCCGAGGTAGGTTCCCGAGTCGTACGTCTCGATGCAGACGGAGTTGTTGCACCACTTGCCGTCGGCGGCGGCGGGCGGCCCCGCGGCGAGGACGAGCCCGAGACCGGCGGCGGTCGCGCCGATCCCGGCGATGATCTTCCGAAGGTTGGTCATGGCGTGCCCAACGAAGGGGGCGGGGGCTTGTTACGCGGAGTTGTTCCGCGGGCAAGGCCCCGCCCTCTTCGTCGCTCCTGGACGTGGGCCGATCAGCTCAACGCACGGAGATCGTGCCAGCCGGTGGTACCGACCGTCGTCGCGCCACCCAGGCCCGCGGCGGTGAGCCGGGGATGGAACCTGAGGCCCGCGGCCGTGCCCGGGGCGGTCGCCCACAGATCGGGCCGGCCGTCGTTGTCGGCGTCGCCTCCGGAGGCCAGCAGGGGTGCGGCCGCAGGGCTGAAGCCCGTGGCCACGCGAGTACGCGCCGCGGTGTCGCCGAGCCCTTCACCGCCGGGCCCCGTGCCCTGGGCCAGGAAGAGCTCGCCCGTGGACCGCTTGCGGGCCAGCAGGTCGACGTGGCCGTTCCCGGTGACGTCGCCGAGGGCGGCCAGGTCGTGGTCCGTCCAGTCGGCGTCGCCGATGAGGACGGGCTCGGCGTACCGAGTACGGCTCCAAGGGACGCCACGTGTGGGACGCCAAGGAGTACGACGAGCCGCGGTCGTCCGCGGCGCGGGCCAGGCCATCACGCGCCGCAAGAGCCACATTCTCGGTCGACCCGATCATGGACACGTCCGACCCGCAGCAGATGCACGGCTACACGTACGGGAACAACAACCCGGTCATCCACGCGGACTCCGGCGGCAAGTTCTTCGCGAGCTTCGTCAAGCGGACGCGGCCGCGCGTGAGACGCAGAAGAAGCGGAACGCGGATCGAAAGCGCAGGTACGGAGTTCTTGGCGGGTTGAGATCCGAATGGGACAGCGGCGTGAAAAAGTTCAAGAAGGACACCAGCTATGTGCTGAGTCACAACAATACGGCCGGCGCATGCGTGAGTGTCGGTGGAACCATTGCAGCAGGGTTCGACGGCGGGAGCGGGGGGCTCGGCCTTGCCGCCGACGTTGAAGGCAACTTCGGTTCCGGGACGGCCGGCGTCCATGAACTCTTCACTTGGTAAGCTCGCTCGTGAAGTATCGATCGGAGCGTCGGCTGGAGTACTGAGGAACGAATGATTAATTCGATCGGTGCGCTCGCGGGGGCAGTCATTGGATTGGCGATCCTTTTCGACTTCCGAAACGTCGCCATTCGGGCCTACGACCTGATGGCTCGACACACGCCAGGGGGCGAACCGGACCCCAGATTCTTCACTCATAATACGGTGCGTTTCATTGGGGGAGTTGTGGGCCTTGCGGGATTGGGTGTGTTCGTAACTCGACTCGTAAACAACTGACGCGTAAGGAATGATCAGTACGTGGAAGGCGATTCCGCGGCGTGCGGGGAAGCCGTTGGTGGTCGCTCGGCGCAAGAGCGGTCCCATCGGTGGCATCCCCGTGATCCTCGCTGTCGGGGCCTGCGGTGTCTGGGTCGTGGTCGCGGGGTGGGAGGGGAACGACCCCGGGGACATGCCTCTGCTGGGGGCCTTCGTGCTCGCGGTCATGCGGTTCATCTGGCGTGCGGTCGTCCGGCCCCGGGTTGATGTGTATGCGGACGGGCTGCAGATCATCGGCTTCTGGGACCGGCACTGGATTCCTGGCGCGGCCATCCGCCGCATCGACACCGAGGACGGCATGGCGGTCACCACCACCGAAGGCGATGTCGTCGAGGTGTTCGCGTTCTCGCGGTCTCTCCTCGATCGTGGGCGGACGGCCGCCGCTGCCCAGCAGATGCGCCGCGCCAAGCCCGCCCGGCCGGGGCGTGCGGGTGAGGCGCCTGCCGTCCTCCGGGCTCCCGACTGGACCTGGGTCGATCTCCTGTTCGTCCCGATGCCGGTTTTCATGCTGCTGTTCGTGACCGGCGCCTACGGAAGTTAGAGCTGATCCAGCATGAAATGGCGCGTAGCCTTGCCCGTCCGAGTGGTCGCCTGCTGCCTGGCATTGGGGTTCCTCGTGATCGGAGGAAGCACCACCTGGTCGTGGTTCACGGGCTCCTCCGAGGCCGACATGCTGCTCTGCTCCGCGTTCTTTCTCGTCGGAGCGGTCCTCGGACTCCTGTATTCCTTCGCGACGTCGCTCGCGATAACGGAAGACAGGCTGGTCGTCCGCAATCTGGGTCTTCTCGACTGGATTCCGCTTCAGGAGATCAAGTCCGTCGAGGCCGGATACGGCGGGCTGACGATCACGGCGCACGACGGGCGCGTGCTGCGTGCCCGTGCCGTGGAGAAGCCGAACTACGCGCGGTGGCTGGGGCGGCGGACGCGCGCGGACCGGGTCGTGGAGGAGATTCGCTTCGCGGCCGGTCTCACCACGGGCAGGCGCCTGCACGGTCGTGCCAAGGGATGATCATTACGTGGAAGTCGATTCCGCGGCGGCCCGGGAAACCGGTGGTGGTCGCTCGGCGTAGGAGCGGGCCCGTCGGGGGCATTCCCCTGATCCTGGCCGTCTCGGTGTTCGGCGTCTGGGCCATGGTCAAGGGGTGGGACGGGAACGATCCCGGAGAGATGCCCTTCTTGGGGGCCGCCCTGCTCGCGCTCACGCGGTTCATGTGGCGCGCTGTCGTCCGGCCTCGGGTCGATGTGTACGCGGACGGATTGCGAGTTATCGGGTTCTTTTCCCGTTACTGGATTCCCGGCGTGGCCATACGTCGTATCGAACCCGCGGACGGCATGCGGGTCACCAGCGTCGAGGGCGATGTCGTCGAGGTGTTCGCGTTCTCGCGGTCGCTCCTCGACCGCGGGCAGGCCGCCGCCGGTGCGCGGCAGATGCGCCGCGCCAAGCCCGCCCGGCCGGGGCGTGCCGGCGAGGCGCCCGCCGTTCTTCGCGCTCCTGACTGGACCTGGGCCGATCTCCTCTTCGTGCCGATGCCGGTCATGACTCTTCTGGCCATGACCGGTGTTTATGGGACCTGGAACTGACCGGTCGGCCGGGCCTGTCGGGGTCAGAAGCTCACCGTGTGTGGTCTGCGCGGGCGGGGCAGGGAGTGGGTCGGGTGGAGAGGGGCGGGGGACGTCGTCGGGTAGTCGGGGACCGTGGGCTCGACGTGTTCGCCGTTCGCCATCGGGAGGGCCGCCAGGTACTCCTGGGGCAGGTCGAACGCCTCGACCAGGGGCAGCAGGTGCGGGGCGAGCGCCGCGGTCGTCTCGTCGATGGTGAGCGGCAGCGCGCGGACGTGGTCCGCGGCGAGATGACCGTCGGCCAGCAGGTCACCCGTGTGTTCGCCGAGTCGGCTGAGCAGGAAGAGGCGGCACAGGTCCGTGAGGAGCGCGCGTGCCTCGGGGGACTCGGCGTCCGCGATCGCCCCGAGGAAGGCGTCGGCCGCCCGCAGCACCGCGTGCGCCGCGACCATCCGCAGGGCGGACGAGGACGCGGCGTTCCAGCGGCCCACCGGGTCGCCCGCGGGGGCCCGGCGCAGCGCGGCGCGGGTCCTCTCCTGCCACAGCGCCTCGGCCTTCGCGAACAGCCCGCGTAGGAAGGGGAGGTTCGTCAACTCCAGATCCGCCACAGGGGTTTGGGCGGGATCGGCTCGCTCCGACTCGTGGTGGAAGACCATCTCGGCCGCCGCCTTCACCCAGATGACCAGGTTGTCGCCCTCGGCGGTGATCGCCCCCTCCAGGTTGAGCGGGAAGTCGGCGATGCCGTTGACGGGGAAGAGGCCCTGGGCGCCGCACCGTTCGCGGCACTCCACCGTGATGTCCCGCGCCTGCCAGGTGATCCAGCCCTTGGCGACGGCCACGAGGCGCTCGGTCGCGGCCCGGTCCTCGTCGGTGTGGCCGACCCACGCGGCGGTCACCGTCCGGTGCAGGAAGGTCATCGCGTACGACGTGGCGAGCGCCTCGGCGAGCCTGCCGTGGTGGCTGCGGTGGGCGTTCAGGGGGATGCGTTCGCCGGCCTTCGGGCCGCTGATGTGGCGCTGTTCCGCGTACCGCACGGCGATGGCCAGCGCGGCGCGGCTGACGCCGACGGCGGCGCCGCTCATGCAGAGCTTGCCGACGGTGACGCGGCTGATGGAGTGCAGGAACCGCTTGCGCGGATTGCCGAGGGCGCCGGTGACCGTGCCGTCCGCGCCGAGCCGACCGTGTGGCCCTTCGAGCAGCGCCTCCCTGGGCAGCCTGACCCGGTCGAAGGAGGTCAGGCAGTGGTCGACGGGGCTGCCGGTGCGCTCGGGCAGCCTGCGCGCCCGGATGCCGGGCAGCAGGCCCGTCTCGTCGCTCAGCGGGGTCAGGAAGAGGAAGACGCCCTGATCCTCGCCGTGGACCAGGAGCCGCGCCGCCACCACGGCGCTCTTGGGTCCGCCGGTGGTGCTGGTGTTGGGCATGAACTTCCGCGCCCCCGGAGTGGGGGTGTGCAGGAGGAAGCCGCCCGTCGCCGGGTCGAGTTCGGCGGTGGTCTGCAGGGCGGCCACGTCGTTCCCGTGGGCCAGCTCGGTGCAGAGGAACGTGCCCGTGCGGCGCATCGACGTGAACTCGGAGAGATCGCGCTCCGCGCCGGGATCGTGGTCGATGAGGCTGCCGAGGAAGAGGTTGTAGTGGATGCCCGCGAGCGTGCCGAGCCCGCCGTCCACGACGCCGGTCCACTCGTGCATGGCCGCGAGGCGCCGGGGATCGCGGGCCAGCGCCGTGGAGTCGACCGCGCCGTCCAGCAGCCGCAGCCTCGCGTAGGACAGGGCGGTCCGCTCGGCGGGCGAGAGGCCGGTGCGGTGGCGGAACTCCTGTCTCGATATGAGCCGTTGCCACGGTTCGTGGACCACGGTCCGCTCGGCGCCCTCGAAGAGGAGACGGATCAGGTCATCCGCGGCGGTGGGGGTGGTGGTGGCGGATTCCTGAGGGCGCGTCAACAAGGTCACGGATCTCTCCACATGGTGTCGAACGTGGTGGATGAAGAGGTGCTCTGTGCGGTGCCTGACTAAAGTTAAGGGACCAGTCGGTTTCTTTGTAAAGGCCCTTCAACGGTCGCGGACGTCATGCATCGCGTGACTGAAGTGGCCGGTGGTGACTGACTGTTCCTGTGTCCTGTCGGTCCGCAGTGGTTCGCGGACCGAATGGGCCGCCTGGCCCGCACGGTACCTGCCCGAGCATTGAGGAAACCAGGCAGTAGGTTTTATTCTCTCGGGGAGTCGCCATGCGTCACCGGGGCACGGGGGAGGGGCTCGGTGATGGGTTCGCGGGCCGTACGGTCCGCACGACGTGGCGCGGAGGTGCCCCATGGCTCGGCAGGAACGGGCGATCAGAACGCGACAGGCGATCCTGGTCGCGGCGGCCCAGGTGTTCGACGAGGTGGGGTACGAGGCCGCGACCATCTCGCAGATCCTGCGGAAGTCAGGAGTGACCAAGGGCGCCCTCTACTTCCACTTCGCGTCCAAGGAGGAGCTCGCCCAGGGCGTGCTCGCCCAGCAGGTCGAGGCGCTGCCCGTCGCACCGCCGCAGGAGCTGAAGCTCCAGGACGCCGTGGACCAGGCGCTGTTGCTCGCGCATCTGCTGAAGAAGGACACCGGCGACCCGATCGTGCAGGGCAGCGTCCGGCTCACCGTGGAACAGGGATCCGCCAAGGACGGCCTGGACCGGCGGGTGCCGATGAAGCAGTGGACCGAGCACACCCTGGAGATCTTCGAGCAGGCGAGGCAGGCGGGAGAGCTTCCGGCGCACGTCGACGTGGCACGCATCGCGGAGCTCTCCGTGGGCGCGTTCACCGGGGTCCAGCTGCTCTCGAACATCATGAACGACCGCGAGGACCTGGTCGAAAGGGTCGCCGACCTCTATCTGTACCTCCTGTCGGCCGTCGCGACCCCCGCGGTCCTCGCCCGCCTCGACTTCGCCCCGGAGCGCGGAGCACGCGTCTACGCGGCGGCCATGGAACTCGCCGCCGAGCGGGACGAGCGGGACGAGCGGGACGAGCGGGACGAGCAGCGCGGGCAGCGCGAGCAGGAGGACGACGACCCCGAGCCGGGCTGAGCCGGGGCGCGGGACGCCCGCCCGGCCGGTCGACAGGGGGCGACCGGCGCACCGACCCTCACCCGAGGAGGCGGTCCACCCCCGTCCATCCGTGCGGTGCCGAGGAGCACCGCGCGGCCGACTGATCGGAGTACACGATGGCGGGGACCGTATGCCCCTACGCGCTGGACGTCTCGGGGAGCGATCTCGCGGGTGAGGCCGCGCGGCTGCGGACCGCGGAGCCGGCGGTCCGGGTGGAGCTGCCCGGCGGGGTGATCGCCTGGGCGGTCGTCCGTCACGAGTACGTCAAGCGGCTGCTCACGGACCCGCGGGTGTCCAAGGACGCCCGGCAGCACTGGCCCGCTTTCATCGAGGGACGGATCAACCAGGAGTGGCCGCTCTACCCGTGGGTGGCCAACGAGAACATGCTGTTCTCGTACGGCGAGGACCACGCGCGGCTGCGCAGGCTCGTCGCGGGGGCGTTCACCGCGCGGCGCAGCGAGGCCCTCAGGCCCCGCGTCGAGGAGATCGTCGCCGAACTCCTCGACGACCTCGCGGCGCTGCCCGAGGGACGGCCGGTCGATGTGCGCTCGACGTTCGCCAAGCAGCTGCCGATGCGGGTGATCTGCGAGCTGTTCGGGGTGCCCGAGGAGACCAAGGGCCCGCTGTGCACGCTGATGGACACGCTGTTCAGCACCTCGGTGTCGGCCGTGGAGATGCACACGGCGCAGCTCGCGATCCACGGGCTGCTCGCCGAGATCGTGGCCGCCAAGCGGGCCGTGCCCGGCGACGACCTGACGTCCGCGCTGATATCCGCGCGCGACCACGGCGACGGCCTCACCGAGCAGGAACTCGTCGGCTCCCTGAACCTCCTGATCGCGGCGGGCGTGGAGACGACGAACACGCTGATCACCAATGCCGTCGGCGCGCTGCTCACCGACCGCCGCCAACTGGCGCACGTCCGCGAGGGCCGCGCCGCCTGGACCGACGTCATCGCCGAGACCATGGGGACACGCGGCCCCGGCGGCTACTCGCCGATGCGCTTCGCCGTCGAGGACATCGAGCTCGACGGGGTCCTCATCGAGCGGGGCGACCCGATCCTCGTCTCCTTCACCGGCGCCGTCCTCGATCCGGCGGAACACGGCGAGGACGCGGCCGTGTTCGACGTCCTGACGGCGCAGCGGCGCGACAACATCGGCTTCGGGCACGGCGCGCACTTCTGCATGGGCGCCCCGCTGGCCCGCATCGAGGCGGCGGTCGCGCTCGCCGGGTTCTTCGCCCGGTTCCCCGACGTCGACCTCGCCGTACCGGTCCAGGAGCTCGCGCCCCTGCCGTCGTTCATCGTCAACGGCTACCGCGAGCTGCCCGTGCTGCTGCGGCCCGCCACGTACCGGAGCGAGGAGTAGGCGGCCCATGAAGACGATCCGGATCGGGGTCCTCGGCTGCGCGGACATCGCGCGCCGCCGGATGCTGCCCGCGATGGCGGCGCGGGACGGCGTGCGGGTCGCGGCGGTCGCCAGCAGGGACGCCGCGCGGGCGCGGCAACTCGCGGCGCCGTACGACGCCAGGCCCGTGACCGGCTACGCCGAACTCGTCGAGCGGGACGACATCGACGCCGTGTACGTCCCGCTGCCCGCGGCCCTGCACGAGCGGTGGACGGAGGCGGCGCTGCGCGCGGGCAAGCACGTGCTCGCCGAGAAGCCGCTGACCACGGCGTCGGCGGCGACCGGGCGGCTGGTCGAGCTGGCCGCGGCTTCGGGCCTCGCCCTGATGGAGAACGTCATGTTCGTCCATCACTCCCAGCACGCCGCCGTGGCGAAGCTGGTCGCGGAGGGGGCCATCGGTGAACTCCGCGCCTTCCGCGCCGAGTTCGCCATCCCCCGGCTGCCGGACGACGACATCCGTCACCGCCCCGAGCTCGGCGGCGGCGCCCTGTGGGACGTCGGCGTCTATCCGGTGCGGGCCGCCCTGCACTTCCTGGGGGACGGGCTCGACGTCCTCGGTGCCACGCTCACCGAGGGGCCGGGGCGCGCCGTGGACACCGCGGGCGCCGCCCTGTTGAGCACGCCCGACGGGGTGAGCGCCCAGCTGACCTTCGGGCTCGATCACGCCTACCGTTCCGCGTACGAGATCGGGGGCAGCCTCGGCCGCCTCACGGTCGAGCGTGCCTTCACGCCGCCCGCCGGGCACCGCCCGTGCGTCCGGATCGAGCGGCGCACCGGCACCGAGGAGATCGTGCTGCCCCCGGACGACCAAGTGGCCGCCACCGTTGGGGCGTTCGCGGCGGCGGTGCGGTCGGGTGCGGCGCCGGACCCGGTGCTCGTCGAACAGGCGCGGCTGCTGGACGAGGTGCGCGAGCGGGCGGCCCGCCGCTGACCGGACCCCGGCAGGAGCGGCCTCAGTCGTACGGGCGCAGTTCCGGCGGGAAGCCGGTCCAGCGCAATTCCGCGGGCAGGTGCCGCATGTCGTTCTGGAAGAGCAGCGCGGCGGGCCTGCCGGGGGCGTAACGGATGGCGGTCAGGGCCGCGTTGGCGTGGTGGAGGCCGAGCCAGCGGCACGGCGGGGCGTCGAGGGCGGCCCTGACGAGCCAGGCGATCAGGAAGTTGTGGGTGACGACCAGTTCGTGGACGGGCTCGCCGCCGGGCACGGGACCGGTGAACAGGTCCAGGGCCCGCCGGGCGAGCGCGGGCCCCTCCTCGCGCTCGCGGGCGGGGAACCCGGCGAGGCGCTCCAGTGTCTCGTCGGCACTCTCCGGCGGCAGTTCGGCGCGCGTCGGCAGATACGGCAGGTAGTCCCCGGCGGGCTCACTGCGGTGCGCGGGGACGCCGTCGAGTTGCTCGCCGATCAGCCGGGCGGTCTCCTCGGCGCGGGGGAGCGGGCCGTGGTGGATCGCCGTGAGGGGGACGCCGCGCAGCCGTTCGCCGGTGAGGACGGCCTGGCGTCGGCCGGCGTCGGTCAGACCGCTCTCGTCCGGCGTGGCCTCGCCGTGCCGGACGAGGTAGAGGTGGCGGGTGGCGGAAGCGGTCATGCGGGGTGTCTCTCCCTCTGGAGCGATGCGGCCTGACGGAACGTGGCCTGACGGAGTGCGGCCTGGCGGAGTGCGAAGGAACGCGTGCGGTGCGGAGAGGGACGCCCCGTGTTCCCCGCCGGTTCCCCCGCCCGACCTGTACGTACAGTGGCGGAGCAGCACGAGCAGAGGAGAGCGCGACATGACCGCAAGCGAACCGACCTCCGCCGTCCTCGGCGGCCTCGACGCCGTCAAGGACGACCTCGCCGATCTGTACCGCGATCTGCACGCCCACCCGGAGCTGTCCTTCGAGGAGCACCGCACCGCCGCCGAGATCGCCCGCCGCGCCGCGTCGTACGGCTGCGAGGTCACGCCGGGCGTCGGCCGCACGGGTGTGGTGGCCGTCCTGGAGAACGGCGCGGGCCCCACCGTCCTGCTCCGCGCCGACATCGACGCGCTCCCGGTGACCGAGCGCACCGGACTGCCGTACGCCTCCCGCACCGAGGGCGTGATGCACGCCTGCGGCCACGACATGCATGCCACGTGCCTGCTCGGCGCGCTGCGGCTGCTGGCCGGCGCGCGGACTCAGTGGTCGGGGCGGGTCCTCGGTGTCTTCCAGCCCGCCGAGGAGACCGCGGGCGGCGCGCAGGGGATGCTCGCCGACGGTCTCTACAAGCGGTTCGGCACCCCGGACGTGGTGCTCGGCCAGCACGTCGCGCCGATGCCCGCGGGGATGATCGGCGCGCACGCGGGCCCGGCGTTCGCGGCGGCGGACGCGCTGCGGGTGCGGATGTTCGGCAAGGGCGGGCACGGCTCGCGCCCCGAGACGACGATCGACCCGGTGGTGATGGCCGCGTCGACCGTGCTGCGGTTGCAGACGATCGTGTCCCGGGAGATCGCGGGCGGTGAGACGGCCGTGGTGACCGTCGGTTCGATCCACGCGGGCACGACGGACAACGTCATCCCGGACGAGGCCGAGCTGCGGATCAACATCCGTTCCTACACGCCCCAGACGCGGGACAGGGTCGTCGCCGCCGTCGAGCGGATCGTCAAGGGCGAGGCGGCCACCGCGGGCGCCGAACGCGAGCCGGAGATCACGGAGATCGACTCCTTCCCCGTCCTCGACAACGACGCCGCCGCCGTCGAGCGGACCATGGCGGCGATCGGCGATGTCATCGGACCCGGCCTGATCATGGACCCGGGCCCGGTCACCGGCAGCGAGGACGTCGGATACTTCGCCACCGCCACGGACCCCGAAATCCCGCTCTGCTACTGGCTGTTCGGCGGCGCGGACCCGGCCGAGGTGATCGCCGCGCAGAAGGCGGGCACCTTCGAGCGGGACATTCCCTCCAACCACTCGCCGTTCTTCGCGCCGCTGATCGAGCCGACCCTGACCACCGGGGTCACGGCCCTGACGACGGCCGCGCTGGCCTGGCTCGGCGGCCGCCCTTCGTAGCAGGCCGGCCGCCGGGGAGGACCGGGTCTCAGCCCTTGTCCTCCAGGTCGCCCTCGGTCTCCAGGTAGGCCTGGCGGAGCGCTTCGAGCACCGCCGGGTCCGGCTTGGCCCACATGCCGCGCGACTCCGCCTCCAGGAGGCGTTCGGCGATGCCGTGCAGGGCCCAGGGGTTGTTCTCCTGGAGGAACTGACGGTTCGTCGGGTCCAGGACGTACGTCTCCGTGAGCTTGTCGTACATCCAGTCCGCGACCACGCCGGTCGTCGCGTCGTACCCGAACAAGTAGTCCACGGTGGCGGCGAGTTCGAAGGCGCCCTTGTAGCCGTGGCGGCGCATCGCCTCGATCCACTTGGGGTTCACCACGCGGGCGCGGAAGACGCGGGACGTCTCCTCGACCAGGGTGCGGGTGCGGACCGTCTCGGGCCGCGTCGAGTCGCCGATGTACGCCTCGGGCGCGGTGCCCTTGAGCGCGCGGACCGTGGCGACCATGCCGCCGTGGTACTGGAAGTAGTCGTCGGAGTCCGCGATGTCGTGCTCGCGGGTGTCGGTGTTCTTGGCGGCGACCGCGATGCGCTTGTAGGCCGTCTCCATCTCGTCGCGCGCCGCGCGGCCTTCGAGACCGCGGCCGTACGCGTAGCCGCCCCACACCGTGTACACCTCGGCGAGGTCGGCGTCGGTGCGCCAGTCGCGGGAGTCGATGAGCTGGAGCAGACCCGCGCCGTAGGTGCCGGGACGCGAGCCGAAGATGCGGGTGGTGGCGCGCCGTTCGTCACCGTGCTCGGCGAGGTCGGCCTGCGTGTGGGCGCGCACGTGGTTCTGCTCGGCGGGCTCGTCGAGGGACGCGGCGAGCCGGACCGCGTCGTCGAGCAGCCCGATGGTGTGCGGGAACGCGTCGCGGAAGAAGCCGGAGATGCGCAGCGTCACATCGATGCGCGGGCGGCCCAACTCCGCGTACTCGATGGCCTCCAGGCCCGTGACGCGGCGCGACGCGTCGTCCCAGACGGGGCGCACGCCGAGCAGCGCGAGCGCCTCGGCGACGTCGTCGCCCGCGGTGCGCATGGCGCTGGTGCCCCACAGGGAGAGGCCCACGGAGGTGGGGTACGCGCCGTTGTCGGACTTGTACCGCTCGATCAGCGAGTCGGCCAGGGCCTGGCCCGTCTCCCACGCGAGGCGGGAGGGGACGGCCTTGGGGTCGACCGAGTAGAAGTTGCGCCCGGTCGGCAGGACGTTGACGAGGCCGCGCAGCGGGGAGCCGCTGGGGCCTGCGGGGACGAAGCCGCCGTTCAGGGCGTGCACCGCGTGGTCGAGCTCGTCGGTGGTCGCGGCGAGGCGCGGGACCACCTCGCGGGCTGCGAACTCCAGGATGGCGGCGACCTGTTCGCCCTGGTCGGTGGGGACGGCGGACAGGTCCCAGTCCGCGTCGTCCATCGCCTGGACCAGGGCGCGGGCCTTGTCCTCCGCCTCGTCGGCGCTCACGCGCGTGGCGGCCGACTCGTCCAGGCCGAGGGCTTCGCGCAGACCGGGCAGGGCCGTCGTGCCGCCCCAGATCTGGCGGGCGCGCAGCACCGCGAGGACGAGGTTGACGCGGTCGGCGCCCGCGGGCGCGCTGCCCAGGACGTGCAGTCCGTCGCGGATCTGCATGTCCTTGATCTCGCAGAGCCAGCCGTCGACGTGCAGCAGGAAGTCGTCGAAGCCGTCGTCCCCGGGGCGCTCCTCCAGACCGAGGTCGTGGTCGAGCTTCGCGGCCTGGATCAGCGTCCAGATCTGGGCGCGGATCGCGGGCAGCTTGGCCGGGTCCATGGAGCTGATCTGGGCGTACTCGTCCAGGAGTTGCTCCAGGCGCGCGATGTCGCCGTAGGAGTCGGCGCGGGCCATCGGCGGCACCAGGTGGTCGATGAGCGTGGCGTGCACGCGGCGCTTGGCCTGGGTGCCCTCGCCCGGGTCGTTGACCAGGAAGGGGTAGATAAGCGGCAGATCGCCGAGCGCGGCGTCGGGACCGCAGGCGGCCGACAGGCCCGCGTTCTTGCCCGGCAGCCACTCCAGGTTGCCGTGCTTGCCGAGGTGGATCATCGCGTCGGCGCCGAAACCGCCGTCCGTCGCGGACGCGGCGATCCAGCGGTACGCCGCCAAGTAGTGGTGCGAGGGCGGCAGATCGGGGTCGTGGTAGATCGCGATCGGGTTCTCGCCGAAGCCGCGCGGCGGCTGGATGAGGATCAGCAGGTTGCCGCGGCGCAGGGCGGCCAGCACGATGTCGCCCTCGGGGTCGCCGCCGTTGCCCACCCGGGACTTGTCGAGGAACATCTCGCCCGGCGGCGGACCCCAGTGCCGCTCGACCGACTCGCGCAGCTCGGCGGGGAGCGTCGCGTACCAGCGCTTGTAGTCGGCGGCCGGGATGCGGACCGGGTTGGCGGCCAGCTGCTCCTCGGTGAGCCACTCCTGGTCGTGCCCGCCCGCGTCGATCAGCGCGCGGATCAGCTCGTCGCCGTCGCCGGACACGAGACCGGGGATCTCTTCGGTGGCCCCGAAGTCGTAGCCCTCGCCGATGAGCCTGCGCAGCAGCGCGACGGCGGACGCGGGGGTGTCCAGACCCACCGCGTTGCCGATCCGGGAGTGCTTGGTCGGGTAGGCGGAGAGCACCAGGGCGAGGCGCTTGTCGGCGGCCGGGATGTGCTTCAGACGGGCGTGCCGTACGGCGATTCCGGCGACCCGGGCCGCGCGCTCGGCGTCGGCCACATAGGCCGGGAGCCCGTCCTCGTCGATCTCCTTGAACGAGAACGGCACGGTGATCAGGCGGCCGTCGAACTCCGGCACCGCGATCTGGCTCGCGGCGTCCAGCGGCGACACGCCCTCGTCGTTCTCCTCCCAGGCCGCGCGGGACCCGGTCAGGCAGAGCGCCTGGAGGATCGGCACGTCGAGGCCGGTGAGCGCGCCCGCGTCCCAGGACTCGTCGTCACCGCCCGCCGACGCCTCCGCGGGCTTGGTGCCGCCCGCGGCGAGCACGGTGGTCACGATGGTGTCGGCGGCGCGCAGCTCCTCGATGAGCTCCGGCTCGGGGGCGCGCAGCGAGGCCACGTACAGCGGCAGCGGGCGGGCGCCCGCGTCTTCGATGGCGCCGCACAGGGCGTCCACGAACGCGGTGTTGCCGCTCATGTGGTGGGCGCGGTAGTAGAGCACCGCGACGGTCGGGCCCTCGACGGCGCGGGCGGTGCGCTCGAGCGGGCCCCAGGAGGGGGCGGGCGCGGGCGGCTCGAAGCCGTGGCCCGTGAGCAGCACGGTGTCGGAGAGGAAGCGGGCCAGCTGCTCCAGGTTGGCTGGGCCGCCGTGCGCCAGGTAGGCGTGGGCCTCCGCGGCGATGCCGACCGGCACGGTGGAGGAGGCCATCAGCTGGGCGTCGGGGGCCTGTTCACCGGTGAGCACGACGACGGGCAGGCCGCTCGCGGTCAGCTGGTCGAGGCCGTCCTGCCAGGCGCGGACACCGCCGAGGAGGCGTACGACGACGAGGTCGGCGCCGTCCAGGAGCGCGGGAAGCTCGGCCAGGTCGAGGCGCGATGGGTTGGCGAACCGGTAGTCGACGGGACCCCCCGCAGCACGGGCGCTGAGCAGGTCGGTGTCGGAGGTCGACAGCAGCAGAAGCATGCGGGCGCAGGCCTTCCTCGGGGTGTCCGCGCCCCGGGTGGTCGTGTTGGACGGCAGGAGTTCCTGGCTCACCCCACGTCGGTGGGGCTCACAGTGGCGGGACCGCGCCGGATTCGCACCGGGCTTCCTCCATCGGGTCCTGGTGGACCCACGCCGTCGCTGGCGTCGACGGACCTGGCGGTCCGCCGCCTGCATAGTAAGTCCTGCCCAGGTCGCGGTGGGCGGCCACCTGCCAGGACGGCCGGTATCGGGAGGCGCCCCGCCGGATCCGCGTGGGTATGCTCGCCGCCATGCCGCCCACCCGAGCAACCTCCACACAACAGGGCGAATCCCTCATACGCGACCGGGGCGACGCCTGCCCCGGAGCCCTCCGCCTGCACCGCGCCGACGACGGCGGCCTGGCCCGACTCCGGCTGCCCGGCGGCCTCTTGACGTCCCGTCAGGTCGACGTCCTGGCCACCGCCGCCGAGCGGCTCGCGGACGGTCACCTCAGCATCACCTCACGCGGCAACGTCGAGCTGCGCGGCCTCGGCGAGACCTGCGGCGGCGCACTCTCGGCGCTCCTCTCGGACGCGGGCCTGCTCCCCTCCGAACGGCACGAGCGCGTCCGCAACGTGGTGGCGTCGCCGCTGGCCGGAATCGACGGACTCGGCCACGCCGACGTGCAGTTGTGGGCCCGTGAGCTGGACGGACTCCTCTGCGCCGAGGAGTGGACCGCGGAGCTCTCCGGCCGCTTCCTGTTCGCCGCCGACGACGGGCGCGGGGACGTGGCGGGGCTCGGCGCCGATGTGACCTTGATCGCAGAATCGGCGGGCACGGCGCTGCTTCGGCTCGGCGCCGCCACGTTCCGGGTGCCGGGCGCCGAGGCTCCCCGTGCCGCGCTGGCCGCGGCCGGGGCGTTCCGCACGGCCGCGCTGGCGGCGGGCAACGGCGCCTGGCGGGTGGCCGAGCTGCCGGCCGGGCGGGCCGTCGAGGTGGCGCGGGCGCTGGCGGACGCGGGCGTTCCTGCGACGGCGGCCGCGGCCCCGGCACCGGTCGCGGGGACGACGGTTCAGGGCCCGCCGCCTCCCGGCGTCCTCGGCGGTGCCGTGCTGGTCACGGCCCCGCTGGGACGGGTGAGCGCGGCCCAGCTGCGCGCGCTGCTGCCCGCGCCCGGCGACGAGGTACGGGTCACGCCCTGGCGCGGATTCGTCGTGCCCGGGTTCACCGACGAGGCCGCGCGGGAGCGCCTTCGGGTCCTCGCCGACGCCGGGTTCGTGACCGAGCCCGCGTCGCCCTGGCTCGGCGTCGGCGCCTGCACCGGGCGGCCCGGCTGCGCCAAGTCGCTCGCCGACGTCCGCGCGGACGCCGTGCCCGGCCGCGCCGGACTCCCCGTCCACTGGTCGGGCTGCGAGCGCCGGTGCGGGCATCCGCACGGCGACTGGGTGGACGTCCTCGCCACGGCGGACGGCCGCTACGAGGTGACCCTGCGCACCGGCGGCTCGGTCGTGCCCGTGGCGGGCGCCACCGTGACGGAGGCGGTCACCACCGCCCGTACGCCCCCGCACCCGACCTGACCACGCACATGACGACGCCCCACGACCACGACGACCACGACGGCCGGAACGGCCACGAGATGAGCGAGAGCACAGTGTTCGACTACGAGAAGGACGGCGCGGCGATCTACCGCGAGTCCTTTGCCACCATCCGCGCGGAGGCGGACCTCGCGGGCCTGCCCGCCGACGTCAGCCAGGTCGCGGTGCGGATGATCCACGCCTGCGGGATGGTCGACCTCGTGCGCGACCTCGCCTTCAGCCCCCGGGTGGTGGCCGACGCCCGCGCGGCGCTGCGCGGCGGCGCGCCGATCCTCTGCGACGCGAACATGGTCGCGAGCGGCGTCACGCGCAAGCGGCTGCCCGCGGACAACGAGGTCATCTGCACGCTCGCCGACCCGTCCGTGCCGGACCTCGCGGCGCGCCTCGGCACCACCCGCAGCGCCGCCGCGCTCGAACTCTGGCGCGACCGCCTGGAGGGCTCCGTCGTCGCCATCGGCAACGCGCCCACCGCGCTCTTCCGCCTCCTGGAGATGATCGAGGAGGGCGCCCCGCGCCCGGCCGCCGTGCTCGGCATCCCGGTCGGCTTCGTCGGCGCCGCCGAGTCCAAGGACGCGCTGGCCGGACACGCGTCGGGGATCGAGTACCTGGTCGTACGGGGACGGCGCGGCGGCAGCGCGATGGCCGCGGCGGCGATCAACGCGATTGCGAGCGAGGCGGAGTGAACACCGAAACCACCCAAGACGCCCTGCGGGGACGGCTCTACGGCGTCGGCCTCGGGCCCGGCGACCCGTCGCTGATGACGCTGCGCGCCGTCGAGGTCATCGCCGCCGCCGACGTGGTCGCCTACCACTCGGCACGGCACGGCCGCTCCATCGCCCGCTCGATCGCGGCCGCGCACATCCGCGCCGACCACATCGAGGAGGCGCTGGTCTACCCCGTCACCACGGAGGGCACGGACCACCCCGGCGGCTACCGGGGCGCGCTCGACGACTTCTACGAGGCGGCGGCGGCCCGGCTCGCCGCACACCTCGACGCGGGCCGCACGGTCGCCGTGCTCGCCGAGGGCGACCCGCTCTTCTACGGCTCCTACCAGCACATGCACAAGCGCCTGGCCGACCGCTACCCGACCGAGGTGATCCCCGGCGTGACCTCGGTCAGCGCGGCGGCCGCCCGGCTCGGTGAGCCCCTGGTGGAGGCCGAGGAGGTCCTCACGATCCTGCCGGGCACGCTCCCCGAGGAGGAACTCGCGGCGCGCCTCGCGGCGACGGACTCGGCGGTCGTGATGAAGCTCGGCCGCACCTTCGGCAAGGTGCGCGGCGCCCTGGAGCGCACGGGCCGGCTCGACGAGGCACGGTACGTCGAGCGCGCCACCATGGCGGGCGAGCGCACAGGGCGGCTGGCCGACGTGGACCCGGAGTCCGTGCCGTACTTCTCGGTGGCGGTGCTGCCGAGCAGGGTGGCCCCGCTGACCGGCGGGCCCGCCGCGCGCAGCGCCCCGGAGGACCGCGGCGAGACGGGCGACGTGGTCGTCGTCGGCACCGGACCCGCGGGCCCGCTGTGGCTGACCCCCGAGACGCGCGGCGCGCTCGCGGACGCCGACGACCTGGTCGGCTACACCACCTACCTGGACCGGGTGCCGCACCGCCCCGGCCAGCGGCGGCACGGCTCCGACAACCGCGTCGAGTCCGAACGCGCCGCGTTCGCCCTGGAGCTGGCGCAGCGCGGGCGGCGCGTCGCGGTCGTCTCCGGCGGCGACCCCGGCGTCTTCGCGATGGCCACGGCCGTCCTGGAGGTCGCCTCGCGACAGGAGTACGCGGACGTCCCCGTGCGGGTGCTCCCCGGGGTGACCGCGGCCAACGCGGCGGCCGCCCGCGCGGGCGCCCCGCTCGGCCACGACTACGCCACGCTCTCCCTCTCCGACCGGCTCAAGCCCTGGGAGGTCATCGCGGAGCGGCTCGCGGCGGCGGCTTCGGCGGATCTGGTCCTCGCCCTCTACAACCCCGGCTCGCGCAGCCGCACTTGGCAGGTCGGCAAGGCGAGGGAGCTGCTCCTCGGCCACCGGGCGCCGGACACCCCCGTCGTTCTCGCCCGTGACGTCGGCGGGCCCGAGGAGAGCATCCGCATCGTCCGCCTGGCCGATCTGGACCCCGCCGACGTCGACATGCGCACGCTGCTCATCGTCGGCTCCTCCCAGACGGTGGTTACGCGGCGGCGCGGGGGCGGGGAACAGGTCGTCTGGACGCCGCGGCGCTATCCGGAGGGCTGAGGGTCTGGGCGTACGGCTGTCCCTGCGGGCACGTGGGGGCTGGCCGCGCGGTTCCCCGCGCCCCCTTACGGGGCACCCCCGCGCCGCTCAGGGGCACGGGGTGCCTG
Source organism: Streptomyces sp. NPDC087300 (assembly GCF_044744425.1). Taxonomy (NCBI): domain Bacteria; kingdom Bacillati; phylum Actinomycetota; class Actinomycetes; order Kitasatosporales; family Streptomycetaceae; genus Streptomyces; species Streptomyces sp. NPDC087300. The sequence goes on from NZ_JBIUYI010000010.1 coordinate 305,104, forward strand.
CTTCTAGGTGCGCGGGGAACCGCGCGACCAGCCACGAACAACCCGCACCTATCCACGCAGCAGACGAACCCAGTCAACCGCCGCCTCGGGCCGGCCGACCACCGCGACCCCGCCGGGGTGGGCGGGCCGCCGGACCACCACGACAGGAACCCCCGCCTCACGCGCGGCGACCAGCTTGGGCGAGGTGGCCGCACCCCCACTGTCCTTCGTCACCACCACATCGATCCGGTGCCGACGCAACAGCTCCCGCTCCCCGTCGAGGGAGAAGGGCCCCCGGTCGAGCAGCACCTCCATGCGCGCCGGGCACGGCGGCTCGGGCGCGTCGACGGAGCGTACGAGAAACCACAACCGGTCAAGCCCGCGGCCCGCGAACGCCGCGAGCCCCATCCGCCCCGTCGTGAGGAACACCCGCTCGCCCAGCGCGGGCAGGACCCGCGCCGCCTGGTCCAGGGAATCGACCATGTGCCAGTCGTCGCCCGGCTCCGCGACCCAGCCGGACCTGCGCAGCGCGAGCAGGGGAACATGGGTCGCGGCGGCGGCCGCCGCCGCGTTGAAGGAGATCGTCCCCGCGAAAGGATGGGTGGCGTCGATGAGCGCGTCCACGCGGTGCTCGCGCAGCCAATCGGCGAGCCCTCCTGCCCCGCCGAAGCCGCCGACGCGGACCTCGCCGGGCGGCAGCCGGGGCGCGGCGACCCGCCCCGCGAGGGAGCTGGTCACCCGCGTCCCCGCGACACCCGCGAGCAGTTCCGCCAGGCGGCGCGCCTCGGTCGTTCCCCCCAGAATCAGTACGTGCACGGAGTTCGTTTTCCCTCATGAGTGAGCCACAGGAGCAAGGCCGGCCCGGCGAGGCCAAGGGCGGGCGCGGTGCCCAACTCAAGCACACCGGTCTGCGGCCGGGATGGACGACCGGCGCCTGCGCGACGGCGGCCACCACCGCCGCCTACACCGCGCTGCTGACCGGCGACTTCCCCGACCCGGTGACCATCACGCTGCCCAAGGGCCAGACACCGGCCTTCGCGCTCGCCGCCGAGGAACTCACCGCGTCGTACGCCATGGCGGGCATCGTCAAGGACGCGGGCGACGACCCCGACGTCACGCACGGCGCGCTCGTGCGCGCCACGGTGCGGCGGCTGCCGCCGGGCTCCGGCGTGGTCTTCAAGGCGGGTCCTGGCGTGGGCACGGTCACCCGTCCCGGGCTGCCCCTCGACGTCGGGGAACCGGCGATCAACCCCGTGCCGCGGCAGCTGATGCGCGAGCACGTGGCGCGGGTGGCGGAGCGCGCGGGGGCCGCTCCCGACGTCGAGATCACCGTCTCCGTCGACCACGGCGCGGAGATCGCCCGCTCCACCTGGAACCCGCGCCTCGGCATCCTCGGCGGCCTGTCGATCCTCGGCACCACCGGGATCGTCGTGCCCTACTCGTGCTCGGCGTGGATCGACTCGATCCGGCGCGGCGTGGACGTGGCACGGGCGGCGGGCCGCACCCATGTCGCCGGGTGTACGGGGTCCACGTCGGAGAAGACGGTGATCGCCGAGTACGGCCTGCCCGAGGACGCCCTCCTGGACATGGGGGACTTCGCGGGCGCGGTCCTGAAGTACGTGCGCCGGCACCCCGTGGACCGCCTCACCGTCTGCGGCGGCTTCGCCAAACTCTCCAAGCTGGCGGTCGGCCACCTCGACCTGCACTCGGCCCGCTCCCAGGTGGACAAGCCCTTCCTCGCGGAGCTGGCCCGTACGGGAGGCGCGTCCGAGGCCCTCGCCGAGCGGATCGCCGCCGCGAACACGGGCCTGGAGGCGCTGCGCCTGTGCGAGGCGGCGGGGGTCCCGCTGGGCGATCTGGTGGCGACGAAGGCCCGCGACGAGGCCCTCGCGGTGCTGCGCGGCGCCCCGGTCGCGGTCGACGTGATCTGCATCGACAGGGCGGGCACGGTGGTGGGCAGAAGCACCCCGTAAGGGGCGCGGGGAACTGCGCGCCCAGCGCACGACGGCCCGCAGGACAGCACCGAGCCGCGGCAGCTCAACAAACGTGCCGATCCCTGTCGGCCGAATACAGATGACTGTCCCGGAACTGCTCCGCCCCCAACGTGCGACCGACCATGATCACAGCGGTACGCACGATCCCCGCCGACTTCACCTGCTCCGCGATGGACCCGAGCGCACCCCGAAGGATCACCTCATCGGGACGGCTCGCAAGAGCGACGACGGCGACAGGACACTCCGCCCCGTAATGAGGCAGCAGCTCCTCAACGACCCGGTCCACGTAGCCCGCGGCAAGGTGCAGCACGAGCAGCGCCCCACTGCGCCCGAGCGTGGCGAGGTCCTCGCCGGGCGGCATCGCCGTGGCCCGCTGCGCGATCCGCGTGAGGATCACCGTCTGCCCGACGGTCGGCACCGTCAGCTCCCGCTTGAGCGCGGCGGCGGCCGCGGCGAACGCGGGGACGCCGGGCACCACTTCGTACGGCACGCCCGCCGCGTCGAGCCGCCGCATCTGCTCGGCGACGGCGCTGAACACCGACGGGTCGCCGGAGTGCAGCCTGGCCACGTCGAGGCCCTGCTCGTGCGCGCGCGTCAACTCCCCGGTGATCTCGTCCAGGTTGAGCTGCGCGGTGTCCACCAGGCGTGCCCCGTCCGGGCATTCGTCGAGGAGCTCGACCGGCACCAGGCTGCCCGCGTACAGGCAGACCTGGCAGGCGGCGAGCGTGCGGGCGCCGCGCACCGTGATCAGGTCGGCGGCGCCGGGTCCCGCGCCGATGAAGTACACGGTCATCTCGTCAACTCCTGCTTTCCTGTGCCTTGGTGACAGACCATTGGGTGACCGGCATGGCCTGCCGCCAGCCGGTGAAGCCGCCGACGGGGACGGCCTGGGCGACCGCGATCCTGACCAGCTCGCCGCCGTGCCGCCGGTACCACTGGGCGAGCAGGGCCTCGGACTCCATCGTGACGGTGTTGGCGACGAGCCGGCCGCCCGTCGGGAGCGCGGCCCAGCACGCGTCGAGCAGGCCGGGCGCGGTCAGGCCGCCGCCGATGAACACGGCGTCGGGCGTGGGGAGTTCGGCCAGGGCTTCGGGCGCGGTGCCCGTGACGACGCGCAGCCCGGGAACGCCGAGCCGGTCGGCGTTGCGGGTGATCCGTGCGGCCCGTACGGCGTTCTTCTCGACGGTGACGGCGCGGCAGGACGGATGGGTGCGCAGCCACTCCACGGCGATCGAGCCGGAGCCGCCGCCCACGTCCCACAGCAACTCGCCGGGCGCGGGCGCGAGCGCGGCGAGGGTGGCGGCCCTGACGTGGCGCTTGGTGAGCTGCCCGTCGGATTCGTACGCCGCGTCGGGCAGGCCGGGCACGGCGCCGAGCCGGAGCGCCCCGGGGTCGCGGCGGCACTCGACGGCGACCACGTTCAGCGGATCGCCGGGCGCGTGCGACCAGGTGTCGGCGGTCCCCTCGTGCGCCGACTCCCGCTCGGAGCCCAGCTGTTCGAGTACGCGCAGGCGGCTCGGCCCGAAGCCGTGCTCGCGCAGCAGGGCGGCGATCTCACCGGGAGCGGCGGCGTTCGGGGCGAGGACGAGGACGCGGCGCCCGTCGTGCAGGGCGGCTGCGAGCCGCGCGGCGGGGCGGCCGACGAGCGTGACGACCTCGGTGTCCTCGACGGGCCAGCCCAGGCGCGCGCACGCCAGGGAGACGGCGGACGGGTGCGGAAGGACGTGCAGCGCGTCCGGGCCGAGCACCTCGGACAGGGCGCGGCCGATGCCGTAGAACATCGGGTCGCCGCTGGCGAGGACCGCGACGCGGCGACCGGCGTGGGCGGCGAGCAGCCCCGGCACGGCGGGTCGCAGCGGCGACGGCCAGGCGACGCGTTCGCCGGGGCAGTCGGCGGCGGGCAGCAGGTCGAGCTGGCGCGGGCCGCCGATCAGGACGTCGGCGCCGGCGAGGGCCGCGCGGGACGCGGCGGGAAGCCCGGCCCAGCCTTCGGCCCCGATCCCGACGACGGCGACGGGTATGCCGGAGGGGGCGGCCGGTGGTGCGGGGGTCACTTGCGGGTACCTCGGAATCGCTGTTCGGGAGGGGGCTGCGCAGCCGCACTCTACTGGTGACCAGGCGGCGTACCCTTATTGCACATTACTTGCAATAAGCCGCGCGGGCCGTTCCGCGCGGACCCCTGGGCAGAAAGGCCAATCCGCGATGGGCTCTGTGGTGGTGCTCGGCATCGAGTCGTCCTGCGACGAGACGGGCGCGGGACTCGTCCGCGACGGGCGGCTCCTGGGCCATGCCGTCGCGTCGAGCATGGACGAGCACGCCCGGTACGGCGGCGTCGTCCCGGAGATCGCCGCCCGCGCCCACGTCCACGCGCTCACGCCCGTGGTCCGCCGCGCCCTGGACGAGGCGGGCCTGCGGATGTCCGACATCGGCGCGGTCGCGGTGACCACGGGCCCCGGGCTCTCCGGCGCCCTCCAGGTCGGTCTCGCGGGCGCGAAGAGCCTCGCGTACGCCCTCGACGTGCCGCTGCACGGCGTGCACCACCTCGCCGGGCACGTCGCCGCCGACACCCTGGAGCACGGCCCGCTGCCCGACCCCTGCATGGTCCTGATCGTCTCCGGCGGCCACACCTCGCTCCTGCTCGTACGCGACCTGGCGCGCGACCCGATCCTCCACCTCGGGGACACCCTGGACGACGCGGCGGGGGAGTGCTTCGACAAGGTCGCACGGGTCTTCGGGCTGCCCTACCCCGGCGGTCCCGCGATCGACCGGGCGGCCAGGGACGGCGACCCCGCGGCGGTGGCGTTCCCGCGCCCGCTCACCGGTCCGCGCGACGACCCGTACGCGTTCTCCTTCTCCGGCCTGAAGACGGCCGCCGCGCGCTGGGCGGAGGGCCACGCGGGGCGCGCCCTGCCGGTCGCCGACGGGGCGGCGGCGCTCCAGGAGGCCGTCGCCGACGTGCTGACCCGCAAGGCGGTCGCGGCCTGCCGCGCGTACGACGTGGGCACGCTGGTGGTGGTCGGCGGCGTCGCGGCGAACTCGCGCGTGCGGGCGCTCGCGGGGGAGCGGTGCGCGGCGGCGGGCATCGAGCTGCGGGTGCCGCCGCTGCGGCTGTGCACGGACAACGGCGCGATGATCGCCGCGGTCGGCGACCTGCTGGTGCGCGCGGGGGCGGACCCGGCCCCGCTGGACGTGTCCATCGACCCGTCGGCGCCGCTGGAGTACGCGGCGCTTCAGCCGGTGGGGCGGGGGCGTTGAGCGGGGGCGTTCATCTTGCGCGGGCGCGTCGTGGCTGGGCGCGCGGTTCCCCGCGCCCCTTAGGGGGCGCCCCCCTTACGGGGCACGGCCCCGTCGTCTCTCGTGGAGCAGGAGCCAGGACAGGTACGCGCCGCCCGCCACCCCCGTCACCACCCCCACCGGCAGGATCGTCGAGCCCGAGATGCGTTGGGTCGTCCAGTCCGCGCAGGTCACCAGGGTCGCGCCCATCAGCGCCGCGGGCAGCGCGTTCGGGCCGGGGGCGCGGGTCACGCGGCGGGCCAGTTGGGGGGCGGCCAGGGCGACGAAGGGGATGGGGCCCGCGGCCGCGACCGCCATCGCGGTCAGGCCCGTGCCCGCGGCGAGCAGGACGAGCCGCGTGCGCTCGGGCGCCACGCCGAGCGCCGCCGCCGTGTCGTCGCCCATCTCCAGGAGTCTGAGTCTGCGCCCGTACGCGAGGACGACGGGCGCCAGCGCGGCGAGCCCCGCCGCCGCGATCCACACGTCGCTCCAGCCGCGCCCGTTGAGCGACCCGATCATCCAGGCCGCGGCCTGCGCCGCCTTGCCGATCTCCGCGCGTACGTAGAGGAAGCTCGTGAGGGAGCCGAGGACCGCCGAAGCGCCGATGCCCACCAGGACCAGGCGGTGCCCGTGCACGCCCCGTTTCCACGCGAGCGCGCAGACGGCGGCGGCGGTCGCGAAGCCGCCGAGGATCGCGCCCGCCGCGGTCTGCGGGGCGCCCGCGTCGAGCACGATGATCGCGACGAGCGCCCCCGCGGACGCGCCGTTGCCGAAGCCGATGATGTCCGGGCTGCCCAGCGGATTGCGCGAGAGGGACTGGAAGACCGCGCCCGCCATGCCCATCGCGCAGCCCACGAGCAGGCCGTCGAGCGCGCGCGGCAGCCGCAGGTCGAGGACGATGAACTCCGCGCCGGGCGGCCCGTCGCCGACGAGCGTGCGCAGCACCTCGGCGGGGCCGAGCTCGTAGCGTCCCGTACCGATCGCGCACACAGTCACCGCCGCCGCGACGAGCAGCAGGACCAGACCGGTCAGCAGCGCGCGGGGCGCGACGCGCAGCGAGAGCCCGCCCGCCCGGATGTGCCGTCGGCTCACAGCCGGACCGCCTTCCGCCGCCGCACCAGCTGGATGAAGAGCAGGCCGCCCAGGAACGTGGTGACGATCCCCACCTCGATCTCGGACGGGGGTACGAGGATCCGTCCGACGACGTCGGAGCCGAGCATCAGGACCGGGGCGTACAGCGCGCTCAGCGGGAAGAGCCGCCGCGGCTCGCTGCCGCCGAACGCGCGTACGGCGTGCGGGACCATCAGGCCGACGAAGCCGATCGGACCGCACAGGGCCGTCGCGCCGCCGCACAGCAGCGTGACGGCGACGACGGACAGGACCCGGGTGCGGCCGGTGTGCGCGCCGAGCGCCCGCGCCGAGTCGTCGCCGAGGGCGAGCGCGCCGAGCGGCCGGGCCAGCGCGAGGGCCAGCAGGGTGCCCGCGACGAGCAGCGGCAGGACGGCGACGAGCAGGCCGGGGTCGCGGCCCGCGAGGGTGCCGACCGACCAGTGCCGCATGGTGTCGAGGGTTTCCGGGTCGGCGAGTTGGAGCCCGTTCACGTAGCCGAACAGGGCGGCGTTGACGGCGGTCCCCGCGAGGGCGAGCCGGACGGGCGTCGCGGAGCGGCTGCCGCCGAGCGCGTTGACCAGGACGGCGGCGAGCGCGGCGCCGCCGAGCGCGAACCAGAGGTAGCCGGTGAAGGAGCCGATGCCGAGGACGCCGATCGCGGTGACGACGGCGGTGGCCGCGCCCGCGTTCACGCCGAGCAGGCCGGGGTCGGCGAGCGGATTGCGGGTCAGCGTCTGCATCACCGCTCCGGCGAGGCCGAGCGCGGCGCCCGCGGCGATGCCGATCAGGGTGCGGGGGAGCCGGAGTTGGCGCACGATCCCGTCGTACGCGCTGCCCGTCGGGTGGAACAGGGCGTCCCACACCTGGCCGAGCGGGATCCGCTGGGTGCCGACGGCGAGGCTCGCGGCCGTGGCGACGGCCAGCAGGACGACGCCGATGACCACTCCTGCCGTCAGCCCGCGGCGCGAGCCGGCCGACGCGGGGGTCCGGGCCGCTTCCTGGCTCGCGGTGGCCGGTGGGGAGGAATCGTCGACGAGCATGTAGGTTAGCTTAGGCTAAGCTAAGTTGATGTTGTCACCTCGTGGATCGGAGGAGACGGTGGTCATGTGTGCCGCACCGGGCGCCGAGGCCGCGCCGGATGTCGTCGAGGCCCCGCCTGACGTAGGGGCCACACGCGTGGCGAGCCCGCGCGTCGAACGCCTCGCCCGACTGCTCTCCGGCGCCTCGGAATCCGAACGGGCCGTCCTGGTGGAGGAGTTCTGGACGGAGGTCGGGCGTAGGGGCGCGCCGCTCGTCGAGGATATCGAGGGCGAGGGCGAGGGCGATCGTACGGGTGACGGGGGCCATGCCGCGGGCGTCGCCGACCGGGACCGTACCGCCGACCTGGGCAGCCCGGCCCGTACCGACGGCCCGCCCCGTACCTGCGGCGAACCCGCCCACCGCGCCGTCACGTTCCTGTGGCGGGGACACCGCGCCACCCGCCAAGTCCTGCTCCTCGTCAACCGCGTGGTGGACCGCGAGCGACTCTCCGACGCCCTGCTCGACCGGCTGCCCGGCACGGACGTCTGGCACCTCACCTACCGGCTGCGCGCCGACCACCGTGCCTCGTACCGCATGGCCGCCGACATCTCACCCGGCGAACTCCCCGCCGACCCCGCACTTCTCCAGCGCAGACTCCGCTCCCTCTCCGCGTACGCCGCGCACGATCCGCTCAACCCGGCCCGCCTGTCCTCCCGTTGGGGCCAGTCCGACAGCTCCGTCTTCGCGCTGCCCGACGCGCCCGCGCAGCCGTGGGCGGAACATCGCGGCACGGTTCCGCGCGGCCGCGTCGAGCGGCACCGGCTGCCCGCGGGCGCGCTCGGCGCCGAACGGGACGTCTGGGCGTACCTGCCACCGGGCAGGCGGCACCCCGACATGCCCACCGTGGTGCTGTGCGACGGCGACGTGTGGTTCGGCCAACTCGCCTTCCAGGACACGCTGGACGCCCTGATCGCGGACGGCGTCGTACCGCCCCTGGCCGTGCTCGCCCCGGACGCCGTCGACCTCGGCACCCGCTGGCGCGACCTCACCGCGCGCGACACCTATGTCCACTTCCTCGCCGACGAGTTGCTCCCGTGGGCCGCCGGTCGCTGGCCCCTCACCACCGATCCGGCGCGCACGCTCGTCGCGGGCCAGAGCCTCGGCGGGCTCACCGCGCTGTACGCGGGGCTGCTGCGGCCCGACCGGTTCGGCGCGGTCCTCGCCCAGTCCGCCTCGCTGTGGTGGAGACCCGGACTCCCTTATGGCGTACCGGAGTTGAAGCGTTCCGACGAACTGCCCTGGCTCGTCTCACGCTTCGTCGAGCGGCCCCGCCCGCCCCTGAGGATCCACCTCGACGCCGGTCTGCACGAGGGCGCGATGGTCGACCACAGCCGTGCCCTGTACGAGCAACTGGCAGCGCGAGGTCACCCGGTGACGTTCTCCACCTACAACGGAGGCCATGACTACGCCTGTTGGCGCGGCTGTCTCGCCGACGGCCTGGCCGCGCTCCTGTGACCACCTTCGCGTAACCACCCGGCTCCGCTTCCCCCTCAACTCCCTTCCCTCTCAGCCGCGTTCCCCCCACTCACCAAGGAGTCGCACCGCCATGCCCCGCCCCGCCCGCCGCCTCACACCGACCGCGGCCGCCCTCGCCGGAGCCCTCGTCCTCACCCTCACGGGGTGCGGCGGCGGCAAGGACGACGCCTCGGACAAGGCCGATGCGGCGGACACCCGCACCGTGACGGACGCCAACGGCAAGTCCGTGGACGTACCGAGGCATCCGAAGAAGGTCGTCACTCTCAGCGAACCCACCCTGGACGCCGCGCTCGCCCTCGGCGTGCACCCGATCGGCACCACGGCGGGCCGCGGCCAGAAGGGCGTGTCCAGTTATCTCGCCGACCGGGCGGGCAGCGCGGAGACCGTCGCGACCGTCGCGGAGCCCGACCTGGAGAAGCTCGCGGCCCTGGAGCCCGATCTGATCCTGCTCGACGAGACGGTCGGCGCGAAGCGCGTCCTGGACAAGCTGTCCGCCATCGCCCCGACCGTCCTGACCGCCAAGCTCAACGAGGACTGGCGCACGTCCTTCACCGCCACCGCCGACATCCTCGGCAAGAAGACCGACGCGGCGGGCTGGCTCGACGACTTCGACGGCGAAGTGGCCGCGGCCAAGAAGCGGCTCGGGGCGAACGAGAACGCCGTGACCAGCGTCGTCCGCTGGCAGAACGGCGCGCCGTCGGTCGTCGGCAAGGGCCGGGGGCACGTCGGTTCGACCCTCGCCGCGCTCGGCCTGAAGCGCCCCGCCGGCCAGCGGGGCGAGAGCGCGGGACACAGCGAGCCGGTCAGCCTGGAGAAGCTCCCGACCATCGACGGCGACTGGCTCTTCCTCGGCGCGCTCGGCGACCGGACGGCCGGCGACAAGGCGTACGCCGAGGCGAAGAAGGTGGCGAACTTCACGAAACTGAGCGCCGAGAAGAAGGGGCACGTGGTCGTCGTCGACGGCTCGGCGTGGAACAGTTCGGGCGGGCCCAGCGCGGCGCGCACGGTCCTCGACGACGTGCGGGACGCGCTCGCGAAGTGACCGGAACCGTCCGCCACGAGACTCCTGACGAGGGCGCCGTCCGTGTCGCTGTTGGGCTGAACGGGTGACTTGGCGTAAGAATTGCCCGGTGCAGACAACGAGTGCGAGCCAGGACGGGGTGGGTCAGTGAGTAGTAGTCAGCGCCACGACGTCACCGATGAACAGTGGGAAGGGCTCGCCCAGGTCGTACCGCTGCGCAGCCGCAACGAGTGGCCTTCCTGGCCCGGACACCGCGCGCTGCCCGACGCGGAGACCGAGACGCGCAGGCGTTTCGTGGTGATGCGGGTCAACGTCTTCGCGGACGCCCGTGAGGTCGCCGAGACGGTGATGGCCCAGATCCCCGTGCTGCTCGACCTGACGGGCGCGGAGACCGAAGTCGCCAAGCGCGTCCTGGACTTCAGCAGCGGCGTGGTCCTCGGCCTGGGCTGCGGCATGCACCGGGTCGACAAGAACGTCTTCCTCCTCGCGCCGCCGGGCACGGAGGTCCAGGGCCTGGTGGAGGCGGTCGGGCAGCCCTGATCCGGCCTGATCCAACCGGCAGGCCCTAGTAGTGCTTCGTTAGGTGTACTGATCTTGCCTGGTCAGGGGCATGGTGTCGGTATGAGGGCGGGTGAAGTGGAGCGACTCCGCATTGATGTGGCGGAGTTCGTTGGCGAGGTGTTTGGCTCACTGCCGCGGCGCGATCAGCGCCGGTGGGGCGAGTGTTGCCTGCGGGGCGGACGGGCGCCGTACGTCGATCCAGCCGATACCGTCCGGCGCCGCACGCCGACGTCCCGCACGAGGTCGCCTTTGCGGCCAAGACCCGGCTCTCGCTGGCCTTGCTGGCCAGCTGGCCGCCTGGGACCTGACAGCCGGTGGTGGCCGCCGGCTGCGCATATGGCCGTTCGGTGGGCTTTCGCCTCGCCTTCGAAGACTGCGGGCTGGACTATGTGGTGGCCGTCGAGGCCAAGGAAGTGGCCCATGCGGCCAGTGCCCAGCCGTACTGGCCGACCTATGGCGGACTGGGCCCTCCGACCCTGCCCCGCTACCGCACCCGCCCCCTGACGCTGCCCGAACTGACCGCCGGACACGGCGTGTTCAGCGAGGCCTCCTGGCGCCAGGGCAGTAAGGGAACCATGCGCTCACGCTTCACGGTCCTGAAGATCCGACCGGCGGGCAAACAGTCCCTGCGTCACGCCCAGGAACACGGTGGCGGCCATCACGTCGGGGACGGAGTGCTGCCGCTGTGGACCCTGCTGGTCGAACAGGCTGAGCAGGCGACGGAACCAACCGGCTACTGGACTCCAACCTGCCCGCCAACACTGTCCGCGAGTTCGGCGCAGTCGGCCTGACCATCGTCGGGATGGTCCTGGACGCCGTGATGGTCCTCGGTGGCTGGCGCGGCTTCCGCCCGCGTACTGGCATTTCGCGTAGGCAGACGCCATCCAGACGTGTCACGAGTAGAGCGGCATGATGCTGTTCGCTCAGGACTTCCGGGGGTTCACACAACAGGACATAGTCAGCTGAGACGGCTCCTCATGACTATCAAGCTGCTGAAGACTTCTCGTTGAGGGCAAAGACTGTGTCGCACCGGTCGCGAACGTGACCGCTGTGGGTGGCGATGACTACAGCGCATCCGGCTGCGCGCATCTCACGAAGGACGTCGATAACCATTGTTGTGTTCACGTGATCGAGGGCGCCAGTTGGTTCATCAGCGAGCACGAGGGCCGGCCGTTTGACGATGAGCCGGGCGAGTGCCACTCGCTGCTGTTCTCCGCCGCTGAGTTGGTGGACCTGATCCCCCTCCCGGCCTGCCAGGCCAACGCGTTCAAGAGCTTCACTGACAGTCGTGTCGAACTCGCCCCTCCTGGACCGCTGCGGCTTGAGGGCGATCTCCAGGTTTGCGGCGACAGTCGTGTTCTCAATCAGAGCGTAGTTCTGGAAGAGGTAGCCGAGAACATCACGGCGGAATCGGCGTACTCCATTCCGAGTGAACCTAGTTACGTCTTTACCCTCATATAGAACAGCTCCAGCGCTTGGCTTTTCAAGAAGCCCTATACAGTTGAGGAGTGTGGACTTTCCTGATCCACTGGGCCCGACCAAGGCAACCATCTCGCCTCGGTTGACGGTGGTGTCGATACCGGACCACAGAGTCCGGGAACCGAAATTCTTCGAGAGATTCTGTATTTCAATCACGGCAGCACTCTGTTCTGTGCGTAACGACTAAGCGATCTCAATTGTCGGCTGTCCCTTCCTTGATGATGCGCCGGTGGAACATCCCAAGAGCGCAAAGCACTATGCATACTTCGACGACGGCCAGACCAGCGATGACGGAGATGTCCGCTGCCGTAACCTGCACAGGCGGGAAGGGGGGAGGGACGCCACGGGAGGTGAACTCCGCAAGATCCCGGTTCTGCTGCCACACCTGGACGGGAACCCACCAGGCCAGAAGGGCCGCGAGCAGCATCTCTGTGGCGAGAATGAAGCGATGGATTCTAGCAAACCTCCAGCCGCTGATGTGCTGTGCAAAAATGGCCTGGGCATGCTTGCGTGTGTGTATGTAACAGACGCCGATACCTGTAATGAGGAGCGCGGTCACTGCAGCGATCAGGTTGAAGAGCGAAAGACGGAATCTATTGACGGCTTCCCTCAGCTCAAGGGAGGCACTCTGCCCCACTGGGCGCACGGCCGTGACATAGGTCTGCAGCTCGTTCTTGTCGGCTGCTATGGCTGCCAGAGCATTATTGGGGTCGGGGAAAATGATTCCTTCCTGGGACGCGAATGCGGTGTACGCGTCATTGGTGAGTATCTTCGAACCGTTGGGAACTACGACAAGGACTGGATCGTCCACCAGGGACCGGTCATCGTCCGGGCTGTGGGCAGCGTTGGGGGATTGGGATCCGGAGTTATAGGCAAAGACACGCTGGCCGTTCTTCGAGCTGAGTGTCTCTACCTTGAGGTGGCGCCTCAGGTCCGGGGCCATTCGGCCGAACAGGTCGGGAACCGCTGCTCTGATGTCGGATGCGCGGCCAGTGAGGGACTCGGGAACGATGAGCCATGCTTTGTGGGCGTCGGCGACCTTACCGGGCCGCGCCGCCGGGGAGTACCGCTGTCCTGCCGGGTCTAGGACCGGCTGTTCGGCGAGGAACGTCTCATTGACAATGAGCATCTCGCCCTGCGGCAGGGGCTGTTTACTGGGGAGGCCCTGGAGATCCCGGCGCCCGGCGACGATGATCTGGTTCGCCCCGTCGGCCTGGCGCAGCCACTGGCCCACATGGGCAATCGCCGGCTTCGCCTTGCCACCCAAGCTGCCATTGAGGCGGATGGTGACGGCGTCGCCTGCTTTGGCGTAGGTGTCCTGACTGTCCTGACGTGTCAGTACGTTCTGGCCTGCTAGGGCGACGTCCAAGGCGATGCCGACGGCGAGCAGAAGGGCGGGGATACGCACCAGGTAGATGGCAAGGATTGCAGCACGGGTCGGCAGCTCTCCCTTGAGCGCGCGAAGCACCTCGAGCTTGAAGGTCAGGGCAAGCGCCACTGCATGGGCAGCCAGTGCCAGCACGATGAGCAGTCCGGCCAGGATGGCGGCAGTAGACGCGAACAGCGCCAACCAGGCCAGACCGTTGTAGAAGCCGAGGAAAAGCAGCACGGCGGCTGTCACGGTGCCGACGGCTGCGAGCCAGAAAGTCGCCAACTGCCGCAGATCACGGGTGAGGAGGGCCAGGAAGGATTTTCCCTGCAGGCGCAGCACTCCGTAGGATTTAGCACCCAGCAGCACGCTGGCGCCGACCAGTGTCACTATGGCGAGCGCCACCACCCACATCGATCGGAACAAGTCGTCGCCCGAGAACCGGAGTGCCAGTTCGCTCGCCGACAGCGGGTGTTGCACAGTTGCGTGCAGGCCTAGGCCGGTAAATTCGGCTACCAGCGCTTCTGCTGATTCCGAGGGACCAAAGACGTAGTAGAAGCCGCGTGGGTCACGCTGGCCGATGTCGGCGATGGGATGTACGTCCGTGTCGTACTGTCTGCTGAACCCGGGGTAGCCGTCGTGTAGCCATGACGCCGGATCCGACTGCGCGTCGCCGCCCGGGGCCAGATAGAGGTGTCGGCGGCCGTCCGGGTTCCTCGCATCAGGGACCTCCCGAGCCACCGAGACCTCATGGTCCTTCGCAAATGAAGCGATGGTGCGGGCGACCCGTACGCCGCTCGCCGAGTCATCGGAGTGCACCCAGATCTGGGCCGAGTTGCCGAGTGCCATCTCTTCGTCCAGCCCTCGCACGAACAGAAAGGCCGCTATCGCGGAGAACACCAGCACGGCAGCATGGGCGAACTTGATACCTCGATGGAGCATCGGTTACCTAATTTCGGGGCGCACAGGGAATGCGCAGCTCGTCAAGAATCGGCCGGGGTAGCACCTGGCTGCGGGGGAAAAGTCCCCCGCAGCCAGGCCGGTCGCTGCAGTGTCAGCACCGAGTCCGAGACGTCGTCAGCAGGCCGGGTTGTAGTACGCCTTGCTGGTGAGCTTCGCCTTCTTCGCCGAGGCCTTCGACCACACGCCGTCCTTGGTGCAGCCGCTGTACGCCCAGTACGCCCCTTCGACGGAGGACGAGTGGTACGTCTTCTTGTGGAAGTAGTTCGAGTACACGTAGTTGCCGCCCACGTTGTAGCTCCACCGGCCGCCGCTCACGTCGGTCGATGCGGCCACGGCGGGGGCCGCGACGGCGATGGCGATGACACCGGCTGCAGCAGCGGCCTTCAGACTGTTCTTGATCATTACTTACTCGCCTTCACTTGGATGTGTCAACTGGGTAGCGGGAAGGGTGGAATGGCACGGCCCGAATCAGTCCGCCAACGTGCGCCTGCGCCGTTCCGTTGAACAGGCCGGATAGCCCAGTGAGTTGACTTAGTGGGCTGGGAGGTCAGGGCTTCTTGCCCTTCTTGATGGTCTTCTCCGTGCAGTGAACCGTGCGGTAGCCCTTGGGCATCTGACTGGAGGCGTTCTTCTTGGCTGCCTTCCATGCGTTGTCCTTCGTCAGAGCCCAACCGTGCCCCTGTACGAACCCATGTGCAGAGTCATCCGAGATGCGCTTCTTGGTGCACTGCACGTGTGCGGACCACCCGGACGACGCCGCGTCAGCAGGGATGGCCAAACCCAGCGAGATAAAACCCGCGGTAGCGGTGGTGATGAGTGCACTGAAAGTGCGCGACTTGCGCATGAGGAAACCCTCCCGAGGGCCGTTGTTCCTAAACCATGGGGGCCGGTCGTCGGGCGATGCCATCCGCACTTGTCAAGTCACTTCCGCAAGGCACCAGTTCCCTTTGGCTATGGATGCCAAAGGGAACTGGCCGTCGAACCTTGCCCCCCCCTGAGATTCACCCGTCTCGGTGGTCGGCCGATCGGATGAGCACGCCAGAACTTACGTGATCGGACGCATTTGTTCCACTTCAGTAAGAGTGATCACAGTCACCGGAAAGCCCCCGCAAGGGCAACTGCGTTCCTGGTGAGCGAGCTGACTGGCCGTCGGCGCTGACGGTTTGCGCAAGCAAGACGCGGTTCCCTCTTGTCATAATCAAGGCAGCCGGTGTGCGGCCATGCCGACGGTTCGGGATTGCAGCGTCGCCAACGCGACCGTTAGCCTCAATGTCCATGAACCAGCGGAAAAGAAAGAAGCTCTCCCGTCAACTCTTGGACGCCTCAAGGGCAGGTGACGTTGCCCGTGTAAGAGCCGCCCTGCGCACCGGAGTTGGCCCAGATATCCCGGACATCGAAGGACCCACTCCGTTGTACCTAGCATCCGTGAACGGAGAGGCAGAAGTCGTCCGCCTGCTTCTTAAAGCGGGCGCCTCGCCTGACACTGAGAGCGCCGGAATCGGCTCGGAGGGAACTCCACTGTGCGCAGCCGCATGCTGGGGACACACCGAAACGGTCCGCGTGTTGTTGGCGCACGGTGCCGATCCCAACCGCCGCGAAGAACGCGGTACCGGCTGCTCTCCCCTGGACTGGGCCCGCCAAGGCCCCCACCCTGAGACCGTCGAACTTCTTTCCGCAGCAGGAGCAACTTCGCGCTACAAGATCTCCCCGGCCCGCGGCGCCTAGTCGCATCACGAGTCTTCCGCAACGTCTACGGGGGCATTTCAGGCCCTCTTCGCGTCACTGATAGGCATACCGACGACTCAGAAGAACCACGAGGCCGCCACGATCTACCTGGCCGGACGCCACCTCGCCGACATCTTCATCTGGTCAGCGAGATGATCCGAAGGACAGGCCCTAGTAGTGCTTCGTTAGGTGTGCCGATCTTGCCTGCTCGGGAGCATGCTGCGGGGTATGAGGCTCGGGGAAGTGGAACGGCTCCGGGGTGATTTGGCGGAGTTCGTCGCCGAGGTGTTCGGATCGCTGCCGCGGCGGGATCAGCGGCGGTGGGGCGAGTGTTATCTGCGGGGTCTGATGCTGGATGGGCGGCGTAAGTCGATCCAGCCGATGGCGGC
>NZ_JBIUYI010000011.1:0-293461 GCF_044744425.1 Streptomyces sp. NPDC087300
TTTACGTAGCGCGGCACTTGAATTGTGTCTCCCCGGGGGGGGGGGGGGGGGGGGGGGGGGGGGGCGCGCGCCCCGCCCCGGGGGGGGGGGGGGGGGGGGGGGGGGGGGGGCGCCCCCCCCCCCGGCCGGGGAAAAGCATTCGCCGCGCAGCGGCGGCTCCAGACCCGCACCCCACCCACCCGCCCGCCGTGGAACGACCCCCGCCCGCGCCAGGGGGCAGACGCCCAGACCAGCCCCCAGCCCCCGCCCCAGCCCCGCAGGGCCCGCCCCGGTTGCCGCAGCCGTTACGCTGGAGCCGTGGCAGTCGTCGATGTTTCCGAAGAGCTCAAGTCCCTCTCCTCGACCATGGAGTCGATCGAGGCCGTCCTGGACCTCGACAAGATGAGGGCCGATATCGCCGTGCTCGAGGAGCAGGCGGCCGCGCCGTCCCTGTGGGACGACCCGGAAGCGGCACAGAAGATCACCAGCAAGCTGAGTCACCTCCAGGCGGAGGTCCGCAAGGCCGAGGCCCTGCGAGGTCGCATCGACGACCTCGGTGTCCTCTTCGAGATGGCCGAGGAGGAGGACGACCCGGACACCCGTGCCGAGGCCGAATCCGAGCTCACCGCCGTCAAGAAGGCGCTGGACGAAATGGAAGTAAGGACTCTCCTCTCCGGTGAGTACGACGCCCGTGAGGCCGTCGTCACCATCCGCGCGGAGGCCGGTGGCGTCGACGCCTCCGACTTCGCGGAGAAGCTCCAGCGCATGTACCTGCGCTGGGCCGAGCGCCACGGCTACAAGACGGAGCTGTACGAGACGTCGTACGCGGAAGAGGCCGGCATCAAGTCGACCACCTTCGCCGTGAACGTCCCGTACGCCTACGGCACGCTCTCCGTCGAGCAGGGCACCCACCGCCTCGTACGCATCTCCCCGTTCGACAACCAGGGCCGCCGCCAGACGTCCTTCGCCGGTGTCGAGATCCTCCCGGTGGTCGAGCAGACCGACCACGTCGAGATCGACGAGAGCGAACTGCGCGTCGACGTGTACCGCTCGTCGGGCCCCGGCGGCCAGGGCGTCAACACCACGGACTCCGCGGTCCGCCTGACCCACCTGCCGACCGGCATCGTCGTCTCCTGTCAGAACGAGCGCTCGCAGATCCAGAACAAGGCGACCGCGATGAACGTCCTCCAGGCGAAGCTCCTCGAGCGCCGCCGTCAGGAGGAGCAGGCGAAGATGAACGCCCTGAAGGGCGACGGCGGCAACTCCTGGGGCAACCAGATGCGTTCGTACGTCCTGCACCCGTACCAAATGGTGAAGGACCTGCGGACGGAGTTCGAGGTCGGCAACCCCGAATCCGTCTTCAACGGCGAGATCGACGGCTTCCTGGAAGCCGGAATTCGCTGGCGCAAGCAGCAGGAGAAGTAAATACCGCCCCGAGCGGCTTTATCGACAAGGCAACTGCCGCCCCAAGGGCGGCAGTTGCCTTTTGCGTCACAGTCGTATCTCCGTACGACGGTCAACTGCCCCGATATCGGACATCGCGCACGCAACGACCTTGACGCTGCTGTGAAAACTGGAAAGGCTAGCGCGCGGCATGCGTATTCCTGGGGCGCGTGTGAGCGGTGGGGGCCGATCGATCGTCCCCGGTGACCGCGCTGAATCCCGCCCCGGACGCTGCCTCACTGACGATTCAGCTACTGGGGGTAGCAGCCAGATGACCAAGAAGACGCGGATCCGTGTCGCGCGGATAGCCGCCGGTGCGGTGATCGCCGCAGGTGCCTCGCTGACCGCCGCGGGTGCCGCCTCGGCCCTCGACGTCGGTGTCGACCTCGGTGGTGTGGGCGTCGGCGCCCACGCCGACGAGAGCGGCGTCGGTGTCGACGTGGACACCCCGGGTGCGGACGACGACGAGCCCACCGACCCGCCCACGGAGATCCCGACGGAGCCGACGGACCCGCCCACCACGGAGCCGACGGACCCGCCCGAGCCCACCGAGGAGCCGACCGAGCCCACCGAGGACCCGGACCCGACCGAGGACCCGGACCCGACGGACGACCCGACCTCCCCGCCCACCTCCGCCCCGAGTGACCCGAGCGACCCGGGCAACGGGAACGGCGGCGGCAACGGTGGCAACGACACCGACCCCGACGGCGGCTCCGTCCCCGTCGAGCAGGGCAAGGGCAAGGACAGCCTGAACGACACCGGCTCCAAGCCGGTCGAGCAGGGCGGCAACAAGGGTGAGAAGGGCGAGCTGGCCGAGACCGGTGCCGCCGAGACCACCTTCCTGGTGATCGGTGCCGCGACGATGATCGCCGGCGGTATCGGCTTCCGCATCCTGCCGCGCCTGGTCGGCAACCGCGGCGCCGCTGCCTGACGAGGGCGGCACCGCGTGCGGCGTACCTGAGGTGCGCGACGTACGACGAAGGGCCCGGAGCTTTCCGAAGCTCCGGGCCCTTTCGGGTGCCTGGACGGGTCACCCGTGCCGGTGAGACGTATCGGTCTCGTGACTCTCCGTGTACCGCTCTGTGAGTCGTACCGCTCTGTGAGCCGTACCGCCTCGTGTGCCGCCGCTACGCGGTCTGGTGGGCGAGCAGCGCCACCGCCGCGATCAGCACCACGAGGAGCGCTATCAGTGCCGCGGGATTGAGCCCCGCGAAGGGCCCCTCTTGTTGCAGGCGCTCGCGATTTGCCCGGCACACGGGGCAGCGGCCTTCACTCACGGGCGCTGCGCAGTTCGCGCATACCAACCGGTCTAGGGTCATGCGCTTCTCCTCCCGCACAGTCTCAGCCTGCCCAACGCTACGGGGAACTCAATCGTTCCCCCTACCACTGTGCCAGCTTCCGCGGATTTCGGCGCGGCCCGCCCCCTGTCGACGGTTTCCGACTGTTCCGTTCCCTGGTGGTTCCCTGGTACTTCCGAGACAATCCGCGCAACTCTGGACGCCGACTGCGCTCCCGCACCGCCTTCGCGTATGGTCACGCACACCTACCCCCGGCAACCCGTGGTGCATCCGTGATCCGATTCGACAACGTCTCCAAGGCCTACCCGAAGCAGTCCCGCCCCGCGCTCAGGGACGTCTCCCTAGAGATCGAGAAGGGCGAGTTCGTCTTCCTGGTGGGATCCTCCGGCTCCGGAAAGTCCACTTTCCTGCGGCTGATCCTGCGCGAGGAGCGCACCAGTCACGGCCAGGTGCACGTCCTTGGCAAGGACCTCGCGCGCCTGTCCAACTTCAAGGTGCCGCACATGCGCCGCCAGCTGGGCACCGTCTTCCAGGACTTCCGCCTGCTGCCCAACAAGACCGTCGGCGAGAACGTGGCCTTCGCGCAGGAGGTCATCGGCAAGTCCCGCGGCGAGATCCGCAAGTCCGTGCCGCAGGTCCTCGACCTCGTGGGTCTGGGCGGCAAGGAGGACCGGATGCCGGGCGAGCTCTCCGGTGGTGAGCAGCAACGAGTGGCGATCGCGCGCGCGTTCGTCAACCGGCCCAAGCTGCTGATCGCCGACGAGCCGACCGGCAACCTCGACCCGCAGACCTCGGTCGGCATCATGAAACTGCTCGACCGGATCAACCGGACCGGCACCACCGTCGTGATGGCCACCCACGACCAGCAGATCGTGGACCAGATGCGCAAGCGGGTCATCGAGCTGGAGAAGGGCCGCCTCGTCCGCGACCAGTCGCGCGGCGTGTACGGCTACCAGCACTGACGATCCCTCGCCCGTACCGTCTGATCCACCTGATCCACTGAAAGGCCGCCATGCGCGCCCAGTTCGTCCTGTCGGAGATCGGCGTCGGTCTCCGCCGCAATCTCACGATGACCTTCGCGGTCATCGTCTCCGTAGCGCTCTCACTCGCCCTGTTCGGCGGCTCGCTGCTCATGCGTGACCAGGTGAGCACGATGAAGGGCTACTGGTACGACAAGGTCAACGTCTCGATCTTCCTGTGCAACAAGGCCGACGCCGAGCAGGACCCCAAGTGCGCCAAGGGCGCCGTCACGAACGAGCAGAAGGACCAGATCCTCGGCGATCTGAAGAAGATGCCCGTCGTGGACAAGGTCGCGCACGAGTCGGCCGACGAGGCGTACAAGCACTACAAGGAGCAGTTCGGCGACTCCCCGCTGTCCAGCTCGCTGACTCCGGACCAGATGCAGGAGTCGTACCGCATCAAGCTGAAGGACCCGGAGAAGTACCAGGTGGTCGCGACGGCCTTCTCGGGCCGTGACGGCGTGCAGTCCGTGCAGGACCAGAAGGGCTATCTGGACAACCTCTTCGGGCTCCTGAACGGCATGAACTGGGCCGCGGTCGCGGTGATGGCGCTGATGCTGGTGGTCGCGCTGATGCTGATCGTCAACACCGTGCGCGTCTCGGCGTTCAGCCGCAGACGGGAAACCGGCATCATGCGACTGGTCGGCGCGTCCAGCTTCTACATCCAGATGCCGTTCATCATGGAGGCCGCCGTCGCCGGTCTCATCGGCGGCGGCGTCGCCTGCGCGATGCTGCTCGTCGGCCGCTACTTCATGATCGACCACGGGCTCGAACTCTCCGAGAAGATCAACCTGATCAACTTCATCGGCTGGGACGCCGTGCTCGCGAAGCTGCCGCTGGTGCTCGCGATCGGCCTGCTGATGCCCGCGCTCGCCGCGTTCTTCGCGTTGCGCAAGTACCTCAAGGTGTGACAAGAGACCCCCGCACGTAAGGGCGCCGTACGGTTCAACGAGCCGTACGGCGCCCTTCGTTGTCCTAGACTCACCGTCATGTCAGGCCCCGACCGGTTCGTCGACCGGTTCTCCCCGTCCCGCCGCGTCCGCCGCGGGGCGACCCTGACATTGGTCTTCGCGAGCGTCCTCGCCACCGGCGCGGCCACCGGCTCCTGGAGCGACGCGGCCGACGCGGGCCGGAAACCGTCCCCTCCTTCCGTACGGTCGGACGCCGCGGGCCCCCCGAAGGGCGACGCGGGCACGGCGCGGGAGGCCGCCGACGCCGCGGCCGAGGCCATGGCCGACGGCAAGTCCGGCAAGGAGGCCGCGGAGGACGCCGTCAGCCGCAGCGGGGACCGCTGGGGGTCGGTGTACTCGCAGGGCGAGTTCAAGGAGTTCGAGCAGGCCCTGGACGGCGCGTACACGGGCGTCGGGCTGTGGACCAGGCGCGCGGCCGACGGCCGCATCGAGGTCGCCCGGGTGCAGCGGGGCGGCCCCGCCGCGCGGGCCGGTGTCCGCGAGGGCGACCGGCTGCGCTCCGTCGACGGCGAGCGCGTCACGGGCCGCCCCGTCACGGAGGTAGTCGCGCTGCTGCGCGGCGAGCGGGCGGGCACCCCGGTGGTCCTCGGCATGGAGCGCGGCACGCGCGCGTGGAGCAGGACGCTGCACAGGGCCCGGCTCTCCACCGACTCCGTCACGGTCGGCCGGCTCCCCGACGGCGCCGCGGTGATCAAGGTCGACGCGTTCACCAAGGGCTCGGGCGAGGCCGTGCGGTCCGCGATCCGCGACGCCCCCAAGGGCACCGGGCTCCTCCTGGACCTGCGCGGGAACTCAGGGGGTCTGGTCTCCGAGGCGGTCACGGCGGCATCCGCGCTGGTCGACGGGGGTCTCGTGGCGACGTACGACGTACGGGGCGAGCAGAAGGCGCTGCACGCCGAGCGGGGCGGCGACACGTCCAGACCCGTGGTCGTGCTCGTCGACGGCGGCACGATGAGCGCGGCCGAGCTCCTCACGGGCGCCCTTCAGGACCGCGGCCGCGCGGTCGTGGTGGGCTCGAAGACGTTCGGCAAGGGATCGGTCCAGATGCCGAGCCGGCTGCCGGACGGTTCGGTCGCCGAGCTGACCGTCGGCCACTACCGCACCCCTTCGGGCCGGGCCGTCGACGGACGGGGCATCACCCCCGATCTGGAGGTCGAGGACGGGGCCGAGGGGCAGGCCGAGACAGTATTGACTGGCCTCGGACCCCCCTCGTAGTGCGAAAATGACCGCACTATGGCGAAGGAAAAGGTAAAGCGCAAGGCCGCCAAGGCCAACGAGAAGGCCCCGGCACGGAAGATGATCGCGCAGAACAAGAAGGCGCGGCACGACTACCACATCCTGGACACCTACGAGTGCGGCCTGGTGCTGATGGGCACCGAGGTCAAGTCGCTGCGGATGGGCAGGGCCTCCCTGGTGGACGGCTTCGTGCACATCGACGGCCACGAGGCGTGGCTGCACAACATCCACGTCCCGGAGTACGTCCAGGGCACCTGGACCAACCACTCGGCCACGCGGAAGCGCAAGCTCCTGCTGCACAGGGCCGAGATCGACAAGCTGGAGTCGAAGGCCCAGGAGTCGGGTCACACGATCGTGCCCCTCGCCCTGTACTTCAAGGACAGCAGGGTCAAGGTCGAGATCGCTCTGGCCAAGGGCAAGAAGGAGTACGACAAGAGGCAGACGCTGCGCGAGAAGCAGGACACCCGCGAGACGAACCGCGCGATCTCGTCGGTGCGGCGGCGGCAGGGGATCGCGTAGCTCCTGGGGCCCCAGGAATACGCTGGCACGGTCGGCCGTTGGTCACGTACGATGGACAACGTCCCTCAGGCAGGGACACCAAGTCCCTCTCGTAGGGGCGCCGGGTCGAAAGGCCCACCTTGAAAAATCAACATGGGGATGATCGGTTTCGACAGCGGATGTCGAAGCAGGGGAAGCGTGTCGAGGAAGCGGCAATGATCTCGTAAACCATATGTCGCAAAAAATAATCGCCGATACCAAGCGCGATTCCTTCGCCCTCGCTGCCTAAGTAGCGACTTGCGAAGTGTCAGCCCGGGGCTGTTCCCGACCCGGATCCTGGCATCAGCTAGGGAACTAAACTTCTAGACCCGGTCACGGGGCCTAGGAGGAAATCAAACAGTGGCTGGGCCCGTCGGCGACTTGTTCGCGAGATTGCCGGGGCCGAGAAAATCGCAGCGAACTGCACACGGAGAAGCCCTGATTCTGCACCGTTGGACGCGGGTTCGATTCCCGCCATCTCCACAAACCCCATGTGACAACAGAGGCCCGAGGTCGACACGACCTTCGGGCCTCTGTTGCGTCCGCGTCTCTTCCGGGATGCTCCAGGGCCA
The DNA here is from genome assembly GCF_044744425.1 of Streptomyces sp. NPDC087300. NCBI lineage: Bacteria > Bacillati > Actinomycetota > Actinomycetes > Kitasatosporales > Streptomycetaceae > Streptomyces > Streptomyces sp. NPDC087300. The sequence continues at coordinate 7,056 of NZ_JBIUYI010000011.1, forward strand.
TGAGTAGACCCGTGAGACGCGTCCCCGCCCGCCTGCGCCACTGGATCTGGCCCGCCGTCCTCGGCGTCGCCGCGGCCACCCTCACCTGGAGCTCGCCCGCCGGGGCCGACTCCGACCGCAGCGGGCTGCCCGAAGCCATCGACACCATCCTCGGCGACCCCCGCATGGCCGGCGGCACGGCGAGCGTGGTGGTCGCCGACGCCGCGTCCGGCGACGTCCTCTACCAGCGCGGGCCCGACACGCGCCTGGTGCCCGCCTCCAGCACCAAGATGCTCACCTCGGCCGCCGCCATGGCGCGCCTCGGCCCGGACCACCGGTTCACCACCGACGTCCTGGCCGACGGCGAGCGGCACGGACGGGTCCTGAAGGGCGACCTGTACCTGCGCGGCACGGGCGATCCGACGACGCTCGCCAAGGACTACGGCCAACTCGCCGCGAAGGTCGCCGATTCGGGGATCAGGAAGGTCTCGGGGCGGCTCGTCGCCGACGACACCCGCTTCGACGACCGGCGCATCGGCGACACCTGGGGCGGCGACGACGAGTCGTCGTACTACGCGGCGCAGATCAGCGCCCTCAGCGTCGCCCCGGACACGGACTACGACACGGGGACGGTCATCGTCGAGGTCGCGCCGGGCAAGCGGGCGGGTGACGGGCCACGGGTCTCCGTGACGCCGAGGACCGACTACGTAGACATCGATCTGCGCGCGAAGACCGTCGCGGCGGGCGGCGCCGACGCCCTCACGGTGGAGCGGCGGCACGGCGAGAACACCATCACCGTCAGCGGCACCGTCCCGGTCGGCGCGGACCCCGCCAGGGAGTGGGTCACCGTCTGGGAGCCGACCGGGTACGCGGCGGCCGTCTTCCGGGACGCGCTGGCCGCGCACGGGGTACGGGTGAGCGGGCCGACCAGGACCGGGACCGCGGCCCCCGAGGACGCGCGGCGGCTCGCCGCGCACGACTCCATGACGCTCAAGGACCTCCTGATCCCCTTCATGAAGCTGTCCAACAACATGCACGCGGAGTCCCTGACCAAGGCCATGGGATACAAGGCGACCGGCAGGCCGGGGAGTTGGGGCGACGGGACCACGGCGATCGGCGGCTATCTGAAGGGCATCGGCGTCGACCCGGCCGAGCTGCGCCAGGTCGACGGCTCGGGGCTCTCGCGCAAGAACCTCGCCTCCGCCGGCCAGTACGTGAAGCTGCTGCGCGCGGTGCGCGGCGAGCCGTGGTTCGCCGACTGGTACACGTCCCTCTCGGTGGCCTGCGTCCCCGACAAGTTCGTCGGCGGTTCGCTGCGTTCGCGGATGTGCGGGACGCCCGCGGCGGGCAACGTCCGCGCGAAGGTCGGCTCGCTGACGGGCGCGTCCGCGCTGTCCGGCTACGTCACGGACAAGGACGGCCGTGAACTGGTCTTCAGCATCGTCCTCAACAACTATCTGGCCGCCTCGGTGAAGCCCCTGGAGGACGCGATCGCGGTCACCCTCGCCTCCTCGACGAAGGACAGGGCCGTACCGGTCAGGCCCCGTTCGACACGCGGGGTCGTCGCCGAGCGGGACGGCGCGACGGAGTGCGCGTGGCGCAAGCCCGCGCGCTGCTGACGAGCAGGGCGCAGCAGGCGGCGGCCACCGGCACCGTGTAGCCCGCGGCGGGGCCCAGGTGCTCCGCCGCCCAGCCGCCGCCCGCCGCGCCGCACGCGATGCCCCCGAGGAGCCCGGTCACCGCGAGCGTCATGCCTTCGTTGAGCCGGGCATCGGGGGTGCGCTCCTGGACGAGCGTCATGCCGGTGACCATGGTGGGCGCCGTCGCCATCCCGGCGACGAGCAGCGCTCCGGAGAGGGCGATCAGCGAATCGGTGACCGTCACGGCGAGCAGCGGCAGCGTCATCAGGGCCGCCATCGCCGCGCCGCACCACAGCTGTCTGCGGACCAGCGGGCCGCGCGGTCTCGCCGCACCGTAGACGAGGCCCGCCGCGCAGGAACCCGCGGCCTGGAGGGCGAGGACCGCGCCCGCGGCCGACTTGTGGCCCTGGGCGTCGGCGAAGGCGATCGTGACCACTTCGAGGGAGCCGAAGACGGCGCCGGTGGCGAGGAAGGCGACCAGCAGGGCGGGCATCCCGCGCGCGCGGAGTGGCGACGGGCTCTTCGCGGACGCGTGCGTACGTCCATGGGGCGGGGGTTCCGTCGCGCGCTGGGCGGCGAAGACCAGCACGCCGGTCAGCAGCAGGACCACGCCGATGAGGGTGCCCGCCTGCGGGAAGAGCGCGCCGCAGAGGAAGGCGGCGAGGACCGGGCCGAGCATGAAGCAGAGCTCGTCGGCGGCCTGTTCGAAGGAGTTGGCGGTGTGCACGGCAGGCGCGTCGCCCTGGAGCAGATGCGCCCAGCGGGCCCGTGACATGCCGCCCGTGTTGGGGGTGGTGGCCGTCGCCGCGTACGAGGCGAAGAGGGTCCAGTCGGGCGCTCCGTAGCGCACGCAGAGCAGCAGGGAGAGCGAGCCGAGCGCGGCGAAGGCGGTGGCGGGGACGGCGACGCGCGCCTGGCCGTGCCGGTCCACGAGCCGCGCGGTCCACGGCGCGACGACGGCGGTCGCCGCGAGGCCGGTGGCGGTGACGGCGCCGGCCAGCGCGTAGGAGCCGCGGGCCCCGGAGATCATGATCACGGCGCTGACGCTGAACATGCCCATGGGCAGGCGGGCGATGAGGTTGCCGACGGTGAAGGCGGTGGCGCCGGGTATCGCGAAGAGGCGGGCGTAGGGGTTGTGGGGCATGCGGCCACCCTCGCCGGGGTCGGTCGGCGGGGTCCAACACCTGCCAAGTGCCCATTCACGCACTCACGTTGTAGGTTCCTGCGATGACCTCCGATCCGACAGATCCGGCAGGGCCCGCGGACTGGCCGGGCTCCTCCCTCGTGCGCCGTGATGTGGACCCGCGGCTGCTGCGCGGCTTCGTCGCGGTCGCCCAGGAGCTGCACTTCACGCGGGCGGCGGGGCGGCTGTACGTCGCGCAGCAGGCCCTGAGCCGTGATGTCCGGCGCTTGGAGCGGGAGTTGGGCGCCGAGCTCTTCGTGCGTACGACCCGGCAGGTCACGCTGACCGCCGACGGCGAGCGGCTGCTGCCGTACGCGCTGCGGGTGCTCGCCGCGCAGGACGAGCTGGTCACGGCCTTCGGGGCGTTCGCGGGCGGGGCGCGGCCGCTGCTCGTCGATCTGAACAGCCCGGGGCTGAGCTTCGGGCGGGTCCTCGACCGGGCCCGCGAACTCGCCCCCGACTGCGAGCTGATGGCCCGCTTCGAGAGCGGCCTGACCGGCGCCGCCGTCGAGATGGCGGCGGGGCGCATCGACGCCTCCTTCGGACGGTTCGCGGGGCTCGATCCCGCGCTGCGGGCCCGCCTCGCCCAGCAGCCGGTGCGGTACGAGCCGATGGCCGTGCTCCTCCCCGAGGGGCATCCGCTGACGGGCCTTGACGCGGTGCCGCTGGCCGCGCTCGCGGGCGAGACCGTGTACGCGGGGGCGGGCAATCCGCGCACCCCGGAGTGGACCGACCTCGCGCGGTCGCTCTTCGAGGGGCGCGGCATCGAGATCGCGCCACCCGCGCCGCTGGCTGTCGGCACCGAGGAGTTCGGGCGGCTGATGGCGAAGAAGCGGATTCCGGTCCTCGCCGTGGTGGGCTTTCCGGCCATGCCCGGCACGGAGCTGCGGCCGCTGGTCGACCCCGTACCGCTCTCGCCCGTGTCACTGGTGTGGCGAAAGGGCCTGGTTCATCCGGGTGTTACCGCTTTGCGGGCCGCGGCCGCGGAACTCTCGGCGGCGGAAGGATGGCTGGAGAAACCGGCGGACGGATGGGTTCCTGCCACAGATGCACTCATCATGATGAGTCAGATCTGACGGAGAACAACACCTGTCACCGCCGTGCGCTACATTCGTGGTCCGGGTGCGGTGTGATAGGGGGAGCGCTCGGGTCGGGTGGGGGCCCGGTCCGGACGGCGGGTATCCGGAGTCGTATGCGCGCCCAGGTCCGTTATGTGGGGGGTTGTGCGCACGCATGCAAACTTGGCGAGAAGATGACCTATCAGGTCACACTCACGATCCGAACGAAGTCACTGTCCAGATCGACGGCTTGGGCCGCCAACTGGACGGTATGGGGCGGCAGTTGGCGGAACCTCCCGTCGAGCCCGGTCAGGAGGCGGCCGCCGAGGGGCCCGTCTTCGTCGACGAGACGGGCCGCCGCAGCCGTAGGTACCGCAGGCTCGGTGTGGTGGTCGGCATCGCCTGCGCGGTCTATGCCGTGATCATCGTGGGCACCCTGCTCTCGGGGAACTCCAGCGCGCCCTGGCTGCCCGTGAAGGGCCCCGACGGCGACCGCCCCGCGAGCAAGGTGGACACGCCCGACCGGCCCGCGGACGCCATAGCCCCGACCGCGGGCTCAGCGGCGACGCCGTCGGCGGGCGCCTCGGACGGCGCCGAAGGCACGACGGACCCCGCTGCCACGGGCGGGCCCGCCCCCGAGAGCAGCGGCGACACCGGCGGCAAGCCCGGCGCGTCGGCCGACCCCGACCCCACGGACGGCGGCGGCAGGCCCGACCCCGGGCCCGACCCGACGGGCGGCCCAGGACCCGACCCGGACCCGACCGGCGGCCCCGGTCCAGGACCCGACCCGGACCCGGACCCCACGGCCCCGACCACCTCGCCGACCGACCCCTCCACCGAGGCCCCGGAAACGGGTGGGAACGGTGGCGGTGCGGGTGGCGGTGGCGGTGGCGCGGGTGGCGGCGGTAGCGATGTCCCCGTCGGCTACACCCCGGCGGCCCCGCACGGTCCCGCCGGCGACCAGTCGTCCCCGGAGGACGCACGGCGATGAACTCCCGCACCAACAGGGGCCGGTCCGACCGCCCCCGGCACAGTCACGCCCCGATCGGGCACGGTTCTACGCCGAACGGTCCTGTCCCGGGCGGTCCCGTCTTCGGGGGGCATGCCCCGGATGGTCCCGTCCCGAACGCTCACGCTCCGGGTGGTTCCGTTCCGAACGCTCCCGTTCCGAACGCTCACGCCCCGCGTACCCACGCCCCCGCAGGACCCGCAGGTCAGGGCCGTCGCGGCAAGGGCGGCCGTCGCCGCGCCAAGGCGCCTGGCTCCCTCAGGCGCCGTCGGCTGCCCATGCGGTACCTGCTGCCCTCGCTGCTGCTCGTCGCGCTGCTCGCGATGCTGATGCTGCGCGGGTACGTGCACAGCGAGATCCTCGCCGACCACCGCGTCCGGCCGCCCGCGCCCACCGGCCACGTACCGGAGAAGATCCTGGAGGGCGGCCCCGTCATCGACACCCGGGGCGGCCGCGAGTCCACGCTGAGCGTGCCCGACCACCGGCTCGTGCTCACCTTCGACGACGGCCCGGACCCGGAGTGGACCCCCAAGGTCCTCGACGTCCTCAAGGAACACCACGCGCACGGCGTCTTCTTCGTCACCGGCACCATGGCCTCGCGCTACCCCGACCTGGTCCGACGCATGGTCGACGAGGGCCACGAGGTCGGCCTGCACACCTTCAACCATCCCGACCTCTCCTACCAGTCCACGAGCCGCATCGACTGGGAGCTCTCCCAGAACCAGCTCGCCCTCGCCGGGGCCGCGGGCATCCGCACCTCGCTCTTCAGGCCGCCGTACTCCTCGTTCGCCGACGCGATGGACGACAAGTCGTACCCGGTCACGAAGTACATCGGCAGCCGCGGCTACCTCACCGTCGTCAACAACACCGACAGCGAGGACTGGAAGCGCCCCGGCGTCGACGAGATCATCCGCAGGGCGACGCCGCACGGCGGCAGGGGCGCCATCGTCCTCATGCACGACTCCGGCGGCGACCGCTCGCAGACCGTCGCAGCCCTTGACCGCTTCCTGCCCCAACTGCAGAAGCAGGGCTACGAGTTCGGCAATCTGACCGAGGCACTCGGCGCGCCCAGCGCGCACACCGAGGTCACCGGCGTCGAGCTGTGGAAGGGCAAGGCCTGGGTCTTCCTGGTCGGCGCATCCGACCGGATCACCGACGGGCTCGTCGTGGTGCTCGCCGTCATCGGCGTCCTGGTGTTCACCCGCTTCGGCCTGATGCTGCTGCTCTCCGCGGTGCACGCCCGCCGGGTGCGCGGGCGAGGCTTCAGCTGGGGCCCCGGGATCGCCGAACCGGTCTCGGTCCTTGTCCCCGCGTACAACGAGGCCAAGTGCATCGAGGCGACGGTCCGTTCCCTGATGGCGAGCGACCATCCCATCGAGGTGATCGTCATCGACGACGGCTCGTCGGACGGCACGGCACGCATCGTCGAAGGGCTGCGCCTGCCGAACGTACGCGTGGTCCGCCAGCACAACGCGGGCAAGCCCGCCGCCCTCAACAGGGGCCTGGCGAACGCCCATTGCGACATCGTCGTGATGATGGACGGCGACACCGTCTTCGAGCGGTCGACCGTACGCGAACTGGTGCAGCCCTTCGGCGACCCGCGCGTGGGCGCCGTCGCGGGCAACGCGAAGGTGGGCAACCGCGACTCGCTCATCGGCGCCTGGCAGCACATCGAGTACGTGATGGGCTTCAACCTCGACCGCCGGATGTACGACATGCTGCGCTGCATGCCGACCATCCCGGGCGCCGTCGGCGCGTTCCGGCGTTCGGCCCTGGAGCGGGTCGGCGGCATGAGCGACGACACGCTCGCCGAGGACACCGACATCACGATGGCCCTGCACCGCGACGGCTGGCGGGTCGTGTACGCGGAGAACGCCCGCGCCTGGACCGAGGCCCCGGAGTCGGTCCAGCAGCTGTGGTCCCAGCGCTACCGCTGGTCGTACGGCACGATGCAGGCGATCTGGAAGCACCGCCGCGCGGTCGTCGAGCGCGGCCCCTCCGGCCGCTTCGGCCGGGTCGGCCTCCCGCTCGTCGCCCTCTTCATGGTGCTCGCCCCTCTCCTCGCCCCGCTCATCGACGTGTTCCTGCTCTACGGCCTGGTCTTCGGCCCCACCCAGAAGACCGTCGCCGCGTGGCTCGGTGTCCTCGCGGTGCAGGCGGTCTGCGCCGCCTACGCCTTCCGGCTCGACCGCGAACGCATGACCCATCTGATCTCGCTGCCCCTCCAGCAGATCCTCTACCGGCAGCTGATGTACGTCGTGCTGCTGCAGTCCTGGATCACCGCGCTCACCGGAGGCCGCCTGCGCTGGCAGAAGCTCCGGCGCACGGGGGTCCTCGGAGCACCAGGCTCGCCGACGCCCGGATCCATCCCGAGGCAGCGGACGGGCGGCAATGAACGGAGCAGCGTCGTATGAGCCACAGCTATCTGCCCGAGGGGGCGCGGCAGGCGTCGCCTTGGGCGGCGCAGGGATTTCAGGGATCTCCCCTACCCGGACCGCCGGCCCCGGCGGGCACCGCCGCTTCCGCGGTCCCTCCCGGCCCCGCGGCTCCTCCCGGCCCCGCGGCTCCTCCCGGCCCCGCGAACCCGCCCGCCAAGCCGTCCGGCGGCCGTGACCGCTACCTGGACCTGCTGCGCTCGCTCGCGCTCGTCCGCGTGGTCGTCTACCACCTGTTCGGCTGGGCCTGGCTGACGATCGCCTTCCCCTCCATGGGCGTGATGTTCGCGCTCGCGGGCTCGCTGATGGCGCGTTCGCTCAAGCGCCCGGCGTGGGGCGTGATCAGGGGCCGAGTCCGCCGACTCCTGCCTCCCATGTGGGTGTTCAGCGCGGTGGTCCTCTTCCTGCTCTTCGCGGGCGGCTGGAACGTGCGCGAGGACCCCGACCACGGGGGCACCTGGGGCCTGGTGAGCGTGCTCAACTACGTGTTCCCGGTGGGCGCGCCGCCCTTCCCCTGGCACCTGGGCGACAAGGCCGGCCTCCTGGAGGACACCTGGCCGGCGCAGGCGGCGGGCCCGCTCTGGTACATCCGCGCGTACCTGTGGTTCGTGATCGCGTCCCCCCTTCTCCTCTGGGCGTTCCGCAGGCTCCCGTGGGCGACGCTGCTCGCCCCGCTCGCACTGACCGCGGTCGTCGGCACGGGCGTCGTCACGATCCCGGGCGAACTGGGCAACGCGGTGGGCGACTTCGCGATGTACGGCAGCTGCTGGGTCCTCGGCTTCGCCCACCAGGACGGCCTGCTCGCCCGTGTCCCGCGCTACCTCGCGGTGTCGGCCTCGGCCCTGGTCATGGCCTTCGGCCTGTGGTGGGCGTCGGGCCATCTGGGCCCGGACGGCTGGGACTTGAACGACATCCCGCTCGCCCAGGCGACCTGGTCGTTCGGCTTCGTGGTGATCCTGCTCCAGTACTCCCCGTCGTGGCAGGAGCTGCCGGGCAGACTGGCGAAGTGGGACAAGCTGGTGACCCTCTCCAACAACAGGGCAGTCACCATCTACCTCTGGCACAACCTCCTCATCATGGCGACGGTCCCGATCATCGACATGGCGTACGACCTCCCCTTCATGGAGGACGAACGCTGGAGCTCGGCGCTCGACACGACGTACATGCTGTGGATGACGCTGCTCGTCTGGCCGTTGATAGGCCTGATGGTGCTGGCGGTGGGCTGGGTGGAGGACCTGGCGGCGAAGCGGCGTCCGAGGCTGTGGCCGAACGGGGCGAAGGGGCGGCGTGCGCGGTGAGCGTGGTGAGTGTGTTCAGCGCGTCGGGGGGGTCGCCTGTGGTGACCGTACAGACGCGTTGTGCAACCGTTATGAGGGGTGGAGAGGGCGTGAGGAGGGTCGACATGTCCTTGTTTGCCGGGCAGTTTCGGGCGGGGCGTCGGGGGTACGGGTGTCGCTGCCGGACGGTGAATTCGCCGAAGCGAACCAATGAACTCCGCTCTGTGCCTGGTATGCGCGTATGCCCTTAACTGCCGCTAACGCGCAATGGCTTGACGCCCGTAACGGCCTCGACGCGATACGTGGCCCGCTCCTAGGGTGATGATCTCAACCGGCCGCACGCGTGGAACACCGCACGTCATGCGGCGGGGCCCCACACCTGCCGGGAGAACGTTTTGCTCCGCAAGAAGACCGCGCTGCGCTTCGCCGCGCCCGCCGCCGTACTCGCCCTCGCGCTGACCGCCTGCGGCGGCGGTGACGACGACAAGTCGGACGACAAGAAGGCCGACGCCCCCAAGTCGCAGACCAAGCCGAAGGAGGCGCCCGCCCTCGCGGCCGGCGACAGCACCACCGGCAAGGTGAAGGAGGGCGACGCCACCGTCACGTACGACGTCGCCGCGCAGAAGATCGACGTCGGCACGGAGGCCGAGACCAAGAAGCTGGTCCAGGACCCGAGCAAGGCCAAGGGCATGGTCCCCGCGGTCGCGCACCTGAAGTTCACGCACAAGGCGGGCGCCCCCCTCAAGGACACGCCGGACGCCGCCGACACCACGGAGATCTACGCGGACGGCGCCCGCGGCGGCCTCCTGATCGGCGCCGCGGAGGACGCGGCCGGCTGCGACGACAAGCTGGACCTCGAAGGCTGGAAGAAGGGCGAGAGCCACGTGCTCTGCGAGACGTACCTGATCCCGGCGGGCTCGAAGTCCCTCGAGGTCCACTGGGCCGAGAAGGAGGACGGGGACCCGGTGATCTGGAAGTTCGCGGCGAAGTAGCCCGACTTCACGGGCCCGCGGTCTGACACGGCGGCGTCGTGCGGCGGTCACGCCTCTGCCCTTCGGGGTGGGGCGTGACCGCTTTCTTGGTTCTGGGCTCAGTACCCCACCGTGAACCGCCCCCGGTGGTGCTCCGGTCGCTCCGCCTCGTTCAGGAGGGCGATGGCCAGGTCCTCCATGGAGATGGCCGAGTTGCCCGCCGCGTCCACCAGGAGTTCGTCCTTGGAGAGGCGGAACTCGGCGGTGCGGGGGCCCGGTTCGAAGAGGGCCGAGGGGCTCAGGTAGGTCCAGGCGACGTCCGTCTCCGTCGTGCGGACCACGTCGTACTGCGCGTTGGAGGCCTCGGCTATGTGCCGCCAGGCCGCGGGGACGTACCTCGGGTCGTCGATCGCCAGGCGGCCCTCCGTGCCGGGGACCGTCAGGCTGCCCGCGCCGCCGATGATCAGAAGGCGGACGCCGGTGCCCGCGAGGCCCGTCAGGAGTGACCTGGTGATGGCGGGGTGCTCGGCCTCGCGGCCCGGCGCCGGTCTCGTGGCGTTCACCACGAGGTCCTGGCCCGTACTCAACTGCCGTACGTCGTCCGGGACTCCGGCGTCGCCCGTGCGGTGCGTGGCGTCGGGGTGGAGTTCGGTGAAGCGGGCGGCGTCGCGTACGACGGCGGTGACCTCGTGGCCGCGGGACAGGGCCTCGGCGACGACGCGGCGGCCCGAGTTTCCGGCTGCTCCGAAGACGGTGATGCGCATGGGGACTCCTTGTGAGGGAGGGAGGGAGGTTGGGTGAGGGAGGGAGGGGGTCAGGCCGTGCGGCGGGGTGTGCGGCCGGCTGTGCGGCGCTGTTGGCCGAGCAGCACGCTCGCCAGGACCAGGACCAGTCCCGCCAGCTGCCACACGGTCAGGGTCTGGCCCAGGAACAGCAGGCCCGCGAGGGTGGCGACGACCGGGTTGGTCAGGCCGAGGAAGGAGACGGAGGAGGCGGGGAGGCGCTCGATGCCGCGGAACCAGAGGGCGTACGCGATGGCCGTGCCGATGATGCCGAGGTAGGCGTATCCGGCGATGTTGGCGCCGGTGAAGTGGTCGGGCAGGCCCTCGGCGGTCAGGGCGATCGGGGCCAGGACCAGGCCGCCGACGGTGAGTTGCCAGCCGGTCAGCGTCAGCAGGGAGACGCCTTCGGGGCGGCCCCAGCGCTTGCTCAGTACGACGGCGAGTGCCATGAGGGTGGTCGCCGTGAGCATCGCCGCGATGCCCGCGAGGTCGACGGCGGCGCTGCCGCGCAGGACGAGCAGGGCGACGCCCGCGACGCCGACGAGTCCCGCGATCAACGTACGGCGGGTGGGCCGCACCTTCAGTACGCCGATGCCGAAGCCCGCCACGAGCAGCGGCATGACCGCGCTGATCGTGGACGCGACGCCGCCGGGGAGCCGGTACGCGCCGAAGAAGAGGAGCGGGAAGAACGCCCCGAAGTTGAGCACTCCCAGTACGGCCGCCTTCCACCACCAGTCGCCGCGCGGCAGGCGCCGGGTGAGGGCGAGCAGGATCAGACCGGCGGGCAGCGCGCGCAGGGCGGCGGCGAGGAGGGGGCGGTCCGGGGGCAGCAGTTCGGTGGTCGTGACGTAGGTGGTGCCCCAGGTGGCGGGGCCGATGGCGGCGAGGGCGGCGATGCCTGCGGCGGCTTTGGCGGTGGTGCGATTCGTGCTGTTGCCCGTGCCCGTGCCTGCGCTCTTGCCCTTGCTGCTGCCGGTCGTGGTGGTGCTGTCGGTGGTGGCGGTGCCGCTGGTCACGGACATGACGCTTCCCCTCGCTGTTCCCCTGAACGCTGTTATTCTCAACGTTGAGATAAATATGGACCTCGGATCTGCGAACGTCAAGTATCTGAACGTTGAGAGATCGGGCTCTACTGGCTCTACTGGCTCTATTAGGGAGAGGTGCGGGAATGGCTGAGCGGAAGGCGAAGGGGCGGGCGGCCGGCGCGGGCGCCGATGTCGACGTCGACGTCGCGGGGGTCGCGGGCGGCGGCGTCGGCTCGGACGCCATAGACGAACTGCGCGGTCAGTGGCGCCGCGAGCGCCCGGACCTGGAGCTCGCCCACCTGGACGCGATGGCGCTGGTCGGCCGCATCAAGCGGGCGGACCACCTGCTGAGCAAGGGCATGAAGACGGTCTTCGTCGAATACGGCCTGGAGTTCGCGGAGTTCGACGTCCTCGCCACGCTGCGCCGCGTCGGCGCCCCGCACGAGCTGACCGCGGGCGGCCTGATCAAGACCGCGATGGTGACCTCCGGCGCCATCACCAACCGCCTGGACAAGCTGGAACGCAAGGGCCTGATCGAACGCCACCCCGACCCCACCGACCGCCGCGCCATCCGCGTCCGCCTCACCGACGCGGGCCTGGACCTGGTCGACCGCGCGGTGGTCGACCACGTGGCGAACGAGGAACGCATGCTAGCTGCCCTCACTCCGTCCGAGCGGGCGGCGCTCGACGGGGCGTTGCGGCGGCTGTTGGTTTCGTTGGGGGATACCCATTTGGGGTGACGGGCGTTGCTTTCGCAGGCGTTGGAGGGTGGGAGTGAAGATGTCTCCCGTGGCATTGAGTGATCAAACCGCTGCGCCTGGCGATCAGTTTGCGCCAACAGTGAGATTCGGCGGCCGCTATGTGCACGTATGCCCTGTGCGGGATCGCACTCGACATGACCTCGGCTTTGCCTGATGGATAGCTTGGTTCACTCAAGAGAACCCTCGCCTCACCAGGAGCCGACTGTGAACCGCCGACCCGCCCTGCTCGCAGCGGCCACCTTGACCGTTGCCGCGGCCCTCGCGCTCTCTGCCTGCGGAGGAGGTGAGGGTGATTCGAAGGGCAACGACAAGATTGCCGGAGCCGATTCGGGCGACGAGGCGAAGGAGTCTCAGGCCCCCTCGGCGACGGCACCCTCGGACAGTGTCGACCGGCCGAAGATCGTGGTGCCGAAAGACGTCAAGTTGGTCTTCACCCCCGAGGCTGCGGGGGACGAGAAGACGGACGCCGTGCTCCGGGACAACGCGGAGTACTGGCGGGCCATCATCGACTCGATCGAGAAGCAGGACCCGAAGTCGGAGCCCGTCAGGTTCTACAGCAAGGGCGCGGGTCTGCTCGGGACGATCGAGTGGTCCGGCAACTTCATCAAGTCCGATATGACGCTGGCCGGCACGGTCCGCTTCACCGACCGCAAGGTCACGTTTAGCAAGGACGGTTCGGCGGGTCTCACCTACTGCTCGGACGAGTCCAAGGGGTACACGAAGGACCGCAAGACGCACAAGAAGAACGTCACCCCGGCCTCCAAGGACTCCTACATCCTCTACAACGATCGTCTGCGCAAGAACGCGGACGGCGTGTGGCAGCTGACCAACAGCACGTCGGAGATGGGGAGCGCGCAGTGCCAGCCCTGAGCCGACGGAACGTGGCGTTCGCCGCGCTCGCTGCCATGGTCGTCGTCACCCAGGCAGTCCCGCAGGCATGGGCCGGCTGGACGGACCAGACCGACGGCAAGCAGTCGAAGGGCGGCAAGAGCGGCCGTACCATCACCGTCGAGACCAAGGTCCAGACCTCGACCAACGGCAACGCGAACTCGGCGAGGACGGGCAACCTCTCCTCGGCTGACAGCAATTGGAACCCGCCTGCGTGTTGGTACGAGCCCGCGTTCTCACCCAAGGAGATCGAGGAGACCGTCAAGGCATGGCGGGGCTTCGGCGGTGGTGTCCCGCTCTTCGACGGAGTCGGGGAGTTCGTCGGCGACTTCCTCGACAGCCGCTACAAAGAGGGCAAGCCGTACAAGGACTACAACCTGGACAAGCAGGGGAAGGGGATGTTCTGGGCGGCAGCGGTCAATCCGAACCGCAAGGACGACCCCGAGGCCAGCGCCTGCGACAAGCAGCCCTTCTGGGTGGACGAGGGTGAGACGCCCGATGAGCCCCTCGCCGTAAGCCCGAAGATCCTCGCCGAGTACGCCTACGACGAACTCCCCGTCCCCGGCACCGAGATCGACATGGCGCCGGAGGGGACGACGAAGGTCAACTTCCCCACCTGGGTCTGGTTGAACAAGGCGAAGTTCAAGGAGGTGTCGGTCACCGCGAGCATCCCGGGCTCGGGCCTCTCCGCGACCACCACCGCCAAGCCCGTGGCTCTCACGCTCGCTCCGGGCACGGACGATGCCGAGACGTACCCGGCCTCGGGGGAGTGCCCCATCGAGAACGGGAAGATCGGCACGCCGCGCCCCAAGGGCACGCCCGTGGACACGGCGCCGCCGTGTGGCGTGAGGTATCTGCGGTCGTCGGGCGACGGCTCGTACAACCTCCAGGCCACCGTCACCTGGGAGATCACCTGGACCAGCACCACCGGTGAGGGCGGGGATCTGCCCAACGGTGAGTTCGGTGAGGAGCAGCAGGTGACGGTTGAGGAGGTTCAGTCCATCAACCGGTGAGCGGAGGGCCGGGCGTTGCCGCCGGAGGGGGGGCAGGGGCCTCCTTGTCATCGGAACCTGTCTGAACCCGCATCAGGTGAGGGAGTTGGCCGCTCTGGTGGCCGTCATCGCGGGGAAATCGGAACGGACATTCGGAACGGGCATGACGAATACCGCCAACTCCAGCCCGCCCCCTCAGGGTTCGTTCTTTCACGCCGCGCCGCTTCCCGACGCGCCCGGTCCGGCCGGCGGCTGGCCGGATCGTGGGGCCCTGCTGCAGGCACAGTCGACGGCGTTCAAGACTCTGGTCCGTGAGGACCTCTCGCGCGGGCGCGGTCTTGTCTTCTTCGCGTGCTCGGTGCTGGTGACCCTGGTTGCCTTGTCGGCCCCGGTCCTTGTGGTCGGCTCTGTCACCGGTGAGGACAGCGATAGCACCGACGTGGCCGTGACGGTCGCCGGAGCCCTTGTTCTGTTTGTGGTCGTCGCGCTCTCGGCGCTGGTGGTCCTGCGTTCTCTGCGCGGACGAGGGCAGAGACGAGCCCGTCTGTTGCGCCAGTGGGCCGCGGCCGATCGCGGCTGTGAATCGGAATTTCCCTCGGGCTACGGCTCGCAGGGCGTCCCGCACTCTCGGCTCATCAATGCCGCGGTGATCCTCGTAGTGGCGTTCCTCTTGGCCGCGCTGGTGCTGGCGGACGTGTCCGATCCGGACGTCTTGGTGATGCTCCCGGGCCTGGTGGCAGCAGGCTGCTTCGCGTGGGCGACGGTGAGGAAGTACGCGGACCGATACAGCTGGGCTTCACGGGAGAACGTGATCCGAGGGCGAGAGCGCAGGCGGCTCCAGAATCGAGAGCGGCTGCACACGGCCGTGGAAGCCCAAGGGGCGGGCATCCGTCCCGCGTTGCTGTACATCGCTCTGTTCGCCCCCGTCGTCATCGTCGCGGTGGTTTTCGCGATCGCCCGTCCGAAGAACGTGCTCGGCCTTCTGGTGGTGGGGCTGATCGCTCTGGCCGTGCTGCTGATCGGCTTTCCGAAGGTCGCACTCGGACGGAACCGGGAGCGGGCTCGACCTCGCCGAAGCCACGAGCGTTCTGATGACTTCGTTCGCCCAGGACACGGCTGCCTACCCCATCCGCTACGGCCTCGGTGGTCCCGTCGAGCAGGGTGTGGCCGACGGGCCGGCCGCCTGGGACCGTGAATCGCCGCGTGCGGGCGTACTGGCGATCGGCACGGGTGTACTTCACCTTCGTGGCGTCGACGGTGGCTCGCTCGACATTCCCTTCGCGGATCTCGTGGGCGTGGTGTGCATCGCCAGCTCAGCAGCCTGGCTGGACCCGACCCTGGACCTGCTCCTGCGCTCCGGTGACGCCATCGAGCTGCGAACGGCCCACACCGCACCGATCGCCGAGGCGCTCTCGGGCGAAGGCGTACAGACCGTCCCGGCACAGCGAACGGGCGCGAGCTGAGCGCGACATCTGAGCACCCTCCTCACCACCCCCCACCCCCCACCGTGAGCCCAACGTTCCCCGAAGGTCACCGACCGGCACAGGGCTGAAATCCGGGGTCCCTACCTTCGCCACATCAGCCGTTGGGCGTGGACGGACCGTGGAGGCATGTGATGTGGATCGAGCGGTGGGAGCCCGAGGACGAGCGGTTCTGGGAGGGGGGTGGGGAGCGGGTGGCGCGGCGGAATCTGGCGTTTTCCGTGGTGTCCGAGCACATCGGGTTCTCCGTGTGGAGCCTGTGGTCCGTCATGGTGCTGTTCATGGGGCCCGAGTACGGGGTCGACGCCGCGGGGAAGTTCTTCCTGGTGTCGATGGCGACGCTCGTGGGGGCCGTCGTCCGGGTGCCCTACACCTTCGCCGTCGCCCGGTTCGGCGGGCGGAACTGGACGGTCTTCGCCGCGTCACTCCTGCTGCTGCCGACCGTCGCCGCCTTCGTCGTCATGGAGCCGGGGACCTCGTACGCCACCTTCATGGTGTGTGCGCTGCTCACCGGCGTCGGCGGGGGCAACTTCGCGTCCAGCATGACCAACATCAACTCCTTCTTCCCGTTGCGGGAGAAGGGGTGGGCGCTCGGGCTCAACGCGGGGGGCGGGAACCTCGGGGTGCCGGTCGTGCAGCTGGTGGGGCTCGCCGCCATCGGTGCCGGTGGCGGGCCCCGGCTCGTGCTGGGGATCTACATTCCGCTCGTCGTCGTCTCCGCCGTGTGCGCCTTCCGGTACATGGACAGCATCAGTTCCGTACGGAACGACACCGGCGCCGCCAAGGCCGCCGCCCGCGACGCGCACACCTGGATCATGGCGCTGCTGTACGTGGGGACCTTCGGTTCCTTCATCGGGTACGGCTTCGCCTTCGGGCTCGTGCTCCAGACGCAGTTCGGGCGTACGCCGCTGGAGGCCGCGCAGGTCACCTTCATCGGGCCGCTGCTCGGCTCGCTGATCAGGCCGGTGGGCGGGCGGCTCGCCGACCGGTTCGGCGGGGCGCGCATCACGCTGGGGAACTTCGTGGCGATGGCGGCCGCCACCGGCGTGGTCGTCGTCGCCTCCGTACGGGAGTCGCTGCCCCTGTTCGTCGGCGCGTTCGTCGCCCTGTTCGTGCTCACCGGGCTCGGCAACGGCTCGACGTACAAGATGATCCCGGGGATCTTCCAGGCCCAGGCCGAGGGGCGGGGCCTCGCGGGTGAGGCGGCCGCGGCGTACGGGCGGCGGCTGTCCGGGGCCGCGATGGGGCTCATCGGGGCGGTCGGCGCGCTCGGCGGCCTCGGCATCAACCTCGCGCTGCGGCAGTCCTTCCGTACGGTGGGGTCGGGGACCGGAGCCTTCGTCGCGTTCCTCGGCTTCTACGCGCTGTGCTCGCTCGTGACCTGGTCCGTATACCTTCGACGGGGTGCGGGCAGGAGCGGTGACGAGCCGGACAGGGAGACGAAAGCGCAGCTCAGGTACGCCGAGGTGTGACGTAACACGGTGGACATCACGGTGGTCCCGGCCCGTCACGCACCGTTGGCAGGCTCGGTCGTCCGCTGGGCCACGAACTACAGGCGGGACGAGAGCAGAGGATGCACGCCACCACTTCAGGGAACGGCACATCAGGGGACGGTACTTCCGGGGACGGCACGTCAGGGAATCGCACTCCAGAGGGCACGGACGCGTACGGGCCGCTTGCCGGGTTCACCGTCGGCGTCACCGCCGCCCGCCGCGCCGACGAGCTCGGCGCGCTCCTCCAGCGGCGCGGCGCCACCGTCCTGCACGCGCCCGCGCTGCGCATCGTGCCGCTCGCCGACGACAGTGAACTCCTCGCCGCCACCAAGGAGTTGATCGGGCACGCGCCCGACGTCGTGATCGCCACCACCGCGATCGGGTTCCGCGGCTGGATCGAGGCCGCCGACGGGTGGGGGCTCGGCGAGGCGCTCGTGGGGTGTCTGCGCGGGGTCGAACTCCTCGCGCGCGGGCCCAAGGTGAAGGGCGCGGTGCGGGCCGCCGGGCTCACCGAGGAGTGGTCGCCGTCCTCCGAGTCGATGGCGGAGGTGCTCGACCGGCTGCTGGGCCAGGGCGTGGCAGGGCGGCGCGTCGCGCTCCAGCTGCACGGGGAACCGCTGCCCGGCTTCGTCGAGGCGCTGCGGGCCGGGGGCGCGGAGGTCGTCGTGGTGCCCGTCTACCGGTGGCTGCCGCCGGAGGACCTCGCCCCGGTGGACCGGCTGCTCGACGCGACGGTCGCGCGGAGCGTGGACGCGCTGACGTTCACCAGCGCTCCCGCCGCCGCCTCGCTGCTCGCCCGCGCCGAGGAGCGGGGCATGCGCGACGAGCTGCTCGCGGCCCTCGGCCACGACGTGCTCGCCGCGTGCGTGGGGTCCGTCACCGCGCTGCCGTTGCAGTCGCTCGGTGTGGCGACGGTGCAGCCCGAGCGGTTCAGGATCGGGCCGCTCGTCCAGCTGATCTGCCGCGAACTGCCGTCCCGGGCAAGGGTGTTGCCCGTCGCGGGCCGCCGCGTCGAGATCCGCGGCCACGCGGCCGTCGTCGACGAGGAGCTGCGCCCCCTGCCGCCCGCGGGCATGGCCCTGCTGCGGGCCCTCGCGCGCCGCCCCGGCTGGGTGGTGGCCCGCGCCGAGCTGCTGCGCGCGCTGCCGGGCGCGGGCCGCGACGAGCACGCGGTGGAGACGGCGATGGCCCGGCTGCGTGCGGCGCTCGGCGATCCGAAGCTGATCCAGACGGTGGTCAAGCGCGGTTACCGGCTCGCGGTGGACGCGGCGGCCGGGTCCAAGTACGCGGACTGATCCGCGCGCTCCCTGCCGAGCAGCACCAGGGCCCGTACGAGGAGCGCGGAGGCCAGCGTGCAGAGCGTGGCGCGCACGATGTTCCAGGCCACCCACGCGTCCTCGAACCGCTCGCGCACGGCCGCCGGATCGGCGATCTTCGCGGGGTCGCCCGCGTCGGCGAGGTCGTTGTTCAGGGGGACGTTCACGGCCGAGGTGAGGATGAAGGCGGCGGCGTACACGAGCAGCGCCGCGTACACCCACCACCGCAGCGACGTGCGGCGCAGCTGCCGCGCGGCGACGGCGGTGAGGATGAACGCCCCGAAGAAGCCCGCGAAGAAGACGGGGTTCTCGATCACGTCGTTGATGTTCTGCATGACCTCGATGTAGACGCGGTCGCCGCTGCGGGCGAGCGCGGGCATCACGGCGCACGTGAAGGCGTAGAAGGTGCCCGCCATCAGGCCCATGGCCACCGCGGCCGTACCCAGCACCGCCCCTGCGGAGACACGTCCCTGACGTGCCGTCATGTGATTCTGTGTCGTCTGCGTCATGGGGAGGAGTCAACCGGACGGGGGCACCCGCGACCATGGCCTCGCGTCGCACCGTCATGCGCGAGGGTCTCGCGTCCGACGGCCCCGCGGAGCGCATCACGTGCCGGTCCGCGTGCCGGTCCACGTTCCGGTCCATGTGCCGATTCACGTGCCGATTCACGTGCCGGTCCCGCGTCCGTCCCGGTGGCAGGGGTTCCGGACCCGCCCGGGGAAGGGCACTGTAGGGGTACGCAACGGCACTCACTCACCGGTGACCCCCAAGGCGGTGACAGGCGCATGGCGTTGGGCACGGCCCCGGCTCCGTACGAGCTGCGATTCGACTCCGGGCGGAGCTGCCTGGACCTCGTGGCGACGAACCACCCCGTGGAACGGCTCGACTCGGTCGGCAGGCTGCGCGCCTGGCTGACCGGCGCGGGGCTCGTGCCGCCGAGCGCGCGGCTGCCCGACGCGGGCCCGCAATGGCTCACCGCCTTTCACGAACTGCGCGCCCAGGTCGCCCAGTTGGTGCACGGCGAGATCGACGGCAGGCCCGCGGACGCCGCGCTCGACCGGGTCAACGCGCTGGCCGCCGCCGCGCCCCCGGCCCCGCGCGCGGTCCGCACCGCGGAGGGCGCCCTGGTCCGCGTCCTGTGCGGCGAGCCCGGCTGCGCGGCCCTGGTCGCCGCGGTCGCGCGGGACGCCGTCGAGCTGCTCACCGACCCGGCGGCCCGCGCGCTGCTGCGCCAGTGCGAGGGCGACAACTGCCCCATCGTGTACCTCGACACGTCCCGCGGGCGCCGCCGCCGCTGGTGCTCCAGCGAGGTGTGCGGCAACCGGGAGCGGGTGGCCAGACACCGCCGCAGGGCCGCGCTCGCCCGCACTTGACCGCGAGCCCCCGCGCAGACGCGCAAGAACGTTCCCGCACGCGCCCAGGTGCGGGGCTGATCCCGCGCTCGCCGACACGCAAGGACCGTGCACGCCAACGCACAAGCAGGTAAACCGCGTTGAACGCCCCACGCCCCGTCTACGTACCTCCGGCATGAGACCCGTCCGAAGCGCCCGAAGCGCGGACACCGGAGGTGCGCGTGCGCAAGGATTCCGCCGTGGCCGATGAACGCCCGCCCTCGCCCCGACATCGCCTAGGTCAACCCAAGGGCCCGGACGAGGAGTTGATGCGCGCGCTCTACCGCGAGCACGCGGGTCCGCTGCTCGCCTATGTGCTCCGCCTGGTGGCGGGGGACCGGCAGCGCGCCGAAGATGTCGTACAAGAGACGCTCATCCGTGCCTGGAAGAACGCCGGTCAGCTCAACCGTGCGACCGGTTCGGTCCGCCCCTGGCTGGTGACGGTCGCCCGGCGCATCGTCATCGACGGCCACCGCAGCCGGCAGGCCCGGCCGCAGGAGGTCGATCCGTCGCCGCTGGAGGTCATCCCCGCGGAGGACGAGATCGATAAGGCGCTGTGGCTGATGACGCTCTCGGACGCGCTGGAGGACCTGACTCCCGCGCACCGGGAGGTACTTGTCGAGACCTACTTCAAAGGGCGTACGGTCAATGAGGCGGCTCAGACGCTGGGCATCCCCAGCGGCACGGTCCGTTCACGGGTCTTCTACGCGCTTCGCTCGATGAAGCTGGCGCTCGAGGAGCGGGGGGTGACGGCATGACCGAGTCCTACGGCCAGCATGGCGCGCGGCAGGACGACAGCATCCACGAGACCGTCGGTGCCTACGCCCTCGGCGTCCTGGACGACGCCGACGCGACGCGGTTCGAGGAGCACCTCGCCGGGTGCGGGATCTGCCAGCACCAGCTGGAGGAGTTCTCCGGCATGGAACCGATGCTGGCCGCGCTCGCGGACCTGCCGGGTCCGCGCGGTCTGCCCGAGATCGGCGAACAGCTCGCGGCCCGGCCGAGCCCCCGGCTCGCCGACCGGCTCGTCGACGAGGTGACCGTCAAGCGCGAGCGCCGGCGCAGGCGCGGCCTGTACCTGGTCGCGGCGGCGGCCGCGCTGATCGTCGGGGGCCCGCTCACGGTCCTCGCGGTCACCGACGACGGCGGCTCGAAGGAGGTCGCCGCCGACCCGCACTCCACCAGCCCGGCCGAGGACGCCTTCTTCCACCACATGGCGGAGAAGTACCGGGCCACGGACCCGAAGACCAAGGTCAGCGCCACGGTCGGCACGGAGGAGAAGGCCTGGGGCACGCACGCCGTCCTGGAGCTGAAGAACGTCAAGGGCCCGCTCAAGTGCTCGCTGATCGCGGTCGGCAAGGACGGCGAGAAGGAGACGGTGACGACCTGGTCGGTGCCGAAGTGGGGCTACGGCATCAAGGACAGCCCGAACAAATGGGCCCGCGGTCCCCTGTACGTCCACGGGGGAGCGGCCATGGACCGCAACGACATCGACCACTTCGAGGTGACCACCTTCGACGGCAAACGCCTGGTCACGGTGGACGCGTAACGCCCACGAGTGCGCGGGAGGAGTGCACAAGGGGGCCCCCTTTCGCGTACGGTGGACGGCTGCTCATTACGGGCGAGCAGCACGTCTTGAAAGGGGCCTCGGTGGCCGACGTACGCGACCACGAGATCAGCGTCGAACAGGAACATCTCGACCAGGTCTACCGACGTCTCGAGGAGAAGATCCACGAGGCCGAGTTCCTGATGAACGACGCGGCCAAGCGCTCCCAGGTCGGTACGCCGGGCGCGCTCGCCGAGCGTGACGCGCAGGTCTTCCGGGCCGGGGTCCATCTCAACCGTCTCAACAACGAGTTCGAGGACTTCCTCTTCGGACGCATCGACCTGCTCCAGGGCAAGGACGGCAAGAAGGGCCCCGACGGCGCGTACACCGCGGTCGAGCCCGCCGAGGGCGCCGTGCGCCCGAACAACACCGCCGACATCGCGGAGACCCTGCACATCGGGCGCATCGGCGTCCTGGACGCGGACTACTCCCCGCTGGTCATCGACTGGCGGGCGCCCGCGGCCGCGCCGTTCTACCGTTCGACGCCGGTCGACCCCGGCCGGGTCGTGCGCCGGCGCGTCATCCGCTCCAAGGGCCGCAAGGTGCTCGGCGTCGAGGACGACCTGATGCGCCCGGAGATCACCGCCCTGCTCAAGGGCGAGGAGCTTGCGGTGATCGGCGACGGCGCCCTGATGGCGGCGCTCGGGCAGGCCCGCAGCCACTCCATGCGGGACATCGTCGCGTCCATCCAGGCCGAGCAGGACATGGTGATCCGCGCGCCCGCCGCCTCGGTGACGTACGTGGAGGGCGGCCCCGGCACCGGCAAGACCGCGGTGGCGCTGCACCGCGCGGCGTATCTGCTCTACCAGGACCGCCGCAGGTACGCGGGCGGCATCCTGATCGTCTCGCCGACCCCGCTCCTGGTCGCCTACACCGAGGGCGTGCTGCCCTCGCTCGGCGAGGAGGGCCAGGTCGCGATCCGCGCGGTCGGCTCCCTGGTCGACGGCGTGGAGGCCACGCTCTACGACTCCCCGGCGGCCGCCAGGGTCAAGGGCTCCGCGCGGATGCTGAACGTCCTGCGGAAGGCGGCGCGGGGGGCGTTGGAGCAGGGGCCGGGGGCCGGTCCCGCGGTCCCGCGCCCGCCGCGGCGGGACGACGGGCAGCTCGCCTTCGGCGACGAGGACGGCGCGAACGGCGAGGACGGCGCGGAGTCCTGGCAGGACGGGGACGACGAAGGGCCGAAGCGGGTCGACACCACCCGGCTGCGCGTCGTCGCGTTCGGCCGCCGCCTCGAACTCGACACCGACCAGCTGAACCGCATCCGCCGCAACGCGCTCGGCGGCACCGCCCCCGTCAACCTGCTGCGCCCGCGCGCCCGCAAGCTGCTGCTCGACGCCCTGTGGTCGCAGTCGGGGTCCGCGGGCCGGCACACCGACCCCGAGCTCGCCGCCGAGCTGCGCTCGTCCTTCGACGACGACATCTCGTCCGAGGACGACTTCCTCCACTTCCTGGACGCCTGGTGGCCCGAGCTCACCCCGCGCGGGGTGCTCTCGGCGATGTCGGACGAGCGGTGCCTGGGCCGCTGGGCCCGCCGGGTCCTGAACCCCTCCGAGGTCCGCAAGACCGCCCGCTCCCTCAAGCGCGACGGCCTCTCCGTGCACGACGTGGCGCTGCTGGACGAGCTCCAGGCGATCCTCGGCACCCCGCACCGCCCCAAGAAGAAGCGCGACCTGGACCCGCTCGACCTGCTCACCGGGCTCGAAGAGCTGATGCCGCAGCGCGAGGAGTCCCAGCGCGAGCGCGCCGAGCGGCTCGCCGCGGAGCGCACCGAGTACGCCCACGTCATCGTGGACGAGGCGCAGGACCTGACCCCGATGCAGTGGCGCATGGTCGGCCGCCGCGGCAGGCACGCCACCTGGACGGTCGTCGGCGACCCCGCGCAGTCCTCCTGGTCCGATCCGGACGAGGCGGCGGCGGCCCGCGACGAGGCGCTCGGCACCCGCCCGCGCCGCCGCTTCACGCTCACCGTCAACTACCGCAACCCCGCCGAGATCGCGGAGCTCGCGGCCAAGGTCCTCGCGCTCGCGATGCCGGGCTCCGAGTCCCCTTCGGCCGTACGTTCGACGGGGGTGCGGCCGCGGTTCTCCGTCGTGCGCGACGGGGACCTGGCGGGGGCGGTGCGCGAGGAGGCGGCGCTGCTGCTCGACCGGGTCGACGGCACGGTCGGCGTCGTGGTGGCGATGAACCGCCGCGAGCAGGCCGCCCGCTGGCTGGCCGGGCTCGGCGACCGGGTGGTGGCGCTCGGCAGCCTGGAGGCCAAGGGCCTGGAGTACGACGCGACGGTCGTGGTCTCGCCCGCGGAGATCGCCGACGAGTCCCCGGCGGGCCTGCGCGTCCTGTACGTGGCGCTGACGCGCGCGACGCAGCAGCTCACGGTCCTTTCGGGGGAGCGCGACGAGCCCGACGGGGACGGTGTGCCGGACCTGCTCAGGGACTGAACACTTTTGCCCGTGGGGACGGGAATTGCCTTACGGGGATCGTTTGTTACCTTGGATGTGGCACCGGCCCGATCCAAGCCCCCGGGCCCAACCTTCGTCGCTACGAGCGACCACTTGCCGCGAGGCGAGCATGGCGGGTCGGTGTCATTGAACGAACGGAAGAGGTCCACGTCACACCGTGACGTGGACCTCTTCTCGTTTTCGGGAGGCCCTTCCAAGAAGCCCCAACTTCTCGTATGGTGGAAACAAGTTTCCAAAAGCGCAGCGCACTGGCCGGTGAACAAAACGTTCTCAATCCGGGGCGGCTACCACGTACTCGGCGGTAGGTGCGACCATCGGACGGCAAGAGCTACAAGGTGAAAGCAGAGGAAGTCGGCCATGGCAACGGCGCCCAGCGTCTCCTACTCGATGACGGTCCGGCTGGAGGTGCCCGCGAGCGGAACCGCGGTCTCCCAGCTCACCACGGCCGTCGAGTCATCCGGGGGCTCGGTCACCGGCCTCGACGTCACGGCCTCAGGGCACGAGATGCTGCGGATCGACGTCACGATCGCGGCGACCTCCACGACGCACGCCGACGAGATCGTCGAGCAGCTGCGCACCATCGAGGGCGTCACCCTCGGCAAGGTCTCCGACCGTACGTTCCTGATGCACCTCGGCGGCAAGATCGAGATGGCGTCCAAGCACCCCATCAGGAACCGTGACGACCTCTCCATGATCTACACCCCGGGTGTCGCCCGGGTCTGCATGGCGATCGCCGAGAACCCCGAGGACGCGCGCCGCCTCACCATCAAGCGTAATTCCGTTGCGGTCGTAACGGACGGATCGGCCGTTCTCGGTCTCGGGAACATCGGCCCGAAGGCCGCGCTGCCGGTCATGGAGGGCAAGGCGGCCCTCTTCAAGCGCTTCGCCGGCATCGACGCCTGGCCGCTCTGCCTGGACACCCAGGACACCGACGCCATCGTCGAGATCGTCAAGGCCATCGCCCCCGGCTTCGCGGGCATCAACCTGGAGGACATCTCCGCGCCGCGCTGCTTCGAGATCGAGGCCCGCCTCCGCGAGGCCCTCGACATCCCCGTCTTCCACGACGACCAGCACGGCACCGCGATCGTCGTCCTGGCCGCGCTCACCAACGCCCTGCGCGTGGTGAGCAAGGGCATCGGGGACGTCCGCGTGGTCATGTCGGGCGCCGGAGCGGCCGGTACGGCCATTCTCAAGCTGCTGCTCGCCGCGGGCGTCAAGAACGCCGTCGTGGCAGACATCCACGGCGTCGTGCACGCCGACCGCGAGGACCTGGTCAGCGCCGACGCGGACTCGCCGCTGCGCTGGATCGCCGACAACACCAACCCGGAGGGCCTCACCGGCACCCTCAAGGAGGCCGTGGTCGGCGCCGACGTGTTCATCGGCGTCTCCGCTCCGAACGTGCTGAACGGCGACGACGTGGCCGCCATGGCCGAGGGTGCCATCGTGTTCGCGCTCGCGAACCCGGACCCCGAGGTCGACCCGGCGATCGCCCGTCAGACGGCGGCAGTCGTGGCGACCGGCCGTTCGGACTTCCCGAACCAGATCAACAACGTCCTGGTCTTCCCCGGCGTCTTCCGCGGCCTGCTCGACGCCCAGTCGCGCACGGTCAACACGGAGATGATGCTGGCCGCCGCGGGCGCCCTCGCGGACGTCGTCGCCGAGGACGAGCTGAACCGGAACTACATCATCCCCAGCGTCTTCAACGACAAGGTCGCGGGCGCCGTCGCCGGTGCCGTGCGCACCGCGGCGAAGGCGGCGGGGGCCGCTGTGACGGGTCCCACGGCCTAGCCGCACGGCGCGTCGCCGGACAACGGCCCGAGGGGCCCCTCTAGGGTGGCTTGGCAGCAAGCAAGCCCCCCGGGCCCCTTCTTTCGAGGGGCGGCGGACGCTTTTCGTGTGACCCCCACGGGCGCCGGATTCGCTTTCCCGCCGCAGGTGGGGGCAGGATGCGTAATCGGGCGCGAGGGTCTGACGTCAGACCCGGGTCCGGGGACTGTCCGAGGACCCTGGCAGCATCGTCTTCGCTGTGCCCATCATGCGGCTCTGCCGCGTGGCACGCCTCAACGGCAAAAGAACACGGGAGTACAAACATGAACCGCAGTGAGCTGGTGGCCGCGCTGGCCGACCGCGCCGAGGTGACCCGCAAGGACGCCGACGCCGTGCTGGCCGCGTTCGCCGAGACCGTCGGCGAGATCGTTGCCAAGGGCGACGAGAAGGTCACCATCCCCGGCTTCCTGACCTTCGAGCGCACCCACCGTGCCGCTCGCACCGCCCGCAACCCGCAGACCGGCGAGCCGATCAACATTCCGGCCGGTTACAGCGTCAAGGTTTCGGCTGGTTCCAAGCTGAAGGAAGCGGCCAAGGGCAAGTAACCCTTGAGCAGCTAGAAGGGGCAGTCACCCGGTGGGTGACTGCCCCTTCTGCTTGCGTCCCTAAAAGATGGCCTCAAACGCCGGCCGGGCTCGCTTACCTACAGCGCCGCCTTGCCAGGCAGCTCGACCTTCGCGCCCAGTTCCTGGAGCTTGTCCATGAAGTTCTCGTAGCCGCGGTTGATCAGGTCGATGCCGTGGACGCGGGACGTGCCCTGCGCCGCGAGGGCCGCGATCAGGTACGAGAAGCCGCCGCGCAGGTCGGGGATGACCAGGTCGGCGCCCTGCAGCTTGGTGGGGCCGCTGACGACCGCCGAGTGCAGGAAGTTGCGCTGGCCGAAGCGGCAGTCCGAGCCGCCCAGGCACTCGCGGTAGAGCTGGATGTGCGCGCCCATCTGGTTGAGCGCCGAGGTGAAGCCGAGCCGGGACTCGTAGACCGTCTCGTGGACGATGGAGAGGCCCGCGGCCTGCGTCAGGGCGACGACCAGCGGCTGCTGCCAGTCGGTCTGGAAGCCGGGGTGCACGTCCGTCTCCAGGGCGATCGCGTTGAGCGAGCCGCCCGGGTGCCAGAAGCGGATGCCCTCGTCGTCGATCTCGAAGGCACCGCCCACCTTCCGGTAGGTGTTCAGGAACGTCATCATCGAGCGCTGCTGGGCGCCCCGGACGTAGACGTTGCCTTCGGTCGCCAGGGCCGCGGAAGCCCAGGAGGCGGCCTCCAGGCGGTCCGAGAGGGCGTGGTGGTTGTAGCCGCCCAGGCTGTCGACACCGGTGATCCTTATGGTCCGGTCGGTGTCCATGGCGATGATCGCGCCCATTTTCTGCAGGACGCAGATCAGGTCCTCGATCTCCGGCTCGACCGCGGCGTTCGAGAGCTCGGTCACACCCTCGGCGAGCACGGCGGTGAGCAGGACCTGCTCGGTGGCGCCCACGGACGGGTACGGCAGCTTGATCTTGGTGCCGCGCAGGCGCTGCGGGGCCTCCAGGTACTGGCCGCCCTCGCGCTTCTCGATGGTCGCGCCGAACTGGCGGAGCACCTCGAAGTGGAAGTCGATGGGCCGGCCGCCGATGTCGCAGCCGCCGAGGCCCGGGATGAAGGCGTGCCCGAGGCGGTGCAGGAGCGGTCCGCAGAACAGGATCGGGATGCGCGAGGAGCCGGCGTGGGCGTCGATGTCGGCGACGTTCGCGCTCTCGACGTGCGACGGGTCCAGGATGAGCTCGCCGGGCTCCTCACCCGGACGGACCGTCACGCCGTGCAGCTGCAGCAGGCCGCGCACGACTCGGACGTCCCTGATGTCGGGGACGTTGCGCAGCCGGCTCGGGGCGCTGCCGAGCAGCGCGGCGACCATGGCCTTGGGCACCAGGTTCTTCGCGCCGCGGACACGGATCTCGCCCTCGAGCGGGGTTCCGCCGTGGACAAGCAGGACATCATCGGTGACGGTCATGAATCTCGCGTTCCGATTGAATGGACGGGGGGACCAAAGGGCAAGCGTAATGGCCGCGTACCCCCCTTCTGTAAGGCCGAGGGGGCGCGGAGCACGTCATGAGTTCGCCACAACACGAACCGTTCGGAACCGGACACTCCGGGTCACCGCCTCCGATGTGCGCTCCAGGTGCGCTGATGCGCCCTGAACTGCGTTGGCTCACGTACCGCCATTGCCTCCCCGCGTACGGCGAAGATGCGGGATCATGTCGTTCATGACGGAGGTGTCCTCGCTCACAGGGCGGCTGCTCGTGGCCACGCCCGCCCTGGCGGACCCGAATTTCGACCGCGCGGTGGTGCTGCTCCTCGACCACGACGAGAAGGGCTCGCTCGGCGTGGTCCTGAACCGGCCCACGCCGGTGGGCGTCGCCGACATCCTGGAGGGCTGGGGCGAGCTCGCCGGTGCGCCCGGCGTCGTCTTCCAGGGCGGACCCGTCTCGCTCGACTCGGCGCTCGGCGTCGCGGTGATCCCCGGCGAGGAGGGCCTGTCCCCGGCGTCCCGGCGGCGCGCGGCAAAGGGGGAGCCCATCGGCTTCCGCCGGGTGCACGGCGCGATCGGCCTGGTGGACCTGGAGACCCCGCCCGAGCTGCTCGCCTCCGCCCTCGGCTCGCTGCGCATCTTCGCGGGCTACTCGGGCTGGGGCCCCGGCCAGCTGGAGGACGAGCTGGGCGACGGCGCCTGGTACGTGGTCGAGTCCGAGCCCGGTGACGTCTCCTCGCCGGACCCGGAGCAGCTGTGGCGCGCGGTCCTTCGGCGCCAGCGCAGCGAGCTCGCGATGGTGGCGACCTACCCGGACGACCCGTCGCTGAACTGAGCCAGATAGCGCTCGGCCAGCGGATGGGCGTCGCGCGCGGGGATCGCCAGGTGGACGGTGACCGGCGGGGCGTTCTTCAGGCGTACGTAGCGCAGTGACGGGTGGGAGTGCCTGCGGGCCACCGGCTCGGTCGCCACGCCCACGCCGTGGCCCGCCGCGACCGCCTCCAGCCATTCGTCGAAGTTGTCGGCCGTGCAGGCGATGCGGGGGCGGCGGCCCTCGGGCCACAGCTCCGGGCGGGTGGTGCCGGTCACCGTGTTGACGACCAGAGGCAGTTCGGCGAGCTCCGACCAGTCGACCACGCGGCGGCCCGCGAGCTCGGCGGCGCCGCGGGCGACGACCGCGGTGCGGGGCTCGCGCAGCAGGACGCGCGAGCGCACCCCGCCGTCCGCCGGGATCTCGCCGCGGACGACCGCCACGTCGCAGGCGCCCGATGCCAGGCCCGCGAGCGGGGCGTCGCGCCTGACCAGGCGTACGCCCGCGCCCGTCGCCTCCTTGAAGGCGTTGGTGAGCGGCACGCACACCTCGGGCAGGACCGAGGTGAAGCCGAGCCTGAGCAGCGGCGGTTCGGCGCCCGCCGCGGTGCGCAGGGCGGCGTCGACGCGGGTCAGGAGCGGGGCCAGGTCGTCGCGCAGGCGGCGCCCGGCCTCGGTGAGCTCGACGTGGCGGGTGGTGCGTTCCAGCAGCCGCGTCCCGATGCTCTCCTCCAGGGCGCGCACGGTACGGGTCAGCGCGGGCTGCCCCACGCCGAGCCGGTCGGCGGCGTGCGTGAAGCTCAACTCGTCGGCGACGGCCAGGAAACCGCGCAGGTGCCGCAGTTCGACGGCCTCCGCGCGCGGGCGGTCCACCAGGCGTACGTGATCCATGCCTCCCGAGCATAAATGCACCTCGTCGGCATTTCCCCACGGAACCGGAGGCTGCCTACGGTCCGGGTCGGCCGGTGGACGTACCGGGGGAAGCTGCGGGCACGAGCAAGGGAGTTGAACGGCGTGCGCAAGGTGTGGCTGTTGATGTTGGGGGCCTTCACATTGGGGCTCGACGCCTATGTGATGGCGGGCCTGCTGCCCGTCGTCGCGGGAGATCTGGACACGACCGTGTCGCTGGCGGGGCAGATGGTCACCGTCTTCACCCTCGCGTACGCGGTGAGCGCGCCGCTCGTCGCCGGGCTCCTGTCCGGCGTACGCCCGCGCGTGCTGATCATCGCCGCCCTCGCCGTCTTCACGCTCGGCAACGGGCTCACGGCGCTCGCGCCCGGCCTCGCCGTGCTGCTGCTCTCGCGCGCGGTGGCCGGGGTCGGCGCGGGCGTCTACTCGGCGCTCTCCACGGCGGCCGCCGCCTCGCTGGCGGGCGAGGAGCGCCGCGGCCGGGCGCTCGCACTGGTGATGGGCGGCATGAGTTCGGGCACGGTGCTCGGTGTTCCGCTGGGCGTGGTGCTCGCCGACCACACCTCGTGGCGGGTCACGATGTGGCTGGTGACGGCCCTCGGCGCGGTCGCCCTCGTGGGTCTCGCGGTGGGGCTGCCGGAAGTTCCCGCGGGACCCTCCGTGCCGGTGCGGGCGCGGCTCGGCGCGCTCGCGGACCGCACGGTGCTGCCCGTCGTGAGCGTCTCCTTCCTGGGCGCCGTGGCCAGCCTCGGCCTCTACACCTACCTCGCACCGGTGCTCGAATCGTCGGGCGGCGTCGGCGAGAGCGCGGTGGCGCCGTACCTGTGGGCGTGGGGGATCGGCGGGGTGCTCGGCAGCGTGCTCGCCGGGCCCCTGGTGGACCGCACGGGCCGGGTGGTCGCCCTGGTGACGGGGATCGTCGCGACCCTGGCCGTCTCGATCGGCGCCCTGCCGCTGCTCGGTGCCGCCGCCTTCCCCGCGCTCGTCGTCTGGGGCGCGGCGGGCTGGGCCTTCCAGGTCCCGCAGCAGCACCGGCTCCTGGCCCTGCGGGCCGAGCGCGGCACCGTGGCGCTCGCGCTCAACAACTCCGCCCTCTACCTCGGCAGCGCGGTCGGCTCCGCGCTCGCGGGGCTCGCCCTCGCGGGCGGGCTCGCGCCGCGCGATCTGCCGTGGGCGGCGGCCGTGGTCGCGGCGGCCGGGCTCGTCCTGCATCTGGTGACGACCAGGACCCGCCGGAAGGGGCCCGGTGAACTCCGCGGGACAGCCGCTGCCGGGACGCGCCGGGCGTGAGTACCCTTGGCCCTTATGAGCACTCTTGAGCCCGAGCCCGAGCGCGGGGCAGGTACGGGGACCCTCGTAGAGCCGACGCCACAGGTGTCGCACGGTGACGGCGACCACGAGCGCTATGCGCACTACGTCCAGAAGGACAAGATCATGGCGAGTGCGCTGGACGGCACGCCCGTCGTCGCGCTCTGCGGCAAGGTGTGGGTCCCCGGCCGCGACCCGAAGAAGTACCCCGTCTGCCCCATGTGCAAGGAGATCTACGAGTCCATGGGCGCCGGCGGCGACAAGGACAAGGGTGGCAAGGACGGCAAGGGCGGCAAGAAGTAGTCCCTTTTCGTCCCTGGTGAGACCCCTTCGCCCGAGGGGCGTTGCGCGTGCCGCAACGCCCCTTTTGCGTTGCGCAATCGCATGGCAGCCTCTGGCTTCATGACCTTCGAGCAACTCATCCCGGCGCCCGCACGCGCCGAGGCCACTCAGGGCTCCTCCTTCGTCATCGACTCCGCCACCACCCTCGCCGCCGGTCCGGGCACCGAGTCCACCGAACGCTGGCTGCGTGCCACGCTCGGCGGCTCGCTCGGCCTGCCGCTGCGCCCCGCGGACGAGGGCGCGGCCGGCTCCGTCTCCCTGCGCGTCGACGGCTCGTTGGAGCCCGAGGCGTACCGGCTCACCATCGGCGAGGACCGCGTCGAGATCGCGGGCGGCGCGGGCGCGGGCGTCTTCTGGGGCGCCCAGACCCTGCGTCAACTGCTCGGCGCGGACGCCTTCCGGCGCGCGGCGCTGCGGCCCGGCGCGACGCACTCCGTACCGGCGGGCGTCGTCGAGGACGCTCCCCGCTTCGGCTGGCGCGGCATGATGCTCGACGTGTCACGGCACTTCATGCCGAAGGACGGGGTGCTGCGCTACCTCGACCTGCTCGCCGCGCACAAGCTCAACGTCTTCCACTTCCACATCACCGACGACCAGGGCTGGCGGGTGGAGATCAAGCGCCACCCCAGGCTGACCGAGGTCGGCTCGTGGCGCTCGCGCACCAAGTGGGGCCACCGCGCGTCGCCGCTCTGGCTTGAGCACCCGCACGGCGGTTACTACACGCAGGACGACATCCGCGAGATCGTCGCGTACGCGGACTCCCTGCACATCACCGTCGTCCCCGAGGTCGACATCCCGGGCCACTCGCAGGCCGCCATCACCGCCTACCCCTACCTCGGCAACAGCGACGTCGTGGACACCGAGGCCATGCAGGTCTGGGACTCCTGGGGGGTCAGCCCCAACGTCCTCGCGCCCACCGAGGAGGTACTCCGTTTCTACGAAGGGGTCTTCGAGGAGATCCTCGACCTCTTCCCCTCCACTTTCGTGCACGTCGGCGGCGACGAGTGCCCCAAGGACCAGTGGAAGGCGTCGCCCGCCGCCCAGGCCCGCATCAAGGAGCTGGGGCTCGCCGACGAGGACGAGTTGCAGAGCTGGTTCATCCGGCACTTCGACCGGTGGCTGACCGCGCGCGGGCGGCGGCTGATCGGCTGGGACGAAATCCTGGAGGGCGGCCTCGCCGAGGGCGCCACCGTCTCGTCCTGGCGCGGCTACCGGGGCGGCATCGACGCGGCCAGATCAGGCCACGACGTCGTCATGTGCCCCGAGCAGCAGGTGTACTTGAACTTCCGGGAGGACGGCGGCCCCGACGAGCCGATGCCCATCGCGTTCGTCCGCACCCTGGAGGACGTCTACCGCTTCGAACCCGTCCCCGCGGAACTGACCGAGGAGGAGGCCGCGCACGTGCTCGGCACCCAGGCCAACGTCTGGACCGAGGTGACGGAGAACCAGCAGCGCGTGGACTACCAGGTCTTCCCGCGCCTCGCCGCCTTCGCCGAGGTGGCCTGGCGTGACCTTCCGGCCTCCGCCGAGCGTGACTTCGCCGACTTCGAGCGCCGAATGACCGCGCACTACGGCCGACTTGACGCCCTCGGCGTCGACTACCGCCCGCCGGGCGGCCCGTTGCCGCGCCACCAGCGCCCCGGCGTGCTCGGCCGCCCGATCGAGGGGGCGCCCCCGAACGTGTGAGGCCCCTTACGGGCGGGTGCTCCCCGCGGTCCGCGCCATCGGTGCGGACCGCGGGGAGCGGCGGCCGGAAGAAGCCGCCCAGGAGTCACCGGACAGGGGCAATTCGCACCGACCGGTGAGGGCATGCGAAACCAGTACATCCCCCTGGTCCCCGGACGAATGCCTCCTAGCGGACCCCCGCGCCGGGGCCCGGGGAAGATGTGCCAGAGTTGCCACGTCCGGGTTGTGAGCACGTACCGTACGGCGGAACAGGCGTAACGGTGTGACGTCGGAAACGTAGCGAACACCGCGAACGGCGAGTACGTGAAGTACGCGGCCGGGCATCGGGAAGGGGCAGCCGGTTTTGACCACGCACGCACCGCGGGCGGCACAGGCACCGCAGTCGGTGAAGCTGCCCGCCACGCTCGACGAGGCAGTGGCGGCACTCGCCGCCATGCCCGCCGCCGTGCCCGTCGCCGGCGGCACGGACCTGATGGCCTCGGTCAACTCGGGACAGCTGCGGCCCGCCGCCCTGGTGGGCCTCGGCCGCATCAGCGAGATCCGCGGCTGGCAGTACCAGGACGGTCACGCGCTGCTCGGTGCCGGTCTCACCCACGCCCGCATGGGCCGCCCCGACTTCGCCGCGCTGATCCCCGCGCTGGCCGCCGCCGCGCGTGCCGCGGGACCGCCGCAGATCCGCAACGCGGGCACCCTCGGCGGGAACATCGCATCGGCCGCGCCGACCGGCGACACCCTGCCCGTGCTCGCCGCCCTCGAAGCCGTCCTGATCATCGCGGGACCCGGCGGCGTCCGCCGTGAGATCCCCGTCTCCCATCTGCTCGCGGGCATGGAGATGCTCCGCCCCGGCGAGCTCATCGGCTTCGTCCGCGTGCCGCTCCTGCACGCCCCCCAGGTCTTCCTCAAGGCGACGGGACGCACCGGCCCCGGGCGGGCCACCGCATCCGTCGCGCTGGTCCTCGATCCCGCGCGCCGGGGCGTGCGCTGTGCGGTGGGCGCCATAGCCCCGATGCCACTGCGCCCCCTGGAGGCCGAGCAGTGGGTCGCCTCGCTGATCGACTGGGACGGCGAGCGCGGCAGCCTGGTGCCGGAAGCGGTGACCGCCTTCGGCGAGTACGTCGCGGCCGCGTGCATCCCCGAACAGCCCCCGGCGGCCGACGGCACCGAACAGCCGCTGCCGCCCGCCGTACTGCACCTGCGGCGCACCGTCGCCGCACTGGCCCGACGAGCACTGGGGAGGGCGCTGTCGTGAGCGACGACCAGAACACCCACAACGGCGGCGGCTGGCAGCCGCACCCGCAGGGCGAGTACGACTCGGACGCGACGGCGTTCGTGCAGCTCCCCGAGGGCATGCTGGACGTCCCGCTCGCCGCTCCCGGGCACGGCTACGTGCCGCCGCAGATAACGGTCACCCCGACCACCGCCGACGCCACCGACCCGGCGGCCACCGGCACCTGGGTCATGCCGCCCGAGATCACCGGAGCGCAGGGCGGCGGCCAGGCGGTGCGCTGGCCCGAGGCGGGCACGGCGCGGCCGCAGGTGCGCCAGCCGGAGCAGGGTCAGGGCCACGGCCAGAGTCAGGACCAGGCGTACGACCCCCGGGCGACCGGTCAGTGGAGCTTCCCCGAGGCCGACGCCGCGGAGCGGGGCTACGCGCACGGGGGCGGGCACGAGCACGCGCACGGGTACGAGCAGCCGCACGCGGCCGCGTCCGACGTCACCGGCCAGTGGTCGATCCCCGTCGCCGACGGTGATCTTCCGGACGAGTCGGGCGAGTTCACGACGTCCTCGCTCGCCACGTGGGGCGGCACGCCGCCCGCGACCCTGCCCGGCGGCGCGCCCGCGCCGTGGGCGACGGGGGCGGGGGCCGGTGCGCCGTGGGGCGCGCAGGCCCAGGAGGCGTCCGTCCTGGAGCCGGAGGCCGCGACCGCGCCCCCGGAGAGCCACGCGCCGGAGCGGCACGTTCCTGAGCACCACGTTCCTGAGCGCCACGTGCCGGATTACGCGGCTCCGGAACACCACGCTCCGGAGCATCACGTCCCGGAACACCACGCTCCGGAGGGCCACGCCCCCGAGCCGGAGAACCAGTTCGAGCAGACGACGCTGCTGCGGGCGGTGCGGATCCCGAGCGCCGCCGAGCGTGCGGCCGCGGAGAATCCGGCGGCCGGGGAGGCGCACGAGGCCCACGAGGCGCACGAGGCCCTGGAGGCGCCGGACGCTCCTGGTACTCCTGAGGCCCTTGGTGCTCCTGAGGCCCCGGTGGCGGCCGAGGCCACGCACGCTCCGGAGGCCGTCGAGGTCGCTGAGGTCCCCGAGACCCCTGAGGTCACCGAAACCGCTGAGGCCACCGAGGCCGTCGCGGCCGTCGAACCGGCCGAGTTCGCCGAACCCGCCGAGTTCGCCGACCCCGCCGCGTTCACCGACCCCGCCGACCCGGGCGAGCCCGAAGCCGACGCCCCCGCCGAGCCCGTCCTCGAACAGCCCGACGCGCACGGCGAGTTCACCGCCCCGGAGCCCGCGCCCGTCGCCGACGACGTGACCGTGGCCCCCGAGGCCGACGCGGACGCGGAGCCCGGCGCCGAGGAGCCCGCCGAGGCCGAACCCGACGCACCGGCCGTCGTCTCCGCCCCCCTCCACGACGACCACCCCCTCGTCTCGTACGTCCTGCGGGTGAACGGCGCCGACCGGCCCGTCACCGACGCCTGGATCGGCGAGTCGCTGCTCTACGTGCTGCGTGAGCGGCTCGGTCTCGCCGGGGCCAAGGACGGCTGCTCGCAGGGCGAGTGCGGGGCCTGCAACGTCCAGGTGGACGGCCGGCTCGTCGCCTCCTGCCTGGTGCCCGCGGCGACCGCCGCGAGCAGCGAGGTCCGCACCGTCGAGGGCCTCGCCGTGGACGGCCAGCCCTCCGACGTGCAGCGCGCTCTCGGCGCGTGCGGCGCGGTCCAGTGCGGCTTCTGCGTACCCGGCATGGCCATGACCCTGCACGACCTCCTGGAGGGCAACCCCGCCCCCAGCGACCTGGAGACCCGCCGCGCGCTGTGCGGCAACCTCTGCCGCTGCTCCGGCTACCGGGGCGTGCTCGACGCCGTCCACGAGGTGGTGGCCGAGCGCGCGGCGTCGGCGGCCGCGGACGCCGCGGACGAGCAGGGCGAGGAGGCCCGCATCCCGCACCAGGCGGGCCCCGGCGCGGGCGGCGTCCACCAGGCGGCGCACGAGTCGGCGTACGAGCCGGCCCACGAGGATCCCGAACGACCCCAGGGGCCGTACGGCCGGGACGGAGGCCAGGCGTGAGCAACGAAGCCGCCACCGCGACCAGCTCCGCCGGACCGCGGGAGTCCGGGCAGCCGCCGCACGGCATCGGTTCCTCGCTGCCGTCGGCGCAGTGCCGCGCCAAGACCGAGGGCACCTTCCCGTACGCCGCCGACCTGTGGGCGGAGGGCCTGCTGTGGGCCGCCGTGCTGCGCTCGCCGCACGCGCACGCCCGCATCGTCTCCGTCGACACGACGCACGCGTGCGAGATGCCCGGCGTGCACGCCGTCGTCACGCACGAGGACGTGCCGGGGGACGCGCTGCACGGGCGCAGGACCGCGGACCGTCCGGTCTTCGCCGCCGATGTCGTACGCCACCACGGCGAGCCCATCGCCGCGGTCGCCGCCGACCACCCGGACACGGCGCGGATGGCGGCCGCCGCGATCATCGTCGAGTACGAGGTGCTCGAACCGGTCACCGACCCGGAGAAGGCCTTCGAGGCCGAACCGCTGCACCCCGACGGCAACTTGATCCGGCACATCCCGCTGCGGCACGGCGACCCGGAGGCGGCGGGCGAGCTCGTCGTCGAGGGCCTCTACCGCATCGGCCGCCAGGACCCCGCGCCCATCGGCGCGGAGGCCGGGCTCGCGGTGCCGCGTCCGGACGGGGGAGTGGAGCTGTATCTGGCCTCCACCGATCCGCACGCCGACCGGGACAGGGCCGCCGCCTGCTTCGGCCTCGCCCCCGACCAGGTGAAGATCGTCGTCACCGGGGTGCCGGGCGCGACCGCCGATCGCGAGGACGCGGGCTTCCAACTCCCGCTCGGGCTCCTCGCGTTGCGGACCGGATGCCCCGTCAAGCTCACCGCGACCCGCGAGGAGTCCTTCCTCGGGCACGCCCACCGGCACCCCACGCTGCTCCGCTACCGTCACCACGCGGACGCCGAGGGCAGGCTGGTCAAGGTCGAGGCGCAGATCCTGCTCGACGCGGGCGCGTACGCGGACACGTCATCGGAGGCGCTGGCCGCCGCGGTCTCCTTCGCCTGCGGCCCCTACGTCGTACCGAACGCGTTCATCGAGGGCTGGGCCGTCCGCACGAACAACCCGCCCTCGGGCCACGTCCGGGGCGAGGGCGCCATGCAGGTGTGCGCGGCGTACGAGGCCCAGATGGACAAGATCGCCAAGAAGCTGGGCGTCGACCCGGCCGAGCTGCGGATGCGCAACGTCATGGCGACCGGCGACATCCTGCCCACCGGGCAGACGGTGACCTGTCCCGCGCCGGTGGCCGAACTCCTCGCCGCCGTACGGGACTTCCCGCTGCCCGAGCTGCCCAAGGACACCCCCGAGGACGAGTGGCTGCTGCCCGGCGGACCCGAGGGCGCGGGCGAGCCCGCCGCCGTGCGGCGCGGCGTCGGCTACGGCCTCGGCATGGTCCAGCTCCTGGGCGCCGAGGGCGCGGACGAGGTCTCCACGGCCACCGTGAAGGTCCACGACGGCGCGGCCACGGTCATCTGCGCGGCCGTCGAGACCGGCCAGGGCTTCACCACGCTGGCCCGCCAGATCGTCCAGGAGACGCTCGGCATCGACGACGTACGGGTGGCTCCCGTCGACACCGACCAGCCGCCCGCCGGGCCGAGCTGCCGGGGCCGCCACACGTGGGTGTCCGGCGGTGCGGTGGAGCGCGCGGCGAAGATGGTCCGCACACAGCTGTTGCAGCCGCTGGCCCACAAGTTCGGCATGTCCACCGAGCTGCTCCAGATCACCGACGGCAAGATCACCTCGTACGACGGGGTGCTCTCCACGACCGTCACCGAGGCCATGGACGGCAAGGAGCTGTGGGCCACGGCGCAGTGCCGTCCGCATCCGACCGAGCCGCTCGACGAGGCCGGGCAGGGCGACGCCTTCGTGGGCATGGCGTTCTGCGCGATCCGCGCGGTGGTCGACGTGGACATCGAGATCGGCTCGGTCCGGGTCGTCGAACTGGCCGTCGCCCAGGACGTGGGCCGCATCCTCAACCCCGCCCAGCTGAAGGTCCGCATCGAGGCGGGCGTCACGCAGGGCGTGGGCGCGGCGCTCACGGAGAACCTGCGCACCCCGCGCGGCATCGTCCGCCACCCCGACCTGACCGGCTACGCGCTGCCGACTGCCCTGGACACCCCCGACATCCGCATCGTGAAGCTGGTCGAGGAGCGGGACGTCGTGGCCCCGTTCGGCGCGAAGGCGGCGAGCGCGGTGCCGGTCGTGACGTCCCCGGCGGCCATCGCCTCGGCGGTCCGCGCGGCGACGGGCCGCCCGGTCAACCGCCTGCCGATCCGCCCGCAGGCGGCGGTGGCCGCCCCCTCGGCGTAGCGCGGGCGGTCGGCGTGACGGGCTGGGGGCTTTTCACCTTCGTGCGCGGCACGGTCCTCGCCACCAACGTGTTCCGTGCGGCCGACTGGTTTCAGATGATGTCCTACCAGCAGCGGATGTGGCCGAAGAGCGTGACGACCGTGCGCGTCGGCGGGGCCATATTCTCGGTGGCCGGAGGGCTGGCTCTCCTGAGAGTCTTGTGACATGGAGAGCGAGCGAGTGGCAGGTGTGACGGACGGGCCGCGCGGCGTCATCGTCATCACCGGCATCATGGCGTCCGGCAAGTCCACCGTGGCGCAGGCCCTCGCCGAGCGGCTGGACAAGGCCGTGCACGTGCGCGGGGACGTCTACCGGCGGATGATCGTCTCCGGTGGCGTCGAGTACGAGCCCGATGCCGGGGGTGAGGCGGAGGCCCAACTCCTGTTGCGCTACCGGCTTTCCACTTCGACGGCCGACGCGTACGCCGCCGCGGGGTTCACCGCGGTCGTCCAGGACGTCATCCTGGGCCCGCCCCTGAAGGCGTACGTCGAGCTGATCAGGACCCGCCCCGCCTACGTCGTCGTGCTGGCCCCGCGCCCCGAAGCGGTCGCCGCCCGCGAGGCGGGACGCGGCAAGACGGGCTACGGCGCGTGGACCGTCGAGGACCTGGACACGGGCCTGCGCGAGACCACCCCGAAGCTCGGACTCTGGCTGGACAGCTCGGAGTTGACGGTCGGCCAGACGGTGGACGAGATCCTGGCGCGACTCGACGAGGCGCGGGTGGGGTAAGGGGCGCGGGGAACCGCGCGACCAGCCACAGCCGTCCGCGGATGTCGGACCAGCCTCAGAGAACGGCCACGGCCCGCCGGAACCGCGAGGTTCCGGCGGGCCGCGCTCATGTCGACCGCCTCCGGCGCTACTTGCCGACGTACGCGTCGATGACCGACAGGGTCGACTTGTTGCCGCCCTTGTCCGTGATGTTCGCGCGGAAGGAGATGCCCGCATCCTTCGCCGGGTTCCGCACGGAGATCTTCCCGGCCCGGACCGGCGTCTTCTGCCAGGTCCGCCCCGCGTCGTACGACACGTACACCGAAAGGGACTTGAGGTTGCCGGGGCCCGCCGCCGAGCCGTGGAGCTGGACCGGGACGGACTGGGTCGCGCCTGCCGGGGCCCGGCTCTTCAGGTCGAGAGCGGGGGCGAACCGGACGGTGGACGCCGGGAGCTGGGTCCGAGCGGTCACGCTCTTGGAGCGGAACGTCCAGCTCGCGTCGGTGCGGGACGAGACCGAGGCGATCTTCGGGTCGCGCCGCACCGAGGTCGTCAGCCTGTACTCGGCGTCCTCCGCCGGGACCGTGAACGTCTCCGCGCCGGTCAGCGGGTCACCGTTCTCGGCGATCTTCGTGCCGTTCCGGTACAGGGTCGACTTCGCCGACGCGTACGTGGTCCAGCCCGCGTGCCCCGCGCCGTCGGCGACGACGGGCAGGCTGCCGCCGAGCTTGTCGCCCTCGCGGGAGATGCCCGCGCCGGGGACGTCGAGTGCGGGGCCGAAGACGCCGGTGTTGAAGGACTTCGCGTACGTGCGGCCCGCCGTGAAGGTCTCCGGGGGCATCCGGTAGGCGCCGTCCCAGGCGGGTTCGCCCTCCGCGTTCTTGTCGCCGTACTGGTCGAAGTCGATGCCCCACCGCGTGCCGTCGAGCGCGGAGACGTACACCGTCTGGGTGCGCGGCAGCTCCTGCCCAGGGAAGACCGGCGAGATGCCGCCCGCCAGCGGCAGGTATCCGGCGACGGACAGGGCGCCGGTGCGGCCCGGTGAGGAGGCGCCCATGCCGACCTTCAGCGTGGCGAAGTCGGCTCGCTTCAGGTGCCGTTCGTAGCCCGTCGCGAGCTTCTTGACGGCGCCGCCGACGAGCATGTCGTACCGCGTGTCCGCGCCCTTGCGCCACGTGCCGAGCCACTGCTGGCCGAGGCCCGTCGGCACCTCGGGGCCGAGGTGGGCGGTGCGCATGCTCTGGAAGGAGGTGACGTTGAGGGCGCCGAGCTCGTACCCCTGGTAGGAGTAGCGGCCGTCCATGAACGCCAGGTCGGCGGCCGGGTCGGGGCCCGTGATGTCGACGGGCTTCGTCGTGCGGGCGTCGACGGTGATGGTCATGTCCTTGTCGACGGACAGCTTCGGTCCCGCGAGCCAGTCGACGCCCTTGTCGCCGTCCTCGGGGTCGACGTAGATCGCCGAGTCGAGCAGGTAACTGCCCTTGGCCACCCGGAAGGTGTCGGTCCCCGACGGGTCGTTCGGGAAGAGGTTGAGGCCCTTGTCGGCCCCGGTGATGGCCGAGAACGAGCTCTGGTGGTTCGGCGTGGGATGCCCGTCGCGGCCGACGAACTTCAGCGTCACGTCGTACCGCTCGACCTCGTTGTCGATCGCGGCCGCCGTGCGGACGGACTGGCCGCCGCCGCTCGCCACGACGTACGCGGAGTAGGCGCCGTCGAGCCCCGCGCCCAGCTTGGAGTCGGCGGTCAGGTCGACGGACGCGGTGCCGCCCGCGGGGACGGTGACCTTGTCCGCGCCGAGGGTGAAGAACCCGGCGGGGGCCGGGTCGCCTCCCGGTCCGGTGGCCTGGAGGATGAGGTCGAGGGTGACGTCGTCCTTGCCGAGGTTGCGGTAGGTGACCTTCTTGGTGACCGGCCTGTCGTCGGTGTGCGGCCACTGCTGCGTACCGAAGCTGACGGACACGGGGTCGGCGATCACCGTCTGCCCGATGGCCCTGTCGACGGCGACGCGGCCCGAACCCTGCTGGAACGGCGTGTACGTGCCGCCCTTGGTGGAGCCGGTCAGGGCGCCCTTGAGCTCGGCGTACTTCCAGTCCGGGTGCTGCTGCTTGAGCAGCGCGGCGGCGCCCGCGACGTGCGGCGCTGCCATGGAGGTGCCGGAGATCGTCAGATAGCCCTCGGGGTTCTGGCCGACCTGCTTCTCGATGACGGAACCGGGGGCGGCCGCTGCCGTGATGTCCACGCCGGGTGCGGTCACGTCGGGCTTGATGGCGCCGTCGCCGACGCGGGGGCCCTGGCTGGAGAAGTCCGCCAGCTCGTCGTCGCCGTCGACCGCGCCGACGGTGAGCGCGGCGTCGGCGCTGCCGGGGGAGCCGACCGAGCCGGGCGTTCCCTCGTTGCCCGCCGAGATGGCGAAGAGGATGCCCTGGTCCGCGGAGAGCTTGTTGACCGTCGCTTCCAGCGGGTCGACACCGGGGGTGTCGCCGCCGCCCAGGCTGAGGTTGACGACGTCGGCCTTCTCGGCGGACGCCCACTCCATGCCCGCGATGATGCCGGAGTCGTCGCCGAATCCGTCGTCGCTGAGGACCTTGCCGCTGATCAGCTTTGCCCCCGGGGCGACGCCCTTGAACGTGCCGCCCGACTTGGCGCCGGTGCCCGCCACGGTGGAGGCGACGTGGGTGCCGTGGCCGTAGTGGTCCTTGGCGTCCGCGGAGCCGGTGAAGTTCTTCTCGGCGGCGACCTGGTCCTTGAGGTCGGGGTGCGTGGCGTCCACGCCGGTGTCCAGGACGGCGACCTTGACGCCCTTGCCGTCGTAGCCCGCGTCCCACGCCTTGTCGGCGCCGATCTGCTTGACGCTCTTGTCGAGGGTCGCCTTGCGGATGCCGTCGAGCCACACGTGCGCGATGCCGGACGCGGTGGTGCGGGCCCCGCTCCGCGCGCCGGTGAGGGCCTTCCACAGGTCGCCCGCGTCCCGCTCGGGGGTGGTGAGGGCGTCGGCGTTCAGCGACTTCAGGGACCGGCGGAGCGTGGTGTCACCGGCGTCCCGGACGCCGGCCTTCGCGGCGCCCTGGGCGTCACCCCGGTAGCCGACGATCACCTTGAGGCCCTTGGCCTGGGCCGCGCGGTTGCGCTTCTTGTTCAACTCCGTGACATCGAACAGGCGTTGGTCGATCCGGCCGTCGGCCATCAGGCGCTGGGCGTCCGCGGGGAGTACGAGGGTGTGGCCGTTCGGCGAGCGGTGCGTACGGACGGGTATGTGCTCGCGGCCCTTCGCCGGGGCGAACCCGATGACGCGCCCCTCCGCGTCGACGGTGACGCGGTCGCCGGTGATGAGGGTGATGCGGTGGTGATCCTGTGCGGTGCCGGTCGCCCGTGCACCCGTGTCGCCGGGCCGTAAGGGCCCGTTCCGCTGGGCCGACGCGGGACCTGTCATGCCCGCCGTGAGCGCCATGGCGGCGGCCGTGGCGACGGTCGCCGCGCATGCTCTCTTCACGTGGTCGCGCAAGTTTCCTCCCTGAAGCCGTGTGCAACGGCATGGAACCGTGTGAAACCTGTGAACTCCTGTGACGGGAGTCCTGCTTCGGGAGTATGGCGGTGCAATGGGTCATGATCAGAGGGCTGTTACAGGAATCGAACGGGAAGTCCGTTCCTGGAAGGCTGTGTTGGGGTCGGCCGGGCGCTACCAGATCACGTCGCCGCCGTCGGCGTCGTCCGCGCCGCCCGTGTCGACCTCGTAGTCCTCGTAGCTCGGGACCGCCACCGGGGTCACGGCCAGCAGGCCGACGTCCTCGGGGTGGACCAGGGTCGGGTACACGGTCTCGGGGTACGGCGGCCAGTGGGCTACGGCGGGCGAGCGGGGTACGGCGGACGAGTGGGGCGGAGGCGGCTGCCAGTGCGCCATGCTCAGGGACTCCGGGCGACGGGTGGGGCCGGGGAGGCGGTTGGTGTCGGAGGTTGTGGAGGTGCGGGGGGTGTGCGTGGGGATCGCGGTGTGCGCGGCGTCTGGGGGGCCAGGGAGGTCCGCGCCGCCCGCGCCGTTCAGCCCGTCGGCGTCGCCCGCGCCGTTCAACCCGTCCGCGTCATCCCCATCATCCGTGAGGGCCCTGACGTCCCCAGGCCCCTCCAGCACCCCGGCGTACCCGCCCCGGTCACCCGAGTCACCCGCGCCGCCCGCGTCACCCACACCCCCCGCGCCATCCGTAGACCCCACCCCACCCGCACGCCCCACCCCGCCCGCACCGCCGGCGGCCGGCGAGGACGGCGGCGCGGGTGGCGCCTCCGGTGCTGCCACGCTTCCCAGGATCCGTTCCCACTCGGCCTGCGGATAGCCGAACACCCGGCACGTCCACGAGCGCCCGCCACCCCTCTCGCGGCACACGAGGTCGACGCGGATCTCCAGGTGCCGGCCGGGCCCGTCCGGGGCGAAGAGCTTCAGATGGCGCAGGGCGTTGGTGCCCGTGTGCAGCCAGAGCAGGGTGCCGTCGTCGGCGCCGCCGATGACATGGGCCGGCTTCTCGTTCAGATGCACGGTGACCCTGGCCTCGTCCAGGTCCGAGCCCGCGGTCTGCTTGATGACGGCGATCACTTCGAGGACGTCGCCCTCGCCCCCGCGTACATCGGTCTCCTGCACGATGAACTGCGGGCAGTCCGTCCTGTCCCGGTCCGCCTTCTCCTGGTCCCGCTGTTCGCGCTGCGCACGGAGTTGGGCGTCGGTTGCCCGCTGGGCCGTCCGGGCCTGCCACCAGGTGATGGCCAGGGCGCCGACGGCGATCGCCGTCGTGATGTAGTCGCCAACCTCCACCCGGAACCTCTCGCCCGTGGCCCGCACGCGTCCCCGGTGCCATTGTGGCGCCGATGAGGCGTGCGGATCAGGGCAACGGACCAGTCGTACACAGAAGTTGACACGACGAACAGAGGGTGTCCCCGATGCGGGGGCACCCTCTGTTCGCTCGCCGGAGGCCGTGGCGGGAATCGAACCCGCGTAACTGGATTTGCAGTCCAGTCCCTGAACCACTCGGGCACACGGCCAAGTCGCCTCAGCGTGGCTCGCTGACCTGGCTCCTCGAACGTAACCGGGGCCAGCGGGCGGGCTCAAGGGATCACGGGGCCGTGCAACGGGACTGCCATGCGGCGTTCATGAACGGTCGCGGCCGGCGGCGGAGCGGCCGTGTCAGCGCCGTGTCAGCGGTATGTCCGCGCCCGGGGCCAAGGTGGGCGCACCGACCGCGACAGCCGCCCGCATCCGAAGGACTTGAGATGAGCCAGCACCCGCCCGCCACCCCGAACGGCCTCCCCGTGGACCGGGACGCGGGTCCCTTCGCGCCGCCCACCGGCATCACCCGCCTGCGCGAGACCCGCCCGGTCAGCCCCGTGCTCTTCCCCGACGGCCACGAGGGCTGGTTCGTCAGCGGCTACGAGGCGGTCCGCAGGCTTCTGGCCGACACGCGGTTCAGCTCCCGGCCCGACCTCGGCGTCATCCACGTGCCGTACGAGATGACGGGCATGCCCGCGCCGACCGAGCCCTCCCCGCAGATCCCGGGCCTGTTCATCGCCATGGACCCGCCGGACCACACCCGGCTGCGG
Organism: Streptomyces sp. NPDC087300; assembly: GCF_044744425.1. NCBI lineage: Bacteria > Bacillati > Actinomycetota > Actinomycetes > Kitasatosporales > Streptomycetaceae > Streptomyces > Streptomyces sp. NPDC087300. Next base: position 51,607 of record NZ_JBIUYI010000011.1, read on the forward strand.
CGCAAGCTCACGGGTGCTTTCACCGTGAAGCGCATGAAGCAGCTCGAAGAGCGCATCGTCGAGATCACCGAACGGCAGCTGGACGAGCTCGCGCGGCTCGCCCCGCCGGTCGACCTGGTCAAGGAGTTCGCGCTGCCGGTGCCGTCGCTGGTCATCTGCGAACTGCTCGGCGTGCCGTACGCGGACCGGGCGACGTTCCAGGTCAACTCCGCCAAGTTCATGGAGAAGGACGTGACGCTCGACGAGAAGATGGGCGCGTACGGCGCGATGACCTCGTACCTGGCCGGGCTCGTCACCGCCAAGCGCGCGGAGCCCGGCGAGGACATCCTGTCCGACCTGGCCCGCCACGAGGACCTCACCATCGAGGAGCTGACGGGCATCGCCTTCCTGCTGCTGCTCGCGGGCCACGAGACCACGGCGAACATGCTGTCGCTCGGTACGTTCGCGCTGCTGGAGAACCCCGGCCAGCTGGCGGAACTGCGCGCGGCGCCCGAGCTGATGCCCGGCGCGGTCGAGGAACTCATGCGCTATCTGTCCGTCGCCGACATCTTCTACCGCTACGCCACGGAGGACATCGAGCTCTGCGGCGAGACCATCCCCGAGGGCTCGACGGTCGTCGTCTCGCTGCTCGCCGCCAACCACGACCCGGAGCGCTTCGAGCACCCCGACGTGCTGGACATCCACCGCGGGGCCCGCGGCCACACGGGCTTCGGTCACGGCATCCACCAGTGCCTGGGCCAGCAGTTGGCCCGCATCGAGATGCGGGCCGGTCTCGACGCCCTGCTGCGCCGCTTCCCGACCCTCCAGCTCGCCGTCCCCGCCGAGGAGGTGCGCCTCAGGACGGACATGAACATCTACGGCGTACACGAGCTGCCGGTCACCTGGACGGGCACGGCACGCTAGAACGGGCGGCCGCGGGACCACCTGCCGGTGATTCCGCGACCGCCCGCCTTGGGGGAATGCGCCGCAGCGCATCAGGGGTTGGCTTCTAGCGCACCGTGACGTTGAAGACCGGCGACAGGGTGGTGCCGCTCTGCACGCGGAGGTCGTTCTTGCCCTTCAGGCCGAGCTTGACGCGCAGGGAGTACGCGCCGGACTTGTTGACGGTCGTGCTGGCGGGCAGCGACTTCCAGGTGCCGCGCTGCTTCTGCTGGAGGGTCACCTTGCTGCCGGCCTTGATGCCCGTCGCCTTGCCGCTGACGCGCAGCTCCTGCCAGGCCTTCACGGAGGTCGCGGACGGCTTCGCGGTCAGCGCGGCCTTCGCCTTGGCGGTGGGGCTGGTCTGCTGGCTGCCGAGCCGCTTGCCGGTCTTGACGTCCCAGATCGTGTACGGGACGCCGCCGCCCTGCGTCTTGCTGTACAGGCGCTTGCCGTCGGCGCTGAGGTGGACGTAGATGCCGTCGTTCACGGTCCCGCCCGGCTTGATGACCTTGCCGTTGTAGTACGGCTTGCCGCCCTTGACGGTGATGGTGACACCGGCACCGATGTCGATCTTCACGTCCTTCGCGGCGGCGGCCCGTGCGACGGCGGGGCTCTGCGGCGCGGGCGTGCTCGCCAGGGCGGCGGCGGCCGGGGCCAGCAGGGCCGTACCGGCGATGACCGAGACGGCGGCGGTACGGAGGGCGTTGCGGCGGTGGGTGATGGTGCGCATAACGGCGTGTTCCCCTATCACGATGCGGTGGTGTGCTCTCGCACGGCGCGGGTCCACTGGTCCGGTGGGTCCGCACGGTTCAGACGTTTTGCCCTCTGCCGTCCGGTGCTGTCCGGCGAGTGCGGAATAAAGGTAAATCACCCACCATTACGACCGGTTGTAGGTCGTGTAACAGAGCCCCGTAGATCACCGCACGGCTGTACGTCGGGCTGGGCGCCGGGCCTGAACGTCGCCTCTCCGCGACACGCGGGCGCATGTGCTCCGCACCGGTCGAGTCGATCCGCGCCGCACCGGTCGAGCCGGTCCGCGTCGTGCCGGTCCAGCCGGTCCGCGCCGTGCCGGTCCGTGTAGGCCGCCAGGCTCTGAACCGTGCCGCCGCTGCCTCGTCCCACCCACCCGCCCCCACCCACGACAGCGGTACGCCCCCGGCCGGGTCGGTGTCGACCTCGCGCACTCGGCACTCAGACGTACCGCGGCAGGTTCTCCGTGGGGATCGTCCAGTCCGTGATCGTCACGGGCTCGCCGTAAACGAAGTCCTTGCGGGTCGCGTAGCGGGGCCCGTCCGGGGTCGGATGGATGTCGGTCATGACCGCGCCCGAGCCGGTGCGCGGGTCGAAGATCACGTACACGGGGATGCCCACGAGGGGGTAGTCCCGCATCTTGCCCACCCAGTCGTTGTCAGGGTTGGAGCGGGAGACGACCTCGATGGCCGCGACGAGCGTGCGCGGGTCGAAGGCGCCCTGGATTTCCATGTCGGCCTCGGCGATCACCATGACGTCGGGGTGACGCATGATCCCCTCCGGCAGGTCTTCCACGTCCGGAGTGCCCGTGTGAGCCACCAGCTCTTCCGGCATGACCTTCTCCAGGCGTTTCCGGATACGCAGAGCGGTGAGCTCGTGAGGGCCGGTCGGCGACATCATGTCGTGGACGATTCCTTCTTTGGTGATCTCGAACTTGCCGGGGAGGGTGTCGTCCATCGACTGCACGAACTCCCGCATGGCCCGGTACGTGTGGCTGGCCGTGCGCTTGCTGTCCGGGGCGATGGTCATGTCGTTCGCTCCTCGTCGTCGCTCGCCTGAGGCAGGAGTCATGACTTTCATGCTAGGCGGCAGCTCGGTTCCGGGTACGGCACGGCGGGCAGTGGCCCGGCTCCGGTGAGCGGAAGGCGCGGTCGCAGCCGTCGCGGTTCTGGAGTGGGACGGGCCGCTGCGGGGGTGCCGGGAGCGGGGGTGGCAGGAACTCCGTCAGACGGTGGGCCAGGAGCGCCGCCGGGCGGTGGATCGGTGCCGTGGGCAGGCCTGCCGTGAGTGTGTGACGTACCGCCTCCGGGGTGATGCCCCGGTCCAGCCACGCCGTCGTCGCCGGGGCCAGCCGGCGTACGTCTCGTTCGGAGAGGAGCAGGCGGGGGTCGTCGCGGCGCAGGGTCGTGAGGAGTTCCGTGGCCGCGCGGTGCCCCTCCAGGGAGGGGTCCGGTGACGCCGCTGGTTCCGGCTCCTCGGGCTCGGGCGCCGGTTCGCGGCGCGGTGTGGCGGCGGCGGGGCGGGGCTGGGGCTTGTTGTACGAGATGGTGCGGGTCACGATCCGGCCGGACGGCATGCGTTCCTTGATGCGGGCCAGATAGCCGTGCGCCTCCAACTCCCGCAGGGCCGCCGCGATCCGGGTCTCGCCCTCCGGGAACTTCGCCGCCAGGGCCTTGATGCCGACCGGTGCGCCCTCGGGAAGCGACTGGATGTGAGCGGCCAGGCCGAGCGCGGTCAGGCTCAGGTCCGGGTGCTGGGTCAGGTGGTCGCCTACGACGGTGAATTGATCCGGGTGGTTTTCGGTCACATGACCGACTCCGTTTCGAGAACGGTGAGAGCGGTGAGAGCGGTGAGAGCGGTGAGAGCGGTGAGAGCGGTGAGAGCGGTGGGAACGGGCGGACCGGGCGCGCGGGGGCGCGTTAAGCTGCTGCTCAGCCATCGGGAAGGTCTCGCTTCCTTGGTGGTCAGGCCCTCGCGTGGGATTGCAGTCCCTGCGGGGGCCGTCTCATGTGTGCGGTTGTCGGTGACACCCGTCCGGTGTGTCTGCGCCGACCCTGCCCGACCAAATCCCTTGATCGCCGGCGAAGTTGGCATCGATCACCCGTGTGAGTGATCGCGCGTGCGAGCGCACAGTTGAGTGGATGCGGCGGGGGAGGGGCGGGGTTGGTTGGTTCTTTCCCTGGTTCTTTGTCTTTGGCGTCGGGAGCGGCCGGGGTGCGCGGCTCCGCGATCCGGGTTCGGCCCGTGAGCGGGTGCGGTCGCGTCACTTTCCAACTAGGCCATGAACTGACCTAGTTGCCGTCTAACGTCGCACCTGTTCGGCGACGTACCGGTGCAACGGAAGGCAGACACGATGAGCGAGACCATGAGTGCGGCCATGAGCGGGACGACGGACGCCACCGGCGAGCGCGCAGACCTGCTGACGACGCTGGCCCAGCACCGGCGCAGCCTGCGATTCACCGTCCGCGACCTCACCGACGAGCAGGCCGGGCGGCGGACCACCGTGAGCGAGCTGTGCCTGGGCGGTCTGGTCAAGCACGTCACGGCGGTCGAGCGGGTCTGGGCCGCCTTCATCCTGGAAGGCACCTCCGCCCTCGGCGGCGTGACCGACATGACCGAGGAGGACCGGGCCCGGCGCGCCGACGGGTTCCGGCTGCTGCCCGGCGAGACGCTGGCCGGTGTCCTCGCCGCGTACGAGGAAGTCGCGCTCCGCACCGACGAGTTGGTCCGCTCCCTGCCCGACCTCGGCGCGAGCCACCCGCTGCCGGACGCCCCGTGGTTCGAGCCCGGCACCCGGTGGTCGGCCCGCCGCGTCCTGCTCCACGTCATCGGCGAGACCGCGCAGCACGCCGGTCACGCCGACATCATCCGCGAGTCCCTGGACGGCTCCCGGACCATGGGCTGAGCCGGTCACGTCCCGCGGCCCGCCGCCACCGCGTCGATCTCCGCCCAGACCGTCTTGCAGGGGGCCGGGCCGGGCTCCGTCCCCCAACGGTCGGCGTACGCCTCGACCAGGAACAGGCCCCGGCCCGACTCCGCGTCCGCGACCGGGAGCCCGGCCTCCCGCGGCAGTTCCTCCGCCCGCGCGTCCGTGACCTCGATACGCAGCGTGTCCGTCGCCGCGAGCGTCAGCACGAGCCGGAAACTCCTGCCGGGTACGTGGCCGTGCAGCACGGCGTTGTTCGCCAGCTCGGCGACGATCTGCTCGCCGTCCTCGAACGGCGTTCCCCAACTGCGGAGTTGCTCCCGCGTGAGCAGCCGCGCCAGCCGCGCGCCCCTGCGCGTCGCCGAGAGCAGGATCGTGAACTGGTGTGCGGGGTTGAGTGTCCGCAGGCGGGTGAATTCCTGGTTCATGTCACTCAGCGTGGCCGCGCGCGCATTCCGTGCACAGTGGTGCGGGAGGTGCGTACGGAGTTTGTCCCACGCTTGTCCGGGCCTGTCCCGGCTGTCCCGGGTGCCGCCCGGGTACGAGTGCGCGTTGGGCTTGGACGGTACGGCGGAGGTGGGCGTGGTGGAAGAACGCAACGACGGTGTGGATGAGCCTGGTTGGGACGTCGACTCGCAGGACCAGGTGGAGCGTTTCGTGGCGGCCCGTATGGCCCGGCGAGTGATCTTCGAGCGCTCGCCTGCGCCTGCCCTCAACTTCGTGCAGGAAGAGGCGACGCTGCGCCGCACCATCGGAGGGACAATGGCCCTGCGGCGACAACTGGAACACCTCGCGGAGGTGGCCCAGTTGAGAGGCGTCACTTTCCAGGTGATGCCGCTCGACTGCGAGAGTCACTCCGGAATGGGAGGCCTGATCGAAGTGCTGAAGTTCCGCGACGGCACGGGAGTCGGGCGCTCCGACGGGGCTTTCAGCGGCCACCCTGTGTCCGATCCGAAGCAGCTCAGGATCCTGGAGTTGCGCTATGGAATGATCCGGACCCAGGCTCTCAGGCCACGGGAGTCGCTGGCCTTCATCGAGCGAATGCTGGGAGAAACATGATCGGCAAGGCTTCTGCCGGGAACGCCTCCGAGCTGGAGTGGTTCAAGAGCAGTTACAGCAGCAGCAGCGAGGGCGACGACTGCGTCGAGGTCGCGCTTGAGTGGCGCAAGAGCAGCTACAGCGACAGCAGCAACGGCGAAGACTGCGTAGAGGTCGCTGCCACCCCTAAAGCCATCCACATCCGCGACTCCAAAACCCCCACCGCCCCCCACTTCACCGTCACCCCCAGCGCCTGGTCCGCCTTCATCAACCACACCCAACGCTGAAGGCCCAGGGGCCAGTAAGACGTAAGACCAAGGGACCAGTCCGACCCCACCTCCCGACAGGGGCAAAAGCAGGGCACGCCTCTTACCCTGGCCGCATGACCGACACCGGCGTCGCCGCCGACCCCATGGCCCCGCCCGCCCCGCAGGGAACCGGCGGTGTCCTCAGCAAGGACTACCGTGCGCTCAGCGTCGGCATCGTCTCCGTCGTCCTCCTCATCGCCTTCGAGGCGACCGCCGTCGGGACCGCGATGCCCGTCGCCGCGCGTGAGCTGGACGGGGTGTCCCTGTACGCCTTCGCGTTCTCGGGGTACTTCACGACCAGCCTCTTCGGCATGGTGCTCAGCGGGCAGTGGGCCGACCGGCGAGGTCCGCTCGGGCCGCTCGCCACGGGGATCGGGCTCTTCGCCGCGGGGCTGATGCTCAGCGGCACCGCGGGCGCGATGTGGCTGTTCATCGCCGGACGCGCCGTCCAGGGGCTCGGCGGCGGGCTCGTCATCGTCGCGCTGTACGTGATCGTCAGCCGCGCCTACCCCGAGCACCTGCGGCCTTCGATCATGGCGGCGTTCGCGGCGAGCTGGGTCGTGCCGTCCGTGGTCGGGCCGCTGGTGTCCGGGACCGTCACCGAGCACCTCGGGTGGCGCTGGGTCTTCGTCGGCATCCCCGTCCTCGTCGTCGCGCCGCTCGCCCTCGCGCTGCCCGCGATACGCAGGACCGCGTCAGGGCCCGTCGACCCGTCCGCGCCCGTCGCCGCGTTCGACCGGCGCCGTATCCGGCTCGCGCTGGGGATCTCGCTGGGGGCGGGGCTCCTCCAGTACGCGGGGCAGGACCTGCGGTGGCTCTCGCTGGTGCCCGCCGCGGTCGGCGCGGCCGTCCTCGTGCCCGCCGTCCTCGGGCTGCTGCCCAAGGGGACGTACCGGGCCGCGCGCGGGCTGCCCTCCGTGGTGCTGCTTCGCGGCGTCGCCGCCGGGTCGTTCATCGCGGCCGAGTCCTTCGTGCCGCTGATGCTCGTCACGCAGCGCGGGCTCAGCCCCACCATGGCCGGGCTCTCGCTCGCCGTCGGCGGTGCGACCTGGGCCCTCGGCTCTTACGTCCAGTCCAGGCCCCGCATGGAGCCGTACAGGGGCCGCCTCGTCGCCTTCGGGATGGTGCTCGTCGCCGCCGCGATCGCCGCCGCGCCGACCGTCCTCATCGCGTCCGTGCCCGTGTGGATCGTCGCGGTCGCCTGGGCCTTCGGCTGCTTCGGCATGGGCATGGTCATCGCCTCCACCAGCGTGCTGCTGCTCCGGCTCTCGCCGCCCGCCGACGCCGGGTCGAACTCGGCCGCGCTCCAGATCTCCGACGGGCTCTCGAACGTCCTGCTCCTCGCCGTCGGCGGCGCCGCGTTCGCCGCGCTCGGCGGCGGCACGGTCGGCACGGCACACGGCGCCTCCGACGTGAGCGCGTCCCACCCCGGTGCCTTCGTCGCCGTCTTCCTGCCCATGGCGGCGGTCGCCCTCGCCGGCTCCTGGATCGGCACGCGGCTCAAGGAACGGACACTCTGAGAGGTCCGTGCAGGTGAGCGTGTGAGACCCGTCGCACCCGTCCCGGCACCCGCCCTGATCTCACGGGTACGTCAACACATCACCGGTAAGGTGGCCCGGTTGTCATACGTGCCGCCGACCCGCGAACCCGGAGACCGTGACTACCACCAGCGCCGCCGCCAACTCCTCCCACCACCTCTCGCCCGCCTTCCCGGGGCGTGCGCCCTGGGGCACCGCGAACAAGCTGCGTGCCTGGCAGCAGGGCGCGATGGAGCGGTACCTCCAGGAGCAGCCGAGAGACTTCCTCGCCGTCGCCACCCCCGGCGCCGGCAAGACGACGTTCGCGCTCACGCTCGCCTCCTGGCTGCTGCACCACCACGTCGTGCAGCAGGTCACCGTGGTCGCGCCGACCGAGCACCTGAAGAAGCAGTGGGCCGAGGCGGCCGCCCGTATAGGCATCAAACTGGACCCGGAGTACAGCGCGGGCCCGCTCAGCAAGGAGTACCAGGGCGTCGCCGTGACCTACGCCGGTGTCGGCGTACGCCCGATGCTGCACCGCAACCGCTCCGAGCAGCGCAAGACCCTCGTGATCCTCGACGAGATCCACCACGCCGGTGACTCGAAGTCCTGGGGCGAGGCCTGCCTCGAAGCGTTCGAGCCCGCCACGCGGCGCCTCGCGCTCACCGGTACGCCGTTCAGGTCCGACACGAACCCGATCCCCTTCGTCCAGTACGAGGAGGGCAACGACGGCATCCGGCGCTCATCGGCCGACTACACGTACGGCTACGGCAGCGCGCTCGGCGACGGCGTCGTGCGGCCCGTCATCTTCCTCTCGTACTCCGGCAACATGCGCTGGCGCACGAAGGCGGGCGACGAGATCGCGGCCCGGCTCGGCGAGCCCATGACCAAGGACGCCGTCTCGCAGGCCTGGCGCACCGCGCTCGACGCGCGCGGCGAGTGGATGCCGAACGTCCTCAAGGCCGCCGACAAGCGGCTCACCGAGGTCAGGAAGGCCATCCCGGACGCGGGCGGCCTCGTCATCGCCTCCGACCAGGACTCCGCGCGCGCCTACGCCAAGCTGATCCGCGAGATCACCGGGACCAAGGCGACCGTCGTCCTCTCCGACGACACCGGCGCCTCCAAGCGAATCGACGACTTCGCCGAGGGCAACGACCGCTGGATGGTCGCGGTCCGCATGGTGTCCGAAGGCGTCGACGTGCCGCGCCTCGCGGTCGGCGTGTACGCGACGACCATCTCCACGCCGCTCTTCTTCGCGCAGGCCGTCGGCCGTTTCGTGCGGTCCAGGCGGCGCGGCGAGACCGCGTCCGTCTTCCTGCCCACCGTCCCCGACCTGCTCGGCTTCGCCAACGAGATGGAGGTCGAGCGCGACCACGTGCTCGACAAGCCGAAGAAGGACGGCGAGGAGGACCCCTACGCCGAGTCCGAGGCCGAGATGGACGAGGCGAACAAGCAGGAGGACGAGGACACCGGCGAGCAGGAACAGTTCTCCTTCGAGGCCCTGGAGTCCGAGGCCGTCTTCGACCGCGTCCTCTTCGACGGCGCCGAGTTCGGCATGCAGGCCCACCCGGGGAGTGAAGAGGAGCAGGACTACCTCGGCATCCCCGGGCTCCTCGAACCCGACCAGGTGCAGATGCTGCTCCAGAAGCGGCAGGCGCGGCAGATCGCCCACAGCAAGAAGAAGCCGGACGACGAGGCCGATCTCCTCGAACTCCCGGCCGAGCGGCGCCCCGTGGTCTCCCACAAGGAACTCCTCGGGCTCAGGAAGCAGCTCAACACGATGGTCGGCGCGTACGTCCACCAGACAGGCAAGCCGCACGGCGTGATCCACACCGAGTTGCGGCGCACCTGCGGCGGGCCGCCGAGCGCGGAGGCGACGGCGGGGCAGCTGCGCCAGCGCATCGAGAAGGTCCAGGAGTGGGCCACCCGCATGAAGTGAACCCCGGGCCGCCCCGGCGGCCGGGGAGCGGGATGTTCCGACTGCGGAGGGCTTGTGCGGAGGTCGTGCAAGCCCTCCCGCGCATTCACCCCGCGTAACGGGGCAAGTGGGGGCGCTAGGGGCGCCGCGGTGCCCGGATTCTGGACGAAGTCTTCCGCTCAGCGGGACGGCCTCGCTAATGTCCCCGCAAAGCACACGCCCCGTGGCAGCGCCGCCGCGGAGCGCAGCCGGTGTTCCGACCGGCGGCCTCTGACGCGCGTCGCCCACGGGACCGGCGACGCAACCGCCGCGTAGGGGGGCCGCCGACCCTCACCTAAGGAGTGGGCGTCGTGACCGCGGAGACTTCCCAGACGCTCGACAGAGGACTGCGCGTCCTCAAGCTGCTGGCCGACACCGACCATGGCCTCACGGTCACCGAGCTGTCCAACAAGCTCGGCGTGAACCGCACCGTGGTCTACCGCCTGCTCGCCACCCTGGAACAGCACGCCCTCGTCCGCCGCGACCTGGGCGGCCGCGCCCGCGTCGGCCTCGGCGTGCTGCGCCTGGGCCGCCAGGTGCACCCGCTGGTGCGGGAGGCCGCGCTGCCCGCGCTGCGCTCGCTCGCCGAGGACATAGGGGCGACCGCGCACCTCACCCTCGTCGACGGGACGGAAGCGCTCGCGGTCGCGGTGGTGGAACCCACCTGGACCGACTACCACGTCGCCTACCGCACGGGTTTCCGACACCCCCTGGACCGCGGCGCCGCGGGCCGCGCGATCCTCGCCGCCCGCCAGGGCCTGGTCACCGACCCCGGCTACGCGCTCACCCACGGCGAGCTGGAGGCCGGCGCGAGCGGGGCCGCGGCGCCGCTGGTCGGGGTGACGGGCATAGAGGGGAGCGTGGGGGTCGTCATGCTGTCGGACTCGGTGCCGGAGCGGGTCGGCCCCCGGGTGGTCGACGCGGCGCGAGAAGTAGCGGACGCGTTGCGCTGAGGCGTATCAGCCCGTCCGGCGTTCGAGGACGAGCCCGGCGCAGCCGGCGATCGACGGCGCCCCGTGGCAGATCGGCGACGCACGTTAGATTGGCCCTGTGTTCTCCCTCGCGCGCCTCACCCGTCTCCAGGCCACCGCCCTCTGCGCCCTGCCCGTCGTGGCCCTGCTCGCCGTCGCGGGCCTCGCGCCGCTGCCGTTCGCCGTGGCCCAGCCCGGCGGTACGGCGGACGTACTCGGGGAGTACGAGGGGAAGCCGGTCCTCAAGATCACCGGCGCGCCCACCCGGGACACGAAGGGCGAGCTGCGGATGACGACCATCGTGGCCACGGGGCCGCAGACGGACGTCCGTCTCGGCGACGTGATCGACGGCTGGTTCCGCACCGACCGGGCGGTCATGCCCAAGGAGGCCGTCTACCCGGTCGGTGACGACGAGAAGGAAGTCGAGAAGCACAATCTCGGCGACATGAAGGAATCGCAGGACGACGCCACGAAGGCGGCCCTGTCGTATCTGAAGGCGAACGGCGTGGCCGGCACCGACAAGGTGAAGGTCGAGGCCGACCTCGGCAAGATCGGCGGGCCCAGCGCGGGCCTCTTCCTCGCGCTCGGCGTCATCGACAAGCTCGACGGCGACGGCAGCGGACACGACCTCACGGGCGGCCGCACCATCGCGGGCACCGGCACGATCAAGGACTCCGGCAAGGTCGGCCCGGTCGGCGGCGTGGCCCTGAAGACGCAGGCCGCGCGGCGCGACGGCGCGACGGTCTTCCTGGTCCCGAAGGCGGAGTGCGGCGACGCTCAGTCGGAGCTGCCGAAGGGACTGAAGCTCATCCCCATCACCACGCTGACGGGCACGGTTGACGCGCTGCGGGCGCTGGAGAAGGGCGAGAAGGTCCCGAGCTGCTGACCAGGCGCAGGCCCAACTCGACCATCGTCCAGCCCAGTTGCCTGCGCAGCGCGTACCGCGGAGGCTTGCGGGCGGGTGCCGTGCGGTGTAATTCCCCGGCGCGGTCGTGGTGCAGCATCAGGTGGATGTCGGCGTGCATGGCGTGCCCCTCTCAGTCCTTGTCGGCTCTCGGCCGGGTGGGGAAGATGTGCGAGTGGACGCGCACCTGGGCGACGTCCGGCGTGCCCTCCGCGGGCACCGAGTCGCGGTAACTCTCCATCAGCGCGGACACCTTGAGGCTCAGCTCGCGGGCGAGCGCGGGCGTCAGGTGCAGGGTGAAGTCGCTGGTGTCCGCCGCCTCGTCCCACTCCTGCGACCACTCGTGCCGGGTGGCGATCCAGGTGGTCACCTCTTGCGCGCGCTGCGTGGCGTACTCGAACAGGAGGGTGGAGAGCGCCCCCTGCACCTCGGGGTCGCGGTCGCGGATGAGGTCCTCGTCGGTGCGCGTGCCCTGGTGGGCCGAGCGCCACCACCGCTCCCTGCCCTTGCCGCGCTCCGGGTCGTCCTCGACGAAGCCGTACTCCGCGAGCTGGCGCAGGTGATAGCTGGTCGCCCCGCTCGACTCGCCCAGGCGCGCGGCGAGTTGGGACGCGGTCGCCGGGCCCTCCAGGCGCAGCGAGGAGAGCAGGCGCATGCGCAGCGGGTGCGCGAGGCCGCGCAGTGAGCGCGGGTTGAGGTGGTGGACGTTGCGGGGCGGCGGCTGCGGGTCTTCCGGCATGTACGGCAGCGTAGAGTTGCAAAGACTCCGTTGCAACAGTTTTTGCAACGGAGTCTTTGCAACTCTGGACGTGGCCGGAAGGTCACTCCTTGACGAAGCCCTCCTTGATCAGCCAGTCCTTCGCCACCTCGTGCGGGTCCTGGCCCTCCACGTCCACCTTGGAGTTGAGGTCCCGCGCGACCGTGTTGTTCAGCTTCGCGGTGATGGGCGCGAGGACCTCCGCGATCTCCGGGTGCTCCTTCAGCGACTTGCTGTTGATCTCGGGAGCCGCGTTGTAGTTGGGGAAGAAGTGCTTGTCGTCCGCCATCACCGACAGGTCCATCGCCTTGATGCGGCCGTCGGTGGTGAACACCTCGCCGAAGGTGCACGTCCCCTTGGAGACCTGGGTGTAGATGATCCCGGTGTCCATCTTGGTGATGTTGGAGTTCGAGATCTTCATCCCGTACGCCTTCTGCATGCCGGGCAGACCGTCGTCCCGCGAGGCGAACTCGCTCTCCACGCAGAGCGTCACCGCCTTCGGGTCCGACTTGGAGAGGGCCGCCACGTCGGAGAGCGTCTTCGGCTTGTACTTGGCCTCGTTCTTCTTGTTGATGGCCAGCGCGTAGGTATTGTTGAGCGTCGCGGGCGGCAGCCAGGTGATGCCGTTCTTCAGGTCCGCCTCCCGCACCGCCTGCCACTGCTTCTGCGGGTCGGTGATCGGCTTGGAGTTGCCCTGGTAGGTGATCCACGCGGTGCCCGTGTACTCGTACATGGCGTCCGCGTCGCCGCTCTTGACCGCCTCGCGCGCGCCGATCGAGCCCTGGATCCCGGTGCGGTCGAGCACGTCGGCACCCGCCGCCTGGAAGGCGATGCCCATGATCGCGCCGAGGATAAGCTGCTCGGTGAACTCCTTGGACGTCACCGTCAGGTCCGCGCCCTTCAGGGGCAGGCCCTTGCCGACCGAACCCGGCTTGACGTCGTCGACCATCGGGCTGCCGCTGGTGAGCCCGCACCCGGCGAGCAGCGAGACGGCCACCGCGCCGATCGCCGCCGTACGCGTCGAGACCCTCATGACCGCACCTCCAGCCCGCGCGGACGCAGGAACAGTTCGGCCAGCGACGCCAGCCAGTCGACCAGCAGCGCGAGCGCGATCGTCAGGATCGAGCCGAGCATCAGGACCGGCATGCGCTGATTGGTCATGCCCGTGGTGATCAGGTCGCCGAGGCCGCCGCCACCGCCGAAGGTGGCGAGGGTCGCCGTGCCGACGTTCAGGACGAGCGCCGTCCGCACGCCCGCGAGGATCAGCGGTACGGCGAGCGGGAGTTCGACCTTGCCGAGCACCCCGAGCGGGGACATCCCGATGCCGCGCGCGGCCTCCAGGAGCGTCGGGTCGTTCGCCTTCAGGCCCGCGATCGTGTTGGAGAGCACCGGCAGTACGGCGTAGATGATGATGCCGATCAGGGCGGCCTTCTCGCCGATGCCGAGCCAGATCACCAGGAGCGCGAGCAGGCCGATCGCCGGGGTCGCCTGCCCGATGTTGGCCAGCGCCATCGCGGCCGGGGCCGCCTTGCGCAGCTTCTTGCGGGTGAGCAGGATGCCCAGCGGGATCGCGATGATCAGCACGAAGAAGGTGGAGATCGCGGTGAGCTGGACGTGCTGGCGGAGCCTGAGCCACACGTTGCCGTCGGCCAGCGCGTTCTTCGAGATCGAGTCGAGGTCCGCCTGCTGGAACCACCACCAGGTGAGCAGCAGGATCACGGCGAGCACCGCGGGCAGGAAGACCAGCCGCTGCCAGGTCACCCTGGGTGGCTGCTTGTCCGGCACCTTCGGTGGCGCGGCCTCCTGTTCGGCCTCGCCCTCGTCGCGGAAGGCGAGCCCCTTGACCTCGTGCTCGCCCTCGGGGCGACGCGCGTCCGGGCTCATCCCTGGGCCTCCCCGCCGTCGCCCTCCTGCGCCTGGTGGGTCAACTGGGCGCGCTGCTCCTCCAGTTCGTGCTGGTGCTCCACGGCGTCGAGACGGTCGGCCTCCAGCATCTCGTGCACGGAGTTCATCAGCGTCTCCATGTCGACGACGCCCGTGTACTCGCCGCGCCTGCCGGTCACCGCGACCCGGCCCGCGTTGTCCGTGAGCACCGCCTCCAGCGCGTCGCGCAGCGTGGCGTCACGGGTCACCGTGTCGTGCACGAGGGTGCCCGCACGCGCCAGCGAACCCTTCGCGCGCATCAGGTCGCCGCGTCGCAGCCACTTGTAGGGACGGCCGCGCTTGTCGAGCAGCAGCAGCTCGTTGGTGCCGCCCGCGCGCAGCTTGTTGAAGATGTCCTGGAGCGGGTCGTCGATCGTCACCGTGGGCACGTCCGCGATCTCCACGTCCCGTACGCGCGTCAGATTGAGCCGCTTGAGGGCCGCGCCCGCGCCCACGAACCCGGAGACGAAGTCGTCGGCGGGGTTGGTGAGGATCGCTTCGGGGGTGTCGAACTGCGCGATGTGCGAGCGCTCGCGCAGCACCGCGATGCGGTCGCCGAGCTTGATGGCCTCGTCGAAGTCGTGCGTGACGAAGACGATCGTCTTGTGCAGCTCGTGCTGGAGCCGGATCAGCTCGTCCTGGAGGTGGTCGCGGGTGATGGGGTCGACGGCGCCGAACGGCTCGTCCATCAGGAGCACCGGCGGATCGGCGGCCAACGCCCTTGCCACGCCCACGCGTTGCTGCTGGCCGCCGGAGAGCTGGCGCGGATAGCGGCCGTGGAACTCGCCCGGGTCCAGGCCGACCAGGTCGAGCATCTCCTCGACCCGCGCGGTGATCCGCGACTTCCCCCAGCCGATCATCTTCGGCACGAGCGCGATGTTCTGGGCGACCGTCATGTGGGGGAAGAGGCCGGACGACTGGATCGCGTAGCCGACCTTGCGGCGCAGCTTCACCGGGTCGATGTCGGTGACGTCCTCGCCGTTGATGCGGATGCGCCCGCTGGTCGGCTCGATCAGGCGGTTGATCATCTTCAGCGTCGTCGACTTGCCGCAGCCCGAGGGCCCCACGAAGATGACGAGCTCGCCCGCCTTGATCTCCATGTTGACGCTGTCCACGGCCGGTTCCGCGCTGCCCGGGTAGCGCTTGGTGAGGTTCTCCAGCTCGATCGTCGCGCCGGACGTCCCTGAGCTGCCGGAGGCCCCCGCGGCCTCGTCCTTCGCGGTCTCGGTGGTGGTCTCAGACACGGATACCCCTCGAAATCGTCAGCCGGCCGATCAGGACGTACGCGGCGTCGAAGAGCAGCGCGAGGATGATGATCCCGAGCGTGCCCGCGAGCACCTGGTTGAGCGCGTTCTTGGAGCCGAGCGAGCCGATGCCGCGGAAGATCTCGTTGCCGAGTCCGGGACCCGACGCGTACGCGGCGATGGCGGCGATGCCCATCAGCATCTGGGTGGAGACGCGGATGCCGGTCAGGATCGGCGGCCAGGCGATCGGCAGCTCCACCTTGAAGAGCCGGGCGATCCTGGACATCCCGATGCCCTTGGCCGCGTCGACGAGCGAGGGGTCGACGCCGCGCAGGCCCACGATGGCGTTGCGCACGATCGGCAGCAGCCCGTACAGGGTGAGCGCGATGACGGTCGGCGCGACACCGAGCCCCACGACCGGGATCAGCAGACCGATCATGGCGAGCGACGGGATGGTGAGGATGGTGGAGGTGGCGGTGGTGGCCAAGTTGCCTGCCCACTCGCTGCGATAGGTGAAGACGCCGATCAGTACGCCGATGACGGTCGCCACGACCATGCACTGGAAGACGGCGCTGGCGTGTTGGTACGCGTCCGTCAGCAACTGCTGATGACGGTTGCCGAGGTAGTCCCAGAAGTTCACTGAAGTGCTCACCTCGTCCTTCCGTAGGGACTCACGGGCTGAGCCCCGGACCCATTGGTCCGGGGCGCGGACGTACGGGTCCGTGACTCAGGGGTCTTCGGACGCCTGTTCCACCAGCGGAATGATCCGCAGCGGAACGGGATTTTCCATGACGATCGCCGTGGAGGCCCGGACGATGCCATCAAAACCCACGACGCGGTCGATCACACGTTGGAGATCCGCGTTGGACCGGGCCACCAGGCGGCAGAGCATGTCGCCGTGGCCGGTGGTGGTGTGCAGTTCGAGCACCTCGGCCACGCCCGCCAGATGGGCCCGTACGTCCGCGCCCTGCCCCTGTTTGATCTCCAGCGTCGCGAAGGCCGTGACGGGGTAGCCGAGCGCGGCCGGATCGACCTCCGGGCCGAATCCGCGGATGACTCCATTGGACTGAAGCCGGTCCATCCGCGCCTGCACCGTGCCGCGCGCGACGCCGAGCCGCCGGGACGCCTCAAGAACCCCGATACGCGGCTCCCGCGCCAGCAGCACGATGAGCCTGCCGTCCAGATGATCGATCGCCATGCCGCCTCCGGGATGGTCATGATGTACAGATAGCCCGCCCATACTGGTATGTCGCTATGCAGATTGACCACTGAAAACGCGAACTATTGCGCACCTTGTGGAACGGCGGGAGCCTCGGGCCATGGCAACTTCCGCGAACCCCACCCACACCACCCCCGACACCGCGCGCGAGGCCGATCCCTTCCCGGTCAAGGGAATGGACGCGGTCGTCTTCGCCGTGGGCAACGCCAAGCAGGCGGCGCACTACTACTCCACCGCCTTCGGCATGAAGCTCGTGGCCTACTCCGGACCGGAGAACGGCAGCCGCGAGACCGCCAGCTACGTGCTCACGAACGGCGCCGCCCGTTTCGTCCTCACCTCCGTCATCAAGCCCTCCACCGACTGGGGCCACTTCCTCAGCTCGCACGTCGCCGAGCACGGTGACGGCGTCGTCGACCTCGCCATCGAGGTGCCCGACGCGCGCGCCGCGTACGCCTACGCCGTCGAGCACGGCGCGCGCGGCATCACCGAGCCGTACGAGGTCAAGGACGAGAACGGCACCGTCGTGCTCGCCGCCATCGCCACCTACGGCAAGACCCGGCACACGCTGGTGGAGCGCGTCGACTACGACGGTCCATACCTGCCCGGATTCGGCCCCGCGAAGCCGATCGTCGAGCCCCCGGCCAAGCGCACCTTCCAGGCCATCGACCACTGCGTCGGCAACGTCGAGCTCGGCAAGATGAACGAGTGGGTCGGCTTCTACAACAAGGTCATGGGCTTCACGAACATGAAGGAGTTCGTGGGCGACGACATCGCGACCGAGTACAGCGCGCTGATGTCGAAGGTCGTCGCGGACGGCACCCTCAAGGTGAAGTTCCCGATCAACGAGCCCGCGATCGCCAAGAAGAAGTCGCAGATCGACGAGTACCTGGAGTTCTACGGCGGCGCCGGCGTCCAGCACATCGCGCTCGCCACGAACGACATCGTGGAGTCCGTACGGACCATGCGCGCGGCGGGAGTCCAGTTCCTGGACACCCCCGACTCCTACTACGACACGCTCGGCGAGTGGGCCGGTGAGACCCGCGTGCCGGTCGAGACGCTGCGCGAGCTGAAGATCCTCGTCGACCGCGACGAGGACGGCTACCTGCTCCAGATCTTCACCAAGCCGGTCCAGGACCGGCCGACGGTCTTCTTCGAGATGATCGAGCGGCACGGGTCGATGGGCTTCGGCAAGGGGAACTTCAAGGCGCTCTTCGAGGCGATCGAGCGGGAGCAGGAGAAGCGGGGCAATCTGTAACGGGCTCAGTCGCGGGCTGCGCCCAGCTCGTCCTCAATCGCCGGACAGGCTCGAACTCCTCGTGCCTGTACGGCGATTGTGCGTTCCCGGGCGGCTAGTGTGCCGCCATGGCCAGGATCAACGACGTCGGTGGCATGCAGGGGTTCGGGCCGCTCGACACCCGCGATGACACCGAGCCCTTCCACGCCGACTGGGAAGCGCGCGTGTTCGCCCTGAACAGCGCACTCGTACGGGAAGGCGTCTACAACCTCGACGAGTTCAGGGACGCCGTCGAGACGATGGAGCCCTCCGCGTATCTGGCGGCCTCGTACTACGAGCGCTGGTTCCACGCGATCCGCACGCTGCTCGAACGCAAGGGCGTGCTCGAACCCGGAGCGCTCGATGGGTGACCGCTTCCGGCCCGGCGCGTCCGTGCGCACCCTGCACCACGACCCGCCCCACCACACCCGCCTGCCGCGCTACGCCCGCGGCAAGCACGGCGTGGTCGTCGAGCCCGAGGGCCGCCACCCGCTGGCCGACGTCCGCGCGCGGGGCGGGGACGACGCGCCCGTCGAGCAGGTGTACGCCGTGCGGTTCACGGCCCGCGAGCTGTGGGGCGAGGGCGACCACCACGTCGTACTCGACCTGTGGGAGAGCTACTTGGAGGACGGGACGTCATGAGCGGAACGCACGCGGACGCGCTGATCTCACGTCAAGTACGGCGCCTGGAAACCCTGTTGGAGGAGCGCGGCATCGTCGCGGGAGCGGCCCTGGACGAGCTGCTCGACGCGTTCCTCAGCGGCGCGAGCCCGCTCAACGGCGCCCGCGTCGTGGCCCGCGCCTGGACCGACCCCGCCTACAAGGACCGGCTGCTCGCCGACGGCACCACCGCCGTCACCGAACTCGGCTACGCGGCCGGGGGCGTCCAGCCGCAGCGGCTGCGCGTCGTCGAGAACACGGCCGACACCCACAACGTCGTCGTGTGCACCCTCTGCTCCTGCTACCCGGTGCGGCTGCTCGGGCCCTCGCCGAGCTGGTACAAGAGCGAGGCGTACCGGTCCCGGGTCGTGCGTGAACCCCGTGCCGTACTGCGGGAGTTCGGGGTCGAGCTCCCTGAGCGTACGGAGATCACCGTCTGGGACTCCACCGCCGAGACGCGGTATCTGGTGCTGCCGCGGCGGCCCGAGGGCACTCAGGCGCTCGCCGAGGAGGAACTGGCCGCCCTCGTCACCCGGAACGCGTTGATCGGGACCGGGGTTCTCTGAGGTTCGTTGTCGCCTGCGGGGGCTTGGGGGCTGGGCGCGCAGTTCCCCGCGCCCCTGACGGGGCGCTGCCTGCCTGCGCCACCGGGCGCGGCGCGTACATCTCCTCCGGGCCGCCCTCCGGCGGTTCGCCCAGTGCTGCCAGGGACTCCTTCGCCGCCGGTACGGCCAGTGGCGAGAAGAACGGATTGATCCGCAGTGCCTCGCCCAGGTGACGGCGCGCCGCCCCGTACTCGCCCAGTTCCCGCTCGATCTGGCCCCGGTGGTAGGCGAACAGGGCGCTGCGCGGGCCCTTCTCCATCGCCTTCGTGACCAGCTTCAGGCCCGCCTCGCCGTCGCCGGAACGGTGCAGCGCCCAGCCGAGCGCGTCGGCGGTCGCCGGGCTGCCGTGCCGCTTGTACTCGGTGGTCAGGCGCTCCACCGCCGCGTCCGCGTCCCCGTGGTCCGCCTCGAACAGGCCGAGCACCCGCTCGTTGTTGACCCCGCCCGCGCCCTCCTGCCTCACCCGGGCCCGCAGCACGTCGTACTGCGCGCGCGCCGCCGGGATCAGCTTCAGGGACTCGTACAACTCGCCCAGTTCCAGGGCGTATTCGGGCATCGGCTGCCTGGTGAGCGCCGAACGGTAGGCGTGCAGCGCCTCCGAGGAGCGGCCCAGCGCGGCGAGGGCGCGGCCCCGGCCCGCGAGGGCCGCGTGCTGCTCCGGGTCGGCCGCGAGCGCCGCGTCGTAGTACCGCAGTGCCTCCGCCGGCTCGCCCCGGTCCCAGGCGAGATCGGCGACGCGGTCCAGGCACGCCGCCTTCTCCGCGGGGGCCTCGGCCAGCGCCGCAGCGTCGGCGAGCGCGGCGCCCGCGTCCTCGCGCCAGCCCCGGTCCCGGTAGACCTGTCCCGCCCGCGCCAGCACCGAGGGCCCCGCGCCCAGCTCCTGGAGCGATTCCAGGGCCCTGCCGACGCCCTTCGCGTCGCCGAGCCCGGTGTAGGCGTCGATCAGCGCCGGGTACGCCGTCCACCGCTTCGGCGCCTGCCGGGCCGCCCGCTCGCCCCAGGTGCGGGCGGTGCGGTAGTCGTGCCGGGCGTTGGCCAGCGTCGCCAGGCCGGTCAGGGCCTCGGCGTTGCCTTGCGGCCGGGCCTTGAGCGAGGTGCGCAGCGCGCGTTCCGCCTTCGGGTAGTACGCGGCGTCGGCGGTCCGCGCGCCCCGTGCCACGTACGCCGAGCCGAGCACCGCCCAGGACTGGTCGTCACGGGGATGCGCCTTCACCTGCGCCTCGCGCTCCCCGATGAGCGCCGTCAGATCGGGCAGCGCGGCGGGCACGCCCGCGCCCACGGCGACCATGGCGCGCCCCGCGGGTCCGAGCGCGGGCGGTGCGGCCTTCCCGCCGGACTCCGGCAGCAGGACGAGGACGCCGCCGAGCACCACGCTCCCCGCGACGGCGGCGAGCAGGGCACGCTTGACCGCGGGCCGCATGCCGGGCCTCGCGGCGGGGGCCGGGGCGGGCTGCTCGGTGGGCTCTCCCGCGGGTTCCACGGCGGGCTGCGCGTAGGGCTGCAACGAAGGCTCCATGACCCTCACTGTGCGTCAATACGACGAGCACACCCGGGCGGCCCGATCGGCGTCGCACACGGGTTCACACCGATGGCCCCGGGTGCGAGGCTGTGATCATGAGCCGCACACTCATCGAACTCCTCCACGAGGGCCTGCCCGCCGAAGCGGTCCTCACGGATCCCGACGTCACGTCCTCGTACTCCCACGACATGGCGAGCTTCTGCGCCGCGGGCGTCCCCGCCGCGGTCGTCCTGCCGCGCACCGTCGAGCAGGTCCAGCACGTCATGCGCACCGCCACCGAACTGCGCGTCCCCGTCGTCCCGCAGGGCGCGCGCACGGGCCTCTCGGGCGCCGCCAACGCCAGCGAGGGCTGCATCGTGCTGTCCCTCGTCAAGATGGACCGCATCCTGGAGATCAGTCCCGTCGACCGGATCGCGGTCGTCGAACCGGGCGTCGTCAACGCCGCGCTCTCCCGCGCGGTGAACGAGCACGGCCTCTACTATCCGCCGGACCCCTCCAGCTGGGAGACCTGCACCATCGGCGGCAACATCGGCACGGCCTCGGGCGGCCTGTGCTGCGTGAAGTACGGAGTCACCGCGGAGTACGTCCTCGGGCTCGACGTCGTCCTCGCCGACGGCCGCCTGATGAGCACCGGGCGCCGAACCGCCAAGGGCGTCGCGGGATACGACCTGACCCGGCTCTTCGTCGGCTCCGAGGGCAGCCTCGGTATCGTCGTCCGCGCGGTGCTCGCACTGAAGCCCCAGCCGCCGCAACAGCTGGTCCTCGCCGCCGAGTTCGGCTCCTCAAAGGCCGCCTGCGACGCCGTCTGCAAGATCATGGAGGGCGGTCACGTCCCCTCACTGCTCGAACTGATGGACCGTACGACCGTGAAGGCGGTCAACGACCTGGCCCACATGGGCCTGCCGGAGACCACCGAATCGCTGCTGCTCGCCGCCTTCGACACGCTCGATCCGGCCGCCGACCTCGCCGCCGTCGGCGCGCTCTGCACCGCCGCGGGCGCCACCCAGGTGGTCCCCGCAGAGGACGCGGCCGAGTCCGAACTGCTGCTCCAGGCGCGGCGGTTGTCCCTCACGGCACTCGAAGCCGTCAAGGGCACCACGATGATCGACGACGTGTGCGTACCGCGCACCCGGCTCGCCGACATGCTCGACGGCGTCGAACGCATCGGTGAGAAGTACGGCCTGACCATCGGGGTCTGCGCGCACGCGGGCGACGGCAACACGCATCCCACCGTCTGCTTCGACGCGGCAGACCCCGACGAGGCACGGCGCGCCCGCGAGTCCTTCGACGAGATCATGGCCCTCGGCCTGGAACTCGGCGGCACCATCACCGGCGAGCACGGCGTCGGGGTCCTGAAGAAGGAGTGGCTGGCACGCGAGATCGGCCCGGTGGGAGTGGAGATGCAGCAGGCCGTCAAGGCGGCCTTCGACCCGCACTCGCTCCTCAACCCGGGCAAGCTCTTCTGACGGTTGTCCTCCGCGGTCGCCCCCGTGGCGGCGGAGCTCACTCACCGTCCTTGGACTCGTCCGAGGGCCAGGGGTCGCTCAGCCACAGCTCGTCGACGCGGCCCGGGGTGGGTGCGAGCAGCTCGGCGAGGCCGTCGTCGATGCCGAGCTGCTCGGACTCAGAGCCCGGAGGGACCACCCGCAAGGTCCGCTCGAGCCAGGCGGACACGGCTGCGGCCGGGGCCTCCAGGAGCGCGTCGCCGTCCGGCGAGCTGAGCGCCATCAGGACGACGCTGCGCCCCTCCACCTTCGTCGGCCAGACCCGCACGTCACCGTGACCGCAGGGCCTGAACACCCCCTCCACCAGGAGCTCGCGGGCGAACGTCCAGTTCACCGGGTGCTCCGAGCCGATGTGGAAGGCGATGTGGACGGCGTAGGGGTCGTCGGTGCGGTAGGTGAGGCGGGCCGGGACGGGGATGGCCCGTTCCGGCGAGAGGACCAGCTTCAGTTCGAGCTCGCGTTCCACCACGGAGTTCATGACGGGTGCTTCCTTTCCTCGTGCGGGACCGCTGGGAGCGGACCCGTACGAGTGGAGAGCGCGAGATCGCCGGAGCATTACGCGAGTTCCGGAAAGTTTCTTCGGACGACTTCGAAGAGGTGCCCGGCGGGGGTGCGCGGCACGCGGGGGATGTGTGGGGAGCGTGCCCGGAAAGTGGTCCGTAGGACGGGACCGGCCCAGTGGGACACCGGGGTCTGATAGATGTGGAGCACCTAAAAGACCCCCGAGCAGATACGGGACGACGGACATGAGCGCCCCAACTCCGGCCCCAGGCGACGACAGGCCCCGCGAAGGCTACTACCCGGATCCGTCCATTCCCGGATATGTCCGGTACTGGAACGGTGCCGCCTGGGTGCCCGGTACGAGCCGTCCCGCGCCGACCGACGGCGAACCCCTGCCGCCCCCGCCCGGAGCGGGCACCGCCGCCCCGGTCCAGACCCCGGTGTTCCCCGCGCCCGCGGAGGAGACGGGGCCCGTCTTCTTCGACGAGGAGCCCGCGGCCGCCGCCGGACCCGCCGCCGTCCCTGCCGCCGACGACTCCGCGCAGCACGGCGCGCGGCCCGAACCCGCCTCCGCCTGGCAGGCCGACGCCGCCCGGCAGTCGGGCCTCGGCGGCGAGGCCGAGCGCCGGATCTCCTGGGGCGCGCAGGGACAGGCCGACCCGCGCGTGCCGAACGAAGGGACGCCCGCGGGGACGCCGGTGGCACCGGGCGCCGCCGAGGCCGCCAAGCCGCCGGAGATGCCCAAGGCCCCCGAGCCGCTCGCCCCTTCGGACGACCACAGCAACCCCGGCACCGTCGCGATCCGCGCCATAAGGCCGGGCGCCCCGAAGCCGCCCACGGGCGAGGGCACCGTGACGTTCCGCCGCCCGACGGGCCCCGTGCGGCCCGCGAGCCCCGGCACTCCCGCTACTCCCGCGACCCCCGCGGGTCCCTCGGCGGCGAAGCCCGGCGGCGCCGCGACGCCCGCGGCCTCCGGCGGCGCCGAAGGGACCATGGCGATCCGCGCGCTGCGGCCCAAGTCCGGTCGACGGGACGCCGGGACCGCCGCCGCGCAGGCCTCCGTACCGCCCCAGGCGCCCGCGCAGCCGGCGGCCCCTCAACCCCAGCCCCAGTCCCAGCACTCCGTGCCGCAGCAGGGCGGTGCCGTCGGCGCGGGCGGTGTCCCCTCGCCCGTCACCGCGGGGCCCGGCGGCGGTTCGCCGTCCTGGGCGCAGCAGGTCCACCAGCTCGCGGGACCCGGCGGCCAGACCCCGGCGCAGGGCGCCGACGAACAGCCCGTCGTGCCGTGGAAGCCGGTGGCCAGCGACCCGTTCGCCGCGCTCGCGCAGGCCCAGGCGTCGGCCAGGCCGGCCGGACTCGGCAGGCGACTGGCGGCGCGGCTCATCGACACCGTCGTCCTCGTCGCCGTCACCGGCGCCGCCGCGCTGCCGCTCGGCACCAAGGCCGCCGACCACGTCGACAGCAAGATCGACGCGGCGAAGATGTCCGGCGAGCAGACCACGGTCTGGCTCCTCGACGGCACCACCGCGGGCTACCTCGGCCTCATCCTCGCCGTCCTGCTGCTCTTCGGCGTCGTCTACGAGGCGCTGCCCACCGCCAAGTGGGGCCGCACCCTCGGCAAGAAGGTGTGCGGGATCGACGTGCGGGACATCGAGGGGCACGAGACGCCCTCGTTCGGGGCGGCGCTGCGCCGGTGGCTGGTGTACAGCGTGCCCGGCGTCCTCGTGATCGGTCTCGTGGGCGTGCTGTGGTGCCTCTTCGACAAGCCCTGGAAGCAGTGCTGGCACGACAAGGCGGCCAATACGTTCGTCGCCGGGTGACGGCGGGCGGGACAGCGGCGTGACCCCCGTACGCCCGCCGGGGTAACCCGGTCAGCCGCTCGCCGGATGCGGAGCGTGGTCCTTCACGGTCGACTCGGGCCATGAGCACCGAACCGCCGCAATACCCGCCCCCGGACGACGACCCGTTCAAGAAGCAGCCGCCGCAGCAGCCCCCGCAGGGCGGCGGCTCCCCGTACGACACCCCGCCACCGGGCGGCGGCTCCCCCTACGGGAGTCCGCCCCCGGGAGACGGCGGCGGTGGTTCCCCCTACGGCACTCCGCCGCCGCCCCCGCCCTACGGGGGTGACCCGTATGGGTCCGGCGGCGGACCCGGCGGCTACGGCGGACAGGACCCCCTCGCCGGGATGCCGCCGCTCGCCGACAGCGGAAAGCGTGTGCTGGCCCGCATCATCGACATGATTCTGGTGGGCATCGTCGTCGGCCTGCTGTCGTGGCTCTTCGGCACGTCCGAGTACGACATCGACCCGGACAAGGTGAACACGGGCAAGTCGTTCGGCCAGTCCCTGCTGGCCGCCGTGCTCTACATCGCGTACGACAGCTTCATGATCTCCAAGAGCGGCCAGACGCTCGGCAAGAAGTGGCTCGGCATGCGCGTCGCGAACCTCAACGACGGGGCGACCCCCACCCTCCAGACGGCACTGGCCCGCGCGGCCGTCCTCTGGCTGCCGTTCGCGTTCTGCTGCGCCTGCATCTGGACGGCGATCTGCGGTGGCTGGAGCTTCTTCGACAAGCCCTACAAACAGGGCCTGCACGACAAGGCCGCGAAGACGGTGGTGGTCAGCGCCTGACCACGGCGGCGGTCGGCGCGAGGACGCCGACGCCAGGTGCGGCGGTGGCACCTGATCCGGCGGGTCCGTTCCCACGGGCCCGCCGTTTCGCTTGCCCGGTTACGGGGCGCGGACCCGCAGGGGGGTCCGCGGACTCGCTACGGGTGCGCGGACTCGCTCGCCATCGACTCGGCGAGCACGCCGCGTTGCGCAGGCACGCGCTCCTCGGGGGGAGGGGCCAGGGTCCTGGCCGCGGGTGCGGCCGGTTTGGGGAACGGGACCGTCAGCGCCACCAGGAGGCCGAGGCCGAGCGCGGCCAGGGCTATCACCGCGATGCCGACCCCGGAACTGGTCTGGGAGAGCAGCAGCATGGCGAGGGTGGAGAAGACGACGGTCACGGAACCGTAGGTGATCTGTGCGGTGGTCGGACGAGGCATGGGACGAGGCATGACGTGATCCGTCCTCGGCAGTGATCCCCTCACGCTTTTGGCCATGAGGGTGAATGCGGATGTATGAACGGCTGTATACGAATCAAAGGGGGCTCGACGGCGGCGACTTGGGATGTGACGCCTCGCGCGGTAGCGCACCGTCGATTGACTCTATTCCGCTGCATGCCCGACGGGAACGGGTGGTAAGCGTGACCTAACCCACGGTGCCGGAGCACAGGGGGCGCACGGGTTCATGGCGTCCAGCAAGTGGACGGTACGGCGCGCCCGTTGGCCTTTTCGGTGGGGGAGTGCTCCCTGTCCGGATACCGGATCCGGCGGCCTGCATAGTGCACTTGGCCTGTTCAAGTCAAGGTCTGTCTTTTCTCCCGTACTTCCGGTCGAATGTCGTCACTTGTGACGCGTACATCGCGCGCGGACCTCCTCCGACCGGGATCTCGGTCCGCCAATTCTCGCGCGGGCGCGGGGGAGGACAGCATCAAGTGACAGTCAGAACACGGACGTTCAGAGCCACCGCGGTGGCCGTGGCGATGGCCGCGGCCGCCGCGACGTACTCGGCGGCGACCGCGACGGCCGACACCGGCACCTCGGGCGGGGCACCGGCCGTCGACCGGCAGGACCCGTCGAGCGCCAAGGCGCAGGTCGACCACGATCTGGACGGACCGTTCAGCAAGCAGCAGGCGCAGCAGCGCAAGGCCGCCCTGCAGCAGGTCGTCGCGGGCGACGCCAAGGTCCAGAAGAAGGGCGGCTCCAAGGTCGTCAAGCTCGACGACAAGAAGTACGTCGAGCTGGGCCGGGAGAAGACCGACAAGATCTTCACGATCCTGGTGGAGTTCGGGGACAAGGTCGACGACACGACCATGTACGACCCGGACGGTCCCGAGGGCCCCGAGCAGCCGGTCAAGAAGTACGGCGGCAAGCCCGGACCGCTGCACAACAAGATAGCCAAGCCGGACCGTGCCAAGGACAACAGCACGGCCTGGCAGAAGGACTACAACCAGAAGCACTTCCAGGACCTGTACTTCGGGAAGGGCAAGGACTCCAAGGGCAAGACCAAGGAGTCCCTGAAGACCTACTACGAGAAGACCTCCTCCGGCCGGTACTCGGTCGACGGTGAGGTCTCCGACTGGGTCAAGGTCGACTACAACGAGGCCCGTTACGGCTCGAACTACTGCGGCGACACCAACTGCCCCAACGTCTGGGACGCGGTCAAGGACGGCGTGACCGCCTGGTCCAAGGACCAGAAGGCCAAGGGCCGCACCGACGAGCAGATCAAGACGGACCTCGCCAAGTACGACCAGTGGGACCGTTACGACTTCGACGGCGACGGCGACTTCAACGAGCCCGACGGCTACATCGACCACTTCCAGATCGTCCACGCGGGCGAGGACGAGTCGGCCGGCGGCGGCGTCGAGGGCACCAACGCCCTGTGGGCGCACCGCTGGTACGCGTACGGCAACGACGCGGGCAAGACCGGTCCTGCGGACAACAAGGCCGGCGGCACCCAGATCGGCGACTCGGGCATCTGGGTCGGCGACTACACGATGCAGCCGGAGAACGGCGGCCTCGGCGTCTTCGCCCACGAGTACGGCCACGACCTCGGTCTGCCCGACCTGTACGACACCTCGGGCAAGGGCGAGAACTCGGTCGGCTTCTGGTCGCTGATGTCGGCGGGCTCCTGGCTCGGCACCGGCAAGGACGCCATCGGTGACCTGCCGGGCGACATGACCGCCTGGGACAAGTTCCAGCTGGGCTGGCTCGACTACGCCAAGGCGAAGGCCGCGACGACGTCCGAGCACAAGCTGGGCGTCTCCGAGTACAACACCCGGCACCGCCAGGCGCTCGTCGTCGACCTGCCGAAGAAGGCCGTGACCACCACGGTCACCAAGCCGACCGAGGGCTCCAAGCAGTGGTGGAGCGACCAGGGCGACGACCTCAAGAACACCCTGACGCGCTCGGTCGACCTGACCGGCAAGTCCAAGGCCGAGCTCTCGCTTGACGGTTGGTGGGACATCGAGGCCAACTACGACTACCTCTACACCGAGGTCTCGACGGACAACGGCGCCAACTGGACGCCGGTGGACGGCACCGCGGACGGCAAGCCGATCACCCGTGACGCCGGCGACAAGCCCGCGTTGACCGGCGCCTCGGCGAAGTACAAGAAGCTGGTCTTCCCGCTCGACGCCTACGCGGGCAAGAAGATCGACGTCCGCTTCCGCTACTCCACGGACGGCGGCGCGGGCGGCAAGGGCTTCACGGCCGACGCCCTGGCGATCACCGCGGACGGCACCAAGCTCTTCGAGGACGGTGCCGAGGGCGGCGACAACGGCTGGACGGCGAAGGGCTTCTCGCGCATCGGCGAGTCCTTCACCAAGAAGTACGACCAGTACTACCTCGCCGAGAACCGTCAGTACGTCTCGTACGACAAGACCCTCAAGGTCGGCCCGTACAACTTCGGTTTCTCGCAGTCGCGCCCCGACTGGGTCGAGCACTACCCGTACCAGACCGGCCTGATGGTCTGGCAGTGGGACACCTCGCAGAAGGACAACAACACCAGCGCCCACCCGGGCCAGGGTCTGATCCTTCCGGTGGACGCCCACGCCAAGCCGCTGAAGTGGTCGGACGGCACGATCCTGCGCAACAAGATCCAGCCGTTCGACGCGCCCTTCAGCAAGTTCGCGACGGACAAGCTCACGCTCCACAACGCGGACGTCGCGCTGAAGATCAAGTCCCAGAAGGGCGTCCCGGTCTTCGACGACCACAAGGGCACCTACTGGTACAAGGAGAACCCCACGGGAAGTGTCAAGGTCACTGACACCAACACTCAGATCAAGATCATCAAGCAGCCCAAGGACGGCTCGACGATCACGGTCCAGGTGGGTCCCTCCAAGAAGTAATTAGCGTTTTCGCAGGTCAAGCCATGATCGGCCGTCGCCCTCTAGCGGGCGGCGGCCGATCGTGTTTAGGTGCGTGCTGTGGCTTTCTTATTGACGCGGGGCCCGGCCAGGGGTCCCGCGCGATGTCTCACGGGGGTGTGACGAAGCATGTCCGCAGGAGGTTTCTGCAAGCTGCCGAACGGCAGCGTGGTGGTGGCACTGACCCTGCCGAGCCCGTCGGGCGGCGGCACGGTCCGCATGATCGTGCACGCCGTGAACCGGGCCAGGGCGCTGACCCGGCTGCGCAACCTCGGCATGCGGGCGGTGTACCTCCGCGGCAACGCGGAGCCCCCCACGCCGGACGAGGTCACGGCGGTCCTGCACCACCCGGACGGCCTCATATGGCGCACGGCACCGGATGACGCGCGGGAGCTGTGGCATCCGATCAGGGCACTGAAGAGACAGACGCGACCGCAGGTCGCCAGAGGCGAATCCAGCCCCTCCGGCGCTCGATGAATCCAGCCCTTCCGGCGTTTGAGGAGCGGGGTCCGGGGCGGAGCCCCGAGTCAGGACCCCGGGTCACATGACGGGCTTCCCGATGAGCTCGACCCCGGCGGCCCGCAGCTCGGCGACAGCCGCCTCCGTGGTGGCCGCGGCGACCCCCGCCGTGAGGTCCAGCAGGACGGTGGTCCTGAACCCCTCCCGCGCCGCATCCACAGCGGTAGCACGCACGCAGTGGTCCGTGGCGATCCCCACCACGTCCACCTCGGTGATCTCCCGCTGGCGCAGCCACTCCGCGAGGGGGACGCCGTTCTCGTCCGCGCCCTCGAAGCCGCTGTAGGCCGCCGAGTAGGCCCCCTTGTCGAAGACCGTGTCGATCGCGCCGGAGGCGACGGCCGGGGCGAAGTTCGGGTGGAAGCCGACGCCCTCGGTGCCCGCCACGCAGTGCGGCGGCCAGGAGTCGACGTAGTCCGGGTGGTCGGAGAAGTGGCCGCCGGGGTCGACGTGGTGGTCGCGGGTGGCCACCACGTGCCGGTAGCCGGCCGGTGCCTGGCCGATGAGCTCGGTGATGGCGGCGGCCACGTCCGCGCCGCCGGCCACCGCGAGGCTGCCGCCTTCGCAGAAGTCGTTCTGCACATCGACGACGATCAGTGCGCGGCGCATGACGGGTTTCCTTCGGCTCGGCAGGGCGGGGAATCGTTGGGGGACTCGGCCGGATGAACCGAGCGTAGAGACTTCACGTACGTTGCGGGAGGGGGCGGATGGCGGGCCCACGGGGCCAGGGTGACGCCCCTTCCCACCCGTGTCAGATGTATTCCGTGGGAATCACGGCCTCGCCGCGGGACAGCTGGGTCGCCGAGAGCGGCAGGCCCGCGCGGGCCGCGGCGTGCCGGTCGCGGACCGCGTCCAGCGGCTCGCGGGCCACCACCTCGCCGCCCTTGACCAGCTCGACCAGGAGCTCCCGGTCGGCGAGCGCCGCGGGCACGGGCCCGGTGCCCACGACCTCCGCCTCGGCGACGCCGTGCTCGTCGGTCCGCCGCGCGGCCCACTTGCGGCCGCCCAGCGAGGACTTGGCGCCGAGCGACTTCTTGGCGACCGGCTCCAGGGGGGCCTTGGGGTCGGCCGAGTGGGCGCGGGCCACCAGCTTGTAGACCATGGAGCAGGTGGGGTGCCCGGAGCCGGTGACGAGCTGGGTGCCCACGCCGTACGCGTCGACGGGCGCGGCCGCGAGCGAGGCGATGGCGTACTCGTCGAGGTCCGAGGTCACGACGATCTTCGTCTCGGTGGCGCCGAGCTCGTCCAGCTGCTGGCGCACCCGGTGGGCGACGAGCAGCAGATCGCCGGAGTCGATGCGGACGGCGCCCAGCTCGGGCCCCGCGACCTCGACGGCGGTGCGGACGGCCTCGGTCACGTCGTAGGTGTCCACGAGCAGCGTGGTGCCGCGGCCGAGCGAGTCGACCTGGGCGCGGAACGCGTCGCGCTCGTTGTCGTGCAGCAGCGTGAAGGCGTGGGCGCTGGTGCCGACGGTGGGGATGCCGTAGCGGAACCCGGCGGCCAGGTCCGACGTGGTCGCGAAGCCCCCGACGTACGCGGCGCGGGACGCGGCCACGGCGGCCAGCTCGTGGGTGCGGCGCGCGCCCATCTCGATGAGGGGGCGGTCACCGGCGGCCGACGACATGCGCGACGCGGCGGCCGCGATCGCCGAGTCGTGGTTGAGGATGGAGAGGATCACGGTCTCCAGCAGCACGCACTCCGCGAAGGAGCCCTCGACGCGCAGGATCGGCGATCCCGGGAAGTAGACCTCGCCCTCGGGGTAGCCCCAGATGTCGCCGCTGAAGCGGTAGGAGGAGAGCCAGGTGAGCGTCGCCTCGTCGACGATGGCGCGCTCGCGCAGGAACTTGATGACGTCGGCGTCGAAGCGGAAGTTCTCGACGGCGTCCAGGACCCGCCCGGTTCCGGCCACCACTCCGTAGCGGCGGCCCTCGGGCAGCCTGCGGGTGAAGACCTCGAAGACCGAACGCCGGTCGCCCGTGCCCGCCTTCAGCGCGGCCTGCAACATCGTCAGCTCGTACTGGTCCGTGAAGAGCGCTGTCGACGGAACATCCACCGGCAGGCCAAGGTCCGCTGTGTTCATAGGAAGGATGCTACCCCGCATTTCGTCACTCTGACGATTTCGAGGCGCGCGGGGGAGGCCATTTGTGCGAGGCCCCCCTGCGGGTGGCAGCATGGGGCGTGTGAGTACGGCTCCCGCAGAGATCACCCGACCCGAATCGGACGAAGAGGCGCTCGTCGTCCCCGAGCCGGACGTCCCCTGGATCACGCTCGTGCACAACGACCCCGTGAACCTCATGAGCTACGTGACGTATGTGTTCCAGACGTACTTCGGGTACTCGAAGGAGAAGTCCACGAAGCTGATGATGGACGTGCACCACAAGGGCCGCGCGGTCGTCTCCAGCGGTACCCGCGAGGAGATGGAGCGCGACGTCCAGGCCATGCACGGCTACGGCCTGTGGGCCACCCTTCAGCAGGACCGCAAGTAGCGGACCGCCGCCAGCGCACGGACCGGAAGCAGCGACGCATCTGATGCCAGGACACTTCGAACCCATCCCCGGGGGCGGCGCCGCCGTCGCGCTCGACGAGGTCGAGATCTCGATCATCCGCTCCCTCGCGGTGCAGCTCCTCGAACTGATCGGCCCGGGGCCGGGCGGGGAGCCCTCCGACGACCCGCTCGCCGAGCTCTTCGCCGAGGGGCCCAGCGAGCCGCCCAGCGACCCGGTGATGATGCGGCTGCTGCCCGACGCCTACGGAGGGCCGGGCAGCACGGACGACACCGCCGGCGATCCGGAGGAACTGCGCGCCCATTCGGCCGAGTTCAGGCGGTTCACGGAGAACGACCTGCGGGCCAAGAAGCGTGACGACGCCCTGGTCGTGATCCGCTCCCTCGACGCGATGACGTCGTCGGGCGAGGGCGGGGCTGTCCTGAAACTGTCGGTCGAGGAGTCGCGCAACTGGCTCGGCGCCCTCAACGACCTGCGTCTCGCGATCGGCACGCGCCTGGAGATCACCGAGGAGGAGGACGCGGATCTGCTCTACCGCCTCCCCGACGCCGACCCGCGCAAGCCGATGGTGATGGCCTATCTGTGGCTCGGCGGACTCCAGGAAACCCTGGTGGAGACGTTGCTGGAGCCGTAGCGGGTCCCGTGGAGTCGCCGCGACGACGACAGTCGGTGTATATAGCAGCATTCCGCGGCGCCCAGCGCCCGTTCGCTCAGCGGACGCTCAAATCCGAATAACGATCGCGTCAAGCCAATGCCCGTTTATGGCGACGCAAGAGAACTTTGTCCGCTTCTCCCAGTGGTGTGCGCCACATGTGGCGCAAAGCATCACTGTTGCCGCCGTGATAAATCTTCACGACCACTCGGTGACGCCACCCATGTCGCCGAGGGCGCTCCAGCCGGCAGACCGCCGGTAGCACTCCATTCCATATCCGGGGGGATCAGGACCTGACCCGCTGCCACAACGCAGATGTGCGGGCGCGGATCAGCATGGAGAAAGGCGTCACCATGACCTCAGTGCAGGTCGAAGAGCATCACGACGGCAATGAGGCCGGGCGGACCGCCGCCGGTCAGTCCGGCGAGGGCGAGGGTTATCAGCGCGGGCTCGGAGCCCGGCAGATCCAGATGATCGCGATCGGCGGTGCCATCGGCACCGGCCTGTTCCTCGGCGCGGGCAAGGCCATTCACAAGGCCGGGCCCAGCCTCATCCTTGCGTACGCGATCGCGGGCCTCGTCATCTTCTTCATCATGCGGGCGCTCGGCGAGCTCCTCATGTACCGGCCCGTGTCCGGCTCCTTCTCGGAGTACGCGCGCGAATTCATGGGCCCGTTCTTCGGATTCGTGACCGGCTGGACGTACTGGCTCTTCTGGGTCGTCACCGGCATCACCGAAGTCACCGCGGCCGCCCAGTACATGCAGTACTGGACACACGACTCATTCCCGCAATGGGCGTACGCGCTGGTCTTCACGGTCATTCTGTACGGCGCGAACCTGATCTCCGTGAAGCTCTTCGGTGAGCTGGAGTTCTGGTTCTCGATGGTCAAGGTCACCGCGATCATCGGCATGATCCTGATCTGTCTCGGCATTCTCACCATCGGCTTCTCCGACGCCGGTGACACCGCCTCCGTGACCCACCTGTGGGACGACGGCGGCTTCTTCCCCAACGGCATCGGCTCCACGCTGATGACCCTGCAGATCGTGATGTTCGCCTTCCTCGCCGTCGAGCTCGTCGGCGTCACCGCGGGCGAGTCCAAGGACCCGAAGACCGTCCTGCCCAAGGCCATCAACACCGTGCCGTGGCGCATCGCCGTCTTCTACGTCGGCGCCCTCATCATGATCCTCTCGGTCGTGCCGTGGACGTCCTTCCAGCCGGGCGTCTCCCCGTTCGTGAAGGCCTTCGAGGAGATGGGCCTCGGCGTCGGCGCGGCCATCGTGAACTTCGTGGTGCTCACCGCCGCGCTGTCCTCCTGCAACTCCGGCATGTACTCGACGGGCCGCATGCTGCGCGACCTGGCGATGAACGGCCAGGGCCCCAAGTTCTTCACCAGGCTCACGAAGAACGGCCTGCCGCTGATCGGCACCACGGTCTCCGCCGCCTTCATGCTGGTCGGCGTCTGGATCAACTACCAGTGGCCGGGCGAGGCGTTCAACTACGTCGTCTCCTTCGCGACCATCTCCGGCATGTGGGCCTGGATCATGATCCTGTGCTGCCAGATCCGCTACCGCCGCAAGGCCGACCGCGGCGAGCTGCCGCAGTCCACCTTCCGCGCCCCGGGAGCCCCGTTCACCAGCTGGTTCGCGCTCGCCTTCATCGGCATGGTCATCGTGATGATGGGCGTCGACAAGGACGCGCGGATCTCGCTGTACGCCGCGCCGGTCTGGGCCGCGATCCTCACGGTCTGCTACCTGGTCCTCAAGAGCCGCAACCCGGAGGCCGCCGCCTTCAACCGGCAGAAGGTCGGTGCCTCCGGCGCCGCCCCCGCCGACGAGGCCCCGGCCAAGGGCATCGACAAGGACTGACAGCCGGGCCTCCCCAGGCCCTGTCCAGCATGCGGGCTCCCGCGTACCACACTTCGGTACGCGGGAGCCCCTCTGCTTATCCTGGCTGCCATGCTGACCATCACCCAGGCCCTCCACGACCAGATCGTCGCGCACGCGCGCCAGGACCACCCCGACGAGGCGTGCGGCGTGGTCGCGGGCCCGGCGGGCACCGGCAGGCCCGAGCGGTTCATCCCCATGCTGAACGCCGCGCGCTCGCCCACGTTCTACGAGTTCGACTCGGGTGACCTGCTCAAGCTCTACCGCGAGATGGACGACCGCGACGAGGAGCCGGTGATCG
Organism: Streptomyces sp. NPDC087300; assembly: GCF_044744425.1. NCBI lineage: Bacteria > Bacillati > Actinomycetota > Actinomycetes > Kitasatosporales > Streptomycetaceae > Streptomyces > Streptomyces sp. NPDC087300. Next base: position 85,930 of record NZ_JBIUYI010000011.1, read on the forward strand.
TCTACCACTCGCACACCGCGACCGAGGCCTACCCCTCGCGCACCGACATCACCTACGCCAACGAGCCCGGCGCGCACTACGTCCTGGTCTCCACGGCGGACACCGACGACGCCGGTCCCTTCCAGTTCCGCTCGTACCGGATCGTCGAGGGCACGGTCACCGAGGAAGAGGTGCAGGTCGTAGAGGCATACTGACCTCCACGACCTCGAGGCGGCAGGAGCCAGGAAGCCGGTGCGAATCCGGCGCGGTCCCGCCACTGTGACCCCACCCCCACCGGGGGCGGGGGAGTCAGGAACTGACCTGCCGCCTTGCTCCACGCAACGCAGGGGACGCGGAAATCCCCTGGAGGAGGCAGCACCCCCATGTCCCGCCCGATACGCGCCCTGGCCGCCGCGGCCCTGCTCGTCCCGCTCGCCGCGTGCTCCGCCTCGGACTCCGACGGTGACTCCGCGCCCGCCGCCAAGGCCGCCGGATTCCCGTACACCGTCACCAACTGCGGTGTGAAGACGACCTACGACGCACCGCCGGAGCGCGCCGTCACCATGAACCAGCACGCCACCGAGGTGATGCTGGAACTCGGCCTCCAGGACCGGATGGCGGGCACCGCCTACCTCGACGACAAGGTCCTGCCGAAGTACGCCAAGGCCTACAAGTCGGTCCCCGTCGTGGCCAAGGAGTACCCCTCCTACGAGAAGCTGCTCGCCGCCAACCCCGACTTCGTGTACGGCGGTTACGCGAGCGCCTTCCTCGCGGGCGACGGCCGCGGCCGCCCCGCGCTCGCCAAGTCGGGCATCGAGAGCCGCCTGAACATCGAGGGCTGCGCGAAGCGCCCCGTCACCATGGACGACGTCTTCCGCGAGGTCCGCGAGGTCGGCGCCACCTTCGGGGTGCGGGGGCGCGCGGACAAGTGGGTCGGCGGCGCCGAGCGCGAACTGGCCGCCACGGCGAAGGAGCTGAAGGGCAAGAAGGCCCGGTCCGTCTTCGTCTACGACAGCGGCGACAAGACGGCGTTCACGGTCGGCGGCCGCGGCATCGGCAACGACATCATCAAGCGCGCGGGCGGCCGCAACGTCCTCGCCGACGTCGACAAGTCCTTCGCCGACGCCTCCTGGGAGACGGTCGTGGACCGCCACCCCGAGACCATCGTGATCCTCGACTACGGCGCCACGACGGTCGCCCAGAAGAAGAAGCGCCTCCTCGACGACCCGGCCCTCGCCGACGTCCCCGCCATCAGGAACAAGAGCTTCGCGGTACTGCCGCTGTCGGACATGGTCACGGGCGTACGAGCACCCGAGGCGGTGAAGAAGCTGGCGGCGCAGCTGTGAACTCCGAGCAGACTCGGCCGCGGAGGACTCGGCCCGAGGGACGGGATCCTCAGCCCGAGGGGCGGGATCTTCAGCCCGTCCGGCGTTTGAGGACGAGCCCGAAGGGCGATGGGCGCAGGTCACGGGGACAGCGCCTACTGATCCTGACGGCACTCACCGCAGCCCTAGCGGCAGCGGTCATCGCGGGCCTAGCCCTGGGCTCCGTCCGCGTCCCGCCAGGGACCGTCGTGGAGATCCTCACGGGCCGCGCCGACCCCTCCCCGTTCAGAACCATCGTGCTGGACGTGAGACTCCCCAGGGTCCTGCTCGGCGCAGCCGTCGGCGCCGGACTCGCGGTCATCGGCACCGTCCTCCAGGCCCTCGTCCGCAACCCCCTCGCCGACCCGTTCCTGCTCGGCGTCTCCTCGGGCGCCTCCGTCGGCGCGGTCGGCGCCATCGTGCTCGGCGGCACCTTCGGCGTCGGCTCGGCCCTCGCGACCACCGTCACCATCCCGGCGGCCGCCTTCGCGGGCGCCCTGGTCTCGCTGGTCCTCGTCTACTCCCTGGCCAGGAGCGGCGGCAGCTTCGCGACCGGCCGTCTGATCCTCGCCGGTGTCGCCGTCTCGTACATCCTGACCGCCCTGACCAGCCTCATCCTGGTCACCGCGGACAGCGCGGACCACCTCAAGGAAGTCCTGTACTGGACGCTCGGCGGCCTCGGCAGCGCCCGCTGGGACATGCTCGCCCTGCCCTGCTGCGCCCTGGTCGCGGGCACGGCCCTGCTGATGGCGCTCGCCCGCCCCCTGGACCTGCTGCTCGTCGGAGAGGAGGGCGCCACCGTCCTCGGCCTGGACACCGCGCGCTTCCGCGCCGCGGTCTTCGTCCTCGCCTCGCTCCTGACCGGCGTCCTGGTCGCCTACAGCGGGGCCATCGGGTTCGTCGGCCTGATGGTGCCGCACGCCGCCCGCATGCTGGTCGGCGCCGCGCACCGCCCGCTGCTCCCCGTGGTGGCCCTGATGGGCGCGGTGTTCCTCGTCGCCGCCGACCTGGCAGCGCGCACGATCGCCGCCCCGCAGGACATCCCCGTCGGCGTGCTCACCGCGCTGACCGGCGGCCCGTTCTTCCTCTGGCTGCTGCGGCGGCGCACCGAAGGAGTCCCGGCATGACCCTGGAGACCCCCGAGATCCCCGAGACCCCCGCGCCCGCCGGAGCGCTGCGCACCGAGGGACTCTCGTACGAGATCGACGGCAAGCTCCTGGTGGACGGCGTCGACCTCACCGCGGCGCCCGGCGAGACCGTCGGCGTCGTCGGCCCCAACGGCAGCGGCAAGACGACGCTGCTTCGCTGCGTGTACGGCACCCTGCGCGCCTCGCGCGGCCGCGCCCTGCTCGACGGCGACGACCTGGGCGCGATGCCCGCGAAGGCGCGCGCCAGGCGCCTGGCCACCGTGCCGCAGGACGGGCAGGCCGCCTTCGAGCTGACCGTCCAGCAGGTGGTCGCCATGGGCCGTTCCCCGCACAAGCGCTTCTGGGAGGCGGACACCGCCGCCGACGAGGAACTGGTGCGGGCCGCCCTCGACCGGGTCGGCGTCGCGGCGCTTTCCCACCGCTCCTTCCCCTCGCTCTCCGGCGGCGAACGCCAGCGCGCGCTGATGGCCCGCGCCCTGGTGCAGCGCCCCACCCTGGTCGTGCTCGACGAGCCCACCAACCACCTGGACATCCGCTACCAGCTCGAAATCCTGTCGCTGGTCAGGGAGTTGGGCACCACCAACCTGCTCGCCCTGCACGACCTGAACCTCGCCGCCTACTACTGCGACCGCCTCTACGTCCTGAACGGCGGCCGGCTCGTCGTGTCCGGGCCGCCCGAGGAGGTGCTCACGGCCGAGCTGCTGGCCACCGTGTACGGAGTGACGGCCGAGGTCAGCACCCATCCGGTGACCGGCGCCCCGACCGTCGTCTATCTGCCGCCGCCCGCATCCTGAACGGATTCCGTCCACTAGCTGAGATCACATTCCGGGATCCGGACCGGGAATCGATACGATGACCGCATGGTTCCCCATGACGTGAGCGAAGAGACGAAGAGCGCGCCGCCCGTGCTGCTTGTCGCGCGCCTGCACGTCGACCTCTGCCGCCTCGCCAGCGCGATCTGTTCCCGCTGAACCGTTCCGCCGCACGGCCGTGTGCCGCGGCGTCGCACCCTCGTACGCAGCACCCCAAGGATCAGGGCCGCCGCGCGCCCGCCACCCGCATCACCGACTCCCGACAGGAGCCCTCAGCCATGGCCATCGAGGTCCGCATCCCGACCATCCTCCGCACCTACACCGACGGCGAGAAGGCCGTCCAGGGCAGCGGAGACACCCTCGCCGAGCTCCTCACCGACCTCGACTCGCGGCACGCGGGCATCGCCGAGCGCATCGTCGACGGCGACAAGCTGCGCCGCTTCGTGAACGTGTACCTCAACGACGAGGACGTCCGCTTCCTGGACGGCATCACCACCAAGCTCGCCGACGGCGACAGCGTCACGATCCTGCCGGCCGTGGCCGGCGGCATGGTCTAGGCCCGATCCGGGATGCCTCGCTACGACTCCCCGCTCGCCGCGGTCGGCAACACGCCGCTCGTCCGCCTGCCGCGCCTCTCCCCGTCCGACGACGTCCGCATCTGGGCCAAGCTGGAGGACCGCAACCCGACCGGCTCGGTCAAGGACCGGCCGGCCCTCCACATGGTCGAACAGGCGGAGAAGGACGGCCGGTTGACGCCCGGCTGCACGATCCTGGAGCCGACCTCCGGCAACACCGGCATCTCGCTCGCCATGGCGGCCAGGCTCAAGGGCTACCGCATCGTGTGCGTCATGCCGGAGAACACCTCGCAGGAGCGGCGCGACCTGCTCGCCATGTGGGGCGCCGAGATCGTCTCCTCACCGGCGGCGGGCGGCTCCAACACCGCGGTCCGGGTGGCCAAGGAGCTGTCGGCCGAGCACCCGGACTGGGTGATGCTCTACCAGTACGGCAACCCCGACAACGCGGGCGCCCACTACGCCACGACGGGACCGGAGATCCTCACCGACCTCCCCTCGGTCACCCACTTCGTGGCGGGCCTCGGCACCACGGGCACGCTCATGGGCGTCGGCCGCTATCTGCGCGAGCACAAGCCCGACGTCAAGATCGTCGCCGCCGAGCCGCGCTACGACGACCTCGTCTACGGCCTGCGCAACCTCGACGAGGGCTTCGTCCCCGAGCTGTACGACGCCTCCGTCCTGACCACCCGCTTCTCCGTCGGCTCGGCGGACGCGGTCACCCGCACCCGCGAACTCCTTCAGCAGGAGGGCATCTTCGCGGGCGTCTCCACGGGGGCGGCGCTGCACGCGGCCATCGGCGTGGGCCGCAAGGCCGTGGCGGCGGGCGAGCCCGCCGACATCGTCTTCGTCGTGGCCGACGGCGGCTGGAAGTACCTGTCGACGGGCGTCTACACCGCGGCCACCACGGAGGAGGCCATCGAAACGTTGCAGGGGCAGCTCTGGGCTTAGCCGCCCCGGAGAACTGTCTGTCACCGGCTCCGCCGAGTTCGTCCTCAAACGCCGGACGGGCTGAAATTCCCCCCGCCGGGTGGGGAAATTTCAGCCCCTCCGGCGTTTGAGGAGCGGGGTCCGGGGCGGAGCCCCGGGGCGGAGCGGCGGGTCAGTCCGCCAAGTACCGCACCTGGTCCCAGAGAGCCGGATCAACCACCCCGGCCCTGCGCCGGAACTCCCACAAAGGGACATCACGGAGCTCATCCGTCTCCAGAAAACTAGGGCGCCCCCGCGCGTCGCCCACGACGCCCGGCGGCAGCGGAATCACCCCCGGCCGCTCGTCGTGGTACTTGCTGGTGATCTTCACGACCAGCGCGCTCTCCCCGCGCACCGACAGGACGAGACAGGGCCTGTCCTTGCCGCCGGGCCCGTCCTCGTAGGGCACGTTCGCCCACCAGATCTCCGCGGCCCTGGGCGCGGGCAGCCGTCCCCGCGGCCCCCGCGGCGGGCGGGTCCGGCCGGGCGGCCGGGTACTCCGCTTCCGGTGCCCGCGCCCCCACCCGTCTACCAGGGTGACCACCAGGGCGAGCACCACCACGGCGGCCAGCGCGAGCCACCAGGACGTGTCCATACCGACGACGGTACCGGCGCACGCCCCCCGCCGCCCACCGCATCCCGGGCGCCCCACAAGCCCCCCGAACCGGTGACACCGCAGGTGAGTTCCCCCACAACGGCCCGCGACGGAGGAGCGACCAGGGCTTTTGCGCCTTACGCTCGACGGACCGCACACCCCCCAGCTCTCCTGCCAGCGCGGAGGTTCCAGCTTCATGAAGCTCACCGTCGTCGGCTGCTCGGGGTCGTTTCCGTCCGCGGAATCGGCCTGCTCGAGCTACCTCGTCGAGGCCGACGGCTTCCGGTTGCTGCTCGACATGGGCAACGGCGCCCTCGGCGAGCTGCAACGCCACATCGGTCTCTACGACCTCGACGCGATCTTCCTCAGCCATCTGCACGCCGATCACTGCATCGACATGTGCGCGTACTTCGTGGCGCGCTACTACCGGCACGAGGGCGGCCGCTGCGCCCCCATCCCCGTCTACGGGCCCGAGGGCACCGAGCAGCGCCTGACCACCGCGTACGCGGACACGCCCTCGGCGTCCTCGATGAGCGAGGTCTTCGACTTCCACACGGTCAAGCCGGCCTCGTTCGACATCGGCCCGTTCACGGTGCGCACCGAGAAGGTCCGCCACCCCGTGGAGGCGTACGCGATCCGCGTCGAGCACGAGGGCCGCTCCCTCACCTACTCCGGGGACACCGGCACCTGCGACGTACTGGACGAACTCGCCGCGGGAACCGACCTGTTCCTCTGCGAGGCGGCGTTCACGCACGGCAAGGAGAACATCCCCGACCTGCACCTCAACGGCCGCGAGGCGGGCGAGTCCGCGGCCCGCGCGGGCGTGGGCAAGCTGCTGCTCACCCACATCCCGCCGTGGACGGACCCGCAGGTCAACCTCGCCGACGCGCGCGCGGCCTACGGCGGACCCACCGCCCTCGCGGCCCCCGGCGCCAGCTACGAGATCTAGGCCCCGGCCGTACGCCGGTACCCGCGGCCGCCGAGCGCCATCCTGTTCCAGGTGTGGCGGCGGCCGCGGATCGCCACCGAGTAGTCGTACATGACCTCCGGGTCGCACATCCCCGGCAGGAACGAATCGCCGAAGTGATGGGCGTCGATGCCCACTTCCTTGGCGGTCAGGGCGAGTTGGGGCACCACGTTGGCGTGGCTGCCCTCCTGGCTGGTGCCGATCGCGCCCATCACCACCGCGCCCGCGTCCTGCACCGCGGCCACCGCCTGCGCGGCCAGCTCCTTGGTGACGCCGGGCAGCGTGCCGGGCAGGGGCATGACGACGCCGTCGGCGCCCGCGTCCACCAGCGAGGTCAGCCGGTCCACGGTGACCCGCTCCGGGTGCCCCGCGTGGTGCATCTTGCCGCTCCACAGCGCCACGTCGTCGCCGAGCCCGGCCCGCAGTTCCTCGGTGACGCGCGCGAGCCCCTCGTAGGACCCTCCCGTGCCCGGGTTCGCCGTCAGGCAGAGCATCGCCGCACCCATGTCGATCAGCCGCTTGGCGTACTCGGGCTTGGCGCGGCGGATCTCGGGGACGTCGCCGGGCTCCAGGTTGATGCCGACGGGCCGGCCGATGAACGCGGCGAGGTCGGCGATCGAGGTGAAGGTGCCGAGGCCCGGCAGGTCCAGGCGCTCGCCGTCCCAGGCGCGCTCGATGAGGTTCAGGACGACGATGTCGGCGCCGAAGGACGCCACCAGCTCGGCGTTGTGCACACCGGGCTGGCCCGGCATCGGGATCAGGGCGGCCCGGTCGGCGAAGACCTCGGCGACCATCGTGCGGCCCTCCGCGGCGGCGACGGAGGCGGTGAGCTCGCGCCCGCGCAGGGCGGCGAGGCGTTCGCGGTCGAGGTCGAGGATGCGGGTGGTTGTCATATCGGTCATGCCTCGACCGTATGCCGCAGAACATGACGAAGCCCCTCGCCGTTGGTACCTGCGGCGAGGGGCTTACGTCACCAGATGCGTGCGGAGACTACTTCGCCTCGGCCTTCTGGAGCTCGGCGAGCTCCTCGTCGGACTCGCGGCCCGGCGTCGGCAGGTTCCACTTGGTGATCGCGAAGCGGAAGACCACGTAGTAGAGCGCCGCGAAGCAGAGGCCGACGATGGCGAGGCCGATCGGCTTGGTGGCCGCGCCGAAGTTCAGCGCGTAGTCGATGAATCCGGCCGAGAAGCCGAAGCCGTCCTTCATGCCGAGCGCCCAGGTCAGGGCCATCGAGACACCGGTGAGCACCGCGTGGATCGCGTACAGGACCGGCGCGATGAACATGAACGTGAACTCGATGGGCTCGGTGATGCCCGTGACGAACGCGGTGAGCGCGAGCGAGAACATCATGCCGCCGACGACCTTGCGGCGCTCGGGACGGGCGCAGTGCGTGATCGCGAGGCAGGCCGCGGGGAGCGCGAACATCATGATCGGGAAGAAGCCGGTCATGAACTGGCCCGCGGTCGGGTCGCCCTCCAGGAAGCGCGGGATGTCGCCGTGCTTGCCGTTGTAGTCGCCCGCCTGCCACCAGGGGAAGGAGTTCAGGAGGTGGTGCATGCCGATCGGGATCAGCGAACGGTTGGCGACACCGAAGATGCCCGCGCCCACGGCGCCCGAACCGACCAGCCACTCACCGAAGTTGTGCAGACCGGCGCCGAGGACCGGCCAGATCAGACCGAAGACGATGCCGAGGATCAGGCCCGCGAAGGACGACAGGATCGGGACCAGACGGCGGCCGCCGAAGAAGCCCGCCCAGTCGGGGAGCTTGGTCCGGTAGAACTTCTGGTAGAGCAGGGCGACGACGATGCCCATCACCACGCCGCCGAGCACACCGGCGTTGACGGGGGCGGCGTTCTCGACGATCTTCCCGTCGACGACGGCCTGCACCTTCGGCAGGTTGCTGTCGGTGAAGGTGGCGAGCACCTTCTGGAAGACCAGGTAGCCCGCGACGGCCGCGAGGCCGGTGGAGCCGTCGGACTTCTTGGCGAAGCCGATCGCGATGCCGACGCAGAACAGCAGCGCGATGTTGTCGATGATCGCGCCGCCGCCGGCCGACATGTAGCTGGCGATCTTGGTGATCCAGGTCGGGAACGATTCCCGGCCCAGCATGTCGTCGGCGCCGAGCCGCACCAGGAGCGCGGCGGCCGGCATCACGGCGACCGGCAGCATGAGGCTGCGGCCGATGCGCTGCAGGACCGGCATCACGCCGGAGCCCTTCTTCTTGGCGGCCGCGGGGGCGGCACTGGCCGTGGACACAACTTCCTCCAGTGGGCAAGGCGCCGCCTGGGACAAGGAAGTGGGGGACGGCGGCGTCTCCGGGGGACGCGGCGAGAAGGCCGCGTGGTCTACACCAATTAGTGGTGTAGACCTGTTGTAGCACGGTGAAGGTGACGTAAGGAACCCGCGATTCCTGTGGGCTGAGCCATATCCGTATATGGCAGACCAAAGACCCCCGGACCTGAGGTCCGAGGGCCTTGTGGAGGGTGCGGGGAGCCTCCCCGTACCGATGATTTACGCCTTGGTCTGCTCCCTGTCCAAGGCCTCTGCCTCCTCCTCCGGTTCACGTCCCGGAGTCGCCAGATTGAACTTGACGATGACGAAGCGGAATAGCGCGTAGTACACCGCGGCGAAGCACAGGCCGATCGGAATGATCATCCATGGCTTGGTCGCCAGGCTCCAGTTGATGACGTAGTCGATCAGCCCCGCGGAGAAGCTGAAGCCGTCCTTCACGCCCAGCGCCCACGTCACCGCCATCGAGACACCGGTGAGCACCGCGTGGATCGCGTACAGGAGCGGCGCGATGAAGAGGAACGAGTACTCGATGGGCTCGGTGATGCCCGTGACGAACGACGTCAGGCCGACCGAGAGCATCATGCCGCCGACCACCTTGCGGCGCTCGGGCCGGGCGCAGTGCGTGATCGCCAGGGCCGCGGCGGGCAGCGCGAACATCATGATCGGGAAGAAGCCCGAGGTGAACTGGCCCGCCGTCGGGTCGCCCGCGAGGAACCGGTTGATGTCACCGTGCACGACCGTCCCGTCCGGCTTGGTGAAGTCGCCGAACTGGAACCACACGAACGTATTGAGGAACTGGTGCAGGCCGATCGTGAGCAGCGCGCGGTTGGCGACACCGAAGATGCCCGAGCCCAGCCAGCCGAGGTCGACGAGCCACTTGGAGAAGCTGGTCAGCGCGTCACCGATGGGCGGCCAGATCCACACGCAGACCCCGGCGAAGACCAGGCCGATGAAGGCCATGATGATCGGTACGAGCCTGCGGCCGTTGAAGAAGCCGAGCCAGTCCACCAGCTTCACGCGGTGGTAGCGCTGCCAGAACCAGGCGGCGAGCAGACCCATCACGATGCCGCCGAACACGCCTGGATTCTGGTACCCGGCCTGCGCGGACGTGCCGTCCTCGTTCACGCACAGGCCGCTCCACATGCCCGCGCCCGCGAAGTCGGCGCCGGCCGGGCAGTCGTCGGGGAAGGCGCGCAGGACCGCGTAGTACACGAGGAAGCCGGCGACCGCGGCGAGCGCCGTGGAGCCGTCCGCCTTCTTCGCCATGCCGATCGCGACGCCGATGCAGAACAGCAGCGGCAGGCCGAGCGAGGAGTCGAGCAGCGAACCGCCCGCCGCCGCGAAGACCTTCGCGACGTTCGTCCAGCCCAGACCGTCGTCGCCGAACACGTCGGGCTGGCCGAGCCGGTTGAGGATACCGGCGGCGGGCAGCACCGCGATGGGCAGCTGAAGGCTGCGGCCCATCTTCTGGAGGCCCTGGAAAAGGCCGTTCCACCACTTCTTCTGTGGCACCGCTGCGGCATCGGAACTCATCGGCGTTCCCTCCCGGAACAAGCCAGGTTTGGCGGTCGTTGAAAACTGGTGTAGACCAGTTGCGGAACGGGTGGGAGCCGCCCGATGAGGGACGGCACCTTGATCGTCATCATTGGGCACGACTGCCGTAACCGCCCGCGAAGATGGTCCAACCGTGCGTTACCGTGACAAAGCGGACCTGCGGTGCGTCGAGGCCGCATCCTTTAAGAACCAGGGAGAAACACCATGGCCAGCAAGGCTGAGAAGATCGTTGCCGGGCTCGGCGGCATCGACAACATCGAAGAGGTCGAGGGCTGCATCACCCGCCTCCGCACCGAGGTCAAGGACCCGGCACTGGTCGACGACGCCGCCCTCAAGGCCGCCGGCGCCCACGGCGTCGTGAAGATGGGCACCGCCGTCCAGGTCGTCATCGGCACCGACGCCGACCCGATCGCCGCGGACATCGAAGACATGATGTGAGTTCCTGAACTCACACCGAGGGGCCCCGACCTGACATCAGGTCGGGGCCCCTCGGCGTGAGTGATCCAGCCCGTCCGGCGTTTGAGGACGAGCGCGAAGCGCGACAGGGGGCCTGGGGCGAAGCCCCCACGTGCGGCAGAATCCGGCCCCGCGCAAAGGCTAGGCTCAACGCATGTCTCCTACGCCCCGCATCGACGGCCGCACCTCCGAACAGCTCCGCCCCATCACCATCGAGCGCGGCTGGAGCAAGCACGCCGAGGGCTCCGTCCTCGTCTCCTTCGGCGACACCAAGGTCTTCTGCACCGCATCCGTCACCGAAGGCGTCCCGCGCTGGCGCAAGGGCAGCGGCGAAGGCTGGGTCACCGCCGAGTACTCCATGCTGCCGCGCTCCACCAACACCCGCGGCGACCGCGAGGCCGTCCGCGGCAAGATCGGCGGCCGCACCCACGAGATCAGCCGCCTCATCGGCCGCTCCCTGCGCGCCGTCATCGACTACAAGGCGCTCGGCGAGAACACCATCGTCCTGGACTGCGACGTCCTCCAGGCCGACGGCGGCACCCGCACCGCCGCCATCACCGGCGCCTACGTCGCACTCGCCGACGCCGTCGCCTGGGCCCAGGGCAAGAAGCTGATCAAGCACGGCCGCAAGCCCCTCACCGGCACCGTCAGCGCCGTCTCCGTCGGCATCGTCGACGGCGCCCCCCTCCTCGACCTCTGCTACGAGGAGGACGTGCGCGCCGACACCGACATGAACGTCGTCTGCACCGGCGACGGCCGCTTCGTCGAGGTCCAGGGCACCGCCGAGGCCGAGCCCTTCGACCGCAAGGAGCTGGGCGCACTGCTCGACCTCGCCGTCGGCGGCTGCGACGAACTCGCCGCCCTCCAGCGCGCGGCCCTCGACGCCACGCTCTGAGGGCCACGGCGGCGACGTCGGCCACGGAAGCAACCAACCGCCCCTCGCCGGGCGTTGTTATGAGTACGGACGCGCGGGCAATGCCGCGCGCCCGGCACCACCCTGGGGAGGGGACCGAACCATGGCCGCGCGCCACCGCCGTATCGTCACCGCTGTCGCCACCGTCCTGATCGCCGTGCCCGGCGGCATCGGCCTCGTCGGCTGCGACGCCGTGTCGAAGGCCCTGGACTGCGTCCAGACCGCCGACACGATCGCCGACAGCGTCACCGACCTCCAGCAAGCCGTGGAGAACGCCGGGGACAACCCGGCCGAGGCGGACAAGGCACTCGACGACATCGGCAAGAACCTCGACAAGATCGGCGACAAGACCGACAACACCGACGTCAACAAGGCGGTCGACGACCTCGACAAGGCCGTCGACAACGTCCGCGACTCCATCAGGAAGGGCGACGCGACGCCCGACGTCTCGCCGGTCACGGACGCGGCGGGCGAACTCACCAAGGTCTGCACGCCGTAACGGGCGGGGTCCGCTCCCGGGATACTGGGGACATGACCCGCCTCATCCTCGCCACCCGCAACGCCGGCAAGATCACGGAACTCAGGGCGATCCTCGCCGACGCAGGCCTCACCCACGACCTCGTCGGCGCGGACGCCTACCCCGAGATCCCCGACGTCCGGGAAACCGGCATCACCTTCGCCGAGAACGCCCTGCTCAAGGCCCACGCCCTCGCCCAGGCCACCGGCCTGCCCGCGGTCGCCGACGACTCGGGCCTCTGCGTCGACGTCCTGAACGGCGCCCCCGGCATCTTCTCCGCCCGCTGGGCCGGCCGCCACGGCGACGACAAGGCCAACCTCGACCTCCTCCTCGCCCAGCTCGGCGACATCGACGCGGACGCCCACCGCGGCGCCCACTTCGCCTGCGCGGCGGCACTCGCCCTCCCCGACGGCACGGAACGCGTCGTAGAGGGCCGCCTCTCCGGCACCCTCCGCCACACCCCGGCGGGCTCCGGCGGCTTCGGCTACGACCCGATCCTCCAGCCGGACGGCGAGACCCGCACCTGCGCGGAGCTCTCCCCGGCCGAGAAGAACGCGATCAGTCATCGGGGGCAGGCGTTCAGGGGGCTGGTGCCGGTGGTGCGGGAGTTGTTGGGCTGACGCAAGCACGGCAATGGCCTGCGATCGATCCTTCGATTCGCAGGCCATTTACTGTGCGGCGGAAGGGATTCGAACCCTCAAGCCCGATCAAGGGCCACAGATCCTAAGTCTGCTGCGTCGCCACTGCGCCACCGCCGCTAGTCGCCTGCCATCGTACCGGGCAGGCGGCTCCGGTTGATCGCGGACGGCCCGCCTCACTGGGGAGTGGGGCGGGCCGCGACGGAGCGGGAGTGTCAGAACCTCGGCGCCGGAGCCTGTGCCTCCACCATCTCCGCCGCCTCCTCCTTCGTCTCCACCGACGGGGGCGAGCCCGACAGGGGCTTCTGGGCCGTTTCCTTCATGCAGGCCACCGCGATGACGCCGACGACCGCCGCCGCCATCGAGTAGTACGCCGGGATCATGTCCGTGCCCGTGATGCTGATCAGGGACGTGATGACCAGGGGGGCCGTGCCGCCGAAGAGGGAGGCGGAGAGGTTGTAGCCCACCGAGAGGGAGCCGTAGCGGACCGAGGTGGGGAAGAGCGCGGGGAGCGTCGCCGACATCGTGCCGAGGAGGCAGACCAGGGAGAGGCCCAGCAGCAGCATGCCGCCGGAGACCGCGAGCAGACTGCCCTGCTGGATGAGCAGGAACGCGGGGATCGAGACGACCAGGAAGCCGACCATGCCCGTCATCAGGAGCGGCTTGCGGCCGAAGCGGTCGGAGAGGCGCCCCACCTGCGTGATGATCAGCATCAGGATCACCATCGTGCCGATGAGGATCAGCAGGCCGTGGGAGTCGTCGTAGCCGAGCTCGTCGGAGAGGTAGGTCGGCATGTACGACAGGAGCATGTAGTCGGTGACGTTGTACGCGCCGACCAGGGCGATGCAGAGGATCAGCGTCGGCCAGTGGTCGCGGAAGATCTTCGCGAGGTCGCCCTTGGCCGTGGTCTCCACGGTGGACGCGCCCTCGGAGGCCGCGTGGAAGGTCGCGTCCTCCATCTTCTGGAAGGCCGGGGTCTCGTCGAGCTTGAGCCGCAGGTAGAGGCCGACGAGGCCGAGCGGGCCCGCCACGAGGAACGGCACGCGCCAGCCCCAGGACTCCATGGCGTCGGAGCCGAGGGCGGAGTTGAGGATGAGGACGAGGCCCGCTGCGCCGGTGTAGCCGGCGAGGGTGCCCATCTCCAGGAAGCTGCCGAAGTAGCCGCGCCGCTTGTCGGGGGCGTACTCGGCGATGAAGGTGGACGCGCCGCCGTACTCGCCGCCCGTGGAGAAGCCCTGGACCAGGCGGAAGAAGATCAGCAGGACGGGTGCCCAGAAGCCGATCGTGGCGTAGGAGGGGATCAGGCCGATGGCGAGCGTGCCGATCGCCATCATGATCATCGTGAGCGCGAGGACCTTCTTGCGGCCGATCTTGTCGCCCATGGGTCCGAAGACCATGCCGCCGATGGGGCGGACCAGGAACGACACCGCGAAGGTGGCGAAGGACGAGACCAGCTGGACCGTGTCGTTCCCGGACGGGAAGAAGACGTGGCCGATGGTGACGGCCAGGTAGCTGTAGATGCCGAAGTCGAACCACTCCATGGCATTGCCGAGCGAGGCCGCTTTGACCGCCCGCTTGACCGCGGCTTCGTCCGTGACCGTGATGTCGGTGCGCCGCAGCGGCGGGTTCTTGCGCCGTCTGACCGCCCGGAACAGGGCCCGGTGGCGCTTGACCGCCTCGGTATCGGCCTCGGTCTCTTCGTGGGCCGCCATGGAGTGGTTCCTTTCGTTCTTCGGGCAGATCCCCCTGAGATCACTTGCTCGAAGATGGCCGACGCAAACGAAAGCCCCCCGCGAGGGGGGCTTCGTCACACGGTGAAAGGCGGCCGCGCGCCGGTCAGACGCCGAGGTCCCGGATGATCTTGGCGACGTGTCCGGTCGCCTTGACGTTGTAGAAGGCGTGCTCGACCTTGCCCTCCTCGTCCACGACGACGGTGGAGCGGATGACGCCCGTCACCGTCTTGCCGTAGAGCTTCTTCTCGCCGAAGGCGCCGTACGCCTCAAGGGTCGCCTTGGAGGGGTCGCCGACCAGCGTGACCTTGAGGTTCTCCTGCTCGCGGAACTTCGCGAGCTTCTCCGGCTTGTCGGGGGACACGCCGATGACGTCGTACCCGGCGGCCGCGAGCACGTCGAGGTTGTCGGTGAAGTCGCAGGCCTGCTTGGTGCAGCCGGGGGTCAGGGCGGCCGGGTAGAAGTACACGATGACCTTGCGGCCCTTGTGGTCGGCCAGCGAGACGTCCTTGCCGTCGGCGTCGGGCAGGGTGAAGGCGGGGGCGGTGTCGCCCGGCGTGAGTCGCTCGCTCATGTCTCTCGGTCTCCTCGCAAGGGGTGCAGTGACGTCATGAGCGTAATGGGGGTGCCGTGGGGTGCGAGGACCGCGAAGCTGACAGACTGTGGGACAACAGACCGTGGGCACATCTCCACGGACTCCCGGACACGACCACGGAGGCAGCGCGGTGTCGGATGCGGATGCCAGGACCCCTGCGCAGATCGAGGCGGACATCAAGCGCCGGCGCGGCCAGCTGGCCGAGACCCTCGACGAGATCGGTGTGCGCGTCCACCCGAAGACGATCGTCGGCGACGCGAAGGCGAAGG
This sequence comes from Streptomyces sp. NPDC087300, assembly GCF_044744425.1. Lineage (NCBI taxonomy): Bacteria > Bacillati > Actinomycetota > Actinomycetes > Kitasatosporales > Streptomycetaceae > Streptomyces > Streptomyces sp. NPDC087300. The sequence continues at coordinate 101,300 of NZ_JBIUYI010000011.1, forward strand.
TCGTCGCGAGCGTGGACAACTCGCTGGGCCGTGCGTACGTGGGGGCGAACCGCTTCGTCTCGGACGTGAAGGGCCAGCTCGTCACGGAGGACGGCGCGCCCCGCATCGAGCGGATCGTCCCGGTGGCTCTGGTGGCGGTGGGCCTCGTGGGGCTCCTCGTGGTGAGTTCGCGGCGCCGCAGCGGCTGACCGGGCGGGTGGCAACGGCGGACCCGGCGGCCCATGGCCGGGCGGGGGACAGGTAGGTTTCGGGGCGTGAGCGAGAAGACCCACCACGACGACAAGCTGCCGATCCGCATGCTGCACGACCGTGTGCTCGTGCGGCAGGACACCAGCGAAGGCGAGCGCCGCTCCGGCGGCGGCATCCTGATCCCCGCGACCGCGGCGGTGGGCCGGCGGCTCGCCTGGGCCGAGGTGGTCGCGGTCGGGCAGAACGTGCGCGCGGTGGAGCCGGGCGACCGGGTCCTGTACGACCCGGAGGACCGGGCCGAGGTCGAGGTGCGGGGCGTGGCGTACGTCCTGATGCGCGAGCGCGATCTGCACGCGGTGGCGGCCGACCGGTTCGAGGGCTCCGAGGACTCGACGGGGCTCTATCTCTAGGCAGCGGTACGTCTGAGGGGCTGGTGACCATGGTCACCAGCCCCTTTTGCGCGTTCTTTGCTACCTTGGGGGGACCCCGACGAGACGCGCCGTACCGGGCTTCCGCAAAGACGACGCACCCCCTTTCAAGCAACGCGTTCCGCGTTCCGTGTGTCGGAGGTGCCGTCATGGCCTGGGTTCTGCTGATCATCGCCGGTCTGCTCGAGGTGGGCTGGTCGATCGGGATGAAGTACACCGAGGGATTCACCCGGCTGTGGCCCAGTGTGTTCACGGGTGCGGGGATCGTCGCGAGCATGATGCTGCTGTCGCACGCCGCCAAGACGCTGCCGATCGGTACGGCGTACGGCGTGTGGGTCGGCATCGGCGCCGCGGGTGCGGCGGTGCTCGGCATGGTGATTCTGGGTGAGCCCGTCACGGCGGCGCGGATCTTCTTCGTGTGCCTGCTGCTCGTGGCCGTCGTCGGCCTCAAGGCGACCTCTGGCCACTAGGCCTTGACGGACGGGGGCGGGGACGGGGACGGGGAGCCGCGGGCCGGTGGGGGCTTGTCGTGCAGTTCCCCGCGCCCCTTGAGGGGCGCCCCGCCCGCCCCTCAGCCGTCCGTCAGTCCGCCCAGCGCCCCGCCGTCCGTCGCCCCGCCGCCGGGGTCTCCGTTGCCTCCCGTGTCGGTGCCGCCGCCTGTCGGGCCGCCCTGGGCGGCGCCCCCGTCCGTGGGCCCGCCGTCGGTGGCCCCGCCGTCCGTGGTGCCTCCGTCGGTGGGGCCGCCGTTGGTGGCGCCTCCGTCGTTCTGGCCGCCGGTCTGGCCCCCCGTCTGGCCGCCGTTGTCCTGGCCGCCGTCGGCGGTGCCCCCGGTGTTCTGGCCGCCCGTCGTGGGGCCGCCCGTCGTGCCGCCGTCGGTGGTTCCGCCGTCCGTGGTGCCGCCGGTGCCCGGAGTCCCGACGCCGCCCGTCGTCGGGTCGGGGACCTCGGGGACGTCGGCGCCCTGTTCGAGTTCCAGGTCGAAGTCCTTGACGGGCTTGCCCTTGAGGGCGGCCTTGGTGAACTGGGCCCAGACGCGGGCCGGGTAGGCGCCGCCGTTGATGCGCTGCTCGCCGAGCGCGCCGTAGAGCGGGGTGTGGGCGCCGGTGTCGGGGTCCTGGCCCATGACGGCGACGACGGTGGCGAGGTTCGGGGTGTAGCCGGCGAACCAGGCCGCGGTGTCGTTCTCCGCGGTGCCCGTCTTGCCCGCGGCGGGGCGGCCCGCGCCCTGCGCCGCGGTGCCGGTGCCGCCCTCGACGACGCTCTGCAGGATCGACGTGGTGGTGTCGGCGGCCTCGCGGGTGACGGCCTGCCGGGTCTTCTGTTCGGGCAGTTCGACCTCGTCGCCGTTCTTGGTGATCTTCTCGACGATCGTGTACGTGCCGTGCTTGCCGTGGTTGGCGAGCGTCGCGTACGCCTCGGTCATGTCCAGGACGCTCGCGGTGGCCGGGCCGAGCGCGATGGAGGGGGTCGCGGTGAGGTCGGGGGTGGTGTCGGGGACGCCGAGCTCGATCGCGGTGTCCTTGACCTTGTCGGAGCCGACGTCGACGGCCATCTGCGCGTAGACCGCGTTGACGGACTTGTCGGTGGCGGCGCGGACGGTGACGTTGCCGTAGGAGACCTGGTCCTCGTTCTCGGGGGCGTAGGTGCCGCCGCTCCAGCCCTGTACGGGGCGCTTGTTGGTGCCGTCGTAGATGGTGTTCGGGGTGATGGTGCGGCCGTCCTGGGTGACCGAGCCGTTCTCGACCGCCGAGGTGAACACGAAGGGCTTGAAGGTGGAGCCGACCTGGTAGTCGCGGCGCGTCGCGTTGTTGACGTACTGCTTGGTGTAGTCGATGCCGCCGTACATCGCGACGACCTTGCCGGTGGCCGGGTCGATGGAGGCGCCGCCCGCGCGGACGTTGCGGTCGGCCTTGCGCGCCTTCTTGTCGACCTTGGACATCACCTGGTCCTCGACGGCCTTCTTGAAGGACTCCTGGTGGTCCTTCTGGAGGGTGGTGGTGATGCGGTAGCCGCCCTTGGCGAGGGTCTCCTCGTCGATGATCTTGTTGGCCGTCAGATACTCCTCGACGGCCTTGACGATGTAGCCGCGCTGCCCGGACAGGCCCGAGGTGCCCTTGGCCTCGTCGGGCACGGGGAACTCGATGCCCTTCCGGTCGGACTTGGCGAGCCAGCCCTCCTTGACCATGCCGTCCAGGACGTAGTTCCAGCGGCCCGCCGCGCGCGGCTTGTTCTCCGGGTGGGTGGCGACGTCGTAGGCGTTGGGGGAGTTGAGGAGCGTGGCGAGGTACGCGCCCTGGGCGACGCTCAGCTTCTGGACGTCCTTGCCGTAGTACGCCTGGGCGGCCGCCTGGATGCCGTACGCGTTGCGGCCGAAGTAGCTGGTGTTGAGGTAGCCCTCCAGGATGTCGTCCTTGCTCACCTCGCGGTCGAGCTTGATCGAGATGAAGAACTCCTTCACCTTCCGGGTGACGGTCTGCTCCTGGCCCAGGTAGTAGTTCTTCACGTACTGCTGGGTGATCGTGGAGCCGGACTGCTTGCCCTTGCCGGTGACGGTGTTCCAGGCCGCGCGGATCATCGCCTTCGGGTCGACCGCGGACTCGCTGTAGAAGTCGCGGTCCTCGGCGGCGAGCACGGCGCGCTGGACGTGCAGGGGGATCTGCTTGAGCGGCACCTTCTCGCGGTTGACCTTGCCGTCGCGGGCGAGTTCGGTGCCGTCGGCGTACAGGTAGACGTTGCTCTGCTTGGTCGCCGCGGCGTTCGCCGGCGGGATGTCGACGAGGAAGTAGCCCGTCATGAACGCGCCCACGCCGAGCAGGATGACCAGGATGAATCCGCCGAGGACCATGCGCCAGGTCGGGAAGATCCGCCGCCAGCCCTTGCGCTTGGGACGCTTGGGCTTCTTGCCCTTGCCGCCCTTGCCGTCGGCGCCGCCCGGTGTCGCCCCGGCCGGAGAACCCGCGGGAGCACCACCCTCAGGAGCGCCCTCCTGGGTGCCCTTCGGGGCGTCAGCGGGCGTGTCCCCGGGCTCCCGGGGCGCCCAGCCCTGGTGCCCTGCGGAACCCTGCTGCTGCGGCTCGTCGCTCATGTCTCGCGGAACTCCCGGTTAGCGTCGTACGTCCAGTACGCCTCGTAAACCCCCATTGCACACCGTCGTGACACCCGTTCCCGACCAGGCACGCGCCCCCGGGCCGAAAATGCCTGGCACGAGCGACCCCGATCGCACTAGGCTCCAGCGCTTTGGCCCGGTTCGGGGCGAGGCTCACGCTGAAAGGGATGCTCGTGCGCGCAGGACGGTTCCGTTTGTACGCGGCCGTCGCCAGGGGAGGGTTCCGGCGGTACTCGACCTACCGGGTGGCGACCGCGGCGGGAGTGTTCACCAACACCGTCTTCGGCATCATCCTCGCCTACACCTACATCGCCCTCTGGGACGAGCGGCCGGGGCTCGGCGGGTACGACCAGTCGCAGGCCCTCACCTTCGTGTGGCTCGGCCAGGGGCTGCTCACGGTGATGGCCCTGATGGGCGGCGGTTTCGAGAACGAGCTGATCGAGCGGATCCGCACCGGGGACATCGCCGTCGACCTGTACCGGCCCGCCGACCTGCAGAGCTGGTGGCTGGCGGCCGACATCGGGCGCGCCGGCTTCCAGCTGCTCGGGCGCGGCGTCGTGCCCCTGGTGGTCGGGGCGTTCGTCTTCGACCTGGCGTTCCCCTCGGACGCGCTGCGCTGGGTGGCGTTCCTGGTCGCGGTCCTGCTCGGCGTGGTGGTCAGCTTCGCGATCCGCTTCCTGGTGGCGCTCTCCGCGTTCTGGCTGATGGACGGCGCGGGCACCACCCAACTGGCCTCACTGGCCGGGGTCTTCTTCTCCGGCATGCTCCTGCCGCTGAACGTCTTCCCCGGCGCGCTCGGCGAGGTCGCCCGCGCGCTGCCCTGGTCGGCGCTGCTCCAGGTGCCCGTCGACGTCTTCCTCGGCACCCGGTCCGGCACGGGCCTCGTCCGGATGTACGCGTTCCAGATCGGCTGGGCCGCGGTGCTGCTCACGGCGGGGCGGCTGCTCCAGAACGCGGCGACCCGACGGGTGGTGGTCCAGGGTGGCTGAACTGGCACAGGTGCGCGAAGGGTGGCGAACCTACCGGCTGATTTCCGGCATGTGGATCCGCTCCCTGCTGGCCTACCGGGTGTCCTTCGCGCTGACCGCCTTCGGCAACTTCGCGGTGACCGCGTTCGACTTCGCCGCGATCCTGCTGATGTTCTCCCAGGTGGACCGCCTCGGCGGCTACTCGCTCGCGGAGATCGCCTTCCTCTACGGCGCGTCCGGCACCGCCTTCGGGCTCACGGACCTCGCCCTCGGCTCGATGGACCGGCTCGGCAGGCGGGTGCGCGACGGCACGCTCGACACGCTCCTGGTGCGGCCCGCGCCGGTCCTCGCGCAGGTCGCCGCCGACCGCTTCGGACTGCACCGGATCGGCCGCGTCCTCCAGGGCGCCGTCGTCCTGGCGTACGCGCTGGTGGTCCTGGACATCGACTGGACGCTCCTGAAGGCCGCGATGATCCCGCTGATGCTGCTCTGCGGCGCGGGGATCTACGCGTCCGTGTGGGTGGCGGGCGCCGCCTTCCAGTTCGTGGCGCAGGACGCGGCCGAGGTGCAGAGCGCCTTCACGTACGGCGGGAACACGCTGCTCCAGTACCCGCCGACGCTGTTCAGCAAGGAGCTGGTGCGCGGCGTCACGTTCGTGCTGCCGCTCGCCTTCGTGAACTGGCTGCCCGCGCTGTACGTCCTGGGGCGGCCCTACCCCCTCGACCTGCCGCAGTGGGTGGCGTTCACGCCGCCGCTGGTCGCCGCCTGCTGTCTCACCCTGGCCGGTCTCGCCTGGCGCGCCGGCCTCCGTTCGTACCGCAGCACAGGGAGCTGAACCGCAGTGGAGAGTGCCTTCATCGAGCTCGACGGCGTCGAGAAGGTCTTCGACGTACGCAAGAAGACGGGCTTCCTGCGCCGTGAGAAGCATCAGGTGCGGGCGGTGGACGGGATCTCCTTCACCGTGCCGCGCGGCGAGATGGTCGGCTACATCGGGCCCAACGGCGCGGGCAAGTCGACGACGATCAAGATGCTCACGGGCATCCTGACGCCCAGCGGCGGGCGGCTGCGGGTCGCGGGGATCGATCCCTCGCGCGAGCGCACGCGCCTCGCCCGGCGCATCGGCGTGGTCTTCGGGCAGCGCACCACGCTCTGGTGGGACCTGCCGCTGATCGACTCCTACCGGCTGATGCACCGCATGTACCGGATCCCGGACAAGCGGTTCGCCGACAACCTCGACCGGTGCGTCGAACTCCTCGAACTGGGCGAGCTGTTGGACGTGCCGGTGCGCCAGCTCTCGCTGGGGCAGCGGATGCGCGGCGACATCGCGGCGGCGCTCCTGCACGACCCCGAGGTGCTCTACCTGGACGAGCCGACCATCGGCCTCGACGTGATCAGCAAGGCGAAGGTCCGGGGGTTCCTGCGGGACCTCAACGCCCAGGCGGGCACCACGGTGTTGCTCACCACGCACGACCTCACCGACATCGAGCAGCTCTGCGAGCGCGTGATGGTCATCGACCACGGCCGCCTCATGTACGACGGCGCGCTCTCCGGGCTGCACGAGGTGGGCGAGTCCGAGCGCACCCTCGTGGTGGACCTGGAGCGCGAACTGCCGCCCATCGAGATCGAGTCGGCGCGGGTGGTGAAGGTGGCGGGCCCCCGGCAGTGGCTCGCCTTCCCCGCCGCGGCGTCGGCCGCCCCGCTGGTGGCGCGGATCGCCGCCGAGTACCCGATGGTCGACCTCTCGGTGCGGGAGCCGGACATCGAAGCGGTCATCGCCAAGATGTACGCGGAGAAGGCGACCTCGTAAAGTGCACGTATGAGTGACGAACTCCCCGACCTGAGGGCCTCCGACGCCGACCGCGAGCGGGTCGCCGAGCAACTCCGGGACGCGATGGCCGAGGGCCGACTCGACATGACGGAGTTCGAGGAGCGCCTGGACGCCACCTACAAGGCGCGTACGTACGGCGAGTTGGCGCCCATCACCCGTGACCTGCCCGCCCACCACGCGGCCAAGGTGTCCATGGTGAAGCGCCCGGTGAGCGACGATCCGGCCGTCATCGACTGGTCCGAGCGAATGGTGCGCGGCGAGGCCTCGTCCTCGGGAGGCTTCGCCTTCTGGAGCGGATTCAGCCGCAAGGGCAGCTGGACCGTCGGCCGGCAGTTCAACGCGTTCGCGATGTGGGGCGGCGGCGAGATCGACCTGCGCGAGGCGCGGTTCACCGAGCCCGAGGTCGAGATCCGCTGCTTCACGATCATGGGCGGCATGCAGGTCATCGTGCCGCCGGACATGACCGTCGTGGTCAAGGGCTTCGGCATCATGGGCGGCTTCGACGACAAGGCGACCGGCGAGGGCACTCCCGGTTCGCCCCGCGTGGTCGTCAAGGGCTTCGCCCTGATGGGCGGCGTCGGCGTGGACCGCAAGATCCGCCGGATGGAGAAGCTGCGGATGAAGGAGGAGCGGCGCCAGGCGCGCCTGGACGCGCGCGAGGAGCGGCGGCTGGAGCGGGGGGACCGGGGCTGAGGGCCCCGTAAGGGGCGCGGGGAACTGCGCGACCAGCCCCCACGCGCCCGCAGCCGGACGAAGGCCTCAGAGCTCCGCGGCGGCGGACCCCTTCAGGTGAGAGAGGTTGAACGTCTCCGCCATCCGGCGATAGCCCGCGTCGCTGGGGTGCAGATGGTCCCCGGAGTCGTACTGCGTCCGCAGCTTGCGCGGGTCGTAGCCGTCGCGCAGCGCCTTGTCGAAGTCGACGTAGTCGTCGAAGACCTGGCCGGAGCGGATCTGCTGGTTCACGGACTGCCGCACGGTCTCCAGGGCGGGCTCGTAGCCGCGGTGGCCGCCGAACGGCATCAGCGTCGCGCCGACGACCCGCAGCCCGCGCGTGTGCGCCTGGCGGGTCAGCTCGCGCAGGCCCTCGACGATGCGGTCCGGGTTGTTCTGGTGCGGGTTGCGCAGGATGTCGTTGACGCCGAGGGCGATGACGACGGCCTTGACGCCGCTGCGGGTCAGGACGTCACGGTCGAAGCGGGACAGGCCGCTCGGGTTGACCGCGGGCCGTCCCTGCCCGTCGGAGAGGATGCGGTTGCCGCTGATGCCCTGGTTCACCACGCCGTAGCGGGGCGCGCCCGCCTCGTCGCGCATGCGGTCGGCGAGGACGTCGGTCCAGCGCCGGTTGGCGCCCATCGTGGAGGAGATGCCGTCGGTGATGGAGTCGCCGAAGACGACGACGGTGCCGTCCGACTCGTTGCTCAGTACGTCCACCGCGGCCAGGTAGCGCCAGTACGGGCTCTGCTCGGTGTACGCCTCGCCGCGCTCGTCCTCGGTGCGGTCGCCGTCGGCGACGTAGCTGATCTGGCGCGCGTGCGGGTGGTAGGTGACCGGGCCCGACGGGGTCGGCGAGTACGTCGTGACCAGCAGGTCGGCGTCGTGCGGGACGCGCACGCGGGCCGCGTCGCTAAGGACCTGGCCGCCGGGCGGGATGACCACCGAGGTGTTGCCGTCGAAGGTGAGGCGGCGCAGCGTGCCGGGCGCGGCCGTCGGGTTGTTGGTGGCCGACGCGATCGCGATCGAGGCGTGCGTGATGCTCAGCGGCGTGGTGCCGTACAGGTTCGAAAGGGTGATGCGGGCGCTGCTGCCGCCGACGCTGGTGTGCACGACGTTGCGGATCGAGCGGCCCGCGAATCCCTTGCGCTCGGTGCCCGGCTCGTACCCCGCGGGGGAGGCCGACCAGGAGCCGACCCAGGCGCCGGACGAGGCGGGGGCGGCGGAGTTGCGAGGGCTGCGCGGACTCGCGCTGATGGTGTCCTGCGAGCCGTCGTCGGTGCCGGAGACACCGAGGTATATGGCACCGGAAATCACCACTATTACCGCGAGGACCGCGGCGAGAAGGGCATAACCGTGTCGCTTGGTCATGCGGGCTCTTTCTCCTCGGGCAGGGGGAGCCCCGAGGCTCCGATGTGATCACCCCATGATGCGTCATGGGCCGTGAGGCGGCCGACACTGCCCCCCTCCGCCCAGTGAGACGCCGGGAACTTGTCGTCCGTTCCAGGAGTCGGTCATGTGGGGCGTACGACACAGGACGTGGGGACAATGCGGATGAGGACTAGGCGAACGGCCAGGTGGACCCAGTGGAACGCATGAACGCGGAGGAAGCGACCGAACCCGACAAGAGGGACGCGGGGCAGCATGCCCGCGAGGTTCGCCCTTCAAGCGGCGCCCCGTTCGGAGTAGGGGGTTCCACCAATGGCGCAAGGGGCGGCGGGCCCGCGGGGCCGGTGACGCCGGGCGGTTTCACCTACAGCGCCGCCGACGAGGAGAAGCGGCGCGGGGTGCGCCGCATGAAGATCACCGCGACCGGCCTGCTCGTCTTCGTCGCGGTCGTCTACGTCCTGGCGAAGTGGGCGCAGAACTCGGGCGCCGGTGCCTGGGCCGGATACGTCGCGGCCGCGGCAGAGGCGGGCATGGTCGGCGCCCTCGCCGACTGGTTCGCGGTCACCGCGCTCTTCAGACACCCGCTGGGCCTGCCCATCCCGCACACGGCGATCATCCCGAACAAGAAGGACCAACTGGGCGCGTCCCTCGGCGAGTTCGTCGGCGAGAACTTCCTCTCCGCCGACGTCGTACGGGGCAGGCTGCACGCCGTCGGCATCGGCGGGCGCCTCGGCGCCTGGCTGGCCGAGCCCGCGCACGCCGACCGGGTCACCGCCGAGCTGGCCACGGCGCTGCGCGGCGCCCTCACCGTGCTGCGGGACTCCGACGTCCAGGCGGTCGTCGGCGAGGCCATCACGCGCCGCGCCGACGCCCAGGAGATCGCCCCCGGCATCGGCAAGATGCTGGAGAAGGTCGTCGCGGACGGCGGCCACAAGCGGGTCGTCGACCTCGTCTGCGTACGCGCCCACGACTGGCTGGTCGAGCACGGCGACTCGGTGATGGACGCGGTGCAGGGCGGCGCCCCCGGCTGGACGCCGCGGTTCGTCGACAAGCGGGTCGGCGAGCGCGTCTACAAGGAACTGCTCCGCTTCGTCACCGAGATGCGGGACATGCCCGAGCACCCCGCGCGCGGCGCCGTGGACCGCTTCCTGTCCGACTTCGCGAGCGACCTCCAGTCCGACCCGGACACCCGCGAGCGCGTCGAGCGCCTCAAGCGCGAGGTGCTCGGCCGCGGCGAGGTGCAGGACCTGATCGCGTCCGCCTGGTCGGCGGTCCGCCAGATGATCGTGGCCGCCGCCGAGGACGAGCGCAGCGAGCTGCGCCTTCGGGTGCGGGCCTCGCTGCTCTCGCTCGGCTCCCGGATGGCGACGGACGGCCGGTTGCAGCAGAAGGTCGACGGCTGGGTCGAGGGCGCGGCGGTCTACGTGGTCACGACGTACCGCGACGAGATCACCTCGCTCATCACGGACACCGTCGCGGGCTGGGACGCCGAGCACACCTCGAAGAAGATCGAGGCGCACATCGGCCGTGACCTGCAGTTCATCCGGATCAACGGCACGGTGGTCGGCTCGCTGGCGGGGCTCGCGATCTATGCGGTGTCGCGGGCGTTGGGGGCGTGACGCTGCGCTGGGCTTGAGGGGGCGCACGGGGCTTGAGCGGGTGCGCTGGGCTTGAGGGGGGCGCACGGGGCTTGAGCGGGTGCACGGGGCGGCGTAGTCCGGCCTCTGCGGGGGACTCGGTGAAGGATCCCCCAGGAGGACCCATGCCAGACGCCCCGGCCACGCCTCAAGCCCCGAGCGAGGGCACTGTCACCACCGCCGTGCCCGCCCGTCTCGACCGGCTGCCCTGGTCCCGCTGGCACTGGATGATCGTCATCGGCCTCGGCACGGTCTGGATCCTGGACGGCCTGGAAGTCACCACCGTCGGCAACATCGCGAGCCGGCTCGCCGAGGACGGCAGCGGTCTGGCCGTCAGCTCCGCGCAGGTCACCGGCACCGCGGCCGCCCTGTACGTGGCGGGCGCCTGCGCCGGAGCCCTCTTCTTCGGCCGGCTCACCGACAAGTACGGCCGCAAGAAGCTCTTCATGGTCACGCTCGCCGTGTACCTCGGCGCCACCGCGATGACGGCGCTCTCCTTCGACGCCTGGTGGTTCTTCCTCTTCCGGTTCCTCACCGGCTTCGGCATCGGCGGCGAGTACGCGGCCATCAACTCGGCGATCGACGAGCTGATCCCGTCCAAGTACCGCGGCCGCGTCGACCTGATCATCAACGGCAGCTACTGGCTCGGCGCGATCGGCGGCTCGCTGCTCTCGGTCCTGATGCTCAACACGGACATCTTCCCCAAGGACATCGGCTGGCGGCTCACCTTCGCCCTCGGCGTCGTACTCGGCCTGGTCATCCTGCTGGTGCGCCGGCACGTCCCGGAGAGCCCGCGCTGGCAGTTCATCCACGGCCGCGGCGAGGCGGCCGACGAGCTGGTCTCCGAGGTGGAGCGGGAGATCGAGGCGGAGAAGGGCGAGCCGCTGCCGCCGCCCGACCGAGAGATCACCATCCACCAGCGCAAGAGCATCGGCTTCGGGCTCATCGCGAAGACCGTCTTCCGCGACTACCCGCGGCGCGCGGTGCTCGGCTTGTCCCTCTTCATCGGCCAGGCGTTCCTCTACAACGCCATCACCTTCGGCTTCGGCGCCATCCTGACCACGTTCTTCGACGTGCCGTCCGGGCACACGGGCTACTACTTCGCCGTCATCGCCGCGGGCAACTTCCTCGGCCCGCTCTTCCTCGGCAAGCTCTTCGACACGGTCGGCCGCCGGATCATGATCTCCTCGACGTACCTGCTCTCCGGCGTCCTGCTCTTCGGCACGGCCTGGCTCTTCGGCCGCGGCTCGCTGGACGCGACGACGCTCACCGCCTGCTGGTGCGTGGTGCTGTTCTTCGCGTCGGCCGGGGCGAGCAGCGCGTATCTGACGGTCTCCGAGATCTTCCCGATGGAGACCCGCGCCATGGCGATCGCCTTCTTCTATGCGATCGGCACGGCGGCGGGCGGCATCAGCGGCCCGCTGATCTTCGCCGACCTGACCGAGTCGGGCGTCGTCGGCGACACGGTCCTCGCCTTCCGGATCGGCGCGGGCCTGATGTGCGCGGCGGGGCTCGTGGCGGCGGTGTTCGCGGTGAAGGCGGAGCGGAGGTCGCTGGAGGACATCGCTACGCCGTTGTCGGCGGCGGGGTCTTAGGCGGCGGGGTGGCCGTGAGACCCCTGTCTGTAAGAATCCGGCCATGATCCCTGAGGTGCCCGAGACGGAGACGGCGGTACGACACCGGGTGGCGGTTCTCGTACGGGACGGTGTGCTGCCGATGGAACTCGGCCTGGTCCACCAGTTGTTCGGAGCCGCGCGCGACGGCGCGGGGGAGCGTCTGTACGAGGTGCGCACCTGCGCGGTGACGGGCCCCGGCACGATCCGCACGGACGCGGACTTCCCGGTGGGCGCGCCGCACGGCCCCGAGGCGCTGACCTGGGCGGACACGGTGATCGTGGTGGCCTCGCACGAGGAGGACGAGTCGCTGGGCCCGGCGGGCCTGCCGGCACCGCTGGCGGCGGCGTTGGCCCCGCTGCCGCGCGGCGCGGACGGTACGCGGATCGCCTCGATCTGCACGGGCGCGTTCGTGCTGGCGGCGGCGGGCCTCCTGGACGGCCGCAGGGCGACGACGCACTGGATGTCGGCGGACCTCTTCGCGCGGACGTTCCCTGCGGTGCGGGTCGACGCGGACGTCCTGTACGTGGACGAGGGCGAGGTGCTCACCTCGGCGGGCGAGGCGGCGGGCATCGACCTGTGCCTGCATCTGATCCGCTCCGACCACGGCGCGGCGGTCGCGGCGGAGGCCGCACGCCGCACGGTCGTACCGCCGCACCGGGAGGGCGGCCAGGCCCAGTACATCCAACGCCCGCTGGCGGAACCGCGGTTGACGTCGACGGGCGCGGCTCGCGCCTGGGCCCTGACCCGCCTCGCGGACCCCCTGACCCTGTCCGACCTGGCGGCGGTCGAGTCGATGAGCGTGCGCACGTTCAGCCGCCGCTTCCGCGAGGAGACGGGCCTGACGCCGATGCAGTGGCTGACGCAGCGGCGGGTGGACAGGGCGCGCGAACTCCTGGAATCCACGGACCACACGGTCGACCGCATCGCGACGGAGTCGGGCTTCGGCACGGGGGCGTCGCTGAGGCAGCACTTCGCGCTGGGGCTCGGGGTGTCGCCGGGTGCGTACCGGTCGACGTTCAGGGGCTAGCGGGGGCAAGTGAGGGCTAGTGGGGTCCGCCCCCCTGTACCTAGGTACCCGTACTCTGTCCGGTCGGGCGTGGCGCCAGCCATGGTCGTAGGCATGAACACGCTGCTGACTCCTCTTCCGAAGAGCACGCCGCTGCCGAGGTACGCGACGCGCCTGCTGGGCGCCGTGCTGTCGGCGACCGCGTACGTGGTGTGCCTCCCCTGGGACCTGCGCAACAGCGCCGAGACGGCGGGCGCGACCGCCGAGACGTCACCGGTGACGCCGCAGGGCATCACGGCCCTGACCGCCGCCCTGCTGGCCCTCGCGGCCTACTTCGGCATCAGGGACCGCCTGGCCTGGACCCTCCTGGTAGTAGCGACCCCACCGGCAACGCTCCTGTACATCTCCTTCGACACCCACCCCACCCTGGATGCGAACGCGTGGCCACTGACGTGGGGTTCGTTCGCGTTGCTGATGGGGGCGGGGGCGTTGGTGGCGGGGTCGGTGGCGCGGAGGTTCGGGCGGCGGGGTGGGTGAGCGGAGCGGTTTCACCTGCCCCGGGGCGGGTGAGCGGCACTCCAGGGCCGCTACTCCGCCCGCCCCTGGAGTGCTCCTCAGCCGGGCTCAGGCCCGCCGGTCGGCAAGCAGATACGAGGCGACCCCGACGCCACCCGCGACCCCGAAGACGGCGGGCCAGGCGCCCACCTTCTTGGCCAGCGGATGCGACCCGGCGAACCCGGCGACGTACGCGGCGCTGAGCGCGGCGGCGGTCCTGCCCCCGGCCTTCTCCGTCCACTGCCGCGCGGCGACGGCACCGGCGGCGGCGAGCACGACACCCCCGAGGGGCCGCTTCTTCGTGAACCGGGCGGTGGCATAGCCCCCAACCAGCCCTCCAGCCGCCACAACCGCCGCCGGAATCTTCGCCATGGTGGGTCCGCCTCTCGGGGGTACGTCCTTGTTGTCCTTGCTTGTTGTCCTTGGCGAGGCTAACGCGGGGTGGTGAGGGGGTTTGGGCGGGGGTTCAGAGTTCGGGGTGGCGGGGCTGGCCGACGGCGCCATTGCCGGTCGCGCTGTCCCCGATGAAACGTGCCCAGGCCTGAGCGGAGATCAGGATGTGAGGGCCGTCGGTGCGCTTGGAGTCACGTATGAAGACACCGCTGGGTATGAACGCGGCCTCCACGCACTCCGTGGTGTTGCCTCCGCTGTACGTCGACTTGAACCACGAGAGGGCAGGATTCGGCATCGGTTCGACAGGCATTACAGCTCCTTGCGGACGCGTTGAATCATGGAAGAGGAAGCCTCCATGTCCAACGCTTGTGCGCGGAGATAGTCGAACGCAAGCCGATAGCGCTCCAGTTCCTCTTCCTTCTCCAGGAAGAGCGACCCCGTGTGCAGGTCTACGTAGACCACGTCCAGTGCTGGCTCACCGCCGCCGATGATCACGAAGCTGCCGAGCGCGGCGGAGTGGGCTCCCTTGGAGAACGGCAGAACCTGAAGCGTGACCCCAGGAGACTCGTTCGCTTCGAGGAGGCGGCCGAGCTGCTCCTTCATCGCGGATGGGGAGCCGACGACCCGGCGGATGACGGACTCGTCGAGGATCGCCCGCAGCCGAGGGGGCTCCGCCCGGCTCAGGATCTCCTGCCGCTTCATGCGGATGTCGACGAGTCGCTCGATCTCCGCTGGTGTGAGGCGCACTTCGTTGGCCCGCTGCACGGCGGTGCTATAGGCGCGGGTCTGCAGCAGTCCGGGAACGTAGACGCAAGAGAAGTGGTCTTCGCGCACCGCCTCGTCTTCAAGGGTGAGCAGAAGGTTCATGCTCTCGGGGATCGAGTCAGTGAAGGAGCTCCACCACCCCTGCTGTCTGGCGTCCTTGGCGAGAGATACAACTGCGCGGCGTTCGACGTCCGTTGCCGCGTATTCACGGCAAAGAGCGTCGACGACAAGCCATTTGACCGGGCCGGCCTGCGTCTCGTACCGGCTGACCGTCGCCTTCGATACGCCAACGAGTGTGCCGGCTTCCTCCAGGGTCAGGCCCTTGCGAGCGCGTAGCTTCCGCATCATGGCGCCCAGCTGACGCCGGCGCGTGGTGGTCCGTACGGACACGTGATTCCTCCCAGGACTCCAGGTGCCGCCCCGAGGGCTCAACCAGGCTATGTGGAGGGTGGGTTGAGGCTCCAGCCGATTCACTCGATGGGTACCCGTGAGAAGTTACACAGCGAGACTTCTCTGTGCCATGCTCGAAGCAGTTCGCTACGCGGTGCAGTCGTGTGGATACGGCGGGCGCAGCGCTGTGTGGCCTGGGAGGGAGACTCTCCATGTCCGTGTACGAGGAAGAGGGCGGACGGCGACTTCGCTGCGTCCTGCCATTCGAGGCGGTGCCGGCGGAACTACGGCTGCTCCGCAGGGCTGTTAAACGCAATCTGGGGCAGTGGGGCGCTCAAGAACTCGCCGACGAGGCCGGGCTGGTCGTCACCGAACTGGCAACGAACGTCATCAAGCACGTGGGCGAAGGGGCATCCGCGACGCTGGTCCTCGAATCGAGGGGTGACCGGCTGCGGGTGGAGGTGCACGACAAGAGCCGCCGTGCGCCGGCGCTGCGCGAGATCTGCGGAGAGGCGGAGTGCGGGCGGGGTCTTCACCTGCTGGCCTCGATGTGCGAGGAGTGGGGCACCCTTCTTACGGCGACAGGCAAAGCCGTGTGGTGCGAGCTCTCCCTCGAACCCACGCGTCACTGCATGCGCGTGCGGCGTGCGGCGATGGTCATCGAGGAATACCGGCGTGCGGCCGGCGCGGGTTCTGCCGTAATGCCGGCCTTCGCCGTTCTTGAGGAGTCAGTCGCCGATGTGATCGCGGACCTCCTGCACTGGCTTGCCGCGCAGGGAGGGGATCCGGACGAGACGCTCGACCGGGCGCAGATGCACTTTGAGGCGGAGGCTGACGCGGCGTAGGCGGTACGGCCCCGCCGGCGCGGGTGCGCGCTACTGATCGGTGCGGATGACGGCCAATATGGCCTGGGCATCAGCTACTTGACCTTCGTCGACCAACGCGGCCGTGATGTTGATGGAAGCCTGGACGTCATCCCGGTTCGCGGCGGCGCTGAGCATGGCCTCGGCTCCTTCGCCCGCGCCCGCCCTCCGGTAGGAGGCCACGGCGTCAGGGAAATCTCGTGGGGCGAGGTTGTTCCCCATCGCCCAGGCGATGAATTGCGCATCCCGGTAACGGCCTGCCGCCACGTGGCCGCGGTATGCGGCGATGTCGGCGGCGTGCGCGTTCTCGGCAGGGTGCCGGTCCCCCGCTCGGTGGGGGACCGGCACCTTTGCCTGCGCCGACAGGCCCGCAAGTTTGCGGCGCGCGAGCCGACGTCGCTTCGTCCGGCGCCGCTCGCGGAACGCCGGGGAAGCCGGCCGCCGCCCAGCAGACGCCGAGGCGGATGCGGCCAGCGCGGCGTCAGCCGCCGAAGGAGCGAAGGACTGGGCGCGGGCGGCATCACGGAGCTGGAGCAGGTAGGGGAGGGAGTGCGGCAGGGCCTTCGCGGCACGCCGCTGGACCTCGCGCTCCAAGACCTTGTAGATCCGTTCCAGGGGCCCTGGTTCAGGCACTCGCCTGCCCGTGTTGTAGCAGGACAGGCTCGACTGATTGACGCCTGCCCGCTTGGCGATTGCGTTGTGGGCGAGCGTGACGGTGTTCAGCACGTCATGAAGAGCGCTGAGGAACACCTCTCTGGGCGAGAGCGGGACAGCATCGTCATCCTGCGGAGGATGTCCGCCCGCAGATCTCGTCGCCATATAAAGGTCGGCCTCTCCGTGCGTCGTGAGTGCCCGAGTTGGACCTTCCATCTTGCTGGAGTCTCCGGCGCTTTGAATAGGGACTTCGGGCCATTGCGGAAGCGCAATTTATGGCGCCAGCGCAATTGCCGGGCAGTACTGGATTTCCCGCCGCTGGCTGAGCGACGCTTCTAGAGCCGCACGGTTGGCGGGACCCTCCGCTGCATGCGGACTCAGCCGACCCAGCACAAGGAGAGGGGTACGAGGTGGACATGCCGTCATGGACGGACCAGAAGCTCGGCACCATGAAGCGCGCCGGCCTGTGGCTGGTGACCGTGGTGGGTGAAGGAAACATCTTCACGAAGGAGGACGTGAAGGCCGCGTTTCCCGGGATCAGCCAGGCCGATCGCCGGGTGCGCGACCTCCGGGACCACGGCTGGCAGATCGACACCAACCGTGAGGACGCCTCGCTGGGCCAGCACGAGCAGCGCTTCGTGAAGCAGGGCGAGCCGGTGTGGCAGCCGGGCAAGGGGACGCGTCCCAGCACCGCGATCACGCAGACACAGCGGCGTGAGGTGCTCTCCCGGGACGGGAACTTCTGCCGGTCGTGCGGTATCGCGCCGGGTGAGATCTACGCCGGCACCTACGAGTCGGCGCAGATCGACATCGCCCGCAGGGTGGTGCGCCAGCAGGACGGCACCGAGAAGACGGAGCTCGTCGCCGAGTGCAACCGCTGCCGGGTGGGTGGGCGCGGGGCCGTGACGGACCTGGGTGAGATGCTGAGGCGCGCGGAGGGCCTCAGCGGTCTGGACCGCAGGATGCTCTCGGTCTGGATGGACCGGGACCGGCGTGAGTTCAGCGCTGCGGAGAGGTTCTGGGCCGACTACCGGACGCTTCCCGGAGAGTCGAGGGCCAAGGTCCGTGACGCGCTGAAGCCGCCGGCTGAGTAGCCGGTACTACCCCTTTCCATGACTCCGGAGGACCTGCTTCCCAGACCAGGACGGGAAGCGGCCTCCGTGGTAGCAGTAACAACCCTGATGCTCTTGAGGAGATTCTGGTGGGCAAGGAATTCGGCCGGCCGCCGCGGGCGGAAGAGAACAAGGCGCAGGTCGAGAAGCGGCTGAAGGAGATCTCGGACGGGAACGGTGTCCGGGAGACGCTCACCGTTGAATGGCGTACGCAGCCGCTGCACGTCGAGGTCATCGACATGCCGGTGGACGCGCTCTACTACAACCCGGGAACGCACCGCGTCCGTGCTCAGCGGAGCCACGATCCCGCGCAGGACAGGGTGCTCGAAGAGGAGCCCTGGGCGCCGGAGAGCCAGGCCTACTTGCACTACCTGCTGCAGATGCTGCCGGCGGATCCCAACAAGAAGGATCCTGACTTCGAGGAACTGCAGGAGAGCCTCCGCGTCTACCGCCAGAACGAGCCCGGACTCATTACGCGGGACGGCATTCTGGTCAACGGCAACACCCGTCGCGCGGCCCTCAAGGAGCTGGGCACCCCGCACATCCGGGTCGGAGTGCTGCCGGAGTCGTGCACGTGGGATGACATCAACGCGGTGGAGCTGTCTCTCCAGCTCCGGCCGGATCAGCGCCGTGACTACTCGTACGTGAACCGGCTGCTGGCCATGGAGGAGCAGCACCTCATGGGCCGCGCACTGGCCGATGTGGCGCGGGAGTTCCGTATCCGTGCCACCACCTGCGAGCAGGACCTGTGGATCCTCTCCTGCCTCCGCGACCTGATCGAGCGGTCCAGGGACGGCGGCGCGCAGCTTCGTCTGCTGGACTTCGAGCAGCACCAGGAGAAGCTCCGTGAGCTCTACCGCAGGTACGCCAAGGAGTCAGCGGTAAACAAGGACAAGGCGGAGGTCCTCAAGGAGACGCGGCTCGCGGCCATCGTTCTCGGATTCTCCAAGACGGACGTGCGGTTGATCGAACCCGACTTCAGGGACCGGTACCTGGACAAGAGGCTGCCGGACGGAATGAAGACGGCGGAAGAGGCTCCGGCCACCGTGGCCATTCCGGGCCTCAACCGCACGATGAAGTCGGCCGAGCCCAAGGTCGCCCAGGCGAAGGCCCTGACGGACACGATCTTGAAGGCTAAGGCGGTCGAGACGGCGGAGGACGGACTGCTGACTGAGCGGAGCAAGTCGGCCTCTGAGACTTTCGGGGCCGCCCGTGAGGCGGTCGAGGGAGCTTTGGAACCGGCTGGCAAGGACGCGCGGGTCCGCAAGCGGAAGCAGGCGGCGCAGGACCGCATCACCGATGCCTGCCAGGACATCGAGCAGTGCATCACTGACCTCGCGCTGGCCAAGGCGTCGGGGAGTCTCGATGAAGAGGCGTTCGACGAGGCGGTCCTGGCCCTCCGCGAGACCCTGACGAAGCTCGCCGTAGCGACTCAGCGGAGCATCAAGGCTCCCGGTGACGGTGTCTCCTGGCTCCGTGACTCGGTCAGGCAGGAGGACGTGTGACCACGGCTGCGGAACCGTCTCTGCGCATCGCCTCAGATGTCACCCGCACGCGCGCAGTTCTGCGTGCGGCACCGGGACGCGAAGGCGATTTCGCGAAGCTGGCAGCACGTTTTCCCGCTGCCGGGCAGCGCACCGTGCTGTCCGTCGAGGTCGACCTCGATGACTTCCTCACCGGGCTTGAGGCACTGGCCATCTGGCCGTCCCCGGATGTGGAGTGGGAAGAGGAGCTGGCCACCCTCGTCGGGGGTGTTCTTGACGACGCGGAACGGGCGGAGCGGTGGCTGGAGGATCCCGGCGCCGCTGCCGTCGCACCGGACGCGGTCCTGGACCAGCTCGGTCCCGAGTGGTGCGCGGATCTCACTGATTTCCAGACCCGGGACATCGCGCGGCTGCTGTCACTCCAGCACGGTGCGAACTTCTCGGTTCCGGGCGCTGGCAAGACCCGTGTCGGACTCGCGGTGTTCGCCGCGATGCGGGAGCGGGGGGAGGTGCGGAGGCTGCTCGTCGTGAGTCCCAAGTCCGCTTACGAATCGTGGGGTTACGAGAGCGAGGTGTGCTTCAAGGAGCCGCTTGTCACCCGAGTCATGGACCGCGCTCCCGGTCCGGGAACAGACGTCCTCATCGTGAACTACGAGCGGCTCGACCGGTCCCTGGCGACGCTCGCGACCTGGCTCCGCGGCGCTCCCTCGATGATCATTCTTGACGAGGCGCACCGGATGAAGCTCGGGGCGCGAGGCATCTACGGCAGCGCCTGCATGGCGCTCGGCCCGTTGGCCCGTCGGCGGCTCATCCTCACGGGAACCCCCGCACCGAACGGGGCCCGCGACTTGGAGAACCTGCTGTCCTTCGTGTGGCCGGGGCACGGCCGCCGAGTCGTGACCAGCGCGGTGGCCGGTGGCGATCTCGCGCACGCCAGTACGGTGCTGCGGCCTCTGTTCACCCGGACCACCAAGAACGAACTGGGGCTGCCCCCCTTCGAAACGCGCATTCGCTACGTGCCGCTGCCCTCGCTGCACCGGGAGGTGTATGACGCGCTCGTCGGCCGGTACACCTCCCGGGCCGAGGCGGGCCGGGAGGACTTCGATGCCCTGGGCAAGGCGATGCTGCGTCTGCTCATGGCGGCGACCAGTCCCGCCTTGCTGCTGGAGGGCGAGAGCCGGTACGCGCCGCTCGACTACCGGGTCCCGCCGCTGGAGGTGCCGCAGACGGACTCGCTGTACTCGCTGCTCAAGCAGTTGCCCGACTATGAGCTCTCTCCCAAGTACAAGGAGGCGCTCAGTATCGTCGCGGAGAACGCGGCCATGGGGCGGAAGACGCTGGTGTGGACGACCTTCGTACGCAGCCTCACCACGATGGAACGGCTCTTCTCCGCGTTCCAGCCAGCCGTCGTCCACGGGGGGACACCGGACCGCGAGGACCAGATCAAGCGGTTCAGGGAGGACCCGGACTGCCATGTGCTCCTCTCCAACCCGGCGACCCTGGGCGAGGGCATCAGCCTGCACCAGGTCTGTCATGACGCTGTCTACGTAGACCGCGACTTCATGGCAGGCCGCTTCCTGCAGAGCCTCGACCGGATTCACCGGCTGGGGCTCGCGCCTGGCACCGAGACGCGGGTCACGGTCCTCGCCGCGGAGGACACGATCGATGAGGTGGTGGCTCTGCGGCTGGAGGACAAGCTCGAGTTCATGGGGCAGATCCTCGATGATCCGTCCGTACAGCAGCTGGCGGATCTGCAGGAAGAACCGTCGCTTGCCGCGGGGATGGACATGGCCGATGTCCGAGCCCTGCTCCGTCACCTTGATTCGCATACCGCTTGATGAAGCGCGACGGCGGTCAGTTCGCGGCTTAGGCCGTGCCGCTGGCCACGCCGTTGCAGGGTCTGGCGCCAGCGCCAGACTTCGCCGCACGATCCGCATGGTCCAAGGCATTCGCGACTCTGCGGCCAAGCGCCTGGGCTACTGGTGGCGGAAAGGCATTGCCCACCTGCCGGTACGTCGATGTCTTGCGTCCTACGAATTTCCACTCCGGAGGGAATCCCTGCAAGAGGGCCATCTGCCCAACGGTCAGCTTCACTGGGAGCGGGTCACCTGGGGCGGGTGGTGCGTCAGCCACCCCTGATCCGTTGATGCCGATCGCCGCCCAGGCCTGCCGCGCGCGCGTCGGGCCGAGATCCGGGCCGCCGTGCTTTCTTGATCCACCGCACAGAGTGGGGGCGATCCTCTGGGCCTGTTCCGCCCAGAGATCGGCTAGCTCCCATCCGCGCGATGCCATCGACTCGCGAAGGACACCTCCCACGAGCGCGGTCCCTGAGGGAGGCAGAGGCTCGTCCGGCCACTGGAAGTGGTCAAAGACGTCGGGCTCCAGAGCGACGAGGACCGCACGTGGCCGGAGCTGAGGGACCCCGAAATCCCTGGCGTAGAGCAGTCTCCACTCCGCGGTGTACCCAAGAGCCGAGAGAGCCTGGATGATCCCGGACCGGTATGCGGCGAACTTGCTCTGAAGGAGTCCCTTCACGTTCTCGATGAGCACGGCTCGCGGTCTGACCGCCGAAGCCAGCGACAAGACGTAGGGGAAGAGATCACGCTCGTCGTCGGCCCCCAGCTGCTGACCGGCAAGCGAGAAGGGCGGGCAGGGCACGCCTGCCGCGAGGAGGTCGGGATGCCGTATGCCGGCGATGCGAGCGGCATCAAGGAACCGGAGGTCCGCCTGCATGACATTCCAGCCTGGCCGATTGGCGCGCAGGGTGCGGCAGGCATCCGCATCCAGTTCGATCAGCGTTTGGTGCTGGAAACCGGCCTGTTCCAGGCCGAGAGCCTGGCCTCCGGCGCCTGCGCAGAGTTCGAGGCAGGAACGGCGGGTGATCTTGGCTGTCCGATGCATCAGGCCAGCTTGCCGTCACTTGCCGCGGCAAGTGACGGCAAGCTAAGGTTCCGCCGCGAACGAAGGATGCGGTGGATAGGTGTTCGACTGGAGGGTGTGCCGTGGGAAGCGGACCGGACTGGCGTGACGAGACGCTCGGTACTCGCGTGAGGGTGGCTCTGTGGCTTCGCGATGAAGTCGGTGAAGGGAAGACCTTCAAGAAGCAGGCGCTGCGGACCGCCATCCCTGGCTCGGAGCAGGTGGACCGCCGCATGAGGGATCTGCGGCCCGCGGGGTGGGACATCAAGACCTACCGTGACAAACCCAGCTTGCAGGCCGACGAGCTCTACCTGGAGACGATCGGGCTCCCCGTCTGGGAGAAGGAGCACCGTGCGGCGGGTCTGAGGCAGATCAGTGCGAAGACGCGGCGGTTCGTCTTCGAGCGCGATGGCCATATGTGCCGTCGGTGTGGCGTGGCCGCGGCCGAAGAGTATCCGGGTGAGCCGGGCTCCCGCGCGCGGTTGACTCTGGGGCACGTGAACCCGCACAAGTCCGGTAGCGGGGTGAACCCCGAGGACTTGATCACCGAGTGCGCCCGGTGCAACGAGACCGTCAAGCATCTGACCGGGGTGCAGATGACGCGCGAGCAGGTGTGGGACAGGGTCAAGGAGCTGCCCGTGCGGTTCAAGAAGGACTTGCTGCTGTGGATGGCTGCCGACGCGCGGCCGTTGAGTAGTGCTGAACGCGCTTGGGGGATGTACCGGCAGCTGCCGGCGGAGTTGCGGGATGGCGTCAGGCGGGATCTGGAGGATCTGCTTAAGAGCTGACGCCCACCGGGAAAGCTGCCGCGCGGGCTGGTTCTGGTGCCTGCAGATGCGACACTTGCGTGTCTGTAAGTACACCACCGGGAGGCGTTGTGAGCTCCAGCGGTCAGCCGCTGACCTCGATTGAGATCTGTGCGGGCGCTGGGGGCCAGGCGGTCGGCCTCCACAACGCGGGCTTCAGCCATCGCGCACTCGTCGAGATCGACAAGCACGCGGCGGCGACGCTAAAGCTCAACGTGGTGACGAACCGGATGTGGGGGGAAGAAGAGGCGAACGAGTGCCAGATCTTCTCCATGGATGTCAAGGATTTCAAGCCGGACGTGGAGGGGCTCGATCTCCTCGCCGGCGGGGTTCCATGCCCTCCATTCTCTGTCGCTGGCAAGCAGCTCGGGAAAGATGATGAGCGTGACCTTTTCCCGGAAATGCTGCGACTTGTAGACGAGCTGAATCCGCGCGCGGTCATGATTGAGAACGTCGCCGGTCTTGTTAAGCCTTTCGATAAATTCCTCAGTTATCGAGAGGACATCAAGCGGGCGCTTCGCTCCATGGGGTACGTCGTGTGCGGTTGGCGCCTCCTTGAGGCCGCTGACTTTGGCGTCCCTCAGCTCCGTCCCCGGGCGATCCTGGTGGCGATCCGGACGGATTGCTATCGCGGATTCGACTGGCCCAAGCCGTCAGGTGAGCTGAAGACGGTCGCTCAGGCGCTGAAGGAGACGATGGAGCGCCGCTTCACTGATGCGGGCAGGCCTGAGGGGTATGAAAAGTGGCTGAAGAAAGCCACCGAGGCCGGAACGGTGGCCCCTACCTTGGTGGGCGGCTCCAAGAAGCATGGCGGCGCTGACCTCGGGCCGACTCGCGCCAAGAGGGCCTGGGCGGCTCTTGGTGTGAACGGGATGGGTGTCGCTAACGAAGAGAGTGATCCCAACATCGAAAGGGACCTCGGGAACAGGGACTTGGTGACCGGCGTCCCGGAAGCCAAGCTCGTGGGTCCGATGCTCACTGTCGAGCAGGCGGCGATCATTCAGGGGTTTCCCGAGGAATGGGAATTCGCCGGCCGTAAGACAGCTCAGTACAGACAAGTGGGCAACGCGTTCCCCCCGCCTGTAGCTGAGGCTGTTGGGCGGGCCATCAAGGACGCGCTGGAGCGCACGGGGGATCTGCTGGACGCGCCCGACGGGGATCTTGAGCTGGACGGAACGACCTGCGACTCAGGGCGTGACACCCTCATCTGATGGGGAGTTCCGCCTGTCTGAGACCAGCCGGATGATCTCGGCGGCCGACTCTTCCGCGGGTGTGTGCTCCCAGAAGCGCAGGACAAGCCAGCCGGCTTCCGTCAGGCGCTCGTCGGTGTCCCGGTCACGTTCCATGTTCCGCAGGACCTTCTCGGACCAGTATCCCTGGTTGGTCTTCGGCGGAACGTAGTGCTCGGGGCACCCGTGCCAGTAGCAGCCATCGACGAATACGGCGACTTTCGTCGGCCGGAAAACCATGTCCGCTGTCCGGCGAAGGCCGGGCAGCGGGCGCGTCGACACCCGATACCGTAGGCCGTTGGCGTGCACGAGCCGCCTGATCAGGCGCTCAGGCTTGGTGTCCCGGCTTCGGATCGCCTGCATATTGCGGCGTCTTGCGGCAGAGGACGCCCATGAGCCTTCCGGCGGAGACCACGGCTGTGGATCACTCAACTGTCTTACTCCTGTGAGCTGTTCGCGGCTGATTCCCGCGTACGCTTCTTTCTCCTGCGCGCCCGCTCAAGGCTCGCGACCGCGGCTTGAGGGCCGCCGGGCGGCCACGGTTCCCAGTGCTCCAGCCGGTAGAACGAAAGGACGCGCCGCCCTTCCTTGCGCTGGGAGTTCCTGATGACCCAGCCAAGGGATCTGAGCTCACGCATCCGCTTGGTCGGATCGCCGTGGTTCTCCTCCCGGGCGACGAGGACGATGAGCTCCTTCGGGACGTTCTCGCCGGGCATTGCCTTCAGCAACTCGCCGATCCGCAGATGGACTTCGGGCAGGCTGAGCGACTTTCTCAGAGCAGCCGCGTTCTCTTGGTGATCGGCGAAGAGTGCCTGCTTGTCATGGTTGTCCTCCTCGCAGAGCAGCTGGAGGTTGTCTGGTTCGTTGGTTCCGTCCAGGTCAAGCGGGACCATGTGGTCGATGACCAGTTTCACCTGGTCGTCTTTAGGGGTGCGGCCGCATGCGGCACAGCGGTTGCCGTAGGTCTGGTGGACCAGGGCGCGCACTGAGGCCGGGATGCTCTTCCGCGCTGTCCGCTTGTCGGCGTCGGGATTCCAGCCGAGCAGCGGGTAGACGAACAGGTTGCTCTTCCCGGGAACACGCTGCGCGGGCACGTCGAAGTGCGTGCGCAGAGAGCGAAGCCGCCGGTCCATCTGCAGGTTGGCCTTGCCGGTAAGGGCGTTGACGCGCTCCCTGATGGCGGGCATCGCCAAGGGCTCGTCCCGCGACTGGTAGAGCACTTGGTACACGGCCCGGGTCTCAGCGTCAGGCACCAGTCCCCGCAGCTCCTCGCTTTCAGGGGAGGGGAGGGGGCGTACTTCATTCTTCTCTGACATGTAATCCTGCGGATTCGCTCACTGGACGGGTGCGAGCCGCGACGGTTGCCTGGCGGCGGTCGCGGCTGACGACGGTCGGGGACAGCCCTGGGGCACGGCCCCGTGTGCCGGCTTAGGCGCCATCGATTCCATGGCACTGGGCATAGACCCGCCCCGACCCACACCAACACCCATCCCCCGCCTCCGGCGGCCACCCCACCGCCCGCCCCCGCGCCGCCAGCGTCGTCGCGTACTGGGGAAGCAAGGACGAGTCCTCGGGAGAGGCGCCCTCCGAGGCTGCGAAGGCTTCGTACGAAGGCACCGTCCCCGTCACGACGCCCAGGTTCGGGGTTCCCGACGCGGAGAGTTCTCGGAGGGAGGACTCTATGGTCGTCAAGTGCGCCTCGTGAGAGGGGTATTCGGTGGTGAGGGACGGGTACGCCGTCAGGAGTTCCGTCAGTTCCGTGGACGGCCAGTGCAGGATCGCCACCGGGAACGGGCGCGACAGCGCCTCGCGGTAGGAGCCCAACTCCGCCTGGATGCGGGAGATTTCCGCGCGGAGCTCCGCGGGGTTCTCCGAGCCGAGGGACCAGATCCGCTTCGGGTCGTGGAGTTCGTCCAGGGAGACCGTGGCGCGGGCCGTGTGGACGCGGTCCGCCAGGCTGTCCCACGCGTCGTGCTCCGCGCCCATGAGGCGGCGTACGCGGTGGCGGCCGAAGAGCAGGGGGTGCGTGGCGTAGGGCGGGTCCACGGAGTCCTCCGGGACCAGCAGCGTCGCCGCCTCCGTGAACGTGTCGTGCGCCTGTTCCAGCTCGTCGTGGGACTCCAGGGACTCCGCGACGATCACCCAGGGCGCCGGCTCGCGCGGGGCCGCCGTGCGGATGCCGTCGATGATCGCCCGAGCCTCCGCCTCGTGGCCGTACTCCCAGAGGTTCGACGCCTTCAGGGCGCGGATCAGGGCCGGTGAGGAAGGGGGCTCCGGAGCGGAGGGGGACAGCAGGCTGTCGTAGAGCGTCGTCGCGCGGTCGCGGGCGCCGGCCAGTTCGAGATGGGCCGCGGCCTGGAGGAGGAGCTGTTCGGCGTCCTCCGGGTACAGACCGGCCGTGCGTTCCAGGCGCGCGGCTTCAGCGATGTGGTCGACGTCGACGTGGTCGGCAGCAGCAGGCTTGTCGGGGCGCATACGGGACACCGTACTGCCGAGCGCCTCCTTGTAGCAGGGCCGCAGCAGGGGGCGTAGCGGCGTACGGGACCGCGAACAGCTCCGCGTACGGCATGGATCAGCCTCGCGTACGGCATGGATTGTTGTGCGGGCACCGCCTATCGTGCGGCCCTCTGCGGAGGGAAGGGAGGGGTGGCGTGCGGGAACGGGTGCCCGTGGTTCAGCACGGACGGGGCGGACGAGGCGGACGAGGCGGACGGGGAGGGCGGGGAGCGCGGCGCGGGCCCGTCGCCCGCCTCCTCTGGCACGGCGCCGAAGCCGCCGTCACCCTCGGGCTCGTGCTCCTCCTGCTCGTCGCCCATCAGCTGTGGTGGACCAACCGCCAGGCCCGCGCCGCCGCCGAGCGCAAGGTCGAGGCCCTGGAGAGGGAGTGGGCGGGGGAGCCCGGCGCCGACCACCCCTCGTCGGACCAGGAAGAGGCCGACCACCCCTCGTCGGACCGGGAGGGAGGCAAGGACGGGGAGAGCGCCCTCGGCACCCCCGGCACATCCGCCTCGCAGCCCCCCGCCCGCGCCAACCCACCCGCCCCCACCCCCCGTTGGGACCAGGCCTACGCCGTCCTCCGCATTCCCCGCATCGGCATCCGCGTCCCCGTCGCCGAAGGCATCAGCAAGAGTGCCGTTCTCAATCACGGATACGTCGGGCATTACCCCCGTACCGCCCAGCCCGGCGAGGCCGGGAATTTCGCGGTCGCGGGGCATCGCAATACCCATGGCGAGCCGTTCCGGTACATCAACCGGCTGCGCGACGGGGACGAAGTGACCGTCGATACCAAAAGCGCCCGTTATACGTACGTCGTCGACAAGACGCTCGCGCAGACCTCGGCCCGCGACGGCGGGGTCATCAAGAGCGTGCCGCGCAGCGATGTGCGCAGGGGATTCGGGTACACCGGGCCCGGGTTCTACATCACGCTCACCACCTGCACTCCCGAGTACACGTCCAAGTACCGGCTCGTGGTGTGGGGCAAGCTCCGCTCCATGAGCCCGCGATAGGCAGCGCGAGATGAGGGAGCCTGTGAGAGGACGCTCTCGACAGACACGCCACCGATAAGCTCAGCGTTCGTGATCGTTCGACGACGTCCCCACCTGCTGTGGCTGCTCGTGCCCTTCGTGCTCTACATCGGCGCGCTGCCCTTCGCCAATCGCGTGCGGCCCGTCGTTCTCGGGCTGCCCTTTCTCTTCTTCTGGCTGCTGGCCGCGACGCTGCTCACGCCGTTGTGCGTATGGCTCGCCCGGCGCGGTGACCAGAAGCTGATCGAGCGCGGCGGGAGGGGCGGGCATGAGTGACGGTGCCGTCGCCACCAGCATCTTCGCCGTCTTCATGGTCGGCACCGTCGCCCTCGGGCTCGCCGCCGTGCGCGGGCGCGGGCGGCAGGGCGGGCTCACCGAGTGGTCGGTGGGCGGGCGCAGTCTGGGGGCCGTGTTCATCTGGGTGCTGATGGCGGGGGAGGGGTACACGAGTTTCAGTTATCTGGGCGCCGCGGGGTGGGGGTACAACTACGGGGCGCCGGTGCTCTACGTCGTCGCCTATATGTCCTGCGGATACGCCGTGGGATACGTCGTCGGCCCGATGCTCTGGAACTACGCCCGTACGCACGGTCTCGTCAGCATCAGCGACATGGTCGCCCACCGATTCGCCAGGCCCTGGCTCGGCGCGGGCGTCGCGATTCTCGTGACCGTTTTCCTGCTTCCTTACATTCAGTTGCAGATCACCGGCATGGGCGTCGTCGTCTCCACCATCAGTTACGGGGCGATCAGCCTCAACTGGGCCTATTTCATCGGATTCGCGGTCACCACCGG
Organism: Streptomyces sp. NPDC087300; assembly: GCF_044744425.1. Taxonomy (NCBI): domain Bacteria; kingdom Bacillati; phylum Actinomycetota; class Actinomycetes; order Kitasatosporales; family Streptomycetaceae; genus Streptomyces; species Streptomyces sp. NPDC087300. Next base: position 129,661 of record NZ_JBIUYI010000011.1, read on the forward strand.
ATTCGTCGTGGTGAGCGGGCTGCGCGGCAGTGCCTGGGTCTCCGTGCTCAAGGACGTGCTCGTCATCGGGACGCTGGCCTTCCTCGCCGTCTACGTACCGCTGCACTACTTCGACGGGTACGGGGATCTCCTCGGCCGGATCGTCGACGAGAAGGCGCGGTGGCTCACGCTGCCGGGGAGCGGGGAAAGTCCTTACGGGGAGGCGTGGTTCGCCACCACCTCCTTCCTCAACGCGCTCACCGTCGTCATCTTCCCGACCACCGTCGCCGGCTATCTCGGCGCGCGCAGCGCGGACGGGCTGCGGCGCAACGCCATCTGGCTGCCCGCCTACAACGTGCTGCTCTTCGTGCCGATGCTGCTCGGCATGGCGGCGCTCTTCGTGGTCCCCGGGCTCACCGGCGCCGAGTCGAACCTCGCGCTCTTCAAGCTGGTGGTGGACTCGCTGCCCGCGTGGGCCGTCGGTGTCATCGGGGTCGCCGCGGCGCTCTCCTCCATCGTGCCGATGGCCGTGTTCATGCTGGTCATCGGCACGATGTGGGGCAGCAGCGTGCTCTCGCTGCTGCCCAGGTGGCGCGGGCAGCAGCGGCAGAAGATCGCCTCGCAGGCCGTGGTCGTCGTCGCGGGCGGGCTCGCCCTCGTGCTCACCTACGCGGCGCCCAACACCCTCGTACGGCTCTCCCTCATCTCGTACGAGGGGATGGCGCAGCTCGTCCCGATCCTGCTGCTCGGGCTCGTCTGGCGGAAGCTGACGCTCGCGGGGGCGCTGAGCGGGCTCGTCGTGGGGGTCGCGGTCGTGTGCGCGCTGGTCTTCAGCGAGCACGATCCGGTCTTCGGGGTGAACGCGGGGATCGTCGCGCTCGCCGCGAACCTGGCGGTGGCGCTCGCGGTGACGTACGCGGGGCCCGCCGACGCGGACGAGCGCCCCGACGCGGAGGTGCTCGCGCGCGATCCCGTGGGCGAGGACGAGGAGGGCGCGCTCGGCCCCGGCGCGCCCGCGGGGGCTGGACGCTGACCGTCGCGGGCAGGGGGATACCCGGAGGCCCGCCGGGACCGCCCGCCGGGACCGCCCGGCGGGCTGCCGTCCGCGCACGCTTTCGCGGCCCGTCGGGACGGATCCTGTATAAACGTCAGTACGACTTACGTCGAATGACGTCGGACTGCGTCGGAGTACGTTGGAGTACGTCCGACCGTCCGACCGTCCGGCCGGAGCCAGGAGAGGAGGACGGCCCGTGCGCGACCTGTTCCGCACCATGAAGGCGGCCGCCCGCCCCGCCCTGCTCATGCTGTTCCTGCTCGTCGAGGTCGTCCTCGTCGACACCGGCAGCCTCACCGCCGCCGTCGCGCTCGCCGCCACGGCCGCCGCGGGCTCCGCCCTCGCGGTCTGCTCGGTGATCGCCGCGCGCTGCGCGCCCGCCGTGCCCCGCACCAGAGTGCGCACGGCCATCCGCGACCGCGAGCTGCGCACCGCCTTCCTGCCCCAGCGCGACCCCGACGCCCGGGGCCGCAGGCGCCCCCGAGCACCCGGCCGTCCCCTCCTGACGGCCGCGTAGGGGCACACCACCACCGCACCACCAGCCCCTCGCGGGTCGTCATGCCGACGCGATGCACGCCATCGCCTTTCCGTCCGGCACGACGAAACCCTCGGAGGGCTTCTCCATGTCCGCTTTCATGTCCGTGTTCGCCAGCCTGGTCGAGCACCTCGCCGACGCGCTCGACCCGCTCTTCCACGCCTCGGCGACCGCCGCCGCGATCGTCCTGTTCACCGCCTGCGTGCGCCTCCTCGTCCACCCCCTGTCGCGGGCCTCGGCCCGTGGCCAGAAGGCGCGCGCCAAGCTCTCCCCGCAGATCGCGGAGCTGCGCAAGAAGCACGGCAAGAACCCGGAGAAGCTCCAGAAGGCCGTCATGGAGTTGCACCGGAAGGAGAAGGTCTCGCCGCTCTCCGGATGCCTGCCGAGCCTCTTCCAGCTGCCCGCGTTCTTCCTGCTCTACCACCTGTTCTCGAACACGAGCATCGGCGGCGAGGCGAACACGCTCCTCGACCACACGCTGTTCGCCGCGCCGCTCGGCGGGCGCTGGGCGGACGCGCTCTCCGAGGGCGGCGTGCTCGGGGCGCAGGGGCTCGTCTACCTCGGTCTGTTCGCGATCGTCGCGGCCGTGGCCACGTTCAACTTCCGGCGCACGAAGCGGCAGATGGCGGCCACCCCGCAGCCGGGGGCCGGGGACCAGCAGATGCCGGGCATGGCCGCGATGACCAAGGTCATGCCGCTGATGTCGTTCATGACTCTGTTCACGGTGGCCGTGGTGCCGCTGGCGGCCGCCCTGTACGTGGTGACCAGTACGACGTGGAGCGCGGTCGAGCGGGCCGTGCTGTACCGGGACATGCCGGTCGGCGCGGGGGCGTTGGCTACCGCCGGGTAAAGGTCCAGTACGTGAACGGGGTATTGCATACCGCACGCGGACCTTGGACGATCGACCAAACCTCCGATGGCCGCAACCCATCGGCCGGGCTACCGAAGGAATGGAGTCTGACCATGAAGCTGCTGCGAGTCGGTACGGCAGGCGCGGAGCGTCCGGCGCTGCTCGATGCCAACGGGACCCTGCGGGACCTGTCGGGGGTGGTCGCCGACATCGACGGCGCCGTGCTCGCCGACGCGGCCGCACTCGGCCGGATCAGGGTCGCCGCCGAAGCCGGTGACCTGCCCGTACTCCAGGCCGACGGGCTGCGCGTCGGGCCGCCGGTGGGGCGGATAGGCAAGGTCGTCTGCATCGGGCTGAACTACCACGACCACGCGGCCGAGACGGGCGCCGAGCCCCCGGCCGAGCCCGTCGTCTTCTTCAAGGCGGCCGACACGGTCGTGGGACCCGACGACACGGTCCTGGTGCCGCGCGGCTCGGTGAAGACGGACTGGGAGGTCGAGCTCGCCGTGGTCATCGGACGTACGGCGCGCTACCTGGAGTCGCACGAGGAGGCGCTCGCGCACGTCGCGGGGTACGCGGTGGCGCACGACGTGTCCGAGCGTGAGTTCCAGATCGAGCGCGGCGGCACCTGGGACAAGGGCAAGAACTGCGAGACGTTCAACCCGCTCGGCCCCTGGCTGGTCACCGCCGACGAGGTACCGGACCCGCAGGCGCTGCCCCTCAAGCTCTGGGTCAACGGCGAGCTGAAGCAGAACGGCAGCACCGCCGACCAGATCTTCCCGGTCGCCGAAGTGGTCCGCTACGTGAGCCAGTTCATGACGCTCTACCCGGGCGACGTCATCAACACCGGCACGCCCGCGGGCGTGGCGATGGGCCAGCCCGAGCCGAAGCGGTACCTGCGGGCCGGTGACGTCGTCGAGCTGGAGATCGAGGGGCTCGGACGACAGCGCCAGGAGCTGAAGGGCGCGTAGCCGCGGCCGACGGGGCGGCAGTCGGCTTCCGGTGCGCCGGGAGCGCGGACTGCCGCCCCGCGTGCGGCCGATGCATGATGTCGGCGTGGGACTGACTGCGGCCGAAGCCGCGCTCACCGGCACGGCGCTCGGCTCCCTCATGACCTTCTCCAGCGCCTGGTACATCCAGCGGGCCACCACTCGGCGCGAGCGCGAGCACCGCGTCTGGGAGCGGCGCAGGGACGTGTACGACGAGGCCGTGATCGTGATGCACCGCATCGGTCATCTCCGCGACGAGGTCGAGGAGTTCGGCGATTTCCCCGAGCGCCCCGCCGGTGCCCCCGACCCGCTGGGCGACATGACGGCGCTCGTGGCCCGCATGGACATCTACGGCAGCGATGAACTCCTGGCGGCCTGTGAGCGGGCCTCCGAGGCGCTGGATGGCTGGAACTGGGCGTGGGGCGCCTGGCACACCCAGCAGGAGACCAACCCCCGGCGCAGCATGTCCGACCCGCGGTGGGTGCGGTTCCTGGAGGCGGTGGCGGCGTCACGCGCGGCCGAGAGCCGCGTCATCGGGCTGCTGCGGGCCGAAGTGCACCTCGAACGCCCGCCCACGTGGTGGAAGCTGCGGGAGCGGCACCAATGGCGCAGGAGACGGGTGGGACAGAACTGAACTCCGGGCGCGGAAGGGAACAGGGGGAGGAAATGGCCGGGGCGGACGGCATTTCCTGAAGGGGCGGCAAAGCCCCCAACGAGCCGTCGCGACAACGGTATTCGGCCTTTCTTCCGGCATATTCCCCAAGAGGCCCGCACGACGTGGCACGTCCGAAACCGTTCCTGGCTACCATTGCGTCTTCCGGGCGAAAGCGGGGGTTCGCTCAGGGTCAGGTACGGGGGGTGGCCCGTGGTCTACGACGAGTACTTCATCGAAATCTTCCGGGACGACTGTCGGCTGGGATCCGGCGTGCGGCTCACCCGGGATTTCGCGCTCACCGCCGCGCACTGCCTGGAGGAGAACGAGCTCGAGGGCAGGTCCGCGGTGCGGCTGAGCCTGCCGGACGGCAAGCAGGCCATGGGAGAGGTGCAGGAGTACGACAGCCTCTCCGATCTCGCGCTGCTGCGGCTCATCTTCCACAAGGACGAGGACGTACAGCTGCCGGGGGTCTGCTTCGACGAGGCGCGGGAGGGCGAGCTGTGGCAGGCGACCCATCAACTGCCGGAGAACGGCAACGAGTTGAGGGGAAGCGTCGCCGAGATCGGCACGCTGTACCGGAGCACGGGGGACGGCGCCCGGGTATCCGCGTTGCGGCTCGACTGCCACCGGGTACCCCATGACTACGACAGGTTCGCCGGGAGCCCCGTGGAGCGCGGCGATCCCTTTCGGCCGCCCGTCGTCCTCGGGATCCTCGTCAAGCTGCGGCCCGGAGCGGGCCCGGATCCCAAGACGGTCTACGCGGGCACGGTGCGCGAAGCCGTCCGGCGGTTCGGACGGTTCCGCATCGAAGGCCTGGGCCGGGAGCCGTATCCCCTGTCGGTGAGCCCGTACCGCGTCGAGCCCACCGAACCCGCGGAGAACATCCGGATCAAGGCCGCGGTACGGGACGCCCTCGACAGAGGGGGCTACTCGTCCGCGGTGAGGCTGACGTGGAAACGCCGCTGACACCGCGCCCGACCGGCGGCGGGCCGGCGGCATCCCAGGAGGAACCATGACCACGACCGAATACCTGGACCACGCCATCGCGGTCGCCGAGGAGATGCTCCTCGCGCCGGCCGCGCCGCGCAGCAGCGACAAGGACCGCCTCGCGGACTACGTGAAGTCCGTGGGCAGGCCGGAACCCGCGGCGGAGCCCCAGCAGGCCTTCGCCGAACAACTCACCCACCTCGCCAAGCTGCTCGGCGCGCTCGGCATGAAGACGCTCTCCCTGAACGTGGCGGGCATGACGCTGCGGCACATGGAGATCTCGGAGGCGGACCACGAGGTCTACGCGTCGGCCGTGTGGAACGAACTGGGCGCGCTGTTCGCCGAGCACGGCGAGCTCGAACGGTCCAGGCTCGTCCTGTGCCGCGCCCTCAGCGGCGCCAAGCGGGGCGACGGCGTCCCCGAACGGGGCCGGATACTCGCCAACTTGGGCGCGGTCAGCCTGCGGATGGGGGACATCGCGGACGCCGACGTCTGGGCGGGCAAGGCGTTACGGGAGCTGGACACGTACTGGGGCGAGGAGGACCGCGAGGCGCGGATGACCGCGGACTGGGTCCTCCTGGAGGTCGCGCGGGCCCACGAGGACATCGGCAGGCTCAACGCCGCCATGGACCAGTTCGACCGGTCGGCCGACGGCGTCATCCGGCTCAAGGGCGGCGACCATCCCACCGCCATCGCCGCGCGGCGCGCCCTGGCCACGGCGAAGTTCGAGACGGCGGCCGCGTCGCACGACGTGGAGCGCAGCGAGCACCAGCTGGGCGAGATGGAGATCGTCAAGCTGAACGCGTCGGCGCTGCTCGGGGCGCGCCACCGCGAGACCATCGTGGCCCAAGCGGCCCTGGCCGTCGCCGAGTTCGACGCGGCGAGCGGCGGCTCGGGCAGTCTGCTGCGCAGGCAGCGGGCCGTGTGTCTCCTGGAGACGGCCGAGGAGATGGCGGTGGAGGTGCTCGGCAGGGGGCACGCCCAGACGCTGGCGATACGGGAGGCGCTCGCGCATCTGCGGGTGGCCACCGTGCAGCAGGACGACCTGCCGTATCTCATCGACCACACCTATACGCCGCAGGAGAACGACCTGCGCAACGAGGCGAAGCGGGCGGCGATCGACACCGAGGACAACGTCATCCGGCTGATCGCCCACGCCGGCGCCTCGTATTTCCTCGACGATCTCGACATCTTCTACTGGCAGATCAGGAAAGCCCTGCAACGCGGGGCCCTTTTCCACGTGATCCTCAGCAGCCCCTGGAACAATCTCGCGATCTTCATGCACCACGGCACGGATTCCGACCGGGCCTGCGAGAACATCGTGGACCGGGTGAAGGCGAGCGATTACTACCGCAAGACCTATGTGCCCGTGATCCATTCCTATCTCGATCTGCGCGAGGAGTTCCCCGGCCAGGTGGAGCTGAAGGTGACGCCCACCGATCTCTCCGGTTCGACGCTGATCACCTCGGACGTGAGCTTCTTCGAGCCGTACATCACCACGAATCCGCAGCACCGCACGCGCCGGGGCCTGATGGTCTTCGAGCACCGGTTCCGCAAGGACAGCAAGTACTACGCGGACAGCCTGGACGCCTTCCTCACGCAGTGGGAACTTACCAGCACCTGGAAGCAGTTCAGGACGCACGAGGAGAAGCACAAGGGGCGGCTGCGGGCGCTGCTCGCGGCGCAGTCCGACGACCGGCTGACCAAGAGCGACGAGGAGGACGGCGAGGAGGGCGCGGGCGACGCGGGCTTCAGGGGCGGTGCAGGGCGCCGGCCCTGATGTTCCGGAGGACGTCCACCGAGCCGACGAAGAGCTCCTCGGGCAGCGCGTCCAAGGGCCAGAACTCCCAGCGCAGACAGCGCTCCGGCTCGCGTACGCGGATGTCGCCGGTGTAGTCGACGACCTCCACGCCGACCTGCATGTGGTGGTTGGCCGCGGGGTCGGGGTCGGTGACGCAGGCGACCCGCAGGTCGAGGGCCCGCACGCCGGTCTCCTCGGCGAGTTCCCGGCCGGCGGCTTCCGTCAGGGACTCGCCCAGTTCGAGGTGGCCGCCGGGCAGGCCCCAGGTGCCGGCGCCGAAGCAGTTGGACCGCAGACCGAGCAGGACGTCACCGCCGAGGCGGACGATCGCCTGGACGCCTACGCGTACGTGTGCCGTCATCGGGAACTCCTCATGCATCCGGGTACGTACCGTCGAAATTCTCGGCATTCCGTGACGGGGTGAGCAGTTCGGCGGGACGCAGCGTGCCCGCCGCCAGCCTCTCGAAGAGATTCCCGGTGCGCCGCTCCCCACCCTCGTCGACGACGACGATCTCGCAGTCGGGGTCCACGAAGAAGTAGCTGCCGGTGCGGGTGGAGTTGCGGTAGACGCGCAGGGGCACCCGGTGCCGCTCGGCCGCCTCCTCGCAGCGGGCCACCACGGCCTCGAACTCCGCGTCGTCGAGGGAGAGCCAGTCCCGGTTGTCGGCCCCGTAGTTGGTCTCCGACATCTGGTAGACCTTCCACACGTGCGGGAGCGCCGCCTCGTCCTCGATCAGGTCGAGGACCCCCGGGGCGCCCGCGGTGTTCAGGCGGGTGACCACCGTGCCGAGTTTGACCCGGACGTGCGGGTGGTTCTTGCGGATCTCCCTGAGCAGGACGAGCACCTTGTCGCGGTGCGGCGCGACGCCGGTGCGCAGCAGCCGGTGCTCCGACTCGTCCTTGGACTCCAGCGGCAGGGCGATCCAGGAGAGCCAGGGCAGGACGCGCTCCATGGCGCGCAGCGGCGCGAGGCCGTTGGTGCTCAGGACCACGCGGATCTGCCGGCCGTCCGGCAGCGGGGCACTCAACTCCCGCACCAGTTCCGGCAGATAGGGCAGGAGCGTCGGCTCGCCGCCCGAGATCACGACGCCCTGCACGCCCCCGTCCCGCAGGACGGAGGCGACGCGCAGTGCCGTTTCCTCGTCCATCGAGGGGACTTCGTGCCGTGGCCCGAAACAGAAGGGGCAGCTCAGGTTGCAACGGCCGATGGGGCGTAGATCTACGTACGGGGGCAGTTGCATGGAAGGGGACGATAAGGGTTCTGTGAGCCCGCTGTGGGCCCGCATCACCCGTTCCGCTGAACAATTCCATTACGGCTGCGCCGGGACGGGTGATTGCGCTGTCCTGCGAAGGGCCGGTCCGGGCCTGGTCCGCACCCCTGCTACCCGGCCGTGAACCGCTCCAACGCCTCCACCACCAGCGCGTGATCCGCGATCTGCGGAAGCCCCGACACCACCACCACGCCGACCACGCCCACGCCCTCCACCGCGAGGGGGAAGGCGCCGCCGTGCGCCGCGTACACGTCGGGGTCGAGCCGGGACGCGTCCTCGAACGTCGTGCCCTTGGCGCGGAAGCGCGAGCCGACCAGGTACGAGGAGCAGCCGTAGCGCTCCACGACACGGCGCTTGCGGTCGATCCAGGCGTCATTGTCGGGCGTCGACCCGGGCAGCGCCGCGTGGAACAGCTGCTGGCCGCCGCGCCGGATGTCGATCGCGACCGGCGCCCGGCGCTCGCGGGCCAGCTCCACCAGGAGCGTGCCGAGCGCCCACGCGTCGTCGTACGTGAAGCGGGGAAGCGTCAGACGGGCCTCCTGTGCCTCCAGTTCGGCGATGGAGGGGGCCTGGGCGGGGGCGGCGCTCACAGCGTCACCGTCACGCCGTCGCGCGCCGAGCGGCGGGCCGCCTCGATGACGTCGAGGGCTGCGGCCGCCTCGTGCGCGGTGACCGGGTTCTCACCCGTGCCGCGCAGGGCGTCGGCGACCGCCGCGTAGTAGGCGGGGTAGTCGCCGGGCAGCGTCGGGGTGGGGCGGCCGCCGCCGGTCAGCGGGGACTCGCCGGAGCCGACCCGGCCCCACATCGCCTCGGGCTCCACGCCCCAGGGCGCGTCGGACGCGGGCCGCCTGCCGTCGCGCAGGGCGGCCTCCTGGGGGTCGAGGCCGTACTTCACATAGCCCGCCTGCGAGCCGAGCGCGCGGAAGCGGGGGCCGAGCTGGGCGGTGGTGGCGCTGACGTACAGGTGCGAGCGGACGCCGTTCGCGTGGGTGAGCGCGATGAACGTGTCGTCGTCGGCCTCCGCGCCGGGGCGGCGCACATCGGCCTCCGCGTACACGGTGGCCGCCGGGCCGAAGAGCATCAGGGCCTGGTCGACGACGTGGCTGCCCAGGTCGTAGAGGAGCCCGCCGATCTCCTCCGGGTTCCCCGACTCGCGCCAGCCGCCCTTGGGCTGCGGGCGCCACCGCTCGAAGCGGGACTCGAAGCGCCATACGTCGCCGAGCTCGCCGTCGGCGATCAGCCGGCGCAGCGTACGGAAGTCGTTGTCCCAGCGGCGGTTCTGGAAGACGGACAGGAGCAGTCCGCGCTCGTCGGCGAGGGCGGCGAGCTCGCGGGCCTCGGCGGCCGTGCCCGCGATCGGCTTGTCCACGACGACCGGCAGGCCCGCCTTGAGCGCGGCGGTGGCCAGCGGCACATGGGTCTTGTTCGGCGAGGCGATGACGATCAGGTCGAGCTCGTCGGCGCGCTCCCACAGCTCGTCGGCCGACGCGGCGGTGCGCAGCCCGTCGCCGAACTCGGCGCGGGCCTGGGCCTGCCGCTCCGGGTTCGACGTCACGACGGTGTCGAGGACGAGCCCTTCGGTGGCGGCGATCAGCGGGGCGTGGAAGACGGAACCCGCGAGGCCGTATCCGACGAGGCCGACGCGGAGGGGGGTGCCAGAGCCTGTACCAGTCATGCACTCCACTTAAGCAACGGTGTTGCCAAAGTGCAAGCGGAAGGGACAATGGCCCCGTGAAGTCGTACGTGAACAGGGTCGGACCCGGAGTGAACCTGCCTGCGCTGCGCGGCCACAACGCCGCGCTCGTGCTCGATCTGCTGCGCTCGGCGGGTGAGGGCGGCATCAGCCGTCTGGAGCTCGCCGAGCGCACCGGGCTCACCCCGCAGGCGGTCAGCAAGATCACCGCGAGGCTGCGGGCCGAGGGGTTCGCCGCCGACGCGGGCCGCCGCGCCTCCACGGGCGGCAAGCCGCGCACGGTGCTGCGGCTGGTCCCCGAGGCAGGGCACGCCGTCGGCCTGCACCTCGACCGCGACGCGCTGACCGCCGTCCTGGTCGACCTGACCGGCACGGTGGTCGCCGAGCGCCGCGCCCCGCTCGCCTTCGGCGCGGGCGCCGACGCCGTCGTGGACGCGGCGGCGGGGGAGGTGCGGGCGCTGCTCGCCGGGCACGGTCCGGTGTCCGGCGTCGGCGTCGCGCTGCCGGGCCCGCTCGACCACGCCGACGGCGTGCTGCACCGCGTGACCGGCTTCCCCGCCTGGGACGGCTTCCCGCTCGGGGACGCGCTCGCGGAGCGGCTCGGGCTGCCCGTCGTGGTCGACAAGGACACCAACGCCGCAGCGCTGGGCCTCGCGCTCGCGGGCGCCGCCGAGTCCTTCGCCTATCTGCACCTGGGCACCGGGCTGGGCGCAGGACTCGTGCTCGGCGGCGCCCTGTACCGGGGCGACCGCACCGGCGCGGGCGAATTCGGCCACCAGGTGCTCCAGTTGGACGGGCCCGCCTGCGCGTGCGGGGACCGCGGCTGTGTCGAGGCGCTCTGCCTCGCGGCCGTCGCCCGCGGCGCGCTCGACGAGGCGGCGCGGGTCCTCGGCACGGCCGCGGGCAACCTGGTCGGGCTGCTCGACATCGACCGGGTGCTGCTGGGCGGGCGGACCGTCTTCGCCGCCGAGGACCTCTTCGTACGCGGGGTGGGCGCGGTCGTCGACGCGCGGGTGCGGCGCGGCGGCGGGGCGGCGCGGGTGCCCGTCGCACCGGCGCCCGGCGGGGAGCGCGGGGTCGCGGAGGGCGCGGCCCAACTGGTCCTCGCGCCGGTCTTCGGCCGGGCGGAAGTGGCCTTTCCCGCCCATCGAAAGGGACGGAAGATCGGCTGATCGAGGGGACTTGGGCGGCCGATCGGTCCCTTCGGGCGGTGGCGCGCCGGTGCGCTCGCGCGTGCGTGGCAGGGTCGCTGGCCACGACCGGGTGGAATTCCGTCCGCCGTCCGCCCGCCTCCCGCGCCTCCTCCGCGGCGCCGATCCCGTCGCCGCGGAGGGCCGGGACCGGTCGGCGGCCCGCCCGTCGCCCGTCCCGCGCCCCGTTCAGCAAGGCGCCCCGTTCAGCAAAGGTCCGTCATGCGACTCCGCAGTTCCCTCGCCCTCGGCGCCACCGCCGCGGCCGCCGCCCTCGCCACCGCGGCGGCGGGCGCGACCGCCGCGGCCGCCGGGTCGGCGGTCAGGAACCCGGCCGCCGCGACGGCCGCGTGGCACCTGGGGGACACCGGCGCGGTGCGGGGGCCCGGCTGCGCGGCCGCGGACAGCGCGGACTTCCCCATCGACACCCGCGTCCACGAGGGCCCGGACACCTACCGCGCGGGCGGCCCCCGGCGGAACTGGACGATCGACCTCACCAACACCACCGGTGACTCCTGCGGCGACGTCCACCCGATTCTCGTCCTGGTGGACCGGAAGCAGGGGCTGCGGGCGCGCCAGATCCGGCTGGAGTTCCACGACGGGACGCGCTGGCGCCCCGTGCCGTTCGAGCGGACCGACCAGGACGAGAACATCGGGGTCTTCGGCGACGGCGCCCCCGGCTTCACGGTCGGCCCCGGCAGGACGGTCTCCGTCAAGGTCCGGCTCGCCTTCACCGCCGACGCGCGCCCCGACCGCGTCGTGGCGTCCGCCGCGGTCGTCCAGCGCAGGGACGACGACGGCGACTGGGTCGGCGAGTCCAACGACTATCCGTTCGACATCGTGGCGGGCGGCCCCAGGACGCCGGCCGCCGCACAGCTCGCGGAGACGGGTCCGGGCGCCGTGCTCGGGCTGGGGGCCACCGCCGGCGCCCTCCTCCTCGTCGGCGGTGCCCTTGTGGCGGGAACCAGGCGCCTTCGGGCCGGAGGGCGCTGACCCAGCCGTTCCCGCCACCTGCCGGAAGGACCGCGCCCGCGCCGCCCCGTTGTGACAGTCCCGGCGGCCGCGGGCGCGGTCGCCTCCGCCGGAGGTCCGAAGGGGCCGACCGGCATCCGCCGTTCACCTTCCAGTTCACGAACGTCTGCGAACATCCCCGGGTGGACAACCCGAACGCCGCGCAGCCGCCCGCCCACCTGCTCGACCAGGCCCCCGGCGCCCCCGTGCGCTCCGGCATTCCCGAGCACGGACGCATCCCGAAGTACTACGCGGTGAAGGCCAGGATCGCCGCCCTCATCGAGGAGTTGGGGGACGGCCAGGCCCTGCCCACCGAGCGGGACCTCGCCGTGCGGTACGAGGTGGCGCGCGAGACCGTGCGCCAGGCGCTGCGCGAACTCCTCCTGGAGGGCAGGCTCCGCAGGCAGGGCCGCGGCACCGTCGTCGCCGGCCCCAAGCTGGAGCAGCCGCTCTCGCTGGCGAGTTACACCGAAGGCGTACGACGGCAGGGGCGCAGGCCGGGCCGTAACCTCATCTCCCTCGACCGCTTCCCGTGCCCGCCCGCGCTCGCCGCGGAGATCGGCGCGGCGGCGGGCGAGCCCGTCTGGCACATGGAGCGCGTGCTGCTCGCCGACGACGAGCGGGTCGGCCTGGAGAGCACCTACGTCGCGGTGGACCGGGTGCCCCGGCTCGACGGCGACTTCGAGCCGGACTCGTCCTTCTACGCCTATCTGCGCGACGAACTCGGCATCGCCTTCGGGGACGCCGACGAGCGGATCGAGACGGTCCTCGCGACGCCGCGCGAGGCGCTGCTCATCGGGACGCCGCCCGCGCTGCCGATGCTGCTGATCCACCGGCTCTCGCGGGACACCTCCGGGCGCCCCCTCGAACGGGTGCGGACCCTCTACCGGGGCGACCGTTTCTCCTTCACCACGCATCTCGGCTGAGCCGTTCGCGGCCTTGCCGCCCTCCTGGGGTAACGAGAAGATAACGGGTCTAGGCCAAGCTTGGGTGCCCGTTCACCGTCCCGTTGCCCGTCGGCCCCACGCGGGTCACTCACCCACAGGAGCGTTGCCGCCGTGAGAGTCATCGTCGTAGGAGCCGGCGTGGTGGGAACCATGCACGCCTGGCACGCAGTGGAACGCGGCCACGAGGTCGTACAGATCGAGCGAGAGAGCGAGGCCCGCGGCGCGTCGCTGCGCAATTTCGGACAGATATGGGTCAGCGGCCGCGCGGGCGGCGAGGAGCTCGACACCGCGCTGCGCGCCAGGGAGCTCTGGGAGGGCATCGGTGAGCGCGTGCCCGGCCTCGGCTTCCGGGCCATCGGCTCGCTGACCCTGGTGCGGAACGCCCGCGAGCGCGCCGTCGCCGAGGCGGCGCTCGCCCGCCCCGACGCGGCCGCCCGCGGCTACAAGCTGCTCTCCGCCGACGAGGCGCGCGAGGTCAACCCGGCGCTGCGCGGCGAGTTCAGCGCCGCCCTGTGGTGCGAGCGGGACGCCGCGGTGGAGCCGCGCACCGCCCAACTGCGGCTGCGCGAAGCCCTGTTGAAGTCCCCGCGCTACACCTTCCTGCCGGGCCGTGAGGTCCGCGAGGTCGTCGGCACCGGCAGCGTCCGCGACGACCACGGCGACGTGCACACCGGCGACGTCGTCGTCCTCGCCACCGGCGCCTGGCTCGGCGGCCTCGTCCGCGAACTGGCCGGACCCGACCTGCCCGTACGCCGCGTGCGCCTGCAGATGATGCAGACCGAACCGCTCGGCGAGACGCTCACCACCTCCGTCGCCGACGCCGACAGCTTCCGCTACTACCCCGCCTACAAGTCGGACGCCCTCGACGCGCTGAACGCGGGCCAGGCCCAGACGCCGACCGCCGCCGCGCACAAGATGCAGCTGCTCATGGTCCAGCGCGCGGACGGCGGCCTGACCATCGGCGACACCCACGAGTACGAGCACCCCTTCGCCTTCGACACCCTCGAAGACCCCTACGAGCACCTCACCGAGGTCGTCGAGGGCTTCCTCGGCCGCCCGCTGCCGAAGATCAGGCGGCGCTGGGCCGGGGTGTACGCGCAGTGCGTCGACACCAGCAGGGTCGTGCACCGACAGGAGCTGCGCCCCGGCGTGTGGCTGGTCACCGGGCCCGGCGGGCGCGGCATGACCTGCTCACCCGCCATCGCCGAAAAGACCGCGGACCAGCTGGGATGGTGACCGAAATGACCACGCACCGCACGGGCCTCGTCGTACTGGACATGGCCGGGACCACCGTCGCCGACGGCGGCCTCGTCGAGCAGGCCTTCGCCGCCGCCGCGCGCGAACTCGGCGTCGAGCCCGACTCCGCGGACCACGCCGCGAAACTGGAGTACGTCCGCGCCACGATGGGCGAGTCCAAGATCTCCGTCTTCCGGCACCTCTTCGGCGAGGAGGCGCTCGCCCAGCAGGCGAACGTCGCCTTCGAGAAGGCGTACGGGGCGCTCGTCGAAGGCGGCCGCATCGCCCCGGTACCCGGGGCCCGCGAGGCCATCGAGGAGCTCAAGGACGACGGCAGGACCGTCGTCCTGACCACCGGGTTCGCCCGGGTCACCCAGGACGCCATCCTGGACGCGCTCGGCTGGCGCGACCTCGTCGAGCTGACCCTGTGCCCCGCCGACGCGGGCGGCCGCGGCAGGCCCTACCCCGACATGGTGCTCGCCGCGTTCCTGCGCACCGGCGCCGTGGCCGGGGTCCAGGACGTCGCGGTCGCGGGCGACACGGCGTACGACATGCTCAGCGGCGTACGCTCCGGCGCCCCCGTCGTCGCCGGGGTGCTCACCGGCGCCCACGGTGACGCCGCGCTGCGCGAGGCCGGAGCCACCCACGTCCTCGGCTCCGTCGCCGAACTGCCCGCGATACTCAGGGGAGTCGGCTGATGGGCAGCGGCATCCGCTTCGACCGGGTGTCCGTCGCCTACGGCGGCACCACCGTCCTCGACTCCCTCGACCTGACCGTCGAGCCCGGTGAGGTCATGGCCCTCCTCGGCCCCTCCGGGTCCGGCAAGACCACCGCGCTGCGGGCCGTCGCGGGCTTCGTGCGGCCCGCCTCGGGGCGCGTCCTCATCGGGGAGCGCGACGTCACGGGCCTGCCGCCGCACCAGCGGGGCATCGGCATGGTCGTCCAGCAGTACGCGCTCTTCCCGCACATGCGCGTCGCGGACAACGTCGCCTTCGGCATGAAGGCGCGGAAGGTGGCCAAGGGCGAGATCCCCGGACGGGTCGCCGAGGCCCTTGAGATGACGGGCATGGCCGCGTACGCGAAGCGCTATCCGCGCGAGCTGTCCGGCGGGCAGCAGCAGCGGGTCGCGATCGCCCGCGCCCTCGCCATCCGGCCCGGGGTGCTCCTCCTCGACGAGCCGCTGTCCGCGCTCGACGCGCAGCTCCGCTCGGGGATGCTGGCCGAACTGGCCAGGCTGCACCGGGAGTTGCCCGACGTCTCCATCCTGTACGTCACCCACGACCAGGTCGAGGCGCTGACCCTGGCCGACCGGATCGCCGTCATGGACCGCGCCCGGCTGCGGGACTGCGGGACGCCCCAGGAGCTCTACCGTTCGCCCCGGACCGAGTTCACCGCGTCCTTCGTGGGCAACGCGAATCTCCTTCCGGTGACGGTGGGTTCGGGCGGCGTCTCCTTCGGCGGGGCCGAGCTCAAGGTCGACACGGGGGGTGTGGCCGCCGGGGTGACGGCCACGTTGTGCGTGCGGCCGCATCTGGTGGGGCTGGGGGAGGGGCCCAATTCCCTTACAGGGAAGGTGACTGAGGTCCAGTGGCGGGGTGCCACGCACCGGTTGTACGTCGATGTCGCCGGGGAGCGGGTCAAGGCGGATCTTCTTGAGCTGAAGTCGCCTCCTGCCATCGGGGACTCTGTGACGTTGCATTTCGCTGCTGAGGACGCGGTGTTGCTCTCCGGCGGGGTGACCGATGGGTAGTCCTGCTGAGCGCCTCGCGAAAAGTGAACCGGCGACGGGGGCTGTGCCCACCCGTTCCGCCGTGCGGAACAATTGCCCACAGCGGGAGCGGCACGGCTCGCCGCAGCGGGAACGGCACGGTCTGCCGCAGCAGGAGCGGGCGCGGCGTCGTGTGCCCGCCTTCGTCTGGGCCCTGCCCCCCATCGCCGTTCTCGGTCTCGTCTTCCTCTACCCCCTCGGGCTCGTCGTCCAGCAGTCCGTGCGGCCCGATACGGGGGGGACCTCGCTCCAGCCGTACTCCGACGTCTTCGCCTCCGAGGCGTTCCGGGACGCGCTCGGGACCACCGTGTGGCTCGCGGTGGGGTCGACCGTGGGATGTCTCGTGCTCGGGTCCGCCCTCGCGCTGATCATCGCCTTCGTGCCGTTCCCCGGCGGCAAGGCCGTATCCCGGTTCATCGACGTCTTCCTCTCCTTCCCGTCCTTCCTGATCACGCTCGCCCTGCTCTTCATCTACGGGACGAAGGGCATGGCCAACGGGGTGTGGACGGACGCGACGGGCGCCGCCGAGGGGCCCTTCCAGTTCCTCACCACCCCGTGGGGCGTGCTGCTCGCCGAGATCACGTACTTCACGCCGTTCGTGATGCGGCCGCTGCTCGCCGCGTTCTCCCAGATCGACACCGCGCAGCTGGAGGTCGCCTCCAGCCTGGGCGCCAGGCCCTGGCGGATCGTGCGCCGGGTGATCCTGCCCGAGGCGCTGCCCGCGCTCGCCGCAGGCGGCAGCCTCGTCCTCGTCATGTGCCTGAACGAGTTCGGGATCGTGCTCTTCACCGGCGCCAAGGGCGTCACGACCCTGCCGATGCTCGTCTACGGCAAGGCCATTCTCGAATCCGACTATCCGGCGGCCTGTGTCGTCGCCGTGGTCAACATCGCGATTTCCGTGGGCCTCTACGGCCTGTACCGGGTGGTGAGCCGTCGTGTTGGTGCATAGCCGCAAGGGGAAGTGGGCCACCTGGGCGCTCTTCTTCGTCCTCTTCCTGCCGCTCTTCGCGCTGCCGCTCCTGGTGATCCTCGCGGCGTCGTTCTCCGAGCACTGGTCGGGGGCCTTCCCCTCCGGGTTCACCGCCGAGCACTACGCGTCGGCGACCCGCGGGGAGTCGCTCCAGGCCCTCACCACCAGCCTGGTCACCGCGGTCACCGCGAGCCTGCTCGCGCTGACCGTCGGCTCCTGGGCCGCGCTCGCCGCCGCCTCGCTGAGGAAGGGCGGCAAGCGGGCGCTCGACGCGCTGTTCATGCTGCCCGTCGCCGTGCCGTCCGTCGTCGTGGGCCTCGCGGTCCTGGTGGCGTTCAGCAAGCCGCCGATGATCCTCAACGGCACGCGCTGGATCGTGATCCTCGCGCACGCCATTCTTGTCACGGCGTTCGCCTACCAGTCGGTTTCGGCTGCCATCGTGCGTCTCGACCCGGCGTACGAACAGGCCGCCGCATCCCTCGGTGCCCGGCCCTCGTACGTCCTGTGGAAGGTGAAGCTGCCGCTCCTGCTGCCGTCCCTGAACGCGGCCGCCGGACTCTGCTTCGCGCTCTCCATGGGCGAGCTGAGCGCCACGATGATGCTCTACCCGCCGGACTGGATGCCGCTCCCCGTGCGGATCTACGCGGCCACCGACCGCGGCTCCCTCTTCACCGGTGCCGCCCTCGCGGTGGTCCTGATGGCGGCGACCCTGCTGGTGCTCTTCGCCGTCTCCCGCGTCCGCACCCGCGCCTCCTATCGCTGAACTCACCCCCGTCCCACGGTTCTTCAAGGAGTACGAAACGTCATGTCCCGCCTTAGCACCCTGCCCCGCGCCCGCACGCTCGCCGCCGTCACCGGCAGCATCGTCCTCGCCGGATCCCTCAGCGCCTGCGGCGGCAGCTCCGCCGCGTCCGACGAGAAGACCGTCACCGTCTACAGCGCCGACGGCCTCAAGGGCGAGAACGGCGACGGCTGGTACGACCAGGTCTTCAAGGACTTCACGAAGAAGACCGGCATCAAGGTCAACTACGTCGAGGGCGGCTCCGGCGAGATGGTGCAGCGCGCCGTCCGCGAGAAGTCCAACACGCAGGCCGACGTCATCATCACGCTCCCGCCGTTCATCCAGCAGGCCGACGAGAAGGGCCTGCTCCAGAAGTACCAGCCCGAGGGGTCCGAGCAGGTCGACGGCGCCGACAAGGACGCCGGCGGCAAGTGGACCTCCGTGGTGAACAACTACTTCGGCTTCATCTACAACAAGAAGGAGCTCTCGGGCGGCAAGACGCCCAAGACGTGGGAGGACCTCACCGAGGGTTCGTTCAAGGACAAGGTGCAGTACTCCACGCCCGGCGTCGCGGGCGACGGCACCGCCGTGCTCATCAAGGCGATGCACGACTTCGGCGGCAAGAAGCCGGCCATGGAGTACCTGAAGAAGCTCCAGACCAACAACGTCGGCCCGTCCGCCTCCACCGGCAAGCTCGCGCCCAAGGTCGACAAGGGTGAGCTGCTCGCCGCCAACGGCGACGTCCAGATGAACTACGCGCAGTCCAAGGACATGCCGAACCTCGGCATCTGGTTCCCCGCCAAGCAGGGCGGCAAGCCGACCACCTTCGCCCTGCCGTACGCCGCCGGGCTCGTCAGCAAGGCCCCGCACGACGCCAACGCCAAGAAGTTCCTCGACTACCTGCTCAGCCGCAAGGCCCAGCAGCAGGTCAGCGAGATCGGCGGCGGCTTCGCGGCGCGCAAGGACATCAAGGCCACCGACGCCAACGCGGTCGCCCTCGACAAGATCGTGGACGGTGTCGAGGTCTTCGAGCCGGACTGGGCGGACATCTCCAAGAACCTCCAGTCGTACGTGGAGGACTGGAAGTCGGCGACCGGTAGCTGAGAGTTCACCGTCGCACCCCTGGTCCGGGGGTGTCAGGTAGCGAAAAGATAACGGGTATGGACCCAACGCCCCTGGTTCTCCAGGGGCGTTGGTGTGCGTCGCCCCCGCCCCGAACCCGGAGGACCACGTGTCGTCAGGCATCACCCGCCGCTCCCTGCTCGTCTCCACCGCGGCCGCGGCACTCGCCGCGGGCCCCCTCGCAGCCGTCGCCAGAGCCGCGGCCAGGACCCCCAAGGTCCTGGTCATCGGCCTCGACGGCGCGCTGCTCAACAGAGTCAAGGACGCCGAAACGCCCACCCTCAAGGGCCTGATGAGCGCGGGCCTCACCGCGCCCAGCGCGCTCTACGCCCAGCCGCTCGCGCCGACCTCGTCAGGACCCGGCTGGTCGACGCTGATCACCGGCGTCTGGCCCGACAAGCACAAGGTCGTGAACAACGAGTTCACCGGCCACCAGCTCGCCAAGTACCCGGACTTCATGACCCGGATCGAGGCGGCGAAGCCGTCCCTGCGGACCTACGCCGTGGCGTCCTGGGCGCCGATCACCGACATCATCTTCTCCGCGAAGGTCGACACCCGGGTCTCCACGCCCGCCGCCGAGTACGACGTGGGCACCACGTCCCGCGCCGTCGCCGAGGTGAAGAACGGCAACCCCGACGCCGTCTTCGTCCAGCTCGACAACGTCGACCACGCGGGCCACTCCAGCGGCGCCGCGAGCCAGGCGTACCTGGACGCGCTGCACGGCGTCGACACCCAGGTCGGCCAGATCCTCGCCGCCGTCAAGTCCCGCGCCACGTACGGCAGCGAGGACTGGCTCGTCATGATCACCGCGGACCACGGGCACACCGACGCGGGCGGCCACGGCGGCTCCAGCTGGCCCGAGCGCCAGACCTTCATGATCGCCACGGGTGGCACGGTCACGGCGGGTTCCGTACGCCACGACGTCCGCATGCCCGACATCGCCGCGTCCGCCCTCGCCCACCTGGGAGTGGCGATCGACCCGTCCTGGGGCTTCGACGGCCGCCCGATCCAGCAGCCCCGGCCCGACGACTTCGACACGCTGCGCACCAAGCTGACCGGCCCGGTCGACGAGGGCGGCATCGGCGCGGGCGTCATCGGCTTCACGCACACGCCGCCGAGCGGCTGGAGCGTCGACAACACGAAGATGGGCACCGGCGGCATCACCGAGTGGCGCGGCTGGTCCTTCACGACCGACGAGTTCTGGACCAAGGCCGAGCGCGACCAGCGGCGCGAGAACAACATCCGCGCCCGCGGCGTCTTCGCGGTCGCCGACGGCGACGAGTGGTCGGACAAGTCCTTCTCGGGCACCTTCGACTCGACACTGATCAGCCCGCCGTACGACGTGCAGGGCGGCGGACGGGCGACGCTCACGTACACGACGTACTACCGCCAGGAGGCCCCGCAGAAGGGCGAGGTCCTCGTCTCGTACGACGGCGGGACCCCCGTCGCGGTGAAGACGTACACGGCGGACACGGCATCCGTCGTGGAGACCATCGCACTCCAGGTCCCCGCAGGCGCTCGGAAGGCCCAGGTCCGCTTCCGCTACACCGGGGGCAACAACTGGTACTGGACGATCGACGGGGTCAAGATCACGACTTCCTGATTAGGCTGGGGGCGCCGGCACAGCGCTGTCCCGGCGCCCCAGGCAACCCGTACACCGCAGGAGTGCACCCCATGGCAGAGCGCAAGCCCATCGAATCGTGGCTCACCGACATGGACGGCGTGCTCATCCACGAGGGGGTGCCGATTCCCGGGGCCGATGCCTTCATCAAGAAGCTGCGCGAGTCCGGCAAGCCCTTTCTCGTCCTCACCAACAACTCCATCTACACCGCGCGCGACCTCCAGGCCCGGCTGACCCGTATGGGTCTGGAAGTGCCCGTCGAGAACATCTGGACGTCCGCGCTCGCCACCGCGAAGTTCCTGGACGACCAGCGGCCCGGCGGCACCGCCTACGTCATCGGTGAGGCAGGGCTGACCACGGCGCTGCACGACATCGGGTACGTCCTGACCGACCACGACCCCGACTACGTGGTGCTCGGCGAGACCCGGACGTATTCCTTCGAGGCCATGACCAAGGCCGTGCGGCTGATCAACGGCGGGGCGCGGTTCATCTGCACCAACCCGGACGAGACCGGGCCCTCCACCGAGGGGCCGCTGCCCGCCACCGGGGCCGTCGCGGCGCTGATCACCAAGGCGACCGGCAGGAACCCGTACTTCGCGGGCAAGCCGAATCCGCTGATGATGCGGACGGGGCTGAACGCGATCGGGGCGCACTCGGAGACGAGCGCGATGATCGGGGACCGCATGGACACGGATGTCCTTGCCGGACTGGAGGCGGGCATGGAGACGTTCCTGGTGCTCACGGGGCTCACCTCCCGGGAGGACGTCGATCAGCATCCCTTCCGGCCCTCGAACATCGTGGAATCCATCGCTGATCTCGTGGAGCGGGTCTGAGCGCCGCTTCGCGGCGATAGCTTTCCCGCCCGCCCACCCGTTTCTCCGCGCCGACCCGCCGATGTAGGGGCCCTCGTCTCCATACGGGTGCCTCAGGGATGCGGGCGGCGTCACCGCGCGTGAATCTCGGTAGCAGGAGGTTCACGATGCGTATATGTCCCCTTGTCCTGCGTGGTGCCGTGGCGGCCGTCGCCCTGACGGCCGCCCTGCCCCTCGGCGTGGCCCAGGCCCACGACCACGACTCCGTACGGGCGACCGTCACCCCGTCCAGTGCCGCGCCCGGCGCCACCGTAGAGGTGAGCGTCTCGGGCTGTGACGGCACCACCGGGTCCGCCTCGTCCGGCGCCTTCGACGGCGAGGTCAGGCTCACCGGGCGCGACGGCGACAAGTACTCGCTCAACGGCAGCGCCCGCATCAAGCACGGTGTGGCGGGCAGCTACGACGTCACCGTCAACTGCGACGGCCACCCCCACCAGGGCGCGGGCACCGTCCACGTCATCCAGCACAACCCGGCGCCGGTCTCCCCGGTGCGCGCCGGTGGCGGCGGCACCGCCGAGCTGGCCGCGACCGCCTCGACGCAGGGCGCGGAGGAAGCGGGCCCCGGCACCCGGCACGCGGTGATCGGCCTGGTCCTCGCGGGGGTCGCGGCGGTCGCCGTGGCGTTCCGCAGCGTCCGCCGACGCCGCTCCGAGTGACGGGCGGGACGCACCCGTGTCCGGCGGCGAGCGCACGTCCGGGACAAGCCGGCTGCTGACCGGCGTGGCCTGGGCGGTCCTCCTGGTCGGCCTGTGGCTGTGGGGCAGCGACATGGCGGACCTGCGCGGCGGGATGTCCGCGCCCGCGACCGGCGACGTGGCCGCGGTGGGGCGCCCGCTCGGCGTCGAACTGCCGCCCGCGCACGAGCCGTTGGCGCCCGCGCGCCCGCAGCGCGTCGACGTGCCCGCCCTGGAGGTGCGCGCCCCCGTGGCGGCCCGCGGCCTGGACGCCGAAGGGGCCATCGACCCGCCGCCCTTCGAGCAGCCGGGCACGGTCGGCTGGTACGGCGGCGGCACCCGCCCCGGGTCTCCCGGCGCGGCCCTGCTCGTCGGGCACGTCGACACCGAGACCAGGCCCGCCGTCTTCTACGACCTGAGCGCGCTGCGCCCCGGCGAACGGGTCGGGGTGACCCGCGAGGACGGCACGGTCGCGGAGTTCACGGTGGAGGACGTGCAGGTCCTCACCAGGGACCGGTTCGACGCGAAGAAGGCGTACGGCCCGCGCGAGGCGGGCCGGGCGGAGCTGCGCCTGATCACCTGCGGCGGCACGTTCGACAGGGCGACCCGTACGTACACGGCGAACGTGGTCGTCTCGGCGTATCTGACGGGGGTCCGCGGCCACTAGGGCCCTGGTGGGCCGGGACGTGGGCGCCGGTGCCGTTCGCGAGACGGGGCCACCGGCCGAGGTGACCCCGTCCCCCCGCAGCCCTGTGGCCCGGGTGGCGCAGGGGCCCGGAAACCGGTGCCACCTGGCCCGATCGGCGGCCCGCTCCCCCCGGAGCCGCCGACCGGGCTGGTCCTCGACCGCGCGCGCACGAGCTGCGGGAGAAACCCGGCGTCGGCGCGGGAGGTTCGGGGGCCATTCCGCTCGCGCGGAACGGTCGACAAGGCCGGGGGCTTGGGCCTGGAACAGACTTTAGAACGAATGACCGCGTGAGCCTAGAGGTGGAATGACGCCAAGTCGTGCAGCGCTTTCCCTCTGTGATCATCCCAGGTGGGGCCCGATCTCAGGAAGGTTCGGAGCTGTCCTGCGCGAAGGCCCCGCTGTTGATCTCGCCCTTGATCACTTGTGTCGCGACCGCGTCGATGACCAGGCGTTCTCTGCGTGCGAAGCGGCGCAGCACGTCAAATGCCTCGTCCATGCCGGTGCCCCACCGTTCGGCGAGTATGCCCTTGGCCTGTTCGATGCGGACGCGGCTGTCCAGCGCGGTCTGGAGCTGATCGGAGAGCGTTCGGCACTCCGCGTGAGTGCGGTGGTTGCGCAGGCCGACCGCCGCCGCCCGCGCGAGGGTCTGCGCGACCCGCAACTCGTGCCGGGAGCCGTCCACCCGGGGCGCGTGCGGCACGAAGACGTTGAGCACACCGAGCGTCGGTCCCCCGCTGCGCAACGGCACGGCGTACGTCCCCGCGATGCCGTGCAGATCGGCCCGTTCGGCGAACGCGGGCCAACGGGCGCCCGCGCCCCGCGCGTCGATCGGTACGGGCGGCACGGGCTCGCCGGTGCCGAGGCTCTCCAGGCACGGGCCGCCGAGCCGCTGCACGGCCAACAGGTCGTGCACCACGTGCTGTTCGCGGGTGCCGGGGATCAGCTGGACCGCCTCGCCCTCGCCCGTGTACATCACGCCCGCGCCCTGGGCGCCGAGCAGTTCCACGCAGCGGTCGGCGAGCCACCTCAGATAAGCCTCGGGGTCGAAGCCGTCGGTCAGCGTGTCGGCACTCTCCACCAGGACGTCGGCGAGCCGCAGTTCACTCTCCCCGTCTCGCATGACCCTCCTCCCACCGCTCCCCGCGCACTGCGCCTACCCGCGCGTGGCGTGCTGTAACAGCTCTCCTACAGGTCTTCACGCCGGGCGGCCGGACCTCGTGGGCAGGGAGTACGTGTGCCAGGATTGAGTGACGGACAGTGCACCCAAGGGGGAGTGGATGTACCGCAAAAGCACCGGTCGCGGGCACGGTTTCGCGGCCAGGGGCGTGAGGACGGGAGTGGCGCTCGCGGGGGCCGCGCTGCTGCTCTCCGCGTGCTCCTCCAGCGGTGACTCGGACGGCGACACGTCGAGTCCGCCGGTGAAGCAGCAGCCCAAGGGCAAGGACCCGTACTGGGTCAACCCGGACGGGAACGCGGCCAAGCAGGTCGCCGCGTACGACAAGGACGGCAAGAAGGACGAAGCCGGGCTGATCCGGAAGATCGCCGAGCAGCCCGTCGCCGAATGGATCGTCCCGGAGAACGCGGAGGACCAGGCGCGCGGCTTCACGGAGGCCGCGGAGAAGGCCGACCGGGACGCGCTCCTGGTCGTCTACAACATCCCGCACCGCGACTGCGGCCAGTACTCGGGCGGCGGCGCGGCCGACGGCAACGCCTACCGCGCCTTCATCGACCAGCTCGCCAAGGGCATCGAGGACCGCCACGCCACGGTGATCCTGGAGCCGGACGCGGTGCTCCACATGGTCGACAACTGCACGCCGGAGCAGTTCCACGAGGAGCGCTACGACCTCCTCAAGGGCGCCATCGGCAAGCTCAAGTCCCTGAAGAACACGAAGGTGTACCTGGACGCGGGCAACGCGGGCTGGAAGAACCCCGACTCGCTCTGGGAGCCCCTGAAGTGGTCGGGTGTGGAGCAGGCCGACGGTTTCTCGGTCAACGTCTCCAACTTCCAGACCACGCGGGCGAGTACGGACTTCGGCAAGAAGCTGTCGGCGAAGATCGGCAACAAGCCGTTCGTCATCGACACGGCGCGCAACGGAAACGGCCCGTACACCAAGGGCAAGGACCCCTGGTGCAACCCGCCGGGCCGCGCGCTCGGCGAGGCGCCGACGACCAAGACCGACGACCCGCTGGTCGACGCGTATCTGTGGGTCAAGCGGCCCGGCGAGTCGGACGGGACGTGCCGGGGCGGTCCCAAGGCGGGCGACTGGTGGCCGGAGTACGCATTGGACCTCGCGAAGGCGACCGGGTAGGGGCGGCCCCGTAAGGGGCGCGGGGAACTGCGCGAGCAACCACAGAAAAGCCGCGGTCGCATCTGCCAGGTAACTCGGCAGACGCGACCGCGGCTTTTCACGCGCTGAGCGGGCCCACGCGGCGGAGCCGCGAAGGTCACAGCCCCGCGCCCCTGACGGGGCGTTCCTTACGGCACCCGGACCCAGCGGGCCTTGCTGGGCGTGCCCTGGTCGTCCGTGACGAAGAGCATGTACCAGCCCGACTCCACCAGGGACCGGTTCTTCGGCAGCGTCACGGTGACCGCGCCCTTCGACTTCTTCAGGTCGAGCGCGATCGACGTCTGGTCGATGTCCGTGACGTGCGTCGAGGCACTCGGCTTGATGAGGCGGGCCGTCTTGATGGACGACGAGTGCTCCGTCGGGAACGTGCCGGACCCGCCCCGTGCGATGGTCTTCGGCCCGGCGCCCAGCTCCGGCTGCGAGCCGTGGTAGAGGTACGGCGGCGTGTAGATCTCGATGCGCTGCTCGAAGACGCCCGGCTTGGTGTTGGCCTTGTCGGCGTAGAGCGAGTCGGAGCCGAAGAACATCACGCGACCGTCGGGCAGCAGGATCGAGCCCGAGTGGTAGTTGCGGCCCACCTCCGGGTCGGCGACGCGCCTCATCTCACCGGTCTTCGCGTCGTAGATGCGGGCCTGGTGGATGTTGGAGTCGCCGCGGCCGCGGTAGTCCTCCGAGCCGCCGGAGATCAGCACCGTGTCGTCGGGCAGCGTGGAGATCTGCGGGTAGCGCGTGCCCTTCTCCAGCTCGGGGCCGTTCGCGAACATCGGCTTCTCGGCGAGGAGGTCGACGATGCGCGTCTTGTTGCTGGAGTCCTCGGACTCGCCGACGCCACCGCCGCCGACCACCATGTACTTCTGGTCCTGGGCGGGCGGCAGTTCGACCGTGCCCGAGGTCTCCAGGAGCTTGGGGTCGCCGAGGCCGGGGATGCCCTGCCACTTGTTGGTCTTCAGGTCCCAGATGCCGGGCTTGCGGCCGACGTCGTCGGGGCCGTAGCCGGCGTTCGAACCGGAGTAGAAGAGCTTGCCGTTGGCCATCTGGAAGATCGCCGGGTAGGTCGGGAACTGGCGGATCCCCTTGGTGTACGTCCACTTCTTGGTCTTCGGGTCGTACACCTCGTTCTTGCCGGGGACGAGCTGGCCGATCTCGTCGAGGCCCGAGGTGGAGAGGATCTTGCCGTCGGTGAGCGTGGTCAGCGTGGGGTACCAGCGCGCCTCGTTCATCGGGTCGACCTTGATGTACCGCTCGGCGACCGGGTCGAACTCGAAGCTGTCCTTGATCCCCTGGAAGTCCTTCTTGTCCAGGGCGAGCTTCTGCGCCATGCCGTAGACGTTGCGGGTGTCGGCGCCCTTCAGGCCCTGGATGCGGTAGTTGTCCTGGGTGCCCGTCTCGTACTTGGTGCCGCTGCGCTGCGCCTCCACGTAGACGCGGCCGAGTCCCGGCTCGGTGCGCACGAATGCGCCGGTCTGCGGGTCGAAGACCTTCTTGGCCTTCTCGACGAGGATGTTGTCCTTGGAGACGAAGGTCTTGCCGTTCTTCTTGCCGGTGAACTTCGTGCCCGCGGGGATCGTCTTCGGCTCGTCCGGGTCCTCGTTGTGGACGATCATCAGGCCGCCGGCCTTGGTGATGTCGCCCTTCAGCTTCTCGTAGCGCTGGGTGCCGCCCGCGATCAGCAGATTGCCGTTGCCCAACTGCGTGTGGCCGGTGCAGAACAGGTCGACGGGCGTCGGGATCTTCTTGATCGTGTTCTTGACCGGGTCCCACAGGCGCGTGTCGAACTGCTTCTTGTCGAAGTTCTTCTGGTTGTTGCCGGAACCGGCGACGAGGAGGACCTTGCCGGTGTGCAGGAGGGCCGCGTGGATGGTGTTCTGGCGGTACTCCTCGGGGAAGTTGAGGACCTCCCAGTGGCCGTTGTCGGCCTTGTACTCCGGCTTGTTGATCTTGTAGTCGTGGTACTTCTCGGAGCCGACGCGCCAGAGCCACGGGCCGTTCATCCCGGCCAGCGCTATGACCACCGCCGCGCCTATCGCGATGCGGCGGGCGCGGCGGCGGCTGGAACGGTCTTTCATTTCTTACGTCCCCCAAGGGAAATCTGCATGGTTTGGTCGGGCGCCGCCCAGCTGGGCTTCTGCTGCGGCGCGTGCGGGGCGGCGGGCGTCCCGTGCGGTGGCGGCGGTCCCTGCTGGACCTGGGGCAGCGGCGCCGTGACGTCGCGCTGCTGCGGGACCACCGCGTCCGCCCCCTGAGACGGCCCCGAAGCCCCCGGCGTGCCACCGGACTTGGACTTCTTCTTGTCCTGCCGCATGCCCCAGCGCCAGGCGAAGATCGGCGCGGCCGTGATCAGCAGGGCGAAGGTGGCCCAGGTGATCATCGCGGGGTGGGAGTGCCCGTACACGAAGGAGGCGGCCATCGAACCGCCGAAGACCAGGATGAAGAACAGGTGGATCCGGAAGGTCCCGAACAGCGTGTCGGGACTCGCCGAGTCGCCCTTGGGGGTCACCACGAACTTGCTCTTGCGGCGCAGGGCGGCGTCCAGGAGCGAGCGGGCGTAGATCGGCGCGGAGAGCGCCGACATCACCATGCCCGCCACACCGCCGGAGCCCTCGGGCTCGTGCGGCGAGACGTTGTGCCTGCGGTTCCAGATGTAGAGGCCGATCTGGAGCGCCGACGCGTTGCCGTACAGCATCAGCCAGATGGTCGGGTCGATGTTCACGCCGGACGCGCCGAGGCCCAGGAACAGGGCGCAACTGAGCGCGGCCAGGATCCAGTTCATGGCGGACATCGGGTAGAAGATGACCATCATCGTGTAGTTGAAGAGACGGCCCGGGGGCAGCGAGAAGGGTGCCTTCCAGAACTGCTTGAGGATCGTCTCGTACGTACCCCGCGACCAGCGCAGCTGCTGGGTGAAGAAGTCCGTCCAGGCGTTCGGGCCCTCGCCGACCGCGAGCACGTCGGGCGTGTAGACCGACTTCCACTTCTTGCCGGTCACCGGGTTGGTGGCGCGGTGGATCTCGAAGCCCGTCGCCATGTCCTCGGTGATCGAGTCGTACAGGCCACCGATCTGCTTCAGGGCCCTGATGCGCACCGCGTTGGACGTGCCGACGAACATCGGGGCGCCGTACGCGTTGCCCGCGCGCTGGATCAGCGCGTGGAAGAGGAACTGCTGGGACTCGGCGGCCTTGGTGACGAAGTTGTCGTAGTTGCCGTAGACCTGCGGGCCGATGACGAAGCCCACGTTCTCGTCGCGGAAGAAGCCGAGCATCCGCTCCAGGTAGTTCGGCATCGGGACGTGGTCGGTGTCGACGGACGCGAAGTAGTCGTAGTCGTCGCCGTGCGCGTCGAGCCAGGCGTTGTAGTTGCCGTGCTTGGTCTTGGCGCGGTGCGGGCCCTTGGTCATGTTCCACTTCGCCACGCCCTTGCGGGAGAAGTGGTGCACGCCGAGCCGCCGGCAGACCTCCTTGACCTCAGGGTCGTCACCCTCGTCGAGGAGCCAGACGTGCATCAGACCGCGGTGACGGATCTTGACCGCGGCCTCCAGCGTCTTCGTCACCATCTCGATCGGCTCCTTGCCGGGCACGAACGAGGTGAGGAAGGCGACTCTGGTCCCGGTCTCCGGCACCACCGGGATCGGGTCGCGGGCCACCAGGGTGGCGTGCGCGTTGGAGAGCACGTTCATGCAGCGGAAGAACTCGATCAGGCCGATCGAGACGAGCATGACGATGTCGAGCACCGGCAGCCAGTCGTTGGCCACGTAGTCGCGCTCGGTCCAGTGCTCGGGCTGGAGCAGCCAGCCGAGCAGGACCAGGGAGAGCAGCGGGGCCGCGCCCAGCATCAGCGCGGCCCGTACCTTGTGCGGCTCCTGCGAGAGGAGCGAGCGGTACTTGACCTTGTACGGCTTGCTCGGGTCGGGCTGTGTCAGCGGCCCGGCGAGCCGGCTGTAGTGCTCGTAGTCGTAGCGCGGCAGGGTCTTCTTGATTCTGCGGAATCCGCCCGTCCTGTGCGACGGCACCCGTAGTTGGGTCGTCTCTGACGGGTCGTTCTGTCGGGCGCCCGTCGGCGTCGACGTCATGAGTCATCCCCCCGCACGCGGGTCCCCCGCGTGTTCGTTGGTCCTTCCGTCCGGTCGGGTCCCCCTAGACCTTCACGGACGCATCAGTGTCAGGCCGTCGTCTCCTTAGACATGGAACGACTACCTTCCGGTTGCATGATGCCCCCCTCGGCATCGCTTCATGAACGGGGCCCCCGTCCCTGCCCCGCCGCGGTCGTCTCGGGCCCCCAACTGCCCCGTATCGTCCGCCTCATGAGAGCCAATGGCTCCATGACAGGGTTCTACGCCCCTAGCCATGATCGCAAGGGCGAAACAAGGGGTTTACCGGTCATACGAGCGATTTGAGGCGTCTGTTGGGGCGGGTGAGCTCAGGCGGGCGCGGATGTTCCCGAAGTGCTCACGTATGGCCTGCTCAGCGCGGAGGGCGTCGCCCGAGCGCACTGCCTCCAGGATCTCGCGGTGCTGACGGCAGGTGATCTTGGGATCCTGCGGTACGGCCACGAGATCTGTGCGGACCTTGTGAAAGGCGTCCCAGAACGCCTCCAGGACCTCGCCGAGCAGCACGTTCCCCAGGCCGCGGTAGAGCGTGGCGTGAAACGCGCGGTCGGTCTCGGCCCGCACGGCGCCTTCCGGAGAGGCGGCCTCCGCGTCCATCCGGTCCACCAAGCCGTCCAGTTCGGCCAGATCGGCGTCCGGGATGCGGCCCGCGAGGCGCGCGATCAGGCCGGTCTCGACGGCCTCGCGCAGCTCCAGGAGCTGGAGCAGGCTGTCCTCGCCCCGGTAGTGCCCCGCGACCGTACGGAAGGTGAGTCCCTCGATCATCGGTGCCACCGACATCGGGCCGACATAGGTGCCGAAACCGTGCCGTATCTCCACGATCCCCATCGCCTGGAGCGCCTTGAGGGCCTCCCGCACGGAGTTCCGGCTGACGCCGAGGCGCGCCATCAGCTCGGGCTCGGTGGGCAGCGAGGCCCCGGAGGGCAGCCGCTGGTCGATGATCAGCTTCTTGATCCGCTCCTGGATGTCCCGCGCCATGGCGCAACGGTAGCGGCACGTCATCCGGCGCACGAGGGAACGACGAAGGCCCCCCGCGTGAACGGAGGGCCTTCGCTGTCTGTGCGCCGCCAGGGACTCGAACCCCGGACCCGCTGATTAAGAGTCAGCTGCTCTAACCAACTGAGCTAGCGGCGCCTGCTGACCTGGAGAACTCTACCGGATGTGCGGGGGTGCTCCCGACCACCCCCCGACCGGCCCCCGGGGCCCGGCCCGTGCCCCCTGGCGTGGGCGAATGCATCATTCGGACCGTCAACATGCGGTATCCCGGGACAGTTGAGAAACTGACGGACGTGCAGATGCGCGGACATTCTTTTCTGGGGTGTGAGGGGAATCGCATGGAGGACGCTCCGGTATTCGAGGAATTCGACCCCGAGAGCGACTGCGACTGTCCCGGTTGTATTCACTGGCGACGTACGACGGCGCATGCTCTTCCGGTACGGTTCGGCGGCCATCCGGCGGCGCACGGCGCCCGCAGGGCCCTGGTGCTCGCGGCCGCGTCCTGCACCGTGCTCGGCGGCGGCCAGAGCCTGCCGGCCGTGGCGTCCACCGAGGTGGGGGGCCTGGCGGCGGCTCCCGGCGCGGTCCCCGCCGACGACGGCCCCGGCATGCCGCAGGGCACCGCGAGCCCGCTGCACGGCAGGCCGGGCGCCTCGGCGACACCGGTGTCCGCGGGCACGGTCCCGAAGAGCGCCTACCGGTCCACGACCCGCTCCGCGATCATCGACAGGGCCAAGAAGTGGGTCGCCGCGCAGGTGCCGTACAGCATGGAGAAGTACTGGTCCGACGGCTACCGGCAGGACTGCTCGGGCTTTGTCTCCATGGCGTGGAACCTGAGCGGGAACGAATGGACGGGCAGTCTCGCAAGCTACGGGACCCGCATTTCGAAGAACCAGCTCCAGTCCGGCGACATTCTGCTCTTCCACAATCCGGCGAACCCCACGGAGGGTTCGCACGTGACGATTTTCGGCGGCTGGACGGATTACACGCACACGCATTACATCGCCTACGAACAGGCCCGCCCGCACGCCCGCAGACAGGCCACTCCGTACGGCTACTGGTCGAACGGGGACCGCTATGTGGCCTACCGCTACAAAGGGGTGAAGGGCGGCGCACCGGGCGGCTCGGGCGCCTCGGCGAAGCGCTACCCGGGCGCGGGCTCGTTCGGCCCCGGCGCGAACAACAAGTACGTCACCCAGCTCGGCAAGGCCCTGGTCGCCCGGGGCGGCAAGCGCTACTACCGCTCGGGACCCGGGCCGCGCTGGAGCGACGCGGACCGCAGGGCGACGCGGGCCTTCCAGCTGGCCCAGGGCTGGCGCGGCAAGGAGGCGGACGGCCTGCCGGGGCCCACCACCTGGTCGTACCTGATGTCGGGGAAGGGCAAGAACATCGGCGCGGGCACGGCGGGGCCCGTCGGCGGAGGCGGCAAGAGCACCGGGGCGAAGGGCGCCCCCGCCTACCCGGGCACGGGGGTCTTCCGCCCGGGACGCACCGACCCGGCGATCGAGCGGCTCGGCAGGCAGCTGGTGAAGAAGGGCTTCGGCAAGTACTACGCGCGCGGCCCCGGGCCGAGCTGGAGCGAGAGCGACCGGCGCAACGTGGAGGCGTTCCAGCGGGCCCAGGGCTGGCGGGGGGCCGCGGCCGACGGTTTCCCCGGGCCCGAGACGTGGCGGCGGCTGTTCCGGTGAGCGGCACGGTGAACGGCAGGGGGAGCGGACCCGGGCAGGGACGTGGCTCCGGCAGCAATGAGATCCAGGCACGAACGAGTCGGAGGCACGGATGAGTGCGACGGCAGCTTCCCAGCCGCAGTCCCCGGGACCCGCGGGGGCGCCCGAGCCGGGCACGGCCCGGCCGCCACGGGTGATCCAGAGCGAGGCCACCACCGAGATCCCGGTCCACCTCCTCTTCCGCGACGAGCCCGACGACACCGGCGGAGCGACGGCGGTGCCGCTGTCGCCCGCCGTGGTGCGGCGCAGGCAGGGGACGGGGGAGCAGCCGCGGGCCGCCGCCCGCCGGCCGGTCGTCGCCGAGCCGCCGAGGCGCGCCGTGCCGGACGTCGACCCGGCCCTGGCGGAGCGGCGCGCGCGGGTCCTGCCGGGCATCGCGGGGGTGCTCGGCGGCTGCGCGGGCGCCGCCGGGTGCGTGCTCTCGCTGTGGTGGGCGGGCGCGCTGCCCGCCCCCGCGGTCCAGGTGACGGGGCTGCCCGGGTACGCGGGCGCCGGGCTCGGCGCCGAACAGTGGGCCTCGCTCGCCGGATCGGGGACGCTCGCCCTGTTCGGCTTCGGCGGTCTGGCCAGGGGCCGGGTCGGCAGGGCCTGGGTGCTCAGCCTCTTCGGCCGCTACCGGGGGACCGTCCGGCGCACCGGACTTCTGTGGGTGAACCCGCTGCTGCTGCGGCGCCGCGTGGACGTACGGCTGCGGCACTGGCGCAGCGAGCCGATGCCGGCCGTGGACCGCTCGGGGGTGGCGCTGCGCGTCGTCGTGCTCGTCGTGTGGCGGGTCAAGGACACCGCGCGGGCGACGCTCGCGGTCGCCGACCACCAGGAGTATCTGCGCGAGTGCGTGGAGGCGACCACCGCACGGGTGCTCTCGCGGCTGCCCGCCGACGCCTTCCACGACGACGCGCCCACCCTGCGCGACGCGGAGGCGGTCGGCGAGGCGCTGACGAAGGCGCTGGCCGTGGACGCGGAGGCGGTCGGCGTGGAGGTCTTCTCGGCGCAGCCGACCCGTATCGAGTACGCCCCCGAGGTGGCCGCCGCGATGCAGCGCCGCAGGGTCGCCGCACTCGACGCACGGCACCGCGACACCGTGCTGACCTCGGTGGTCGACTCGGTCGAGGACACGGTGACGCGGCTGACCACCCGGGGCCTGGTCGAGCTGGACGACTACGAGCGCAAGGCCTTGGTGAAGGACCTGACGGTGGCGTTCTATACGGGCCATGGAGAACACCGATGACCATGAACGGGAGTCCCTCGCCCGGCTGGCCGACGACGCCTGGCGGCTGACGGCCCGCGCCCCGCGGGCCGTCCTCGGCATCGCCGGGCCGCCGGGCACCGGCAAGTCGACGCTCGCGCGGGCGCTCGTGGCGCGCATCGGGGCCGGCGCCGCCTATCTGCCGCTGGACGGATTCCATCTGTCCAACGCGCAGTTGGCCCGCCTCGGCCTCACCGACCGCAAGGGCTCGGAGCCGAGCTTCGACGTGGCCGGGTATGTCGCGCTGCTGCGCCGCGTCCTGGACGATCCGGCCGGGGACATCTACGTACCCGATTACGACCGCACGTTGCACGAGCCCGTCGCGGCCCGGCATCTGGTCGCTCCGGAGGCCCGTCTGGTGGTCACGGAGGGGAACTATCTCGCCTGCGATCTGCCGGGCTGGCGGGCCGCGCACGCGCTGATGGCGGCGTGCTGGTATCTGGACTCACCTGGAGAGGTACGTCAACAGCGGCTGATCGAGCGGCAGTTGGCGGGCGGCAGATCGGCCGACGAGGCCGCGGCCTGGGTCGCGGGGAACGACCGGCCCAACGGTGAACTCGTCGCGACGTCGCGCGGGCGATGCGGACGGATCCTCTCCAGGATTGGTATGGACATGTTCAACTAACGGCAATAATCTGAGCTTGGTCTAGACCGCAGTGCGCGCACGTCCCACGGAACTCCCCACGTTCGGCAGGAGCGGCACATGCGTAACAAGAAGATGTACGCGGCCCTGGTCGGCCTCGGTACGGTCGGCGCCTTCGCGCTGTCCACCAGCGGCGCCAGCAGCCACGGGTACACCGATCTGCCGGCCAGCCGGCAGATCAACTGCGCCAAGGGCGTGGTGAGCAACTGCGGTTCCATCCAGTACGAACCGCAGAGCGTCGAGGGGCTCAAGGGCTTCCCCGCGGCGGGTCCGGCCGACGGCAAGATCTGTTCGGCGGGCATCGCGGGCTTCGACCAGCTCAACTCGCCCAAGACCCCGGGCGGCGGGGCCTGGCCGACGACCAAGGTGAGCGGCGGTCAGAACTACACGTTCCGCTGGCAGTTCACCGCGCGGCACCGCACGACCGACTTCAAGTACTTCATCACCAAGCAGGGCTGGGACGACAGCAAGGCCGTGACCAGGGCCGCCCTGGACACCACGCCGTTCCTCACCGTCCCCTACAACAGCCAGCAGCCGCCCGCCACGCTCTCGCACAGCGGCGCCATCCCCGGCGGCCGCAGCGGACACCACGTGATCGTCGCCGTCTGGACGGTCGCGGACACGACGAACGCGTTCTACGCCTGCTCGGACGTCCAGTTCTGAACCGCCCCCGCGGCTCCGGACCTCGCTCGCGCCCCGTCCCCACACCCCACGGGTAGGTTCCGCGCACGCCGTGCCGACCACACGGCGTGCGCGGGGCCGCGCGGGTGTCGCGGGCCCCCTGCCAATGTGACGGCCCGTCAATTATGGTGCGCGGCCATGGAGAGCACCGGGAGCACGGCCGCGGCCACGGTCGCGGAACTCGTACTGGCACGCTGGGGCGACCACCGCACCGGCCTGCGCTTCGCCGAGGGGCGGCTCAGTCACCACGAGGTGACGGCGGGGGCGGCGGCGAGAGCCGCGCTGCTCGCCGACCTGCTGCCGCGCGGCGGCGAACCCCACATCGGCGTACTGCTCGACAACACCCCCGAATTCCCGCTCTGGCTGAGCGCGGCAGCACTCGCGGGAGCCGCCGTCGCGGGCATCAACCCCACCCGGCGCGGCGCCGAACTCGCCCGCGACATCCTGCACACCGACTGCGCGGTCCTGGTGACCGAACGGGCCCACCTCCCGCTCCTCGACGGACTCCCCCTCCCCTCCGTACGCATCCTGGTGACCGACACGGACGCCTACGCGGAGCTGCTCGCGCCCTACGCGGGCGCGAAGCCGGAGATGGCGCGAACGGTCACGCCCAAGAGCCGCATGCTGCTCTACTTCACCTCCGGCTCCACCGGCGCGCCCAAGGCGGCGATCTGCAGCCAGGGCCGGCTCGCGGCGGCGGGTGCCTCCCTGGTGCGGCACTTCGGGGTCCGCCCTACGGACACCCACTACGTCTGCATGCCCATGTTCCACGGGAACGCGGTCATCGCCGACTGGGCGCCCGCGCTGGCGGCCGGGGCCGGGGTGGCGCTGCGCCGCCGCTTCTCCGCGTCCCACTTCCTGTCCGACGTACGGGAGTTCAGGGCGACGTACTTCACCTACGTGGGCCGGGCGGTCCAGTACGTCCTGGCCACCCCGGCCCGCCCCGACGACCGCGAGAACCCGCTGCGGACCGGGTTCGGGACCGAGGCGGGGGCGGTGGACGCGGCGCGCTTCGAGGAACGGTTCGGCGTACGGCTCGTCGAGGGCTACGGCTCGTCCGAGGGCGGCGCGGCGATCCAGCGCGCCCCCGACACGCCGCCGGCCGCGATCGGCAGGGCGGCGCCGGGGGACGACCTGGCGGTGGTGGACCCCGGGACGCGCGAGGAGTGCGAACCGGCGGTCTTCGCCGCGGACGGCAGGCTGCTCAACGGCGCTGCGGCGATAGGGGAGTTGGTCAACCGGGGCAGGAACCCCTTCGAGGGCTACTGGCGCAACGAGGAGGCGGAGGCGGAGCGGCTGCGGGACGGCTGGTACTGGACCGGTGACCTCTTCTACCGGGACGCCGACGGCCACCTCTACTTCGCCGGACGCACCGACGACCGGCTGCGGGTCGACAGCGAGAACCTCGCGGCGGCGGTGATCGAGAACATTCTCGCGCGGTACGAGGGGGCGGCTGCGGTGGCGGTGTACGCGGTGCCGGATCCGGTGGCGGGCGACCAGGTGATGGCCGCGCTCGCGCCGCCGTCGGGTGCGGCCTTCGACCCGCTCGCCTTCACGGAATTCCTGCTCTCCCAGCCGGACCTGGGGACGAAGATGACGCCCAGCTTCGTCCGGGTGGTGGAACGGATGCCGGTGACGGCGACGAACAAGGTGGCGCGGGGGGTGTTGCGCGGGGAGGGGTTCCGCTGCGGGGATCCCGTCTGGTGGCGTCGCCCGGGGCGGGCGTCGTACGAGCGGCTGACGCGGCCTGACTTGGCGTCTCTCCTGCTCCAGTACGAATCCCAGAACCGGACGGCTCTGCTCTCGCCGTGATGGGGTCGTGCGCCTCGGGTGCGGTTGTGGGGCGGGGCCGCGGCGGTATGTCCGTCCTCGCTATCCCGGTGAGCCGCCACCGTCATGCACCTCGGTACGCCGCCACTTGTGCTCCGGGCAGACATACCGCCACGTCCCCTCAGGAACGCTCGCGGCTGCGGGCCGGTGGGGCAGCGGCACGGTCCGGGGTGTATGTGGGGCCACCCCCGCCGGGGCGCGGTCGCGGGACCGTCCTGAGGGGACGTGGGGGTATGTGCGCACGGAGCACAAGTGGCCACCGAGGCAAGGAAGCAAGCCCGACCAAGTTCAGCCCCGGGATAGCGAGTACGTACATACCCCCACGGCCCCGCCCCACAGACGAACCCCGCGCACCAGCCCACCCGGACCCGCAGACGAACCCGCCCCGGCCCGCGCCCAGCCCCCGCGACCCCCTCTAACGTGACCCCCATGGCCAGCAGCACAAGCGCATGGAGTGAGTTGTGGACGCGGCGGTATCTCCGGGGGAGTGCCCCGTGGCGTAGCGCGGGGTATCTCGGGACCGGGGTGCTCCTCGGCGTCGTCGTTCTTCTGCTCGGCGCCGTCCTCACCGCCCTCGCCGGCCTCCTCGTCCTCGTTCTCGTCGGGCTCCCCCTCCTCGCCGCCCTCACCCTCTCCGGCCTCCCCCTCGCCGCCCTCGAACGCCGCCGCCTCCGCCTCCTCCACCCGCACGCACCTCCCGCCCCCACCCCCCACCGCACCCCGGACACCCCGGGCATCCCCGCCTGGTTCCAGCTGCGTCTGCGCGAGCAGGCCACCTGGCGCGAGCTCGCCTACACCGTGCTGCTCGCGCTCGTCCTGTGGCCGCTCGACCTCCTCGTCGTGGCCTGCGCCGTCGCGCTGCCCGTGCTGCTCGTCGTCGCCCCGGCCCATCTCGCCCTCGCGGGCGGCGCCACCGGCGGCGGGATCCGTCCGGCCAAGCTGTGGCTGGTCGACGGCTACCCGGAGGCCACGGCGACCGCGCTGCTCGGCCTGGTGCTCCTCCTCGTGCTGCTCCACCCACTCGGCGCGTACGCCACCGCCCGTGCCGCCTTCACCCGCTTCCTGCTCGCCCCGCGCGAGTCCGAACTGGCCGCGAGCCTCGCCGAGGTGACCCGGTCAAGGGCCCGCCTCGTGGACGCCTTCGAGGCCGAACGGCGGCGCATCGAGCGGGACTTGCACGACGGGGCCCAGCAGCGCCTCGTCGCCCTGACGATGTCGCTCGGCCTGGCCAGGCTGGACGTCGCGGCGGTTGCTGAGGGGCCAGGGGCGGACCGGCTGGCCGCCGCGCTGGCCACGGCGCACGCCGAGGCGGACGGCGTGCTCACCGAGCTGCGCGAGCTGATCCGCGGCATCCACCCCCAGGTGCTCGCCGACTACGGCCTCACCGCCGCGATCGAGGACGCGGCGGACCGCTCGGCCGTCCCGGTGGACACGGCGGACGTCGAACTGCCCCGGCTGCCCGAACCCGTGGAGTCCGCGGGCTACTTCGCCGTCCGCGAGGCCCTCACGAACATCGGCAGGCACAGCGGCGCGACGAAGGCCAGGATCACGGCGGCCCACACCGGAGGCATGCTCCGCGTCGACGTGCACGACGACGGCCGCGGCGGCGCCGACCCGGCGTGCGGGACGGGCCTCACGGGACTCGCCGACCGGCTCGCGGTGCTCGATGGCAGACTGACGGTCACCAGCCCGCCCGGCGGCCCGACCGTCCTCTCCGTGGAGATCCCTTGCCCCGCACGAGTCCACTGAGAGTCGTCCTCGCCGAGGACAGCGTGCTGCTGCGCGAGGGACTCGTCGGCCTGCTGACCCGCTTCGGCCACGAGACGGTCGCCGCGGTCGGCGACGCGGACGCGCTGCGGGACGCGGTGTCGGCGTACGAGCCGGACATCGTGGTCACCGACGTGCGGATGCCGCCGGGGTTCCAGGACGAGGGGCTGCGCGCGGCCGTGGAGCTCAGGGCGGCGCGGCCCGCGCTGCCGGTCCTCGTGCTCAGCCAGTACGTCCAACGGTCCTACGCCGCCGAGCTCCTGGACACCGGCGACGGCACCGGCGTCGGCTATCTCCTCAAGGACCGCGTCGGCCAGGTCGAGCAGTTCGTGGAGGCGCTGACCCGGGTCGCGCGGGGCGGCACGGTCGTCGACCCGGAGGTCGTACGGCAGTTGCTGCGCCGCCGCAGGGACCCCCTCGCCGCGCTGACGCCGCGCGAGCGCGAGGTGCTAGGGCTCGTCGCCGAGGGCAGGTCGAACGCGGCGATCGCCCAGGAACTCGTGGTCAGCGAGGCGGCGGTGGGCAAGCACATCGGCAACATCCTCGGAAAGCTCGACCTGCCCCCGGCGGACGGCACGCACCGCAGGGTGCTCGCGGTCCTCACATATCTGCGGGCATGAGGCGTGAGGGATCCGTGGTGACGGAACGTACGAACACTCCGACGGGATTACGATCCACGACATGAGCACGCCAGACCAGGCAGAACCCGCACCGCACAGCCCCCCGGAAGCAGAGCCCCAGCCGCAGGAGGACGCGGCCGAGGACGCCCATGAGGGCACGAACGACGCCACGCACGAAGGCCCGACCCCCGCCGCCCGCGCCCGCAGAGCCCGCGTCGTCGCGGCCTCCGTGCTGATGGCCGCCGCGGCGGTCGTCCTCGCGCTGCGTCTGGCGAGCAGATCCTCCGTGCTGGTCGTCGGGGTCTACGGTCTGCTGCTCATCCTCTGCGGCCTGGTGATCGAGCTGAGCCGCCGCGGCCGCACCAGGCTCGGCACCTGGCTGCTCGCCGCGGGGCTCGTGGCGGCGCTGCTCATGGACGGGGTCGTCCTGTCGTAGGCACGGCGGCACCGACGGGCCCCGACTCCCGTACGCCGAACGGCCGGTGGAGCCGGCGCAGCGGCCGGTGGGAGACGGCCGGCCAGCAGCGGCCGCGCCGCCGTCCTCACCGGTGCGGGGGATCTGCGAGGGAGACCCGCGCCGGGCCGCGGACGTCCTCAGGACTCCAGGTAGCGCAGCACCGCGAGCACCCGGCGGCTGTAGCCGGTCGTCCGGTGCAGGCCCAGCTTGTCGAAGATCGCGTTGAGGTTCTTCTCGACCGCGCTCAGCGAGATGTGCAGCTTCTCCCCGATGGCCGCGTTGGTGTGGCCCTCGGCGAGCGCCTCCAGGACGGTGCGCTCGCGCGGCGTGAGCCGGGTCAGGGGATCGCTGTGCGTGGTGCGGATGAGCAACTGCCGTACGACTTCGGGGTCGATGGCCGCGCCGCCCGCGTGCACCCGCTCCAGCGCGTCCAGGAACTCCTCGACCTGCGCGACCCGGTCCTTGAGCAGATAGCCGACGCGTTCGGCGCTCGACGTGAGCAGCTGCGCCGCGTAGTTGCGCTCCACGTACTGGGACAGGACGACCACGCCGATCTCGGGGCGCAGCTCCCTGATCCGCACGGCGGCGCGCAGCCCCTCGTCGGTGTGGTCGGGCGGCATGCGGATGTCGGTGACCACGACGTCCGGGGTGTGCGCCTCGACCTCCCTGAGCAGCGCGTCGGCGTCGCCCACGGCGGCGAGGACCTCGTGGCCCTCCTCGGCGAGCAGCCGGACCAGGCCCTCTCGCAGCAGGGTCGAGTCCTCGGCCAGGATTACGCGCACGGCAGCTCCGCGGTGATGGTGGTGGGTCCCCCGAGGGGGCTGTCGACCCGCAGTGTCCCGTCCAGCGCGGCGACCCGGCTGTGCAGCCCGGTCAGACCGCTGCCCGCGGGGTCGGCGCCGCCGGCCCCGGTGTCCCTGACGACGACGGTGAGCGCGGTCCCGCTGCCGTGCACCCGCACGTGGACCTCGTCGGCAGAGGAGTGCTTGGCGGCGTTGGTGACGGCCTCCGAGACGACGAAGTAGGCGGCCGTCTCGACGGCGGCGGGCAGCGGCTCGGGCACGTCGTACTCCATGCGTACGGGTATCGCGCTGCGCTCAGAGACCCCGCCGAGGGCCTCGCGCAGCCCCAGGCTGTCCAGCGCGGTGGGGTAGAC
Organism: Streptomyces sp. NPDC087300; assembly: GCF_044744425.1. Classification (NCBI taxonomy): domain Bacteria; kingdom Bacillati; phylum Actinomycetota; class Actinomycetes; order Kitasatosporales; family Streptomycetaceae; genus Streptomyces; species Streptomyces sp. NPDC087300. Next base: position 169,928 of record NZ_JBIUYI010000011.1, read on the forward strand.
CCGCCAGGCCACCTCGCGCAGTTCGGTGAGGACCTCCTGGGCCTCCTTGTGGGCCTGCTCCAGGAGCGCGTCGGCCCGCTCGGGGGTGCGGCCGCGGCGGGCCCTGCCGAGCAGCATGGCGAGCGCGACGAGCCGCTGCTGGACGCCGTCGTGCAGGTCGCGCTCGACGCGTCGGCGCTCCACGTCGACGGCCTGGACCACCGCGGCCCTGCTGGTGGCGAGCTCGTCGATGCGCCGGCGCAGCAGCTCACGCTCGGAGGGGCCGAAGCACTCGCGGGCGAGCCTGGCGTCCTGGTCGGTCAGCGCGCGCAGTCCCTGCACGGCGAGGAAGAGCAGGGTGCCGCCGAGTACGACCTGGCTGAGCACGTCGACCCAGGCCATCGAGGGGGACCGGGTGAGCGAGACCGCGAAGATCCCGGCGAGCACCGCGCCGAAGTCGACCAGGCCGACCACCACGGCACACAGCAGTCCCGAGTACGTACGGGCCGCGAGGTAGCGCAGGATCTGCTGGTCGGAGGCGCGGTGCTCGGGAAAGGCGTCGTGGAAGAAGACGGACCTGCGCCACCGCTCGACGCCGGTCAGCCTGCGCGCGCCCGAGGCGAGCAGCGCGTGGGCGCGGCGGCGGGTGCGCGGCCAGAGCAGGAAGGCGCCGAGCGCCGCACCGGCGAGCACGAAGTAGCCGAGCCCGAGCAGGGCGGTGAGACAGCCGATCAGCACGCCGGCGACTCTGAGCAGGAACGGGGCGGCCACGGGCTCCTTCACGCCGTCCGACATTAGCCGACCACTAGGGTCTTTCGTTTGGATCAGGCCGGGCTCGCGGGGTCTGGCACGCCCGCTCGCGGCGTTGTCGTCGGTTGCCAACGCTCCGCGTTGCCGCCCTCCTCCGCCTTGCGATCGCACGCACCAGACCCCGCTCCCTGATCCGGCCTGATCCAAACGAAAGACCCTAGCCGACGCGACGGTGCCGGGGCGCGGAGGCGGTAGCGGTGCCGGTCCGCTTCCTGGACCGTACGCGCACCGCCACATAGGCCGCGACGGCCACGACGGCCAGGGCGAGGACCGCCTTGGAGAGCAGTCCGACGTAGGTCTCGACCGCGTCCCACTGGTCGCCGAGCCAGTATCCGGCCATGACCAGGACGGAGTTCCAGACCAGGCTGCCCAGCGTGGTGAGGGCGAGGAAGACCGGCAGGCGCATGCGTTCCACCCCGGCGGGGACGGAGATCAGGCTGCGGAAGATCGGCACCATCCGGCCGAGCAGCACGGCCTTGGTGCCGTGCTTGGCGAACCACGCCTCGGTGCGCTCCAGGTCGGAGGTCTTCACGAGCGGCAGCTTCGCCCAGAGGGCGTGCATGCGCTCGCGGCCGAAGAGCACGCCGATCCAGTAGAGGGCGGCGGCGCCGACGACCGAGCCGAGCGTGGTCCAGAACAGCGCGGAGCCGAGGCTGATCACGCCCTGCCCGGCGGCGAAGCCGGTCAGCGGCAGGATCACCTCGCTGGGCAGCGGCGGGAAGAGGTTCTCCAGGGCGATGGCGAGACCGGCGCCAGGACCGCCCAGTGTGTCCACGAGGTCGGCGGCCCAGCCCGCGATGCCGCCCGCGGGCTCCTGGGGGAGGGCGAGAGTCATGAGGTCCATAGGAGTAACGCTAGAAAGTGCAGGTCAGCGACGGTATGAGGGTTGCCGTCGACTCGGGGTGCGGTTTTCCGCACCCCCGGTGAACGTGCCGTACGCGAAAGGGCGTCCCCGGAGACCGGGAACGCCCTTTCGGCATTCGCAAGTGCGCCGCCAGGGACTCGAACCCCGGACCCGCTGATTAAGAGTCAGCTGCTCTAACCAACTGAGCTAGCGGCGCCTGCTGACAAGAAAATACTACCTGGTCCGAGAGGGTGCCTCCGACCACGTGCCCGACCAGGTGCCCGACCACCTGCCGGCCGCGGGTGCGGGACGCCCTAGATGGCCAGCGAGAGCAGCACCGGCGCCGCCCCGCGATTGAGCGTGTCCGCGGCCTCCCGCAGCCGATGCGCGTGCTCGACCGGCAGCGAAAGGGCGAGGCACCCCACCGCGGCCCCGGCGGTGATCGGCACGGCCGCGCACACCGTGCCCACCGCGTACTCCTGGAGGTCGAGGACCGGGACCGTCGCGGGCTGGGCGGCGAGGCGGTTCAGGAGGACCCGCTCGTTCGTGATCGTCCGGGAGGTGAGGCGGGCCATCTTGTGCCGGGAGAGGTGGTCCCTGCGCCCGTTCACGTCGAGCTGGGTCAGGAGGCTCTTGCCGACCGCGCTGGCGTGCGCCGAGGAGCGGAAGTCCACCCACTCGTTGACGGCCGGGGTGCACGGGCCCGCGGCGAAGTCGGTGACCTTGACCTCGCCGTCCACGTAACGGCTGATGTAGACGGCCGCGCCGATCGAGTCGCGCAGCCCGTCCAGGGTGCGCTGGAGCTTCTCGCGCAGCGCCTGGTCGTGCTGGTGGGCGGAGCCGAGGCGGGCGAACGATTCACCGGTCACGTACGCCCCGGTGGCGCTGTCGGTGAGCTGCTCGACGTACCCCTCGCGGCGCAGCATGCGCAGCAGGGGCGCGAGCTGGGTGGCGGGCAGCCGGGTCTCGCGGGCGATTTCGGCCGTGGTCACTCCGGTGTTGTGCCGGGCGACGACCTCGAGCACCCGCAGAGCGCTCTGGACGGAGTGGTGCGGCGTGGTCGCCTCGTGCTGCAACGCCACGGCTTCCCCCTGCGTGGAACGGTTCCGGACAGCTGGGCTCCGTCCCACGATAGCTGCCAAGTGGCGCATTCGGAGCGTCTGTTGGGGAGATTGGTGACGCGCTCCCGCCCCGTCAGCAGGAACGCGCCACCCTGGCATATGCCTAGGTCACAGGACCGCGCTGAGGAACTCGCGGGTCCTGTCGTGCTCCGGGTCGGTGAAGATCTTCTCCGGCGAACCGGACTCGATGACCCGGCCCGAGTCGAACATCAGCACCTGGTCCGAGATGTCCCTGGCGAAGCTCATCTCGTGGGTCACGCACAGCATCGTGATGTCCGTGGTGTGCGCGATGTCGCGCAGCACGTCCAGGACGCCCGCCACCAGCTCGGGGTCGAGCGCGGACGTCACCTCGTCGAGCAGCAGGACCTGCGGCCGCATCGCCAGGGCGCGGGCGATCGCGACGCGCTGCTGCTGGCCGCCGGAGAGCTGCGTCGGATACGCGTCGCAGCGGTCGCCGAGACCGACCAGGTCGAGCAGCTCGCGGGCGCGCTGCTCGGCCTCGTCCTTGGAGAGGCCGAGGACGGTGACCGGCGCCTCCATGACGTTGCGCAGGACCTTCATGTTCGGGAAGAGGTTGAACTGCTGGAAGACCATCCCGATGTTCTTGCGGACCTCGCGCACGTGCTTCTCGCCGGCCGGCACGAGCTTGCCGTTCTTCTCCTCGTGGGTGAGGTAGGTGCCGCCCACCTTGATCGTGCCCTGCTCCGGCTTCACCAGCGTCATGAGCAGGCGCAGGATCGTGGTCTTGCCGGAGCCGGAGGGCCCGATCAGCGTCACGTGCTTGCCGGAGGCGACCGAGAAGTCCAGCTCGTCCAGGACGACGTTCGAGCCGTAGCGCTTGACGACCTTGTCGAAGCGGATCAGCTCGCTGCCATCGACGGCCGGGTTGGGGATTTCCTGGGAAGTACTGCTGTCAGCGGACAAGGCGACGCTCCAAAACTCGCAGAAGAAGAGAGGCCGGGTAGGCGATGACGATGAAGGCGACACCGACCACACTGATCGCCTCGTAGGTGAAGGTCGCCTGGCTGTACCCCTGGGCCTGGCCCAGCATGTCGAGCGCGCCGATGGCGGCCATCTGCGGCGACTCCTTGAGCATGACGATCACGTAGTTGCCGAGGGCGGGGATCACCCTGCGCACGGCCTGCGGCAGGATCACGGCCGTCCAGGTGCGGCGCTTGGAGAGGCTGAGCGCGGTCGCCGCCTCCCACTGGCCCGCGGGCACGCCCTCGATGCCGGCCCGGTAGACCTCCGAGGTGTACGTCGAGTAGTGCAGTCCGAGGCCGACGATGCCCGTGGTGAGGGGGGACATCGAGGGGCCCCACTCGGGCACCACGTAGAAGAGGAAGAACAGCTGCACCAGGAGCGGGGTGTTGCGGATGAACTCGGTGACCACCGTGACGGGCCAGCGGATCCACTTCTTCTCCGAGCGCTGGGCGACCGCCCAGACCAGGCCCAGCGAGAAGGCGATCAGGGTGCCGAAGAGCAGCGCCTTGAGGGTGAGCTCCACGCCGTCCCAGAAGAGCGGCATGAAGTCGTCGACGTTCGACCAGTTCCAGTTCACTTGGCACCCCCCGTGCCGGTGACGGCATCGATCGACGACGACGAGCGCATCCCGCCGAACAGGCCGGACTTCGCGGGCGGCGCCTGCCCGACCCGCTTCTTGGCGTGCCGCTCCAGGAGCCGCATGCCGCGGGTGAGGAGGAAGGCCAGGACGAAGTACAGGGCGAGCAGCAGGGTGTAGATCGGCGCGCTGTCGTTCTTGACGAGGCGCAGCAGGTCACCGGCGAAGGTCATGTCGGCCACCGCGATGAGCGAGACCAGCGAGGTGCCCTTGAGCAGCTCGATCAGCAGGTTGTTGAACGGCGGGATCATCTCCGGCCAGGCCTGCGGCAGTTCGATGCGGCGCAGCCGCTGCAAGGGGGTGAAGTTCAGGGCGATGCCCGCCTCGCGCTGCGCGGGCGGCACCGCGGCGAGCGCGCCGCGCACGATCTCGGAGGCGTACGCCCCGTAGGTGATGCCGAGCGCGATGATGCCCGCGGCCATCGGCTGGAAGCTGATGTGGAAGACCGGCGGCACGGTGAACGCGATCCAGAACATGAAGACCAGCGACGACGTGCTGCGGAAGATCTCGAAGTAGGCCCCGGCCAGGAAGCGCACGATCCACAGCCGGGAGGTGCGCAGCACGCCGATCGGGAAGGCGATCACGAAGGCGAGGGCCGCGCTGAGCAGGGTGACCTGGACGGTGATCCAGACCCCGGGCAGGAACCAGTTCGAGAAGAACTCGGACGACATCATGACGAGGCGCCCTTCGCCGGGGGACACAGCTTCTCGACGGTCAGATCCGTCATCTCGGCCGCGGTGAAGCCGAACGGCTTCACGATCCGCAGCAGCTCGCCGCTCTCCTTGAGCTTGTGCAGCTCCTTGTTGAAGGCGTCCCGCAGGTTCTTCTCACCGGTGCGGAAGGCGAAGCCGCCCGCGCCGTAGGCGGGCTTGCCATCGACCTCGGGCTGGAAGGGCTTCGTGGCCTCGACGCGCGGATTGCCCTTGATCACCGTGCGTACGGTGACGTTGGTGCCGGCGAAGGCGTCCACCCGGCCCTGGGCCACGGCGTCCATGCCCGCCACCTGGTCGGGCAGCACGAGGACGGACTTCACGCCCGCGGCCTTGGCGTAGTCGATCTCCGCGTAGGCGGTGCCGCTCGCCAGTTTCAGGCCCTTCTTGGCGATGTCCTCGTAGGACTTGATGCCGTGCGGGTTCCCCTTCTTCACGATGAAGGAGTCGAGCATCAGATAGTCGGGGTCGGAGAAGAGCACCTGGGCGCAGCGCACCGGGGTGATGTACATGCCCGCCGACACCACGTCGAACTGCCGGGCCTGGGTCAGGCCGGGGATCAGCGCGCCGAACTTGGTGGGCACCGCCTTGACCTTGGGTATCCCGAGGCGCGGGAAGATGACCTTGGCGATCGCCGGAGCCTCTCCGGTGACCTCGCCGTTCTCGTCGATGTAGCCGAACGGGACCTCGCCCGCGACACCGATCCTGACCGTGCCGCTGTCGCGCAGCCGGTCCAGCAGATCGCCCCCCTCGACCTTCCCTTCCTCGGGCACCCGGCTGCATGCCGAGAGCCCGAACGCGGCCACGGCCGCCCCGCCCGCTCCGTAGAGCAGGGCGCGGCGGCGTACCGCTCTGCCTGTGAATCCCTCGTCGTTCCCAAGTGGTGGAGCCATGGGCGCGCGGCTACCCGACTCGACACGAGATATGCCGGTGAATTCAGGCCCCTGATGCAATCGTTGTGGTCTTGACCCAGGGAGGAGCATGGGACACATGGCAGACCGATACATCGAAGTCTCCCTCGCCAAGCGGGGAGTTCAGTGCACGGCAAAACTGCTCGACGACCGGGCCCCGGTGACCTGCGCGGCGGTGTGGGAGGCACTTCCGCTCGGCTCGGAGGTCTATCACGCGAAATACGCCCGCAATGAGATCTACGCCCTCTTTCCGGCTTTCGCGGACCGCGAGCCGCCCCTGGAAAATCCGACAGTCACCCCCATCCCGGGAGATCTCTGCTATTTCTCCTTTTCCGGTACGGAATTGGGGACCCAGGCGTACGGCTACGAGGCGGAGGCCGACGTCAGGGCGGGCACGACCGTCGTCGACCTCGCCCTCTTCTACGAGCGGAACAACCTGCTCCTGAACGGTGACGTCGGCTGGGTGCCCGGCATCGTCTGGGGCCAGATCGTCGACGGCCTCGACCGGATGGCCGAGGCCTGCAACGACCTGTGGCGCGCGGGCGCGCAGGGGGAGTCGCTGAACTTCCGGCGCGCCTAGGGCCTTTCGTTTGGATCAGTCCGGGCTCGCGGGGTCTGGCACGCCCGCTCGCGGCGTTGTCGTCGGTTGCCAACGCTCCGCGTTGCCGCCCTCCTCCGCCTTGCGATCGCACGCACCAGACCCCGCTCCCTGATCCGGCCTGATCCAAACGAAAGACCCTAGTCGCCCTGGCCCCACGCAGGGGCCGGCGGAGCGATCCCCCCGGCCCCCGCCTCGTACAACGCGTGCGCCGCACGAAGCACCACCGTGTCCGCGTGGCGCGCCGCCACGATCTGTACGCCGACCGGCAGCCCGTCCTCGTCGACGCCGCACGGCACCGTCGCCGCGGGCTGCTGGGTGAGGTTGAAGGGGTACGTGAACGGGGTCCACCCCGTCCAGCGCCGGTGGCCAGAACCCTTGGGGACCTCCACCCCCGCCTCGAACGCGGTGATCGGCAGCGTCGGCGTGACCAGCAGGTCGTACGTCGAGTGGAAGCGGCCCATCCGGCGCCCGAGGTCCATCCGGGCGTCGACGGCGGCGAGATAGTCGAGCGCGCTGTGGCGGGCGCCCTGCCCGCAGATCTCCCGCAGGCCCGGGTCGAGCAACTCGCGCTGGGCGGGCGCCAGGTGCTGCACCACGCGGGCGGCCCCGCTGAACCACAGGGTGTGGAAGGCCTCCACCGGGTCCGAGAAGTCGGGGTCGGTCTCCTCGACGTACGCCCCCTGCGCGGCGAGCGACTCCACCGCGCGGCGCACCGCGGCCGCGACCCCCGGCCGCACCGCGACCTGCCCGCCGAACGAGGGGGAGTAGGCGACGCGCAGACCGCGCACACCGCCCTCGACGCCGGCCCGGAAACTGCCCGCCACGGGACCCAGCTGGGACCAGTCGCGCGCGTCGGGGCCGGTGATGACCTCCATCATCAGCGCCGCGTCCGCCGCGTCCCTGGTCATCGGCCCGACGTGCGAGAGCGTGCCGAAGGGGCTCGCGGGATACAGCGGCACCCGGCCGTACGTCGGCTTCAGCGCGAAGATCCCGCAGAACGCCGCCGGGATGCGTACCGAACCGCCGCCGTCCGTACCGAGCGAGAGCGGGCCCGCACCGGCCGCCACGGCGGCCGCGCTGCCCCCGCTGGAGCCGCCCGAGGTGCGTGAAGTGTCGTACGGATTACGGGTGATGCCGCTCTGCGGACCGTCGGTGACGCCCTTCCAACCGAACTCCGGAGTGGTGGTGCGCCCGACGAAGACCGCGCCGTGCTCGCGCAGCCGGGCGACCGCGGGCGCGTCCTCGTTCCACTTGCCCTCCGCGCGCACCGTCCGCGAGCCGCGCAGGGTCGGCCCGCCGCGCATCAGGAGCAGGTCCTTCACGGACACCGGAACGCCGTCCACCAGACCCTGCGGCGCACCCCGCCGCCACCGCTCCGCACTGGCCGTGGCCTGCGCGAGCGCCTCCTCGGGATCGATCCGCACGAACGCGTTCACCGCGCCCTGGCTCTCCTCGGCCCGCCCCAGCACGGCACGGGTCGCGTCGACCGGACTGAATTCGCCCTTGCGGTAGCCGTCGACGAGTTGTACGGCGGTGAGATCCGTGAGCTCAGTCATGCACGCTCCTCAGGAGGCGGTCGGGAGTGATCGGGGGTGATCAGCGGGCGATCGGCGGGCGATCAATGTCCTGGGACATACCCACGTTTCTTGTCGACCACGTTCGCCGGCGGCTCTCCGGCCGCCCACTGCTCGTACAACTCGACGAACTGCGCGCCCAGTTCGTCCCGCCAGCCGACCGTGTCGCCGCTCATGTGCGGCGAGACGAGCAGCCCCGGCGCCGTCCACAGCGGGCTCTCGCGGGGCAGTGGCTCCTGCTCGAAGACGTCGAGGGCCGCGCCCGCGATCCACCGCTTGGTCAGGGCCTCCACCAGATCGGCCTCGACGACCAGGGCGCCGCGCCCGATGTTCACGAACCGCGCCGAAGGCTGCATCACGCCGAACCGCCGCGCGTCGAACATGCCCCGGGTGTCGTCGGTCAGCGGCGCCGCGCACACCACCCAGTCGGCGCGGGCGAGCAGTCTGTCCAGGTCGGCGGGCCCGTGCACCCCGGACCGCGCCGTGCGGCCGACCAGCGCGGTGGTGATCCCGAGCGCCTTCAGCGTGTCGACGATCGCCCTGCCGATCGGCCCCGAGCCCACCACGCACGCCCGGGTGCCGCCCACCCTGCGGGTCTCGCGGTGCTCCCAGACGCGCTCGCGTTGCAGATCGAGGGTGCGCGGCAGGTCCTTGGCCATGGCGAGCACGAGGGCCGCGACGTACTCGGCGATCGGCCGGTCGAAGACGCCGCGGGCGTTGGTGACCACCGTGTCGGACGCGGCGAGTTCCGGGCACATCAGATGGTCCACGCCCGCGCTCGCCGTGTGCACCCAGCGGGGCCTCGGCCCCTCGCCCGGCCAGGCGTCGCGGACCGCGTGGGAACTGAAGTCCCAGACCAACAGGACGTCCGCGAGCGGCAGTTGGTCGGCCAGATTCGACTCGTCCGCGTGCAGGATCCGGGCCCGGCCGGTGAGTCTGCCGAGCCGGGGCGGGGGCTCCGGAGGCTCGGCGTCAAGGACGAGAACAGTTGATTCGGACATCGAGGGGAAACCGTTTCGCAATGTGGTTCCGCTTCCCTGGAGAAGTATTTGCTCGGCCGTCTGAGATGTGCGGATTGACCACGCTGGCACCCGAACCTACCTTCGTCAACAGAGGTACTGCCGTACAGGCGCCTCGCGAACCGAGTACTGTCCGTGCATCCGCTAGCACACTCTGTGCGGCCCGCCGCACAGGCATCCCCGTCCCGACGTCCCGGCGCGTCGCCGGCATCGCTCGTCCCGGCCCCCGGCCGGTCCCTGATCAGCACGCACGAACTTGGGGCCTGCTCATGGACGTCTCCTTTCTCGGCGGACCGCAACCGCAACGCGGTGTCGGTGTCGTCGCCCCCTTCGACTTCGCCCTGGACCGCGAACTGTGGCGGTGGATCCCGGACGAGATCTCCCTCCATCTGACCCGTACGCCGTACGTGCCCGTCGAGGTCAGCCTCGACCTGGCACGCGTCGTCAGCGAACACGAGACGCTGGGGGAGGCGGTACGCGCGCTCAGCGCCGCCGAACCCGAAGTCCTCGCCTACGCCTGCACCTCGGGCAGCTTCGTCGGCGGCACCGCGGGCGAGCGGGCCATGTGCGAGGCCATGACGCGCGAGGGCGCGGTCGCCTCGGTGACCACCTCGGGCGCGCTCCTGGAAGCCCTCGACGAACTGGGCGCCCGGCGCATCGCACTGGTGACGCCCTACACCTGGTCGGTCACCCAGGCCCTGGAGCAGTACCTGGCCGAGGCCGGTGTCCACGTCACGGGCCGCGCCTATCTCGGCCTCACCCGGCACATCTGGAAGGTCCCCTACCGGGACGTCGCCGACATGGCGCGGCGCGCGGTCGGGGGCGCGGTCGACGCCCTCTTCATCAGCTGCACCAACCTCCCGACGTACGACGTCATCCCGCAGCTGGAGGCGGAGCTGCGCATGCCGGTGCTCTCGGCGAACCAGGTGACGATGTGGTCCGCGTTGCGCAGGCTGGGTACGCGTGCGGTAGGGCCCTATCAGGCACTGATCGATCCCGCGGCCAGGCCGGGCGCGAGTCCGCTGAACCCGCCCGCGCCGCCCCAGGGCCACGGCCTGCCCGACGGGCCGGCCGCGGGACCACCCGCAGAAGGAGGAGGCTGGACGTGACGGCACTCGGATTTCTCTACCCGGGGCACTCGGCAGAGGACGACTACCCCCGCATGGAGCAGATGCTCGGCAGCGATGTCCGGCTCCAGGTCGTGCACACGGACATCGGGGTGGACGCCCACCGGGTCGACGCACTGCTTGAGATGGGCTCGGCCGACCGGCTCGCCGCCGGCGTGGAGGAACTCAGGCTCTCCGGCGCGGAGGCGGTGGTCTGGGCGTGCACCAGCGCCAGCTTCGTCTTCGGCTGGGAGGGCGCGCACGAGCAGGTGCGCGGCCTCGCCCGTGCGGCGGGGCTGCCCGCGTCCTCCACGTCGTTCGCCTTCGCGCACGCCCTGAAGGAGGTGGGCGCGACCCGGGTGGCGATCGCGGCGACCTACCCGGACGACGTGGCGGGGCACTTCTCCGCGTTCCTGAAGGACGCGGGCGCCGAGGTCGTCTCGGTGCGCGGGAGCGGCATCATCACGGCCGCGGAGGTCGGTACCTGGGGCCGCGACGAGGTCCTCGCGCTGGCCCGCGAAGGCGATCACGCGGACGCCCAGGCGCTGCTCCTGCCGGACACCGCGCTGCACACCGCGGCGTACGTCCGCGAGGTCGAGGAGGCCGTCGGCAAGCCGGTCCTGACGGCCAACCAGGTCACGGTCTGGGAGGCCCTTCGGCTCGCCTCGCGCCGTCTGAACGCCCCGGCGCTCGGCTCCCTGTTCACCAAGGAACCGCTGGTCCAGGTCAGGGACTGAGGAGGTCGCGGCTGAGAGGTCAGGGACTGAGGATCAGCCGGACCACGGTTAACGTCTGGACCGACCCGGAGACGTAGTACAGGACGATGGCGCCGTTGACCGTCGCCTCCCTGCGGTCGGGGTCGTCCCGCACGGGCGTGGAGCCGTGGCCGTACGGATCACGGGCCACCGTGCGGGTCAGCGCGGCCCGGAACGCGTCGGCCTCGCCCATCTTGGCCAGGGTGTCGTCGGCGGGCGGCGCATAGGTGACGCGGTGGCCGCGGCGGTGGCGGGGGCTCATGACGGGCCCCGCCGCTCCGCCTCGTCGGAGGCCAGCCTGGCGAGCCGTTCCTCGGCGTCCGGATCGGGCACCGCCTCCAGCATCCAGTGCCGCATCACCGCGTGGATCTCGTCGACCCCGGCCGCGTTGATGGCCCGGTCGAACTCCGCGCGGCGCTCGTCGGGCAGGGCGGCACGGATGTCCGGAATGGTGTTGGGCACCTCGACCTCGACTCCGTCGACGAGGGTCTTCAGTGGTTCAGCCATGGTCGGCACGGTAGTGGTGCGGGCGGCAGGGGAAGCGGGCGGGGGGAATAAACGGAGAGAGCCTCCTGTTGGCTCCGCCGTACCCACGTGACGCATGTACGCAGTGCAGGAGGCACCCTCAGTGACAGTGGACCCGACCGGCGACGGCACCCGTGACCGCGGCACCCGTGACGACGGCATCCAGGGGGAGCGGCACGGCACCGCGCCCGTGCCCCTGTCCGTGCTCGACCTGGTGACCGTCGGCGCGGGGCGCACCGCCACCGACGCGCTGCGCACCAGCGTCGAGATCGCCAAGCTCGCCGAAGGCCGCGGCTACCACCGCTACTGGGTCGCCGAGCACCACTCCATGCCCGGCGTCGCCTCCTCGTCCCCGGCCGTGATCCTCGCCCACCTCGCCGCCCACACCGGCCGCATCCGGCTCGGCTCCGGCGGCGTGATGCTGCCCAACCACGCGCCGCTCGTCATCGCCGAGCAGTTCGGCACGCTGGAGGCGATGGCCCCGGGCCGCGTCGACCTCGGCCTCGGCCGCGCCCCCGGCACCGACGGCGCCACCGCGGCCGCGCTGCGCCGCGCCGAGCGCCTGAACGAGGGCGCCGACGACTTCCCCCAGCAGCTCGCCGAGCTCACCCGCTTCCTGGACGACGACTTCCCCGACGGTCACCCGTACGGCCGCATCCACGCGGTGCCCGGTCCCGTGCAGGCGACCTCGCCCGGCGGTGTGCAGTCCACCCACCGCCCGCCGATCTGGCTGCTCGGCTCCTCCGGCTTCAGCGCCCGCCTGGCCGGTGTCCTCGGTCTGCCGTTCGCCTTCGCGCACCACTTCTCCGCGCAGAACACCATCCCCGCGCTCGACCTCTACCGCGAGTCCTTCAAGCCCTCCGCGGTCCTCGACGCCCCCTACGCCCTGATCGGCGTCTCGGCCCTCGCGACCGACGACGAGAAGGAGGCCCGCCGCCAGGTGCGGGCCGCCGCCCTGAACATGGTCCGCCTGCGCACCGGACGCCCCGGCCTCGTGCCCACCCCCGAGGAGGCGGAGGCGTACGAATTCAGCCCCATGGAGCGGGAGTTCATGACCACCTGGAACTCCAACGTCATCCACGGCGGCGTCGACGAGGTCCGCACCGGCCTCGACGACCTCGCCAAGCGCACCGGCGCCGACGAACTGATGATCACGGGCAACGCGCACAGTGGCGACGTGCGCCTGCGCTCGTACGAACTCATCGCCGACGCGTACGGGTTGCCTACGGCGTGAGTCGGGCCCCGTAAGGGGCCCGGGGAGCTGCGCGCGCAACCATGAAAGACCCGCAGTCGCGTCTGCCAGGTAACTCGGCAGACGCGACTGCGGCTTTTCGCGCGCTGAGCGCGCAGCTCCCCGCGCCCCTGGCGAGGGCACCCGTTACGGCGCGCCCCGCAACATCGCGGAGATACGATCCGGCGGGACGGCCCGCGAGTAGAGCCACCCCTGCCCCGTGTCACACCCGATCCGCCGAAGCCGCCCGGCCTGGGACGCCGTCTCCACGCACTCCGCGGTCACCGTGAGCCCCAGCCGGTGCGCGAGCTGCACGAGTGCCTCGACGATGACCTCGTCGGCGGGGTTCAGATGCGCCTCGCCCTCCTCGTACTGGAAACCCCGCACGAACGACCCGTCGAGCTTCAGGACGGACACCGGGAGGCGGCTGAGGTACGCCAGGTTCGAGTACCCGGTGCCGAAGTCGTCGATGGCGATCCGCACGCCCATGTCGCTGAGCGCCTGGAGGGCCTGGAGCGGCCGTCCCGCCGAGCCCATGACGGCGGACTCGGTGAGTTCCAACTGGAGGAGTTCCGCGGGGAGTCCGGTCTCGGCGAGGATCTCCGCGACGTCGGCGACCAGGTCCGAGTCCCACACCTGCCGCACCGCGACGTTGACGCTCACGAAGACGGGATCCCGCTCCGGATGCGCCAGCTGCCAGCGCCGCGCCTGCCGGCAGGCGGTCTGCAGGACCCACCGGCCGAGCTGCACGATCGACCCGTCCTCCTCCGCCAGTCCGATGAACCGATTCGGCGTGAGCAGCCCGAACTGCGGGTGCCGCCAGCGCACCAGCGCCTCGACCCCGCGCACGTCCTCGTCGGCGAGACCCACCAACGGCTGGTAGTCCAGGATGAATTCGCCCCGCTCGACGGCGGGCCGCAGTGAACTGGCCAGCGCCTGGCGGGTCATGCGGTGGGCGTTGCGCTCCGGGTCGAAGAGGGTCCAGCGGGCCTTGCCGTCGGTCTTCGCCCAGTACAGCGTGGTGTCGGCGGCCTGCATGAGCCCCGTCGTGGTGGTGCCGGCCGCGCGCCGTTCGACGACGCCGATGGACGCGGAGACGGAGAGCCGCTGCCCGGAGAGGTCGAACGGTTCCTGCAGTGCCTTCAGGACCGCCTCCGCGAGGTCCGCGAGCTGGTCCGTGCCGGTCGACTCCTCGACGAGCAGCGCGAACTCGTCACCGCCGAGGCGCGCCACCAGGGGCGCCGACCCCCTGCCGTACCCGGCTGCCCCGTCGGCGCAGTGCGTGAGGCGTTTGGCGACCGCCGCGAGCAGCCGGTCGCCGATCCGGTGGCCGAGCGTGTCGTTGACCGCCTTGAACCCGTCCAGGTCGAGGTAGCACAGGCCGATCCGGCCGGTGCTCGTGTCGTCGTACGCACCCGCTTCGAGCGCGGAGGCGAGCCGCTCGAAGAACAGGTTCCTGTTGGGCAGCCGGGTCACCGGGTCGTGCATCTGCACATGGCGCAGCCTGGCCTGGAGTTCGCGGCGCGCGCTGATGTCGGCGGCGGACAGCAGCACGGCGCGCTCGCCCTCGCCCCTGCCCCGCGCGTCCGGCAGCGGCTGGACCGTGACCTGCACCCACAGGGAGTGCCCGTCGGGATGCTTCAGGCGGCGGGTGCAGCGCAGCTTGGCCTGCCGGCCGCGGAGCACCTCGCGGTAGGCGTGCCAGGTGCGGGCGTCGGACGCCAGGTCGACCAGGTCGGCGGCGGCGCGTCCGGCCAGTACGTCGGCGGCGGCGCCGAGCAGCTCGGCGAGGGCGTCGTTGGCGCAGACGACGCGTCCGTCGGCGTCGACGACGGCGAGGGGGAGCGGGGCGCCGGTGAAGGCGGCGCGGTAGTCGGCCGGCCCCGGGGGGCGACTCTGAGTGACGGCAGGCCCGGCGCGGCCGGGTGCCGTGACCGCCGTGGGCGGTGGCCCTTCTGACGTTCCGTTCACCGCTTGCTCCCGCAGTGCTGTTGTTCTCGAACAGGTCTCGTCGGGCGGCGGGCAGCTGGCGGGCCGTGGTCCGGAACCGGGGCCCGCGCAGGAAAGTGTGCCGATCATAGAGGCAGGCCAGAGGCCCTTTCCAGCCGCGCCGCGGTGCGGGGTGCGGCCCACGGCCGACGGCAGATCGTTTCTGCTCGGCAGTGAACTGGTTCCTTTGCGAGCCGATCGCTTGTGACGTTCTGTGAGCGTCCGGGGTGTCGTCCGGATGCCCCTCGCTCACTCGGAAGGGCCAGACAAACAGGGCGAACTTCAACAAAACATCACAGGGTGGGTGGGGTGTCCCGCATTCCGCACCCGGAGGTCGACGTGCCGCGTCAGCTCCCCCCTTGGGGACTCACCCGTGGAGGGGAGAAATCTTCCCTGCGCACCACCGCGGCCCTGCTCACCTCGCTGACCGCGCTTGCCGCGACCTCGCTCGTCGCGGGCCCCGCCATCGCCGAATCGGCGGGCGGCCCGTGCGCCCTGCGCCGTACGCCCGCCCATCACTCGGAGGGCCTCGACACCTGGAACGCCTCCTATCCGCGCCCGGCAAGGACCCTGCACGCGGTGATGGTCTTCCTGTCCTTCCCCGACTCCCCGCCGCGGACCACCCCCGAAGAGCTCACCGCCGACTACTTCCCGGCCACGAGCCGGTTCTTCGAGCGCGCCTCGTACGGCAAGTTCGCGCTGCGCCCGCACCCGCAGCGTGCCTGGGTGGAGATGCCGGAGGACTCCACGGCGTACGCCATACAGCGCGACTGGAACGCCAAGCGGCGCGGCGCCTATCTGCGCGACGCGGTGGCCGCGGCCGATCCGCACGTCGACTTCTCGCGGTACGACATCGTCTACTTCGTCGCCGACCCGGACGCGCCGGGCGTCGACTCGGACGCCACCAAGGTCGTGAACTTCGACCGTCCGATGCGGGCCGACGGCACGGACCTGCGGCGCATCGTCACGGTCTTCGAGCGGCACCCGCCGGACCGCAACGTCCTCGCCCACGAGACCGGCCACGTCTTCGACCTGCCCGACCTCTACCACCGGCCCACCGACGGCAAGGGCGACTGGGACACCTACGTCGGGGACTGGGACGTCATGGGCAGCCAGTTCGGCCTCGCCCCCGACCTCTTCGGCTGGCACAAGTGGAAGCTCGGCTGGCTGGAGCCGCGGCAGGTGCGGTGCGTGACGGGCGGCACGGAGCGGCTGACCCTGGAACCGCTGTCGGCGGTCCCGGCGCGCGGCGCGCTCGGCGGCACCAAGCTCGCGGTGGTCCGCACCGGCCGGGACACGGCGATCGCCATCGAGGCGCGCGGCGCCACGGGCAACGACCACGCGACGTGCAGCGAGGGCGTGCTCATCTACCAGGTGCGCGGCGGTACGGCGTCGGGCGGCGGCCCCGTCGAGGTCGTCGACGCCCATCCGGAGTCGGAGTCCTGCTGGGGCGAATCGGTGTATCCGCAGCTGGCGGACGCCCCGGTGCGGGCGGGGGAGAGCTTCACGGTGCCCGGTACGGACGTACGCGTCGAGGTGGCGGGGCGGACGGCGTCGGGGGCGTGGACGGTGCGGGTCGCGACGGGCTGAGGGGCCCGCGCCCGGTGCCCCCGCACACGCGAGAAGCCCCTCGCTCTCGCGAGGGGCTTCTCGTTGTCTGTGCGCCGCCAGGGACTCGAACCCCGGACCCGCTGATTAAGAGTCAGCTGCTCTAACCAACTGAGCTAGCGGCGCCTGCTGACGTCGTAGACCTTAGCACCCTGATCGCCGCCAGGAAAAATCGATATGCGCACCGCGGACGAGGCGGCGGAGCGGGCCGCGCGGACACAGGCCCAGAGCATCACCTCGGGCCCCGGCAGCCAGGGGTGCCGGGTGTCGGGGGCGACCAGCCAGCGGGATTCCAGGTGGGTGGCGGGGGCGGTCCGGCCGGTGTCCCCGGCGCCCGCGGTGGGCGGCGGCACGGTGACCGCGTCGCCGGTGCCGTGACAGAGCACGGAGGGGACGGCGCGGCCCCACTCCTCCCAGGCGAGCAGGCTCGGCAGCCGCTGGGCGGTGCCGGGGGCCGTGAAGAGCAGCATCCGGCCGCGGTGCGTGGCGACGGGCCCCGAGCCGGGGCCTTCCTCCCATAACCGGTCGAGCATCCGCCGCCCGAACACGGCGGGCACGCTGACCACGTCGAAGGCGGCGCCGCAGGGGAGCACGGCGGGGGCGCAGGGGCGGCAGCGCCAGTACGCGAGGGTGCTGCGCGGATACGTTTCGGCGGAGGCGAGCCAGGCGGCGCCGTCGGCGGTCACGTCACAGGCGTCGCGGGCGAGGGTCGTGGGGGTGAGGGTCGTGGGGGTGGCGGTCGTGGGGGTGGGGGCGTTCATGGCAGACAGGTCTACCGGTAGTGAGGATTCCATTTCTGAGAGTTGCGGGAAACCGGGACAACGGGGGGTGAGGTGGAGTACCTTGCCCTCCTGGCATATGCCAACTGATCTTTTCGGTCCGCGCGTGGCCGCACGGGGGCGGGCGCTCGGCGCTGACGCTCAGTTCCGGCGCTCAGTCCTGGCGCTCGGCTCTCCCGCGCAGCAGGTCCCTGCCGAACTCGACCATCTTCTCGGCGTAGTCCTCGGTCCACTCCGCGCGCTCCGCGATGAGCGCGGTCGTCATCCGGTCGAACCGGCGCGGGTCGGCGAGCTGGGCCGCGGCGATGGCCTGGAACTCCACGGACCGGTCCGTGGCGGCCCGGAACGCGTGCGTCAGCTCGGTCGCCCGGTCCAGGAGCTCACGGGGGTCCTCCATCGACTCCAGGTCGAAGAAGTGCTCCGGGTCGGCGGCGGCCTCCGCCGGTTCGAAGAGCAGCGGCGCGGGGCGCATGCGCTGTTCGGTCCGGGGCCGCTCGGGCTCCGCCATGGTTCGTCCTCCTCATCCGACACAGGCCGTCCGTCCGGTTCCGACCGCCACCCATTCTCCCCCGCCGCACAAGTGGGCCGGGGGCTCTGTCCCTTCTGGGCTCGGTGGGCTCTGCCCCGTCGGAGGGGGCGGTGGGCTCTGCCCCGTCGGAGGGGGCGGTGGGCTCTGCCCCGTAAGGGGCGCGGGGAACGGCGCGAGCAACCACGAAAAAGCCGCAGTCGCGTCTGCCAGGTCGCTCGGCAGACGCGACTGCGGCTCATCGCGCGCTGAGCGCGCAGTTCCTCACCTGCCCCTGACGGGGGCGTCCGCAGGGGCAGGTGAGGGGCGCGGGGAACTGCGCGAAACCACGGTGCGGATGTGGCTAGCGGGGCGGCTGGTGGGGCCACCTCACTCGGTGTTCCGAGAGGCGGGCCAGGACCGCGTGGTTGGCCTCCCAGCCGTCCGGGAACTTGACCGTGACGCCCAGTTGGACCGGGTCCGTGGCGGGGTGGTCGTCCAGGAGGGCGTCGACGCCCGCGCGGCAGACCACGATGCAGGCGTGGCGGTGGCGGGAGGCGAGGACGCACAGGCGGCCCGTCTCCAGGTGGAAGGCCGTGGCGTCCGGGCGGCCCGAGAGCGGGTGCAGCACGACCGTCACGTCGTACTCACGCCCCTGGAGACGGTTCGCCGTGTCCACGGTGACATCCGCGACGCCCAGCCCCGCGAGGGCCGCCCGCACCGCCGCCGCCTGGTCCCGGTGCGCCGTGCCGACGGCGATCCGGTCGGCCGTGAGCGGCGCCGGGTCCGGGGAGCGCTCCGAGGTGGCCGCGCCGCCCCGGTCGAGGAGGCGGCGGACGACGAGCGCCACCGCCCGCACGGCCTCCGGGTCCGTGCGCGGCGTGTTCCTCGCGGGGAGTTCGAGCAGGCCCCAGCCCGCCCGCGCCGCCTCGTCGATCACCTCGTCGGGACCCGAACCGTCCGACGCCACCGCGAAGTCGAGCGCACGGTCGTCGTGCCCCGTGCCGCTGCGGAACGGCGTGTACGGATAGAAGGCGGCCGAGACGAGCGGCGCGGCCGAGGCAGGCAGGCGCCAGGACACCGGCAGGCGGTGCTGCGGCAGTTCGGGATTGTGGGCCAGGAGCGTGGTCACGGCCGAGGCCGACGGGTCGTACGACAGACCGGCCCACTGCTCCGCGCCGACGATCGAGAACGGGTCGAGCTGCCCCGGGTCGCCCACGAACAGCGCGCGCTCGAACAGCCCGGCCACGGCGAGCAGCGCGTCCGACCGCATCTGGTACGCCTCGTCGACGATCGCGTGCCCCCACGGCGCGGCCAGCTGGTCGACCTTGACGTGCGCCCACTTCGCGGCCGTCGAGATGACGACGTCCAGGCCCGCGAGGTCACCCGCCTTGGTGGACTTGCGGACGTTCGCCAGGTCGTCGAGCGCCTTGTCGTACGGATCGGGATCGCTGCTGTGCAGACGGCCCACCGGCAGCTCGGGGTCCTTCTCGGCGAGCCGCAGGACCAGGTCGTCCACCTGCGCGTTCGTCTGTGCGATCACCATCAACGGGCGTCCCGCCGCGGCCAGTTCGCGGGCCGCGCGGACCACCAGGGTCGACTTGCCCGCGCCGGGCGGCGAGTCGACCACGACGCCCCGGTGGGCGCCGTGCAGCGTGTCGTGGAGGATCGCGTCGGTGGCGCGCGCCGCCTCCGCGCCGGGGTCGAAGGTGCCGCCCGCGGGCGGGGCGAGCTGCATCACAGGGTGTCCTCCGCGGTCACGGGGTCGGGGCTCTCCGCGGCGTCCGACGGCGGGCCGCCGTGCGTCCACGGGGTGGCTTCCGGGTCGGGCAGCTTGGGCCCGCCGCGCTGCTCGTGCTCGAAGAGGGTCCAGCAGATCCGGTCGCCCTTGACCGGCACCGAACCCTCGTCGGGTTCCTTGCCGCGGCCCATCTTGTCGGTGAGGCGCAGGACGACGAGCGGGTCGGGGCTCCCGTCCTCGTACCCCACGAACTCGGCGGTCTGCGGCTTGCCTTGGAGGGAGCGGTACACCTTCGTGCGCTCGCCCAGGTGCGGACGGTCGTCCGTGCGCACGGTGACCAGGGGGCGCGGGCGCGGGTTCTTGCTCTCGCTGTACGCCATGACGACCTCGGTCACCTCCCCGGTGAACGCCTCGCCCGCGAGCCGCCTGCCCGCCATCACCAGCGGGTCGTCGAGGGCCTCCTGGGCGTCCAGGCGGGCCTGTTCGCGCTCGCGCGTGGCCAGTTTGTTCGCCGCGGTGATCGCGTCGTCGACCCGGGGCTGCGGGGGCTCGCCCGCGGTGACGCGGTCCCGGTGGCCGGTGAACGACCAGCGGTCACGGGTCCACCGGTCGGCGGCGTGCGGGGCCGTCGGGAGCGTGCACAGGGCGTCCAGGCCGCGCCACACCGCGTCCCAGGTGGGGCGGGTCCTGCTCTCGACCAGGGCGTGGATCTCCCGCTCGGCCGCGGTCAGCGCGGCCAGCCTGGCGTCCGCCTCGACGCCGTCCTCGGCGGCGGCGAGCGCGGTCCTCGCGCGGTCGTAGCGCTCCATGGCGGGGGCGAGCAGGTCGTTGTCGAAGGCCGGGTCGGTGGCCGGGCCCGCGGGCGGGCAGAGCAGCTGGCCGGCCGGGTCGCGGGCCAGCTCGGCGCGGCGCGCGGCCTCGGCGCCCGAGGTGCCATCGGGGGCCTCGATCCAGGCGAGCAGGGCGCCCAGGTGCTGGTCCTCCAGGCTGGACTGGCCGGTGGCCCAGTGCCGCGAGAGCAGCTCGGTCATCGCCGTGAGCAGGGCCGATCCCGGCACCCTCGCGCGCTCCCCGAAGTGCGTGAGCCAGCGGCCGAGCAGCGGGACGCGGGGCGGGGCGGGATAGGGCGTCTCGGGGTCCTGCTCGGCGGTCCTGCGAAAGCGCATGGAACGGCCGAGCAGCCGCACGAACTCGATGCCCGCGCGGCTCGGCACGATCAACTGCGGCGCGTCCGCGCACAGTTCGACCTCGACCTTGACCCGCTTGCCGGTCTCGGCGTCGGTCTCGTTGCGCTCGGCAGCCTCGACGTCGGCCGCGAACCCGTCGACGTACGGCAGGACGATCTCGGCGAGCTCCGCGAGGAAGGCGAAGCGCAGGTCGCGGTCGCGGGGCTGGGGGACGACGAGGAGCCGCGGCGCTGTGCGCTCGGTCCCGACGAGCGCGCCGAGCGGGGCGCCCGCCTCGCCCGCGGTGGTGAGCGGGACAAGCACGAGGGGCCGCTGCGAGAGATGCCGGTGACGCACCGTGGCACGGGGCTGCGCGCGCCCCGTGGTGACGGCTTCGAGCCGGGCAAGGCTGTCGATCAGTGACACATGCGCCCCTTCTCCGACCACGGACCACGCCCACCGTGCCCGCCTTCGGGGTCCGGCACACGGCCGTGCCCGTCTGCGCGGACCGGCACACCGCCGTGCCCGCCCTGCCTGTCGCCGGCCGGGGGATTCCCGTGGCTGACGGTCCTGTCCGGACGGGTGCGTACGCGTACCGGCAGGCCGTGAGGCTTCGGCGTGCCGTGCCCCGCCTCGCGAGCGCTTCCGTCCGCGCGAGCGCGTGTGCTCTCCGGCCGCAGGACGCGGCCGCGGCCACCGTCCCGTACGCCGCCCGCCAGGGGATTCCCGCCGCTCCCCAGCCGCCCGTCCCCACGCGAACCCACCGGCCCGCCCCCTTGCCTCAGCATGCCGAACCCCCGCCGGAGGCGACCGTGCCCGCTCCCGCGAGGGCCTCCGATCGCAGGGACGCCGCCCTGCGCAGCGCGGCCACCGCGGGGTCGTCCGGGTCGCCGCTCGTGCCGAGGGCCGCCGAGAGGACCTCGCCGATCGTCGTCAGGCCGCCGAGCTCGCCCCGGATCGAGCGGCCGAGCGAGGTCACCTCGCCCTCGTCCCTGGCCCGGTCCCGGCAGTGGAAGGCCAGCTCGCAGGCGGCCAGGCACTCGGGTGCGTACGTCGCGGGGACCGCCTCGACGGCCGCCGTCAGCTCCTCCGCGGGGCGCCGCACGTCGAACGTGGTGCCCTCGGGGAGGGACGCCGCGATGTCCTCGACGCGGGTCAGGCGGGCCAGCTGGCGGCGGGTCACGGAGAGCTGCTTGCGGACGTCGACCGCGGACGCCGTGGCGAAGTTGGAGAAGTCCTTGGGGCAGACCAGGAGGACGTGGTGGCGCACCCGCGGCGGGTTCTCCATACGCTCGGCGACCCGCTCCAGGGCCAGCGCGTACACCGCGGCCTGCCGCGCCGCCGCGCCCACCTTCGCCGCGTCCGCCGAACCGTCGATCATCGGGAAGGACTTGATCTCGACGACCGTCCAGCCCCCGTCGGGGTGGACGACGACCGCGTCGGGTTCGAGGAAGGCGGGCGTCCCCGCGACGTCGAGCGCCAGCATGGGGTGGTCCAGGAGCGTCCAGCCGCCGGACCCGGTGGCCTCGCGCAGCGCGAGCGCGGTGCGGGCCGCGCGGCCCTCGGGGCCCGCGGCCGACAGGTCCGGCACGGCGGACTCGCCGGGCACCGGCTCGGGCCCGCCGCCCAGGCGCCCGTGCGTCAGACGCAGCAGCTCCGCGCCGCCGTCGGCCTTGACCCGCGCCTCGAAGGCATTGCCCCGCATGAACGCGAACTGGGACTGGCCGAAGCCGGAGGGCGAGCCGAGGGACGAGGCGAGCGCCGTCTTGTCCACCCCCGCGCCGTCCAGGAGCGCGCGGCGCGCGCACCCGGGGTTGGCCGCGAGCGCGGCGAGCGCGCGGGCGTCGAGGGGACGGGGCGGAACGTCGGGGCCGCGCAGCTCAGCGAGCTGGTGCCGGAGCGCCGTCCCCCGCGTCGGCGGGGCTGGCACTCGGCTCGGCGCCGGGGTCGGCACTCTGCTTGCGCTGTCGGGGAATTCGCTCACCCGCCGAAGTCTGGCATCCGGCACTGACAATCGAGGGCGCAGTGGCCGAAGGGGCGGCGGTGGTGCGCGCGAAGAGCGCACGCAGCCGGTCCATCAGGGGGTCCGTGAGGCGTCGCACCGGCCGGACGAGCAGCAGGCCCACGCCCATCACGGCGGCGCCCGCGACCGCGTCGAGGAAGTAGTGGTTCGCGGTGCCCATCACGACGATGGTGGTGATCAGCGGGTAGGCGACACCGGCCGCCTTGGCCAGCGGGGTGCGCCCGTGCCGCCAGAGCATCACGCCGCACCACAGCGCCCACCCGACGTGCAGGCTGGGCATCGCCGCGTACTGGTTGGTCATGCCGCCGAGCCCGCGCGGCGCGCTCGCCTCGCCGCCCCACCAGCCGTAGCTGCTGTACTGCGCCATGGTGTCGACGAAGCCGTGGCCCGCGCTGAGCAGCCGGGGCGGGCAGGTGGGCAGCAGCGTGAAGCCGACCAGGCCGATCATGGTGGAGATCATCAGCCACGCGCGTGCCGCGCGGTAGTGCACCGCCCGGCTGCGGAACAGCCAGATCAGCACGGCGGGCGTGACGAGGTAGTGCAGCGAGGCGTACCAGAAGTCGGCGGGGACGCCGATCCACGCGTGCTCGGTGAAGAGACGGTTCAGCGGGTGCTCCGCGTTGATCCGCAGGAACTGCTCGACTCTCAGGATCCCGATGCCGTGGTCCACGGCGCTCGCCACGTCACCGCGGACGACCAGCCGGCCCGCCGAGTACGCGGCGTACACCAGCACGATCAGCGGCAGTTCCGTGTACCAGCGAAGCCGGTGTTCGGATATGCCTCCGGTGCCCGGCGCGTCGGTCTTCGGCATCCGGTCGGTCCCCCACTCGTCTCTGTTCATGCGGCGTACGCCGCCGCATCACCTTACGGTGACGCGAAGGGAGCCGAGGCATCCCCCGGTGGTCTTAGACGCAGAGATCGGCGAGCGGGTTGCCAGCCCGGACGAGCGGCTGATCGCGGGTGGGTGATGATGGAGAGGGCGGGCACTCCCTGTCCGTACAAAGCAGTAAAAGTCCACTCGAAGAGGTCCCCCCATGGCACCCCGCATCCTGCTGGCCCGGCACGGACAGACGGAATGGTCACTGTCCGGGAAGCACACCGGCAGGACGGACATCCCGCTCCTGGAAGAGGGCCGCCGCGGCGCCAAGCTCCTGGGTGAGCGGCTGCACCGGGCCCCGTACGACGGTCTGCCCGACGTCGAGGTGCGCACGAGCCCGCTCTCCCGCGCGCGGGAGACCTGCGAGATCGCCGGGTTCGGGGACCGCGCCACCACCTGGGACGCGCTCATGGAGTTCGACTACGGCGCGTACGACGGGATGACCCCGGCCGACATCCAGGCGGTCCGCCCCGGCTGGTTCATCTGGCGGGACGGCGTCCCGAGGGGCGAGACACTGGCGCAGGTCGCCGCACGCGCGGACGAGGTGGTGGCGTGGGCGCGCTCCGCCGACCGTGACGTCCTCGTCTTCGCGCACGGCCACATCCTGCGCGTCATCGGCGCCCGCTGGCTCGGCCTCGGCATCGAGTTCGCCGCCCGCATCCGCCTCAACCCGACGTCCCTGTCCACCCTGGGCTGGGCCTACGGAGAGCCCGCCGTCGAGTCGTGGAACGAGACCGGGCACCTGTCCTGACCCGCCGGCGGTGCCGTCCCGCTATCCCACCCGGGGCAGCGAGGCGTGCCGCTCCAGGAAGCCGCTCACGCCGGACGCCCTGCGGTGCGGGAGCAGCACCCGCGCCGTCGTCGCCAGCATCGACTGGACGCGCGAGGACTGCACCTCGTCCAGGAGCGAGAGCACCCGCAGGCCCGCCGTCGCCGCCTCGTCGGGGCGGCCCGCGCGGGCCAGGTCGTCGGCGAGCTCGGCGGTGTAGAGCGCGATGTTCCTGGTGAACTGGGGCGTCTGGGAGAGCGCGGTGGCCGCCGCGAGCCGCGCGTGCCTGGCCGCGCGCTCCCAGTCGCCGAGCGCGGACCAGCACTGCGCCTCCAGGCCCTCCAGCTCGGCGGGCCCGTAGAAGCTCATCCACTCCGGGTCGTCCTCCGCGGCCCCCCGGTCGAAGAGGGCGTGCGCGCGGGTCAGCGACTGCTCGCAGCCCGCCCGGTCGCCGAGCCCCGCCCAGCCGCCCGCCTCGCGCAGCGCGACGAGGGAGAGCAGCCGGTGCGAGCCGAGGTGCCGGGCGGCGCCGGTGGCGGCCTGCGCGGCCCGCACCGCCTCGCGGGGCCGGCCCGCGTCGCGCGCCAGGAAGGCGGAGTTGCAGAAGGCGTGCGCCTCCACGCCGAGGTCGCCGGACATCCGCGCGGTGGCGAGGGCCTCCGCGTAGTGCGAGCGGGCGTCGTCGAAGCGGCCCGAGTCGTGCGCCAGCCAGCCGACGGAGATGGCCAGTTCACCGGCGCCCGCGTACAGCCGTTCGGAGGTCGACTGCCGGGTGGTGCCCGTGTCGAGCAGCGTGTAGGCGGCCCGCAGCGGGGCGGCCGCGCGCCGGTAGAGACCGTCCGCCCCGTGCCGGTCGTCGAGCAGCCTGATCCTGCGGACGGCCTCCTCGACCGCGCAGGCGTCGGCCGCCCCGACCCGGCGGCCGCGCGGCCCCGCCGCCTCGGCCCGGCCGCCCAGGGAGAGCCCGATGGGCCCCAGGGCGGCGGCCACGGTGGCCGTGGAGCCGGTCATGAACGCGCGACGTTGCACGTCGCTCTCCTCGTGGATCTGGATCGCGTACGGGTCGCAGGCGCGGGGGTCGGACCCGTCCGGACGGGACTCGTAGAACTGGATCGTGGGCTCGGGTTGGAGCTTGGTGTGCGACAGGGGCGCGTCGCTGCTGTCGCGAGCCCCCCGGCCGCGCACCTGGGCGCGGGGCAGGAACCCCATGTCCGTCAGCGTCCTGCCGGGGAACATGTGCAGGAACACGCGCTCGTAGGCGTAGTTGGGGCAACGGATCTCGCCCGACTCGACGCGCCCGATGTAGCGCGCGTCGCAGCTGACCCGCTCGCCGATCTCACGGGCGGCCCGGCGGACCGCCGCGGCGAACTCGCCCGGTGAGCGCGGCCCGCGCAGCTGGCGGAAGACAAGATTCGGTCGCGGGGACTGAGTTGACGATGCCCTTGGTGACGACGCCATGGCCGGACCCCCTCGTGCGGATCGTGACCCTCATGGTGTGGATCGTGGCCGGACCGCGCACGCCCCCGCGCTCGTGATCGCTCGCGTGGCTGCCCCTGTTCCGGCGGAGCACGAACGTACAGGCTGTGTGGGGTCGGGCACGCGGAGTTTGGCTACAAACCGGATATCTCACCCGGGATCCGCCATGAACTGCCATCCTTTGCGGCGGCGTGCCGCAGTGCCTGTTGACGCCGGCTCGCGTTGAACCATGCGGAGGGGGAGCTACGCGGCTTCCCCTACTGGCGAGGAGGGGTCCCCTTGTTGGAGATCGGCATGGAGAACGGCGGCTCCGGTGCGGGGAGCGGCGCGTCCCCGGCATCACTGACGACGGCACGGCACTGGCCCACCCAGGACGGCAGCGAACTGCCGGGGTACGCCGCGTCCTGCGACGACGAATGCTGCGACCTGGTCACGGTCCCGGCCAGACAAGGGCTCGAAGCGGTCGACATCCTGCGCCGCGGCGCGGGCGACACCATCGGGCCCGTGCTGCACGACGGGAGCTGCGACACCCTCGGCTTCCTGGTGCCGCCGGGCACCGCCGACGGCTGGGACCTGCCGGGCAGCGCCTGTACGCAGACCTTCGGGCGCGGCATGAGCGTGTACGCGGCCCCCGATCCGGGCCCCGTCGTCCCCGAGCCGCCCGTGGCGGGCACCGGCTGGCTGCTGCCGCCCGGCGAGACCGACCCGGTCACCGACCCGGCCGTCCTGCGCGCCGCCCTCGGGCAGGCCGCCCGCACCATCGAGGCCGCCGACAACTGCCGCTGAGCGCTCCCGCACCCCCTCGGCGCCACCTGCTCGTACCGCCTGGACACCGCCCCTCCATGGTCGCCGGGCCGCTTCCGCGCCGGGCGTCGATAATGGCCTGATGGCAAGGAACAAGCGGACCCGGGAAGCGCGGGAAGCCGTCGTCGAAAAGGTGGACGGCGGACTCGCCGAACTCATGCCGGACCGGGACAGGCCGCGCGCCTGGACGCTGCTCGTGGACGGCGCCCCGCAGTCCCACGTCGACCTCGACGACCCGAAGCACCTCGACTTCGAGTACCAGCGCAGGCTCGGCCACATCGCCGACCTCGTCGCCCCGCCCGGCAAGCCCGTCCACGCCCTGCACCTCGGCGGCGGCGCCTTCACCCTCGCCCGCTACATAGCCGCGACCCGCCCCCGCTCCACCCAGCAGATCGTCGAACGCGACACCGCGCTCATCCAACTCGTCCGCCGCGAACTGCCGTTGGACCCCGGCGCCCGGGTGCGCGTACGCGGTGCCGACGCCCGCGAGGGGCTCGCGAAGATCGCGGACGGCTGGGCGGACCTCGTCATCGCCGACGTCTTCAGCGGGGCCCGCACCCCCGCCCACCTCACCAGCACGGAATTCCTCACCGACGTGCGCAGGGTCCTCAAGCCCGGCGGGTACTACGCGGCCAACCTCGCCGACGGGCCGCCGCTCACGCATCTGCGCGGCCAACTCGCCACGGCGGCCGCCCTCTTCCCGGAACTCGCGCTCGTCGCCGACCCCACCGTCCTGCGCGGTAGACGGTTCGGGAACGCGGTGCTGCTCGGCTCCGACCAGGCGCTGCCGATCGCCGAACTGACCCGGCGCAGCGCGGGGGACCCGCACCCCGGCAGGGTCGAACACGGGCGCGGGCTCAGGGACTTCGGCGGGGGAGCGGTCGCCGTCACCGACGCGAACGCGGTCGCGTCGCCCGCGCCGCCGCCCTCGGTCTTCCGCTGAGCGCCGGCGCCCTCGGTCTTCCGCTGAGCTCCGGCGCCGCGTCGGGCGGCAGCCGCTTCCGTACGCGTATCAGTACTTATTGATGTCGACCCGCGGCGCGGTGTCGTGCCAGGTGCAGAAGACCGAGACCTTGGCCGCGCCCCCGGTGAACTCCACGCGGATCCACTTGTCCTGCTTCCACGTCTGCACCGACCAGCCCGCGGCCGGGGTCGCGGAGACCAGCGTCGCCGAGTCGTCGCCGATGTCGAGGACGACGCGGCCGCCCTCGGTGTTGTAGCCCTTCACCGCGCCCGTGCCGGACCGGGTGGGCGGCGGCGGTTCGGGGGTGTTCGTCCTGCTCCTGGACGGCTTGGTGGGATCAGGCGACTTCGTCGGCTCCCGGCCCTCGTCCGGGGACTTGGACGGCTCGTCCTTCGGGGTGGGCTCGGGGCGGTGCGTCGAGGAGGACAGCGGCCCGCTCCCGCCGCCGTCGTCGCCCGCGAGCGGCAGGGCGCGCGGCGGGTCGTAGACGGTGCCGGACATGACCGTGTGGACGCCCCACCAGGACAGCGTGACCGCCGCGCCCGTGGCCAGCGACCAGGCGATCGTGTGCATGAGTCCTCTGCGCATCGCGGGCCATACTGCACCACGGGCCGCACATGTGTCCCGTGGGGGACCGCGCTCCCGGCGGCGACCGGGGTCCCTCGTATGGCGTACGGTGCCGCCCATGGCAAGTGTGCTCGTCGTCGAGGATGACCAGTTCGTACGCTCCGCCCTCATCCGGCACCTGACCGAGGCGACGCACACCGTGCGCAGCGTCGGCACGGCCCTGGAGGCGCTGCGCGAGGTCGCCCATTTCCGCTTTGACGTGGTGATCCTGGATCTCGGACTGCCCGACCTCGACGGGTCGGAGGCGCTGAAGATGCTGCGCGGCATCACCGACGTACCCGTGATCATCGCCACCGCGCGGGACGACGAGGCGGAGATCGTACGGCTCCTGAACGACGGCGCCGACGACTACCTCACCAAGCCGTTCTCCGTCGAGCACCTGTCCGCGCGGATGGCCGCCGTGCTGCGCCGCGCCCGCGTCCCCGCGGGCGACGTGCCGCCGAGCGACGTGCTCAGGGTCGGCGGCCTCGCCATCGACCCGCTGCGGCGCCAGGCCGAGCTGGACGGGGCGCGGCTCGATCTGACCCGGCGCGAGTTCGACCTGCTCGCCTTCCTCGCCGGACGGCCCGGCGTCGTCGTCCCCCGCAAGGAACTGCTCGCCGAGGTGTGGCAGCAGAGCTACGGGGACGACCAGACCATCGACGTACATCTGTCGTGGCTGCGGCGGAAGTTGGGCGAAACGGCCGCGCGCCCCCGCTATCTGCACACGCTGCGCGGGGTCGGCGTGAAGCTGGAGCCACCGCTGCCGGGGCCACCGCTGTGAGGTGGGCCCTCGTCAAGGTGTGCCTGGCCGTCACGACGATGGTCGTGGTGGCCTTCGCGGTGCCGCTCGGCCTGGTCGTCAAGGAGATGGCGCGGGACCGCGCCATCTCGAACGCGGAGCGGCACGGCGCGGGCATGGGCCCCACGCTCTCCATCACCACCGACCGCGAGGAGCTCACCCGGGCCGTCGCCACGTCCGAGGCGGGCGGTGACGGGCGGATGGCGGTGTACGTCCCCGCCATCGACGACGCGGCCGCCTTCGAGGTCGGCGACCCGCGGGCCGGGGCGCGCGCCGTGGAGGCCACCCGCAAGGAGGGCAGGGCCAGGACCACCGGAGTGCCCGGCGGGTTCGTGGTGCTCCAGCCCACCGCGCTCAGCTCCGGCACGGCCGTCGTGGAGATCTACGTGCCCGAGGCCGAGATCAGCAACGGCGTGACCACGGCCTGGCTGGTGCTCGCGGGCGTCGGCATCGCGCTGGTCATCGGCTCCGTCGCGGTCGCGGACCGGCTCGGCGTACGCATGGTCCAGCCCGCCAAACGCCTGGTGGGCGCCGCGCACGACCTCGGCGAGGGCAAGCTGGGCGCGCGCGTTCCCGAGGAGGGGCCGACCGAACTGCGCCTGGCCGCGGTGGCGTTCAACTCGATGGCGGACCAGGTCGTCCAACTCCTCGCCAACGAGAGGGAGCTGGCGGCCGACCTCTCGCACCGGCTGCGTACGCCGCTCACCGTGCTCCGGCTGAACGCGGCGTCGCTCGGCGACGGGCCCGTGGCGGAGCAGACCCGTACGGCCGTCGAGACGCTCGAACGCGAGGTCGACACGATCATCCGCACCGCGCGCGACGCCAAGCCGCAGACCGCGACGGTGGGGCCCGGCGCGGGCTGCGACGCGGCCGAGGTGGTCAGGGAGCGGATGGACTTCTGGTCGGCGCTCGCCGAGGACGAGGGGCGCGAGGTGCGCGTCGCGGGCGTGGAGCGGCCGGTACGGATACCGGTGGCGCGGGCCGAACTGGTCGCCGCGCTCGACGCGTTGCTCGGGAACGTCTTCCGGCACACCGGCGAGGGCACGGCGTTCTCGGTGGACGTGCACAGCGGCGAGGACGCGGTGATCGTCCTCGTCTCCGACGCGGGTGCGGGCATCGCCGACCCCGAGGCGGCGCTGGCCCGCGGGGCGGGTTCGGGCGAGGACGGCTCGACGGGCCTCGGCCTCGACATCGTCCGCCGCCTCGCGGAGTCGACGGGCGGGGACGTGCGGATCGGGAGCTCGGTGCTGGGGGGCACGGAGGTGCGGATCTGGATCCAGCGTGATTCTCGCGGGGGCGCGGTGGGGCGGCGGGGGCATCGGGGGGCGTCCGTACGTCGCCGCCGGCGGGGGCCGGGTCCGGGCTGACGTCCCGCTCCCGCATCGCCGTCCTTCCCCGCGGGCGCGCGGTGGGCTGGCCGCGCAGTTCCCCGCGCCCCTTAAAAGCCCCCCGCGACGCTCGGCACGCCCCCGCAAGGGGCGCGGGGAACTGCGCGAGCACCCCCCACCCACCCGCACCTTTAATCCGCCCCGATCCCTCCCTTAAGCGCACCCTAAGATCCCACCCCCGGCCCCCAGTCACCCCATTTGTCGCTCCCCACGCGGCTAGCGTGCAGTCGCACCCCCACCCCCGTACAGCTAAAGGCAGGCACGCCATGAGCAGCACGCACCGGCGCACGGTGAGCACCCGGTCCAAGGTCGTCGGCGGGCTCGTCGCCGCCTCCCTCGTCGGCGGCGGCGCGTTCCTCTTCTCCGGGACGGCGCTCGCGACGAAGGCTCCGGCCGAGAAGACCCCCACCGCCAAGGCCCCCGCAAGGTTCGCCCCCTTCGTGGACACCTCCCTCGCCCCCGCCTACGACCTCGTCGACACCGCGACGAAGACCGGCGTCAAGGAGTTCAACCTCGCCTTCATCACCTCCGGCGGCACCTGCGAGCCCCTCTGGGGCGGCGCCACCGCGCTCGGCGACGACAAGGTGGCCTCGCAGATCGGGGCGCTGCGCGCCAAGGGCGGTGACGTCCGCGTCTCGTTCGGCGGCGCGGCCGGCTCCGAGCTGGGGCTCAAGTGCGACAGCGCGGCCTCGCTCGCCAAGGCGTACGGCAAGGTCGTCGACGCGTACAAGCTGACGAAGGTCGACTTCGACATCGAGGGCGCCGCCCTGCCGGACACCGCGGCCAACACCCGCCGCGCCCAGGCGATAGCCCGGCTCCAGAAGCAACACCCGGGCCTGGACGTCTCGTTCACGCTGCCCGTGATGCCGGAGGGCCTCACCCAGCCCGGCGTCGACCTGCTCGCCAACGCCAAGAAGAACGGCGTGAAGGCCTCCGCCGTCAACATCATGGCGATGGACTACGGCCCCTCCTACAGCGGCGACATGGGCACGTACGCGACCCAGGCCGCCACCGCCACGCAGAAGCAGGTCAAGACCGCGCTCGGTCTGTCCGACAAGGCCGCGTGGGGGGCTGTCGCCGTCACGCCGATGATCGGCGTGAACGACGTCGCGACCGAGGTGTTCAAGGTCGAGGACGCCGCGCAGCTCGTGAAGTTCGCCGAGGCCAAGGGCATGGGCCAGCTGTCGATGTGGTCCTCGACCCGCGACAAGGCCTGCCCCGGCGGCGCCACCAACTCCGCGCAGCCGACGTGCAGTTCGATCGAGCAGCAGCCGCTGGCGTTCACCAAGGGGTTCGCCGCGTACAAGTAGCCATCACCCCCAGGTGCCCCGGCCGGAGCCCCCCACCCGGCCGGGGCACAGGCCCTAGGCCCTGGACGCCTGCCACTCCGCCGCGTAGTCGTTGAAGATGCCCCGCAGATGGTGCCCGATCTTCAGGTAGTCGAGGTCGTCGAGGTTGGCGAGCGAGACCCGCA
The DNA here is from genome assembly GCF_044744425.1 of Streptomyces sp. NPDC087300. NCBI lineage: Bacteria > Bacillati > Actinomycetota > Actinomycetes > Kitasatosporales > Streptomycetaceae > Streptomyces > Streptomyces sp. NPDC087300. The sequence goes on from NZ_JBIUYI010000011.1 coordinate 201,706, forward strand.
CCGACCACTGCGGGCCGTCGAAGCCGCCGCCGTTGAGCAGCACCACGTGGGTCTGCTCGGCGAGGCGGAACAGCGGGTCGACGGGCTCGTAGTTCTTCTCCAGGAAGTCCGCGAATTCCTTGCCGTGGACGCGTTCCGCCTCCGCGAGCAGGTCGAGTTCGATGTAGTACGCGGCCCGCTGCGGATCGTCGGAGATCTTCATCTGGGCGCCTTCGAGGAGCAGATCGAGCCGCTGCCGCACGATCGCGCGGATCCGCTCCTTGTACGCCTGGCCCTCCTCCAGCATGTCGAAGAGCGAGAAGAGCGTCATCATGACCTGCTGGGGGAGCGAGAGGCCCGCCGTGTGGTTGAGCGCGACCTGGCGCGAGTCGGCGACCAGGCGGTCGATGAACCGGATCTTCGACGGTTCGAGCGACAGGGTGCCGTAGCGCTTGTCGAGTCGGTTCCTCTCCGCGTCCGGCAGCTCCGCGATCATCGTGTCGATGACGTTGTCGTCGTGCAGGCCGATGACGCCGAGGCGCCAGCCCGTGCAGCCGTAGTGCTTGGAGTACGAGTACACGAGCAACGTGTTGCGGGGCAGGTCGGCGGCGATCGAGCGGAAGCCTTCCACGAACGTGCCGTACACGTCGTCGGTGACGAGCAGCAGGTTCGGGTTGTCGTTCGCGACGATGTCCTTGATCTGGTTCGCGACGCGCTGACTGAGCGCCAGGGACGGCGGGTTGGACGGGTTGACGATGCAGACCAGCTTGACCGCGGGGTCCGCGAGCTTGGCGACCTCCTCCTCGGGGTAGCGCCACTCGCGCACGCCGGTCTCGGTGAACAGGCTCGCCTCGACGTTCACGACGTCGAACTCGTAGGTGTCGAGCTCGGGGATCTCGATGTACGGCGTGAACACCGGCACCATCAGGGCGATCTTGTCGCCCTTCTTCAGGATCCCGTTCTTCATCAGCGAGTCGAAGATGTAGCACATCGCCGCCGTGCCACCCTCGGTCGCGAACAGCGAGAGGGTGTCCTGCGGCGGCTTCTTGGCGAACATCTCGTCGGCGAGGTAGCCGCGCACGATCCGCTCGGCGTGCGTCAGCATCCGGTCGGGTACGGGGTAGTTGTCGCCGATGGAGCTGTCGGTCAGTTCGTGGACGAACTCGTCCCGGTCGAAGCCGAAGCGCTCGACGGCGTACGCGACGCACTTCTCCAGGAGTTCGATGCCGGGCAGGTCGGGGTGGCGGCGCACGAAGGTGTCGAAGCGCTCCGCGGATCCCGTCTTCTCCGGCATGCCGCCGAGGTCGTCCGCGGTCCACACCCGCCTCGACTCGGAGAGGGCGAAGTAGCCGAGCGCGTAGAAGGCCTCGCGGGGCCCTGTCGCGGTCCAGTTCGGGTTGCCGCGGCCCGCGTTGAGCATCTGCGCGCTCGACTTCTCCTTCTGGCCCGGCTTGTCCTCCTGCACCGCCTGCGCGATCTGGATGAACTTGTCCTTCAGTTCGAAGGGGCTGAGCTGGGCGAAGGACTGGATTTCCTCGCGGGTGAACGTGGTCTTCGGCACGGTGCTTCCTTACGTACGGACGTACGGATGGTGGGTGGACGTCAGTGGTGCAGGAGGACGATGACGGCGCCCCAGATCGTCAGGAGGACGTTGGACACGGCGTACGGAATCGTGTAACCGAGCGTCGGCACCTGGGACTTGGACTGTTCGTTGATCGCGCCGATCGCCGCCGTGGTGGTCTGGCCGCCCGCCAGGACGCCCATCAGGATCGGGAAGCGGATCTTCTGGATGTAATGGCCGACGAGGAAGCCGACGATCAGCGGGATCACCGTGGCGACGGCTCCGAAGACCAGCAGCCCCCAGCCCGCCGTCGAGAGGCCGCTGGTGAAGCTCGGCCCCGCGTTGATGCCGACGACCGCGACGAACAGACAGAGCCCGAGCGTGTCCATGAACCACTGGGCGCCGGGCGGGACGTTGCCGTACGTCGGGTACTTGCCGCGGATCCAGCCGAAGACCAGGCCCATGATGAGCGCGCCGCCCGAGGTGGAGAGCGAGATCGGCACGCCGCCCGCGGTCAGCGCGGGGATGCCGATGCAGCCGCCGAGGAAGATGCCGAGGCCCACCCAGACCATGTCGGTGGCGAACGACGTCGGCACCGGCTTGCCGATCTCCCGGCCCGCCGGGTCCACCAGACGCTTGGGCCCGGTCAGGACCAGGGTGTCGCCGCGTTCCACCTTGGTGGAGAGCCGGTAGGGGAACTCGGATCCGGCCCGGAACAGCTTGTCGACGTAGACGCCGACCATGAACGGCTCGGCGCGCAACTGGCCGATGGTCTTGCCCAGTTGGGCCTTCTCCGAGGCGACCACGTGCAGGCTCTCGGTCTGGTAGCCGAGCAGCTCGACGTCGTCGGCCTCGCCGCCGATGTGGGTGCGCGCGTCATAGGTGACCAGGTCGCCGCGGATCGCGCTCATCGCCACCACGTCGCCCTCGTGCAGCGCCGTCCCCTGGTCGTGCGGCAGGACCGTCCCGTCGCGCCGCACGCCGGTGATGTAGAGGCGGCGGCCCAGCTGTTTCTGCTGGCTCTCGAAGTCGTCGATGGTGCGTCCCACGATGTCGGGCCGCTCCACCTTGTAGGCGCGGAGGACCACTTCGTAGTAGCCCTCGCTCAGGTCGGGGTCGTCGGCGGGGGCGTCCAACTCCTTGGCGAGCGCGAGGGATTCGGCCGCCAGGTCCCTGCGGTACAGCCGGGGCAGCACGTTCGCGAGGAGCATCGCGCACAGGATCGTGCCGAGCGGATAGCAGACCGCGTACCCGATGGCGACGAGGTTCTCCTGCTCCTTGACGGCGCCCGCGGAGAGCCCCGGCAGGTTGCCGATGGCGTCCTGGGCGACACCGATCACCGCGGACTGGGTGAGCGCGCCGCCGAGCAGCCCCGCCGAGAGCCCAGGACCGTAGCCGAGCATGGCCGCGAAGCCCCAGCAGACGAGCAGGCCCGTCACACAGACCACGACGGCGTTGACGACCTGCGGCAGGCCGTCCTTCTTCAGGCCGCGGAAGAACTGCGGGCCGACCTTGTAGCCGAGCGCGAACAGGAACATCGTGAAGAAGAGGTTCTTCACCGTCCCGTCGATCGCCACCTTGAACTGCGCGCCGAACAGCAGGCCCACGACGAGGCAGCCGGTGACGGCGCCGAGCGCGATGGCCTTGTAGCGGACCTTCCCGACCAGGAAGCCGAACGCCACGGTGATGAAGACGAGCAGCTCGGGATGGGGCTGGAAGATGTTCCGGTTGAGGAAGTCGATCATTGCTCACGCTCCCAGGACGCCGACGAGGATCGGCCCGGTCAGGGGCAGCAGGAAGTTGGAGAGGGCGTACGTGATCGTGTAGCCGAACATCGGCACGGAGCTCTGCGCCACCTGGGTGACCGAGGTGATCGCGGGCGTCGAGCACTGCTGGCCCGCGATGGCGCCGATCAGGAGCGGCTTCTCGATCTTCAGGAGCGTGCGGCCGACGATCAGCGAGATCGTCGCGGGTACGAGGACCATCGCGATGCCGGCGAACGGGAGCAGCGCCCCGTACTCCTTGAGCAGCGGCCAGGCCTGCGGCCCCGACACCAGGCCCGTACAGGCGATGAAGACCGCCAGGCCCATGTCCTTGATGGTGCTCGCGGCCTGCGGCGGGAAGGCGCCGAAGGTCTGCTTGCGGGAGCGGAACCAGCCGAAGAGCAGCCCGGAGATCAGACAGCCGCCGCCGGTGCCGAGCGACATCGGGACGTCGCCGAACTTCACGACGACCTGCCCGAGCAGCGAGCCGGCCGCGATGCCGAGCCCCAGGTAGATGAAGTCGGTGGCGTCGTTCTTGACGACCGCGCCGATCTTCGCGACCAGCTTGTTCAGTCCCGAGCGGGCGCCGACGAGGGTGAGCACGTCGCCGCGGTGCAGCGTGGTGTCGGCGGTGGCGGGCAGGTGCTGGTCGCCGCGCAGTACGTCGGTGACGTACACGCCGTCCTTGATGAACTCGGGGTGCGCCTGCTGGAGCTGGTCGACGGTCCTGCCCTCGGTCGCCTTGTCGGTGACGGCGACCTGGCTGGTGGCGAGGGGGGTGTCGACGCCGGGGATGCCCGGGGTCTCGGGGCCGATGAGGCGCCCGGCCTCGATGACGTTGGCGCGCCGGCCGACGAGGAGGACCAGGTCGGAGAGGGTCAGTTCGAGACCGGGCGCGGGGGTGAGCAGCTTGCTGCCGCGCTTGACGGCCTCCACGGTGATCCGGCCGTCGAGCTCGGTCTCCAGGGCGCCGACGGTCCTGCCGTCGCCCGCCGTCACCAGATAGGTGCGGCCGACCATGCCGGGCAGCGCCTGGCGCTCGTCGGCCTCCAGGCCGCCGCCCCCGCGCATCTTCTCCCACAGCTCGCGCGAGGCGTCCCTGAGGTTGATGCGCAGCATCATCGGCATGATCTGGCTGGTGTAGATCACGATGGTGATCAGGCCGAAGAGGTAGCAGACGGTGTACGCGGTGGCGACGTGCCCCTGGTACTGGCTGATCTGCTCCTGGGTGAGGTCACCGAGCTTGGCGATGGACTCGGTGGCCGTGCCGACCACGGCGGACTCGGTGGCGGCCCCGGCCAGGATGCCGGACGCGGTGCCGACGTCCAGGTCGAACGCCTTGGCGAGGCCGAACGCGATGGCGAGGACGCAGACCAGCTCGATGCCGCAGAGCGCGAAGAAGCGCAGGCTCCCGCGGTTGAGGTTGGCGAAGAACTGGGGGCCCGCCATGTAGCCGAGGGCGAAGATGAAGAGCGCGAAGAAGATCGTCTTGACGTCGTCGGAGATGGTGACCTTGGTCCACGCGCCGAGCAGCAGCGAGACGATCAGCGTGCCGCAGATGCCGCCGAGCGTGATGGGGCCGACGCGCAGCTTGCCCACCAGGTAGCCGAGGGCGAGACAGAGGAAGAGCACCAGTTCGGGATGATCGCGGAGGACTCCCACGGGCACTCACCGTGCCCGTTCTGTGGCGGAATATACGTAAGGCGACATACCGGCAAACTAAGGAGCCGAGTGGGTCCCTGCCACTCGGCTCCGCCCGCCGCCCCGGCGGGACTCAGCCGGTCGTGACCTCCCCGGGCAGCTCGCCCGACGCGGCGACCTTCGCGTACCAGTGGGCACTGGACTTCGGGGTCCTGACCTGCGTCGCGTAGTCGACGTGGACCGCGCCGAAGCGCTTGCTGTAGCCGTACGCCCATTCGAAGTTGTCAAGGAGCGACCACAGGTAGTAGCCCCGCACGTCGGCGCCCGCCACGATCGCCTCGTGCACGGCGGCGAGGTGCCCGTGCAGATAGCGGATGCGGTCGGGGTCGTGGACCTGGCCGCCGGGGCCCGGCTCGTCGTCGTAGGCCGCGCCGTTCTCCGTCACGTAGAGCGGAACCCCGGGGGCCTGAGCGGTGTACTCAAGGAGAAGGTCCTTCAGGCCGGTCGGGTCCACCGACCAGTCCATGGCGGTGAGCTCACCGGGCGCGCGGTGGAAGGAGACGTGGTCGTCGGCGCCCGGCCAGGGGGAGTGGGCGCTGGCGCCGTGCCCGTCAGGGCGCGGACCGGGGGATCTGTCGGCGCCGTCGCGCGCGGCGGCCGACACGACAGCGGGGGAGTAGTAGTTGATGCCGAGGAAATCGAGGCGCTGGTGGGCGGCGCGCAGATCGCCGTCCTGGACGAAGGCCCAGTCCGTGATGCGGGCGGTGTCGGCGAGCAGATCGTCGTCGTACGCGCCGTGCAGCATCGGCCCGGTGAAGACGCGGTTGGCCAGTGCGTCGATCCTGCGCCGCGCGTCCTGGTCGGCGGCGGACGGGGTCAGGGGGCGCACGGCGCTCGGATTGAGGCTGACGCCGATCCGCGCCCGCGCGGGCAGCCGCTCGCGCAGCGCCTGGACGCCGAGGCCGTGGGCGAGGTTCAGATGGTGAGCCGCGCGCAGGGCGGCCACCGGATCGGTCCTGCCCGGCGCGTGCACCCCCGAGCCGTAGCCCAGGAAGGCGCTGCACCAGGGCTCGTTGAGCGTCGACCACATCTCCACGCGGTCTCCGAGCGCGTCGGCGACGATCCCCGCGTACTCCGCGAAGCGGTACGCGGTGTCCCGCTCGGGCCAGCCGCCGCCCGCCGCGGAGCCGCTGGGGAAGGCGTCCTCCAGCTCCTGCGGCAGGTCCCAGTGGTAGAGCGTGAGCATCGGCCGGATGCCGTGCGCGAGCAGCTCGTCGACGAGCGCCCGATAGAAGTCGAGCCCGCGCTGCACGGCGGGCCCGCGCCCGGTGGGCTGCACCCGCGACCAGGACACCGAGAAGCGGTACGCGGAAAGCCCAAGGTCCGCCATGAGCCGCACGTCGTCGCGCCACCGGTGGTAGTGGTCGACGGCGACGTCCCCCGTGTCACCGCCGAGCACCTTGCCCGGCGTATGGCTGAAGGTGTCCCAGATGGAGGGCGTGCGGCCGTCCTCCCGCGCCGCCCCCTCGATCTGGTACGCGGCGGTCGCGGCGCCCCACAGAAAGCCGGCGGGAAAGGTCGAGTTCACGGTGGACGAAGACATAGGAGCGCTCCCATGAGTCGTACGGAAAGGGGGAGTTGACGGGGCGGTGGGGCGGGGCCGGGCGCGGGGCGGCGGAGGAAGGGGGCAGGGCGGCGGAGGGAGGGGGCAGGGCTCAGCCCTTGACCGCGCCCTGCATGATCCCGCCCACGATCTGCTTGCCGAAGAGCACGAACGCGATGAGCAGCGGCAGCGTCCCGAGCAGCGCGCCCGCCATGATCACGGACTGGTCGGGGATGTTGCCGCGGCCGAGCCCGGCGAGTGCCACCTGCACGGTCGGCTCGCCCTCCTGGGTCAGGGCGATGACCGGCCAGAAGAAGTCGTTCCACGCCATGACGAAGGTGAGCATGCCGAGCACCGCCATCGCGGGACGCGCGGCCGGGAAGACCACGTGCCAGATCACCCGCCAGCTGCTCGCGCCGTCCACCCGGGCGGCCTCGATCAGCTCGGTGGGCAGCGCCTCCTTGAGGTACTGCCGCATGAAGAACACCCCGAAGGCGCTGACCAGGGTGGGCAGGACGACGGACTGGAGCTGGTCGGTCCAGCCCAGCTTCGCCACCACCATGAACAGCGGGACGACGCTGAGCTGCGGCGGCACCATCATCGTCCCGATCACCAGGAGCAGCAGGAAGCCCCGGAAGCGGAAGCGGAGCTTGGCGAAGGCGAAGCCCGCGAGGGTGGAGAACAGGACGGTGCCCACGGTGATGGTGCCCGCCACCACCAGGGTGTTGAGCAGGGCCGTGCCCATGTTGGCGTCGGTCCAGGCGATCTCCAGGTTCTTGAAGAGATTGCCGCCGAACCAGAAGGGAGGAGGCGTCTCGGCCAGCCGGGTGTTGTTGCGGGACGCGGCGATCGCGGTCCACACCAGCGGGAAGAGCGAGCCGATGGTGAAGAGGATCAGCACCGCGTAGGTCACCTTGCCGCCGTGCAGCTGGCGTCCGGCGCCCCGCTTGCGCGGCCTGGTGGACCTGGTCGACAGGGTGGTGGTCACGTCATCCCCTCAGGTGCTCTTGCGGATCCGGCGGCTGATGGCCCAGTTGACGAGGCCGATCAGCACGAGAATCAGGAACATCGCCCAGGCGATCGCCGACGACCGGCCCAGGTGCTGGTTGAACCAGCCCTGCTCGTAGAGGTAGAGGCCGAGCGTCTGGAACTGGTGGTCGGAGCCGCCGGTGGGGCTCGCGCCCTGGCTGAACAGCAGGGGTTCACCGAAGAGTTGGGTCGCCCCGATCGTCGAGACGACACAGGTGAACAGGATCGTCGGCCGCAGCGAGGGGATGGTGACGTGCCGGAACTGCTGCCAGCGGCTCGCGCCGTCCAGGGCCGCCGAATCGTACAGATCGTGCGGGATGGCCTGCATCGCGGCGAGATAGATCAGCGCGTTGTAGCCGGTCCACCGCCAGATCACGATGGAGGAGACGGCGAACTGCGCGGTCCAGTCGCCGTTCTGCCAGTCGACCGCGTCGATCCCGACGAGCCCGAGCCCCCAGTTGATCATCCCGTGGTCGGTGCGGCTGAACATCAGGACGAACACCAGCGTCGCCGCGGCCACCGAGGTGGCGTACGGGGTGAGGATCGCCACCCGGAAGAACATCGAGCCGCGCAGCCGGTAGTTGAGCAGATGGGCGAGGCCCAGTGCCATCAGGAGCTGCGGCACGGTGGAGAGGAGCCCGATGGTGAAGGTGTTGCGCAGCGCGTTCCAGAAGAACTCGTCGTCGAGCAGCCGGGAGAAGTTGCGCAGCCCCACCCACTCCATGTCGGTGGGGGTGCCGAGCTCGACGCGGTGCAGCGAGGCCCACCCGGTGTAGAGCAGCGGGAAGAGCCCGAAGGCGAGGAAGAAGAGGAAGAAGGGGGAGATGAAGAGGTAGGGACTCCACTTGACGTCCCAGCGGTAGCGGCGGCTGCGCCGGGCCCTGCGGCGCTGGTCGGCCGGATCGGCGGACCGTGCGGCGGCCCGGTCGCGGGGGGCCGCGCCCTCCTCCTGGGAGGGCGCGGCGGTACCGGCGTCGCTCGTCATCCCGGTCACTGGTCCAGAGCGTTGTCGATCGTCTTCACGGCGTTGTCCCAGGCCTTGTCGGGAGTGGTTCCCTTCTGGTCGACGCCGAGCATCCCGGTGTCGGCCAGGTACTGGGAGATGATCCCGTCCTTCGGGCCGATGGGCTGGACCGGCACGCCCTCGGCGGCCTTGGAGAAGATCCGGCCCACGGGCGCGTTGCCGAAGTAGGGGTTCTTGGCGTCCTTGACCTCGGGCAGGGAGTACGCGGCGTCGGCGCTCGGGAAGCTGGCCCGCTCGTCGAACAGCTTGGCGAGCTGCTTGGGCTCGGTCAGCCAGGCGGCGAGCTTGGTCGCCTCCTCCTTGTTCTTGCCCGCCTCGGGCACGGCCAGGAAGGAGCCGCCCCAGTTGCCGGGCTTCGGCGACGCGGCGACGTCCCACTTGTCCTCGCCCTTGTCGCCCGCCTTGTCCTTGATGTAGCCGAGCATCCAGGGCGGGCAGGTGAGGGTGGCGAAGGACCCGTTGGAGATCGCCTGGTCCCAACTGGGCTGGAACTGCTGGAGCTTGGCGGTCAGACCCGACTCGGCGAACTCGGCGGCGATGTCCCAGCCCTCCTTGACGGTGGGGCTGTCCTTGTAGATCAGCTTCCCGTCCTTGTCGTAGAACTTCTCCTTGCCCGAGGCGTGCACGGCGGCCATCACGCCGGTCGCCCCGTCCACGAAGGAGGTGCCGTCGGGGGCCTTCTTCTGGTAGCGCTTGCCGACGTCGAGGTACTTCTGCCAGTCACCGGCCCAGAGCTTGCCGACCTCCTCGCGGTCGGTGGGCAGTCCGGCCTTCTCGAAGAGGTCCTTGCGGTAGCAGATGCCGGTCGGGCCGATGTCGGTGCCGAGCCCGATCGTCCTGCCGTCCTTGCTGGTGCCCTGCTGCCACTTCCAGTCCAGGAAGTCGTTCTTGTCGACGCCGTCGGCCTTGCCGAGGTCGACCAGCTTGTCCGCGTGCGTGGTGGTCAGCTCGGCGATGTTGCCGACCTCGACGGCCTGGATGTCGGAGAGGCCGCTGCCGCTGCTGAGGTGGGTGAGCAGCGCGGGCCAGTAGTTCTCGTTGCGCTGTACGGAGTTCTGCTTGATGGAGATGTCCGGGTGGAGCTTCTCGTACTCCTTGTAGAGACCGGCCTCCTGGAGACCGAAGGCGCCGAAGACGCCGACCGTCAGGGTGGTCTTGCCCTTGCCGCCGCCTCCGCCGCCTCCCGAGGAGGCGCCCGCGTCCTCCTTGTCCTCGGCGCAGCCGGCCAGCAGGCCGGCGCCGAGGGCGGCGACGGCCGCGAGGACCGTCACCCTGCGGTACGTGCGAGTCCTGTAGCGCATTGCGTCCTCCTCGTGCCCTGAACGTGCCGACCGCCCTCGGTCAACTGGAGTGCTGGGACTGCGAGTTGGGGAAAATCAACTCGGGCGGGGAACGTGCGGGTGATGTAAGAGCCAGGTACGGTGGGAGCGCTCCCATGTGTGATGTCTTGAAGAGTCGCGGCTCGCTGCGGGGGTGTCAAGGCGGCGGACGCCAAGAGTTGTAGGCATCCGGGGCCGATCGTGGGACCGGCCCTGGGGGCGTGGACGGGCGGCCCGCGACGGGGAAGTGCGGAGACCGGTCGTGTGACCTGCTGTTAGATTCGCGTCGTTGGGAGGCAGAGATGGGGACTCGTCAGCCCAGGGGGCGGAGCGGGGGGCGTCCCACGCTCGAAGAGGTGGCGGCCCGCGCGGGGGTGGGGCGCGGCACCGTGTCCCGGGTGATCAACGGCTCGCCCCGGGTGAGTGAGCGCACGCGCGCCGCCGTCGAGGAGGCGGTGGCGGAGCTCGGCTATGTCCCGAACACGGCGGCGCGGGCCTTGGCCGCCAACCGTACGGACTCGATCGCGGTCGTCGTCCCCGAGCCGGAGTCGCGCTTCTTCGCCGAGCCGTACTTCTCGGACATCATCCACGGCGTGGGCGCGGCCCTCGCCGAGACGGACATGCAGCTCCTGCTGACCTTCGCGGGCGGCGACCGGGAGCGCAGGCGGCTCGCCCAGTATCTGGCGGCGCACCGGGTGGACGGCGTCCTGCTCGTCTCGGTGCACGCCGACGACCCGCTGCCCGACCTGCTCGAACAGCTGGACATCCCCGCGGTGATCAGCGGCCGCAGATCGGCGGACGAGACCCTGGCCTCGGTCGACTCGGACAACTTCGCGGGGGCGCGGGCGGCCGTCGGCCATCTGCTCGCCCGCGGCCGCCGCACCATAGCGACGATCACCGGACGCCTCGACGTGTACGGCGCCCAGCGCCGCCTGGACGGCTACCGCGACGCCCTGACGGAGGCGGGCCACGAGGTCGACGAGGCGCTGATCGTCCAGGGCGACTTCACCGAGGAGGGCGGCCGCCGCGCGATGACCGAACTCCTGGAGCGGGCCCCCGCGCTCGACGCGGTCTTCGCCGGCTCGGACGTGATGGCGGCGGGCGCCCGCCAGGTGCTGCGCACGGCGGGCCGCCGCATACCCGACGACGTGGCCCTGGTCGGCTTCGACGACTCGGCGATCGCCCGCCACATGGACCCGCCCCTGACGAGCGTGCGCCAGCCGATCACCGAGATGGGCCGCACGATGACGGCCGTCCTCCTCGCCGAAATAGCCGACGACCGCCCGGCCGCGTCCCGCCGCCTCCACCGCCCCCAGATCGTGCTGCCCACGGAACTGGTGGAGCGGGCGTCGTCCTGAGCGCCCCGGGCATGGAGTACAGCTCGCGCGACTGGCGGCCCGAAATGACGATCGGGGCCCTGGTCGCCCTCGCCTGCCTGCTGCCGCGCCTGGCGGCAGGCACGCTCGCATCCCGCCGCTACCGCCGCCGTCGCGTCGGCTGACGCCGAGCGCGATGGCAGGCCTCTCCCGGTCCGCGAGTGGACGCTGAGGCAAAGCCCCCGGGTGATCGCCGATGATCGGCTCAGCCGAGTCGGCTACGATCCCCGGAGTCTCGCCGGGGCTGGGACGGATGGTGCGGGTGGTCCGCCATCGCTCCTCCGGCGACCGCGTGTCTCGCACTTTGCCCGGAAGTGTCCTGGATGGCCACCAACGAGAAGCTCCAGGTCATGCACTGAACATGCTCTGCGGTCCGCCGAGTACAGCAGGTGGGCCACGGGAGGGAGAGCCGTGTCCGGTAGCGACCTCACGGTCGACTATGAGTTCTTGAACGGTTGCGAACGTCAACTCCGCAATCTGCGTACGACGTTCAAGAACATCGAGAACCGTCGTGACGACATGGAGAAGCACTGGGGCGCCGGGAACATCGCGGATGCCATGGGTGATTTCGTCGACAACTGGGATGACTACCGCACCAGGCTCGTCGAGGGCCTGGAATCGACGGGCAAGCTCGTCGCGGAGACGAAGAAGTCGTTCGAGTCCCTGGACCACGAGCTCGCCAAGCAGAGCAAGGGCAAGGGCCAGGACAAGGGCAAGGGCCAGTGAGCACCGCCGCTTCGAAGCGCCGCCCCACCGACTGGGAGCCGCTCTGCGAGACCGACCCCGTGCCCGGCGACCCGGAGGAGATCCGGGCGGAGGTCCGGCACATGGTCTCGGTCGCGGAGAAGCTGCGTACGCAGGCGCGGAACCTCAAGGCCATCTCGGACGAGGACAAGCTCAAGGGAAAGTACGTCAAGCGGCTGCGTGAAGACTCCGGGACGCTGGAGAAGCACATGCGGGAGGTGGCCTCCCGATACGAGCGGGTGCACGGGCACCTCACCAAGTGGGCGAACAAGCTCGACGACCACCAGGACGACGCCGACCGGATCCTGCGTGAGGCCAAGGAGAAGCAGGCGGAGGCCGCGCGGGAGAAGGCCAAGGACGACGGCAAGGCCGACAAGGACAAGAAGCCGGAGGCGCCGAAGAGCGGAACCGACGACGATCCGCTGCGGACGTACAGGACCCGGCTGGACACCGTCACGGGGAATCGCGACACCGACGCCGGCCACTACGCCGGCAAGATCAAGGATGAGATCGACGACGTCATCGAGGACTCGTGGTGGGACGACGTCAAGGGCTGGGCCCATGACAATGCGGACCTGATCAAGGCCTTCATCGACGTGCTCGGCTGGGTGGCGACGGCGGCAGGGTTCCTGGCACTCGCCATCCCGGGTCTGAACCTGCTCGTCCTGGGTATCGCGGGGGTCACGATCCTGCTGAGACTCCTGCTGGTGGCATCCGGAGATGCCACCTGGACGGACGTCATCTTCGACGTCGTGGGCGGGCTGCTCGTCGTGGGTGGCCTCGGGGCGGCCGCGAAGCTGGCCAGCGGCGCCAAGGCCACCGTGGGGGCTGCTCAGACCGCCCGTACCGCCGGCCTGAGCCGAGGGCTCCGCGGGGTCAAGGGTGTCATGGACGACATGGGCAGGACGATGTCGAGAATGCCGCAAGGCCCAGGGCGGCAGGTCGTCGCGACGAGCCGCAACGCCATCCGCAAGTCCATCTCCCAGAACGTCGGCCTGGTGGTCAAGGGGCCTCTGAGGGTCAGCCCGCTGTCGACGCTGGTGCATCTCGGCGACAAGGAGATGGCGGGCATGGCGAAGATGTTGCAGGCGAACAAGGGCACGTTCCCGGAGGCCGCGGGTGCCGCGGCTGACAAGGCGTACAAGTCGTATCAAGCGGGCCTCGGCATCGCCTGGACCGGCATGGGGATGGACGTCACGGACAAGGTGCTGGGCAAGAGCGACCTGACAAGCTTGACCGACGAAAAGTTCGGCACCGGCGAGAAGCCGTACAACCAGGGCTACTCCGACTGGAAGGACAACACCCTGAAGCCTGCCCCCGACACCCACTGGTAGCGAGGCAGACCACCTGGCGCGACGTACCCCTCCGCATCGTCCGCACCCCAGCCCTGAGGATCGACCATGGACCTGTACTCGGCGCAACGCATCACCGAGGCCGAAGCCGCCCGCACCGGAATCGGCACCGGCCCCAACCGGCGGCTCCGGCTGACCCTGTTCATCGGAATGCCGCTGTTCCTGCCGGTACTGGGGATCATGATCCTCGTGCCGAGATCCCTGGCGAACGACGTCCTGTACGTCTATGAGGCAGGGATCATCGGTTGCCTCCTGCATTACGTCTGGGTCTTCACGAAGTACCCCCGGTACGCGGCCCGTCCGCCCTACCTCACCCGGGATCTAGCCATGGGCGGCGGCTTCTTCCTGCCCTCGCTGTTCTTCGGTTTCTGGCCGGGCATGTTCGCCGCCCCCGCGTGGGCGCTCTTCGTCGGCGTTTCCTATGCCGTGGAAGCAGTCCGGGAGCACCGTGGCCACCGCTGAGTACCACCGGGCCCCCACCGGCTTCAACCTGGTGCCGCCGCCCGGCTGGGACGTGATTCCGCTGCACACGGGGACCGACGACGCGATGGACCGCATCGTCCGCAAGGCCGTCGCACAGTTGCCCGTCGGCTTTCCCAAGGACGACATCCCGCAGGCCCGGCTGAAGCTCGCCCAGGAGATGAAGAAGGTCGTCCGCCGGGCCAGGGCCAAGGGAGGGATGACGCTCTACGTCCCCACCGAACGCCTCCACGGTGTCGCGCTGCCCGTCTCGATCGTCGCCTCCGAGCCGATCGAGCCGCGCGTCACGCCCGACCGCGGACCGGAAGCGGTCCTGCTCGCGCTCGCCGCCGAGACCCCCGGGGCCGAGATCCGGGAGCTCGACGACACCGGGGCCCTGCGCTCGGAGCGAGATGTCCCCGCCGACGCCGCCCAGGGCATCGACGTCGCTCACCGACGTGTCGAGTACTTCGTACCGATCCCGGACAGCGACCCCGACGGGTACATCACCTTCTCCTTCAGCGCCCTCATCGCTCCCGGCTCGGATCCCGCTTTCTACGACACCCTCGTGGAACTGTTCGACGCCGTGATGAGCACCTTCCGCTGGAGCTATGCGTGAAGGCCCCCAACCGCCGCGCCCCCGACGAAAGAGACGCCCCATGACCGAAGGCCCCCTGTGGAGCGCCGACCTAGGTGCGCTCCATATCGACACGGATGCCAACCAGGGTCTCTGGGGCTATCTCTGGCTTCAGATGGACAAGAAGACCTTCAAGGATTGGCTGGACGAGTTTCTGACCGGCCTGGCGGCCAGCCACGGCACCGACCTCACCCGCAAGCTCCGCAAATTCCACAAGAGCTTCTACGAGCAGACGCTCGTGACGCTGAGGGACAAGGTGGGGGCCGACGAGGCGTTCGTCTATCACCCGGTTCCTTTGACCTACATGCCTCTGGTGGTGCACGCGACCCGGTTCCACTGTGAGGCGGCCGACGCGGCGTCCTGTGAGGGGATCGCCGCGCTCAGCGTGCCGCACCTGGACATCCCCGAGTGGCAGCAGCGCACGGGGAGTGTTGTCTTCGCTTCGCCGTATCTGGGCGGGGACGGGGTCCGGGTCACCCGGTCCTACCCCGCGGACAGCACGATCATGATGACGTCGGTGACGTATCACTGGCACACGCCGCCCGGCACCCCGGACGTCTTCCTGCGCGGGCACCACGACGATCCAGAGGTGGTCGCCGCGGCCATGGAGCCGCTGGACGACTTCGCGCGGACGCTGCGGCTGCCGGGGACGGGTCAGTAGCCGGCAGCGCCGGGGTTCTGCCGCCGCTCGCGGAGGGCCTTGCAGAACTCCATGCACACCCAGGCGCCCACCGTGGCCACGGTGGCGAGGACGGTGATGCCGACGAGGAACGGGATGATCATGTGGGGAGCATATCCCCGGAGGCCGGGGACCCGGGGTCAGAGGTCCGGCCCGGTCTCCGGTACGGCGAAGGCCCGGTCCGCTTGCGCGGACCGGGCCTTCGCCGATCAGGGTGAGTGACGGGACTTGAACCCGCGGCCACCTGGACCACAACCAGGTGCTCTACCAACTGAGCTACACCCACCATGTCCGGTCGTTTGTCTTTCTTCCGACCGGCCGAGAAAAAGTGTACAGGGTCCGAAGGGGTGCTCGCGCACACGTTTTCCGGACCCCGTACACGGGGGCTCCGCGGAGTTACTCCGCAGGCAGGACGTGCTTCGCCGCGATCGACTTCGCGGTGTCCGAGTCGGGGCCGGGCTGCGGGACGAAGATCGCCTCGCGGTAGTAGCGGAGCTCGGCGATGGACTCGCGGATGTCGGCGAGCGCCCGGTGGTTGCCGTTCTTGTCCGGGCTGTTGAAGTACGCCCGGGGGTACCAGCGCCTGGCCAGCTCCTTGATGGAGGACACGTCGACGATGCGGTAGTGGAGGTACTCCTCCAGGGTCCCCATGTCGCGGAGCAGGAAGCCGCGGTCGGTGCCGACCGAGTTTCCGCACAGCGGAGCCTTCCTCGGCTCCTTGACGTGCTCACGTACGTACGCCAGGACCTGCTCCTCGGCGTCGGCCAGCGTGGTGCCGGCCGCCAGCTCGTCGAGGAGACCCGAGGCGGTGTGCATGGTGCGCACCACCTCGGGCATGGTCTCCAGCGCCGCGTCCGGCGGGCGGATCACGATGTCCACCCCTTCGCCGAGCACGTTCAGTTCCGAGTCGGTGACCAGTGCGGCCACCTCGATAAGTGCGTCGTCCGTCAGCGAGAGCCCGGTCATCTCGCAGTCGATCCACACCATGCGATCGTTCATGCGTCTTACCCTACGGCGCACTCCTCTGGCCGGGCAGTGGCGGACGGCCCGGCGCGTACACGTCCGAGTGCGGCTTGCCGGGGTCGGACGCGGGCACGGAGGCCGACGAAGGGCCGATCGCGCTCGCGGCCGCCGTACGCCGGGTCTGCGTCGGGACCGGACCCGCCTCCAGGACGGGCACGGCCTGCGGCGTGACGGTCGCGGGCTCCAGCGCGCGCTCGCCCTGGGGCCTGCGGGCGCGGTACGCGGCCCGGTAGGCGGCGGGCGAGGAGCCGAGCTGGCGCCGGAAGTGTCCGCGCAGCGCGACCGGCGAGCGGAAGCCGCAGCGCCCGGCGACCTCGTCGACCGAGTAGTCGGAGGTCTCCAGGAGCCGCTGTGCCTGGAGCACCCGCTGGGTGATCAGCCACTGCAGCGGCGCGCTGCCGGTCAGCGAACGGAACCTGCGGTCGAAGGTCCGCCTGCTCATGTACGCGCGCGCGGCCAGCGTCTCCACGTCGAACTGCTCGTGGAGGTGCTCCAGCGCCCAGGCGACGACCTCGGCCAGCGGGTCCGCGCCGATCTCCTCAGGTAAAGACCTGTCGAGATAGCGCTCCTGGCCGCCGGCCCGGCGCGGCGGCACCACGAGCCTGCGGGCGAGCGCGCCCGCCGCCTCGTTGCCGTGATCCGTGCGCACGATGTGCAGACAGAGATCAATTCCAGCCGCGGTTCCCGCGCTCGTCAGTACGTCCCCGTCGTCCACGAAGAGCTCGCGCGGGTCCACGTGGACCGACGGATAGCGCTTGGCGAGCGTGGGCGCGTACATCCAGTGCGTGGTCGCCGGGCGTCCGTCGAGCAGTCCGGCCGCGGCCAGGACGAACGCGCCGGTGCAGAGCCCGACGATGCGGGCGCCCTCTTCGTGCGCGCGGCGCAGCGCGTCCAGGGCCTCCGGCGGTGGCGGCGACGTGATCGACCGCCAGGCCGGCACGACCACGGTGCCCGCGCGGCCGATCGCCTCCAGGCCGTGCGGCGCGGTCAGTTCGAGCCCGCCGGTGGTCCGCAGCGGCCCCTCCTCACCGGCGCACACCAGCAGCCGGTAACGGGGAACACCGGCGTCCTGCCGGTCGATGCCGAACACCGAAAGCGGTATGGAACTCTCGAAGATGGGGCCACCGCTGAACAGCAGCACCGCTACGATCTCCCGGCGGCGGCGCCCGGACAGCTTCCGGGCCGTGGTCTCCGGCGCGGCAGTGGAGTCGTGGCTCATGGTGCTAAACCCCCCTCGGGCGTCGCGGCTCCCTGTTCTTGACGTGCTTGTTGGGCCTGTCGCTCCTGCACGTTTCCCCTCGGTCCTCCACCAGTCCCCCGCCGTAATACAGTCAAGATCGAATCTACTGCGTCCCGTGCTACCGGGGTGACCAGTTCAGCACCCGGCAGATTGTCGACATGGCAACTTGGCGTGAAGCATTCGATCACGAAGCGTTGCACTCAAGGGCCTTGCTGGGAAGTGCGCCTCGGCGCCATGGCCGGTCCCCGCAGGGTGGGCGCGGCTTCAAGGCACCTTTCAGCCCTGCTCGGAGGGGGGTTGAGGGCCCGTTCGGCCAAGGAATGCGCGCATGTAGGAAGTTGGCTGAAAAGCTACGGGAGCGTGCGTACGAATCGGTCAGTCGACCGGCGCACCATCGGCACTGTGACGGGTGCCCCCGTACGCCCCCGGGGCCGTCCTGCCGTGCCGTCCGCGGTGTCCCGCGTTCTGTTCTGCAAGCAGTCGCGCGGCGCCCCTCTCGGACTGGCGCAGGAGCAGCCGGCAGACCCCGGTGACGGCCACCAGGCCGAGCGCCGAGCCCGCCGCGCCTGCCAGCGATGTCCCGTACCCCACGAGGACGACGGGAACCAGCACGCAGCTGAACGCGGCCCAGCGGACCACGTCGCTCGCCGACTCCTGTGCGGGCGCCTCCCGTGGCTCCTGGGCGCGGGGTGCGGGCACGCACGGGGGACGGCGCTCGTGCGCCCCCTCGGGCGGGCGCCGACGGCTGTGCGTCGCGGCATGTCCCCCTTGCTCGGGTGAAGGAGTGAGCGTGGAGGAAGGTGGGGACGCGGTCGAGGGTCCTGGCACGGCGTGCTCCCTGTGGCGGTGGCGTACGGAGGTTCAACGCGCGGTCGCGCGGCCGGTCACTGGCGTGCCGCCGGATGCGCGCGCGGGGCGGCGGCGTGGCCGAAGGTCCCACGGGTCACGGGTCGTGCGGCAGAAGGGCCCGGACGGGTGCGCAAACCGCCTGTACGGGGCAGCAACCATTGCCATACGGGCGAGGCTCATGCATGCTCCGGTGAACGCCGGAGGCCCCTGCGCGGCCCGGCCGGAGACGCCCGTACGGGCGTCTTCGCAGGCTCTGGGCAGGAGAGGAGTGTCGCCGTACCCTTGGGGGTATGGGGTTGGGAAGATGATTCCCGGACGACCTTCCAGGTCCTGAACCTTCGTACCACCCGAACAAGCCGACCCTCCCACAGAGGACTCCTTCGCCGAGACACCGATGGCCGGTCACGAATTCTCCGAACCCGCGGACCGCAAGCGGCAGGTCGCCGATCCGACAGCGACCCCCCTGGCGGCGGAAGAAACACGTCATTCCTGCGATCCCGCATTCCGACACGGCGTCGTCGTCGGCTTCGACGGCTCGACGTCCAGTGAGCGGGCGCTCTCGTACGCGATCGGCATGGCCCACCGTTCGGGCTCGGGCCTGATCATCGTGCATGTCGCCAACCGCCTGCCCACCACGGTGTGGGCGGGCTGCGAGCCACCGGTCTTCGTCGATGTGCCGGACCACCGCACCGAGGTGCTCGGGCTCGAACTGGCCTGTGCGGACTATCTGTCCGAGGTGCCCTGGATCCTGGTCGAGCGCGGCGGCGACATCTGCCACGAGTTGGAGGAGGTCGGCCGCGAGTACAGCGCGGACGCGATCGTCGTCGGCTCCACGCACGGCATCGTGGGCCGGATCTTCGGCTCCGTCGCGGGGCGGCTCGCGCGGCGGGCGCAGCGTCCCGTCATCGTCATTCCGTAACGAGCCCTCGCCGCTGGTGGGGTGGGGAAGTCGAGGCTTCAACTCCCTTTTCCGGGCGGCCCGGTGGCAGGTGGCACGAGTAGATAAATCTACTCGTGCGTAGAGGTGGTTTGTTCCCATGTGAAGGGTACATAAAGGCCACTGGCGCGCACCGCGTACGGGTGGCGGGGCCGGCACCGCGCAGCACGACTGCACCACCGCACCGGAAGGGAGCCCGCCGTGGACAACGACGTCTCTGCGGGAAGCATCACCTCGACTCTCGGCCATCTCGCCCTGGGAATCACGCTGTTGGCCTTCGGCCTCGGTCACACCGCGGTGATCGACGACGTGACGGCGGCGGACGCCGTCTCCCTCGCCACCTACGTCGGTGGCATCGCCCTGTTCGTCGCCGGTCTCGTCGCGTTGCGCGACAGGGACGCGGGCACGGGCACGGCCTTCACGGCGCTCGGCGCGCTCTGGTTCACCTGGGGCGTCTCGGCCGACGCGCAGGTGTCGGCGAACGCGGCGGGTCTCTTCCTGCTGCTCTTCGCGCTCGTCGCGCTCAGCCTGACCCTCGGGGCGGCGGGTGCGGGAACACTCACGCGCGTGACGTACGGGCTGCTCTTCGTGGCGCTCGTCCTGCTCGCCATCGCGCGGTTCGGTGACAGCGCGGGCCTGGCCGAGGCGGGCGGCTGGTGCGCCGCCGCCGGTGGCCTGCTCGCCTGGTACGCGGCGACCGCCGCCCTCGCCGACTGGCCGACGGCCCTCCCGGGGCGTTCCCCGGGGCGGCAGGTGACGGCCACCGGCTGAGGCGGGCGCGGGCCGGGGTAATGGGCGACCCTGGCCCTCTGGGAACGGGCTCCATGTGCTGGTGGCACGCATGGGGCCCGTTCCGCTGTGGCCGCTGACTACTCCACCGTGACCGACTTCGCCAGGTTGCGCGGCTTGTCGATGTCCCGGCCGAGCGCCAACGCCGTGTGGTAGGCGAGGAGTTGGAGCGGGATGCCCATCAGGATCGGGTCCAGCTCGTTCTCGTTCTTCGGGACGACGATCGTCTGGTCGGCCTTCTCCTGCTCCTGGTGCGCGACCGCGAGGATCTTGCCGCTGCGGGCCTTGATCTCCTCCAGGGCGGCGCGGTTCTTCTCCAGGAGGTCGTCGTTGGGGACGATCGCGACCGTGGGCAGGGCGGGCTCGATGAGGGCGAGCGGGCCGTGCTTCAGCTCGGAGGCGGGGTAGGCCTCGGCGTGGATGTACGAGACCTCCTTGAGCTTGAGCGAGGCCTCGCGGGCGACGGGGTAGCCGCGTACGCGTCCGATGAAGAGCATCGAGCGGGCGTCGGCGTACTGCTTGGCGACCTTCTTGATCTCGTCCTCCTGCTTGAGGACCTCCGAGATCTGACCCGGCAGCTTGCGCAGGCCCTCGATGATCCGCTTGCCGTCGGAGACCGACAGGTCGCGGATGCGGCCCAGGTGCAGGGCGAGCAGGCCGAAGGCGACCGTGGTGTTGGTGAAGCACTTGGTGGAGACGACGCAGACCTCGGGGCCCGCGTGGACGTACACGCCCGCGTCGGCCTCCCGGGCGATCGCCGAGCCGACCACGTTCACCACGCCGAGGACGCGGGCGCCCTTGCGCTTGAGCTCCTGGACGGCGGCGAGCACGTCGTAGGTCTCGCCGGACTGGGAGACCGCGATGTAGAGGGTGTCGGGGTCCACCACCGGGTTGCGGTAGCGGAACTCGGATGCGGGCTCCGCGTCGGCGGGGATGCGGGCCAGCTCCTCGATCATCTGGGCGCCGATCATGCCCGCGTGGTAGGAGGTGCCGCAGCCGAGGATCTTGACGCGGCGCACCTTGCGGGCGTCGTGCGCGTCGAGGTTGAGGCCGCCCAGGTGCACGGTGGAGAAGCGGTCGTCGATGCGGCCGCGCAGGACGCGGTCGACCGCGTCGGGCTGCTCGAAGATCTCCTTGTGCATGTACGTGTCGTGGCCGCCCATGTCGTACGACTCGGCCTCCCACTCCACGGTGGTCGGCGACGCCGTCGTGCGCGAGCCCTCGGTGGTGTACGTGCGGTAGTCGTCGGCCTTGATGGTGGCCATCTCGCCGTCGTCGAGGGTGACGACCTGGCGGGTGTGCGAGACGAGCGCGGCGACGTCCGAGGCGACGAACATCTCCTTCTCGCCGATGCCGAGGACCACGGGGGAGCCGTTGCGGGCGACGACGATGCGGTCGTTGAAGTCGGCGTGCAGGACGGCGATGCCGTAGGTGCCCTCGATGTGGCGCAGGGCCTCGCGGACCTTCTCCTCCAGCTTGTCCGCCTGGGAGCGGGCGATCAGGTGGGTGAGGACCTCGGTGTCGGTCTCGGAGAGGAACTCGACGCCGTCGGCGGTCAGCTTGGCGCGCAGCTCGGAGGCGTTGTCGATGATGCCGTTGTGGACGACCGCCACCTTGTCGTCCTGGGACAGGTGGGGGTGGGCGTTCTCGTCGGAGGGGGCGCCGTGGGTGGCCCAGCGGGTGTGGGCGATGCCGGTGGTGCCCTTGAAGCGGGCGGGGACCTTGGCCTCCAGGTCGCGTACGCGACCCTTGGCCTTGACGGTCTTCAGGCCCGCGGCCTTGGGGCTGGTGACGGCGATGCCCGCCGAGTCGTAGCCGCGGTACTCCAGGCGCTGGAGTCCTTCGAGGAGGAGCGGGGCGACGTCACGCTTGCCGATATATCCGACGATTCCACACATAGAGGGTCCTAGTCGTAGGAGGGCGGCCCTGGTCTAGCCGTAGACGATGCGGCGCAGCTGTCTGAGGGTGAGCTCGGGCGGCGCGACCGCGCGGTAGGTGAGATCCGCCGCGATCTGCTGGAAGATCGCCGCGTTCAGCAGGCCCTGACCCTGCAGTTCGCGGTGGCGGCGACGGACGAACTGCTCGGTCGTCTCGTCGAAGTAGGCGAGCACGTCCTGGACGACCCGCAGCGCTTCGCCCCGCTGGAGCGGGGTGCTGCGGGTGAGGTGATCCACCAGGTCGTCGTGCATTCGATGATCCTGGGGTATCGGATGCCCTTTCGCAAGAATCCTGCCCGGAATCGGGCAGGCTCGTGTCGGACGGGGCCGGAAAGCGTCACATCCGCTTCAGGACCGCCTGCTTCGCCGCGCTGAACTCCTCGTCCGTGAGGATCCCCGCCCGGTGCAGCTCGCCGAGCTCGCGCAGGCGGCGCAGGAGCGCGTCGTGGTCCTCGCCCGACGCGTCGGCGGGCGAGGGGGAGGGCGCGGCCGCCGGGGCGGGGCCCTTGTCCAGCGCGGGGGCCGTGCCGGCGTTGGGGTGCGGGAGGCGGGCCTGCACCGCGGCGGCGACCAGGGCCATCAGCGGGTCCTTCTTGAAGCCCCACAGCTCGATCGAGTTCGGGTCGTACTTCGGCGGGGCCTTGGTCGGCGCGTTGCGCACGGCGAAGCGCAGACCGCCGTTCTCCAGGCCGACCGCGGGCTGCCACTCCACCGCGGCGATGTCGTCCAGGGCGATCGAGCGGGTGCCCGCGGCGGACTTGGCGTCCTCCGTCTTCCAGTTCCACTCCAGGCGCACGCGCTCCCCGTCGAAGCTCGCCGTGCCGTCACCGGCCGACACCGACAGGGGTACGGAGGGGCCCGCGAGGAGATAGGACGTGCAGGGGGTCGTCGGGACCTGTTCGATCAGGAGGGCGTTGCGCACCTCGTCGACCAGATACTCCGCGACGCCGTACCTGTCCGCCTCCACGGTCAGCTGATACGGGTCCGCGGAGTCCGTGAGATGGCCGCCCGAGGCATGGAGAAGCGGGTCCGAGCCGTCCCGCAGGCGCAGCCTCAAGCGGCCCGACTTCTTGCCCTGTTCGAAGGCGATGCCCGCCAACGCCCCGAGCGGGACGGCCAGTTCTCCCAGCGTCTTGCGCAGCAGGGACACGTTCTTGTCGCGCCCCGGCACCAGGCGCAGCGTCTCGCCGTCGAAGGTCCAGGTCCCGTCACGCTGGATGATTTCCGCCATGCATGGATTCTCGCACCGAGCTGTTGGAGAAAAGGTCTACACCCTTGACCCGCTGTGAGGAGCGGGTTACCAATGGGAACCGTTCGATTGCGATGCACCACAGTTGCGCCACCACAGACGCGCGTCGCACACCAGCCCCATCGCGGCGCCCGCCCGTCGAAGGGAACCGCTTGTGAGATCGCACAGCAGGACGACACGCATCCTCGGCTCGCTGCTGCTCGTGGCGGCCGCCGGAATCTCCTCGTTCGCCGCGGCGCCCGCCGGGAAAGCCCAGGGCCCCGCCGTCACCCCGCTGGGCCAGATCGTGCCCGCGCCGATGAAGGCCGAGCCCGGCGGGCCCGGCTTCGAGATCACCGCCAAGACCCGGATCCGCGTCGGCAGCGGCAACGCGGAGGAGCGCAGGGCCGGCGAGTACCTCGCGGGCGTGCTGCGCCCGGCCACCGGCTACAAGCTGCCCGTCACCGCGGACGGCGGCAGCGACGGCATCCGGCTGCGCATCAGCGCGGAGCCGGCCAACAAGGCCCTAGGTGCCGAGGGCTACCGGATCATCTCCGCGCGCGGCTCGCTCACCATCACCTCCGGGTCGGGCGCCGGGCTCTTCCACGGCATCCAGACCGTGCGCCAGCAACTGCCCGCGGCCCTGGAGAAGAAGACCAAGCAGCGCGGCCCGTGGCGGATCGCGGGCGGCACCATCGAGGACACCCCGCGCTACGCCTACCGCGGCACGATGCTCGACGTCTCGCGGCACTTCTTCACCGTCGACCAGGTCAAGCGCTACATCGACCAGGCGGCGCTCTACAAGATGAACAAGCTGCATCTGCACCTCAGCGACGACCAGGGCTGGCGCATCGCCATCGACTCCTGGCCGCGCCTGGCGACCTACGGCGGCTCCACGCAGGTCGGCGGCGGCAACGGCGGCTACTACACCAAGGACCAGTACAAGGAGATCGTCGCGTACGCGGCATCGCGCCATCTGGAGGTCATCCCGGAGATCGACATGCCGGGGCACACCAACGCGGCGCTGGCCTCGTACGCCGACCTGAACTGCAACGGCGTCGCGCCGCCGCTCTACACCGGCACCGAGGTCGGATTCAGCTCGCTGTGCGTGAAGAAGGACGTCACCTACGACTTCGTGGACGACGTCATCCGTGAGCTGGCCGCCCTCACGCCCGGCGAGTACCTCCACATCGGCGGCGACGAGGCGCACTCCACCAGCCACGAGGACTTCGTGGCGTTCATGGAGAAGGTCCAGCCGATCGTCGCCAAGTACGGCAAGAAGGTCATGGGCTGGCACCAGCTGGCCGCGGCCGAACCCGTCAAGGGGGCCGTCGCGCAGTACTGGGGCTACGACAAGACCGGCGCCGACGAGCGCGCGGAGGTCGTGAACGCGGCGAAGAACGGCACCAAGCTGGTCCTCTCGCCGGCCGACCGCGCCTACATCGACCACAAGTACACCAAGGACACCCCGCTCGGCCTGTCCTGGGCGGGCTACGTCGAGGTCCAGCGGTCCTACGACTGGGACCCGGCGACCTACCTCCAGGGCGCGCCCGCCGACTCGGTCCTCGGTGTCGAGGCGCCGCTGTGGACGGAGACCCTGTCGACCCCGGCGCACCTGGACTACATGGCGTTCCCGCGGCTGCCCGGGATCGCCGAGCTCGGCTGGTCGCCCGCGGCCACCCACGACTGGAACGCCTACAAGGTGCGGCTCGCCGCGCAGGCGCCCCGCTGGGACGCCCTGGGCATCGGCTACTACAAGTCGCCGCAGGTGCCCTGGCCCAGCCGCTAGGGCACATGAGGGCGGGGCTTCGGAGGACCGTCTCCGAAGCCCCGCCCGGCCTGTGCGAACTCCCTTACGCGATGGGGTTCTTGAGCGTCCCGATCAGCTGGAGCGCGCCCGCGGGGTCGGACAGGTCGACCATCTGCTCGTTGTTGCGCAGCTGGAGGCGGTTGAGGCAGGAGAGCGAGAACTCCGGGGTGAACATGTCGTACTGCTTGAACTTGTCCGCCAGTTGGGGCGTCGCTTCCTGGTAGGTGGTCACGCACTCCGCGACCGCACGCCAGAACGTGTCCTCGTCGACCAGGCCCTCGGAGACGAGGTTCGCCGCGAGGAAGCGGAAGAAGCAGTCGAAGACGTCCGTGAAGATCGACAGGAGCTTCTTGTCCTCGGGGACCTCCACCCGGATCCGCTCGACCACCGGCGGCAGGACCGCGTCCGGGTCCATCACCGCGATCTCCTCGGCGATGTCCTTGAAGATCGCGCGCTGTACGGCGCCGTCCTTCAGGACCAGGATCACGTTCTCGCCGTGCGGCATGAACACCAGGTCGTACGCGTAGAAGCTGTGCAGCAGCGGCGTGAGGTAGGCGTGCAGGTAGCCGCGCAGCCACTCGGCGGGGGTCAGGCCCGAGCGTTCGATCAGGGCGCCCGCGAAGCTGCCGCCGTCCCGGTCGACATGGAGCAGCGAGGCCATCGTGGCGAGCTGCTCGCCCTCGGCGAGGGAGGGCACGGGGCTCTCGCGCCACAGGGCCGCGAGCATCTTGCGGTAGGGGGAGTAGCGGTCGGTGGCGGCCTCGTACTCCAGGTGCCGGTAGCCGACCGCGGCGCGCTCGCGGATGATCGTCAGGCCGGTGCCGCGGAACGTCTCGTCGCTCTCGATGAGACCGGCGAGCCAGTCGTTGATCGCCGGGGTCGCCTCCATGTACGCCGCGGAGAGGCCGCGCATGAAGCCCATGTTGATGACGGAGAGGGCCGTCTTCACATAGTGCTTGGCGGGCGACGTGGTGTTGAAGAAGGTGCGGATGGACTGCTGCGCGAGGTACTCGTCGTCGCCCTCGCCGAGGCAGACGAGGTGGCGCTGGGCGACCTCGGCGGCGAAGGTCACCGACAGTTTGTTCCACCACTGCCAGGGGTGGGCGGGGATCAGCAGGTACGCGGCGGGGTCCAGGCCCTGGTCGCGCAGGATGCGGTCGAAGCGGTCCAGGGTGTCCTCGCCGAGCTCGGCGCGCAGGAACGACTCGTAGTCGAGTCCCGCGCCCGCGGTGAACGCCGCGCGGTCCTTGCGGGCCGCCAGCCACACCAGGCGCACCGGGCTCGCGGTCTCGGGGGCGTACGAGAGGTACTCGTGCACGCCGAAGCCGAGCCGCCCGTTGTTGGCGACGAAGCAGGGGTGGCCCTCGGTCATGCCCGTCTCGATCTCCTGGAAGCCGGAGCGGGAGAGCTCGGCGGCCGGGATCGCGGGCTTGGTGAGTTTGTAGCAGATGCCGGAGAGGGTGGAGGAGATCTCCTCCAGGTAGACCGGCAGGATCGCGTCGCTCAGGCCGAGCGCGCCGCGCAGCTCGGTGAAGAACTCCAGGGCATTGAGGGGGAGTTCGGCGCCGTCGCGGTGCCGGGTGATCGAATCGGCGTCGATCTGCCAGTGGTCCATGCGAAGGACCCGGGCGGTGAACCGGTAGCGGGTGAGGGCGTCGTCGCTGCGGACGGCGTAGGCGCCGTCGCCGAGTGGCTCGGGGGCGAAGAGCCGCTCATGGGTGAATTCGGCGAGCGCCTTGCGGATGAGGAGGCGGTTGGCTGTGGCCCAGCGCTCCGGGGACAGGTGCGCCACGGCGTCGGACAGGGTCATATCGCCAGTTCCCTTTCACGTACTGCTGCTTCGAACTGCTCGCGGGTGCAGAAGCTCAGCAGGGCTTCCTTCTCCGGCTTCTGGATGACGGTCTCGGGGCGGAACCCGACGGCCTCGTTGAGGGCGTGCACCGCCGTGTTGCGCACGTCGGGCTCGACCACGACGCGCTCGGTCGCCGGGTCGGCGAAGAGCTCCCGCATCACCGCGGTGATCACGCCACGGGTGAAGCCGGGGACGCGGACGTCGGAGGGCGCGGTGAGGAAGTGCATGCCGACGTCGCCGGGCAACGGCTCGTACAGGCCGACGAGTTCGACGTGTGCCGGGTCGTAGCGCTCCATCAGGAACGCGGGCGTGCCCCGGTACAGGCCGAGGAAGGCGTCGTGGTGCTCGGCGGCGGCGATCGACATGTACTCGCGCTCGACCTCGGGCAGCGTGGCCTCCTGCATCAGCCAGAACGCGGCCTTGGGGTGCGTGACCCAGCCGTGCACCAGCTCGGCGTCGGTCAGGGCGTCGAGCGGCCGGAAGGTGAAGTCCCCTGCCGATGCCGTCAGTTGGGTGGAGTCGGTCATGCGATGATCCCCTCGGGGGCGGCGAACTCCTGGAACGCGATGGACTTCTCGACCGGGTAGACCTCGCGGCCGAGCAGCTCGCCGACGATGTACGCGTTGCGGTACGCGCCCATGCCGAGGTCCGGGCTGGTGATCGAGTGGGTGTGCACCGAGGCGTTCTGCAGGAAGATTCCGCTGCCGGTGGTGTCGATGCTGTAGTTGCGGGCGACGTCGAAGCGGCCCTGGCCGTCCCAGCGGATGCGGTCGTGCACCGGGGCGAGGAACTCGGGGACCCGGTAGCGGTAGCCGGTGGCGAGGATCAGGCCCTGGGTGCGCAGCTCGAAGTCCTTCTCCTGCTCCTCCTGACGCAGGCCGAGCGTGTAGGTCCGGTCCGAGCTGTCGTAACTCGCCGTGCTCAGAGCGGTATTGGTGAGCAGCCGGGTGCCCACGGGTCCGGTGAGGTTCTTCTGGTAGAGCAGGTCGAAGATCGAGTCGATCAGCTCCCCGTCGATGCCCTTGAAGAGGCCCTTCTGCTGGGTCTCCAGGCGGTAGCGGGTCGGCTCGGGCAGCGCGTGGAAGTAGTCGATGTAGTCCGGCGAGGTCATTTCCAGCGTGAGTTTGGTGTACTCCAGCGGGAAGAAGCGTGGTGACCGGGTGACCCAGTTGAGCCGGTAGCCGTGCGCGTCGATCTCGCTCAGCAGGTCGTAGTAGATCTCGGCGGCGGACTGGCCGCTGCCCACCAGCGTGATCGACTCCTTCTTCTGCAGCTCCTGCTTGCTCTGCAGATAGCGGGAGTTGTGGATCGCGTCGCCGCCGATCCCCTCGCAGGCCTCGGGCAGGTGCGGTGGCGTGCCGGTGCCGAGGACCAGGCGGCGGGCGCGGAGGAACTCGCCGGCCGTGGTGCGCACGACATAGAGGTCGTCCTCGTAGGACACCTCGGCGACCGTGGTGTCGAAGCGGATCGAGGAGAGTTTCGCGGCGGCCCAGCGGCAGTAGTCGTTGTACTCGGTGCGCAGCGGGTAGAAGTTCTCGCGGATGTAGAAGGAGTACAACCGCCCCGCTTCCTTAAGGTAGTTGAGGAACGAGTACGGCGATGTGGGGTCGGCGAGCGTGACCAGGTCCGACATGAAAGGCGTCTGGAGGTGGGCGCCCTCCAGGAACATTCCGGAGTGCCATTCGAAGTCGGGCTTGGACTCCAGGAAGAGGCCGGTCAGCTCGTCGAGCGGCTCGGTCAGGCAGGCCAGGCCCAGGTTGAACGGGCCGAGGCCGATCCCGATGAAGTCGAGGGGCTCAGGAAGCGCGGTCAAGGGAGTCTCCCAGGTACTGCTCGGCGTGGCCGGCGATCAGGTCGAGGACGGCGGTGATGTCGTCGGTGGTGGTCTCGGGGTTGAGCAGGGTGAACTTCAGGAACTGCCGCTCGCCCACCTTGGTGCCCGCCACGACCGCGTCGCCGGAGGCGAACAGGGCCTTGCGGGCGTAGAGGTTGGCGCGGTCGATGACGGCGGGGTCGCAGATCGACCGGGGGATGTAGCGGAAGACGAGCGTGGAGAGCTGCGGCTCCACCACGACGTCGTAGCGCGGGTCGGCGGCGAGCAGCTTCCAGCCCTCCGTGGCGAGGTCGCAGACCTCGTCGAAGAGGCCGCCGATGCCGTCGGCGCCCATCACGCGCAGCGTCATCCACAGTTTCAGCGCGTCGAAGCGGCGGGTCGTCTGGAGGGACTTGTCGACCTGGTTGGGGATGCGCTCCTGCACCGCGCGGCGCGGGTTGAGGTACTCGGCGTGGTACGTCGCGTGGGACAGCGTGCCCCGGTCGCGCACCAGGACGGCCGACGAACTCACCGGCTGGAAGAAGGACTTGTGGTAGTCCACGGTCACCGAGTCGGCGTGCTCGATGCCGTCGAGCAGGTGCCGGTTCTTGCGCGAGGCGAGCAGACCGCAGCCGTACGCGGCGTCCACGTGCATCCAGGTGCCGTACTGCGCGCAGAGCTCGGCGATCTCGGGCAGCGGGTCGATGGAGCCGAAGTCCGTGGTGCCCGCGGTGGCGACGACGGCCATGGGGGTGAGGTCGTCGCGGCGGCAGCGCTCCAGTTCGCGGGCGAGGGCCACGGTCTGCATGCGCTTGTCGTGGTCGGTGGGTATGACCACGACGGCTTCCTCGCCCAGGCCGAGCAGCCTGGCCGCCTTCTGGACGCTGAAGTGGCCGACCTCGGAGGCGAAGATGCGCATTTTCGCGGGGTCCTGGCCCTTGGCCTCCTCACGGGCGAGCAGCAGCGCCTGGAGGTTGGACTGGGTGCCGCCGCTGGTGAACACGCCGTCGGCGGCCGGGCCGAGGCCGATCCGCTCGGTGGTCCAGTCGATGAGCCGGCGCTCGATCAGGGTGCCGCCTGCCGACTGGTCCCAGGTGTCCAGCGAGGAGTTGACCGCGGAGAGCACGGCCTCGCCCAGGACGGCGGGGATGACGACGGGGCAGTTGAGGTGGGCGAGGTAGCGGGGGTGGTGGAAGTACACCGCGTCGCGCAGATAGAGCTCCTCCAGCTCGTCGAGCGCGGTGACGGTGTCGTGCAGGGGCTTGTCCAGGTCGACGGCCGCGATGCGGGGTGCGAGGTCGTCGACGGATATCCCGGTGAACGGACGGGAGGTGGTGGCGAGTTGGGCCGCCACCCGCTCGACTCCTTCGGTAACGGTGCTGCGGTACCGCTCCGCGGTGGTGTCGTTGAGCAGGTGCGAGCGCATGAACTGTCCTCCAGGTGAGGGGACTAGAACCGCGCCCTCGGGGACAGGATTAGGGGGAGGCGAGGGCGCGGTGTGAAACTAAGGTTAGCCTAACCTAAGCTCGCGCCTCATTGAACCCGGGGGGTTCATCCGGTCTCACGGGGTAACAAAAACGGAGCCACTCGGTCCGTTTTGACCGGGTGACTCCGTTGTTGGTGGGGCGTTCGTGGTGGGACGGGCTACTTCTTGAGCTTCTTCGCCTTCTCGATCGCGTCCGCGAGGTCCTCCAGGATCGGCGCGCACTTGTCGTAGGAGAAGATCGGCTCGGAGACGCGCGGGATGACCTGGCCGGCCTTGACCGCGGGCAGCTTCTGCCAGGTCGGCTTGGACGCGGCGAAGTCGGCGGGCTGGAGCGCCGAGGTGCGGTTGTCCATCATGATGAGGTCCGCGTCGTACTTGTCGACGTTCTCCCAGCTGAGGTTCTCGAACCAGCCGCCGGACTCCTTCTTCGCCTTCTCCGAGGGCTCGACGATGTTCACGCCGAGCGCCTTGAAGTACTCCAGGTCGACCGAGAGGTTCGACCCCGAGACGTAGAAGAGGTCCTGGCTCGCGGAGCCGATGAGGACCCTGATGTCCTTGTGCGCCTTGGCGACCTTACGCAGCCGCTCGGACGCCTCCTCGAAGCGCTTCTTCGCCTTGACGACCTTGTCGGACTTCACGTCCGCGCCGAGCGACTCCGCGAGCGCCTGGATGCGCTGGAGCGGGTGCGTGAGCTGGCGGTCGTAGACGCTGATGCCGACGCTCGGGGCGAGCTTGAGGATCTTGTCCTTGCTCTCGTCCGGCACGTACCAGAGGGTGCCCTGGTCGTCGAACATCGTGGAGATGAGCACGTCCGGGGCGAGGCCCGCGTACTTCTCGATGTTGAACTGGCCCCACTCGTTGCCGATGATCGTCAGCTTGCTGATGTCCATGTCGCCGGCCTGGACGTCGGGCTTGCCGTCCTTGGTCTTCGTCGGGCCGAAGACGCCCTTGACCTCGATGCCGTAGTCGAACAGGGCGGCCGCGACACCGGTGAAGGCGACGATGTTCTTCGGCGTCGTGTCCTTCTTGGCGGTCTCGCCGCGGTCGTCCTTGAAGCTCCAGGGGCCCGACGCGCCCCCCGCCTTCGTGCCCGCGCCGCCGCCGTCCTTCTTCTCGCTGCCGCAGGCCGCCAGGACGGCGGTGAGGCCGAGGGCGCCGCCGGCGGCGAGGATGCCGCGGCGGGACGGCGCGGTCGTGGCGGACGGGCGGCGGAGCTGGGGCATGAGTCTCTGCTTTCGTGACGGAATGGCGTCGGGGCCACTGGCCGGAATTAGACCTTAGGCTAGCCTAAGCTCACTTCGATTCCAGTGACCCCTCACGTCATCCGCGCCTTGCCGGGACCTCAGCCGGCGAAACCCAGCTCCCGTGCGATCAGCATGCGCTGCACCTCGCTGGTGCCCTCGCCGATCTCCAGGATCTTGGAGTCGCGCCACATCCTGGCCACCGGGTATTCGTTCATGAACCCGTACCCGCCGTGGATCTGCGTGGCGTCGCGCGCGTTGTCCACCGCGACCGTCGAGGAGTACAGCTTGGCGATGGCCGCCTCCTTCTTGAACGGCTCACCGGCGACCAGGCGCGAGGCCGCGTCGTGCCAGCCGACGCGGGCCATGTGCGCCCGGGTCTCCATGTCGGCGATCTTGAACTGGATGGCTTGATTCGCACCGATCGGCTTCCCGAAGGCGTGCCGCTCCTTGGCGTACTTCACGGACTCGTCCACGCAGCCCTGGGCGAGTCCGGTGGCGAGCGCGGAGATGGCGACGCGGCCCTCGTCGAGGATGCGCAGGAACTGCGCGTAGCCGCGGCCCTCCTCGCCCAGCAGGTTCGCCGCGGGGACCCGGACGTCGGAGAAGGACAGCTCGCGGGTGTCCGACGCGTTCCAGCCGACCTTCGAGTACGGCGCCGCGACCGTGAAGCCCGGCGTGCCCGAGGGGACGATGATCGCCGAGATCAGCGGGCGCCCGTCGGGCTTGCGCCCGGTGACCGCGGTGACCGTGACCAGGCCGGTGATGTCCGTGCCCGAGTTGGTGATGAAGCACTTGGAGCCGTTGATCACCCACTCGTCGCCGTCCCGCACCGCCGTCGTGCGGGTGCCGCCCGCGTCCGAGCCGCCGTCCGGCTCGGTCAGGCCGAACGCGCCGAGGACCTCGCCCGCGCACAGCTTCGGCAGCCACGCGCGCTTCTGCTCCTCGGTGCCGAAGAGGTGGATCGGCATCGCGCCGAGCGAGACGCCCGCCTCCAGGGTGATCGCCACCGACGAGTCGACCCGGGCGAGCTCTTCGAGGGCGATGCCCAGGGCGAAGTAGTCACCGCCCATGCCGCCGTACTCCTCGGGGAAGGGCAGCCCGAACAGGCCCATGCGGCCCATCTCGCGGACGATCTCGTACGGGAATTCGTGCCGCTCGTAGAAGTCGCCGATCTTCGGCGCGACCACGTCGTGCGCGAACGCCTCGACGGTGCGGCGCAGTTCCTCGTGCTCGGGGCTCAGACGGTGGTCCATCGTTCTTCACTGCTCCTGGGGGGTCAGGGCGCGGACGGTGCGGGACGGGCTGGGTCGGCCCAGCTGGCCGGCCATCCACGCGCTGGTGGCGCTGAGACGGCCGAGGTCGACCCCGGTGTCGATGCCGAGTCCTTGCAGCATCCACACGAGGTCTTCGGTGGCGAGGTTGCCGGTGGCGCTCTTCGCGTAGGGGCAGCCGCCGAGGCCGCCCGCGGAGGCGTCCACCGTCGTCACACCGTGCTCCAGGGCCGCGAAGGTGTTCGCGAGCGCCTGGCCGTACGTGTCGTGGAAGTGCACGCCGACGCGGTCGGTCGGCACGCCCTCCTCGTTCAACTCGGCGAGCAGGGCCCGCACATGACCGGGCGTGGCCACGCCGATCGTGTCGCCGAGACTCAGCTCGTCGCAGCCCATGTCGAGCAGGGCGCGGCAGACGCGGACGACCTGGGCGACGGGCACGGGGCCCTCCCAGGGGTCGCCGAAGCACATGGAGAGGTAGCCGCGCACGTGCAGCCGGTGCTCCCTGGCGCGGGAGACCACCGGGTCGAACATCGCGAGCGCCTCGTCCACCGTGCGGTTCAGGTTGGCCTTGGCGAAGGACTCGGTGGCGCTGGCGAAGACGGCGACGCGGTGCGCGCCGAGCGCGAGGGCGCGGTCCAGGCCGCGCTCGTTGGGCACGAGCACCGGCAGGTGTACGCCCTGGAGGTCGCCGAGCAGCGGGAACAGCTGCTCGGCGTCGGCCAGTTGGGGCACCCACTTGGGGTGCACGAAGCTGGTCGCCTCGATGGTGGCCAGGCCCGCGTCGGCGAGGCGGTGGACGAACTCCGCCTTGATCTCGGTGGGGACGATCCCCTTCTCGTTCTGGAGGCCGTCGCGCGCGCCCACCTCGTGGATGCGGACGCGGGGCGGCAGGCCCTCGGCGGGGACGGCCATGGGGAGTCCTGCGGCGGTCATGACGCCTCCTGGGGGGCGGCGGCCGGGTCGTCCCCGGCCGCCTCGGCGGGCTCGTCGGGCTCGACCACGGCGAGGACCTGGTCCATGGCGACCGTGGCGCCCGGGGTGACGTCGAGCTCGGTGACGGTGCCCGCGTGCGGCGCCGCGATGACGTGCTCCATCTTCATCGCCTCGACCACGAGGAGGCTCTGGCCCGCGCTCACCCGGTCGCCGGGGGAGACCTTGACGACCGTGACGGTGCCCGGCATGGGGGCGGTGAGCGCGTCGGCGCCCGCGTGCGCGGCGCCGGTCAGGGACGCGGCCACCGGGTCGTGGTCCTGCACGTGCCAGGCGTCGCCGTCGCGGCCGAGCCAGTCGCCCGCGCGGCGGAAGGTGTGCTGGGTGCCGTCGACGGTGACGCGGACGCGGCCGGCCTCGACGGTGTGGGCCCCCTGGGTGGCGTGGGTGACGGGTTCGAGTCCGGGCACGCGCAGCCAGTGGGTCAGCGGCGCGGGCGGGCCGCCGAGCCGCCAGCCGCTGGGTACGGAGAAGGGGTTCGTCCAGCCCTCGGCGGCCGGGGCGAGGGCCGCGTCGCGGACGGCCGCCGCCGCCTCGTAGACCTCGGCGGGCACCCCGTCGGGCACCAGGGCGTCCGCCTCGCGCTCCACCAGGCCGGTGTCGAGCTCGCCCGCGACCACGGCCGGGTGGGCGAGCAGCCTGCGCAGGAAGCCCGCGTTCGTCGGTACGCCGAGGGTGACGGTGTCGGCGAGGGCGGCGCGCAGCCTGCGCAGGGCCGTCGCCCGGTCGGGGCCGTACGCGATGACCTTCGACAGCATCGGGTCGTACAGGCTGCCGACCTCGGTGCCCTCGCTCAGGCCCGAGTCGGTGCGCACGCCGTCGCCCTGCGGCTCGTGCAGCGCGAGGACCGTGCCGCCGGAGGGCAGGAAGCCGCGGGAGGGGTCCTCGGCGCAGATACGGGCCTCGACCGCGTGCCCGGTGAGGGTGATGTCGCCCTGGGCGAACGGCAGCCGCTCGCCCGCCGCCACGCGCAGCTGCCACTCCACCAGGTCCAGCCCGGTGATCAGCTCGGTGACCGGGTGCTCCACCTGGAGACGGGTGTTCATCTCCATGAAGTAGTACGACGAGGGGTCCTTGCCGGGGACGATGAACTCCACCGTGCCCGCGCCCGCGTACCCGCACGAGCGGGCCGCCTGGACCGCGGCCTCGCCCATCGCCGCGCGCGTGGCCTCGTCGAGCAGGACGCTGGGCGCCTCCTCGATGATCTTCTGGTGGCGGCGCTGGAGGGAGCACTCGCGCTCGCCGAGGTGCACCACGTTCCCGTGGCCGTCGGCGAGGACCTGGATCTCGATGTGCCGCGGGCGGTCGATCCACCGCTCCACGAGCAGCGTGTCGTCGCCGAAGGAGGCGCGGGCCTCGCGGCGGGCCGCCGCGATCTCCTCGTCGATCAGTGCCTCGTCCCGCACCAGGCGCATGCCCTTGCCGCCGCCGCCCGCGCTCGGCTTGAGCAGCACCGGGGTGCCGATCTCGCGTGCCGCGGCGGCCAGTTGGGCATCGGTCAGACCGCTGCCCGACGAACCGGGGACGACCGGGACACCGGCCTTCCGCACCGTCTCCTTGGCGCGGATCTTGTCGCCCATCAGGGCGATGGCGTCGGCGGGCGGGCCGATGAAGACGAGGCCCGCGTCGGCGCAGGCGCGCGCGAACCCGGCGTTCTCCGCGAGGAATCCGTAGCCCGGGTGGACCGCCTGGGCGCCGGACTTCGCGGCCGCCTCCAGGAGGGCACCGACGGACAGATAGCTCTCGGTGGCCGGTGCGGGACCGATCCGCACGGCCGTGTCCGCCTCGCGCACGTGCCGGGCGTCCGCGTCCGCGTCGCTGAAGACGGCGACCGAGCGGACGCCGAGCGCGCGCAGCGTGCGGATGACGCGGACCGCGATCTCGCCGCGGTTGGCGACGAGCACCGTGTCGAACATGGTCCCTCTCCCCGGGGTGGTCCCTTGCTGGAAGTCGCTCATCGTCGGCCCCTCACATCCGGAAGACGCCGAAGCCGGGCTCGCCCAGGGGGGCCTCGGCGCAGGCGGTCAGGGCGAGGCCGAGGACCTGGCGGGTCTCAAGGGGGTCGATCACGCCGTCGTCCCAGAGCCTGGCCGTGGCGTAGTAGGCGTTGCCCTGCTGCTCGTACTGGGCGCGGATGGGGTCCTTGAAGGACTCCTCGTCCTCGGCGGCCCACTCTTCGCCGCGCGCCTCCAGCTGGTCGCGCTTGACGGTCGCGAGGACGGACGCGGCCTGCTCGCCGCCCATCACGGAGATCTTGGCGTTCGGCCACATCCACAGGAAGCGGGGGCTGTAGGCCCGGCCGCACATCGAGTAGTTGCCCGCGCCGTACGAACCGCCGACCACGACCGTCAGCTTGGGCACGCGCGTGCAGGCCACCGCCGTCACCATCTTGGCGCCGTGCTTGGCGATGCCGCCCGCCTCGTAGTCCCTGCCGACCATGAAGCCGGAGATGTTCTGGAGGAACACCAGGGGGATGCCGCGCTGGTCGCACAGCTCGATGAAGTGGGCGCCCTTCTGGGCGGATTCGGCGAACAGGATGCCGTTGTTCGCGACGATCCCGACCGGGTGGCCGTGGATGTGCGCGAAGCCCGTCACCAGCGTCTGGCCGAACTCGGACTTGAACTCGGCGAAGCGCGAGCCGTCGGCCACGCGCGCGATGACCTCGCGTACGTCATAGGGGGTGCGGGAATCCGTCGGCACCGCCCCGTACAGCCCCAGGGGGTCGACCTTGGGCTCCTCCGCGGGCTGGACCTGCCACGGCGGCTCGCTCCGGCCGGGGAGCGTGGAGACGATGGTGCGCACGATGCGCAGCGCGTGCGCGTCGTCCTCGGCGAGGTGGTCGGTGACTCCGGAGACGCGCGAGTGGACCTCGCCGCCGCCCAGCTCCTCGGCCGTGACGACCTCGCCGGTGGCGGCCTTCACCAGGGGCGGGCCGCCGAGGAAGATCGTGCCCTGATTGCGCACGATCACCGCTTCGTCGCTCATCGCCGGGACGTACGCCCCGCCCGCCGTGCAGGAGCCGAGGACGGCGGCGATCTGCGGGATGCCGGCGCCCGACATCCGCGCCTGGTTGTAGAAGATCCGCCCGAAGTGCTCGCGGTCGGGGAAGACGTCGTCCTGCATCGGCAGGAAGGCGCCGCCCGAGTCCACCAGGTAGAGGCACGGGAGGCGGTTCTCCAGGGCCACCTCCTGGGCGCGCAGGTGCTTCTTGACGGTCATCGGGTAGTACGTGCCGCCCTTGACCGTGGCGTCGTTGGCCACGATCACGCAGGCGCGGCCCGAGACCATGCCGATGCCCGCGATGACGCCGGCCGCCGGAGCGTCCCCTCCGTAGAGCCCGTCCGCCGCGAGGGGGGCCAGCTCCAGGAAGGGCGAGCCCGGGTCGAGGAGGGTGTCCACGCGGTCCCGTGGCAGCAGCTTGCCGCGCGCCACGTGGCGGGCCCGCGAGCGCTCGCCGCCGCCCAGCCTGGCCGTCGCGAGCTTTTCCCGCAGCTCTTCGGCGAGTGCGGTGTGCGCCGCCTCGTTCGCCCGCCATGCCTCGGACGCGGGATCAGCCGCGCTCGTCAGCACTGGTGCCTGCCGCATCAGTCGAGCCCCCTTGCTCGGTCCACGCACTCGGTCCGCCCGGTCCGTCCGGTGACCTCCGGATCGGTTAGTGAGCGTTAACGCGTTTCGTTCAGGTTAACGAGCGCTAACCGCCCTGTCTAGAATCAATTCCATGGCCACGAGAACCGACGCCCCCACCCGCCGCGAGCAGATCCTCAGGGAGGCCGCCCGGCTCTTCGCCGAGCGCGGGTTCCACGGGGTCGGCGTGGACGAGATAGGGGCCGCCGTCGGCATCAGCGGACCCGGTCTCTACCGGCACTTCGCGGGCAAGGACGCGATGCTCGCCGAGCTGCTCGTCGGCATCAGCGGACAGCTCCTGAC
This sequence comes from Streptomyces sp. NPDC087300, assembly GCF_044744425.1. Taxonomy (NCBI): domain Bacteria; kingdom Bacillati; phylum Actinomycetota; class Actinomycetes; order Kitasatosporales; family Streptomycetaceae; genus Streptomyces; species Streptomyces sp. NPDC087300. Next base: position 239,268 of record NZ_JBIUYI010000011.1, read on the forward strand.
GGGCGGCAAGCGGTGCCTTGCCGACACCGACGGGTCGCCGGAGCGGGTCCTCGACTCGCTCATCGAGGGGCACATCGACTTCGCCCTCGACGACCGCTCCCTGATCACCCTGCACGACCGCGAGCTGGACCGTCTGCGGGACAGCGACCGCAAGCTGGTGCGCCAGCTCCAGCGGCAGTACGTGGAGATCTGGGTCGACGTGGTGCGCAAGGTCTATCCGGACCTCGCCGAGAACGCCGCCCGGGTGTCCGTGCACGCGGTCTTCGGCCTGCTCAACTCCACGCCGCACCTGAGCAGGCGCGACGCCCTGCCCAGTCGTACGGCCATGGCGGAGCTCCTGCACCGCCTCGCGCGGGGCGCGTTCGCCGCCGCCGCGGAGTGACCGGTGTGACAGCGGCTCTCTCTGGACGGTCCGGTGACCGGCGGGTAACGTTGATCTGAGCAAGCGCTTAGTCGCATCCTGCCCGGCCGTGCCTGGTGCCGTACCGAAGGAGTTCTCCGTGCGCCGTACCGTTTTCAATGAGGACCACGAGGCGTTCCGGGAGACCCTGCGCGCCTTCATCGAGGCCGAGGTCGTCCCGGTCCACGACGAGTGGTTCGCGGCGGGCCAGGTGCCGCGCGAGTTCTACTACAAGCTGGCCGAGCTCGGCCTCTTCGGCATCAGCGTCCCCGAGGAGTTCGGCGGCGCGGGCATCGAATCGCACAAGTTCGAGGCCGTCCAGTACGAGGAGACGGCCCGCGCGGGCGTCACCTTCGGCGGCTCCGGCGTGCACGTGCTGCTCGCCCTGCCGTACATCAAGGCGCTCGGCACCGACGAGCAGAAGAAGCGCTACCTGGAGAAGTTCGTCTCCGCAGAGGAGATGTGGGCCCTGGCGATGACCGAGCCGGGCACCGGATCCGACCTCGCGGGCATGAAGACCACCGCCAAGCTCTCCGAGGACGGCACGCACTACGTCCTCAACGGCTCCAAGACCTTCATCACCGGCGGCGTGCACGCCGACCGCGTGATCGTCTGCGCCCGCACCTCCGCGCCGACCGCCGAGGACCGCCGCTTCGGCATCTCGCTCTTCGCCGTCGACACCAAGTCCGAGGGCTACTCGATCGGCCGCAAGCTCGACAAGCTGGGCCTGCGCACCTCCGACACCGCCGAGCTGGCGTTCGTCGATGTGAAGGTCCCCGTCGAGGACCTCCTCGGCGAGGAGAACAAGGGCTTCTACTACCTCGGCAGCAACCTGCCCTCCGAGCGCTGGGGCATCGCCTACGGGGCGTACGCGCAGGCCAAGGCCGCCGTCCGGTTCGCCAAGGAGTACGTCCAGGACCGCACGGTCTTCGGCAAGCCGGTCGCCTCCTTCCAGAACACCAAGTTCGAGCTGGCCGCCTGCCAGGCCGAGGTGGACGCCGCCGAGGCCGTCGCCGACCGCGCCCTCGAGGCCCTGGACCGGGGCGAGCTGACCGCCGCGGAGGCCGCGTCCGCGAAGCTCTTCAACACCGAGGTCGCGCACCGCGTCATCGACAAGTGCCTCCAGCTGCACGGCGGCTACGGCTTCATGAACGAGTACCCGATCGCCCGCCTGTACGCGGACAACCGCGTGAACCGCATCTACGGCGGCACCAGCGAGGTCATGAAGATGATCATCGCGAAGGACATGGGCCTGTAAGGACCGGCCCGTAGAACTCCTCAAGAACTGTAGAACTGCCTTCATGAACCAGGCACTTGAAGCCCTCCTCGATCTGCTCGACCTGGAGCGGGTCGAGGAGGACATCTTCCGGGGCGTGAGCCGCTCGGCGCTCGTGCCCCGCGTCTTCGGCGGGCAGGTCGCCGCGCAGGCGCTCGTCGCCGCCGGACGCACCGTCCCCGACGACCGGCCCGCGCACTCCCTGCACGCGTACTTCCTGCGGCCGGGTGACCCCGGCGCGCCCATCGTCTACACGGTCGACCGCATCCGCGACGGCCGCTCCTTCACCACGCGCCGCGTCGTCGCCGTCCAGCACGGGCAGCCGATCTTCCACCTCTCCGCGTCCTTCCAGACGTACGAGGAAGGCCTGGAGCACCAGAGCGAGCGGCCGGCCGCGCCCGACCCCGAGACGCTGCCCACGGCCGCCGAGATGCTGCCGCGCCATCTGCCCGCACGCGTCGCCGAGCGGCTCGTGGAGGCCCGCGCCGCCGTCGACCTGCGCTATGTGGACGTGCCGCCCTGGGCGACCGTCGGACAGCCCCGCGAACCGCGCTCCCAGGTGTGGTTCCGCGCCAACGGCAAGCTCGCCGACGACTCCTTGCTGCACGTCTGCCTCGCCACGTACGTCTCCGACATGACGCTCCTCGACTCGGTGCTGCTCGCACACGGCAGGGGCGGCTGGGCGGTCGGCGACGTGGTCGGCGCCTCCCTCGACCACGCCATGTGGTTCCACCGGCCCTTCAGGGCCGACGAATGGCTGCTCTACGACCAGGAGTCGCCCTCGGCCTCCGGCGGGCGCGGCCTCGGGCAGGCGCGGATCTGGACGCAGGACGGGCGGCTCGCGGTCACCGTCATCCAGGAAGGCGTCGTCCGCGTTCCCCGGTGAGTCCTGGGTGAGCCCCGGGTGAGTCCCGGGGATCGCGCTCACCGCCGATCGGACATACCGTCCGAAACATGAGTGAGCAACCGTCAGCGCGTGAAGCAGGCGGCGGCGAGAGCACCTTCACCGTCATCGTCGCCGCCGTCGCCAACCTCGGGATCGCGGTGGCCAAGGCCGTCGCCGGCGTCATCAGCGGATCCAGCGCGATGCTCTCCGAAGCGGCCCACTCCGTGGCGGACACCGTCACGGAACTGATGCTGCTCGTCTCCCTGAAGGCCGGTGCCAAGCCCGCCGACGAGGAGCATCCCCTCGGCTACGGAGGGGCCCGCTACATCTGGGCGCTGCTCGCCTCGGTCGCCACCTTCGTCGGCGGCGGCGTCTTCGCCGTGTACGACGGCATCCACACCCTCACGCACGGCGAGGACCCGGGCGACCCGCTCGTCTCGTACGTCGTGCTCGCCATCGCCTTCCTCCTGGAGGGCTACTCGCTGCGCACCGGACTCAGGCAGGCCCGCGACGAGGCGGGCCGCTTCGGAGTGCCCCTCAAGCGCTATCTGCGCCGCACGCCCGACACCGCGGTCAAGGCCGTCGTGATGGAGGACTCGGCGGCGCTCGTCGGCCTCGTGCTCGCCGCGGCGGGCCTGCTCGGCGGGCAGCTCACCGGGTCCGGGGTGTGGGACGGCGTCGCCTCGCTCTGCATCGGCGTGCTGCTCGTGTACGTCGCCTACGTCCTCGGGCACGCCAACTCCGAGCTGCTCATCGGCCGTCCGCTGCCGCCGGAGATGCGGGCCGCGGTCCGCGCCGAGCTGCTCGCCGATCCGCACGTCGTCGACGTACTGGAGCTGACCACGCTGCTCCAGGGGCCCGCCGAGGCGCTGGTCGCGGCCAAGGTCGACTTCCGCGACGTGTCCAGCGCCGCGGACATCGAGCGGGCCTGCGACCGGATGGCGCAGCGCATCCAGGAACGTTTCCCCGCGGTGCGGCGGGTGTACCTGGACCCGACGCCGGGACCCGCTCAGGACTCCGGGGTCAGCCCCGCCGCGTCCAGCAGGTAGGCCGTCATCGGGTCGTAGTGCCGGGGGCTCGTGACGTGGTCGTCCAGCGGGACCGTCACCTGCACGGTGCCCTCGGCCTCGCCGATGAACAGCGCCGGGTCGTTGCAGTCCGCGTACCCGACGGAGTCCAGGCCGCGCTGGCCCGCGCGGCCCGCCCAGCCGTGGTCGGCGACGACCAGGTCGGGCGCCGGGCGGCCCTCGCGCTCCAGGCCGTCCAGGATCGCGTTCATCGGCTCGGGGGAGTGCGTGTGCCACAGCGTCGCGCCGCGCTCCAGCATCGCCACGTCGGCGAACTGGAAGACCATGCCCTCGTCCGCCGTCAGGCCCTCGGGGATCACCACGATCTCGCAGCCCGCGGCGCGCAGGGCGGCGGCCGTCGCGCGGTGCACGTCGAGCAGGCCGCCGGGGTGGCCGGTCGCGAACAGGACGCGCTGCTTGCCCGCGGCGGCCTTGCGCAGCCGGGCGGCCATCCGCTCCAGGGCGTCCACCGTCAGCTCCGGGTCGATGGTGTCCTGGCCGTGCCGGAACTGCGGGTCGTCGACGACGCCACAGCGCTCCGCCATCACCGCGAGGACGTCCTGCTCGTCGGTCCAGCGGTCGCCGAGCTCCAGACCGAGCCAGTAGTGGCGGTCGCCGTTCGCGAGCTTCCTGTAGTGGCTGAGGTTGTTCTCGCGGGGGGTGGCGACGTCGCCCGCGATGCGGGTGCGGACGAGGTGGTCGACGAGCGCGGCACGGCTGGGTATGGACATGGTCCCCATTGTGCGGGACGAGTGCTCTGCGCTGGGCTGGGATTGGTCCGTCTTCACCCGCGGGTTCGTCGTGGCTCTTTGCGCAGTTCCTCGCGCCCCTTGTCTTCGCCTGCGGGTTCGTCGTGGCTCGTCGCGTCGTTCCCCGCGCCCCTAAAGGGGCGCCCCCGCCGGGCTTGTCCTTTACGAAGTGCGGTTCAGGGCGAACCACAGTTCCATGCGTACGTCCGGGTCGTCGAGGTCTGCGGTCAGGAGGGTCGCGCAGCGGGTGATGCGCTGGCGGACCGTGTTGCGGTGGACGCCCAGGGACACCGCCGTGCGGTCCCAGCTGCCGTGCAGGGAGAGCCAGGTGCGCAAGGTGGTCGTCAGGGCCTCGTTGTCGGACAGGGGGGACAGGAGCACGCGCGCGTGGGCCTCGGCCTCCTCGGGGGCGACCAGGGCGGCGAGGCCGTTCGCGTGGTGGTGGACCAGGGGGACGCGGGTGGCCTCCGCGCGGCGCAGGGCGCGGGCCGCCTGGGCGTCCGCGGCCGCCAGGCCGGCGGCGGGCGCGGGCTCGGCGACGCCCAGGGTCCAGCCGTCGGCGGGGGCGATCTCGCGGTCGGCGGGGACGAGGAGGCGGACCACGTCGTCGGCGCCGCGCGGGTCGGCCAGGGCGCTGCCCAGCGCCGCGGCGAGCGCGGACGCGGCCAGCGGGGTGTGCTCACCGCGCGCGTGCACCACGGTCCACCGGTCGCTGCCCAGGAGCGGGGCGACGTCGTGCGGCGACGCGCCCAGCAGGAGCCGGACCAGGGCGGCGGACCGGGCCGCCTCGGAGGTGCTCTGGTGTTCGCCGGTGAGCAGGGAGAGCAGGACGACGGCGGCGCCCGCGATGGTGTGGTCGCCCGGTTCGCGGCGGTCCGTGGCGATGCCGAGCGCGAAGCCGCGGCCGCCGCCGAGCGCGTAGGCGGCCAGGTGGACGGCGTCGGCGGTGTCCGAGGCGGACGCGGGCGCGGTGGGCGCGGCGCGGCGCACGACCGCCGTCAGCTCCCGCAGCGCCTCGCGCGCGGCGCCCGGGGTCCGCCCCGCCGCCTGGAGCTCCGTCCCCTCCGGCCCGTACAGGACCGCGATCCCGCCGAGCCGGGCCGCCAGCTGGCGCAGCACGGCCGGGATCGGGTCGGTCCGCGCCGCCGCCGTGGCGAGGCCCTGCTGCGCCTCCGTCACCCGGCGCAGCTCGGTGTGCCTGGCCTCGGCCATCAGCCGCCACACCGCGCGGGCGACGCCGCTGAACGTGGTGCGCGGCGGGACTTCGAGGAGCGGCAGGCCGTAGTGGTCGCAGGCGTCGACGAGAGCGCGCGGCACGGTGTCGTGCACGGGCGCGACACCGAAGCCGAGGGCCGCGCCGCCCGCCGCGACGATGCGGGCGACGTAGGCGTCCAGGTGGCCGCCCGAGCCCGCCGCCGGGTCGGTGATGTGCACGCCCGCCGTCAGGAGCAGCTCGCCGCCGAGCAGGTACGGGTAGGGGTCCGCCATCTCCGAGGTGTGCACCCACTGCACGGCCGTGTCCGCCGCAGGCGGGCCCGCGATCTGGCGCAGGCCCAGGTCCTCGCGGGCGAGCAGCGCGGTGAGCGGGACGGGCGGGGTGGGCGGAGCCGTGGGGTCGGCCATGGTGGACGTTCCATCCATCTCGATCGTGGAGAGTGGAGGAAACGTACACTTCAGCGTTGCTTTCCGGCCACCTAAGGTCGTGCCGACCAGAGGCCGTGGGTACGGGCGGATGTCCCCAGGGCCGGTCCTCACCCCCATCTGCACGACACGCCACCGAGGTGCGCGAAGGAGGCCCCCCCATGGCCGTCGACTACACAGTGATCGTCGTCTATCTCGCAGGGATGCTGGCCATGGGCTGGTGGGGCATGCGCCGCGCCAAGTCCAAGAGCGAGTTCCTGGTCGCCGGACGCCGCCTCGGGCCGTGGATGTACTCCGGGACGATGGCCGCCATCGTGCTCGGCGGCGCCTCCACCATCGGCGGCGTCGGCCTCGGCTACCAGTACGGGCTCTCCGGCGCCTGGATGGTCTTCACCATCGGCCTCGGACTGCTCGCGCTGAGCGTCTTCTTCTCGGCCCGGATCGCGCGCCTGAAGGTCTACACCGTCTCCGAGATGCTCGACCTGCGCTACGGAGGGCGCGCGGGCGTCATCTCCGGAGTGGTCATGTGGGCGTACACGCTGATGCTCGCGGTCACCTCGACCATCGCGTACGCCACGATCTTCGACGTCCTGTTCGACCTGAACCGCACCGTGGCGATCGTCATCGGCGGCTCGATCGTCGTCGCGTACTCCACGCTCGGCGGCATGTGGTCCATCACGCTCACCGACATGGTGCAGTTCGTGGTGAAGACCATCGGCGTGCTGCTCCTCCTGCTGCCCATCGCCGTCGTCAAGGCGGGCGGCTTCAGCGAGATGAAGGCGAAGCTGCCCACCGAGTACTTCGACCCGCTCGGCATCGGCGGCGAGACGATCTTCACGTACGTGCTGATCTACACGTTCGGCATGCTCATCGGGCAGGACATCTGGCAGCGCGTCTTCACCGCCCGCAGCGACAAGGTCGCCCGCTACGGAGGCACCGTCGCCGGTACGTACTGTCTGGTCTACGCGATCGCGGGCGCCGTCATCGGCACCGCCGCCAAGGTCATGTACCCCAAGCTGCCGAGCGCCGACGCGGCCTTCGCGACCATCGTCAAGGACGAACTGCCCATGGGCGTGCGCGGATTGGTCCTCGCCGCCGCGCTCGCCGCCGTGATGTCGACGTCCTCCGGAGCGCTCATCGCCTGCGCCACCGTCGCCAACAACGACATCTGGTCGCGGCTGCGGGGCGTCGTCTCCCCGAGGGGGGCGGACGAGGCGCACGACGAGGTGAAGGGCAACCGCCTCTTCATCCTGGTCATGGGCATCGCCGTCATCTGTATCGCCATCGCGCTCAACGACGTCGTCCAGGCGCTGACCGTCGCGTACAACCTGCTCGTCGCCGGCCTGCTCGTGCCGATCCTCGGCGGGCTGCTGTGGCGGCGCGGCACGGCGCCTGGCGCGCTGGCGGCCGTCGCCGCCGGTGGGCTCTCGGTCGTCGGCCTGATGTGGTGGTACGGGATCCTCGCCAACGAGCCCGTCTACTACGGCCTGTTGACCTCACTGGCCGTCTACGTGGTCGTCTCCCTGGCCACCAGGCCCACCGACGCGGCCGTGCTCGCCGCCTGGCGCGAGCGCCTGGCGGGGCGCGGTGCCGAGCCCGAGGCCGAACCGGCCCCCGTACCTCAGTAGAGTCAGAAAACGCTCACAAAGCGCATCGAAGCGTAAGAAGAAAGGCACTCCATGAGCAGCAGCGAGACGCCCCGCGGCCCCGTCGACTCCTCCCGCATCCCGAGGTACGCGGGCCCGGCGACGTACGCCCGCCTGCCCCGCCTCGACGAGGTCGGCGGCAGGACGGACATCGCCGTGGTCGGCGTGCCCTTCGACAGCGGCGTCTCCTACCGGCCCGGCGCCCGCTTCGGCGGCAACGCGATCCGTGAGGCGTCGCGGCTGCTGCGTCCCTACAACCCGGCGCAGGACGCCTCGCCGTTCGCGCTCGCGCAGGTCGCGGACGCGGGCGACATCGCCGCCAACCCGTTCAACATCAACGAGGCGGTGGAGACCATCGAGGCCGCCGCCGACGACCTGCTCGGCACCGGCGCCCGCATGATGACGCTCGGCGGCGACCACACCATCGCCCTGCCGCTCCTGCGCTCGGTCGCCAAGAAGCACGGCCCGGTCGCGCTGCTCCACTTCGACGCGCACCTGGACACCTGGGACACCTACTTCGGCGCCGAGTACACCCACGGCACCCCGTTCCGCAGGGCCGTCGAGGAGGGCATCCTCGACACCGAGGCGCTCAGCCACGTGGGCACGCGCGGCCCGCTGTACGGCAAGAAGGACCTCACCGACGACGAGAAGATGGGCTTCGGCATCGTCACGTCGGCGGACGTCTACCGCCGCGGCGCCGACGAGGTCGCCGACCAGCTGCGCCAGCGCATCGGCGACCGCCCGCTGTACATCTCCATCGACATCGACTGCCTCGACCCGGCGCACGCGCCCGGCACCGGCACCCCCGAGGCGGGCGGCATGACCTCCCGCGAGCTCCTGGAGATCCTGCGCGGCCTCTCCTCCTGCAACCTGGTCTCCGCCGACGTCGTCGAGGTCGCCCCCGCCTACGACCACGCGGAGATCACCGCCGTCGCCGCCTCCCACACGGCGTACGAACTGACGACGATCATGTCCCGCCAGATCGCGGAGGCCCGCGGGACGGGGAGCGACCAGTGACCCACGACCACGACGTCGTACTGAGGCCCACCGCCGCCCAGACCGAGGCCGCCCTGAACCCGCCCCCGGGGCGCAACGGCGGCGACCTCGTCGTCGAGACCCTCCAGGGCCTCGGCGCCACCACCGTCTTCGGCCTGCCGGGCCAGCACGCGCTCGGCATGTTCGACGCGCTGCGCCGCTCCGCGCTCTCGTACGTCGGCTTCCGGGTGGAGAACAACACGGGCTTCGCGGCCGACGCGTACGGCCGGATCACCGGCGAGGTCGCCCCGCTGCTCCTGTCCACCGGGCCCGGCGCGCTCACCTCGCTCGCCGCGCTCCAGGAGGCGGCCGCGGGCTCCTCGCCGGTCCTCGCGATCGGCAGCCAGGTCCCGGTGGCCGGGCTCGGCGGCGGCCGCCACGGCTATCTGCACGAACTGCGCGACCAGCAGGCCTCGTTCAGGGACGTCGTCAAGTCCGTGCACACGGTCCGTACGGCCTCGCAGATCCCCTCCGCGATCGCCGCCGCCTGGGAGTCCGCCCTCACCGCGCCGCACGGCCCGGTCTGGGTCGAGATCCCCCAGGACGTGCTGCTCGCCGAGACGACGCTGCCGGTGGTCACGGCGATGGACGCGACCCCCGAAGAGGTCGTGCCGCGCCCCGAACTGACCGCGGTGGCCGCCGATCTGCTGTCCCGCGCCGAGCGCCCCGCGATCATCGCGGGCGGCGGTGTGGTGCGCGCGGACGCCTCCGGCAAGCTGCGCGCGCTCGCCGAGCTGGTCAACGCCCCCGTCGTCACGACCTTCGGCGGCAAGGGCGCCTTCCCCTGGGAGCACCCGCTCTCGCTCCAGTCCTGGCTGGAGGACCGGCACACCACGGACTTCCTGGAAGACGCGGACGTCCTGCTCGTCGTCGGCTCCGGCCTCGGCGAACTGTCCTCGAACTACCACACGTTCAAGCCCCGCGGCCGGGTGATCCAGATCGAGGCGGACGCCGGGAAGCTGGAGTCCAACCACCCCGCGCTCGGCATCCACGCGGACGCGCGCCTCGCGCTCTCCGCCCTCCTGGAGACGATCGACGCGCCCAGGGAGGACCCCTCGGCGCCCGAGCGGGTCGCGGCGCTCCTGGCCAAGGTCGAGGAGCGCATCGACGCCCAGGACCTCACCCTGGAGCGGCAGGTGCTCGGCGCCGTCCGCGCGGCCCTGCCGGACACGTCGCCGTCCTTCTGGGACATGACGATCCTGGCGTACTGGGCCTGGTCGGCCTTCGACGCGCGGCGCCCGAACACGATGCACTCGGCGCAGGGCGCCGGCGGCCTCGGCTACGGCTTCCCCGCGGCGCTCGGCGCGGCCGCGGCCGACCCCTCGCACCCGGTCCTCGCGGTCTCGGGCGACGGCGGCGCGATGTACTCGATCGCGGAGCTGGCCACGGCGAAGCAGTACGGGCTCAACGTGACCTGGCTGATCGTCGACGACGGCGGCTACGGCATCCTGCGCGAGTACATGTCCGACGCGTTCGGCGAGGCGACGGCCACGGAGCTGGCGCGGCCCGACTTCGTGGCGCTCGCGGAGTCCTTCGGGGTGCCGGGCGTGCGGACGACTCCGGAGACCCTCGGCGACGACCTCGCGAAGGCCCTCGCGCAGCCGGGTCCCTCCGTCGTGGTGCTGCCCGCGCTGCTGCGGATGTTCGCGCCGACGCACCTGGGCTGAGCCGCCGGGCACCGCGGCACCGGGCCGCCGAGAGGTTTCGTACAACTTCTCTGTTTTCGTGCAACCTTTCACCACCATCGGTGAGTCATGTGGGGCGAGTGCGCCGGGGGCGCACTCGTTTCGCACACAGGGGATGGGAAGCTCCATGACTCACCGGACATCCGGTATATCCAGGCGTGCCCGCGTGCTCTCGGCGGGCGTCGCCGCCGGGCTGCTCGTGCCGCTCGCCGCGGCCGCCGCGCCCGCGTCCGCCGCCGCGGCGCCGCAGGTCAGCTGCACCTCCGCGCAGTCGGGCCTGGCCGCCAAGCTCAAGAAGGACATCACGGCGGCCCTGAAGAACCGCAAGGGCACCGTCGCCGTCGGGCTGTACGACCGCACCACCAAGACCACCTGCACCCTGCGCGCGGGCGACTCCTTCGACTCGGCGAGCGTCGTCAAGGTGACCGTCCTCGCGACGCTCCTGTGGGACGCGAAGAAGACCGAGCGCAGGCTGTCGACCCGTGAGTCGGACCTCGCGTACGCCATGATCACCAAGTCGGACAACAACGCCACCAGCGCGCTCTGGCGCCAGCTCGGCACCGGCAAGATCAAGGCGTTCCTCAAGGCCGCCAAGATGACCAAGACCGTGCCCGGCTCCGGCGGCTACTGGGGCCTGACCCGGATCAACGCCACCGACGAGCAGAAGCTCCTCGGGCTGATCACCGCGAAGAACTCCGTCCTCAGCGACAACGCGCGCGCCTACATCCTCAAGCTGATGAACAAGGTCGTCTCCTCGCAGCGCTGGGGCACCCCCGCGGGCGCCCCGTCCGCCGTCAAGATCCACGTCAAGAACGGCTGGCTGCAGCGGTCCACGCACGGCTGGCGGGTGCACAGCGTCGGCGCGTTCAAGGGCGGCGGCCACGACTACACGATCTCCGTGCTCACCCACGGCAACAGCTCCATGAACTACGGCGTCACCACCATCCAGGGCGTGGCCAAGGCCATCCACAAGGACCTGGCGCCCCGTACGGCGGCCCGGTACGCGCCCACGGACTCGCCGAAGGAAGCGTTCGTGGCGGTGCCCGCGGGCTGACCGGCCGAGCGCCGGGAGCGCCCTGATTTGTTGCGGCGGGATGAAATCCGCATCCCGCCGTGTTGGGCCTCTCGGCAGGTCAGGTCGACGGGAGGCAGCTGGTGGCGGAGGAACGGGGCGGGTCGGAGCAGGCGGCCGGCTGGGCGAAACGGCTGATCGGCTACGCCTGGCGGTATCCGAAGGACGTCGTGCTCGCACTCGGCTCCTCGCTGGCCGGCATGGCCGTCATGGCCGTGGTCCCGCTGATCACCAAGGTGATCATCGACGACGTCATCGGCGCCGAGGGGCAGGGCGGCGGCAGAACCATGGGCCCCTGGGCGGGCGCCCTGCTCGGCGCCGCCCTCGTCGTCTACGTCCTCACCTACATCCGCCGCTACTACGGCGGCCGGCTCGCCCTCGACGTCCAGCACGACCTGCGCACCGAGATGTACGGGACGATCACGAAGCTCGACGGGCGGCGCCAGGACGAGCTCTCCACCGGCCAGGTCGTGGGCCGGGCCACGAGCGACCTCCAGCTCATCCAGGGCCTGCTCTTCATGCTGCCGATGACCATCGGCAACATCCTGCTCTTCGTGATCTCCCTCGGGATCATGGCGTGGCTCTCGCTGCCGCTCACCCTCGTCGCCCTCGCCGTCGCCCCCGCCCTGTGGGTCATCGCCCGCCGCTCCCGCTCCCGGCTGCACCCCGCCACCTGGTACGCGCAGGCGCAGGCCGCCGCCGTCGCCGGTGTGGTCGACGGCTCGGTCAGCGGCGTGCGCGTGGTGAAGGGCTTCGGGCAGGAGGAGCAGGAGACCGGCAAGCTCCGCGAGGTCGGCCGCAAGCTCTTCGCGGGCCGCCTGCGCACCATCCGGCTCAACTCCCGCTACACGCCCGCCCTCCAGGCCGTACCGATGCTCGGCCAGGTCGCCATGCTGGCCCTCGGCGGCTGGCTCGCGGTGCGCGGGGAGATCACGCTCGGCACGTTCGTCGCCTTCTCCACCTATCTCGCGCAGCTCGTCGGGCCCGTGCGGATGCTCGCCATGGTGCTCACCGTGGGCCAGCAGGCCCGCGCCGGCGTCGAGCGCGTCCTCGAACTCATCGACACCGAGCCGAGCATGACCGACGGCACCAAGGAACTGCCCGCCGACGCCCCCGCCACCGTCGAGTTCGACGGCGTCTCCTTCGCGTACGAGGAGGACAGGCCGGTCCTGGACGGCCTCTCCTTCCAGATAGCCCCCGGCGAGACCCTCGCCGTCGTCGGCTCCTCCGGCAGCGGCAAGTCCACCGTCTCGCTGCTGCTGCCCCGCTTCTACGACGTGACGCACGGCGCCGTCCTGATCGGCGGCCGGGACGTGCGCGAGCTGACCCTCGACTCGCTCAGGTCGGCCATCGGCCTGGTGCCCGAGGACTCCTTCCTCTTCTCCGACACCGTCGGCGCGAACATCGCCTACGGCCACCCGGAGGCGACCCAGGAGGAGATCGAGACCGCCGCGCGCGCCGCGCAGGCCCACGGCTTCATCTCCGAGCTGCCCGACGGGTACGCCACCACGGTCGGCGAGCAGGGCCTGACCCTCTCCGGCGGCCAGCGCCAGCGCATCGCGCTCGCCCGCGCCATCCTCACCGACCCCCGCCTCCTCGTCCTGGACGACGCCACCTCCGCGGTGGACGCGCGCGTGGAGCACGAGATCCACGAGGCCCTGGGGCAGGTCATGGCGGGCCGCACCACGCTCCTCATCGCGCACCGCCGCTCCACCCTCGGCCTCGCCGACCGCATCGCCGTCCTGGACGAGGGCCGCCTCGCCGACATCGGCACCCACCAGGAGCTGGAGCGGCGCTCCGCCCTCTACCGGCGGCTCCTGACCGACCCGGACGAGCTCGGCGGCGTCTCGCCGGGCCACACGCTCCCCGCGGGCCTGCCCGAGGACACCTCCGTACGCGCCGAACTCGACGCCGAGTTCGACGCCGAGCGCGGCATCACGCCCGCGCTGTGGACCGGCGACCGCGAACCGAAGGACGTCGCGCTCTCCGGGATGCCGTCGACGCCCGAACTGCTCGCCCAGGTCGACGCGCTGCCGCCGGCCGTCGACACCCCCGACATCGACGAGGCGCGGGCCGTCACGCCCGAGGAGTCCTACGGACTGCGCAGGCTGCTCGCCGGGTTCGGCGCCGCGCTGCTCCTGAGCCTGCTGCTCGTCACCGTGGACGCGGGCATGGGCCTGCTGCTGCCCGTCCTGATCCGGCACGGCATCGACGAGGGCGTCAACCAGCTCGCGCTCGGCGCGGTCTGGGCGGCGTCGGGGCTCGCGCTCGCGGCCGTCGCCGTCCAGTGGATCGCCCAGACCGGCGAGATGCGGATGACCGGACGTACCGGCGAGCGGGTGCTCTACTCGCTGCGGCTGAAGATCTTCTCGCAGCTCCAGCGGCTCGGGCTCGACTACTACGAGCGGGAGTTGACCGGGCGCATCATGACCCGGATGACCACCGACGTGGACGCCCTTTCCACGTTCCTGCAGACCGGTCTCGTCACGGCCTTCGTCTCCGTCGTCACGTTCTTCGGCATCATGGTCGCGCTGCTCGTCATCGACGTACAGCTGGCCCTGGTGGTCTTCGCGACGCTGCCGCTGCTCGTGGTCGGCACCTACTTCTTCCGCAAGGCCAGCGTGAAGGCGTACGAACTGGCCCGTGAGCGCGTCTCCGTGGTCAACGCCGACCTCCAGGAGTCCGTCGCGGGGCTGCGCATCGTGCAGGCGTTCCGGCGCGAGCGGGCGGGCGGCGAGCGGTTCGCCGCGGGCAGCGCCAGCTACCGCGCGGCCCGCATCAGGGGCCAGTGGCTGATCTCCGTGTACTTCCCGTTCGTGCAGTTCCTGTCGTCGGTGGCCGTCGTCGCCGTGCTGATCGTGGGCGCGGGCCGGGTCGAGGCGGGCACCCTGACGACCGGCGCGCTCGTCGCGTACCTGCTCTACATCGACCTGTTCTTCGCCCCCGTGCAGCAGCTGTCGCAGGTCTTCGACGGCTACCAGCAGGCCACGGTCTCGCTCGGCCGCATCCAGGAGCTGCTCCAGGAGCCGACCTCGACCGAGGCCGCCGACGAGCCGCTCGACGTCCTCTCGCTCCGCGGCGACATCGCCTTCGACGACGTGAACTTCGCCTACGCGGACGACGAGGAGGCCCTCACCGGCATCCGCCTGCGGATCCCGGCCGGTCAGACCGTCGCCTTCGTCGGCGAGACAGGCGCGGGCAAGTCCACGCTGGTCAAGCTCGTCGCCCGCTTCTACGACCCGACGGGCGGCCGGGTCACCGTCGACGGCACCGATCTGCGGGACCTGGACATGACCTCCTACCGGCACCGCCTCGGCGTCGTCCCGCAGGAGGCGTACCTCTTCGCGGGCACGGTCAGGGACGCCATCGCCTACGGCCGTCCCGACGCCACCGACGCGCAGGTCGAGGCGGCGGCCCGCGCGGTCGGCGCGCACGACATGATCGCCACGCTCGACGGCGGCTATCTGCACGAGGTCAGCGAGCGCGGCCGCAATCTGTCGGCCGGGCAGCGCCAGCTGATCGCGCTGGCCAGGGCCGAGCTCGTCGACCCGGACATCCTGCTCCTCGACGAGGCGACCGCGGCGCTCGACCTCGCCACCGAGGCGCAGGTCAACCAGGCCACCGACCGCATAGCGGGCAAGCGCACCACGCTCGTCGTCGCCCACCGCCTGACCACGGCGGCCCGCGCCGACCGGGTGGTCGTCATGGACCACGGGCAGGTCGCGGAGGACGGCACGCACGAGGAGCTGCTCGCGCTCGACGGGCGGTACGCGCGGCTGTGGCGGACGTTCGTGGGCGAGGACGAGCCGGAGCTGAGCACGTCGACGTGAGGCGGGGAGGGCCCCGGCGGGGAGCTGCCGATGCCGGGGTTACTCCGCGGTATCCCTTCCGCGGCAAAAATGCCCCCGATCCCGCAACCGCGCGGGCTTCGGGTGGCGTCCGTACATCAGTACGCTGATGCCACAGGGGTGGGAGGGACACACGTGAGCAGTGCTGGGACACGACGCGGGCCGGCGCTCGGCGTCGCCGTGCTCGCCGCCGCCGTGCTGCTCGTCCTCGCGGGCCCCGGCGTCGCCTCGGCGAAGCCCGCCACGAAGCCCGCCAAGGCGTCCTGCGCGGGACACAAGGTGCGCACGTTGCCGTTCACCACAGGACGGGTCGAGATCTTCAAGTCGCGCGGCTACCTCTGCGCCATCGCCTTCGCCAAGCGGCCAGGCGCCCGTACGTCGATGTCGGTCAGCATCAAGGCGCGCGGCAGCCGCCCGGCCCGCGACAAGGGCCGCTACACCCACCACGCGGGCCCGGTGACGGTCCACGCGGGCCACCGCTGCGTCTGGGTGACCGGCAAGATCGGCCGGGGCGCGGTCAGTTCGGGCTGGATCCTCTGCTGACCGCTCAATCTCCTCTGGTGCGGACCCAGTTGCTCCGTTAGGTTCCGGTGCATTGCTGTGTCGACAGGGGAGGGTGCATGCGCAAGGCGCTCAGATGGCTGCTGTCGCTCGTCGTGCTGATAGGCACGATGAGCGCGGCCGGGGCGACGACGACGGGAGCGGCGACCGCCGCGGAACCGGACGTCCCAGGTACTTCGGACATGTCAAGTGCCGCCGACATCAAGGACAGGCTGCTCGCCATACCCGGCATGAGCCTGATCGAGGAGAAGCCGTACACCGGTTACCGCTTCTTCGTCCTGAACTACACCCAGCCGGTGGACCACCGGCACCCGTCCAAGGGCACCTTCAAGCAGCGCATCACCGTGCTGCACAAGGACACCGGCCGTCCTTCGGTCTTCTACACCGGTGGCTACAACGTCTCGACGACCCCCAGCCGTCGCGAGCCGACGCAGATCGTCGACGGCAACCAGGTCTCCATGGAGTACCGCTTCTTCAACCCGTCGCGCCCCGACCCGGCCGACTGGAGCAAGCTGGACATCTGGCAGGCCGCCAGCGACCAGCACCGCATCTACCAGGCGCTGAAGCCGATCTACGGCAAGAAGTGGCTGGCCACGGGCGGCTCCAAGGGCGGCATGACCGCCACGTACTACGAGCGCTTCTACCCGCGTGACATGGACGGCGTGGTCGCCTACGTCGCGCCCAACGACGTGGTCGACAAGGAGGACTCGGCGTACGACAGGTTCCTCGCGGGCGTCGGCCCCACCCAGTGCCGCACCGCGATCCAGGACGTGCAGCGCGAGGCGCTGGTGCGCAGGGAGCCGCTGTCGAAGAAGCTCGCGGCCTACGCCGAGGCGGAGGGCTACACCTTCAAGACCGTCGGCACGCTGGACAAGGCGTTCGAGGCCGTCGTCCTCGACCTGGTGTGGGGCTTCTGGCAGTACCAGCCCGCCGCCACCGCCTGCGGCACGATCCCGGACGCGAAGACCGCGACCGATCAGCAGATCTTCGACTACGTGGAGTCGGTGGGCGGCTGGTCCTCCTACACCGACCAGGGTCTTGAGACCTACACGCCGTACTACTACCAGGCGGGCACCGAGCTCGGCTCGCCCTCGATCAAGCAGCCCTGGCTCGGCAAGCTGAGCCGCTACGGCTACCAGCCGCCGCGGAACTTCGTGCCCCGCGACATCCCCATGAGGTTCAAGCCGCACGCCATGAGCGACGTGGACCGCTGGGTGCGGCACAACGCGCACCGGATGCTGTACGTGTACGGCGAGTTCGACCCGTGGGGCGCCGAGCAGTTCCGGCCCGCCAAGGGCGCCAAGCACGACTCGTACGTCTTCACGGCGCCGGGCGCCAACCACGGCGCGAGCGTGTCGCAGCTCGTCGCGGACGACAAGGCGAAGGCGACGCAGCGGATCCAGGCGTGGGCCGGGGTCTCGTCGGCCTCGGGCAAGCCGCTCGCCCCGTACGACAAGAAGCTCGACCGGCGCGACGTGCAGAAGGAGCTGACGCTGCGTCCGTGACGGGCGCGCGCCCTTGAGGCGGGGGCGCCCGGCCGGGACCGTGTCAGATCCGCACGGCACATCCGACCGGGCGCTCGCCGCCCAGGGACACGTAGAGCTGGGTGGCGGGCGGGCACTCGGCCCGCCGCGTCACCGCCGTCGCGACCCGGTACTCCGGGTCGCGCCTGCCGGAGCCGTCGCAGGCGGTCTCCCGCACCCGGCCGCGCCCCGCGCCGTAGACGCAGTCTCCGACGACGGTCCGCGGCCCGCCGCCGCCCCCGGGGTCACCGGGGTGCGGCGGTTCCAGGTTCCGCATGCACGCGTAGCCCCGCGGGACCTCGCCGTCGCCGTCCTCGTCGACCGCGGGCCTGCTCTCGCTGATGTGCAGCACGAAGTCCGTACGGGCGGGACAGGCCGGGCCCTCCCTGACCTCGCCGTCGTAGCGCGCGACGACCCGCGCGGCGGCCCGCTCGCTGGTGCACGGCACCTCGGTGAACGTGTCGCGCCCGCGCGAACCGCACTCGTCCACCGCGAGGAACACCGCGCCGAATCCGCTGGGGTGCGCGGCGGTGGGCGCCTGGTCGTCGCTCCGGCCCGACGGGGATTCCCCGGACTTCTGGCAGCCCGTCAGCGCGACCACGAGCAGCAGCGCGCAGACCGTCCCCCAGGCCGCACGAGGCCGCGCCGCGGTGCAGACGAGCATGGCAGTCCCCCCGATATGTGCACCCAGCGTGACCTGCCGGGGCGGGCGCACGCCAGGTGCACAGGGCGCTTTGGGTCATTTGGGGGTGGTGCGCCGGTAGTGCGTCGTACCTCTCAGTACGTAAGGCCGTGGCCGACCGGGTACAGCACCTGCGCCGGATCGTCCGCCCGCCGCACCGGCACGGGCAGCCGGCCCCGGGGCGCGGCGCGCCCCGCGATCACCCGGGCCGCGGCGCGCAGTTCGACGTCCGTCCAGGAGTACGAGGCGAGCGAGGCGTCCACGTCGGGCAGGTGCGCGATGTCGTAGGGATTGCGCACGGCGAGGGTGATCACGGGGATGCCGGTGGCCTTGAGCGCGGCGACCAGGAGGGCCTGTCCGTCGCTCGAAGGCGCGGCGTACGCCCCGGCCCTGCCCGGCCGGGACATCGCGTCCAGGGCGGCGTTGGCGGCCTGGGTGTTGTCGCGTGCGGCGCCGCGCGTCGCCACGTTGTACGTCGCCACGAGCACCGCGTCCCTGCCCTTCGCGGCGGCCACGGCCTCCTCGACGGCCGTGTCGTCGGGGGCGCTTCCGGTGGGGCGGGCCGTCGCGGTGAAGCCGAGGCCGGTCAGGGCGTCGGCGAGCACCGAGGTCGGCGGGCCCGTGGTGCCCGACGGCGAGCCGGGGTCCACGCCGACGACCAGGATCTCGGGGTGCGTGCGCGGGGACAGCGGCAGGAGGGCGTGGTCGTCGCGCAGCAGCGTCGTGCTCGCCTCGGCGATGCGGTCGGCGGCGGCGAGGTGCTCGGGGGTGCCGACGAGGGCGTCCACGGCACCGGCGGTGACCCCCGCGCCGGGGGCGTCCGCGGGGTCGGGGCCGTCGATGAGGCCGACCTTCGCCTTCATGCGCAGGACGCGCAGCACCGACTCCTCGATGCGCGCCTCGGCCAACTCGCCGTCCGCGACGGCCTGGAGCACCGCGTTCCAGGCGACCTCGGGGTTCGGCGGGTTCAGGAGCTGGTCGACGCCCGCCTTCAGCGCGAGCACCGCCACCCGGTCGTCGCCGTACTTCGTGCGGACGCCGCGCATCGCGAGCGAGTCCGTGGAGATCACGCCGTCGAAGCCGAGCTCCTCGCGCAGCACGCCGGTCAGGATCGGCCGGGACAGGGTGGCGGGATCGCCCGCGGGGTCGAGCGCGGGCACCACGATGTGCGCGGTCATCACCGAGTCGACGCCCGCCGCGACGGCCGCGCGGAACGGCGGGGCGTCGAAGCGGTCCCACTCCTCGCGGGTGTGGTGGATGTGCGGCAGGTCGGTGTGGCTGTCGTCCGTGGTGTCGCCGTGCCCGGGGAAGTGCTTGGCCGCCGTCGCGACGCCCGCGCTCTGATAGCCCTCGATCTGCGCGGTGACGAATCCGGCGACCGCGTCGGGCTCCGAGCCGAAGGAGCGCACGCCGATGACGGGGTTGGCCGGGTCGATGTTCACGTCGGCGTCGGGGGCGTGGTCCTGGCGGATGCCGAGGGCGCGCAGCTCGGTGCCCGCGATCCGGGCGGCCTCGCGCGCGGCGTCGTGCGAGCCGGACGCGCCGATCGCCATCGCGCCGGGCAGCAGGGTCGCGGGTGCGCCGACGCGGGCGACGATGCCGTGCTCCTGGTCCACCGAGACCAGCACGGGGATGCCGGACGGCTGGGCGAGCGCGGCCTGCTGGATCCCGGCCGAGAGCTCCGCGATCTGCTGCGGGGAGCGGGTGTTGTGGGCCCAGCCGAAGTAGATGACGCCGCCCAGGCGGTACGTGGCGATCAGCTCGGCGGCGTCGCGCACCCCGAGCTCGCGCAGGTTGGTCTCGACGTCCGCCTCGTCCGGATCGGTGGCCGATTCGCCGTACACGTGCATCACGAAGAGCTGGCCGACCTTCTCCTCCAGCGTCAGTCCGGAGATGATCCCGCGCAGGCGGCGGTCGAGGTCGTCGGTCTGGGACACGTGCGCTCCTGCGGGCCGGTGGAAAGTTTCTTTCAGGCCCTACGGATATCCCGAAGCTTTCTGCCGGTCAAGGGAGTGCGGGGACCGGAGGGGCGGCGGGGGCGCCGGTGGCGAGGGGCCGTCACCGGCGCTGTGTGGAGGGGGGCGCACCGGTGACGGCGGGCTGCCGGCCGCAGGCGGCGGAGAGGGTGGTCAGCGTTCGCAGCCAGCAGCGATGCCGACACCGCCTTGCGGAGACTCACCGGCAGCGTGCCGGTTGGACGGAATCGCCGACGGGCGGGTTCCCGTCCGGTCCTTGATTTCCGCGAAGTGGGGCGCCGCCTTCCGGAACGTGGTGCGCGGGTACGGGCGTGGGGCTGTACGGGCGTGGGGCCCCGCGCCCGACGCGGGCCTTCAGCCCGTCCGCGTCACCAGCCGGGTCAGCAGCTCGCGGCCCTGACCGAGCAGGTCCGGCAGCGGTGCCGCGCCCTCGTACCAGCGCTTCTCGTACTCCCAGCACAGCCAGCCGTCCCAGCTCTCCTGGTTGAGGAGGGCCACGCACTCGGCCAGCGGCAGGGTGCCGGTGCCGAGGGGGAGCGGGGTCGTGTCGTCGGCCGACGCGATGTCCTTCACCTGGACGTAGCCGAGGTAGGGGGAGAGCGCGGCGAAGGTGTCGGGGACCGGCTCGCCGCCGAGCCAGGTGTGCATCACGTCCCACAGCGCGCCGACCTGCCGGTGGCCGACCGTGCCGAGGATGCGGGTGACGTCGGCGCCGGTGCGGTGCGAGTCGTGCGTCTCCAGGAGGATGCGGACGCCCGCGTCGGCGGCGTGCCGCGCGGCGGTGCCGAGCCGCCTCGCCGCCGTCGCGTCGGCCTCCTCCGCGCTCTGCTCGGTGCCGCCGCCGGGGAAGACGCGGACGAACGGGGCGCCCAGGTCACGGGCGAGCGCGACGAGGGCGCGCAGCTCGTCGAGGACGGGCTCGTCGTCGCCGGGGGCCGCCACGCGCGCGTACCCCGCGATGCCGAGGATCTCCACGCCCGCCGACTTGAACGCGGCGGCCACGTCGGCCCGTTCGACCAGGCCGAGCCCGGGGTGCACCGGCTCCTCCGGGTGCGCGCGGAGCTCCACGCCGTGGTAGCCGTGGGTGGTGGCGAGGCGCAGTACGTCGGGCAGCGGGAGCCCCGGTACGCCGAGGGTGGAGAAGGCGAGTTTCATGGTCACGACAGTAGGCGGCACGTGTCAGGGGTCAACCCCGCACCGGCTCGTGCGCCAGCGGCAACCGCCAGTCCTGGCCCACCAGATCGGCGCCGAAGGAGCGGTGCGGCTTCTCCGCCGCGAGGACGAAACCGTGCCGCTGGTAGAGGGTGCGGGCGGCTTCCAGCACGTCGTTGGTCCACAGGACGAGCTCCCGGTAGCCGACGCCTCTGGCGAACTCCACGCAGGCGTCGATCAGTTGATCGCCGATGCCGAGGCCCCGCGCGTCCGCGTCGACGAGCAGCAGCCGCAGCCGCGCGGTCCCCGGCGCCTCGTCCCGCACGCACATCACGCACCCCACGGGACGTCCGTCGAGCTCGGCGATCCACACCCGCTCCAGATGGGGGTCGTGGTCCTGGGCGAAGTCGGCGACGATACGGGACACCAGACCCTCGTAGTCGGCGTTCCAGCCGAACTCGGCGGCGTACACGGCCGCGTTGCGCTGCACGATCCACCCGAGATCACCCGCGCCAGGCTCCCTGAGCAGCACGTGCGCCCGGCGCCGCCCGGTCCGCCCGCTCCGCCCCGTGGCGTCCGTCAGGATCTCCCGCACCGTGCGCATCGCCGCGGCGAGCCGCTCCCGCTCGGCGGCGGGCACGTCGGCGACCAGTGATCCCACGGATTCCCGCGAGCGCTCGTCGAGCAGATCGGCGGCGTCCCTGCCCCGCGCGGTCAGCGTGATCCGCTGGCGCCGCGGATCGGGCACGGACGGCGCCCGCTCGACGAGCCCGGCCCGCTCGAACTTCGCGAGCAGCCTGCTCAAGTACCCGGCATCCAGGGAGAGTTCGGCCCGCAGATCGGCGGCATCGGTGTGCGGCGCCTGCGCCAGCTCGTACAGCACGCGCGACTCGGTGAGCGTGTACGGCACGTACAGGTGGCGGCTGTAGTCGAGCGCGCCGATGAGGTTGGTGTAGAAGCGGTTGAACGCACGGATCTCGTGGATCGGCGTGCGGCCCGCGGGGGACGGATTCGCCATGTCGGATCACTCCGGAGGTCACCTTTGACTGAGTCAACGGTACGACGGAGCGGGGGGTGGGGGAAGGGGAGCGGTGGAAGGGGGCGGTGGAACGGGGCGGTGGAAGGGGGCGCCTCGTCCTCAGAGGAACGCCAGCCGCGCGCCCAGCGCGGCGAACGCCGCCGCGAACGTGCGCCGCATCCAGCGCACCACGTGCGGACGCGCGATGACGCGGCTGCGCATCGCCGCGGCGAACCGGCCGTACGCCGCGAAGACCACGAACGTGATCACCATGAAGTACGCGCCGAGCTCGGTCATCCGGAGGAACGCGTAGGGCTCGTCGGCGGCCACGAACTGCGGCAGGAACGCGAAGAAGAACAGCGTGAGCTTCGGGTTGAGGATGTTGATCAGTACGCCGGTGAGGATGGTGCGCCCCGCGGAGCGCGGCTCGTCCGCGCCCCCGTCCGCGCCCTCCGCCGTCAGCTCGCTCTTGTCCCGCAGCGTGCTCCACGCCATGTACAAGAGGTAGACCACGCCCAGGTACTTGAGGGTCTGGAAGGCGACCGCGCTGGTGTTCAGGAGCGCCGCGAGACCGGTGACCGCGGCGACCAGGTGCGGCACGACACCGAGCGTGCAGCCGACGGCGGCGACCACCGCGGCGCGGGTGCCGCGGGAGAGGCCGGCGGCGACCGTGAAGAGGACACCGGTACCGGGTGTCACACAGACGACCAGGGAGGTGAGCAGAAATTCCATGCCTCGACCCTGGCGCCACAATGGATCCATGAACAGGTCCAAAGGATCTCCTTCCGACTGGTCCATAACGGCGGATCGGCCCCGGGCCGCCCCCGCCCCCGCCACCTCCGACTTCCTCCAGCTCGACACCGGCGACGCTCCCAGGGGCGGACTCTCGGAGTGGCTGGCGCGGCGGATCAGGAGCGCGATCGCGGACGGCCACCTGCCCACGGGCAGCAGACTCCCCGCCACCCGCGCCCTCGCCGACGAACTGCGCGTCTCCCGCGGCGTGGTGACCGAGGCGTACCGGCGCCTGACGGAGGACGGGCATGTGGCGGGCCGGGGCAGGGGCGGGACGGTGGTGCTCGCGGCACCGAGTCGTACGGCGTCAACTGGGCAGCGGAGCAAGCCGTCTGACTCGACGTCACGTACGTCGACCCTCAGCTCCGGCCTGTTCACCACACCCCCCGACGACCTCGGCGTCTTCGACGCGATCCGCGCCGCCCCCGCCCGCATCGACCTGTCGCCCGGACTGCCCGACCTGTCGGCGTTCCCGCGCGCGGCCTGGCTGCGGGCCGAGCGCGCCGTGCTCGCCGGGCTGGCCCCCGCGGACTTCGGGTACGGGGATCCGCGCGGCGCCCCCGCCCTGCGCGGCGCCGTCGCGCGCTGGCTCTCCCGCAGCCGGGGGATCGTCGCGGACCCGGCCGACGTGCTGATCGTCAACGGCACCGCCCAGGCGCTGCGGCTGCTCGTGGACGTGCTGCGGGCCGACGGGATCTCCCGGGTCGCCGTCGAGGAACCGGGCTCCCTCGGGGTGCGCCAGCACCTGCGGCCGCTCGCCACCCCGCCCGTGCCGGTGGACGCGCAGGGCATCCGCGTCGACGCGCTGCGGGCCACCGGGGCGCGTGCCGTGCTGCTGACGCCGGCCCACCAGTTCCCGACCGGTGTGGTGCTGGGCGGGGAGCGGCGCCGCGAGCTGATGGACTGGGCGCGCGAGGGCGGCCTGGTCATCGAGGACGACTACGACGCGGAGCACCGCTACGACCGCCCCGCGGTGCCCGCGCTGCACGCCCTGCTGCCCGAACACGTCTGCTACGCGGGCAGCGTCTCGAAGCTGCTCGCGCCCGCGCTGCGGCTGGGCTGGCTGCTGGCGCCGCCCGCGTACCGGGCCGCGCTCACGGACGCCAAGCGCCTGGTCGACCTGGGTAACGCGGCGCTGCCCCAGCTCGTCCTGGCCCACCTGATGGAATCGGGCGACCTGGAACGCCATCTGCGGCTCATCCGCAAGCATCACCGCAGGCGCAGGGACGCGATGATCGAGGCGATCGGGCGGCATCTGCCGGGCGCGAGGGCGCACGGCGCGGCGGCGGGCCTGCACCTGACGATCACGTTCGACGCAGCCACGTACCAGGCGTCCGACAAGGCCCTCGCCGCGGCGGCCCTGACCCACGGCGTCAAGGTCCACCCCTTGTCCTGGCACACCCAACTCCCGCACGCGCCAGGCCTGGTACTGGGCTACGCGGCGACGGGCGCGGCGGAGATCGAGGAGGGGGTGAGGGTGCTGGGCCGCCTGATGGGGCCAGGGGGCGGATGAGACCAGGGGGCGGATGAGGGAGCGCCCCGTCAGGGGCGCGGGGCTCAGACGTATGCGGCCCAGACGTATGCGGCTCTGGCATTCGCGGCTCCGCCGCGTGGGCGCGCCCAGCCACGACGAACCCGCGGGGGCCCAACGACACGACGCACCACACCCGGACACGCCACGAGCCGACCCGGTGCCCCCGCTCAGCGCGAGCGTCTCGGCCCCGCCGTGGACCCCCGCACCATCAACTCCCCGTGCACCGTGGCCACCCCGCCCGGCGGCGGCTTCTCCTTGCCCATGGCGATGCGGCCCGCTCGGGCGCCCGCCTCGTACAGCGGGAGTCGGACCGTCGTCAGTGCGGGGACCACGTCGATGCTGAAGGGGAGGTCGTCGAAGCCCGCCACCGAGACGTCGTCCGGGATGCGCAGGCCCTTGTCGCGCAGGGCCGCGCAGGCGCCGAGTGCCACCGTGTCGTTCGCGGCGACGACCGCCGTCAAGTCGGGTGCGCGGCGCAGGAGTTCGACCGTGGCGTCGTATCCGGAGCGGCGGTCGTAGGGGCCGTGCACCGTCAGCGCGGGGTCGTCCTGGATGCCGCGCGCGGCGAGTGCGGCCCGGTGGCCCTCCAGGCGGTGCCGGGTGGTGGTGCGCTCCTCGGGCCCCGCGATGTAGCCGACCCGCCGGTGCCCGAGGCTCAGCAGGTGCTCCGTGATCTGCCGCCCGCCGCCCCGGTTGTCGAAGGTGAGCGCCGCCGACGCGTCGGTGTCGGGCGACGGCGGCCGCCCGCACAGCACCACCCGCGACCCGGCCTCCGCGAGCCGCCGCAGCTTCCCCGCGAGCGCGGCCGCGTGCTCGGCGTCCTCCACCGCGCCGCCGGTGAGGACGACCGCGGCGGCGCGCTGGCGCTGGAGCAGGGTGAGGTAGGTGAGTTCGCGCTCGGGCGAGCCGCCGGTGTTGCAGACGACGGCCATCCGCTCGCCGCCCGCCCGCCCGCCGGGCCCGCCGATCTCGGACTGCACGGCGCCCGCCATGATTCCGAAGAACGGGTCGGCGATGTCGTTGACGAGGATCCCGACCAGGTCGGAGGTGGCCGCGGCGAGCGCGCTCGCGGGCCCGTTGAGGACGTAGTCGAGGTCGTCGACGGCGCGCAGCACCCGCTCGCGGGTCGCGGCCGCCACGGGGTAGTTGCCGTTCAGCACGCGGGAGACGGTGGCGGGGGAGACCTGCGCGCGTGCCGCCACGTCCGCCAGGGTCACGGTCATCTCGTCGTCCTCCGGTCACTGCTCTGGTCGGCGCGCCGGCCCATCCCCCGGGCGCCACCACTGGGCGCCACCACGCTCCGAAAGTCCGAAGCCCTTGTCCGAACCTTGTCCGGCAGGCTAGCTTGCCCTTGGATAGAAAGCGCTTGCTACGCACCTACGGAGGGACTTTCGTGACACGCAAGACGGTGCGCATCGCCATGAACGGCGTCACGGGACGCATGGGCCACCGCCAGCACCTGGTCCGCTCGATCCTCGCCCTCCGCGAACAGGGCGGCCTCGACCTGGGCGACGGCACCGTGCTCTGGCCGGAGCCCGTCCTCGTCGGCCGCAGGGAGCACGCCCTGCGCGCGCTCGCCGGACAGCACGGCCTGGAACACGTCTCCACCGACCTCGACGCGGTCCTCGCCGACCCCTCGGTCGACATCTACTTCGACGCCCAGGTCACCTCCGCCCGTGAGGACGCCATCAAGCGCGCCATCGCCGCGGGCAAGCACGTCTACACCGAGAAGCCGAGCGCCACCGGCCTCGCGGGCGCGCTCGGCCTGGCCCGTCTGGCCAGGGACGCCGGCATCAAGCACGGCGTCGTCCAGGACAAGCTCTTTCTGCCGGGGCTGCTCAAGCTGAAGCGCCTCATCGACGGCGGCTTCTTCGGCCGTATCCTGTCGGTCAGGGGCGAGTTCGGCTACTGGGTCTTCGAGGGCGACTGGCAGCCTGCCCAGCGCCCCTCCTGGAACTACCGCGCCGAGGACGGCGGCGGCATCGTCGTCGACATGTTCCCGCACTGGGAGTACGTCCTGCACGAGCTGTTCGGCCGGGTGCGCAGCGTCCAGGCGCTGGCCGCGACCCACATCCCGCAGCGCTGGGACGAGCGCGACAAGCCCTACGACGCCACCGCCGACGACTCCGCGTACGGCATCTTCGAGCTGGAGGGCGGCGCGATCGCGCAGATCAACTCCTCCTGGTCGGTGCGCGTGAACCGCGACGAGCTGGTCGAGTTCCAGGTCGACGGCACGGAGGGCTCGGCCGTCGCGGGCCTGCGCAACTGCCGCGTACAGCACAGGAGTACGACGCCCAAGCCGGTCTGGAACCCGGACCTGCCCGCCACCCACTCCTTCCGCGACCAGTGGCAGGAGGTCCCGGACAACCAGGGGCCCGAGGGGTTCGACAACGGCTTCAAGGCGCAGTGGGAGCTCTTCCTCAAGCACGTGTACGCGGACGCGCCCTACCGCTGGGACCTCCTCGCGGGCGCGCGCGGCGTGCAACTCGCCGAACTGGGCCTGCGCTCCTCGGCCGAGGGCCGCCGCATCGACGTACCGGAGATCGCCCTGTGACCAGCGTCCTGCTGCCGGCCGCGGACGGCGGCACGCGCGCGTACACCCCGCGCGCCGAGCCCCGCCCGGCGCACGGCGGCCCCGCGTTCACCTCCCGCACGGTCTTCTCCGCCGCGCACGTGGTCGCCGATCCGTACGCCGACGTCTCCCCGGAAGGACCCGCCGCCGTCGACTGGGACGCCACGCTCACCTTCCGCCGTCACCTCTGGTCGCACGGCCTCGGCGTCGCGGAGGCCATGGACACCGCCCAGCGCGGCATGGGCCTCGACTGGGCGGGCGCCGCCGAGCTCATCCGGCGCTCGGCCGCCGAGGCGCGGGCGGCCGGCGGCCGCATCGCGTGCGGCGTGGGCACCGACCAACTCACCGGGCCCGCCGACCTCCTGACGGTCCGTGCGGCGTACGAGGAGCAGCTGGAGCTCGTCGAGGCGAGTGGCGCCCGGCCGATCCTGATGGCCTCGCGCGCGCTGGCCGCCGCGGCCACCTCGCCCGACGACTATCTGCACACCTACGGCCACCTCCTGCGCCAGGCCGCGGGCCCCGTCGTCCTGCACTGGCTCGGCCCGATGTTCGACCCCGCCCTGACGGGCTACTGGGGATCGGCCGACCTGGATACGGCGACGGAGACCTTCCTCCAGGTCATCGCCGCCCACCCCGACAAGGTCGACGGCATCAAGGTCTCGCTCCTGGACGCCGAACGCGAGATCGCGCTGCGCCGCCGGCTGCCCCGGGGCGTGCGCTGCTACACCGGCGACGACTTCCACTACCCCGAGCTGATCGCGGGCGACGACCACGGCTTCAGCCACGCCCTGCTCGGCATCTTCGACCCGCTGGGCCCGCTGGCGGCGGACGCCGTACGCGTCCTGGACACGGGCGACACCAAGGGCTTCCGCGAACTCCTCGACCCCACGGTCGAGTTGTCCCGTCACCTCTTCCAGACGCCCACCCGCTACTACAAGACGGGCGTCGTCCTGCTGGCCTGGCTCGCGGGCCACCAGTCGCACTTCACCATGGTCGGCGGCCTCCAGTCGGCGCGCTCGCTGCCGCATCTGGCCCGCGCCTACGAACTGGCCGACGGACTCGGCCTGTTCCCGGACCCGGCCCTCGCCGCCGCCCGCATGCGATCCCTGCTCACCGTCCACGGAGTGCCGCAATGAGCCCGCAGAGCCCACCGAGCCCCCAGGGCCCGGTCCCGCTGTCCCGGCTGAGCATCAACCAGGAGACCGTCCGCCAGCTCGCGCTGCCCGAACTCGCCGAGGGCTGCGTGAAGGAGGGCATCACCGCGGTCGGCCTGTGGCGTGCCCCGGTCCAGAAGTACGGCGTCGAGCGCACCGCCCGCCTCCTGCGCGATTGCGGGCTCACCGTCACGAGCCTGTGCAGGGGCGGCTTCTTCACCGACCCCGAACCGCACGCACGCGCGCGTGCCCTCGACGACAACCGCGCGGCGATCGACGAGGCGGCCACGCTCGGCACCGACACGCTCGTCCTGGTCTCCGGCGGCCTGCCGCCCGGCAGCAGGGACCTGGCGGCGGCCAGGGAGCACATCGCGGACGCCCTCGCCGAACTCGCCCCGTACGCCCAGGAGCGGGGCGTCCGGCTGGCCATCGAGCCGCTGCACCCGATGTTCGCCGCCGACCGCTGCGTGGTCTCCACCCTCGCCCAGGCCCTCGACCTGGCGGAACGCTTCCCCGCGGAACAGGTCGGCGTCGTCGTGGACACCTACCACCTGTGGTGGGACGACCAGGCACCCGCGCAGATCGCACGCGCGGGCGCCGAAGGCCGGATCCACGCCTTCCAACTGGCCGACTGGATCACACCGCTGCCCGCGGGCGTACTGCTGGGACGCGGCCAACTGGGCGACGGCTGCGTCGACTTCAAGGCCTTCCGCGCACTGGTCGACGACGCCGGATACGAAGGACCGATCGAGGTCGAGATCTTCAACGAGGCGCTGTGGGCCAGGGACGGGGGAGAGGTGCTGCGGGAGACGGCGGAACGCTTCCGCACGCACGCGTGACGCTTCCGCACGCGTGACGCACGGCTACTTCTTGCCGCCCAGGATCTGACCGAGCAGGTCACCGAGGCCACCGGAGGCGGCCGACGCCTTCGGTGCCGCGCCGCCCGACCCCTTCGTGCTCGCCGCGCGCTTGGTGAGGACGGCGAGGACCACGGGGATGAGCATCTCGATGACGCGGGAGACCGTCGGCGCGGGGATGCCCGTCTTCTTGGAGACCGCGTTGGCCACCGGCTTGCTCATCTTCGCGAGGACGCCGGACATCATCCCGCCCGCGGCGAGCCCGCCGAGACCGCCGAACGCCGCCACTCCCTGGAGCGGGGCGTCACCGGAGGCGGAGTCGGCCCCGGGAGCGGGCGCGTCGGCCGCCTCGGCGATCGCCTGGCGCACCTCCTCCGCCTCCGCGGGGTCCGTGGCGGCGGCCTTGTCCTGAAGGTCTCCGGAGAGCGCGGACACCGTGGTGCCGACGACCTCCTGGGCCCCTGTCGCGTCCGTGCCGAGCAGACCGGCGATCTCCTGGAGCTTGTCGTCGCCGAGCTCGCGCAGCACGTCCTGCTCGAAGGACCGGGAATCGCTGGACTGGGAATCGCTCATGAGGCAAACGCTACGTCTGCCCCGCTTTGTCAGCACCTGGAACGGAGCCGGAAAACTTCCTCGCGACTGCGTGCAACCCTTCCGGCACCATGCGTGTCGTACTTGGCGTCAGGACTTCCCGAGGGGGGATCTGGGGGGATTCCGGGGGGAATCAAGGGGTTTCTGACAGGGGAGGGAACCGAGGGGGCCTGTTCGACGGAGCGGGCCCCCTCAAAACGTCCGTACGACCGAAGTCGCCCCCGCCCCCACCGCGCTGTCAGTGCCGGGCGGTAGCGTCGGATCATGTCGAGTCAGGCACCGGCGATGTCGGTGCTCGAGGGGGTCCTCGAGCGCATCACGTACGCCAACGAGGAGACCGGGTACACCGTCGCGCGCGTCGACACCGGACGCGGCGCGGGCGACCTGCTCACGGTCGTCGGCGCGCTGCTCGGCGCGCAGGCCGGCGAATCGCTGCGGATGCAGGGCCGCTGGGGCTCCCACCCGCAGTACGGCAAGCAGTTCACCGTGGAGAACTACACGACGGTGCTGCCCGCCACCATCCAGGGCATCCGCCGCTATCTCGGCTCCGGCCTCATCAAGGGCATCGGCCCGGTGATGGCCGACCGGATCACCACCCACTTCGGCGTGGACACCCTCGACATCATCGAGAAGGAGCCCAAGCGCCTGGTCGAGGTGCCGGGGCTCGGGCCCAAGCGGACGAAGATGATCGCCGCCGCCTGGGAGGAGCAGAAGGCCATCAAGGAGGTCATGGTCTTCCTCCAGGGCGTCGGCGTCTCCACCTCCATCGCGGTGCGCATCTACAAGAAGTACGGGGACGCGTCGATCTCCGTCGTGAAGAACGAGCCCTATCGCCTCGCCGCCGACGTCTGGGGCATCGGCTTCCTCACCGCCGACCGCATCGCCCAGTCGGTCGGCATCCCGCACGACAGCCCCGAGCGCGTCAAGGCCGGTCTCCAGTACGCCCTTTCGCAATCCACCGACCAGGGCAACTGCTTCCTGCCCGAGGAGCGTCTGATCACCGACGCGGTCAAGCTCCTCCAGGTCGACACCGGCCTGGTCATCGACTGCCTCACCGAACTGGCGGGCGAGGAGGAGGGGGTCGTACGGGAGACGGTGCCGGGCCCGGACGGCGGCGAGGACGTCACCGCCGTCTATCTGGTGCCCTTCCACCGCGCCGAAATCTCCCTCGCGGCCCAGCTGTTGCGCCTCCTGAGGACCGAGGAGGACCGCATGCCCGCCTTCCGTGACGTCGCCTGGGACAAGGCGCTCGGCTGGCTGGCGCGCCGCACGGGTGCCGATCTCGCCCCCGAGCAGCAGGAGGCGGTGCGGCTCGCGCTGACCCGCAAGGTCGCCGTCCTGACCGGCGGTCCCGGCTGCGGCAAGTCCTTCACCGTCCGCTCCGTCGTGGAGCTGGCCCGCGCCAAGAAGGCCAAGGTCGTCCTCGCGGCCCCCACCGGACGCGCCGCCAAGCGCCTCGCCGAGCTCACCGGGGCCGAGGCGTCCACCGTCCACCGCCTGCTCGAACTGAAGCCCGGCGGAGACGCGGCGTACGACAAGGAGCGGCCGCTCGACGCCGACCTGGTGGTGGTCGACGAGGCCTCGATGCTGGACCTGCTGCTCGCCAACAAGCTGGTCAAGGCCGTGCCGCCGGGCGCCCACCTGCTCTTCGTCGGCGACGTGGACCAGTTGCCGAGCGTCGGCGCGGGCGAGGTCCTGCGGGACATGCTCGCCGAGGGCGGCCCCGTCCCCGCCGTCCGGCTCACCCGCATCTTCCGGCAGGCCCAGGAGTCGGGCGTGGTCACCAACGCCCACCGCATCAACTCCGGTGTGCCGCCGCTCACCCAGGGCATGAAGGACTTCTTCCTCTTCGTCGAGGAGGAGACCGAGGACGCGGGCCGCGTCACGGTGGACGTCGCCGCGCACCGCATCCCCAAGAAGTTCGGCCTCGACCCGCGCCGCGACATCCAGGTCCTGGCCCCCATGCACCGCGGCCCCGCGGGCGCCGGGAACCTCAACGGCCTCCTCCAGCAGGCCATCACGCCCGCCAGGCCGGACCTGCCGGAGAAGCGCTTCGGGGGCCGCGTCTTCCGCGTCGGCGACAAGGTCACCCAGATCCGCAACAACTACGAGAAGGGGCGGAACGGCGTCTTCAACGGCACGGTGGGCGTGGTCACCGCCCTCGATCCCGACGAGCAGCGGCTGACCGTCCTGACCGACGAGGACGAGGAAATCCCGTACGACTTCGACGAACTGGACGAGCTCTCGCACGCGTACGCGGTGACGATCCACCGCTCCCAGGGCAGTGAGTACCCGGCGGTGGTGATCCCCGTCACCACGGGCGCGTGGATGATGCTCCAGCGCAATCTGCTCTACACGGCGGTGACACGCGCCAAGAAGCTGGTGGTCCTTGTCGGTTCGCGCAAGGCTCTCGGTCAGGCGGTGCGCACGGTCTCCGCGGGCAGACGCTGTACGGCCCTGGATTTCAGGCTCTCGGGGCGCCGCGGAGAAGGCCCTGGACGATTTGATCGATCAAACGAGTCGCAAACGTCACACAGCACTTCCGGAACCGGGGCGAAGGGGGCAGGATGAGCAGGTTGGCGGCACTGAGTGCCGCCAATAGGCCCAATGGTCGACCCCGAGTGCACTCTCCAGGGCCAAATGGGGGATGGTAGAGACAGTCAGGGCACCTCGAAGAAGAGGCACAACGTCGGTGAGGGATGACGTGAGCGAGAACGCTAACAACGGTGTAGTACTGCGGTACGGCGACGGCGAGTACACCTACCCGGTGATCGAGTCGACCGTGGGCGACAAGGGCTTCGACATCGGGAAGCTCCGCGCCCAGACCGGTCTGGTGACCCTGGACAGCGGCTACGGAAACACCGCCGCCTATAAATCCGCCATCACCTATCTCGACGGTGAACAGGGCATCCTCCGGTACCGCGGCTACCCGATCGAGCAGCTGGCCGAGCGCTCCACCTTCACCGAGGTGGCGTACCTCCTGATCAACGGCGAACTGCCGAAGGTCGACGAGCTGGCCACCTTCAAGAACGAGATCACGCAGCACACCCTGCTGCACGAGGACGTCAAGCGGTTCTACGACGGCTTCCCGCGTGACGCCCACCCGATGGCGATGCTGTCGTCCGTGGTCAGCGCGCTGTCGACGTTCTACCAGGACAGCCACAACCCGTTCGACGAGAAGCAGCGTCACCTCTCGACGATCCGCCTGCTCGCCAAGCTTCCGACGATCGCGGCCTACGCGTACAAGAAGTCGCAGGGCCACCCGGTCGTCTACCCGCGCAACGACCTCGGCTACGTCGAGAACTTCCTGCGCATGACCTTCTCGGTGCCCGCCGCCGAGTACGAGCTCGACCCGGTCGTGGTCAACGCGCTCGACAAGCTGCTGATCCTGCACGCGGACCACGAGCAGAACTGTTCGACCTCCACCGTGCGTCTGGTCGGCTCCTCGCAGGCGAACATGTTCGCCTCGATCTCGGCCGGCATCTCGGCCCTGTGGGGCCCGCTGCACGGTGGCGCCAACCAGTCGGTCCTGGAGATGCTGGAAGGCATCCAGGCCTCCGGCGGCGACGTCGACACCTTCATCCGCAAGGTGAAGAACAAGGAAGACGGCGTGAAGCTCATGGGCTTCGGGCACCGCGTCTACAAGAACTTCGACCCCCGGGCGAAGATCATCAAGGCGGCGGCGCACGACGTCCTCTCGGCCCTCGGCAAGTCCGACGAGCTGCTCGACATCGCGCTGAAGCTGGAAGAGCACGCGCTGGCCGACGACTACTTCGTCGAGCGCAAGCTCTACCCGAACGTCGACTTCTACACCGGTCTCATCTACCGGGCCATGGGCTTCCCGACGGAGATGTTCACCGTCCTGTTCGCCCTCGGCCGGCTGCCGGGCTGGATCGCCCAGTGGCACGAGATGATCAAGGAGCCGGGGTCGCGCATCGGCCGTCCCCGTCAGATCTACACCGGTGAGGTCCTGCGGGACTTCGTCCCGGTCGAGGGTCGCTGACCCTTCCCGGGCATCCGCGGGTCCGCTCCGGCCGGCCGCGCGGCTCCCCGCGCCCCTCGCAGGGCACCTAAAGCGGAAAGCGCCCCGCCATCGATCCCCCCACGGGTCGACGGTCGGGGCGCTTCCCTTTTTCCCGGTGCGGATTCCCCCCACGGGATCCGGCCGGGCGTCTGTGGTCGTGCCCTGCGGTCTGCCGGGACGCGTACGTACGGGAGGGCCGCTCAAAGCTCCCCGGTGCACGTGCCCCGGCAACGCAATTCAAGGAACATCCCCCAAGATGTCCCCACATGCCGGAAGATGTCCCCCAAGACATCTTCCTGCATCGCCCCATTAGACTCGCGACTTCCCCCAATGGTTACGTTCGGATCACTGTGATCTGCGTCTCTTGCATATGTCCTGTACATGCGCAAGAACCCCGATATGGGGATTCTGGCACACGCGTGAGGATGTTGAAACGGCCTTGTGAAGGCTTTATGCGAACGTCTTCAGGCGGAGGCTGTTGGTGACCACGAAGACGGAGGAGAACGCCATCGCGGCGCCCGCGATCATCGGATTCAGGAGCCCGGCCGCCGCGAGGGGCAGTGCGGCGACGTTGTAGCCGAAGGCCCAGAAGAGGTTGCCCTTGATGGTGGCGAGTGTCTTGCGGGAGAGCCTGATGGCGTCGGCGGCCACCCGCAAGTCCCCGCGCACGAGTGTCAGGTCGCCCGCCTCGATCGCGGCGTCCGTGCCCGTGCCCATCGCGAGGCCCAGATCGGCGGTGGCGAGCGCGGCCGCGTCGTTCACGCCGTCCCCGACCATCGCCACGACCCGGCCCTCGCCCTGAAGCCGCCGGACGACCTCGACCTTGTCCTCGGGGAGCACCTCCGCGTACACGGCGTCGGGGCCGATCCCCACCTCGCGCGCCACGGCGTCGGCGACGGCCTTGTTGTCACCGGTCAGGAGCACCGGTGACAGGCCGAGCGCGCGCAGTTCGGACACCGCCCGCGGGCTGGTCTCCTTGACGGTGTCCGCGACCGCCAGGACGCCGCGTGCGGCCCCGTCCCAGGCGACCAGGACCGCCGTGCGCCCGGCGGCCTCCGCGGCGTCCCGCAGCGCGCTCACGGCGTCCAGGCCCGTGACGCCCGCGGCCGCGAGGAGCCGCTCGCGGCCGACGAGCACCTCGTGTCCCTCCACGGTCCCGCGCACCCCGGACCCGGCGACGCTCTCGAACCGTTCCGGCGCGGGCGGCACGGCCCCCAGGTGCGCGACGGCGCCCGCCGTGACGGCCCGTGCCACCGGGTGCTCGGAGGCGTGCTCCAGGGCGCCCGCGAGGCGCAGGAGCTCCTTCTCCTCGGTGTCTCCCACCACGTGGACGTCGGTCAGTTCCATCTGCCCCGTCGTCACCGTGCCCGTCTTGTCCAGGACGACGGTGTCGACGCGGCGGGTCGACTCCAGGACCTCGGGGCCCTTGATCAGGATGCCGAGCTGGGCGCCGCGCCCGGTGCCGACCATGAGCGCGGTCGGCGTGGCGAGGCCGAGGGCGCAGGGGCAGGCGATGATCAGTACGGCGACGGCGGCGGTGAACGCGGCGGTCGGGTCGCCGGTGGCGAACAGCCAGCCGGCCAGCGTACCGAGCGCGATGAGCAGGACGACCGGCACGAAGACCCCGGCGATCCTGTCGGCGAGGCGCTGCACCTGGGCCTTGCCGGTCTGCGCGTCCTCGACGAGCCGCGCCATCCGGGCCAGCCGGGTGCCGGAGCCGACCCGTGTCGCCTCGACGACCAGGCGGCCCGAGGTGTTCACGGTCGCCCCGGTGACGGCGTCGCCGACGCCCACGTCCACGGGCACGGACTCGCCGGTCAGCATCGAGGCGTCGACGGCGGACGAGCCCTCGGCGACGGTGCCGTCGGTGGCGACGGTCTCTCCGGGGCGTACGACGAAATGGTCGCCGACGACGAGGCGGCCGACCGGGATCCGGGTCTCCGTGCCGGACCGCAGCACGGCGACGTCCTTGGCGCCCAGATCGAGCAGGGCGCGCAGGGCCGCGCCCGCCTTCCGCTTGGCGCGGGCCTCCAGCCAGCGGCCGAGCAGGATGAACGTGATGACGCCCGCGGCCACTTCCAGATAGATCGTCGACGCGCCGTCGCCCCGCGAGACGGTGAAGTCGAAGCCGTGACGCATCCCCGGCATCCCCGCGTCGCCGAAGAAGAGCGCCCACAGGGACCAGCCGAAGGCGGCGAGCGTGCCGACGGAGACGAGGGTGTCCATGGTCGCCGCGCCGTGCCGCAGGTTGGTGAGGGCCGCGCGGTGGAAGGGGAGGCCGCCCCAGACCACGACGGGCGCGGCCAGGGTCAGCGAGAGCCACTGCCAGTTGTCGAACTGGAGGGCGGGGACCATCGCGAGCAGCACCACGGGCAGCGCGAGCAGCGCCGAGACGATCAGGCGCTGGCGCAGGGTGTCCGGCTCGGTGATGTCGGCGGTGGTCGGGGCCGCGCCCGCCGTACCTGCAGGGGACCCGGCGGACTCGTCGGCCGGTGGCTCCGGCGGGGGCGGCACGATCTCCTCGGCCGTGTAGCCGAGCTTCTCGACCAGCGCGATCAGCTGCCCGACCGCGACGCCCTCGCCCTCGTCGTACGAGACCTTGGCCTTCTCCGTGGCGAGGTTGACCGTGGCGGTCACGCCCTCCATGCGGTTCAGCTTCTTCTCGATGCGCGACGAGCAGGAGGCGCAGGTCATTCCGCCGACGGCGAGTTCGACTTCGGTCATGGCTCTTTCGTACTACTTCCGGGGTGGTGGGACGGCGGCGGGCCCTGTGGTGTCGGCGTCGACACCACAGGGCCCGGAGTACCCGGCGAATCGTGGGACAGACTCAGGACTTGACGCCACCGAGCTCGTAACCGGCCTCGTCGACGGCGTCGCGGACCGCGGCCTCGTCGAGCGGGGCCGCGGAGACCACGGTGACCAGACCCGTGGCGGCGACGGCCGTCACGGAGGTGACGCCGGCGAGCTCCGAGATCTCGCCGGACACGGCGCCCTCGCAGTGACCGCAGGTCATGCCCTTGACCTCGTACACCGCGGTGACGGCGCCCTGCGGCGTCTCTGCTGCGGTGTCCGAGTGGCAGGAACCGCTGGGCGAGCAGCAGGAGCCGGTCGTCTCGGACGCGGCCTGCGGGAGCTCGGTCTGGGCGCTCATGTCGTTCTCCTCCGGGAGGCGGGTATACGGGTGCGACGTAACGTGCAGGAGGGGGCCCCGGAGTCCCGGGGACCTCCTGACACTCACCAGGCTATACCCCTAGGGGGTATTTCTCAACGAGGTCGGACGCGACGTCAGTCCTTGCGGCCCCGGTTGCCCGGACGGGCCGCGACCCAGGCGCGGATGGAGTCCGCGTACCAGTACGGCTTGCCGCCCTCCACGTGGTCGGGCTCGGGCAGCAGTCCGTGCTTGCGGTAGGAGCGCACGGTGTCGGGCTGCACCCGGATGTGCGCGGCGATCTCCTTGTAGGACCAGAGCCTTCGGTCGGTCATCGGTGGCACCTCCCTGCGCGCACCCAGGGCGACCGGAAAGGCCGACGGGGGAGCTGGGCGCTGCGCGCGGCGATCACTCAGCCTGTGCCCGGTGAACGACGCAGAGTGACTATGGGAGAGCCTCTGTCGACTGCCTGTGACGCAAGACCCGCGTATACGAGACATGTGTGACAGGAAGAGAGTGTTTGTGACGTAAGCGACGCATGACGGCAGCGCGTTGCTCCGGCGTGCGAGAGGCGCACGTTCACCCCCGGTGTCGGGGCGCGGCGGGGGAGCGGGCGGGCCGGGTGGGGGGACATCCGCCGCGCAGCGGCCCGGGGACCTCCGCCCACCCGGCGGGGGCCGTGGTGGACCGGGCCCGCTGCGCCGGGCCCGGCCCACCGGCTGTCCCGCGGCCTCCCGGTTCCCGGCACGGAAGGCGAGCGGGTCCCCCGTCGCCCGTTGGCTCAAGGGCCACAGCCTGCCCTCAGCGGCGCCCGCCGGTCTTGGAGAAAAGCGCACCCCGCGCCGCGGCCCCCGCGGGCAGCACCAGGCTGGTGGGCTCCCCGTCGACCCGGTCGGCGGACGGCGGCCCGCTCCGGGCGACGGGCGGGGTGCCGCGCGCCGCCGCGAACTGGCGCGGCGTACAGCCCGTCATCGCCCTGAACTCGCCGCTCAGATGCGCCTGGTCGTAGAAGCCGCAGGCCGCCGCGGTCTCCGCCTGGGTGCGTCCCGCCGCGAGCATCCTGCGGGCCCGCTGCAACCGCAGCACCCGGCCCGCCGCCTTGGGTCCGATGCCGATCTGCTCCCGGAAGCGGTTCTCCAACTGGCGTACGCTCCAGCCGACTTCATCGGCGAGGTGCGCGACGGGCGCCGTGCCCCCGCTGCGCACCAGCTCGCCCCACGCCCGCACGGTCCGCGCCGAGGGCGGCGGGCCCGCCGCGGACCAGCGGATGAACGCGTCGTCCAGGAGGGCGAAGCGGGCGGGCCAGGAGGGCAGCGCGCCCAGCGCGTCGGCGAGTTCGGCGACGCTGTCCCAGCGGCCGGGGCCCGGCCGGACGCCGAGCGCGTCGGGATCGAGGGTCAGATCGGCCAGTTCGTACAGCGCGGTGCCGAAGAGCGGGAACGCGGCCCACGGACTGAGCAGCACCTCGACGCCCGCGAGCCGCCCGTCGTGCTCGCCGAGCACCGGGGTGGTGCCGAGCCCGGAGAGCACCGAGACGAGCGAGACGGGGGGCCGGACGGGGGCGGTGCGCCCCGGCCCCAGGTCGTCGAGCCCGGATATCCGTACGGGCCCGGCGAATCCGAGCAGCAGCGTCACCGCGCCGATCGGCACCTCGAGGCGGCGCCGGGGCCCGCCCGTCGCGAACCG
Organism: Streptomyces sp. NPDC087300; assembly: GCF_044744425.1. Taxonomy (NCBI): domain Bacteria; kingdom Bacillati; phylum Actinomycetota; class Actinomycetes; order Kitasatosporales; family Streptomycetaceae; genus Streptomyces; species Streptomyces sp. NPDC087300. The sequence continues at coordinate 277,843 of NZ_JBIUYI010000011.1, forward strand.
GAAGCCGCGGTAGCTGAGCACACCGGGCCGCAGCCGGGGGTGCGGGTGCGCGAGGGCGGCCTCCCACTCCCCGTCGGGCCCCCGGAAGGGTTCCGGTCCTTGCGGGCCTCCTAAGCGCCGCACGACCGGAGGAAGGAGCGGGTGCGGCGGGCGATCGGCAGGGGCCGCTCGGGCTCGCAGGGGTACATGTCCTGTTCCACGATGGCGAAGAGCTCGACGCCCAGGCCCTGCGCGGCGGCGAGCACGGGCTCGATGGCGGGCACACCGGCCGGCGGTTCGCACATCACGCCGCGCGCCACGGCGGGCCCGAACGGCACCTCGTCAGCCCGCACTTCGGCCAGGACGTCCGGGTCCACCTGCTTGAGGTGCAGATAGCCGATGCGCTCGCCGTACGTCTCGATGAGCTTGACGCTGTCGCCGCCGCAGTACGCGTAGTGGCCGGTGTCCAGGCAGAGCGAGACGAGGCCGGGGTCGGTGGCGTCGAGGAAGCGGGTGACGTTCTCCTCGCTGTCGATGTGCGTGTCCGCGTGCGGGTGGACGACGACGCGCAGCCCGTACCGCTCGCGCACCTCGTGGGCCAGGCGCTCGGTCTGGGTGGTCAGTTCGCGCCATTGTGCGGGGGTGAGGACCCGGTCCTCCAGGACCTCGCCGGTCTTGTCGTCGCGCCAGAACGACGGGATGACGACCAGGTGTTCGGCGCCCATGGCCTGGGCGAGCGCGGCGTTGTCCGCGACGTGCGCCCAGGTCTTCTCCCAGACGGCCGGGCCGTGGTGCAGACCCGTGAAGACCGTGCCCGCGGAGACCTTGAGGCCGCGCCGCGCGGTCTCCTCGGTCAGTACGGCGGGGTCGGTGGGCAGATAGCCGTACGGGCCGAGTTCGATCCACTCGTAGCCGGACTCGGCGACCTCGTCGAGGAAGCGGCGCCAGGGCACCTGCCGGGGGTCGTCGGGGAACCACACTCCCCACGAGTCGGGCGCCGAACCGATGCGGATGCGTGACAGCGTCGTCATGCCGAAAGCCTCCCGGCCGCCGGAGAAGAGTGTCAAGGACTGGTCCGAATGTAAGGACAAAATGTTGACAGGGTTCCTGGGGCGGGATTAGACCTGGGGGCACACGAGCGACCGGCCCGACGAGGGGACGTGCAGGGTGAGCGATCCGTACGACGTCGATCGGCGTGACGTCGATCCGTACGACGTCATCACCATGGGCCGGATCGGGGTCGACCTCTATCCGCTGCAGGCCGGGGTGCCGCTCGCCGAGGTCAGTACGTTCGGCAAGTTCCTCGGCGGCTCGGCCAGCAACGTCGCGGTGGCCGCGGCCCGGCTCGGGCGCCGCGTCGCCGTCGTCACCCGCACCGGCGAGGACCCCTTCGGGGCCTATCTGCACGGGGCGCTGCGCGAGTTCGGCGTCGACGACCGCTGGGTGAGCGGGGTCGCGGGGCTGCCGACGCCGGTGACGTTCTGCGAGGTCTTCCCGCCGGACGACTTCCCGCTGTACTTCTACCGGCTGCCCAAGGCGCCCGATCTGGAGATCCACGAGGCCGAGCTCGACCTCGGCGCGATCGCGGCGGCGCGGATCTTCTGGATGACGGGGACGGGGCTCTGCGCGGAGCCGAGCCGCACGGCGACGCTGGCGGCGCTCGCGGCGCGGTCGGGCGGGACCACGGTCTTCGACCTCGACTGGCGGCCCATGTTCTGGGCCGATCCCGCCGCGGCGCGGCCGCACTACGCCGCGGCGCTCGCCCACGCCACCGTCGCCGTCGGCAACCTCGACGAGGTCGAGATCGCCACGGGGGAGCGCGAACCGCACGCCGCGGCGCGGGCGTTGCTGGCCGCGGGGGTCGAGCTGGCCGTCGTGAAGCAGGGGCCCGAGGGGGTTCTCGCCGTGCACCGCTCCGGCGAGTCCGTGGAGGTGCCGCCGCTGCCGGTGAAGGTGCTCAACGGGCTGGGGGCGGGGGACGCGTTCGGCGGGGCGCTGTGTCACGGACTGCTCGGCGGGTGGGAGTTGGAGCGGGTGATGCGGTACGCCAATGCGGCGGGGGCGATCGTCGCTTCGCGGTTGGAGTGTTCTTCCGCCATGCCGTTTTCGGGCGAGGTCGCCTTGGTGGTGGATGCGGGGGCGGTGACGTGATGGCTGATGTCGGCCGGGGCTCCTGGGGCTCCGCCCCAGACCCCGCTCCTCAAACGCCGGAGGGGCTTGATTCTTCAGCTGCGGAGGGGCTGCGACCGGTCGACGTCGCCGCGCTCTGTCGTACTCGTGTGCAGCAGCCCGAAGCCATCCTCGAAGCCGCTTCCCGGCGGGAGCGGCGGGCGTTGCTCGGGGAGCGGGGGCGGTTGATGGTCATTGCCGCCGATCATCCGGCGCGTGGGGCCCTCGGGGTCGGGGGTGATCCGTTCGCCATGGCCCACCGCGGTGATCTGCTCGCGCGGCTCCGTCTCGCGCTGGGCAGGCCCGGGGTCGACGGGGTGCTCGCCAGCGCCGACATCCTGGAGGACCTGCTGCTGCTCGGCGCCCTGGAGGGCAAGGTCGTCATGGGGTCGATGAACCGCGGGGGACTCGCGGGCGCCTCCTTCGAGCTGGACGACCGGTTCACGGGGTACCGGCCCGAGGACATCGAGCGGCTCGGCTTCGACGCGGGCAAGCTGCTGCTGCGCGTCGACCACTCCGACCCGGGGTCCCTGGAGACCCTGCACTCCGCGGCGCGTGCCGTCGACGCGATGGCGGAGCGCAGGCTCCCGGTGTTCGTCGAGCCGTTCCTGTCCCGGCGGGACGGCGGCGGCACGGGCCCCGTCCGCAACGATCTGAGCGCGACCGCCGTCAGCACGTCGATCGCGATCGCCTCGGGCCTCGGGGGCACCTCGGCGTACACCTGGCTGAAGGTCCCCGTCACCGAGAACCCCGACGACATGGCCCGGGTCATGGAGACCTCGACGCTCCCCGCCGTGTTGCTCGGCGGGGACATTGGGGATGATCAGGACGCCGCGTACGAGAAGTGGCGCGGCGCCCTGCAACTGCCCACCGTGCAGGGCCTCGTCGCGGGCAGGGCGCTGCTCTACCCGCCCGACGGGGACGTGGCGGGGGCGGTCGACACCGCGGTAGGGCTGCTCTAGCCAGGGGGTAGGAACGTTGCGGAGGTGTGCATGACGTACGTACCGAAGGGGAGCGCGGCCGAGGGGCCGTACGCCCTCGACATCGACCCCAAGAGGGCCGGCTGGGCCTATTCCGGGCTGCGGGTCGTCGAACTGGAGCCCGGCGGAACGCACGCGTTCGCCACCGGTGAGAGTGAATGGATCGTATTGCCGCTGACCGGCGGCTGTACGGTGCACGCGGAAGGCGAGATCATCGAACTGCTGGGCCGGGAGAGCGTGTTCAGCGGAGTCAGCGACTTCGCCTACCTTCCCCGGGATGCCCAGATCCAGATCGCCTCCGGCGCGGGAGGCCGCTTCGCCCTGGCAGGAGCGAAGTGCGAGCGTCGACTCCCCGCCCGCTACGGCTCCGCGCCGGAGGTTCCCGTCGAGTCCAGGGGCAGCGGCGGCTGCGCCCGCGAGGTGCGCAACTTCGCGTCCGCCGACGCCTTCGACTGCGACCGGCTCATCGCCGTCGAGGTGATCACGCCGGGCGGCAACTGGTCCTCGTACCCGCCGCACAAGCACGACGAGCACCGCCCCGGCGTCGAGGCCGAGCTGGAGGAGATCTACTACTTCGAGATCGAGGGCGACGGGGGATTCGGGTACCAGCGGGTGTTCCCGTCCCGCGAAGGCGGCACCGACGTCCTCGCCGAGGTCCGCACCGGCGACGCGGTCCTGGTGCCCGACGGCTGGCACGGTCCCTCGGTCGCGCAGCCGGGACACGCGATGTACTACCTGAATGTGATGGCGGGTCCTGGTCAGGAGAGGGAGTGGCGGATCTGCTTCCACCCCGATCACACGGAGGGATATCAATGACGATGGCCCCGACGAGGACCGTCCGGCTGACCACCGCGCAGGCGCTCGTGCGCTTCCTGTCCCGGCAGTACACCGAGCGGGACGGCGACCGGCAGCGGCTGATCGGCGCGACCTGGGGCATCTTCGGGCACGGCAACGTGGCGGGGATCGGGCAGGCGCTCGTCGAGCACGCCGACGAGATGCCGTTCCACCAGGGACGCAACGAGCAGGCCATGGTGCACGCCGCCGTCGGGTACGCCCGGCAGTCGGGGCGGCTCTCCACCCACGCGGTCACCACCTCCATCGGCCCCGGCGCCACCAACCTCGTCACCGGCGCCGCGCTCGCCACCGTCAACCGGCTGCCCGTCCTGCTGCTGCCGGGCGACACCTTCGCCGCCCGGCCCGCCGACCCGGTGCTCCAGCAGCTCGAAGTGCCCTACGCGGGCGACGTGTCGGTCAACGACTGCCTGCGCCCGGTGTCGCGGTACTTCGACCGCGTGACCCGCCCCGAGGCGCTGATCCCCGCCGCCCTCGCCGCGCTGCGCGTGCTCACCGACCCCGCCGAGACCGGCGCCGTCACGCTCGCGCTGCCGCAGGACGTCCAGGCGGAGGCGTACGACTGGCCGGAGGAGTTCTTCGCCGAGCGGACCTGGGCCGTGCGCAGGCCCGCGCCCGACCCGCGCGAACTGGCCGACGCGGTGCGGGCGGTGCGCGAGGCGCGCAGGCCGCTGATCGTCGCGGGCGGCGGCGTGCACCACAGCGCCGCGCAGGAGGCCCTGCGGGAGCTCGCCGACGCGACCGGCATTCCCGTCGCCGCCACCCAGGCCGGCAAGGGCTCGCTGCGCTTCGACCACCCCGCGGACGTCGGAGGCGTCGGCCACACCGGCACCGCGACCGCCGACGAACTGGCCCGCACCGCCGACCTGGTCATCGGCGTCGGCACCCGCTACAGCGACTTCACCACCGCGTCGGGCACCCTCTTCGAGCGTCCAGGGGTGCGCTTCCTCAACCTCAACATCGCGCCCTTCGACGGCCACAAGCTGGCGGGCGCCACACTGATCGCCGACGCCCGCGCCGGACTCCGGGCGCTCACGGCCGCGCTGCGCGGCCACCGCGTCGAGCCCGCCTACGTCGTCGAGTACACGGACGACAAGGAGCGCTGGGAGCAGCGCGTCGACGCCGCGTACGCGACCGACGAACCGGACGTACGCCCGACGCAGCCCCAAGTTCTCGGCCTGCTCGACGAGTTGGTGACCGAGGAGGATGTGATCATCAACGCGGCGGGGTCGCTCCCCGGCGATCTGCACAAGCTCTGGCGGGCCCGCTCGGCGCGGCAGTACCACGTCGAGTACGGCTACTCCTGCATGGGATACGAGATCCCGGCCTCGATCGGCGTCGCGCTCGCCGCGCCGGACCGGCCCGTGTGGGCGCTGGTCGGCGACGGCACCTATCTGATGAACCCCACGGAGCTGGTCACGGCCGTCCAGGAGAACGTCCCGATCAAGGTCGTCGTCCTGCAGAACCACGGCTACGCCTCCATCGGCGGGCTCTCGGAGTCCGTCGGCGGCGAGCGCTTCGGCACCGACTACCGCTTCCGCGCGCCCGACGGGACGTACACGGGGGACGCCCTGCCCGTCGATCTCGCCGCCAACGCGGCCTCGCTCGGCATGCGGGTCCTGCGCGCCAAGACCATCCGTGACCTGCGCGCGGCGCTGCGCGAAGCGCGCGGGGCAGACCGTCCCACATGTGTCTACGTGGAGACGGAAACGGCAGACACAGTGTCGGGCCCGCCTCCCGCACAGGCGTGGTGGGATGTGCCCGTGGCCGAGACCGCGACCCGAGCGTCGGCGGTCAAGGCCAGGGAAGAGTACGACCGGCACGTCACCGCCCGACGCCGCCACCTGTGAGAGTAGGGATGCTTGTCATGACGAAGACCGTCAATCACTGGATCGGTGGGAAGCCTGTCGAAGGCGCGTCCGGAACGTTCGGCCCGGTCACCGATCCGGCGACCGGCGCCGTCACGACGCAGGTCGCCTTCGCGTCGGTCGGCGAGGTCGACGCGGCCGTCGCCGCCGCCCGCGAGGCCTTCGCGACCTGGGGCACCTCCTCGCTCGCCAAGCGCACCGCGATCCTCTTCAAGTTCCGCGCGCTGCTCGACGCCAATCGCGACGCGATCGCCGAGCTGATCGTCGCCGAGCACGGCAAGGTGCACTCCGACGCGCTCGGCGAGGTCGCCCGCGGTCTGGAGATCGTCGACCTGGCCTGCGGCATCACGGTGCAGCTGAAGGGCGAGCTGTCGACGGAGGTGGCGAGCCGCGTGGACGTGTCGTCCATCCGCCAGCCGCTCGGCGTCGTCGCGGGCATCACGCCGTTCAACTTCCCGGCCATGGTGCCGATGTGGATGTTCCCGCTGGCCATCGCGTGCGGCAACACCTTCATCCTGAAGCCCTCGGAGAAGGACCCCTCGGCGTCGATGAAGATCGCCGAGCTGCTGAGCGAGGCCGGTCTGCCCGACGGCGTCTTCAACGTCGTGCACGGTGACAAGGTCGCCGTGGACCGTCTCCTGGAGCACCCGGACGTCTCGGCCGTCTCCTTCGTCGGTTCGACGCCCATCGCCCGGTACATTCACACCACCGCCTCCGCCAACGGCAAGCGCGTGCAGGCCCTGGGCGGCGCCAAGAACCACATGCTGGTGCTGCCGGACGCCGACCTGGACGCGGCCGCCGACGCCGCGGTCTCCGCCGCGTACGGCTCCGCGGGCGAGCGCTGCATGGCCATCTCCGCCGTGGTCGCGGTCGGCTCGATCGCCGACGAGCTCGTCGCCAAGATCAAGGAGCGCGCCGAGAAGATCAAGATCGGCCCCGGCAACGACCCGGCGTCCGAGATGGGCCCGCTGATCACGGCCGCCCACCGCGACAAGGTCGCCTCGTACGTCACGGGCGCCGCGGCCCAGGGCGCCGAGGTCGTCCTCGACGGCACCGGCTACACCGTCGAGGGCCACGAGGACGGCCACTGGATCGGCCTCTCGCTGCTCGACCGGGTGCCGGTGACGGCGGACGCCTACAAGGACGAGATCTTCGGCCCGGTCCTGTGCGTGCTGCGCGTGGACACCTACGAGGAGGGCGTGGCGCTGATGAACGCCTCGCCGTTCGGCAACGGCACGGCGATCTTCACCCGCGACGGCGGCGCGGCCCGCCGCTTCCAGCTGGAGATCGAGGCGGGCATGGTCGGCGTGAACGTGCCGATCCCGGTACCGGTGGGCTACCACTCCTTCGGCGGCTGGAAGGACTCGCTCTTCGGCGACCACCACATCTACGGCAACGACGGCACGCACTTCTACACCCGCGGCAAGGTCGTCACCACGCGCTGGCCCGACCCGTCGGACGCGCCGTCCGGGGTCGACCTGGGCTTCCCGCGCAACCACTGAGGCGCCCCCTCACCGGCTCCCGAGCCCCCGGCCACCCCGGCCGGGGGCTCTGCCGTTGGTTCACCGTTCTACGATGCGTGTGCACTACATGAGAGGCCGTGAGCATGCCGCACATCGACATCGACTACGCCGACACCCTGTCCGGCGTCCTGGATCTGCCCGCCCTGGTGGCGGAGCTGCATCCGCTGGTCGTGGAGCGGGTGGACTCGGTGGGGGTCGGCAAGACGTTCTGCCGGCCCGCCGCGGCCTTCGTGGACGGCAGGCCCGAAGCCCCCTTCGTACACGTCACCGTGGGTCTGCTCGAAGGGCGCACGAGCGGCGTGAAGGCGAGGCTCTCCGAGGACGTGCTCGCGCTGCTCGGCAAGCACCTGTCGGGGGTCGTCGACGGCGCGACGTACTCGGTGGAGGTCCGCGACCTCGACCCTTCGTACCGGCTGCATCCGACGCACTGAGTCATGGCGGGGTGACCGAGGGTGCGGCGGCACTGTCCGGATTCCGGACGGTGCCGTTTCTTTTTTAACGGCTCCTTTGCGGTTCCCGTGCACAGGGCGCAATTCGGGCAGCTAAAGCATTCGAGTTCATATGCCTGTAAAGGCAAGGTCATCTCTGGTGTTCTCATGCTCATTGCAACACCAGGGGGCAAACTCTTGGGAAAGCCAGGCGACTTGGGCCTTGGCGCACCTGCGGATTCCGTAGGCAAATGACCGTTGACGTTCCGGTTACCGCCGGGGTTCGATGACGCGCCGGGAGTCACTGGAACACACAGCTCGACAGCCTTCGGAGGCGATAGCGCTCCCGGCCGCAGCACCTGCCGCACGAGTCGATCGGAACCGCGCTCCATGACCGATACGCTTCGCCCGCCCACGCCCGCCGCCACCGAGGCCCCCTCCTCGGCGGCCCCGGCCGGTCAGGGCGGCCACCAGAAGCTCAAGCGTTCCATCGGCGTCGTGGGAGGCACCCTCCTCACGCTGTCCTGCGTGACGCCCGCCTCCACGCTCTTCGTGGTCGTGCCCGACCTCTTCTCCACCCTCGGCACCGCCACCGCGCTCACCATCGCGATCGGCTCGCTGCTCTGCGTCGGCGTGGCCTTCTGCTACTCGGAGCTCGGCACGCTGATCCCCAGCGCGGGCGGCGAGTACGCGATGGTCTCGACGATGGCGGGACGCCTGGCCGGCTGGCTGGTCTTCGTCCTCTCCCTGCTCGTCGTCATGATCGTGCCGCCCGTCATCGCGATGGGCACGGCCGACTACCTCGCCCCCGTCGTCCATCTCGACCCGTCCTACGCGGGCGCGGGCGTCATGATCCTCGCGACCCTCGCGGGCCTGCTCGACCTGCGGGCCAACGCCTGGATCACCGGCATCTTCCTGGTCCTCGAAGTCATCGCGGCCGGAGTGGTCGCCGTACTCGGCTTCACGCACGCCGAGCGCGGTCCCGCCAGCCTGGTGGACCTGTCGGTGGCGTCGGGCTCCGGGTCGGGCTCCGGCGGTGTCGACACCGTCACCGCCATGCTGATCGTCTCCGGCCTCGCCATCGCGCTCTTCGTCACGCAGGGCTTCTCGACGGCCGTCTACCTCTCCGAAGAGCTGGAGAACCCGCGCCGCAACGTCGCCCGCACCGTCCTCGCCACGCTCGCCATCTCCTCGGTCATCATCCTGGTCCCGGTGATCGCGATCACCATGGGCGCGGAGAGCCTGACCGCGCTGACCGAGGGCGACATCAGCGGCATGGTGACGGCCTGGTCGAACTCGGCGGTCGGCACGTTCGTCAGCCTCTGCGTGGCCCTCGCGATCATCAACGCGGGCATCGTCATGGTCATCCAGAACTCCCGCGTCCTGTTCGCGTCCGCCCGCGACAAGGCATGGCCCGCGCCGGTCAACAAGGCCCTCGCGCGCCTCGGCGGCACCGGCGCCCCCTGGGTGGCCACGCTCCTGGTGGGCGTCCCCGGAGCCGTGCTCTGCTTCGTCAACCTGGACACGCTCTACGGGGTGACCGGCGTCTCCGTCACCGGCATGTACCTCCTGGTGGCCGTCGCCGCGCTGCTCGCCAGGCGGGGCTCGCACGGTGGACGCTCGGCCTGGCGCATGCCGCTGTGGCCCGCGGTCCCTGTGGTGCTCATCGCCGTACTCGCGTACATCCTCAGCCAGCAGGAGGTGCCCTACCTCCTGTGGACCGGCGGGATCGTCCTCGCGGCCACCCTGTACTGGGCGCTCTACCTGCGGCCGCGGCGGGAGACGCGGTGGCTGGTGAGCATTCCGGAGGACGAGCTTCCGATCACCTGAACGACCAGTTGAGCGAGGAGAACTCCCCCTCGTCCCGCGCGCCCGCACTGCGGTACGCCGCGAGCGCGGGGTCGTTGTCCGTGTCGACGCCCACCCACATGCCGTAGCAGCCGCGCTCCTCGGCGAGCGCGGCGAGCGCCTGGATCAGGGCACGGCCCGTGCCGCGCCCGCGGTGCTCCTCGGCGACCGCGAGCTCGTAGAGGAACATCTCCACGCCCTTGTCGGGGTGGATCGTCTCGACGCCGCTGATGAACCCGACCGGAACGTCCGCCCCCTCCTCGTACGCGAGGAAGAGGTGGTGGCCGGGGGTGTCGAGGAAGCGGCGCGCCCACTCGGGGCGGGCCGGGCCGTCGAAGAGGTGTCCGGCAGCGGTCACTTCGGCGACGGTCGTCGCGCGGCGGATCTCCATGCGTACCACGATCGCGGTACGCGGAGCGCGGAGTCTACTCCCGGGGGAGGCATACGGGTTCAGACCGGCGGCTGCCCCGGATGTCAGTCGGCGCCCGTACGGTTGACGGCATGGATCTACGACTGCCCAGGGTCAGGCTCAGGCCCCTCGCGCGGCACGGCAGGCGCAGGCTGCTCGCCGCGGCGGCCGCCGTCGCGGTGCTGGCCGGCGCGGGCACGTGGACGGCGGTCGCCTCGGACGACGGGCCCGCCGTGCACCGCTCGGACCTGATGATCGACACCGACGGCGGCCGGGGCGGCGTCCGGATCGACACCTCGTACTTCACGGCGGGCGACCGCGGCACCGAGCGCCCCGCCGTCCTCATCGGGCACGGCTTCGGCGGCAGCAAGGCCGACCTGCGCGAGCAGGCCGAAGACCTGGCCCGGGAGGGGTACGCGGTCCTGACGTGGTCCGCGCGCGGCTTCGGCAGGTCCACGGGCAAGGTCGGGCTCAACGACCCCAAGGGCGAGGTCGCCGACGTGTCCCGGCTGATCGACTGGCTGGCCAAGCGCCCCGAGGTCCAGCTGGACGGGAAGGGCGACCCGCGCGTGGGCGTCACCGGCGCCTCGTACGGCGGAGCGGTCTCCCTGCTCGCCGCCGGGTACGACAAGCGGGTGGACGCCATCGCCCCCCAGATCACGTACTGGAACCTGGCGGACGCCCTGTTCCCCGACGGCGTCTTCAAGAAGCTCTGGGCCGGTCTCTTCGTCAACACCGGGGGCGGCTGCGACCAGTTCGAGAAGCAGCTGTGCGCCATGTACGACCGGGTCGCGGAGGCGGGCAAGCCGGACGAGCGGGCGCGCGAGCTGCTCGCCGGACGCAGCCCCTCCGCCGTCGCCGACCGCATCAAGGTGCCCACGTACATCGCGCAGGGCCAGACCGACTCGCTCTTCCCGCTCGGCCAGGCCGACGCCATGGCCAAGGCGATCCGCGCCAACCACGCGCCCGTGTCCGTCGACTGGATCGCGGGCGGCCACGACGGCGGCGACAGCGAGCGCGGCCGCGTGGAGAAGCGCGTCGGCGCCTGGTTCGACCGCTATCTGAAGGACGACAAGAGCGCCGACACCGGCCCCGCCTTCCGCGTCACGCGCACCGGAGGCATCGACTCCACCGACGGCGCCGCCACCCTGCGCGGCGCGAGCGGCGACCGCTACCCGGGCCTTTCCAGCGGCCCCCGCGAGGTGGCGCTCGGCGGCCGCGAGCAGACCTTCGACAACCCCGCGGGCGCCAGCCCGCCCGCCATCTCCGCCCTGCCGGGACTCGGCGGCGGCGGCCTCTCCCGGCTCACCTCGCTCGGCGTCGGCGTCTCCCTCGACTTCCCGGGTCAGTACGCGAAGTTCGACTCCGCGACGCTCGGCAAGGACCTGCGGATCACCGGATCGCCCACGGTCCGCGTCCATCTGAAGTCCTCCAGCGAGGACACGGTGCTCTTCGCGAAGGTGTACGACGTGGGGCCGGGCGGCAAGCAGCAGGTGCTGCCCTCCCAACTCGTCGCTCCCGTACGGGTCGAGGGCACCCGGCAGGGCAAGGACGTCGAGCTGACGCTGCCCGCCGTCGACCACGAGGTGCAGAAGGGCCACAAGCTGCGCCTCGCCCTCGCCTCCACCGACCTCGGCTATGCCTCGCCGGCCGCGCCCGCCACGTACACCGCCTCCCTCAAGAGCGGCCTCACGGTGCCGACGGCGCCCGGCGTGGAGACCGCAGCCGCCCCGCTGCCCTCCTGGGTGTGGTGGCTGCCGGCCTCCGGAGCGGTGCTCGCCGCCCTGCTCCTGATCGCCGGACGCAGGCGGACCACGGCGCCCGCGCCCGACCCCGCACTCGCCGAAGTGCCCCTGAAGATCACCGACCTGAGCAAGCGGTACGCGCGCTCCACCGACCGGTACGCGGTCAAGGACGTCTCCTTCACCGTCGAGAAGGGCCAGGTCCTCGGCCTGCTCGGGCCGAACGGCGCGGGCAAGACGACGACCCTGCGCATGCTGATGGGCCTGATCAGGCCCGACGCGGGCGAGATCCGCGTCTTCGGACAGGCGATCCGCCCCGGCGCGCCCGTCCTCTCCAGGGTCGGCGCGTTCGTCGAGGGCGCCGGCTTCCTGCCGCACCTCTCGGGCCGGGAGAACCTGGAGCTGTACTGGAAGGCCACCGGCCGCCCCGCCGACGACGCCCACCTGGACGAGGCGCTGGAGATCGCCGGCCTCGGCGACGCGCTCGCGCGCGCCGTGCGGACGTACTCACAGGGCATGCGGCAGCGCCTCGCCATCGCCCAGGCCATGCTCGGCCTGCCCGACCTGCTGATCCTCGACGAGCCGACCAACGGCCTGGACCCGCCGCAGATCCGCGAGATGCGCGAGGTCATGATCCGGTACGCGCGCGGCGGGCGCACGGTCATCGTCTCCAGCCATCTCCTCGCCGAGGTCGAGCAGTCCTGCACGCACCTGGTGGTCATGGACCGTGGCCGCCTCGTCCAGGCGGGCCCGGTCGCCGAGATCGTCGGCTCCGGGGACACGCTGTCCGTCGGACTCGCCGCCGAGATCCCCGACCCGCTGGTCGACAAGGTCGCCGCGCTGCCCGGAGTGGCCTCCGCGGTCCGCTCGGACGACGGGCTCCTGGTGCGCCTCGACGGCACCGAGGGCGCGAGCGCCGCCCGGCTCCTGCCCGAACTGGTGCGCCTGGAAGTGCCCGTGGAGTCCATGGGCCCGCACCGCCGCCTCGAAGACGCCTTCCTGACCCTGATCGGAGGCGGTGCCGCGTGAGCGCGCCCACCGGAACCGGAACCGGCCTGCTGGACACCGCCCCCGGCTACCGCGCGGGCCGCACCCTGCCGCTGCGGGTCGAGGCGGTCCGCCAGCTCAAGCGGCGGCGCACGCTGGTGATGGGCGCCGTCATGGCGCTCCTGCCGGTCGTGCTCGTCATCGCCTTCGCCGTCGCGGGCGGCTCGCCCGACTCGCGCGACGGCCGGGTGACCCTGATGGACACGGCCACCGCGTCCGGCGCGAACTTCGCCGCGACCTGCCTGTTCGTGTCGGCGGGCTTCCTGCTCGTCATCCCCGTCGCGCTGTTCTGCGGCGACACCGTCGCCTCCGAGGCGAGCTGGTCATCGCTGCGCTATCTGCTCGCCGCGCCGGTTCCCAGGGCCCGCCTGCTGTGGTCCAAGCTCGCCGTCGCGCTCGGGCTCAGCGCCGCCGCCATGGTGCTGCTCCCGGTGGTCGCGCTGATCGTCGGCACGGCGGCGTACGGCTGGGGACCGCTGGAGATCCCGACCGGCGGCGTGCTCCCCGCGGGCACGGCGGCCCAGCGCCTCGTGATCGTCGTGGCGTACGTCTTCGTCTCCCAACTGGTCACCGCGGGGCTCGCGTTCTGGCTCTCCACCAAGACCGACGCACCGCTCGGCGCGGTCGGCGGAGCGGTCGGCCTGACCATCGTGGGCAACGTGCTCGACGCGGTCACCGCCCTCGGCGACTGGCGCGACTTCCTGCCCGCGCACTGGCAGTTCGCCTGGGCGGACGTCATCCAGCCGCGCATGGAGTGGGGCGGCATGATCCAGGGCGCCGCGGTCTCGGTGACGTACGCGTTGGTGCTCTTCGCGCTGGCCTTCCGCGGGTTCGCGCGCAAGGACGTGGTGTCGTGAGTGCCCCGCCACGACGCACCCGCGGAGAGGAGTGTTCCGCGGCGCGCTGAGCCGCATCGGGGCCGCCGCGCCGGCGCCGCCGTATCCGCATCGAGACGGTTCCGCAACGTCCCCGAGCGATCGTTCGAGCCACTCCTCACGTCACAGTCAGGAAAGCCGACGACGTGAGGGGACAGGATGCGGGCAGACACGCGGACCCGGAACATACGCCACGGCGTGCTGGCCGCGCTCCTGACGGGCGGCCTGCTGCTCACCGGTTGCAGCGGCGGAGGCGGCGGCGACCGCGCCACCGCCGACGGCAGGAGCCGGGGAGGCGGCAGCGGACCGCTGCCCGCCCCCGCCTCACCCGGCACGGGCGACGCCGCACGGCCCGACGGCGCGCAGAAAGACGAGCGGAGCGACAGCGCGCCCCCGCCCGACTACCTCTCCACCTTCGCCCTGGACGTGGACACCGCCTCGTACGGCTTCGCGCGGCGCACGCTCGCCGAGGGGCGGCTGCCCGACCCGGCCACGGTCCGCCCCGAGGAGTTCGTCAACAGCTTCCGGCAGGACTACGAAAGGCCGGACGGCGACGGCTTCTCGGTGAGCGTGGACGGTGCCCGCACCGGCGACGACGGCTGGTCCCTGGTGCGCGTCGGCCTCGCCACGCGCGCCGCCGACGCCGAGTCCGAACGGCCGCCCGCCGCCCTCACGTTCGTCATCGACGTGTCCGGTTCCATGGCGGAGCCCGGCCGCCTCGACCTCGTCAAGAAGTCGCTCGGCCTCATGACCGACCGCCTGCGACCCGACGACTCCCTCGCCCTCGTCACCTTCAGCGACACCGCGGAGACGGTCCTGCCGATGACCCGCCTCGGCGACACGGGGGAGCACCGCTCCCGGGTGCACGCGGCGATCGACCGCCTCGAACCCACCCAGTCCACCAACCTCGAAGCGGGCATCACGACCGGCTACGACACCGCCGTGCGCGGCAAGAAACAGGGCGCCACCAACCGGGTCGTCCTGCTCTCCGACGCCCTCGCCAACACGGGCGAGACCAGCGCCGACGCCATCCTGGAGCGGATCTCCGACGCCCGCCGCGAGCACGGCGTCACGCTCTTCGGCGTCGGCGTCGGCAGCGACTACGGCGACGCGCTGATGGAGCGGCTCGCCGACAAGGGCGACGGCCACACCACGTACGTCTCGGACATCGAGAAGGCCCGCGAGGTCTTCTGCGAGCAGCTGCCCGCCCACATCGAACTGCGCGCCAGGGACGCCAAGGCGCAGGTCGCCTTCGACCCGGAGACCGTCGAGCGGTTCCGGCTCATCGGCTACGACGACCGCCGGGTCGCCGACGAGGACTTCCGCGACGACTCGGTGGACGGCGGCGAGATCGGCCCCGGCCACACGGTGACGGCGCTCTACGCGGTGCGGGCCAAGCCCGGCGCCGACGGGCACCTCGCCACGGCGAGCGTGCGCTGGCTGGACCCGGAGAGCCGCGCCCCGCACGAGGAGTCGGCCGGCATCGAGGCCGCCGACCTGGAAGGTGACCTCTGGCGGGCCGACAGCGGGCTCCAAGTCACCGCCATCGCCGCCTACTTCGCCGACGGGCTGCGCTCCGGCACCGACGGCTACCCGAGGCCCCAGAGCATGAAGGCACTCCCCGACACGCCCTCACTGGACGAACTCGCCCTGCGTGCCCACGAGTTGCCGGACCGCGTGGCCGAGAGCAAGCCGGTCCGCGAACTGACCACCGCCGTCGAACAGGCCGTCCGCCTCACGAACGGCGCCGCCCCCGAGCCCGGCGGTACCGGGCCCAGGGGAGAGATCGATCCGAGCCGGGGGACCTAGGGTCTTTCGTTTGGATCAGGCCGGGCTCGCGGGGTCTGGCACGCCCTCCCCCAAGCTCTCGGCTTCGCTCGAGCAGGGAGGTGCCCCCTC
>NZ_JBIUYI010000012.1:0-284647 GCF_044744425.1 Streptomyces sp. NPDC087300
CGCACGGCCGCGTACGACCCCGCGAAACCGATGCCGGCGATGACGACGGCACCGGCTACGACCACCCCGATGAGTATCCGGTGGGTGCGTGTCAGTTGCATCGCGGCCACCCGCGAACCCCTCCCTGTACGGCCTGTATCGGCTGTTGTTGCGAGCGACAGCCTGGCACATGCGTACGGGAAGGGGGGCGCGGGGCCGGTGCGGAGGGCGGTGACGAGGGGTTTTTCAGCGTCCCTCGTACTCCGTTCGGTGTTCCGGACCGTCCGTCAGGAACGCCGCGACGGCACGCCGGTGGTCGGCGCTCCCCGTGACGTCGGCTGCGATGCCGGGCAGCGCGTCGTCCGCCGCCGCGAGGCCGTCGGCCAGGTACCTGCGCACGATCTCCTTGGTGGCCCGGTGGGCGCGGGTCGGCCCGGTGGCCAGGCGCATCGCGTACGCGCGGGCGTCGGTGTCGAAGGTCGCCTGCGGCAGCAGGGCGTTGACGACGCCCCAGTCGGCGAGCACGGACCCCCGGTAGAGGTCGCCCGTCATGACGAGCTCGCGGGCGCGGGACGGGCCCGCCCGCAGGGCGAGGCGCTGGGTGCCGCCCATCGACGGGGTGAACCCGACCTTCCGCTCGACCAGGCCGAACCTGGCCTGCGCCGTGGCCACCACCAGGTCGCAGGCCAGGGCCAGTTCGAAGGCGGCGGTGAGGGTCAGCGAGTGCGCGGCGAACACGGTGGGGCAGGGCAGTGCCTCAAGCGCCCGGGTGATGCCCAGTTGCGTACGCCAGAAGGACTCCGCGTCCGCCGGATCCAGGTCGGCGAAGACCTGGACGTCGACGCCCGCGCTGACGACCCGGCCCTCGGCGCGGACCAGGAGCGCGCGGGGCGGACGGGCGGTCAGCCACGCCACCGCGTCCGCCCACGCCCCCCACATCGCCTCGTCGAACAGGTTCATCGGCGCGCTGTCCATGGTGAGGACGGCGAGCGGCCCGTCGAAGGTGAGGCGCAGCACCGCCTTCTCGCCGGTGAGGGAAGGGGGGAGGGGTGCGGGGAGGGATGAGGGGTCGGGTTCGGGGAGGGACGAGGGGTCGGGCGCGGGGAGCGTCATGACACGCTCCGGAAGATGCTGATCGCGTTGTTGCCGCCGAAGCCGAACGCGTTGTTCTGGACGTGCCGCAGGTCCGGTACGGCGAGCGGCTCCCCGGTGACCAGGTTGATGTCCAGTTCGATGTCGTCGGGGTCGACCGCGGTCGGCGGCACCTGGCGGTGGCGCAGCGCCAGACAGGCCGCCACGACACCGGCCGCGCCCGCCGCGCCCATCAGATGCCCGATGGTGCTCTTGATCGCGGTGACGGCCGCCCGCGGGTAGCGCTCCGCGAAGATGCCGCCCTCGATGGTGTCGTTGGCCCGGCTGCCCGTGCCGTGCGCGAAGATCACGTCGATGTCGTCCGCCGTGAGCCCCGCCTCGTCGAGCGAGCGCCGGTGGCAGGCGGCGACGCCCTCGCGGTCGGGTGCGGTCGGGTGGCTCGCGTCGTTACTGATGGCGGTGGCGAGCACCTCGGCGTACGGGGTCGCTCCTGGACGCAGGGCGCGCTCGGTCTGGAGCACGAACATGCCCGAGCCCTCGGACGGCGTGACGAAGCGCCGCCCCTTGGTGAAGGGCTTGCAGGGCTTGGGGCCGATGGCCTGGAGGGTGTTGAACCCGATGATGTTCTTCTCCGAGTACGGGTCGCAGCCGCCGACGACGGCGGTGTCCGCGATGCCCGCGCGGAGCATCTCCAGGGCGCAGGACAGCGCCACGTTCGCCGACGCGCAGGTGCTCTGGAGCAGATAGGCGGGTCCCGAGGCGCCGACGGTGCGGGCCACGCCCTGGGCGATGGAGTAGCTGGCGAAGCCTCCGGTGCCCGCGTTGTCCTTGCGCCCCGCGACCACGTCCTCCAGCGCCTCGGCCTGGCCGTCGCTGCTGCCGACGCAGACGACGGCGTCGCGCAGCGCGGCGTCACCGGGGGTGAGCCCGGCGTCCCGCAGCGCCTCAAGCGCGGCGAACTCCGCGAACAGGGAGGCGGCGCGCGGCTGTTCCCTGGTGACGGCGTCCACCTGCGCGAGCGCGGTCTCGCGGGCCTCCCGCGGCACGCGCCCGCCGAGGATGCCGGGCTTCATCCCGGCGTACAGCGGCGGCAGTTCCTCGAAGCGGCTGCGGCCCGCACACAGGTCCGCCCAGAAGGGGTCGACGCCCGCGCCCGCGGGCGAGATGACGCCGAGCCCGGTGATGAAGACCCGCGCCGCGCCCCGATCCACCTGACTCACAGGGACCTCCCGCTCGTACTGTTCGCTTGCTGCTGCCGGGTCACCGTCACGGTGGCGTGCCTGCCGTCGGGGGCGCGGCACTCCAGGACCGCGCGCTCGCCGTGCGCCAGGGAACGGGCCAGGTCCAGGAAGGCGCGGGTGGCGAAGGCGCTGTTGCGCTCGGCGAAGGCGACGGGGGCGGTGTCGGTGCTCCCGGCGCTCCCCGTGCTCCCTGTGCTCCCCGTGCTCCCGGTGTCTTCCGTGCCGGTGGCGGCGATCCTGCGTACCGTGCGCAGCGCGCCCTTGTCCGGCTCGTCGGCCGCGCCGAAGGCGAACTCGGCGGTGAACTCGGCGCCCCTGTGCAGGAAGGCGTGGGTGATGCCGTCGCGGCAGGGGGCTTCGGGTGCGTCGAGGGCCGCGTCGGCGACGGCCTCCGGCGCGTAGACGTCGCCGATCAGGAGCCGGCCGACGTCGGAGCGGCCCTGGTCCAGGGTCGAGAGGGCCTGCCAGAGGGCCACGACCGGGGTGAGCACGCCCGCGTTGATCGTCATGCTGCGGCCGGTCGCCCCGGTGCGGATGTTGACGAACGCCGACGCCGAACTGGACGTGGCGTTGGGGAAGTACTGGGCGGACAGGAGCCGCCCCTTCTCGGCCGCGGCGCGTTGCAGGCCCGCGAGGGCGGCCGTGTTGCCGTACTCGGTGCCGATCACGATGGTGTCGTCGGTGCGTTCCTCGGGTTCCGCTGCGGCGCCCCCCGCGCCGCTGCCGCCGTCGCCGTGGCCGTCGCTGCCGCCTCCGCCGAGGACGAGGTAGAGGCAGACGCGCGTGAACGCGTCGCGGAACTTGTCGCCGGCGGTGCCGATGACCTCGTGCAGATCGGGGGGCAGGCCCTCGTGTTCGTCCGTGCCGTCCGCGGGGCCCGGCGCGCACAGCGCGACCGGGCCCAGGGTGAACTCAAACAACGCATGCTCCGTAGCGCTGGAATCGGGTGGGCGGGCGCGCGGAACCTCAGGCTCCGACGTGCGGAACGGTCAGGCTCCGACGTGCGGAACCGTCAGGCTCCGACGTGCTCGCTCACCTGGCGCTGGAGATCTCCGACCGTGACCAGATCACGGGAGAATTCATCGCCGAGTTCGACGTCGAGGACGGCCTCCACCTGAACGACGATGTCGATCAGCTTGAGGGAGTCGATGTTCAGATCGGCCTTGAGGTCCTGCTCGGCGGAAATCTCGAAGGATTCCGGAAGTTCGGCGATCTCCTTGAGAACCTCGGAAATGCGCCCGTCGATGACAATGCTCGACATTATTCCCCCATGTTTTCAGGCTGCTTGTCGGTCACGGATGTAATCACGGGGTGGTCCGGCTGTCAACGAAACCCAGGGTCAAGAGTTTCCCTGGTTCTTCCCATGCCGATCGGTCAATCTTCAACCACCTCCGGGAGGGGCTGAAAGATGCCGTCCGCGCGGTCGCCGTCATGAACTCCGGGCGACTTTTCCCGGTGTTTCCAGGGCGGGCGCGCCAAAAAAGGCGTGCATAGCGGTCATAACGGGCGCGCACCTCCTGTCACCAGCATCGATAGTGAGCGATTTCCGTGACCTGCATCACGTTGAGATGCCGTGTTCGCCCGGCTACTGTCTGCCGCATCGGAGCGTTCAACGATTCACGGGGGATATTCGCTGTGCCCGAAAACATCTCTACTCTCGCCCGTCAGGGATACGACCGATGGGACCTCGGTTCCCATTTCGGAATAGGCGAGGAAGACGCCGACTACAAGGCGCTCAGGGCGGCTTACGACGATCTCCCCGAAGACCCTTACGCGACCGGCTCCGGCCGCTACCGCCGCTATGCGCGCGGTGTATTCCTGCCGTGGTCCAAGGAATTCTTCTGGATGCCCGCCACGGAGAGCCAGGCCCGCGACGGCATGAATGGCTACTACCAGGGCGACAACAATCCCGAGTATGTGAACGTCACCCGCGACCTCCCCGCGATCAGCGACGAGGTGTGCAACAACAAGCTTCTCCTCGACATGATCCAGTTCGACTACTCGCAGACGCACTGGAACGAGGACGACTCGGTCTGGCCCCTCTACGTAGGGGTCCACCTGATCAAGCTGCACATCGCGGAGGACGGCTACGAGGCCGTGTCCTCGCCCAACGAGCTGCACCAGGACGGCGAGCCCTACGTGTTCGCCCACATGATCTACCGGCACAACGCCGAGGGCGGCGCCAACCTCATCGCCACGCCCGACTACCGGGGCAAGCAGCCCGAGGACGTGCCGCCCGCCGACCGGCTCGCCGAGTTCCAGATGGAGCGCCCCCTGGAGGCGTACGCCATCACGGACGACCTGGTCAGCCACTACGTCGGCCCCATCCGCAAGGGCAGCGCCCCCGAGCCGGGCGAGCGGGCCATCCTGCTCGCCGACTGGGTCCCGATGCGTCACCGCATCTGAGATGGGGCACGAGGTGAACGGCGTGCGATACCGCCACGAGCGCCCGGTGGACGCCGGGACCGCCGACGAACTGCGCAAGGCCCTCGGGTTCCACTACGACGGCGTCACCGTGGAACTCCTGGACAAGGGGGTCGAGGTGGCCGTCCCCGCCGGACCCACCGAGCCCGAACTCGGGGAGATGGTCCGGCACTTCCTGCGCGGCCACCGCGCGGTGGCCGCCACGGTCATCACCGAACACGCGGGCCACCCCGGCCTTATCCGCACCCTGCCCGACGACGACAGGATCGCCGTCGCCAGGGGCGCCTATCTGCACGGACCCGAGTGGACCGCGGCCATGGACCACGTGCGCCGGCTGTGCCGCGAACGGCTCGCCGAACCCTTCGGCGCGCCGCTCCTGGCCG
The DNA here is from genome assembly GCF_044744425.1 of Streptomyces sp. NPDC087300. Classification (NCBI taxonomy): domain Bacteria; kingdom Bacillati; phylum Actinomycetota; class Actinomycetes; order Kitasatosporales; family Streptomycetaceae; genus Streptomyces; species Streptomyces sp. NPDC087300. Next base: position 5,120 of record NZ_JBIUYI010000012.1, read on the forward strand.
GTGCGGCCCAGATCTCCAGGGACGTACTCGTACGGGCCGGCTACTACCAGAAGTTCCCGAACCTGGTGAACGCCGTCGCCCGCATCCGTGACCAGTACTGGGACGGCGTCACCGTCGCCCAGCTGCGGCCCCACCAGGCCGAGGCGCTCGACTCGTTCTACGCCCCCGCGGAGACCGTCCTCACCCCGGTCACCTGCTACCACGTGTACGAGAACGCGGCGGAGCTCAACAGCCGTTACGGCACCGGCCTGTTCGCGATCGACGGACCGGTCTTCCGGCACGAGTCGCGCAACCACAGCGCCACCCGGCTCGGCGAGTTCAGGATGTTCGAACTCGTCAGGCTCGGCAGCGCCGAAGAGGTCGCGCACGACTTCGAGCGGATGCTGAAGGCGTTCACCGCCTTCTTCGCCGAACTCGGCGTCCCGCACCGCATCGTCAGCGCATCCGACGCGTTCTTCGGGGACGCGCCGACGATGACCCGCGAGGCCCAGCTGCTCAACAAGAGCAAGTTCGAGGTGCGGGTGCCGCTCGCCGACGGCGAACTCTCCGTGGCCAGCGTCAACGCGCACGGCGAGGTGTTCGCCGACGCGTTCGGCCTGCGCGGACTCGGCGCCGACGCGACCTGCTGCGCGGGCATCGGCCTGGACCGCCTCACCTACGCCCTGCTGTCGTACGGACTGCTCGGCACCGAGGACCGGCCCACCGGTCCCGCGACACCACCCACCGGGGGATGAAGTCATGGAAGACCTGAAGAACACCGTCGACGCGCTGCTCGAACAGCTCGCCGCCGCGCGGGACGTACCCGCCGACGCCGAACCCGCCGAGATCGTCGTCAGCTCGCTCGACCAGATGCGGTTCCTCGTCGGCATCGAGGAGCGCCTCGACGTGATGCTCGACGTCGGCGACGTCCTGCCCTTCGACCTGTCCAGCCGCGACGCGCTGCTCAAGAGCGTCCACGACCTGCTCGTCGAGTCCGGGGTGACTCCGTGACCCAGCGGGCCCGGCTGTTCGACCTGGCCACGGTGCGCGAGGTCGTCCGCGTCTCGGTGCCGCTGATGTTCGGCATGGTCGGCAATCTGATCCTGATGCTGGTCGACCGGATCTGCCTGGCCCGCTACTCGGAGGACGCCCTCAAGGCGTCGGGACCCGCCGTCTTCACCGCCACCACGGTGATCATGGTGACCACGGGGGCGGTCGGCATCACCCGCTCCTACGTCGCCCAGGCACACGGCCGCGGCGACGAGCGGGACGCCATGGACGAGGGCGCCAACGGCTTCGTCGTCGGCCTGCTCCTGTCCGTCCTGCTCCTGCTCTCCACCCCGCTCCTGATGTGGGTGCCGACGCTCAGCGGACAGCCCGAACACATCCAGGAACTCGAAGCGCAGTTCCTCGGCCTGTCCACGCTCTACGGCACCGTCATGACGCTCAACATGGCGCTGTCCTCGTACTTCAACGGCATGGGCCGCACCCGTGTGCCCATGGCCGTCGGCATCGCGGGACAGATCGTCGGCGTCGTCATGACGGTCGGCCTGGTCTTCGGCCGCTTCGGACTCCCGGAGCTCGGCATGCGCGGCTCCGCGCTCGGCACGCTCAGCGCCGTGTCCGTCATGTTCGTCGGCTACGCCGTCTTCCTGCCCAAGGGCTACGCCGCCGGCTTCGGCAGGCTCTGGCGCAAGGGCGGCCGACGGATCGCCGACGTGCTGTGGCTGCGGCTGCGGCGCGGCGGGCCCGCCGGCGGCTCCCTCAGCCTGGAGGAGCTCGGCCAGACCGCGTTCGTCTGGCTGGCCGGCGTGCTCGGCTCGGTCGCGCTCGCCGCCAACAACGTCGCGCTGTCCCTCAACTACGCGGCCGTCATTCCCCTGATCGGCCTGGGCATGGGCTGCAACATCCTGTGCGGCAAAGCCGTCGGCGCAGGCCTGCACCGCGACATCCCGCACATCATGCGCGTCACCCTGACCATCTCCGGCGTCTACGTGGCCGTGATCGCCGTCTTCCAGATCGCCACCCCGACGCTGCTCCTCAGCCCCTTCGGCCTCGACGGCGCCGACTCCGCCGTGACCTCCCACGCCGTGGACGCCTCACGCGTCCTGTGGACGTACTCCCTGGCCTTCATGTTCTCCATGGTCGGCTCCGCCGTCCTGGAATGCCTGGGCCTCGCGCGCTTCGGATTCGTCGCGCGGATCGTCCTCATGTGGTGCCTGTGCGTCCCCACGATCATCGCGTTCGTGCTGCTCAACCGCGACGACCCGGACATGCTCCCGGCGATGTGGGTGATCTTCTCCGCCTTCGAGGCGGTGATGGCCGCGGTCTGCCTGTGGCGCGTCAAGCGGGCCGTCAGCAACCAGGAGAACCGGCTCCACACCACCGAAAAGGCCGAGCAGACCGCCTGACCGCGCACGTCCGGCGGTCCGCCAGACCGAACCATCAGACAGCCAGACAGAGAGTGTGGCCCCTTCCGTGAACGTACTGCTCCTCGGCCGCGAGGAAGACTGCCGCGACTACCTCGACTACGCGCACGGGCACGGCTTCACCGTGCGGTTCTTCGACCCGCCGCAACTCGCCGCCGACGACCGGGAGAACTGGCGCGCCACCGTCGTCGACGCCGCACGTGCCGCCGTCGACCTCGAAGGACTCGACGACGCCATCTCCTTCCACGACAGCTACCAGATCCAACTGGAGCTGATCCGCGGCGAACTGGGCATGCCCACCCGCGACATCGACACCCTGCTGTGCCTCGCCGACAAGACCCGCTTCAAGGCACACCCCGCCGTCCGCGACCACATCACCCGCCACATCGAGCTCGACCCCTCCGCGAAGGCCCCCGCCGCGCTCGCCGCCGTCACCGAAGCCCTCAGCTTCCCCGTCGTGGTCAAGCCGTCCAACGGCTTCTACAGCGCGGGCGTCGTCAAGGCCGAGACGCCCGCCGAATTCCCCAAGGCGTTCCTCCAGACCAAGCGGGTCTGCACCGTCCTGCGCGAGGGCGCGGGCCAGTCCCGGATGCTCGCCGAGGAATACCTCGACGGCAACGAGTACGCCATCGACGGCTTCGTCAGCGGCGGCCGCGTCATCCCCCTCCAGATCCACCGCAAGCTGCCCCCGCTCGTCGGCCCCCTCTTCCACGAAGTGGCCTACCTGACCGAGCCGTTCGACGCCGAACAGGGCCGCGACTTCACCGCACTCCTGGAGAGCGTCATCCCCGGCGTCGGCCTGGACGACTCGCCCTTCCACGCCGAGTTCCGCTACGACGGCCAGGGCGGCCTGCGCGTCCTGGAACTCGCGCCCCGGCTCTGCGGCGGCGGCACCACCACCTACCAGCAACTGCGCATCTGCACCGGCCTCGACGCGTACGGCCTGCTCCACCAGCTGGGCAGGGAACCCCTCGCACCCGAGCCCACCCACCACAAGGTCGCCCTCGAATACGACGCGCCCATCGAACGCAGCGGCTTCCTCAAGAACACCGCGCGCGCGGTCGAGGTGTGCCACAAGAACGACGTCACCACCGTGCACCTGCACCGCGCCGACGGCCAGTTCGTGCTCGCCCCGCCGCTCAACTTCGAGACGGTCCTGACCGCCTACTTCGCCCGCGACACCCGCGAAGAGGCCGAGGCACTCCTCGACGTCCTGATGACCGACTGCACGATCGACACCGAAACGGAAAAGACCTCATGAGGCCGGAAATCAAGCGTGCACAGGACACCATCCCCGTCGGCGCCAGCTCGCCGCTGCGCGCGTGCCGCAACGTGGACACCGACCCGCTGGTCGTCGCCGAGGCGCACGGCCAGTACCTCCACGACGTCGACGGCACCCGCTACATCGACTTCATGTACGGCTTCGGCCCGCTGATCCTCGGCCACGCCCCCGAGGCCGTCAGCACCGCCATCGCCGCCCAGGCCGCCAACGGCACGCTGTTCGGCACGTACAGCACCCAGGAGATCGAGCTCGCCGAGCGGATCACCGCCACCGCCGACCACCTGGAGCAGCTGCGCTTCGTGTGCAGCGGCACCGAAGCCGTCATGTCCACCCTGCGCCTGGCCCGCGCCTACACCGGCCGCACCCGCGTGCTGCGCTTCAACGGCGGCTACCACGGCCACTTCGACCTGGTCCAGAACAAGGACGAGACGCGGATGCGCGACGCCGGACTCGACCCGGCCGCCATGCGCTCCAACGTCTTCGCCGAGTACAACGACGCCGCCAGCGTCGAGCGGGCCTTCGCCGAGAGCCCCGGCGAGATCGCGGCCGTCGTCGTCGAGCCCATCGCCTGCAACATGTCCCTCGTGCTGCCCGAGGAAGGCTTCCTCGCCGACCTGCGGCGCATCTGCGACCGCGAGGGCGCGGTGCTCATCTTCGACGAGGTCATCACCGGCTTCCGGCTCACCTACGGCCCCGCCAGCAACCTGCTCGGCGTCAGCCCCGACCTCACCGCCTTCGGCAAGATCATCGGCGGTGGCACGCCCGTCGGCGCGTTCGGCGGCCGCCGCGACATCATGCGCCTGCTCGACGAGGAGCGCGTCCTCCAGGGCGGCACCCTGGCCGGCAACCCGCTCACCATGGCAGCCGGACTCGCCACCCTCGACGCCCTCGCACAGCCCGGATTCTACGAGGAACTGGAACGCAAGGGCGCCCTCCTGGAAGCCGAAGTGGAACGCCACCGGGCCGCGAAGGGACTCGACTTCACCTTCACCAGGACCGGCAGCATCTTCGCGTTCATCTTCGTCCCGCAGGCTGCTCCCGTCCGCGTCAAGGCGGACGTCGCCGCCCAGGCGGAGTCGCCGTACACCACCATGTACAAGGGCCTGCGCACGGCCGGATACCACCTCGCGCCCGACATCGAGGAGCCGATGTACGTCTCCGCCGAGACGACCGACGAGACCCTCGAGGACTTCGCCGCCCGCGCCGTCGCGCTCCTCGCCACGGACCCGAACACCCCGGCCCTCGCCCCGGCCTAGTCCGCCCGCGGGCCGTGCTCCCCGGGGCACGGCCCGCCCCCGCGCCGCCAGGACCTGCGCGCCGCCCGCCCCACGCCGACGGGACTTCTCATGAACCACGAGGTCAGGAACCTCCCCCTGCTCCCCGCCCAGGAGAGCGTGCTGTTCGCCGAGACGGCGCACGGCAGGACCGGCACCCACAACCTGGCCCTGGCCCTGCGGCTCACCGGCCCCCTCGACAGGACCGCACTCGACACCGCGCTGCGCCAACTCCTCGCGCGCCACGAGGCGTTGCGCGTCCGCATCACCGCACCCGGACCCGGACCCGGACCCGAGGACACCGACCAGGGCGAGCGCACCCAGACCGTCACCGCCGAGGCCCACGTCACCGTCACCGACGTCGACCTCACCGCCACCGACGTCGACCTCACCGCCACCGACGTCGACCTCACCGCCACCGGCGACGACACCCTCGACGCCGTCCTCGCCGCACACTTCACCCGCGCCCAGGACCAGCCCTTCCGCCTCGACACGGCACCCCTCCTGCGCGTCAGCCTCCTGCGGCTCGGCGACGACCACCACGTACTCCTGCTCGTCGTCCACCACAGCGTCGCCGACGGCCACTCCATGGACGTCATCGCCCGCGAACTCACCACGCTGTACGAAGCCGCGGCACAGGGCCTGCCCGACCCGCTCGGGCCACCCGCCCTGCGCTACACCGACCACGTCGACGCCGCGCTCACCGGCGGATCCGAACGCCGCAGGACCCGCGCCCTGGAGTACTGGCGCACCACCCTCGACGGCGCCCCCGCCACCCTCGACCTGCCCATGGCAGACCTGGGCGGCACCACCCGCAGACAGGCCGCCACCCACCGCCACGACCTGCCGCGCCCCACCGTCGCCCGGCTGCGCGCCCTCGCCGACGCCCAGCGCACCAGCCTCTTCTCCGTACTCGCCGCCGGCGCCTTCGCGCTCTTCGGCCGCTACACCGGCGAGAGCGACATCGTCCTCGGCGTCCCCCTGTCCACCCGCATCGCACCGGGCTCCGAAGGACTGGTCGCGCTCACCGTCAACACCATGCCGCTGCGCGCCGACTGGGCCCCCGACCAGGACTTCCTGACCCTCCTGCACACCGTTCAGGGCCGCACCTTTCAGGCCCTGCGCCACCAGGGCGTGGCCTTCCACGAACTCGTCCACACCCTCAACCCGCCCCGCACCGCGGGCCGCCAGCCGGTGTTCCAGCTCGGCCTCAACCACATGCGCGCCGAACCCGCCCCGACACCCGGCACCGACCTGCGCGTCGAACCGCTGCCCGTCGCCAACGCGACCGCCGCCTTCGAACTCATGCTCACCTTCGTCGAGACGGCGGACGACGTCCGCGTCTACGTCGAGTACGACACCCAGCGCTTCGGCCAGGACACCGTCCAGGACCTCGCCCGCCACCTCGCCCACCTCCTCACCGCGGCCGCCGACGACCCCCGCACCCCCCTCGCCGACATCGAGCTGATGGACGAGACGGAACGCCTGCGGGTCCTGCACCACTGGAACGACACCGCCGCGCCCCTCACCGACGACACCGTCCCCAGCCTCTTCGCCCGCCAGGCCGCCCTGCACGGCGAGCGGACCGCCGTCATCTGCGGCGACCAGAGCCTCAACTACCGCGAACTGGAACGGCGTTCGGCCCGCCTCGCCCGGCTGCTCGCCGCCCGCGGCGCGGCACCCGGCACCTTCGTCGGCCTCTCCCTGCGCCGCACCGCCGACACCGTCGTCGCCCTGCTCGCCGTCCTCAGGACAGGCGCCGCCTACGTACCGCTCGACCCGGCCTACCCCGCCCAACGGCTCGCCCACATGCTCGCCGACGCCGCCCCCGCCCTGCTGCTCACCGAATCCGCAGCGGTCGGCGGACTGCCCGAAGGGCCCGGCACGCCGCCCCGGCTCCTGCTCGACGACCCCGCCGTCACCGCCGCACTCGACACGGACGACGACACCCCCTTCGCGCCCGCGGTGACACCCGACCAGACCGCGTACGTCATCTACACCTCGGGATCCACCGGCCGCCCCAAAGGCGTCCCCGTCACCCACCGCAACGTCGCCAACCTCGCCGCCTGGGCCGCCGACGCCTTCGGCGACGGACTCGCCCGGGTCCTCGCCGCGACCTCCCTCAACTTCGACGTCTCCGTCTTCGAGATCCTCGGACCACTGCTCAACGGCGGCAGCATCGAACTCGTCCGCGACCTCCTGGAGATCGGCGAACGCGGCGGCTGGCACGGCACCCTCGTCTCCGGCGTCCCCTCCGTCCTCGCCAGACTCGTCGCCGACGGCGCCCCCGACCTGCGCGCCGACCACCTCGTCCTCGCCGGCGAGGCCCTGACCGCACCCGTCGCCGCGCGCCTGCGCGCCGCCGTGCCCGGGGCCCGCCTCGTCAACGCCTACGGACCGACCGAGACCACCGTCTACGCCAGCACCTCCGCCACCGGCGGCAAGGGCGACGACCGGACCGAGGAGGACACCCCGCCCATCGGCGGACCTCTGCGCAACACCCGCCTCTACGTCCTCGACGACCGGATGCGACCGGTCCCCGTCGGCATACCCGGCGAGCTCTACATCGCGGGCGCGGGCGTCACCCAGGGCTACCTGCACCGCCCCGACCTCACCGAATCCCGCTTCGTACCCGACCCGTTCACGGCCCAGGACGCGGGCACCGCGCGCATGTACCGCTCCGGAGACATCGTCCTGCGCCGCCCCGACGGACAACTCCGCTACGTCGGCCGCTCCGACGACCAGGTCAAACTGCGCGGCTTCCGCGTCGAACCCAGCGAGATCGAAGCGGTCGTCGCCGAACAGCCCGACGTGACCCAGGCCGTCGTCGTCCCGCACGAGGACCGGCACGGCGAACACCGCCTCGTCGCCTACGTCACCGCCGCGCCCGGCACCACACCCGACCCGGCACGACTGCGCACCGCCGCCGCCCGGCTGCTCCCCGCGTACATGGTCCCCGCCGCCGTCGTACTCCTGGACGAACTGCCCCTGTCACCCGCGGGAAAGCTCGACCGCGCCCGGCTCCCCGACCCCGGCTTCGGCACCTCCGAAGGCCGCGCGCCCCACACCCCCGACGAGATCGCCGTCGCCGCGCTCTTCGCCGACGCGCTCGGCCTCGACCGCGTCTCGGCCACCGACAGCTTCTTCGACCTCGGCGGACACTCCCTGCTCGCGATGCGCCTCGCCGCCCGCGTCAGCACCGAACTCCGCGCCGAACTCACCGTGCGCGACCTGTTCGAGACGCCCACCGTCGAAGGACTCGCCAGACGACTGCGCCCCGACGCCACCACGCCCGCAGACGCGCCCGCCCCCGCCAAGACCGACGACTTCGCCGTCCTGCTGCCGCTGCGCACCCGAGGCGACAAGCCCCCGCTGTTCTGCTTCCACCCCGGATTCGGACTCAGCTGGAGCTACGCGGCCCTGACCCGCAGGCTCGACCAGGACCAGCCCGTGTACGCGCTCCAGGCGCGCGGCATCGGCCGCGACGAACAACTCCCAGCAACCTACGACGAGTTGCTCGACGACTACGCACGACAGGTGCGCACCATCCAGCCCGAAGGGCCCTACCGGCTGCTCGGCTGGTCCTTCGGCGGACTCGTCGCCCACTCACTGGCCGCCCGCCTCCAGGCCGAAGGCCACGACGTCGAACTCCTCGCCATGCTCGACTCCGTCCTCGTGGGCACCGACGAAGACCTGGCACCCGACGAGACGCGCGCACTCATCGAGACCGAGACCGCCGACATACGCCAAGTCGTCCCCGACGGCACACGATTGACCGCCGTCGTCGAGAACCTGATCCGGCTGCGCGCCCAGTTCCGCCCCGCGCCGTACCGCGGCGACCTGCTCTACTTCACCGCCGCGAACGAACCAGGCCGGCCGGAATCCGTCAGCGAACCGTGGCAGCCGCACGTGGACGGACGACTCGTGGAACACCGCGTCGACTGCGCCCACCTGGACATGATGAAGGCCCGCCCCGCCCGCGAGATCGGCGACCTGCTGGGCAAGGCGCTCGACGCCGTCGACGCGCACTGAACCCGACGCCCTCGACCTCCCTCCCTCCCTCCCTCGCACTTCACCCTCACCGAACCGACAAGGAACTCCCATGCCCCGTACCGCCCTGGTCCTCGGCGGCAACCGCGGCATCGGCCTCGCCGTCGCCCGGCACCTCGCCGCACGCGGCGACCGGGTCGCGGTCAGCCACCGCACGGGCACCCCGCCCGACGAGCTCTTCGGAGTGCACTGCGACGTCACCGACGCCGACGCCGTGAGCGCCGCCTGCGCCCGGGTCAAGGAAGGACTCGGACCCGTCGAGGTGCTCGTCTTCAACGCGGGCATCACCCGCGACCGGCCCCTCGCCGCCATGACCGCCGACGACTTCACGGCCCCGCTGCACACCAACCTCATCGGCGCCTTCCACGGCATCAGGCCGGTCCTGCGCGGCATGATGCGCGCCAAGTGGGGGCGGATCGTCCTGATGTCCTCCACCGTCGCCCTCTCCGGCGCCGTCGGACAGACCAACTACGCCGCGTCCAAGGCCGGACTCATCGGCCTCGCCCGATCACTCGCCCTCGAAGTCGCCGGGTACGGCATCACCGTCAACGTCGTCGCACCCGGCTACACGGACACCGACATGGTCGCCGCCATGCCAGGACCACAGCGCGAGAACCTGCTGACCACCGTGCCGATGCGCCGCATGGCCACCTCCGAGGAGATCGCCGGAGCCGTCGGCTACCTCACCGGCGAAGACGCCGGCTACGTGACCGGCACCGTGCTCCGGGTCGACGGCGGCCTCGGCATGGGCCACTGACGCACCCATGCGACACCAACAGGCCGCGCGCGCCAGACAGTTCGCCCCGCCCGTACCCGACCCGTTCCACCCGCCCGTACCCGACCCGCTCGTCCTGGTCCGCCCCACCGCGGACCTCCTGCCCTACGTCGACGAGAGCCGACTCGCCCCGTACGAGAGACGGCGCGCGGCCCGGCTGCCCGCGGGACCCCGTCGCCAGGACTACCTGGCCGCACACGTCCTCGTCCGGCTCTGCGCGGCACGGCTCACCGGCACCCACGCCGACACCCTCGTCCTCGCACAGCACTGCGACGACTGCGGCCGCGACGACCACGGCAGACCCTTCCTGCCCGGCCACCCCGACCTCCACGTCAGCCTCTCCCACACCACCGGCGCCGTCGCCGCCGCCGCGGGACCCGAACCCGTCGGCGTGGACGTCGAGGACGCCTCCGCCGCCGTATTCGACCCGGCAATCGCCGCCCGCGTCCTCACCCCCGCCGAACTCACCGCGGTCCGCGCCGACCCCGACCCCGCACGCGCCTTCCTGCGCCTGTGGGTGCGCAAGGAGGCGCTCGTCAAAGTCGGCCTCGGCACGCTCGGCCGACTCCGCGAACTCGACCTCACCGGCCCCGCGCCGCCGCCCGGCACCAGATTCCACGCCACCACCGGTCACGACGACCGCCTCGTCGCCGCCGCCGTCACCCGCACCATCACCGCCGACAGCTCCGGCCGGACCCGTACCACTCACCCAGGAGAACAGCACGCATGACTGCGAACCAGTCCACCGCACCGCACAGGACCCGCACGGCGATCCCGCGCCGGTTCCTGATGTGCGCCCCGCGCCACTTCGACGTCACCTACTCCATCAACCCCTGGATGTACCCCTCCAAGCCCGTCGACGGCCCGCTCGCGCTGCGCCAGTGGGAAGGCCTGCGCGACCTCTACCGGGAACTCGGCCACACCGTCCTCGACATCGACCCGATACCCGGCCTGCCCGACATGGTCTTCGCCGCCAACGGCGCCACCGTCGTCGACGGCAAGGTCTTCGGCGCCCGCTTCCGCCACGTCGAGCGCACCGCCGAAGGACCCGCCTACCTGGAGTGGTTCCAGCGCCAGGGATTCGACGAGCTCTACTGGCCCGAGCACATCAACGAAGGCGAGGGCGACTACCTGACCGTCGGCCGCCGCCTCCTCGCGGGCACCGGCTTCCGCACCGACCCGCGCTCGCACTTCGAGGCCCAGGAGTTCTTCGGCCTGCCCGTCACCAGCCTGCGCCTGGTCAACCCCTCGTACTACCACCTGGACACCGCCCTCGCCGTCCTCTCCGACGACGAAGTGGCGTACTACCCCGCCGCGTTCTCCGAAGGCAGCCAGGCCGTACTGCGCGAGATGTTCCCCGACGCGATCCTCGCCACCGACGAGGACGCCGCCGTGTTCGGCCTCAACATGCTCTCCGACGGCCGCCACGTCCTGCTCCCCAAGGCCGCCACGGACCTCGCGCGCAAGCTCTCCGAGCGCGGCTTCGAGCCGATCGGCGTCGACCTGACCGAACTCCTCAAGGCCGGCGGCAGCGTGAAGTGCTGCACGCTCGAACTGCGGAGCTGACACCGATGGAGAACCACAGGGGGACCCGGATGGAAAGCCACATCGTCGAGCGCTACGACGACACCGCCGTCAACTGCCTCACCGGCAGCTACTCCGTCCTCGCGGGCATCGCGGGCCGGCCCGTCGAGGAACAGGCCGTCTTCGAACGCGGCGACGGCTACCTCTTCCAGGCAGGCCTGGACGAGTCGGGCTACCCCGAGTACATCTTCCCGGTGGAGGAGGCGGGCGCCCTCGGCATGACCCGCTCCGCCTTCACCGTGCACAAGGACCCCATCGACTTCCAGGCGCCAGGACCCCAGCTCGCCACGCTCCTGGAACGCCACCGCGCGGTCATCGTGTGGGTCAACACCGCCCACCTCAACTACGCCGACGTGTACCGCGACAACGCGCCCTACCTGCACGCCGTCGTCGTCGAAGGCATCGCCGACGACCACCGCCACGTCAAGGTCCACGACACCCTCGTCGTCGACATGAAGCCCTTCAGCTGCCGGGCCCTCGTCACCCTCGACGACCTCGTCGGCGCCGCGTCGGACCGGATCAGGAGCGAGGCCCACGACGCGATGGGCTTCTTCTACGCCGTCACCGACGACCTGGCCACCGGACCCGACGCCGGACAGCCCGACGCCGGACACTCCGACGGGCGCGGAACCTCCGACGAGAGCGGACTCGGCGACGCCCTGACCCGCCAGGCCGAGCGCTTCTTCGCCGAACCCCGCTTCCGCGAGGCCATCCGCCGCTACCGGACCCTGTGCGAGGAGTGCTTCGCCGGACCCCCCGAGCGCGCCACCCACGGCGCCCGCCGCCTCTTCCACCACGCGTCGGTCCTCTACGCGGTGCCCAGCCTCAAGCTCCTCGCCCGCTCCCTGCACGCCTCCGGAGCCACCGAGCGCAGCCTCGCCCTGCACGACGAGACCGTGCGGCACTGGGAGGCCATGGGCGTCCTCGCACTGCGCTACGAGGCGACGTCCTCGCCCGCGGTGCTCAAGCGCATCGGGCAGCGCTTCGAGCAGCTGGAAGAGGCCACCGTACGGCTCTGGGAGTCGGTGGCCGAGGGGAGCGGGGCCGGACGCCCCGCGTAACGCGGCCACCGGAACGCGAAAGGCCCGGCCCCACAGGGCCGGGCCTTCGCGACATCAACCGCCGCACACGTCCTAGGACTTGTCGGAAGCCTTCTTGTCATCGGACTTCTTGTCGTCCGAGGAGCCCTTGTCGTCGGACTTCTTGTCGTCCGACTTCTTCTCGTCGTCCTTCTTGCTGTCGTCCTTCTTGCCGTCGTCCTTGGGCTTCTCGCCCGAACCCGCCGGCTTGCCGCCGCCCTCGTTGGCCGCGACGACCGCCTCGGCGGCCTCCTTCGCGGCCTTCTGCGCGGCCTTGCCCAGCTCACCCGCGTCCGGGGACTTGTCGCCCGCCAGACCCGCGCCGTTGTAGTCGACCGTGACGACCGCGTTCTCCACGCGCGTCACGAACGTCTGCTGCTTGAAGGTGTCCTTGTCCTTCTTCAGGTCGTACTTCACCAGGGTCGCCTGGTTGCCGACGCCCTGCACCGGCTCCGTCTTGACGCCCTTGGCCTCCTTGGTCGCCTCCGCGTCGGCGACCTGCTTGGCGAAGTTGTCCTGCGCGCGCTTGGCACCACTGCCCAGCGAGGCGTCCGACTCGAAGCGCAGCGTCGAGACGCGCAGCCAGCGGAACTGCGAGCCGTCCACGCCGTTGTTGTCCAGGCTGTCCCACGAGCAGCTGCCCCGCGTGGAGGTGTCGCTCGACGTGCCCGCCTTGCCCGACTTGTCCTTGGCCTTCGGGACGAGCTCCTCAAGCGTCTTCTTCGACAGGACCTCGCAGGGCTCGGGGAGCTTGCCGTACACGGCCTTCTCCACCGCCGCGGCCTTGTCGCCACCGGCCTCCGCCGATGCCGACGCCTTCGAGCCCGAGTCCTTCTTGGCGCCGTCGGAGCCGGAGCCGGAGTCGGAGTCGGACGAGCAGCCGGAGGCGACGAGGATCACCGGTACGGCGGCCGCGCAGACGAGGAGGCGGCTGCGGAGCTGTCGCTTTCGCTGTGCAGGTCGGTGCATGGTTCCTTCACTCAGTTCGTCTCGTGACGTCCAGTTCGTCTCGTGACGTCGTCGGGTCCGAGGGGCCACGGTACGCGTACGGGACGCCGGACGGCTCCGCTTCACCCGACCCGAGGGCCCCGCCGCCCCCGCACTTCGCGATCGCTACTCGTCGAACTTCCCGGAGAGGCTGTCGGCCAGATCCCGTGCCTTGTCCTGCATTTCCTTGCTGTCGGGCACGTCCGTGCGGCGCCCCGGCTGCTCGTCGTACTCGATCGTCACGATGACGTTCGACGTGCGGAACACCACAGTCACGGTGCGGTGCCGGGTCGCCGATGTGGCCGTCGTGAAGGCGTCGTCGATGAAGGCCTCGTCGCCGAGGTCGTCGAGGGAGCGGGGCTCAAGGCCGGCGGGCGGAGTGGCGGGCAGGGAGGAACCATCACTGGCGCCATCCGCCCCCTTCTCACCCTTGCCGCCCTTTTCGCCCTTCTTGCCGCCACCCTTCCCGTCGGAGGTGGTGGGGTCGTCGGCCGCCGCGCCCTGGGCCTTGTCACCGGACTCGGACCCTTCGGAGCCCTTGTCCACACCCTTGCCCTTGTCCTCGCCCTTGCCGGACGGCTCGTCGCTGGCGTCCTCCGGATCAGCGCCCTCCGACTCGGTGGCCTCCGTGGCGGGCGGCTCCGGGAGATCGGCGTCCTTCAGCTTCTGCGCGTACAGGGCGGCCGCGCGCTCGTCGTCGCTGACCGCCCCGTCGTACGAGACCACGCGCTCGAAGTCGACGAGGAGGTGGTGCGAGGCGTTGGACGACTCGACCTTCCACCGGCAGCCCACCCGCCGGTCGGTGTCGTACGTCACCGTGGGCGTGCCCTCGTACGCCTTCTCGCGCTGCTCCTCCTCCGGCATCTCCTTGATACCGGGCAGCATCGCGTCGAGCGTGCCGGTGTCGACCTCGCCGCAGGGCTCGGGGAGCGTGCGGTACTTGCCGGGCTGCGCGGGCGCGCTGGAGCTGCCGGTGTCGCCGGGCTTCGAGTCGTCCGCGCCGTCGCCGATCCCGGAGCCGCCGCTGCAACCGGCGAGCAGCGCCGCGAGGAGCGCGGCCGCACCGGGTACACAGGCCTTGGCCTTCCGCTGCACCGTGATGGCTCCTCTCGCTGGTTCCGCTGGTCCCGCCGGGATATTCGGTTGCCGCCGATCAGTGACCGGTGGACACAATGTCTATCGCACGCGCTGCCGTGGATGCCGGTCCGTTACCCCTTTCGTTGACCTTGGCTCCGGTATTTGCGCTTCAAGGCTTGTAGTTGATTACGGGGTAATGAGGACGATATGTCGTACGTAGAGGTTCCCGGGGCGAAGGTCCCTATCCGGATGTGGACGGACCCGACGTCGGTCGAGGACGCGGCGATGCGCCAGCTCCAGAACGTGGCGACGCTGCCCTGGATCAAGGGCCTGGCCGTCATGCCGGACGTCCACTTCGGCAAGGGCGCGACGGTCGGCTCGGTCATCGCGATGCGGGGTGCGGTGTGTCCGGCGGCGGTCGGGGTCGACATCGGCTGCGGAATGAGCGCCGTCAAGACGTCACTGACCGCGAATGACCTTCCGGGTGACCTGTCGAGGCTGCGCTCGAAGATCGAGCAGGCGATTCCGGTGGGGCGCGGCATGCATGAGAACCCCGTCGAGCCGGGGCGCTTCCATGGGATGGCTACGGCTGGGTGGGGGGAGTTCTGGGGGCGGTTCGAGGGGGTTGCTGAGGCGGTCAAGTTCCGTCGAGGGCGAGCCGTTGCACAAATGGGGACACTTGGTTCTGGGAATCACTTCTGGGAACTATGCCTCGATTCAGACAATTCGGTCTGGGTCATGCTGCACTCCGGATCCCGGAACATCGGCAAGGAGCTGGCTGACCACCACATAGGCCAGGCGCAGAAGTTGCCGCACAACCAAGGCCTCGTGGATCGCGACCTTGCTGTTTTCGTCGCGGACACCCCGCAGATGGCGGCATACCGGCACGACCTGTTCTGGGCGCAGGAGTACGCCAAGCACAACAGGGCCATGATGATGGCGCTGTCGCAGGACGTGATCCGCCGTGAGTTCAAGAAGGCCAAGGTGACCTTTGGCGAGGTCATTTCCTGCCATCACAACTACGTCAGCGAAGAGCGCTACGACGGCATGGACCTGCTGGTCACCCGGAAGGGCGCGATCCGTGCCGGCAGCGGTGACTACGGGATCATCCCGGGCTCGATGGGTACCGGTTCGTACATCGTGAAGGGCCTCGGCAACGCGGCGTCCTTCAACTCGGCTTCTCACGGGGCCGGTCGGCGCATGAGCCGTGGCGCGGCGAAGCGTCGCTTCTCGACGAAGGACCTGGAGGAGCAGACGCGGGGCGTCGAGTGCCGCAAGGACTCGGGCGTCGTGGACGAGATCCCGGCCGCCTACAAGCCGATCGAGCAGGTGATGGAGCATCAGCGCGACCTCGTGGAGGTCGTGGCGAAGCTGAAGCAGGTCGTCTGTGTGAAGGGCTGAAGTGGTTATGGGGCCTGGTTGTTGTCGGCCGGGCCCCAGTAACCCCTCACCGATTGTTCGGCAGCAACAATCGGCCGGTGCGGAGTCGCCACAGCCGCATGTGGCAGCTCTTCTCGGGGCGGCCGAGCTTCTCGGCTGTGGCTACGGCGTCGCCGAGTTGGAGAAGGACCTCGTCTTCCCACGCCTCCCAGCGGCGCTGGGAGTGCGCGGCCCGCATCCCTGCTGGGCGAGACCACGAGGAGATGGAGTCGGCTTTGACCTGCTTGCGCCCCAGGGAGAGGCAGCCTGGGGGGTAGAGGTCTGCCGTGAGCGACTTGGCCGTCTCCTTCTCGTAGGTGATGGTGTAGACCTCATCGCGCGTGTTGCGCTGAATCAGGCGCTCCGTACCGGTGAGTTGCTGTGCGTAACTGCTGAAGTAGGACCCGAGGGGAGTGCTCGCAGTGGTCAGCGAGACAAAGGGGTAACCCTGGCTCGTGTAGCCAACAGAGCCGTCGGCGTCGAGGATCCCACGTAGGTAGTCACGGCGAGAGAAGTCGGTGGTCGGTGGGGCGACCGTCTTGGACTTGCGGCCGCCGCCCGGCCGGGGGCCGTCTCATGTGATGTTGTCGGTCCGAGCCTAGGCAGACCGGGCATCAACAGGAATGGCGATAGGACGCGTTCACCGATGTGGGTGACTCGCGTGTGTGAACGCCCAAGGCGGGACGCCTACTTCGCGTGTTTCACCGCGTAGATCATCACGAACGCCACGATGTGGATGCCGAAGAGGAAGTACGCGAGGTACCACCACACCATCCGCTCGTTCTTCTTCTCCTCGGCGAGGCGGCGGGACTCGTGTTCGTGGGTGAGGCGGTGGAGGGGGTCGGGGGCGTCGGCGGAGTAGGCGGGGGTGCCGGGGTCGTCGCCGGGGAGGCGCATCGTCACAGGTCCCGGTGGACCTTGGTGTTGGACGCCTGGGCGCGCGGGCGGACCACCAGGAGGTCGATGTTCACGTGCGGCGGGCGCGTGACCGCCCACGTGATCGTGTCCGCGACGTCGTCCGCGGTGAGCGGCTCGGCGACGCCCGCGTAGACCTTCTCGGCCTTCTCGGCGTCGCCGCCGAAGCGGGTCAGCGCGAAGCCGTCCGTCTTGACCATGCCGGGCGCGATCTCGATGACGCGGACCGGCGTGCCGACGATCTCCAGGCGGAGCGTCTCGGCGAGGACGTGCTCGGCGTGCTTGGCGGCCACGTAGCCGCCGCCGCCCTCGTACGTGCCGTGGCCGGCGGTCGACGAAAGCACCACCACCGTGCCGTCGCCGCTCGCGGTGAGCGCGGGCAGCAGGGCCTGGGTGACGTTCAGCGTGCCGATGACGTTCGTCTCGTACATCTGGCGCCAGTCGGCCGGGTCGCCGGTGGCGATGGAGTCCGCGCCGAGCGCGCCGCCCGCGTTGTTCACCAGGACGGCGATCTTCTTGAACGCCGTCGCGAAGGTGTCGACGGCCTTGCGGTCCGTCACGTCGAGCGCGTACGCCATCGCGTCGTGCCCGGCTTCCGTGAGCTCGGCGGCGAGCGCCTCGATGCGGTCCTTGCGGCGCGCGGTGAGGACCACGCGGTAGCCGGCGGCGGCCAGGCCGCGTGCGGTGGCGGCACCGATACCGCTGCTCGCGCCGGTGACGATCGCGATGCGGGTGGCGGCGACGGCGGTCATGGTGCGCTCCTCGGGCAGGCGGATCCGGTGCGGTATCCGTACTGGTGAGATCGGTCCGTCAGCCAGGATAGGCGGGCGGTCTCAGCGGCCTCGTGGGGCGTACATGATCACGGCTACGCCCGCGAGGCAGACGAGCGCTCCGAGGACGTCCCAGCGGTCGGGCCGGTAGCCGTCCGCGACCATGCCCCAGGCGAGGGATCCGGCGACGAAGACGCCGCCGTACGCGGCGAGGATGCGGCCGAACTCGGCGTCGGGCTGGAGCGTGGCCACGAATCCGTAGACGCCGAGTGCGATGACGCCCGCTCCGATCCAGGCCCAGCCCCGGTGCTCCCTGACGCCTTGCCAGACGAGCCAGGCGCCGCCGATCTCGAAGAGGGCGGCGAGGAGGAAGAGGGCGATGGAGCGGGTGGTGACCATGGTCAACAGGGTGGCATGGGGGGGGGAGTGGGGGCGGGGGCCGCCGCTAGCGGGTGAGTGCC
This sequence comes from Streptomyces sp. NPDC087300, assembly GCF_044744425.1. Classification (NCBI taxonomy): domain Bacteria; kingdom Bacillati; phylum Actinomycetota; class Actinomycetes; order Kitasatosporales; family Streptomycetaceae; genus Streptomyces; species Streptomyces sp. NPDC087300. The sequence goes on from NZ_JBIUYI010000012.1 coordinate 23,201, forward strand.
GTGGCCAGGAAGGCGAACGCGGCGAGGATGACGGCGAGGCGGACGTAGTGGAAGCGGCCCCAGCGGTCCAGTTGCCGCTTCCAGTCGGCGGGGCGGTTCTCGGGGGTCCAGGTCCTGTTGCGGTTGTTGATCGGGACGAGCAGCAGGACCGACATGACGACGCTGAGGATGAGCAGTCCGGCGGCGGTGACGACGAGGCCGGTTCCTGCGTCGTGCCGTCCGGCGGTGGCCCAGGCGCCGGCGAGGACGAGCGAGCCGATGTACCAGAACGGCATGACCCTGCCGAGCATCCGGCCTCCGTGGGCGTGGCCGAGCTGGCCGCTGTCCTCCGGCAGGGCGTCGAGGATCCGGTTCATGACGAAGGCGACCGAGAACTCCACCCCCACCATCACGCCGACGACCACGGTGGTGAGGACCTCAAGTGTGGTGAGCATGGTGGACTCCTTCTGGGATCCAGCGCTGCGAATCTAGCGCCGCTAGGTGACGGGTCAACGCTAGACCTATCCGCGCTCGAATGTCTAGCGGTGCTAGCATCGAGTCATGTCGGTACAGGAACGCAAGGAACGCGAACGGGCGAGCCGCGAACGCCTCATCGTGGCGACGGCCCGCGAACTCGCCGAGCAGCAGGGCTGGGACGCGGTCACCACCCGCCGGCTCGCCGAACGCATCGAGTACAGCCAGCCCGTCCTCTACAGCCACTTCCGCGGCAAGCGCGAGATCATCGGCGCCGTTGCCCTCCAAGGCGCCACCGAGATGGCCGTCGCGATGCGGGCGGCGACCGCGGCGGCGGAAGGACCGCGTGAGCGCGTCGCCGCCCTCGCCCGCGCCTACCTGGACTTCGCCGCGCGCCACCCGGCGGTCTACGACGCCATCTTCCAGCTGGACGGCGGCCTCGCCTATGCGCGGGAGGACACCCCCGAGCCCCTCAAGGACGCCTTCGCCGCGCTGCTTGAGACGCTCGGCGAGGTGGCGGGGGAGGGCGTCCACCCCGGCCTGTTCACCGAGGTGTTCTGGGCCGCCCTGCACGGTCAGGCGACCTTGACCCGCGCGGGACGGCTGCCGCCGGAGGACACCGCGGTGCGGGTGGAGGTACTGGTGGACCGGCTCGCGGTTCTCTGACGCGCGGTCCCGGAAGCGGTGAGCGCCGGGCTATGTGGGGTGGGGCAGTGTGAGGCGCCGGTCTCCTCCTCCCGCGCGCGGCGGCTACCCGGAGGTCAGCGAGACGCGCCAGTCGTTGCAGGGGTGCCAGTTGCCCTTCGGGTATTCGATGGACGCCTCGCCGACCAGCGTGAAGCCCGCCTTGCGGCAGACCGCGTTCGACGCCCCGTGCTCCGTCGCGGGGAACGCGTGGAGGGAGGCGTGGCGTCCCGCCGCCCGTGCCTCGGCGACGATCAGGCGTGCCGCCGTCGCCGCCAGGCCCCTGCCCTGGAACGCGGGCAGGACGCCCCAGCCCGTCTCCCAGACCTGTTCGCCCTGCCAGGTCGTCTCCCAGTAGCCGATGGAGCCCGCGACCTCGCCGTCCAGGGTGATGCGGAACATCTGGCCCCGGCCGTCGAGCGCGAGATAGCGGCGGTGCCGGTCCACCACCTTCTCGTGGGTCTCGGGGCCGCCCAAGTGCTCGGTCAGCTCGGGGGTGTTGAGCGCGAGCAGCAGCTCCAGGCCGCCCTCGTCCGACCAGGGGGCCAGTGTCACGGCGGGTGAGGGCGGGTGCGGGATCCGCTGGTGTTCGTCCATGGGGGCACCGTAGAGGGAGGGTCTGACATCGGGCCCCCGCACGGGAGTTCAGTGCGGGGCGTACGCCGTCGGCGGCACTCCCACCGTCGCCGTGAAGTCCCGTACGAGATGTGCCTGGTCGGCGTAGCCCAGCGAGGCGGCGAGGTCGGCCCAGTCGATGGCGTGGGGCGCCGACTCCGCCTGTTCCAGGGCCTCGTGGATCCGATAGCGCAGGATGATCCACTTCGGCCCGACCCCCACGTACGTGGCGAAGAGGCGTTGGAGCGATCTGACCGAGAGGCCCGCCGCTCCCGCGAGCGCGGCCACGCGGCGCACCGAGCGGTCCTCGCGGACGCGGTCGACCAGGGTCATCGCGAGGTCCGCCCGTGGGTCGGGGGCCGGGCAGAGTGCCGTGAGGAACGCGTCGAGCGCCGCCACGCGCGCGTGCTCGTCCTCGGGGGTGACGATCCGCCGTGCCGTCTCGTCGGGGGGAGCGGCCAGGTGCGGGAAGACCTCGGGCAGCGGGCGGCGGTGGCCGGTCAGCGACGCCACCTTCAGGTGCGGTGCGAACGGGCGGAAGCCGCCCGGCCGGAACTGCACCCCGCAGACCCGCCCCCGTCCCGTCAGTTTCTTGGTGAAGAGGCCGAGGCCGATGCCCGCCACTTCGCCGGTGGGCAGGGACGCGGGGGGTTCGGGCGTCTCGAAGACCACGTTCACGGACGGGTGCGGGACCACGTGGGAGGCGTACGGCTCGGGGAGGTCCCAGTCGATCAGCCAGTAGTGCTCCAGGTAGGGGCGCAGCGCCTCGGCGGGTGCGTGGCGGCGGAAACGTACCCGGGAGAGGAGTCCGGCGGCGTCCACGATGCCCCGGGTGTCGCGGCGGGGCGTCCCGGGTGGCGGCGTGTCCATGTCGGGATCGTAGGCCGACTCCATGCCGGGATCGTAGGACGGCGCCGGTGGACGCGCGCGGTGTCGCGTTTCTTCAAGCCGGGGCGGGGGCCGGCTTCGTACCGTTCGGATATGGACACTTCAGGCAGCTCAGACACCTCAGGCAGCTCAGACACCTCAGGCGGCGTGGACGCCACACGCGGCGTGGACGCCGCAGGCGACGCGGACAAGGTCGGTGACCTGATCGCCGTCGCCGCCGCGCGCGCCGTCCCCGTCGTGCACGCGATTCCCGACGGCCGCCTCGGCGCTCCCACGCCGTGCGCCGACTACGACGTACGCGCTCTGGTCAACCATCTCCTCCAGGTCGTCGTGCAGTTCCAGGAGCTCGCCGCCAAGCGCGACTCCGACTTCTCGGCCGTGCCCGACTACGTGGGCGAGGGGAGTGGTGAGTGGCGGGCCCGCTTCGAGGGTGAGGCGGGGCGGCTCGTCGCGGCGTGGGGTGAGCCCGGTGCCGACGAGGGCACCACGGGGGCGATGGACATGCCGGCCGCGACCGTCGGCTGCATGGTGCTGCTCGACCTGACGGTGCACGCCTGGGACCTGGCCCGCGCCACAGGGCAGGAGCTCCCCGCCGTGGACGAGCGCGTGCTGCGGCGGCTGGCGGAGGCCGTCGAGGGGATGGCGCCGATGGCCCGCAAGATGGGCGTCTTCGGGGAGCCGGTGGCCGTGCGGGAGGGCGCTTCGGGGTTCGAGCGGCTGCTGGCGGCCACGGGGCGTGATCCGTACTGGGGGAGTGGGGAGTGACGTAAGCGGCGGGGACGGCGGGGACGGCGGGGGAGCCGTGGCCGGGAATAGAGGGGCTTCCCCTTGAAGACCGTCCTCGAACAGCTCGACATCCTCGGCGAGGATGTCGTCCCCGTGCTGCGCGAGGAGTTCGCCAAGAACCGTCCGGCCGGCGTTCCCGAGGCACCGACGCACGCCCGCCGCGTCGCCGAGGCGCAGGGCCAGAGCCAGGCACGGTCCCAGGCCCAGTCCCCGTCCCAGCAAGGAGTCTCCGCATGAAGCTCGTCGTCGTCCCGGCGGGGCTGAGCGTGCCCTCCTCCACCCGGCTCCTTGCCGACCGGCTGGCCGCGGCGGTGCGGGAGCACGCGGGTACGGGCACGGAGGTGGAGTTCGTCGAACTGCGCGACCTCGCCGTGGAGATCGCCCAGTCCCTCACCACCGGGTTCCCGGGCCCGGCCCTGCGCGCCGTCGTCGTACCCACCGGCGTCTACGCGGCCTCGGAGGACTGGGGTGCGCAGGGGCTCGCGGAGCGGATCGGGCGGGCGGGGGCCGAGCTGGCCGGGATCGTGCGGCCCGCGCGGCCCGCGCGCGAGGAGACCCCGGGCGCCTTCGGGACCGTCGTGCCCTTCGAGGAGCAACTGGCCGCGCTGCGCGGGAAGTAGGGGAGGTCAGGGGCGAGGCGCGGGCCTCAGGGCCAGACCAGGCAGTACGCCTGGTGGCCCGCGTCGTGCAGACGGTGGCTGAAATCCTGCCACTCGTGCAGGAGTTGGTAGACGTTGAACGCGTCACGCGGGCCGCCGCGGTCGGGGACCGTGGACCAGATGAACGCCGCGGCGCCCACCGACTCCTCGCCGATGCCGCGCAGCGGGTCGACGACGGTCATGGGGAGCTTCACCACGGCGTAGTCGGGGTGCAGGACGACCAGTTCCAGCGGGGGGACCCGGTGCAGGGGTATGCCCTCGATGCCGGTGAGGACCATCGCGGCCACCGTCTCCGGCTTGATCTTCGTGAACATGCCGCCCATGCCGAGCTCATCGCCGCCGAGCTCCTCGGGGCGCATCGAGATCGGCACGCGGGCGGCCGTCGCACCGTCCGGGGCGCCGAAGTATTTGTAGGTCACCCCCACCCCGCCACTCCTGCTGCTCGCCCCGTCCCGCCCGGTCCCGCCGGACCCGCTCCGCGCCTGTTCGGGCGTCTGCGCCGGTTCCGCCTCGCGCCGGTGTTTGCCACGCCGGGCACGCCGGGGGCCCAGGCCGTCGGTCCCCTCGCCCAGTCCGCCACCGCGATGCATATCTCCACCCGACTGCTTTGCCAGGGCGGCACGGCCCTGTCTTTTCTAGGCCCCGCGGACCCCGCCACGCAACCCGATCATCGTGTCAGTGACCTCCCCCACGGTCACCCGCTAAAACGTGGGGTGAAACACCTGTCCGCAGGATCTCCGAACCCTCTGACACCATGGCTCGTGTGAGCTTCCCGTATAGCGCCCCAGTTTCGCAGACTCTTTTCGACCGTGCGGCGGCCGTGACGCCCGGCGGTGTGAACTCTCCCGTGCGCGCGTTCCGCGCTGTGGGTGGTACGCCCCGTTTCATGGTGTCCGGTACCGGTCCGTACCTGACCGACGCCGACGGCCGCGAGTACGTCGACCTCGTGTGCTCGTGGGGTCCGATGATCCTCGGCCACGCGCACCCCGAGGTGACGGCCGCCGTGCAGGAGGCCGTCGCGCGCGGCACCTCCTTCGGTACGCCGGGCGAGGGCGAGGTCGCCCTCGCCGAGGAGATCGTGGCCCGCGTCGCCCCCGTCGAGCAGGTGCGGCTCGTCTCCAGCGGCACCGAGGCGACCATGTCGGCCATCCGTCTGGCGCGCGGTTTCACCGGCCGCGCCAAGGTGGTCAAGTTCGCCGGCTGCTACCACGGCCACGTCGACGCCCTGCTGGCCGCCGCCGGTTCGGGCGTGGCCACCCTCGGCCTGCCCGACACCCCCGGGGTGACCGGTGCGCAGGCGGGCGACACCATCGTCGTGCCGTACAACGACCTGGACGCCGTGCGCGCCGCGTTCGCCGCGAACGCCGGGCAGATCGCCTGTGTGATCACCGAGGCCTCGCCGGGCAACATGGGCGTCGTGCCGCCGCGCGAGGGCTTCAACCAGGCCCTCGCCGACCTCTGCAGGGAGAACGGCGCGCTCTACATCTCCGACGAGGTGATGACCGGCTTCCGTACGTCGAAGGCGGGCTGGTTCGGCGTCGACGGCGTCACGCCCGACCTGATGACCTTCGGCAAGGTCATGGGCGGCGGCTTCCCCGCCGCGGCGTTCGGCGGCCGCGCCGACGTCATGGCGCACCTGGCCCCCGCCGGTCCGGTCTACCAGGCGGGCACGCTCTCCGGTAACCCGGTCGCCACGGCCGCGGGCCTCGCCCAGCTGCGGCTCCTGGACGACGCCGCGTACGAGAAGATCGACGCCGTCTCCGCGCGGGTGCGCGCCCTGGTGTCGGACGCGCTGAGCAAGGAGGGCGTCGCGCACCGGGTGCAGAACGCCTCCAACATGTTCTCCGTCTTCTTCACCGACGCGGAGGTCCGTGACTACGACGGGGCGAAGGCGCAGGAGTCCTTCCGCTACACCCCGTTCTTCCACTCGATGCTGTCGCAGGGCGTCTATCTGCCGCCCTCGTCCTTCGAGTCCTGGTTCGTGTCCACCGCCCTCGACGAGCGGGCGATCGAGCGGATCGCCGCCGCCCTGCCGGGTGCCGCGCGCGCTGCCGCGGAAGCAACGGAGGCCACCGCATGACCGGCACGGCAGCGGGCGACGAGCTGACCGTCGTCCACCTGATGCGCCACGGCGAGGTGCACAACCCCGAAGGCATCCTCTACGGGCGCCTGCCCGACTACCACCTGTCCGAGCTGGGCCGGCGGATGGCCGACCGGGTCGCCGAGCACCTCGCCCAGCGCGACGTCACGCACGTGGTGGCGTCCCCGCTGGACCGCGCCCAGGAGACGGCCACGCCGATCGCCAAGGTGCACGGTCTCGACCTGGCCACGGACGGGCGGCTCATCGAGGCGGGCAACGTCTTCGAGGGCAAGACCTTCGGCGTCGGCGACGGCGCGCTGAAGAACCCGGACAACTGGAAGCACCTCGTCAACCCGTTCAAGCCCTCCTGGGGCGAGCCGTACATCGAGCAGGTCGTGCGGATGATGGGCGCCCTGGACGCGGCGAAGGACGCGGCGCGCGGGCACGAGGCGGTCTGCGTCAGCCACCAGCTGCCGATCTGGATCGTGCGCAGCTTCGTGGAGAAGCGGCGGCTGTGGCACGACCCGCGCAAGCGGCAGTGCACGCTCGCTTCGCTGACGACGTTCACCTACCGCGGCGACAAGATCGTTTCGGTGGGATACACCGAACCCGCGCGGGATCTCGTGCCCGCGCACCTTCTCGCGGGCGCCAAGCCGGTGAAGGGGAAGGCCAAGGCGTTCGGCGCCTGAAATTCCCTGGGAGATCGACGTCGAGTAATCGCGTCGCGACTGTAGGTCCCTTCAAGGCAAAAGCACCATAAATATGTGCGACTTGTCGGAACCCTCGTGTTCGTCGCGCCCTCTAAGTGGTTGTCCGTCTTGCATGGCAGATACAGCAGGCACGGACCCAGGGCGCGACGAATGGGGATGGAATGCGCGACATCAGCCGCAGGGGAATGATGGGGCTCGGCGCCGGTGCGGTGGCCGCGCTCGGACTTGCGGGCTGCGGAAGCGGAAGCAACTCCGGCGGTTCGGGAAAGGGCAAGGACGGGCAGGCGGGTGCGGAAAAGCACCCCGCGAAGCCGATCGGTGACGGTTCGACCGCCTACACCGGAAAGCAGCCCAATCAGCCCGGCAAGCCCGTGCCGTTGCAGCCGGGCGAGACGCCCCCTCAGTTCGTGATCTTCTCCTGGGACGGTGCGGGCGAGGTCGGCAACGGTCTCTTCCCGCGCTTTTTGAAGCTCGCCGAGGAACACGACGCACGCATGACGTTCTTCCTCTCGGGGCTTTATCTGCTTCCCGAATCGAAGAAGCGCATGTACCGGCCGCCGAACAACGCGGTCGGCGCCTCCGACATCGGCTATCTCACCGACGGTCACGTCAAGGAGACGCTGAAGTACGTCCGGCAGGCCTGGCTCGACGGCCATGAAATCGGCACGCACTTCAACGGGCACTTCTGCGCGGGAACCGGATCGGTCGCCAACTGGACGTCCGCGCAGTGGCAGGACGAGATCGACCAGGCCAAGTCCTTTGTGACGAAGTGGCGTACGAACACCGGCTGGACCGATCTGCCGTCGCTGCCCTTCGACTACGAGAAGGAACTCGTCGGCGGCCGCACCCCCTGTCTGCTCGGCCAGAACAATCTGCTGCCGACGGCCAAGAAGCTCGGCTGGCGCTACGACGCGTCCTCGCCCGGCGGCCGGCAGCGCTGGCCCGAGAAGAAGATGGGCGTCTGGGACCTGCCGTTGCAGGCCATGCCCTTCCCCGGGCACTCCTTCGAGGTCCTCTCGATGGACTACAACATCCTCGCCAACCAGTCGCAGAACTCCACGAAGGCACCGGCCCACAACTACCCGGGCTGGCGCAAGCAGGCCACCGAGTCCTACATCGCCGGATTCAAGCGGGCCTACGAGTCCAACCGCGCGCCGTTCTTCATCGGCAACCACTTCGAGGAGTGGAACGGCGGCATCTACATGGATGCCGTGGAGGCCGCCCTGAAGCACATCGCGGGCAAGAAGGACGTCCGCCTGGTCTCCTTCAAGCAGTTCGTGGACTGGCTGGACGTGCAGGACCCCAAGGTGCTGCGCGACCTTCAGGGACTCGAAGTCGGCCAGGCGCCCTCCGGTGGCTGGAAGGGGCTCGGAAAGGCCGCCTGAAATGGGACTTTCCGCAACCCCGGGGGGTGCGGAAGATCCCCGAAACGGGCATGCGAAACTTTTCACATGAGTGCCGCCTGCCGCGCCCCCCAGACCGCGAACCGCAGCCGTAGCCGCCGCCCCGGCGGCCGCCGCGGCCGAGCGGTCCTCTTCGCCGCCGGGGCCGCGGCCGGAGCCCTGGCCCTCACGGCCTGCGGTTCGGGCGGCACGTCGGGCGGCTCGGGCAACACCAACTTCGTGGCCGGATCGGACGGCATCGCCACCGCCGCGAAGGCGGACCGCAAGCCACTGCCCGAACTCGACGGCGAGACCCTCGAAGGCAAGCACCTCAACCTCACCGACGCGTACAAGGGCAAGGTCCTCGTCATCAACGTCTGGGGATCCTGGTGCGCGCCGTGCCGGGCCGAGGCGCCGAACTTCGTGAAGGTCGCCGCCGACACCAAGGCCAAGGGCGTCGAGTTCGTCGGCATCAACACCCGTGACCCCGAGCGCGGCCCGGCGATCGAGTTCGAGAAGGCTCACAAGATCACCTACCCGAGCCTGCACGACTCGACGGGCAAGCTGCTCCTGCGCTTCCCACAGGGCTCGATGAACCCGAACTTCATCCCCTCGACGCTCGTCGTCGACCGGGACGGCAAGATCGCGGCCCGTTCGCAGCAGCCGCTGAACGAAGAGAAGCTGCGCAAGATGATCGACCCCGTGCTCGCGGAGAAGTGATGTCCACCCTCGCGGCCATCACGGGCCCGAACCAGACCGTCATGAGCGGGGCGCTGCTCCTGGCCGTGCCGGTCGCCGTACTCGGCGGGCTCGTCTCCTTCTTCTCCCCGTGCGTCCTGCCGCTCGTGCCCGGCTATCTGTCGTACGTCACCGGGGTCGGCGGCCAGGACCTGGCGGAGGCCCGGCGCGGCAGGATGGCCGCGGGAGCCGGTCTCTTCGTGGCCGGGTTCACGGTGGTCTTCGTCTCGGCGACCGTCTTCTTCGGGGCCATCGGGCGCACCCTGAAGGAACACCAGGGCACCATCAACACCGTGCTCGGCGCGGTGATGATCGTGCTCGGCGTCTTCTTCATGGGCCTGATGCCCTGGCTGACCCAGCGCGAGTTCCGCTTCCACAAGCGGCCCGCGATCGGTCTCGCGGGCGCCCCGATAGTGGGTGCCCTCTTCGCCGTCGGCTGGACGCCGTGCATCGGCCCGACGCTCGCCTCCGTCCTCGCCCTCGCCGCCGACGGGGCCAACCCGCAGCGCGGTGCCATCCTGGGGGTCGCCTACTCCCTGGGGCTCGGCATCCCGTTCATCCTCGCGGCCGTCGCCTTCCGCAAGGCGCTCGGCGCCTTCGGCTGGATCAAGCGGCACTACGCGTGGGTGATGCGCGTCGGCGGCATCATGATGATCGCGACCGGCCTGCTGCTCGTCACCGGAGTGTGGGACAGCATGATCCAGCAGATGCAGGTCTGGTCAAACGGCTACACGGTGGGGATCTGATCCATGAGCAAGACCGAAGTCCCCGAGGAACAGAGCGAGCAGAACGACCTCGGCGCGGCGGGCGCACAGCTGTCCACCGCACCCAAGGAGGACGCGCCGAACCTCCCGGCGCTCGGCGTCATCGGCTGGCTGCGCTGGTTCTGGCGGCAGCTCACCTCGATGCGGGTCGCGCTGATCCTGCTCCTGCTGCTCTCCCTGGGCGCGATCCCCGGCTCGCTGATCCCGCAGAGCAACGTCGACGAGCTCAAGGTCCAGGACTTCATGGACCGGCACACCACGCTCGGCCCGCTCTACGACAAGCTGCAGCTCTTCGACGTCTACAGCTCGGTGTGGTTCTCCGCGATCTACATCCTGCTGTTCGTCTCCCTCATCGGCTGCATCGTGCCCCGCACCTGGCAGTTCGTCGGCCAGCTGCGCGGCCGCCCGCCGGGCGCTCCCAGGAAGCTGACGCGGCTGCCCGCGTACGCGACGTGGCGCACCGACGCCGAGCCCGAGCAGGTGCACGCCACCGCGCTCGCGCTCCTCAAGGAGCGCCGCTTCCGCGTGCACACCGCGGGCTCGGACTCCGGCTCCGGCGCGGGCACCTCGGTCGCCGCGGAGAAGGGCTACCTGCGCGAGGCGGGCAACCTGCTCTTCCACGTCGCGCTGATCGTGATGCTGATCGCCTTCGCCGCCGGACAGCTCTTCAAGTCCGAGGGCGGCAAGCTGATCATGGAGGGCGACGGCTTCGCCAACACGCTCTCGCAGTACGACGACTTCAAGTCCGGCAGCCTCTTCGACTCGGACGAACTCGCGCCCTTCAGCTTCAAGCTCGACGACTTCGAGGGGACGTACCAGAAGTCCGGCCCCAACCGCGGCACGCCGCGCACCTACCGGGCCAACGTCACCTACTCCGAGGGCGCCCACGGGGCCGAGAAGAAGAAGGCCATCGAGGTCAACAAGCCCCTTGAGGTCGACGGCTCGAAGGTCTACCTCATCGGTCACGGCTACGCCCCCACCGTCACGGTCCGCGACGCCAAGGGCAAGACCGTCTACCGGGCCTCCGTGCCGCTGCTGCCCATCGACCAGAACGGCACCGCGACCGGCGCCATCAAGGTCCTGGACGGCTACAAGAACAAGAGCGGCAAGAAGGAGCAGCTCGGCTTCAACGCCTTCTTCGTCCCGACGTTCGCGGGCGAGGGCAAGGGCCAGATGTTCTCGCAGTTCCCCGCCCCCGACTTCCCGGTGCTCGCGCTCTCCGCGTACCACGGCAGCCTGGGCGTCGACTCCGGCGTCCCGCAGAACGTGTACCAGCTGGACACCCGGAAGATGACCAAGTTCAAGGACGCCCAGGGCGAGCTGTTCAAGAAGCGGCTGCTGCCCGGCGAGACCATGAAGCTGCCCGACGGCGAGGGCTCCATCACCTTCGAGAAGGGCATGAAGGAGTGGGCGACCTTCCAGATCTCGCAGCAGCCCGGCTCCGGCTGGGCGCTCGGTGCCGCGATCGCCGCCATCGCGGGCCTCGCGGGATCCCTGTTCATCCAGCGCCGCCGCGTCTGGGTGCGGGCGGTGCGGGGCGCCGACGGCGTGACCGTCGTGGAGATGGCGGGCCTGGGCCGCAGCGAGTCCGCCAAGGTCCCCGAGGAACTGTCCGAGCTCGCCGCCCTGCTGCACGAGAAGGCGCCGAGCGCGCCCGCACCCGACCCGGAAGCCTCTTCGGCCTCCGACTCCGACCCCGATGTTGTTCCTGCCGAAGGGGCTGAGAAGTGAATCTCGCCACCACCCTGGCCGCCGAACCCAACGAGAACCTCGCGCACATCAGCAATGTGCTGATCTACTCCGCGATGGCCGTCTACCTCCTGGCCTTCTTCGCGCACATGGCGGAGTGGCTGTTCGGCAGCCGCAGCAAGGTCGCCCGCACCGCCGCCGCGCTCACCCCGGGCACGACGGCCGCCGCCGAGGCGCCCGCCGTCACCGCCAAGGCCAAGGGCGGCACCGCCACCCTGGAACGGCCGCAGGTCGTCACCCGGTCCGTCGCCGGTTCGCGTGACGTGCCCGACGGGCCCGGCGCCGCCGCGGGCGACGAGAAGGGCGACCTCTACGGCCGCATCGCGGTGTCCCTCACCGTCCTCGCGTTCCTCCTGGAGTTCGGCGGTGTGCTCACCCGCGCCCTGTCGGTGCAGCGGGCGCCGTGGGGCAACATGTACGAGTTCAGCATCACCTTCTCCACGGTCGCCGTCGCCGTGTACCTGGTGCTGATGGCGCTGAAGAAGAACATCGCCTGGCTCGGCCTCCCGCTGGTCACCACGGTCCTGCTCGACCTCGGTCTCGCGGTCACCGTCCTGTACACCGCCAGCGACCAGCTGGTCCCCGCCCTGCACTCGTACTGGCTGTGGATCCACGTCTCCACCGCGATCTTCTGCGGCGCGGTCTTCTACGTCGGGTTCGTCGCGACGCTGCTCTACCTCTTCCGCGACAGCTACGAGTCCAAGCTGCTCCGCGGCGGGCAGCCCGGCAAGTTCGCCACCTCCGTCATGGAGCGGCTCCCCTCGGCGGCCTCGCTCGACAAGTTCTCCTACCGCGTGAACGCGGCCGTCTTCCCGCTGTGGACGTTCACGATCATCGCGGGCGCGATCTGGGCGGGCGACGCCTGGGGCCGCTACTGGGGCTGGGACCCCAAGGAGGTCTGGTCGTTCATCACGTGGGTCGCGTTCGCCTGCTACCTGCACGCCCGCGCGACGGCGGGCTGGAAGGGCCGCAAGGCCGCCTACCTGGCGCTGATCGCCTTCGGCTGCTGGCTGTTCAACTACTACGGCGTGAACATCTTCGTGACCGGCAAGCACTCGTACGCCGGGGTCTGACCCCCGCGTACCACCGCCGTCCCGCGAGGCCGGTTCCCGTGGCCTCAGGTCACGGGAACCGGCCTTCGCCGTGCGCGGGGTCCCCGTCGGGCTCCGCCACCGCGATCGCGTCCAGCTGTCCCCGCAGGTACACGTGCGAGTCGACGCCCCTGACGTCCGTGCCCGGGTCGCACTCGTAGAAGTAGACGAGGGACATCAGCTCCTCCGCGGGCTCCTCCGCGGGAGGCGGCAGGACGCGGTGGCGGCCCGACTGCCAGCGGCCGGAGGTCCAACGGGCCATCAGGTCGCCGATGTTGACCGTGAACGCCGCCGCGTCGAACGGGGCGTCCTCCCAGCCGCCCTCGTCCGTGAACACCTGGAGCCCGCCCCGGCCCGCCTGCCGGTCGAGGACCGTGACCGTGCCGAAGTCGGTGTGCGGGCCGATGCGGAACTGCCCCGGCTCCGGCTCGCCCACCGTCTCCCGGCCCGGATACCAGTTGATGTTGAAGCCCCACGTGGGGTGCCCCGTATGGCGGGTGAAGAAGTCCGCGGGCTCGCCGAGCGCGGCGGCGAGCAGTTCGAGCAGACGGTCCGAGAGCGCCCGCATCCGCCGCAGGTACGTCTCGACCAAGGCCCGCAGCTCCGGGGTCTGGTCGGGCCAGGTGTTCGGCGCGAACCACTCGGCGTCCACCGCCGCGTCCCCCGTCGGCTCGTCCGCCGCGAAGGACAGCGACTCCTTGAGGTCGGGCGGCGCGGCCGTGCCCTCCGCGTAGCTGTTGGCCTCGGCCCCAGGACCCAGCCAGCCGCGCTCGCCGACCCGCACCGCGTAGGGCCGCTTCGCGTCGCCCGGCAGATGGAAGAAGGCGCGCGCCGACTCGCGGATCGCGGTGCGCAGAGCGGGCTCGACACCGTGCCCGGTCACCAGGAGGAACCCGGCGGTGCGCAGGGCCTCGTCGACGGTCCGTGCCGTACGCGCGCGGGCCTCGGCATCGCCCGAGAGCCAGGCGGCGAGGTCGACGGCCGGGATGCGGGATGCGCTGCTCATGCCTCCCATCGTGCCCGCGCGAGCCCCCTGTCAGGCCTCATCGACGGGGCCGATCGGCCCATCGGCAGGACGCCCCACCAGCGCGTGGACCAGCACGTACGTCCGCTCGTACGTTCCTGTCATGACCACAAGGAACGCCCTGGAGAACCGGGGCACAGCCCAGCTCACCGCCGCCATGACGCTCTCCGGAACCCTCGGGATCTTCGTCGTCGAATCCGGCGCGAGCGCCTTCAACGTCGTCTTCTTCCGCGTCCTGTTCGGCGCCCTCGCCCTCGGCGGCTACGCCTTCGCCCGCGGCTACTTCCGCGACCACGGACTCACCCTCAAGAAGCTGGGACTCGCCGCGCTCGGCGGCGTGTTCATCGTCTTCAACTGGGTGTTCCTCTTCAAGGCGTACGAGGCCACCTCGATCTCCCTGGCGACCGTCGTCTACCACACCCAGCCGTTCTTCCTCGTGCTGCTCAGCGCCCTCGTGCTGCGCGAACGACTGTCCCGCTCCCAACTGGGCTGGCTGGCCGCCGCGTTCGGGGGACTCCTGCTGGTCTCCGGGGTGCGCCCCGGCGACACCGGTTCCCTCGCGGGCATCGGCCTCGCGCTGCTCGCCGCCGTCCTCTACGCCCTGTCCACGCTGGTCACCAAGCGCGTCACCGGCGTCCGCCCGCACCTCGTCGCCCTGGTCCAAGTCCTCGTCGGCATCCCGCTGTTGCTGCCCTTCACCGACTTCGGCGCGATGCGCGGCACCGGCACGGGATGGGCCTGGCTCGCCGGGCTCGGCGTGATCCACACCGGCCTCATGTACGTCCTGATGTACGCGGCGTACGCCAAGCTGCCCACCGCCAAGATCGCCGTGCTCGCCTTCACCTACCCGGCCGTCGCGATGGTCGCCGACTGGGCGGTCTACGGCCACCACATCGGGCTCGTCCAGGCGCTCGGCGTCCCGCTGATCGTGCTCGCCAGCCTGAAGGTCACCCTCGGCCGGGCGGCGCGGCCTGCTCCCGCACGAGCCGCACGGCCTGCTCCACGAACAGCCGCACCTGCGCGGGAAGGCGCTTCCCCGACCGCCACGCGAGCTGCGTCCACAAGGTGAACGGCGGCTCCCACGGCAGCCGTACGAGCGTGCCGTCCGCCAGCTCGCGCGCGACCGTCACGGCGGGCAGCAGCGCCACACCGAGTCCGCCCGCCGCCCCCTGCTTCGTCGCCTCGATCGTGCCGAACTCCATGAAGGAGACCCCGTGCGGAGAAACCGAACCGAGCTCCTGCTCGAACAGGTCCCGGTAGGCACAGCCCGGTTCGGTCGCGAGCAGCGCCGCGTCGAGGAGCCCGGCCGTCGTCACCACGGCGTCCTCGGCGGCCAGCGGGTGTCCGGGCGCGGCGACCAGGGCGAGCGGCTCGGCGCCGAGCACCTCGGTCTCCAGGCCAGCGTGTTCACGCTCGCGCTCCATGAGGAAGCCCACGTCGTAGGTGCCCTGGCGCAGCGCCTCCTTGGTGGCGTCACCGATCGTCGTACGCAGCGAGAGCCGTACGCCGGGGTAGCGGTGGTGGAAGAGTTCGAGGAGCGGCGGGAGCCGGTAGGAGGTCAGCGACTCCATGGTGCCGACCGTGATCGCGCCGGACGGTTCGCCGGCGCCGACGACCGCGGCGCGTGCCTCGTCGGCGAGTTCGATGAGCCGGCGGGCGTAGGGCAGCAGCCGCTCGCCCGCCTCGGTCAGCCGGATGCGGCTGCCGAGCCGGTCGAAGAGCTCGGTGTCGAGGGACGTCTCCAGGGCGCGGATCTGGCTGGTCACGCTGGACTGGGCGTACTTCAGCTCGGTGGCGGCGCGGGTGAAGCTGAGGACGGTGGCGACCTTCTCGAACGTCACGAGCAGCCGGAGCTCCATCAGCTCTCGCTGCCCCGGTCGCGCTTCTTCCCGCCGTCACCGTCGTTGTCGTCGTCGCCCTTGTCGGGGCGCTCGTCCCTGAGGGACTTCAGGAACTCGGGGTTGTCGTCGGGCGCCACCCACTGGGTACGTCCCCTTCCGGCGGCGCCCGCGCCGGGCGCCCGGCGCTTCTTGCCCGTGACGAACCAGGCGATCGGGCCGAGCAGCACCTCGCCGAAGAGCAGCACGAGGATGACCCACACCACCTTGGGGAAGTGCCTGACTTCCTTCTCCGGGGTGTTCAGGACATCGATGAAGGCATAGATCCACACCGCCAGGACCAGCAGGAACGGCAGATACCTGAGCATGGTGGTGCGATCCCCCAAGCGGTGGCGGCAAGAGGCGTGCGAGCCCCCGGTGACGGGGCCAGGGTAGCCGGTGCCGGATACTGGAACGCATGGCTTATGACGATCTTCGCTCCCTGCTCCGGGCACTGGAGCGCGAGGGCGATCTCAAGCGCATCAAGGCCGAGGTCGACCCTTACCTGGAGGTCGGCGAGATCACCGACCGCGTCCAGAAGGCCGGCGGCCCCGCGCTCCTGTTCGAGAACGTGCGCGGCTCGGCGATGCCCCTCGCGATGAACGTGTACGGCACGGACCGGCGCCTGCTCAAGGCGCTCGGACTGAAGTCGTACGGCGAGATCAGCGAGAAGATCGGCGGCCTGCTCAAGCCGGAGCTGCCGCACGGCTTCGTCGGGGTGCGCGAGGCGTTCGGGAAGCTCGGCGCGATGACGCACGTACCGCCGAAGAAGGTGAAGTCCGACAGCGCGCCCGTCCAGGAGGTCGTCCTCACCGGCGACGACGTGGACCTGGAGCAGCTGCCCGCGCTCTTCACCTGGCCCGAGGACGGCGGCTCGTTCTTCAACCTGGGCCTGACCCACACCAAGGACCCGGACTCCGGGGTGCGCAACCTCGGCCTGTACCGCCTCCAGCGCCACGACAAGCGCACCATCGGCATGCACTGGCAGATCCACAAGGACAGCCGCAACCACTACCAGGTGGCCGCGCGCAGGGGCGAGAAGCTGCCCGTCGCGATCGCCTTCGGCTGCCCGCCCGCCGTGACGTACGCCTCGACGGCGCCGCTGCCCGGCGACATGGACGAGTACATGCTGGCCGGGTTCATCCAGGGCAAGCGCGTCGAGATGGTCGACTGCAAGACGGTGCCGCTCCAGGTGCCCGCGCACGCCGAGGTCGTCATCGAGGGCTGGCTGGAGCCGGGCGAGATGCTCCCGGAGGGTCCCTTCGGCGACCACACGGGCTTCTACACGCCGCAGGAACCGTTCCCCGCGCTGAAGATCGACTGCGTGACGATGCGGCGGCGGCCGCTGCTCCAGTCGATCGTGGTGGGCCGCCCGCCGACGGAGGACGGCCCGCTGGGCCGCGCGACGGAGAGGTTCTTCCTCCCGCTCCTCAAGGTGATCGTCCCGGACATCGTCGACTACCACCTGCCGGAGTCGGGCGGCTTCCACAACTGTGCGATCGTCTCGATCGACAAGAAGTACCCGAAGCACGCGCAGAAGGTGATGCACGCCATCTGGGGCGCGCACATGATGTCCCTGACGAAGCTGATCATCGTGGTGGACAAGGACTGCGACGTGCACAACCTGCACGAGGTGTCCTGGCGCGCGCTCGGCAACACCGACTACGCGCGCGACCTGACCGTCGTGGAGGGCCCGGTCGACCACCTCGACCACGCCTCCTACCAGCAGTTCTGGGGCGGCAAGGCGGGCATCGACGCGACGAGGAAGCTGCCCGAAGAGGGCTACGTACGGGACGGCGGCTGGCCGAACATGGTCGAGTCCGACCCGGACACGGCGGCGAAGGTCGACCGCCGCTGGAAGGAGTACGGACTCTCGTGAGTTCAGCATCAGCCGCGATCCCGCAGCCGGGGCGCACCAAGGCCTTCCTGCGCCTCGTGATGATCGAGCACTCGGTCTTCGCGCTGCCCTTCGCGTACATCGCCGCGCTCACCGCCATGTTCCAGCTGGACGAGAACATCCACTGGGGGCGGCTGCTCCTGGTCACCATCTGCATGGTGGGGCTGCGGACGTTCGCGATGGCGGCGAACCGGATCATCGACCGCGAGATCGACGCCCGTAACCCGAGGACGGCCCACCGCGAGCTCGTCACGGGCGCGGTGTCGGTGAAGTCCGCGTGGACCGGCGCGCTGATCGCGCTGGTCATCTTCCTCGGCTCGGCCGCGCTGCTCAATCCGCTGTGCCTGGCGCTCGCGCCGGTCGCGGTGGTCCCGATGGTCGTCTATCCGTACGGCAAGCGGTTCACGAACTTCCCGCAGGCGATCCTCGGCATCGCGCAGGCGATGGGCCCGGTCGGCGCGTGGATCGCGATCACCGGCGAGTGGTCGGGGCAGGCGGTGATCCTCGGGCTCGCGGTCGGTGTCTGGATCGGCGGCTTCGACCTGATCTACGCCTGCCAGGACGTGGAGACGGACCGCGAGGTCGGCGTGATGTCGGTGCCCGCGCGGTTCGGCATCCCGGCCTCCATCTGGGGCGCGCGCGCCTGCCACCTGGTGACCACGGCGCTGCTCGTCTGGTACGCCGCGGCCAGCGACGCGGGCGGGTTCTTCTGGTTCGGGCTCGCGATCGTCGCGGGTGCCTTCGTGTACGAGCACTCGATCGTGAAGCCGAACGACCTGTCCCGGCTGAACCGCGCCTTCTTCCAGGTGAACGGTTTCATCGGAATCGCCCTGTTCGTCTGTGCGCTGCTCGATCTGCTCGTACGCGGGCTCACCGTCTGAACGGCCCGGGGATAGGCTTCACAGCGTGAACCCAGGAGATACGCAGCGTAGGCCTTGGATCGTGGGGGTGTCGGGCGCCTCGGGTACCCCGTACGCCGCTGCCGCGCTGCGTGCGCTGCTCGCGGCGGGGGAGAGCGTGGACCTCGTGGTCTCGCGCGCCTCACGGCTCACGCTGCTCGACGAGACCGGCATCTCCTTCCGGGACGCGCACTGGCGCGAGGACCTGGCGGCCTGGCTCTCGCGCGGCGCGGACGGGAAGCCGGGCACGTTCGACGTGCGGCCGGAGTCCCTGGACGGGGTGCGGTACTGGGCCGCCGGTGATCTGGCGGCGGGGCCCTCTTCGGGGTCGTACGCGACGAAGGGGATGCTGATCGTCCCGGCGTCCACGGCGTGCGTGGCCGGGGTGGCGCTCGGACTCTCGAAGGATCTGCTCCAGCGGTCGGCGAGCGTGACGCTCAAGGAAGGCCGACGGCTCGTGGTCTGCGTACGCGAGACGCCGCTGAACGGGCAGACGCTGAAGCACTTGGTGAGCCTGGACGAGGCGGGCGCGATCGTGCTGCCCGCCTCTCCGGCGTTCTACGCGGGGGCGACGCACATCCAGGATCTGGTGGACTTCGTCGCCGGGCGGGTGCTCGACGCGGCAGGGGTGCCGCACGGCCTGTACCGCCGATGGGAGGGCGAGCTCGGCTCCGGATCCGGAGGCGGCTCGGGCTCCCGGGGGGATTAGCGCTTCTTGGCGGCGCGCTTCCTGAGGGCGCCGGCCTTGCGCGCGGTGGGCTGGTGGGCACGCGAGCGGTTGGCCAGGTCCTGAAGCTCGCGCATGCGGGCGTAGGCCATCTCGATCGAGTACACGGTGACACGCTCCTGAAGGATCGTCGTTGATCGGCTGAGATTGTGAAAGATTCGCAGGGCCGAAACCCTGTTACGCCTTAGATTCTACACATAGACTCGCGGTATCGCTGAATAATGAAAGGCATCGCACCTATGGACGCCGTGGACAGGCAGCTCATCCAGGCCCTGCGGGAGAACGGCCGGGCCTCGTACGCCGAACTCGGGCGGCTCGTGGGCCTCTCAGGGCCCAGCGTCACGGACCGGATCAACCGCCTCGAAGCGGCCGGAGTCATCACCGGTTACCGCGCGACCGTCGACTCCGCGTCGCTCGGTCTCGGCGTCATCGCCCTCATCGGCATCTCGCTCTCCGACGCCGCCGACCACGAGGACGTGGCCCGGCGCCTGAAGGACCTGCACGAGATCGAGGACTGCTGGTTCATCGCGGGCGACGACTCGTACATGCTCAAGGTCAGGGCCAGCGACGTGGACGGCCTGGAGAAGACGATCCGCCGGCTCAGCGGCACCCGCGGGGTCTCCCGTACGCGCACCACGATCGTGCTCTCGACCAAGTGGGAGAACCGGGTCGGGGAGCTTCCCGAAGAGGTGTAGGGCGCACCGCCCGCCCGGTGGGCGGGGGAGTACCGTTGGCCGGAGTTTTGTGGCAGGCCGCAGGTGAGAGGTAAGGGCGAAGGCATGGACGCAGGGCTCAAGCGCGAACTTGAGGAGAAGGTCCGGGCCGGAGAGCGGCTGTCCCGTGAGGACGGCATCGCGCTCTACGAGTCGGACGACCTGGCCTGGCTCGGCGGCCTCGCCCACGAGGTGCGCACGCGCAAGAACGGCGACGTCGTGCACTTCAACGTCAACCGTCACCTCAACATGACGAACGTGTGCACCGCGTCCTGCGCGTACTGCTCGTTCCAGCGCAAGCCGGGCGAGAAGGACGCGTACACGATGCGCATCGAGGAGGCCGTCCGTCTCGCCAAGGCGATGGAGGGCGAGAACCTCACCGAGCTGCACATCGTCAACGGCCTGCACCCCAACCTGCCGTGGCGCTACTACCCGCGCTCGCTCAGCGAGTTGAAGAAGGCGCTGCCGAACGTCTCCCTGAAGGCCTTCACGGCCACCGAGATCCACCACTTCGAGACGATCTCCGGCATGTCGGCGTCCGACATCCTGGACGAACTGATCGAGGCGGGCCTGGAGTCGCTCACCGGCGGCGGCGCGGAGATCTTCGACTGGGAGGTGCGGCAGCACATCGTCGACCACCGCACCCACTGGGAGGACTGGTCGCGCATCCACCGGCTCGCGCACGAGAAGGGTCTGAAGACCCCGTGCACGATGCTGTACGGCCACATCGAGGAGCCCAGGCACCGGGTCGACCACGTGCTGCGGCTGCGTGAACTCCAGGACGAGACCGGCGGGTTCCAGGTCTTCATCCCGCTGCGCTACCAGCACGACTTCGTGGACATGCAGGACGGCAAGGTCCGCAACAAGCTCCAGGCGCGCACCACCATGGCGTCCGGCGCCGAGGCCCTGAAGACCTTCGCGGTCTCGCGCCTCCTCTTCGACAACGTCCCGCACGTCAAGGTCTTCTGGGTCATGCACGGCCTGCAGACCACGCAGCTCGCGCTCCAGCACGGCGCGGACGACATGGACGGCTCGGTCGTCGAGTACAAGATCACGCACGACGCGGACAACTTCGGTACGCCGAACAAGCTGACGCGGGACGACCTGCTCGACCTCATCCGCGAGGCGGGCTTCCGTCCCGTCGAGCGCAACACCCGTTACGAGTCGATCCGTGAGTACGAGGGCCCGGACCTCGCGCTGCGGGAGACGCCGCAGGCGATGCGGGTCTGACCCCGCCCGTCGCGCGCGACCTTCGGTGAGCCCCGGCCGTCACGGCCGGGGCTCACCGCGTTGTCCGGGATGCGGAATGCGCTTGAGGCACCCCGAGCGTAATGGTTACTCTCCTGCTATGACGCTTACATTCCGCATGGACCCGGAGATCGACCCCGCCCTGCGCGACGGAGTACTCGCGCTCTGGGCGGACGTGTCCAACGCGGGCGGGGCCGTCGGCTTCGTGCCGCCCGTGACCGTCGACGAGATCCGCCCGGAGTGGCTCAAGCGCCTGGCCGAGCTGAGCGAGGGCCGCATCCGGCTGCTCGTGGGGTACGACGAGGAGGGCGCCGTCGCCGCGACCGCCTTCCTCGCGTACAACCAGCACCGCCTGATGAAGCACTGGATCTGGCTGTACGTCGTGATGGTGCACCCGCGCCACCAGGGCAAGGGGTACGGGCGCGACCTGATGGCCGCCGCCGCGGACGCCGCCCGCTCCTTCGAGGGCGTCGAGGCGATCCGGCTCACCTGCCGGGGCGGCACCGGCGTCGACCGCTTCTACGCGAGCTGCGGATACAAGGAGGTCGGGCGGGTGCCCGGGGCGATCCGGGTGGCTCCGGGCGACGACCGCGACGACATCACGATGCTGCTGCCGCTGGCGTAGGACGGGGCACCCCCTTGCCGGGCGCGGGCCCTCGCGTGCTTCACTGGGAGATGCTCGTCCAGCTCGGGCCCATTTCGGAACGGAAGAGTGGATTGACATGCTCCGCTACACACTGATGCGCCTCGGTATCTTCGTGGCTTGCTTCGTGGTCGTCTGGGGCCTGGTCTACTCCGAGATCCTGCCGCGCGGTCTCGGCGAGTCGAACATGCTGTGGGTGCTGCTGCTCTCGCTGGTCATCTCCGCGCCCATCAGCTTCGTGGCCCTGCGCAAGGAGCGCGACCGCGCCTCGGCCACGGTCGTCGCGCGCGTGGACCGCACCAAGGCCAACCTGGAGGCGAACCGCACCCAGGAGGACGAGGCCGACGACGTCTCCCGCACGCAGGCGCAGGGCTCGTAAGCTTCGTCACACGCGACCAGAGGACCCCGGTCCCGGAGCACATCGCTCCGGGGGCCGGGGTTCCGTGCGTCACGGGGCAGTTGGGGCCCCCGGGGAGACCGTCAAACGGGGCTGGCCCCTCCGGTTACCTCAAACAAGACCTTTGATGTTCTCAAAGTACGAGTGTTAACGTGTTCGACATGAAGACAGCAGCAGCGCACCGCAACGCCATGAGCGTCCCGCTCGTGGCGCGCCTGCATGTCGACCTCTGCCGCTGCATGTCCGCGGCCTGTCACATCTGAACGTGACCCCCGATGCAGTGGCGCCGCTGACCCTTCGCGGTCGTCGCTCCCGTACGTCCCCAACCCCCTGACTTTCCTCACCGGAGTGTGTCCGTGTCCGCGAATTCCGCGACCCCCGCCGACCAGGCCGGGCAGCCCGAGAAGCCCCAGTCCGGCTTCCGGATACCCAAGTTCCTCAAGATCCCCTTCTGGGCGCAGATCCTCGGCGGCCTCGTCCTCGGCGTCCTGCTCGGCTGGATCGCCCGCAACCAGGACGTCGACTGGCTCGTCACCACCCTCTCCAAGGTCGGCGACACCTTCATCGGGCTCCTGAAGCTGGCGGTCGCCCCGCTCGTCTTCTTCGCGATCCTGGTGTCGATCACCAACCTGCGGAAGGTCAACAACGCCGCCCGGCTCGCCAGCCGCACCCTGCTCTGGTTCATGATCACGTCGCTGATCGCGGTGGCCATCGGCCTCACCATCGGCCTGATCACCAACCCGGGCTCCGGTACCGGCCTGACCCCGAAGGACGGCAAGGCCCCCGACCACGCGGGCTCCTGGATCGACTTCCTCACCGGGATCATCCCGACGGACGTCATCACGCCCTTCACCCAGCTCAACGTCCTCCAGATCGTCTTCATGGCCGCCGTCGCCGGCATCGCCGTACTGAAGATCGGCGACAAGGCCCAGCCGATCCTGGAACTGAGCGAGTCCGTCCTCGCCCTCCTCCAGAAGGCCCTGTGGTGGGTCATCAAGCTCTCCCCGATCGGCACCATCGGCCTCATCGGCTTCGCCATCGCGGACTACGGCTGGAACCTCATCAGCAAGTACGCGACGTTCACCGCGGACATCTACATCGGCTGCGCCCTGGTGATGTTCGGCGTCTACCCGCTGCTGCTCGCCTTCGTCGCCAAGGTCAACCCGCTCCAGTTCTTCAAGGGCGCCTGGCCCGCGATCCAGCTGGCCTTCGTCTCCCGCTCCTCGGTCGGCACCATGCCGATCACCCAGAAGGTCACCGAGCGCCTCGGCGTCCCGAAGGAGTACACGTCCTTCGCGGTGCCCTTCGGCGCCACCACGAAGATGGACGGCTGCGCCGCGATCTACCCGTCGATCGCCGCGATCTTCGTCGCGCAGATCTTCGACGTGAACCTGGGCATCAAGGAGTACCTGCTCATCGCGTTCGTGTCGGTCGTCGGCTCCGCCGCCACCGCCGGTCTCACCGGCGCCACGGTCATGCTGACGCTGACCCTGTCGACGCTCGGCCTGCCGATGGAGGGCGTGGGTCTGCTCCTCGCCATCGACCCGGTCCTCGACATGATGCGCACCGCCACCAACGTGGCCGGACAGGCACTCGTCCCGGTGATCGTCGCCGCCCGCGAGAAGATCCTCGACCACGAGGCGTACGAGAGCGCGTCGGCGTCCCCGCTCGACGACTTCGACGAGTCGCCTTCGTCGCGCGCGGTGCCTGCGGCCGCCTGAGTCCCCGGGTCGCTTCGTGACCCTGGAGCCCCGCCCCGGAACAATTCCGGAGCGGGGCTCCGCCGTTTCTGTGCACGGACTTGACGGTTTCTTGGGCGGGTTTAATATGGCCCTCACCAGCGCCCGGATCAGCGGGCACAGCTGGCCGATGGGGGAACAGTTCCTGATTCCCAGGAACACCAGCGGGGTTCACCCCGCCCTTTACCCGGCATGTGACAGAGGGGGCGTCATGACGTCTTCCGACATCGAGGTCGAGGCAAAACAGAAAGCCGCGGATGCGCTCCAGTTCATCGAAAACCTGGAACTCGATCAGCCCGAATTGCGCTATGTTCCACCCGGAGTCGCGCTCCAGGAAGAGGAGTCCGCGGCGGTCGTCGCGGGCAGCGTCGTCGCCTTCACCGACGGCCTGAACGGGCAGCAGAAGTCCGACGTGCTCAACGCGACGCTGCTCGCCCAGCTCGCCGCCAACAAGAAGTTCGACCGCGACGAGAACACCAAGAAGTGGTACGACTACTACCGCTCCGTCCTGGAGCAGGTCGGCTGGGTCGTACCGTCCTTCAGCTTCGCCAAGCTCACCGTCGCGGGATCGCGGTTCACCGTCGACCGCGCCGTCATCGCGCTGCTCCAGGCCATCGCGTCGCCCGGCGAGATCGCCGTGGCCAAGGCCGCGATCGACTCCCTGAAGTCCTTGCAGGACAAGGACCGCAGGGTGGTGCTGTTCGAGAGCAACGCGCACAGCGACAAGATGGGCAACTTCCAGATCGCGGCGTGCGGCGTCTCCTCGGGCGACACCGTGGTCATGAAGATCGGCATGTTCTACTTCACCACCACCGAACGCGTCACCCGCGTGCTGTTCTTCAGCTTCCCGCGCTCCGGTACGACGATGCAGCAGGCCCGCCAGACGATGACGCTCAACGAGGACGTGTACGCGCAGGTCCGCGAGGCCGTCATCAAGAAGCTCGGCGACAAGGCGAGTCAGTTCATCGACGACCTGGAGATCTGAGATGGACGTCCCGTCCACCGCGGCCACGGCCGCGGTGGACGGGGGTGCGCTCCTCGCCTTCGGCCCCGGAGTCTCCGCGCAGCACCGGACCGACGCCTCGTACGCGCTTCTGCTCGCGCAACTCGTGGCCAACAGGAAGTTCAACCGGTTCGCCGCCACGGAGCATTGGTACGGAGTTTTCGGGGAAACCCTGCAAAGCCTCGGCTGGATCGTCAAGGACCACGAAGGTTTCGTCAGACACCGGCCCCGCGCATTCCCTTATCGGATCGATTCGTTGGTGCTTGCGGCGCTGAGGCCGCCGCTCGTGGATGATGCCGGGTCGAATGTGCTCTCCGACGCGTTGAAAGCACTGGCCGGACTCCCCGACGGAGAACGCGCCGTAGAACTCTTCGACGAATACGGGCAATTCGAAGAATCCGGCAATTTCCAGGTCGC
Source organism: Streptomyces sp. NPDC087300 (assembly GCF_044744425.1). Taxonomy (NCBI): domain Bacteria; kingdom Bacillati; phylum Actinomycetota; class Actinomycetes; order Kitasatosporales; family Streptomycetaceae; genus Streptomyces; species Streptomyces sp. NPDC087300. The sequence goes on from NZ_JBIUYI010000012.1 coordinate 48,384, forward strand.
CCTGGTCGAGGAGGCGGACGCTCTCGTGGCCGTACGGCTCGGGCGGTTCCGCTTCCGTGTCGCGGACGAGGAGACGGCGCGGGGGCGACTGCCCCGGACCGATTTCCACGCCGGTGACGTCTTCCACCGCGGCGCCCAGACGCTCCACCTCAACGAGGAGGTGTACGGGCCCCTGCGGGACGACATCGCCGCCAAGTTGGGCGACCGGGTGGGGGTGTTGATCGCCCCGGTGACGTGAACGCGCCGGAGTCGCTCCTCCGGTAATCGTGGCCCGGCCTCCGTTGACCGTACGCTGACCTTGAACGGGTTGCGTGGGAAGGCGGGGGCCGGCGTGGGCGAGAAGCAGCGGCAGACGACGGTGCCGCGGCAGAAGACGGTGCCGCAGCGGGGATCGGCGCAGCCGCGGGTGCCCCGGCAGAAGCGGATGCCGCGTGCCGTGCGCGAGCAGCAGATGCTGGACGCCGCGGTGCGGATCTTCGGACAGCGGGGGTACCGGGCCGCGTCCATGGACGAGATAGCGGAACTGGCCGGGGTCTCCAAGCCGTTGGTCTATCTCTACCTGAACTCCAAGGAAGAGCTCTTCACCGCCTGCATCCGGCGGGAGGCCGCCGCGCTCGTCGCCGCGGTGCGGAACGGGGTGTCGGCGGCGGAGCCGGCCGACCGGCAGCTCTGGTCCGGGCTCACGGCGTTCTTCGAGCACACCGCGGCGCGGCCCGACGGGTGGGCGGTGCTGCACGCGCAGGCGCGTACGCACGGGGAGCCGTTCGCCGCGGAGGTCGCCCGGATGCGGGAGGAGATCCTCGCGTTCGTGACGCTCCTGATCGCCGAGGCGGCCCGGGAGGCCCACCGCGATCCGGCGCTGCCCGACCGGGAGGTCGCGGGGCTCGCGCAGGCGCTGGTCGGAGCGGCGGAGTCACTGGCCGACTGGGCCAACACGGACGAGTCCGCCTCCGCGAAGGAGGCGGCCGCGACGCTCATGAACTTCGCCTGGGCGGGCCTGGGTTCGCTCATGGAAGGACAACGCTGGATCCCGTGAGGTGCGGCTTGCCGGTGGCACTCCGGAGCTCGAAGGCGGGGCCTCGGGAGGCGTAGGTCACGGTGGAGGGGAGGGGGACGGGTGCCTTGAACTCGACGCGGATCTTGCGCTTCGCGCCGTGCTTCATGTCGTCCGCCGTGTCGTGCTCCGCCAGGCAGCGGGCCGCGGTCCACATGCCGTGGGCGATGGCTCGGGGGAAGCCGAAGGGGCGGGCGGTGAGTGGGTGCAGGTGGATGGGGTTGCGGTCACCGCTGACGGCGCTGTAGCGACGCCCCAGGTCGGGAGCGAGGCGCCACGGGGTCCCGGGACCGGGGATGCCCGGTGCCGGGGTGGGCTGCTGCGTGGGGCTGGTGGCGGGTGTCGGTGTCTTGTGGCGGGCCAGATAGGTGCTCTGCGACTCCCAGAGGAGGGTCCCGTCGGCGGCTCGGGCTTCGGTGACGAGGGTGACTTCGGTGCCGCGCCGGTGCGGTCCCAAGTGGGCTATGTGTACGTCCAGTTGAAGCTCCTCGGTGGGGTGGATGGCCTGGTGCTGGGTGATCCCGATGGAGGTGTGCACGAGTCCGAGCAACGGGAGCGGGAACTCGGGGTCGCACATCAGGCGCATGGCGAGGGGGAAGGCGAGGACGTGCGGATAGGTCGGGGGCAGGGTGGAGCCGATGCCGTCGGGGAGTTCGGGGAATCCGCAGAGGTGTGTGTAGGCGGTCAGGCGGGCGGGGTCGGCGCGGACGGTTCGGCGTAGGCGGGTGGTGGGGGGCTGGGCGTCCGGGGAGGGGCGCTTGAAGGGGGAGGCGAGGGCGGCGCGGAGGAGGGACATGGGGGCTGGTCCTTTCGGGGTTCGTCGTGTGGGGTCGCGTGGGTGTGTGGCTGGGGGTGGTTGCCGGTGCGGGTGCGTGGCTGGCCCGGTTGGGGTTTGTTTGGTGGGTGCCGGCTGGGTTGGGCTGGGGCGAGTGCGCTTCGTTCGTCTGTGGGGCGGGGCCGCGGGGGTATGTGCGTACTCGCTATCCCGGGGCGGGAGTTACTTGGACTTGCTTCCTTGCCTCGGTGGCCACTTGTGCTCCGTGCGCACATACCCCCACGTCCCCTCGGGACGGTTGCGCGACCGCGGCCCGGTGGGGGCCGACCTCCATACATCCGGACCGCGCCGCTGCCCCGGTCCCATTCGGTGTCCCACCGGCCCGCAGCCGCGAATCGGCCCGAGGGGACGCGGCGGTGTGCCGGGCCGGTCCCGCGGCCACGCCACGGCGGGGGGCAGCCCACACACCCGGACCGTGCCGCTGCCCCGGTCCCACTGGGCGCCCCACCGACCCGCAGCCGCGAGCGCTCCCGAGGGGACGCGGCGGCATGCCGGGCCGGCCCCGCGACCACGCGCAGGTGGGGGTCGCCCCACACACGTCCGGACAGCGTGACCGGAGAAGGCGTAGCGGTAGGTCGGGCCGGTCCCCGCGACCGCGCCCCGGTGCGGGTGGCTTTTCCCTACACCCCGGACTGCGCCGATGCCCTTAGTTCACCCGGTGCCCCACCGTCCCGCACCCGCGAGCGCGACCCGAGGGGACGTGGCGGTATGTCTGCCCGGAGCACAAGTGGCCGCGTACCGAGGTGCATGACGACGACGGCTCACCGGGATAGCGAGGACGGACATACCGCCGCGGCCCCGCCCCACGACGCAGCCGAGGCGCGACAGGAGCCACCGGCCCCTACTGGCCACCCATCGGCGCGGAGAAACGGGTGGGTGGGTGGGAAACGTTCCTACAGGGGGACATCCGCGCCGACAGGAGCGGCTCGGGGCTACGCCCCCAGGAGGCTTTGGCCGCATACCCGGACCACCTGCCCGTTCACACCCCCCGTCGCCAACCACGCCGTCGCCTCCGCCACATCCCCCGGCAGACCCCCCTGCCCGAGGGAGTTCATCCGGCGCCCCGCCTCGCGGATCAGGAGCGGGACCGACGCCGTCATCTTCGTCTCGATGAAGCCGGGTGCCACCGCGTTCATCGTGACGCCGTGTTCCGCGAGCGCGCGCGGCGCGAGGGAACGGGTCAGGCCGATGATGCCCGCCTTGCTGGCGGCGTAGTTCGTCTGGCCCGCGTTGCCCGCGATCCCCGCGATCGAGGAGGTGGCGACGATCCGCCCGCCGGGGCGGAGCACCCCGGTCCGCAGGAGCGTGTCCGTGGTGGTGAGGACCGCGCCGAGATTCACGTCGAGCACCGCGTTCCAGCGCTCGCGCTCCATGTTCGCCAGTTTGCGGTCGCGGGTGATGCCCGCGTTGTGGACGAGGACGTCGAGGCCGCCGGTGGGCAGCGCAGCGACGACGCGTTCGCCCGCGTCGTCCGCCGTGATGTCCAGGGGCAGCGCCGTGCCGCCCAGGCGGTCCGCGACGCGTACGAGGTCCTGCTGGGCCGCGGGCACGTCGAGGAGGACCACGCGCGCCCCGTCGCGGGCGAGCACCTCCGCCACGGCCTCGCCGATGCCGCGCGCGGCGCCGGTGACCAGTGCCGTACGGCCCGCGAGGGGGCGTGCCCAGTCGTCGGGGTCGCGGACCGCCGCGTCGGGTCCGGTCTCGATGACCTGGCCCGTGACGTACGCGGATCTGGGGGAGAGGAGGAAGCGCAGGGTCGACGCGGCGGAGCCGACCGGGCCCGGTACGCGTACCAGCGTGGCGGTGCGGCCGCGGCCCAGTTCCTTGGCCAGCGAGCGTACGAAGCCTTCGAGTGCCTGCTGCGCGGCCGCCTGGTGGTGGTCGTCGGGGTCGGGCGGTGAGCCGAGTACGATCACCCGGCCGTTGTCCGCGACCGAACGCACCACGGGGTGCAGCGCGGTGTGCACCTCGGTGAGGTCGGCGACGCAGGCCGCCGCGGTCGCGTCGAGGACAACTGCCGCGGGGCGCTCGGACTTTGTGGCGGGCGGCAGGCCCTGAGCGGTGAGGAGTTCGACGAGGGCGTCCGTGTGGCGAGAGCCGCCCGTGGTCAGGAGCAGCAAGTCGCCGTCCAGGAAGGGGTGTTCGGGTGTCCAGCGGCGTAGGGCGGCCGGTTGGGGCAGGCCCAGGCGGCGGGTGAGGAAGCGGCCGGGCGCGGTGGCGGTGAAGTTCAGATAGCGGTCGGCCATTGTCCAACTCCCAGCTGAGTCCTAAATTTACTTCTGAGTAAGGTTACTCAAGGGTCAGGAGCTGGTCGAGACATGAGTTCCCCTTCCGTACGACGCGTCGCCGTCATCGGCGGCAGCCGCATCCCCTTCGCGCGCGCCGACGGTCCGTACGCGACCGCGTCCAACCAGGACATGCTCACCACGGCCGTCGACGGTCTCGCGGCGCGTCACTCCCTCCAAGGAGAGGGCGTCGTGGGCGAGTTGGTTGCCGGGGCGGTGCTCAAGCACAGCAGGGACTTCAACCTGGCCAGGGAGGTCGTCCTCGGCTCGACGCTCGACGCCAGGACGCCCGCGTACGACATCCAGCAGGCCTGCGGCACCGGACTCCAGGCCGTCGTCGCCGTCGCCAACAAGATCATGCCCGGGCAGTTGGACTCCGGCATCGCGGGCGGCGCCGACACCGCGAGCGACGCGCCGCTCGGCGTCAACGACGAGCTGCGCAAGATCCTGCTCGCCACCCGGCGCGCCACCTCCGTGGGCGGGCGGCTGCGCGCCCTGGGCCGGGTGCGGCCCCGGCACCTCGTGCCGGACATCCCGCGCAACGCCGAGCCGCGCACCGGGCTCTCCATGGGCGAGCACGCCGCCGTGACCGCGCGCGCCTGGGGCATCACGCGCGAGGCGCAGGACGAGCTGGCCGCGGCGAGTCACCAGCGGCTCGCCGCGGCGTACGAGCGCGGGTTCTTCCAGGACCTCGTCGTACCGTTCCGTGGCCTGGCCAGGGACCAGAACCTGCGGCCGGGGTCCTCGGTGGAGAAACTCGCCAGGCTCAAGCCGGTGTTCGGGCTCGACGGGCCCGACCCGACGATGACGGCGGGCAATTCGACGCCGCTGACCGACGGGGCGGCCGTCGTACTCCTGGCCGGAGAGGAGTGGGCAGAGCGGCGCTGCGCCGAACCGCTCGCCTATCTCACCGCGTGCGAGACGGCCGCCGTGGACTTCGTGCGCGGCGACGTCGCGGGCGGCGACGACGGGCTGCTCATGGCGCCCGCCCACGCGGTGCCCAGGATGCTGGAGCGGGCCGGGCTCGGGCTCGGCGACTTCGACTTCGTGGAGGTCCACGAGGCGTTCGCCTCGCAGGTCCTCGCGACGCTCGCCGCATGGGAGAAGCGGGGCATCGGCACGGTGCCCAGGGAGCGGCTCAACGTCGCCGGGTCCTCGCTCGCCACCGGGCACCCCTTCGCGGCCACCGGGGCGCGGATCGTCGCCACGCTCGCCCGGCTGCTCGCGGAGCGGGGGCGTCCTGGGCGCGGGCTCATCTCTGTCTGCGCGGCGGGCGGGCAGGGGGTCACGGCGATCCTGGAGCGGGACTGAAGGGCGGGACTGAAGGGCGGGGCTAGGGGGCGGGGTCGAGGGGTGGGTGTGTCGCGGAGGGTGATCGGCGTGTGCGCAGGGTGACCGGTGTGAACGGGCGGGGTGTCCAACCGGCGCTTAGGGTGAGCGAGGGGCACACCCTGGGAGGTTGCCGTGCGCGGAGCCTGTGCACTCGCCGGCGTCACCGTGCTGATCGTCGTGGGAGCGGGAGTGCCGGGCCTCGTCCCGGTCGCCTCCGCCGACGAGGACGGCGGGCGGCCCGATCTGTCGCGGTACTACACGCAGAAGATCAAGTGGTCCGCCTGCAAGGGCTCGACCGGCGCCGTCGCGGAGGCCACCGGCCATGCCGGGGACGTCCGGTGCGGGCACGTGACCGTGCCGCTCGACTACGGCAAGCCCGCCAAGGGCACCGTCGACCTGGCGATGATCCGGCTGCGCTCCAGCGCGAGCGGCAAGCCGCGCGGCTCCCTGCTCCTGAACTTCGGCGGCCCCGGCGGACCCGGCGTCTCCGCGCTCGCCGGCTCGCAGAAGGAGTTCGGCTACCTCAGCAAGGGGTACGACGTGGTCTCCTTCGACCCGCGCGGCGTCGGCGAGAGCGCCCCCGTCAGCTGCGGCGACGCCGCGGACGAGGCGTCGAGCGGGGACGGCGGCACGGACGACGCGGCCGCCGTGCTCGCCGAGTTGCGCAAGGTCGCCGCGAAGTGCGCGGCCGATTCGGGGCCCGTCCTGCCCTACGTCGGGACGGTCAACGTCTCGCGGGACATGGACGTCATGCGTCAGGCGCTCGGCGACAAGAAGCTCAACTACCTCGGCTTCTCCTACGGGACGCGGCTCGGCGCCGTCTACGCCGCCCAATTCCCCAAGAAGGTCGGGCGGATGGCGCTCGACGGCGTGGACACGCTGACCGAGCCGGTCGCCGAGCAGTCCCTCGCCACCGCGGAGGGCCGCCAGACCGCCCTCGACAACTTCCTCGCCTGGTGCACGGGAAACGCGGGCTGCGTCTTCGGCACGGACGCGCGGACGGCCAGGCAGGGCATGGTCCGGCTCATCAGGGACATGGACGAGATGCCGCTCCAGGCCGCGGACGGCGGGGAGTTCACCGGCCAGGACGTCGTCGGCGTGCTCAGCCAGGCCCTGTACAGCAGGCAGGCGTGGCCCGCGCTCTCGCAGGCGCTCGGCGGGCTGCTCGCGGACGGTGACCCGCGCGCCCTGATCCGGATGAGCGGCGGCCTCGGCGGCGGTTCCGGCGGCATCTCCTGGCGCGCCGGCACGGTGTCGTCCGACGAGGTGCCCGCCGACAACATGGCCGCCGCGCTGATGGCCGTGAACTGCGCCGACGACCCCGACCGGCCCGACGCCGCCCGCATCGAGAAGGAGATCGGCACGCTCCAGAAGGAGTTCGAGGAGGCCTCGCCGGTCTTCGGCAAGTCGATGCTGACGCCCGTGCTGCTCTGCTTCGGGCGGCCCGCGGGCACCGACTACATCCGTGCGGACGTACGGGACGTGAAGACGCCCAAGCTGCTGCTCGTCGGCACCCGCGGCGACCCGGCCACCCCCTACCGGTGGACGGAGGAGACCGCGAAGCGCCTCGGTCCGCAGGCCGTCGTCCTGGACAACAAGGGGGACGGGCACACCGGTTACCTGGGCTCCACGTGCGTGAAGGACAAGGTCGACGGGTTCCTGCTGTACGGCGAGAAGCCGACGGCGGGGACGTGCCCGGCGGAGTGAGCGCGCGGGCCTAGTCCCGCGCGGTCAGCCGCAGCATCGCCGCCTCGTCGGGCGTGCCCTCCGGTGCCTGGTAGACCACCATCCGCTGGCCGCCCGTCCGCGCCAGCTGCATCACCTCGTACGTCAGGGTCATCGAGCCGACCTTCGGGTGGGCGAAGGTCTTGCTGCCGCCGCCGCGCTCCCGTACGTCGTACCGCTCCCAGAGGCGGGCGAAGTCCGGTGACTTGAGCAGGAGTTCACCGACCAGACCGGTCAGCTCGGGCGAGTCGGGGTCGGTGCCGCCGACCGCGCGCAGATGCGCCACGGACTGCGCGACGGTCTCCTCCCACGGCCGGTAGAGCTCCCGGCCCACCGGGTGCAGGAAGACGTAGCGCGTGACGTTGCGCTGCTCGGCGGGCCAGTCCCACAGGCCGGGCATCAGGGCCTTGCCGGGGGCGTTGGCGGCCAGCATGGAGCTGTGCCTGCTCACCACGTACGCGGGCAGCGGGGTCAGCGCGTCCAGCATCCGCAAGGTGGAGGCGCGGACCGTTTGGTCGGTCGTGGGGTGCGGCTCCGTGAGGCGGCCCGAGGCCAGCTCGGCCAGGTCGTGCAGGCGGTCGTGGGCGTCGCCCGTCAGGCGCAGGGCGCGGGCCAGCGCGTCGATGACGGGGGCCGACGGGTTCGTCTCGCGGCCGCGTTCCAGGCGCGTGTAGTAGTCGACGCTCACCCCGGCGAGCGTCGCGAGCTCCTCGCGGCGCAGGCCGGGCGTGCGGCGCAGGCCCGTGCCCGCGGGCAGGCCCGCCTCCGCGGGGGTGACGCGGGCGCGCCGGGCGCGGAGGTACCGGCCCAGCTCCGTGCCGGTGGGCGGCGCCGTGGTGGTGGGCGCGCTCCCTGTGCTTTCGGTCATCTGTCCATTGTCCCTGGTGCGCCGGTGGCGTGGGGGGTTGTGTCAGGGCCTGGAACGGGGGACCCCGGTGAACCGCGGCCTGCCACTGCGTGGAGTTTGGGCGGAGAGTTGGTCCTGTTGCGGGCGGCTCGGGCTCCCGGGGCCCAGGGGGTACGTGTTGCCGGGCCGCGGCCTTGGGGGCTGTGCCGCCCGCACGTGGCTGGTGTTCTTTCGTCGCTCCGCGACGGGGTGCCCACCCGCCCACCCGTTTCTCCGCGCCGAGCCCCGCCTGTAGGGGCTTTCCCGCTCGCCCACCCGTGTCTCCGCACCGAGACCCGTCCGTAGGAGCACCATGTCCGCCGTTCTTGATCCGCCCCGTGTCCGTACCCGGACCTCCCCGGCGTCCGGGGGCTCCTCCGTCGCCCTCGTCGCCGCTCTGCTCGGGTTCACCGTCATCACCATCGACGTCACCGCGGTGAACATCGCGCTGCCCGACATCCGGGACTCGCTGCACGGCGGCATGGCCGGGCTGCAGTGGGTCGTGGACGCCTACACGCTGATGTTCGCGGCGCTGATGCTCTCCGCGGGCGCGCTCGCCGACCGGGCGGGGGCGCGGCGGGCGTACGCCTGGGGGGTCGGGCTCTTCACCGCCGCCTCGCTGGCCTGCGCCCTCGCGCCCGGCATCGGCTCGCTGATCGCGGCGCGCGTCGCGCAGGGCGGGGCCGCCGCGATCGTGATGCCCGCCTCGCTCGCGCTGATCCGCCAGGCCTACGACGACCCGCGCCGCAGGGCCCGCGCCATCGCCCTGTGGACGGTGGGCGGTTCGGTGGCCGTGGCGGTCGGGCCCGTGCTCGGCGGCGTCCTCACCGAGACCGCCGGATGGCGTGCCGTCTTCCTGCTCAACCTGCCGGTGGGCGCGCTGATCCTGGCCCTCCTCACCCGTACCGCCGCCTCGCCCCGCAGGCCCGCGCCGCTGGACCTGATGGGCCAGGTGACCGCCGTACTCGCCCTGGCCGGGCTCGCGTTCGCGGTCATCGAGGGCGGGCACCTGGGGTGGACGAGCGCGCCGGTGCTCGCCGCGTTCGCCGTCGCCGTCGGCGCCGGATTCGCCTTCCGCGCCGCCGAGAAGCGGCACCGCGCGCCCATGGTGCCCCTCGCCCTGCTGCGCGAGCGGACGGTCACCGTGTCCCTCGCCATCGGCTTCGCCGTGAACGCCGGGTTCTACGGCGTGACGTTCCTGCTCGGCCTCTACTACCAGCAGTTGCGCGGCATGACGGGTGTCGAGGCGGGGCTGATGTTCGTGCCGCTGGCCGTGCTCATCACCGCCACCAACCTCCTGTCGCCGCGCGTCGCCGAGAGGTTCGGGCGGCGGCCGGTGATCGTCATCGGGCAGGCCGTGCTCGCCCTCGCGATGTTCGCGCTGCTGCCGCTGGGCGCGGACACCCCGTTCTGGCTCGTCCTCCTGCTGCTCGTGCCGACCGGGCTCGGCGGCGCCTTCGCGGTCCCCGCGCTCACCGCGCAGCTCATGGACAGCGTGCCCGGCGAACGCGCGGGCACGGCGTCCGGTCTGCTCAACTCCCTGCGCCAGACCGGCGGTGCGATGTCCGTCGCCCTGTTCGGCGCGCTCCTCGCGGGCGGCGGCTCCGGCTTCTCGCTCGCGGGCATGCACCTGGGCCTGCTCGTCACCGGGCTCCTCCTGTGCGTCACCACGGCCCTCGCGGCGTGGCTGCTGCCGCGGGGCTGAGCGGAACACCCGGGCGAGGGTGGTGACTTGGCGGCGCGGATACGCGACCGTCAGCGCGCCCAGTCGCGGGCCAGTCCGGTGAACGCGCGGGCGGCCGCCGTCTCGTAGGCGTTCTCCCTGCGCAGCAGCGTGACCGTGCGGGCGGGCAGCGCGGGGGACAGCGGCACGGGGTGCAGGTGCGGGTGGTCGCGGGTCAGGGCGTCGGGCAGCACCGTGGCGAGCGGGGTGCGCCGGACGATCTCCGTCAGCGCGTTGATCGAGTCCGCCTGGACGGCGACGCTCGGCCGCACGCGGTGCCTGGCGAAGTGCGCGTCGATGTGGTCACGGGTGGCGAACCCCGGGCTGAGCAGCGCGAGCGGGCAGCCGGCGAGCTCCCGGACCGGCAGCGGCCGCTCGCGGCCCGCGTACGGGTGGGCGTCGCCGACGACCAGGCCCAGCGTCTCGGTGAACAGATCGGTGCCGGTGACGCCCGCCCGGTGCGGGCGCGGCCCGTCGAAGGCGATGCCCAGGTCCAGTTCGTCGGCGAGCAGCGCGGCTTCGATGCCGTCCTGCGACTCCTCCCTGACGTGCAGGGCGATGCCCGGGTGCCGCTCGTACAGCCGGGCGGCGAGCGGGCCGACCAGATAGGCCGTGAACGTCGGTGTGGTGGCCAGCCGGAGCGTGCCGCGCGACAGGTCGGCCACCTCGCCCAGGGCGCGCTCGGCGGCGGCCAGGTCCTGGAGCGCGCGGCGCGCGTAGTGGGCGTAGGCGGTGCCCGCGTCGGTGAGCCTGACGGTGCGGCCCGTGCGGTCGAGGAGCTGGGCGCCGACGGCCCGTTCGAGCTGCTTGATCTGCTGCGACAGGGTCGGCTGCGAGACGCGCAGCTCCTCGGCGGCGTACGTGAAGCTCGCGTGTTCGGCGACGGCGAGCAGATAGCGCAGATGACGGAGTTCCGGGGCCATGCAGCAACTATAGATGGGGTCGATAGGGGTCATCGGCGATACGTCTTGGACGCTATAGGTGCAGGTCATGCATGGTGGATCTCAGGCCGGTCCCGCACGGGAAACACGGTTCCGCACGGCAGTCCCTGTTCCGCGTGGTGCCCCCGTTCCGTACGGAAACCCCTGTTCCGCGCGGCGCCCCCGGCGGGACCGGCCGCCACCGAAGGGAGTGACCATGCACGACCTCAGTGAGGGCGTCGCCCGTTTCCACCGCGACGTCTTCCCCGGCAAGGCGGACCTGTTCGCCCGCCTGGCGACCACGCACCGGCCCGGCACGCTGTTCGTCGGCTGCTCCGACGCCCGCGTCGTACCGGAGCTGATCACCCAGCGCGAGCCGGGCGAGCTGTTCGTCATCCGCACCGCGGGGAACCTCGTGCCTCCGCACGCCCCCGGCGCCGACGGCGTCGCCGCGAGCGTCGAGTACGCCGTCGCGGTGCTCGGTGTCGACGACATCGTGGTCTGCGGCCACTCCGGCTGCGGCGCGATGACCGCGCTCGCCGAGGGGCACGACCTGGCGGCGCTGCCCGCCGTCGCCGACTGGCTGCGGCACGTGGGTGCCGTGCCGGTGACGCGCGACGTGCCCGCCCTGGTGCGCGCCAACGTCGCCGCCCAGCTGGCCAACCTGGCCACCCACCCCTCGGTGGCCCGCGCCCTCGCGGCGCGGACGCTCACCCTGCGGGGCTGGGTCTTCGACATCCCCACCGGAACGGTGGAGCAGGTCGACGTCTCAAGTCCCGTGGCGGGTACGCCGGTTCACAGCTAGAGCGGCCGTACCTCTGCGCATACGGATACGCATACGCATACGCATACGCGTACACACGCACATCCACCACCACCTCCTCCTCCCCCCCCCGAACATCCACAGAAAAGAGAACACCCCATGCCGCACGCCCAGTTCGACCCCACCGCCCGTCAGGCCCTCGCCGTCGCCGCCGTCGACGCCAAGACCCGCAAGGACCTGTCCTGGCAGCAGATCGCCGATGTGACCGGTGGCCTCTCGGTCGCCTTCGTCACCGCCGCCGTACTCGGCCAGCACGCCCTGCCGGACCACGCGGCCGACGCCGTCGCCGAGCTGCTCGGCCTGGACGCGGACGCGGCGATGCTCCTGCGCACCATCCCGACGCGCGGTTCGCTCGACGGGACCGTCCCGACCGACCCGACGATCTACCGCTTCTACGAGATGCTCCAGGTGTACGGCACCACCCTGAAGGCCCTGGTCCACGAGGAGTTCGGCGACGGCATCATCAGCGCCATCAACTTCAAGCTGGACGTGAAGAAGGTCGCCGACCCCGAGGGCGGCGAGCGCGCGGTCATCACGCTGGACGGCAAGTACCTGCCGACCAAGCCCTTCTAGTAGAGGCCGGTCGCGGCTAGCCGCGTCGCGCCTGCGCGCCCCGGGCCGCCACCGTGAACGCCACCTCGTGCACCGAGTTGCGCGCGCCCGGCGGCGGCTGGACGCGGCCCGCGCGGTCCCTCGCCCGCGAGCGGACCGTGTGCGGGCCCGGCGGCAGGGAGCGCCGCAGTGAGAAGCCCTGCCAGGCGGGTTCGGAGCCCGGCACGTCGAGGCGGGCCGGTTCCCACCGGCCGCCGTCGAAGGACAGGTCCACCGCGACGACCTCCGTGGTGCTCCACGCCCGGCCCCTGAACGTCACGTCGCCCGGGGCGAGTTCGGCGTCCGGCGCGGGGGAGAGCAGCTTGCTGCTGACGTCGAGCGCGCGCACCGGCTGCGGGGTGTCGTGGCCCTCCACCGCGCGCGTGTAGAACCGCGTGGTGAACATGTGCTCGGGGCGGGTGTCCGTGAGGACGATCCGGGTCAGCCACTTCACGGAGTTGGTGCCGAACATCCGCGGTACGACGGCGCGCAGCGGATACCCGTGCCGGGGCCGCAGCGGCGCGCCGTTCATGCCGTGGGCCAGGAACACGTCGCGGTACGCCGCCTCCAGGGGCAGGTCCTTCACGTACGAGAGCCCTTCCTCGCCCTGGAACGAGCCGGTGTCCGCGCCCTCGAACCGCACGTGCCGGGCCGTGACCAGCGGCACCGCGCGGTCCAGGAGGGCGGCGAGCGGCAGGCCCGTCCACTCGACGTTCGCCACCGCGCGGGTCGGGGTGTCGGGGCGGAACGGGCTGCCGAAGCACTCGTGCACGGCCGTGAGCTGCTCGGCGGGCAGCGCGCGGACGGCGGCCAGATCGAGGAGCAGCGGCCGCTCGACCAGGCCCTCCACCGACAGGGTCCAGGTGCTCGCGTCGATCTCGGGCAGGCCCAGGTGAGCGCGTACGAAGACGTTGTCCACCGGCGTCACGAAGTCGGGCCCCGGCGCGGGGTCGGCCGTCGAGGGGTCCTCGGGCGGCGGGACGAGCGGCGAGGACGCCGCGGGCGGCGTGAACGGTGCGGACGGTGTGGGCGGCGTGGCCGGTGCGGACGCCCCGGACTGCGCGGATCGTGCGGTCATCGGGTGGTTCCCCTTCCGGGTCCCTCCGGTTCCGGCGCCGGGTCCGCCGCGCGCCGCTGGGGCATCGCGTCGGACGCCTTCATCGCCAGGACGAACAGGGCGATCATGCCCAGGGACAGTGCGGTCGGCGCGATGAGCATGACGAGTAGTTCCCCCCGGTCTCCCAGTCCTGCGTACCTCAAGATCCTATGAAGAAGGGGCCGGAGCCGCCCAGTCCTTTTCCCGGCGCCGCGCGCGTGCGCCGTCCGGCGGGGCTTGGTGACCGGCCTGCGCCGTGCGTGCGGCAGGCCCGGCCCGCCCGGGGACCGCCCGCACCGTGCCGGCGACCGGACCACGCAGCCCCCCGCCCCGCCTCACCCCGACTCCTCCCCGGCAACGGGCGGCACCACCCGGGCCGTCGTCCGGGGCCCCTACCAGACCGGGACGACGGCCCGGGTGGTCGTGCGGGTCTGTCCGGGCGCCGGGTACGCCTTCGACGGCCGGGTCGATGACTGGGCCCTGGACGGCAGGCCGCACTTCAACAAGGGGCGGGGCGGCTCGGCGGCGTGGCGTGCCGAGGGCGGGAAGGTCACCGCCCGCCGCGCGCAGTGAGACGGGGGCGCCCCCGGACAGGGGCGCCCCCGTCAGGGGCGGTCGCGCGGCGGGGTCAGCAGTTGCCGCGTACCCGCTTGCCCGCGAAGCGGTCCGCCAGCCACTGGGCCGCGAACGGAGACTGTGTGATGACCCCGCTGACGTGCTCGCCGAGCGGCACCGTGTGCCACTCCACGTTCGCGCCCTTCGCGCACCAGTCCTCGCGGACCTGCTTGCCCACGCCGTACGGAATGAGCTCGTCGGCGAGCGCGTGGTAGAGGTAGACCGGCGCGTCCGGCTTGTGCGTGCCGATCCTGGACTCCCTCAGGCGCTGCTGCCAGTCGGGCTGTTCGAGGGGGTTCTTCGTCGTCATCGACGCGATCGTCTTGAACGAGCCGAGCACCGCGCCGTCCGCCACGCAGCTGTTCCGCAGGGCGCCGACGAGCGCCTTGCCCGCCGGGTTCAGATACGAGTCCAGCTTCAGCTCGGGGAAGGCCGCGTTCTGGCCGATGGCCGCCATGAAGATCAGGCCCGAGCCGTACGAACCGTCGTTGAACGCGGCGACCTTCTCCAGGTCGCCGGGGACCCCGCCGGTCGCCGTGCCCTTGACGTCGAGGTCGGGCGCGTACGAGTCGTGCAGTTCCGCCGCCCACGACGAGGCCTGGCCGCCCTGCGAGTAGCCCATGATGCCGACCGGCGTGTCCTTGCCGAGTCCGGCCTCGGGCAGCCGGATCGCGGCGCGGGCCGCGTCCAGCATGGCCTGGCCCTCGGCGCGGCCCACCGTGTAGGTGTGGTCGCCCGGCGTGCCGAGCCCCTCGTAGTCGGTGACGGCCACGGCCCAGCCGCGCAGGGTCAGCTGCTGGATGAGGTTGGCCTCCAGGGTGGTGCCCCTGGGGAAGCCCGCGCTGGGCGCGCAGCGGTCGCCGACGCCGACGGTCCCCACGGCGTACGTGATGAGCGGGCGCGGGCCCTTCCTGCCGTCCTGCGGCACGATGACCGTGCCGGAGACGGTGTTCGGCTCGCCCTTCGCGGTGGTCGACCGATAGTTGATCTTCCACGCCTTGGTGTTCGTCGGCTGGCCGGGCAGCGGGTGGAAGCTGCTCGGCTCGGAGCTCACGATGTCGCCGGGGGACCGGGTCTCCGCGGCCCCCGCGCCCGTGCCCGGTTCGGCGTGGGCTGCGGCGAGCGGGGTGACGGCCGACAGGCCGAGCGCGGCGGCCACGGCCAGGGCTCTCCAGCCGGTGCGGGTGTGCATGCGGCTCTCCCAACTGTTGTCAGTGGCAGTGCTGATCCGTCTGTTGTCAGTGGCGGTGCTGATCCGTGCTGATCCGTGCTGTTCCGTCGAAGAACGTAGTGACTCATGAGTAAGTAACGGGCTGACCGGGACGCTCACCTTCGTTGACCCCGGCACGCAGGTATCCAGGCGGGCGGCCCGGCGCTACGTTCACACAGGGAGAGCCGCGGACTCTGGAACGAGTGGGGGTGGTGGCGGTGCTCGACGACGCCATGACAGCACTGGCGGCAGGAGTCGGGTGACCACGGTGGCGGGCTCGCCGCCCTCGAACAGCTCCTCGTGGACAGGGACCGGCCGGCCGGGCCGCACCGCGGCCGGACGGCGGTCGCAGGACACCGACACCCGACGCCGAACGGAGAACCCTCATGCCGGAAGAGACCACCCAGCCGCGGCCCGCCAGGTTCGAACAGGCGCTCGCCTGTTTCCACGAGGCGCGCGACCTGACCGACCCCGAGGAGTCGCCGGGCGTCTACGGCGTCATCCTGCACGACATCGCGGACACCTACCGCGACGCCCGCGACCTCAAGGAGGCCGTCGAGCACTTCCGGCAGGCCGTCGCGTACAAACAGCGCGCCGACAACCCGAGCGATCTCGCCACCACCATGACCGCGCTCGCCAACACCCTGGTCTCGATCGGCGAACACACCGAGGCGCGCGACGTCCTGGAGCGGCTGCTCGCCGAGGCGCCGAAGATCGGGGACGCCGAGCGGCAGGCCGCCGTCCTGCACAACGTGGGCCTCACCTATGAGGAGTTGGGCAACCTCGGCGTGGCGGGCGCCTACGACGACGGCATCGCCACCTACCGCGCGGCGCTCGTCCTGATCGACGGCGACGGCGACCCCGGCTGGTACGCCACCGTCCTCAAGGACATCGGCGACGCCTACGAGGCGCAGGACCTCCTGGAGCAGGCGCACGCCTCGTACGAGGACGCCGTGCGGTACACGCGGCGCATCGAGGGGACGTCCGCGTCCCTGATCACCGTCCTGATCGCGCTCGGCAGGGTCAGCAGGCGGCTCGGCAGGCTGGAGGACGAGCTGGCGGTGAACGGCGGCGCGGCCGTGCCCGGCGGCGGGCCGCCGGTGGTCAACGGCACGGTGGTCGAGGACGCGTCGGCAAGGGCCGAAGCGGCGGACCCGGCGGAACCCGTGGACCCGGTCGACGCGCTGCCGCCCTCGGACCGGCCGGGCGGGCGGGCTCAGGCGGACGCGCCGCCGCCACCGGACGGCATCCCGCCCCGCCCCGACTCCCCGCCCCCGGGCGAGGAACCGTAAGGGGGAAGCGGGTCCTCGGCGGCCGCCCCCGGAGGCGGCCGCTCGGTCCGGTACGCCCCCGGTGTCGTGCCCGTCCACCGGCGGAACGCCCGGTGGAAGGCCGTGTCCTCGGAGAAGCCGAGCCGCGCCGCGAGCACCGCGATCGGCTCATTGCCCTCCACCAGGCCCGCGATGGCCGCGTCGCGCCGCACCGCGTCCTTCAGCCGCTGGTACGACGTGGCCTCCTGGGCCAGGCGGCGGCGCAGCGTCGCGGGGCTCACGGCCAGGCGCCCCGCGATCTCGCCGAGCGAGGGGAGGCGGGGCGAGGAGCGCAGGGCGCGGGCGAGCAGCCGGCCGACCTGCTCGGCGACCGTCGTGCCGTACTCGCGCCGGGTGAGGAGTTCGAAGGGCGCGCGGCGCAGCATCTCGTCGAGCGCCGCCTCGTCCCTGATCAGCGGCGCGTCCAGCCAGTGCGGGTCGAACCCGGCGCCGGTCCGTCCGGCGCCGAACCGCACGGGGCAGCCGAAGAGCAGCTCGTACTCGTCCTTGTGCGGGGGCGGCGGATGCCCGAACTCGGCCCAGCGCAGCGGGATGCGGCGGCCGATCAGCCAGCTGCACAGCCGGTGCCAGATGATGACCAGGCACTCCGCGAGGAAGTAGTCCTGTTCGAGGTCGTTGCGGACGCCGAAGACGGCCTCGTCGGCGCGGCGTTCCAGGACGAGGTCGGGGCCGCCGGGGAAGAGGCCGTAGAAGGTGACGCCCCGGCGCACCGCGGCGTCCAGATCGCGGCAGCCGAGGGAGGCCTGGCACATCATCGCGAACGTCCCCGGCCTGCTCACCGCGGAGCCGAGGCCGAGGAACTCGTCCTGCGTGGCGCGGTACAACTCCCGGAACAGGCGGGTGAATTGGGGTGCGGTGACGCGGGCCCTGTCGTCGCCGAGGAGCAGCGGGGGGATCTCCGCGCCCCGCAGCAGCGGCACGGTGTCCACCCCGCGCCGCTCGGCGCCGCGCAGCACGGCCCGCACATGGTGCACGGTGATCGTCCGCCTGGCCATGGCACGACGTTAGCGCCGGGAGGTGTGACCCGACACACCGCGTCGCTGAGCGCGCGGGTCAGTGGTGCTGACGTTTCCGGTCATCCCGACGGCCGGGCCCGCTCCCTAGCGTCGTAGGCATGCAGCAGACGCGGAAGGACCCGCCCGCACGGCCGACACCGTCCGAACTGCCCGGGACCCTGGCCCTGTTGACCGAGTGGGCGGCTGACCGTCACGGCGAGCTGCCCGCCCTGCGGTTCCGTCGCTCGGGCTCGGACGCGGGCTCGGGCTCGGGCTCGGGCGAGGGTGTGTGGGGTGAGCTCTCGTACGGCGGGCTGCGCGATGCCGTACGCCGGGTGGGCCGTGCCCTGCTCGCGCTCGGCGTACGGCCCGACGACCGCGTGGCGATCCTCGCCGAGACCCGCCCGGAGTGGACCCACGCGCACTTCGGCGTCCTCGCGGCGGGCGCCGTCGTCGTCCCGGTCTATCCGACGGCGGGCGACGAGGAGGCCGTCTGGGTCCTGTCCGACTCCGGCGCGACGGTGGTGATCTGCGAGGACGCCGCGCAGAGGGCGAAGGTGGAGCGGCTGCGGGACCGCCTCCCCGGCCTGCGGCACGTGGTCCTCATGGGCGAGGAGCCCGTCGAACTCCCCCCGGAGAAGGAGCTGTTGGCGCGGGCCGAGGCGCGTCTGCCCGGCGACCTGGCCACCATCATCTACACCTCGGGCACCACGGGGCTGCCCAAGGGATGTCTGCTCACCCACGGGAACCTGCTCGCCGTGCAGGGCGCCACGCTGGCGCTGATCGACGGCGGCCCCGGCGACTCGACGTACCTCTACCTTCCGCTGGCCCATCTCCTCGCCCAGCTCATCGAGTTCACCACGCTGATCGAGGGCGGGGCGCTCACGTTCTACGGCGGGCGGATCGAGGACGTCGTCGCCGAGCTGGCCGAGGCGCGGCCCACCCATCTGCCGTCCGTGCCCCGGCTCTTCGAGAAGGTGCGGTCCGTGGTGCTGTCCCTCGCCGAGGCGCGCGAAGGCGGCCGCGAGCGGTTCGAGGAGGCGGTGCGCATCGGGGTCCTCGCCGCCGACGGCGTCCTGCCGCCCGAGCTGAGGGACGCCCACGAGGCCGCCGACAAGGCCCTGTACGGCCTGGTCAGGCAGGCGCTCGGCGGCCGCGTCCGGTGGGCGCTGACCGGCGGCGCGCCGATCGCGCCCGACACCCTGGACTTCCTGCGGGCCTGCGGCATCGCGGTCTACGAGGGGTACGGCATGACGGAGTCGGCCGGGGTGCTCACGCTCAACCACGCGGGCGCCGTGCGGTACGGGACCGTCGGGCGGGCCCTGGACGGCGTCGAGCTGCGCGTCGGGGACGACGGCGAGGTGCTCGCCAGGGGCGCCATGGTCTTCCCCGGCTACCACAACGACCCCGTGGCGACCCGCGAGGCCGTCGACGCCGAGGGCTGGCTGCACACCGGTGACCTGGGGGAGCTCGACGCGGACGGGTTCCTCACCATCACCGGCCGCAAGAAGGACCTCATCATCACGTCCGCGGGCAAGAACCTCACGCCGTCGCTGAGCGAACTCGCCCTGCAGAACTCGCGGTTCGTCTCGCGCGCGGTGATGGTGGGGGACCGGCGCCCCTATCCGGTGGCGCTGATCACGCTGGACGAGGAGGAGGTCACCGGGTGGGCCGCGCGGGCGGGTGTGCGCCTCGACGCCGGGCCGCCGTCCCGCGATCCGCGCGTGCGGGCCCTGGTCCAGGAGGCCGTGGACGCGGCCAACGCCACCGTGTCCCGCCCCGCCCGCATCCGCGAATTCGCCGTACTCGACGAGGACTTCACGGTGGCGGACGGGCTGCTCACGCCCAGCCTCAAGGTACGCAGGAAGGCCGTGACGGAGCGGTACGCACAGGTGGTGGACGAGCTGTACGCGCGCGGGGCGGGCCAGGAGCCCGCTACTGGACCCCGGCGAGACGCAGCAGCGCCGTAGCCGCGGCCGCGCCGACCACGACCACCGCGAACGGGGCCCTGCGCCAGGCGAGCACCCCGCCCACCAGCACCCCGGCGGGCCTGGCCCACCCGGCGAACCCCTGCCCCTCGGTGAGTGCCCCGGTGGCGAGCAGCGCGACGAGCAGCACGGTGGCGCCCACGGTCAGCAACTCCTGCACGCGCGCCGGGAGTTCGACCCTGCCGTGCAGCACGGGCCCGGCGAGCCGGAAGGCGTAGGTGCCCGCGGCGAGCACGAGGACACAGGCGAGCGTGGCGTTCACGAGGCACTCCCGGAGGTGGCGTTACGGGGGAGGCGGGGGCGGCGCGGCCCCCTGCGGGCGGCGAGCAGTCCGAGCAGGGCGAGCAGCACGGGCACGCCCGCGGGCAGCAGCGGTGCCGCGACGACCGCGATCACCGCACCGGCCGCCGACGCCCTGCGGGCCGCGCTGTCGGCGCGCAGCGCGGGCAGCACCAGGGCGAGCAGCACCGCGGGGAACGCCGCGTCGAGCCCGAAGCGGTTCGTGTCGCCGAGCGCGGTCCCGGCGAGCGCGCCCGCGAGCACGCTGAGGTTCCACGCGGCGAACAGACCGACGCCGGATATCCAGAAGGCGGCCCTGCGCTGCTTCGCGCCGCGCTGGGCGAGCACGAACGCGGCCGTCTCGTCCGTGATGAGGTGCGCGCCGATGAGCCGCGCGGTCCAGGAGCGGCCCAGGTCGTCGGCGAGGGCCAGACTGAACGCCGCCGTACGGGAGTTGAGGAGCAGTCCGGTCGCGGCAGCGGCCACCGGGCCGCCGCCCGCGGTGAGGATGCCGACCGCGCTGAACTGGGCGGAGCCCGCGTACACGAGCAGGGACATGAGCACGGGGACCCAGACGGGCAGCCCGCCCGCGACGGCGATGGCGCCGAAGGAGATGCCGACGACGGCGTCGGCGAGCCAGACCAGCGCGATGTCGCGCAGGACGCCGGGGGGCAGGTGGGCGAGGCGGACGAGACCGGAGTCGGGGCCCTCGCCCGTTCGTCCTGTCGGGCCGTCTGTTCGGTGTGGCGAACGCATGCGTCGTAGGATGGGCGGAGGGAGCCGCGTTCGTCAAGCCGAACGATCGGTCCCCTGTAGCGAACGGGCCAGGGCCACGGGGAGAATCAGGAGCGAACGACGTGACGACTGACGGGTCCCGCATGCCCCGCGAATGGGTCGCGGCGGCGTTGCGCCGCGAGCGGGCCAAGGCCGGAATCTCCCTCTCCGAGCTGGCCAAACGCGCGGGCATCGCCAAGTCCACGCTGTCCCAGCTGGAGGCCGCCACGGGCAATCCCGGCATCGAGACGCTCTGGGCCCTCGCGGTGGCGCTCGGCGTCCCCTTCAGTGTCCTCGTGGAGTCACCGGCCCCCGCGGTCACGGTGATCCGCGCGGGCGAGGGGCCCTCCATGCGGGCCGAGAACTCCTCGTACGTCGGCACGTTGCTCTCCGGCGGGCCTTCCGGGGTCCGTCGGGACATCTACCACGGGGCGATGGAGCCGGGTCCGGCCCGCGAGTCGGACCCGCACATCCCCGGCTCCGTGGAGCACCTCGTCATCAGTACGGGGCGGTTGCTCGCGGGGCCGCGGGGCGAGTCGGTGGAGCTGGCCGCGGGGGACTACATGTCTTACCGGGGTGATGTCCCCCACGCCTACGAGGCGCTGGAGCGGGGCACGACGTTCATCTTGATCATGCAGCACGTGTAGCTCTTCGCGCGGGCCGGTGGGGGCTGGCCGCGCAGTTCCTCGCGCCCCTAAAAGCCAAAAGACTGCGCAGTTCCCCGCGCCCCCAAACCACCCCCCCACCTCCCCGGGCCCCCAAACCACCCCCCACCTCCCCGCGCCCCCAAACCACCCCCCCCACCTCCCCGCGCCCCCAAACCGCCCCCCCGCCTCCCCGGGCTCCCAAACCGCCCCCCCGCCTCCCCGGGCTCCCAAACCGCCCCCCCGCCTCCCCGGGCTCCCAAACCGCCCCCCCGCCTCCCCGGGCCCCCAAACCGCCCCCCCACCTCCCCGGGCCCCCAAACCGCCCCCCACCCTTCCTCGCCCGCCGCCCGCCGCCCGCCGCCCGCCGCCCGCCGAAGGGTGCGGGGCGCGGCGCGCGGTCCTCTAGGGGCGCGGGGAGCGGAGGGGGCGTCTAGGGGCGCGGGGAACTGCGCGATCTTTTAGGGGTGCGAGGAACGGCGCAATCTTTTTGGGGGCGCGGGGAACGGCGCAATCTTCTAGGGGTGCGAGGAACGGCGCAGTCTTTGGCTTTGGGGGCGCGAGGAACTGCGCGGCCCGCCCCCACCGGCCCGCGGAGGAGACGAAACCCCAGCCGCCCGGACCTCACCCCTTCCGAGGCCTAGAGGCCAGCAACTGCTCGCGCAGAGCAGTCAGTTGATGCGACGTGTCCACGGCGCGCGCCTCATCCACCGTCGTCAGCGCCAGCAACACCGCGTCAGCGACGACCAACGCCGTGAGTGCCTCCGTGGTGATCCCTGTCGGCGTATGCGGCGCAGTCAGCACCGCATCCACCCGCCCCCCGTACAACTCGGCAAGTTCATCCGTCACCAGAACCACCCGCGCCCCCACCGCCCGCGCCCGGTCGACCAGGACGGAGATCTCCGCGAGCGCCCGTCCGGGCTGGAAGATCACCACCGCGTCGCCCTGGCGGATGCCGAGCAGATGGTCGGCGAGCGCGAACCCGGTCGCGCCCACGTACCGGGCACGGCGCCCGATCCGGCCGAGTGCCAACGCCATGTGCCGCGCGGCGAGTTCGGACGCGGCCACCCCGTAGCAGTGGATCTCGGCGGCGTCGGCGAGTACGCCCACCGCGTCCCGCAGCGCCTCGTCCGGCGTGAGGCGCCGCGCGTGCTCGATGCGTTCCTGCGCCTCGTCGAAGACGTCGCCCCAGATGTCCCCGAGGTCCCTGCCGACATGCGCGATGCGCTGCTTGAGGCGCACCTCGGGGGCGACCGCCGAGGTGAAGTCCGACGCCAGTTCCCGCTTGAGGGCGGGGAGTCCGGCATAGCCGAGCCGTTGCAGGGCGCGCACCACCGTGGCGTTGCTCGTGCCGCTCGCCGTGCCGAGCTCCTGCGCGCTGGCGAAGAGCAGCGACTCGGGCGGCGCGCTCGCCAGGTACTGGGCGACCGCGCGCTCGGAGGCGGACAGCGCCTCCCACTGGTCGCGCACCGCCGTGCGGAGCCGTTCCACACCCTCTGAAATTTCCATTACGGCTCTTGACTCTCGTGTGATGACGGTTACTCTCCTGGGCAATGCATTCCAAGAGGAGAGTTTCTCGTAATTGACGTTACAGGCTCTCCGTCGCTAGGAGAACCATGGCACCCCGCACGCTCCCCGTGATCGAGATCTCCGGTGGTCCCACCGAACGCGGCCGCCAGTACGGCGAGGCCGTCCGCCCCCTGATCCACTCCGCGCTCGGCTACTACGAAGAGGCCTTCGGCCACTCCGCCGGGCTGACCTGGGACCGCGTCACCGCGCGGGCCGCCCGCTGGCTGGAGCCCGTCCGCGCCTACGCCCCGCACCTCGTCGAGGAGATGCGGGGGATAGCCGACGGCGCCGGGGTGGGCCTGCTCGACATCCTCGCGCTCAACGCCCGCGGCGAGGTCATCTACGACAAGTCGTTCGCGGAGATGACCGCCGACGGGGACCGCGCGGGCGCCGACGAGGAGCCCGCCGAGGGCTGCACCTCCTTCGCCGCCTACGGCGAGGCCAGCGGCGACGGCCACGTCTGGGCCGGCCAGAACTGGGACTGGCGCGCCGGAGTCGCCGACACCGTGGTGATGCTGCGGATCGTGCAGCCCCCGAAGCCCACCCTGATCATGCAGGTCGAGGCGGGCCAGATCGGCCGCCAGGGCGCCAACTCCGCCGGGATCGCGCTCAACGCCAACGGCCTCGGCGGCCGCTTCAGCGACGCGGTGGGCCTGCCCCAGACCGTCGTACGCCGCAGCGTCCTGGACCAGCCCGCCATCACCGACGCCCTCGACGTGCTCTGCCGCACCCGCGCCCACATCGCCAGCAACGCCCTGCTCACCTGCCGCGAGGGCTTCGCCATCGACCTGGAGACGACGCCCGCCGGGCACGGCTGGATGTACCCGACCGACGGCCTCCTCGTACACGGCAACCACTACCAGGCGGGCATCCCCGCCGCCCTCGCCGAGGGCTACCGCCCCCTGTCGTCCGACTCCCTGGTCCGCGTCCCGCGCGCCGAGCAGGGGCTGCGGGCCCTGCGCGCCGCCACCGGGCCCGACGAGTCCCGCAAGATCGTCAAGCAGGCCCTGTCCGACCACCTCGGCCACCCCGAGTCGCTCTGCACCCACCCCGACCCGCGCCAGGAGCCCGTCCGGCACTGGACCACCCTCGTCTCCTCGTGCGTGGACCTGACCAGCGGCGACTACCACGTCACCGCGGGCACTCCGTGCGACCGCGACTACCAGCACCTGCCCTGGAACCTCTACGAAGGACCGTA
Organism: Streptomyces sp. NPDC087300; assembly: GCF_044744425.1. Taxonomy (NCBI): domain Bacteria; kingdom Bacillati; phylum Actinomycetota; class Actinomycetes; order Kitasatosporales; family Streptomycetaceae; genus Streptomyces; species Streptomyces sp. NPDC087300. The sequence continues at coordinate 72,257 of NZ_JBIUYI010000012.1, forward strand.
CGGAGACCCCTCATGAGAACGTCCCAGCGCGGGCGGCACGCGGTCGCCGCGGGCCTCGCCGCCACCGCCCTGCTCGCCACCGCCTCGTGCAGCGGCGCCGACACGGCCGCCACCGGCGGCGCCCCCGCCGACGCCGCCAAGCTGAAACTGACCGCCGAGACCCCGGCCGCCAAGGGCCGTCAGGACAAGGCCAATTGGCTCCTGGAGGACGAGCCCGACTCGCTCGACCTCGACACCCAGGGCTCCAGCGCGGGCCGCGTCGTCCTCACCAACGTCTGCGAGCGGCTCTACCAGCTCCAGCCCGACATGACCGTCAGGCCCTTCCTCGCCGAGAAGGCCCGCACGCCCGACGACAGGACCCTCGTCCTGACCGTCCGCGACGGCGTCACCTTCCACGACGGCTCGAAGCTCACCGCCGACGACGTGCTGTGGAGCCTGAAGCGGCACGCCGACCCCGACATGGAACAGGCCGACGAGTTCGGCAACGTCCGCTCGATGAGGAAGACCGGCGACCGCGAGATCACCATCCGCTTCAAGGCCCCCGACGCCCTGTTCACCAAGGCGCTCGCGGGCGACGCGGGCATCGTCTGGAACAAGAAGCAAGTCACCGCCGCGGGAAAGGAGTTCGGCACTCCTGGTCAGCCCGACGCCTGCTCGGGCCCCTACACCCTGGGCAACTGGAAGTCCGGCGACTCCCTCACCATCGAGGCGTACGACGAGTACTGGGGCGACAAGCCGCTCACCGACCGCGTCACCTTCCGCTGGGCCTCCGACAGCGCCCTGGTCAACGCGCTCAAGACCGGCGCGGCCGACGGCGCCTACGCCGAATCGCCCAACACCGCGTCCGCGCTGCGCGGCGCCAAGGGCCTCGACCAGCACTACGGACCCTCCACGGCCTCCCTCGTCCTCATCCCCACCGCGCGCGGCGGCCTCAAGGACGCGCGGATCCGCCGCGCCCTGTCCCTCGCCATCGACCGCACGGGCATCGCCCGGTCCGGCTTCGGCGGGCTCGTCCAGCCCTGGGCCACCCCCGTCGGCTCCGGCGCCTGGGGCTACGAGAAGGAGCGGTTCGCCGCCGCACAGCGCGAGTTGGACGACGTCGCGCCCGCCTCGCCCACCGCCGACGACCTCGCCGAGGCCAAACGCCTGGTGAAGTCCGCGGGCGCCCCGACGGACCCGGTCGTCATCGGCACCGACAGCAGCCAGGGCCGCACCGTCGTCGCCAACGCCGTACGCGCCGCCCTCCAGCGCATCGGCCTGAAGGGCCAGATCAAGACCGTCCCCACCGCCCAGTTCGAGGAGTTCTACAGCGATCCGGGGGCCCGCGCCGACATCGACGTCCTGGTCGGCGACTGGTACATCTCCAAGGCCGACCCCATGGGCTTCTACGACAACGGCCTCTCCGACTCCTCCAACAACTGGGTCGGCTTCAAGGACAAGACGTACGACGCGCTCGTCCACCGCGCGCTCGGCACCCTCGACGACAAGGCCCGCGCCGCACTCGCCCTCGACGTGCAGCGCCGCTTCTCCGACGCGGCCGTCTGGATCCCGCTCGCCCAGGTGCCCTCCGCCCTCGTCATCGACGACCGCATGACGGGCCCGCCGGCCTCCCAGTCCTACCTCTACTACCCGTGGGCCGCCGAACTCGGCCTGAAGAAGGGCTAGGTGACCGCCGTGGCCTCCCTGCTTCCCCGTCTCCTGCGGCGCGTCGCGGGCCTGCTCGCCACGCTCTTCGCCGCTTCGTTCGTCATCTTCGCCGCCGTCTACGCGGCGCCCGGCGACCCCGCCGTCTTCCTCGCGGGCGGCCGCGACAAGCTGACCCCCGAGCGGCTCGCCACCGTCCGCGCCCAGTACCACCTGGACGAACCCCTCGTCGTCCAGTACGGGCGCTGGCTGTGGGACTGTGTCCACCTCGACCTCGGCCGCTCCTTCAAGTACAGCGACCAGGTGTCCGACCTGGTCGCCGCCCGCTTCCCGACCACGCTCCAACTCGTCGCGTACGCCACGGTCCTGTTCGTCGTCCTCGGCGTCGGCGCGGGCGTCCTCGCCGCCGTCAAGCGGTCCACCTGGGTCGACTCCGCGGTGGTGGGCGGCACGACGCTCGCCGCCTCCGTGCCGTCCTTCGTCGCCGCCATCGCGCTCGTCTCGCTCTTCGGCGTCCAGCTCGGCTGGTTCCCCGTCACCGGCGGCGGCGAGGGATTCACCGGCACCCTGCACCATCTGACCCTGCCCGCCCTGTCGTTGGCGCTCGGCGCCCTCGCGATCATCAGCCGCGTCACCCGCCAGGCCATGGCCGACGCGGCGGCCTCCGACCACGTCGAGGTGGCCCGCGCCTCCGGCGTCCCCGAGCGCGACATCATCCGCCGCCACGTGCTGCGCAACGCCCTCGGCCCGATCGTCACCATGTGCGGTCTGGTCACCGCGGGCATGCTCGCCGGCACCGTCGTCGTCGAGACGGCCTTCGGCATCAGCGGCATCGGCTCGCTGCTCGTCGGCGCCATCAACACCCACGACTTCCCCGTCGCCCAGGCCGTCCTGCTCCTCATGGTCACCGGCTACATCGTGGTCACGACGCTGGTCGACGTCGTCCATCCGCTCCTCGACCCCCGCGTGAAGGGAGCCGCGTCATGACCGCGCCCGCCGTCGCCCTCGCCCCCCTCGCCGTACGCCGCCGACGCCCCCTCGGCGTCCTCGTCGCCGGAACCTTCCTCGTCCTCGTGGTCGTCGCCGCCGTCTGCGCACCGCTGCTCGCGCCGTACGCCCCCGACGCCATCGACCTGTCCGCCTCTCTGGTCGGCACCGGCGGCGACCACCTCCTCGGCACCGACTCCTCCGGCCAGGACCTGCTGTCGCGCGCCCTGTACGGGGCCCGCACCAGCCTGCTCGCGCCGGTCCTGCTGCTCGCGGTCGCCGCCGCGCTCGGCGTCACGCTCGGTGTCCTCGCGGCCTGGCGCGGCGGCTGGGTCGACGCCCTCGTCTCCCGGCTCACCGACGTGATGTACGCCTTCCCGGGCCTCCTCTTCACCGTCCTGATCATCGCCGTCTTCGGCGCGGGCATGACGACGTCCGTCCTCGCGCTCGGCCTCGCCTTCACCCCGACCATCGCCAAGTACACGCGCTCGCTTGCCCTTTCGGAGGCCCGCAAGCCCTACGTCGACGCCTACCGCGTCCTCGGCATGGGCGGCGCCCGCATCTGCGCCGCCCACGTCGTACCGAACCTGGCCCGCGCGGTCCTCGGCTACCTGGTGGTGTTGTTCGGCGAGGCCCTGATGTCCCTGGCCACGCTCTCCTACCTGGGCTTCGGAGCCCAACCCCCGTCCTCCGACTGGGGCTTGATGGTGCAGGAGGGCCAGGCCGCCGTCGTCCAGGGCGCCCTGCTGCCCGCGATGGTGCCCGGCACGGCCATCGCCCTCGTCGTCGTGTCCTTCAACGTGGTCGGGGTCTGGGCCGCCGACCGGCTAGGGAGGCAGTGACCATGACACTGCTCGACATCCAGGACCTCACCGTCCGTATCCCCGGCGCCGCGCGCCCCGTCCTCGACTCGGTCTCCCTGCACGTCGCGCCCGGCGAAGTCGTGGGCCTGGTCGGCGAGTCGGGCTCCGGCAAGTCGACCACGGCGAAGGCCGCGATCGGCCTGCTGCCCGCCGGTGCCGAGGCCACCGGCACGGTCGGCTTCGCGGGCACCGACGTACTCGCCCTCACCGGCGAACGCCTGCGCGCCCACCGGTCCGGTCCTGTCGCCATGGTCCACCAGGACCCGCGCGCCGCCCTCAACCCGGTGCGCCGCATCGGCGACTTCCTCACCGAGCGCGGCGCGACGCGGGCCCGCGCGGCCGAACTCCTGGAGGCGGTCGGCCTCTCGTCCCCCGAACGCCGCCTGCGCCAGCGCCCCCACGAACTCTCCGGCGGCATGCTGCAACGCGTCGTCATCGCGGGCGCGCTGGCCGCCGAACCCCGCCTGCTCCTCGCCGACGAGGCGACCAGCGCGCTCGACGTGACGACCCAGGCGGAGATCCTCGCGCTCCTGCGCACCCTGCGCGCCGACCGCGACCTCGGCCTGCTCCTCATCACCCACGACCTGCACCTGGCGGCGGCGTACTGCGACCGCGTGTACGTGATGTACGCGGGCCGAGTGGTCGAATCCCGCTCGGCCGACGCCCTGTTCACCACGCCGGCCCACCCCTACACCCGGGGCCTCCTGTCCTGCTCCCCGACCCTGGGCGAATCCCACCCCCTCACCCCGATCCCCGGCCGCCCGCCGTCCCTCTCGGACACGTTCACCGGCTGCCCGTTCGTGAGCCGGTGCGGGGAGGCGGAGGCGGCCTGCGAGACGTGGACCCCGCGGCGCACGGAACTCGACGACGGCGGGACGGCGGAGTGCGCCGTGGCCCTTACGTCGCGGAGCACGCCCACCAAGGAGGCGAGCCACGGATGACGACAGACCTGCTCAAGACGGAGGGGCTCACCAAGACGTACCCCCTCCCCGGAGGGGCGCGCCACACGGCCGCGCGGGACGTCACCTTCACCGTCCCCCGGGGAGGATCCCTGGGCATCGTGGGGGAGTCCGGCTCGGGCAAGACGACGGTGGCGAGGATGCTCGTGGGCCTGATCCGCCCGGACGAGGGCGGGATCCACATCGAGGGCCGCCCGCGCGCACCCCGTACGCCGCGGGGCAGAACCGCCCGTCTGGCCAGGGCCCGCGAGATCCAGATGGTCTTCCAGGACCCGTACATCTCCCTGGACCCGAGGCTCACGGCCGCCCAGTGCGTACGGACGGCCCTGCGCCTGCACGGCCGCGAGGACAGCCACGCCGAGACACTCCTCGACCAGGTGGGCCTCGGCACGAGAGAGGCGGGCGCCCGCCCGAGGGAACTCTCCGGCGGCCAGCGCCAACGTCTGGCCATCGCGCGCTCACTGGCCGTGGACCCCAAGGTCCTGGTCCTGGACGAGGCGGTAGCGGCACTGGACGTCTCGATCCAGGCCCAGATCCTGCGCCTGCTGACCGAGATCCGCGCCGAAACGGGCGTGGCCCTGGTCTTCGTCAGCCACGACTTGGCGGTGGTGCAACACGTCACGGAGGAGGTCCTGGTGATGCGCCAGGGCGAGGTGGTGGAACAGGGCCCCACATCAAGGGTCCTGACGTCCCCCCAACACCCCTACACGCACCTACTCCTGACCTCGGTCCCGACGAAGAACTGGGACCCGGAGAAGGCGACCCGAGCGAGAGAGGCAATCGGTTAAGGCCCGTCGCCCGGGGGCCTCGACCTCCGGGACTTGGGCGGGAGCCCGGGCTCCGGCCCAGGGCCCACGGCTCCGGGCGTTCGCGCAGGGGCGGGGACTCGGACCTCCCCCCAAGGAGCAGAAGGCGGGCCTCCCACCCATGGAGCAGAAGGCGGGCCTCCCACCCATGGAGCAGAAGGCGGGCCTCCCACCCATGGAGCAGAAGGCGGGCCGCCATCCCAAGGCCCAGGGGGGCCGGGCTCCTGCCCGAAGCGCAGGGTCTGGGATCGAGTTCAGGGCCGAGGGCCCGGGGTTCTCGCACAAGGCCCAGAGAGCGGGGCTGGCGCTCAGGGCCGGGGGCCAGTGCTGTCGTCCATGGCTCAAGGGTTCAGACTCCTTGCCCAAGGCTCAGGAATCCGGGTCTTCGCTCAGGGGTGAGGGCTCGGGGCTCCCGCCCAAGGCGCCGAGGTCCGCGCCCCCGCCCATGCTCCAGGGGCTGGGGCTCCCGTCTAGGCCCGAGGTCCAGGGATCCGGGCCCCGCCCATGCCCCAGATCCCGTGGCCTCCAGCCCAGTGCCGAGTGCCCAGGCCTCCATCCAGGGACCCGCCCCCCGCCCGGGGCCAGAGACCAGCCCCCGCCCAGGGAGAGGGACCAGCCCCCGCCCAGGCCAGGGGCACCCCCCAAGGCCCAGGGGCCAGAAAAAGGCAGGAGCCCCGCTTCCCCCGCAACCGCGGAGGAGCAGGGCTCCTTGGGTACTGCATCCATGTCCGGATCAAGTCACCGGAGGAATCACACGCCCCACTCACATGGGGCGTCCGATTACATCGGGGTGACGTTCTCCGCCTGCGGGCCCTTCGGACCCTGCGTCACGTCGAAGGAAACGGCCTGGTTCTCCTCAAGGGAGCGGAAGCCGTTCGCGTTGATCGCGGAGTAGTGGACGAAGACGTCCGGGCCGCCGCCTTCCTGGGCAATGAAGCCAAAGCCCTTTTCAGCGTTGAACCACTTCACGGTTCCGGTAGCCATAAGCCCTCCTTGGGCCAAAGGGTTGCCCTGCTCCAGAACCAGCGATTGTTTAAACAACTGCATAAGTCTGAAAACGACGAGAGCCCGCGGGGTCACATGCTCCGCAGGCTCTGTACTGCAAGGGAAACCAAACTGCAACTTGCGGCGAGCTTAGCACGCAGACAGCCGAATGCAATAGGGGGCAAGATCACGTCACCCGGAGGTTTGATGTGGCTCCCGACAGAGTTGACACAGCGGCCCCGGAAGGCTCCGTGTGACACCCCCGGAGAGGGCCCGCACACGGCTCCCGGGGAACCCGGCGGGACGCACGAGGGGCCCGGCGCCCGCACCGTACCGCACGGGGGCTAGCCTCGCCGATGTGGACAATTCTCCCCTGGACGACCTCGCGGGGGCAGGCGCCGAACCGCTGCCAAGGCCCCCTCGCACCCCTCGGCCGCGCGTCGGCCACATCCAGTTCCTGAACTGCCTGCCCCTGTACTGGGGCCTCGCGCGGACCGGAACGCTCCTCGACTTCGAGCTGACGAAGGACACCCCGGAGAAGCTCAGCGAGCAGCTGGTGCGGGGCGAGCTCGACATCGCCCCCGTCACGCTGGTCGAGTTCCTCAAGAACGCCGACGACCTCGTCGCCTTCCCCGACCTCGCGGTCGGCTGCGACGGCCCGGTGATGTCCTGCGTGATCGTCTCGCAGGTGCCGCTCGACCAGCTGGACGGCGCCCGGGTCGCACTCGGCTCGACCTCCCGCACCTCCGTACGCCTCGCGCAGCTCCTGCTCGCCGAGCGCCACGGCGTGCGGCCGGACTACTACACGTGCCCGCCCGACCTGGGCCTGATGATGCGCGAGGCGGACGCCGCCGTACTCATCGGCGACGCGGCGCTGCGCGCCAACCTGATCGACGCCCCCAAGCTCGGCCTGGACGTCTACGACCTGGGCGAGATGTGGAAGGAGTGGACGGGGCTGCCGTTCGTCTTCGCCGTCTGGGCGGCCCGGCGCGAGTACGCGGAGCGCGAGCCCGAGGTGGTGCGCGAGGTGCACAAGGCGTTCCTGTCCTCCCGCGACCTCTCCCTGGAGGAGGTCGGCAAGGTCGCCGAGCAGGCCGCGCGCTGGGAGTCCTTCGACGCCGGCGTCCTGGAGCGGTACTTCACGACGCTCGACTTCCGCTTCGGCGGGGCGCAGCTGGAGGGCGTGACCGAGTTCGCCCGCCGGGTCGGGCCGACGACGGGCTTCCCTGCGGACGTACGGGTGGCGCTGCTGGGGTCCTGACCCCGGGGCTCAGCTGCTCGGGATCGGCGCCTGCATGTGCTCGCTGATCCACTGGATGGGGCCGTCGGCCATGGCGGGCACGTAGCTGCGCGCGTTGTGGCCGCCGCCCTGGATCACGTTGAGGCGCGTCTTGACGGGCCCCTTCCCGTACTTCTTCATGAAGGACCGCAGGTTGGCCTGGCCCGACTCCTTGGTGCCGATCTGGAAGGCGATGTCGACCTCGGGGCCCTTGCGGTCGACGAGGCGCCGGGCCAGCCGCTCGGGGTCGTTGGCCTGCCGCTCCTTCTCGTGCCCGGCCCACAGGGGGGAGTCGGGCACGGTGTCCGGGCCGCTCGCGATGACGGCCCGGAACTTCTCCGGGCGCTGGAGGACCGACTTCAGGCCGACGAAGCCGCCGGAGGAGGAACCCATGAAGGCCCAGCCGTCCCGCGACTTGAAGGTGCGGAAATTGGCCTTGACGAAATCGGGGACGTCGTCCGTCATCCACGTGCCCATTTTCGGCTGGCCCGGAATATCGCTGCCGTCGTAATAGTTCTTTGCGTCCGGATTGAGCACGGGCATCACCACGATGAACGGAAGGCTCTTGCCTTCCTGCGACCACTTGGCGATGGAGCTCTCCAGCTTGAGGTCGGTGCCCATCCAGTAATTGTTCGGGTAGCCGTTGCCGCCGGGCAGGGCTATCAGTACGGGGAAGCCGCTGTGTGCGTACTTCGGGTCGAAGTACTGCTTCGGTGCCCAGACCCATACCTTCCCGGTGAACCCGGACTTCTTTCCCTTGAGTGTCGTCACGGCGATCTTCGTGCCGTCCTCCAGGGTGCTCTCGTTCGTGAAGTGCGACCGGGGTCCGGTGGGCAGCCGCGTCTTGTCGGCCGCGGGGCCCTTCGCCTGGTGCGCGCCGCCCTCGGGTGCCGGCTGGTCGAAGGTGACCGGGTCGCCCTGGCCGGACGAGCAGGCCGAGAGCAGCAGCGCCGAGGTCAGGGCGGCGGCGGTCGCGGCGAGAGCGGTGCGGGAGGGGCGGCGTCGGTTCATGGGGACCTCGGGGCGGGGACGGGCGCGGGGAGGGACGCGGGCACAGGGCGGGCATCGGCGCCAATGTGGGCATTTACTCCCCTGTAGAGGGAAATGGGAGACCCGGCGTTCCCTCGGCGGCCCGGTGCGCGCGCTCCTTTCCGCTTTCATTGCCGACGCCCGCACTACGCTGACCGGCAGTGGTAAGGCGCGCGAGGTGTCCGGCGGCGTGCCTGGGGGAGGCCAACGTCATGCGACCGCTCGAAGCCGACGAACCCACCGTGATCGGGCCCTACCGGCTGCTCGGCCGGCTCGGTTCGGGCGGGATGGGCCGCGTCTATCTGGGCCGCAGCGCGGGCGGCCGCACCGTCGCGGTCAAGGTCGTCCATCCGCACTTCGCGCTCGACGAGGAGTTCCGGGCCCGCTTCCGCCGCGAGGTCGACGCGGCGCGGCGGGTCGGCGGCGACTGGACGGCGCCGGTCCTCGACGCCGACCCGGACGCGTCCGTGCCCTGGGTCGCCACCGGGTACGCGGCCGGGCCCTCCCTCACGGAGGCGGTGCGGGAGACCGCCGCGCTGCCCGAACACTCCGTACGCGTCCTCGGCGCAGGACTCGCCGAGGCGCTGACGCACGTCCACGGGCTCGGCCTCGTCCACCGCGACGTGAAGCCGTCGAACGTGCTGCTCACCCTCGACGGCCCGCGCCTGATCGACTTCGGCATCGCGCGCGCCACGGACGGCACGGCCTCGCTCACCTCCACCGGTGTCTCCATCGGCTCGCCCGGCTACATGTCCCCCGAGCAGATCCTCGGCAAGGGCGTCACGGGCGCGGCGGACGTCTTCTCGCTGGGTGCCGTCCTGGTCTACGCGGCGACGGGCGAGTCGCCCTTCCCCGGCGACTCGTCGGCCGCGCTGCTCTACAAGGTCGTGCACGAGCAGCCCGAACTGGGCTCGCTGAGCGGCGACGTACGGGAGATCGCCGCCGCCTGCCTCGCCAAGGAGCCGGGCGTCAGGCCCACTCCCGCACAGGTCGCCGGGTGGCTCGCCCCCGAGGGCGCGGCCCCGCTGGTGGCCGCGGGCTGGCTGCCGGGTCCCGTGGTGGAGCGGGTGAGCCGCAGCGCGGTGCGGATCCTCGACATGGACACGGGGGCGGGGGCGGGCGCGGAGTCGGTGCGCTCGGGCCCGGTGGCCTTCGACTCGGCCAACTCCGTCAGCACCGCCAACTCCGCCAAATCCGCCAACTCCGGCTCCGCGCCAGGCATGTTCGGCCCCGCGGACCCTTCGTACGCGGAGGACGCGGTGGTCCCCGTCCCGCGCAGGCCGGAGACGCCGCCCACGTCCATGCCCACGCCCACGCCCATGCCCTCGCCCATGCCCTCGCCCGCGCCCCAGGACGCGAGGACGCCCGGGAAACTCTCCGTCTCCGTGGCCGCCACCTCCGCGCCGGAGGGCGTGAACGGGCGCGGGCGCAGGGTCAGTTGTACGGTCGTGCTCGCGGTGGCCGGGGCGCTCGCCGCGGTCACGGTGGGGTCGGTGTTCGTCTTCCGGATGCTGCCGGGGAGCGGCAGCCACGACGCGGGCAGTACCGGCGAGCGGCCCCCGGCGGCGACCGCCTCGTCCGGCGCCGAGCGGGTGCCCTCTTCGTACGTCGGTACGTGGCGCGGCAAGGCGGAGGCGAACGACGGCAGCGTTCCGCTCGGCACGTTCACGGTCACCCTGCGCCAGGCGAAGCCGGGCGACCGCGTCGGCACCGTCGTCCAGGACGACCCGATCGGCAACACCTGCACCGACGTACTCACCCTGAAGTCCGCGTCGGAGAAGGAACTCGTGGCGACGGGCAAGGGCGCGGAGGGCAACGGCGGCCAGTGCGCGCAGACCCCCCACACGGTCTACCTGCGCCCGTCCGGCAAGGCCCTCGTGTACACGTCGGACGATCCGGCGGCGGGGAATCCTACGGCGCGTCTTTCGCCGGTGGGCCGAGCGGATCCCGGCGGCGCTTGAGGTACAGGTGGGCGAGCCAGCCGCCGAGCGCCGCGCTCAGCAGGGCTGTCCGATGCCGAAGCGGTCCGGGCCGCCGGGCGGTGGCGCTTGGGGCGGGTCGCGCCGAAGCAGAGGAGCAGGAGCAGGAGCAGGCAGGTCAGTGTCACGCGGGGCAGGGATGCCGCTGTCCAGCCCGGCGAACGGACGCGCTTCGCCTGCCAGTTGGCCTGCTTCAGCGGGACGATGATCGCAGCCAGGGCGGGCGGCACCAGCAGCCCGATGGTGATCGCGAAGCCGTAGCCGCCGCCGGGCCAGGCCGGGGCGATCTCTCCCTACCTGGCCGGCGGCCCGGGGGCCGAGCCCCCGGGCCCTCCTCGTCGATCCCCCCCCATCGCGCCGCGCCTACAACGGCGTCGTCAGCGTCGCGACCTCGCCCGTGCCCAGGTGCAGCATGCCCTTGCCGGGTGCGACCGGGCCGCCGACCATGCTGCGGGAGATGCGCAGGCCGATGAGGTCGCCGCTCGAACTGTCCTGCGGGGAAAGGAGAATGCCCCGGCGGCCCTTCTTCGCGTCCACCTGCCAGCCCGAGAAGCCGCTGCATACGTCTTCCTCGTCACCGGCGAGGACCAGGGCGAGGCCCTGGTCGGCGCCGCGCTGGATGATCCGCTTGAACTGGCTCGCGGCGTCCGCGTCCTCCAGGATCTCCGCGTCGTCGATCAGGACGACGACCGGGTTCTCCGGCGACGCGTCGGCCCCGTCGATGAGCTCCTCGAACTCGTCCTCGTCGATGTCGTCCTCGGTGTACACCTTCAACACGCCCTCGGTGCCCTCCAGTTGGCGCAGCGGCGACTGGCGCGGGGCCGCGATCACCATGCGTACGCCCTGGGCGTGGAAGGAGCGGGCCATGTTCAACAGGACCGTGGAGCGGCCCGACTTGGCCGGGCCGGCGATGACGAACGCGGGCACGCCGTCGGCGAGGTCGGGGCCGTGGCCCATGACCTCGTCGCCGCCGATGCCCACCAGGGCCCACAGCTTGGAGCGGGAGGCCTCCGGATCGCGCAGCTCCCACGCCTCGTCGAAGGTGATGCGGCTCGGCAGCGTGTCGACGCGGAACGGGCGCCTGGCGCGCGGCACTTCGGCGTCGCGGGCGGTCGCCGCCTCGCCGATCGCGCTGATCGCGGCGGCCTGGCCCTGGCCCGTGACGTCCTCGGAGAGCAGCGCGAACTGCGTCTCCGTGCCGCTCTCGTTCTTGAACGCGCGGCCCGGCGCGATCTCCTCGGGGACCTTGCGGGCCGGGATGCCGAGCATGGAGAAGTCGGAGCGGTCCGCGAGGCGCAGCCCGTACTTGTCCTCGGTGAGCGAGGAGATGCGGCCCACCAGGAGCTGGCGGTCACCCGTCATCACCAGGTGGATGCCGACGCTCGCGCCCTCGCGCATCATCGTGGAGACCTCGTCGGTCAGCGAGCCGTGGTCGATCTCGCCGAGCGTGGGCAGCCAGCCCTCCCAGCGGTCGAGCAGGATGACGATGTGCGGCAGTCGCTGGTCCGCGGCGACGTCGGCCCGCTGCTCGCCGATGTCCGCGTAGCCCTTGTCGGCCAACAGGTCCTGGCGGCGCGTGAGTTCGCCCTTGAGGCGGTTGACGAGGCGCACCACGCGCTCGGTCTGGTTGCGGCTGACGACGGCGCCGCAGTGCGGAAGGCGGGTCAGGGCGTTGAGCGCGCCGTTGCCGCAGTCGATGCCGTACAGGTGGACGTCGGCGCACGAGTGGGTGCGGGCCAGCGAGCCCGCGATCGTACGGAGCACCTGGGAGCGGCCCGAGCGCGGGGCGCCGCCGATCATCAGGTGGCCGAAGTGCGCGAAGTCCACGACGACCGGGCGGCGCGCCTGGTCGGCGGGCAGGTCCTCGACGCCGAACGCGGCGGGCGCGAGCGCGCCGGGGGCCGTGCGGGGCGCGGGCACCGGGATCTCGTCGAGCAGCAGCATCTCGCCGAGCGCGGGCAGCCAGGGGCTGTGCTGGGCGGGGATGCCCATGACCTGGTTGGCCTCGATGATCGTGTCGACCAGGACCTTCAGGTCGGTGATCTCCTCCTCCTCGCGGGCCTCGGCCTTGGGCTTGGCCGCCGCGGGGCGGCCGAGCGCGGTCCAGTCCAGGGGGTCGACCCAGGGCGCGAGGACCGTCGGGTCGGCGGCGCCGGGGCGGCGGCCACCGACGCGGCCCGACTGGAAGGGCACGAGGGAGGCGTGGCCGAGCCTGACGTAGGCGCGGCCGGGGGTGTTCTTGGAGATGTGCCCGGCGTCGGGGGCGTCGATGACGTCGCTGGACTCGCCGCCGTCGGTGACGCGCAGGGCGATGCGGAGGTTGGTGTTGGCGCGGATCTCGGGGGAGACGACGCCGGAGGGCCGCTGGGTGGCGAGCAGCAGGTGGATGCCGAGCGAACGGCCTCGCTGGGCGATGTTGACCAGACCCGTCACGAAGTCGGGCAGGTCACGGACCATGGAGGCGAACTCGTCGATGACGATGAGGAGTCGGGGCACCGGCGGGTGCGAGGGGTCGCGCCGCACCAGGTCCTGGTAGTCCTCGATGTCCTTGGCGTCGGCGTCGGCGAGGATGTGCTCGCGCCGCTTGAGCTCGGCGCCGAGGGATTCCAGGGCGCGTTCCACGAGGTGCGCGTCGAGGTCGGTGACCATGCCGACGGTGTGCGGCAGCTTCACACAGTCCTTGAACGCCGAGCCGCCCTTGTAGTCGACGAGGACGAACGTCATGTTCTCGGGCGTATTGGCCACCGCGAGCGCGGCCACGATGGTCTGAAGCAGCTCGGACTTACCGGAACCGGTGGTACCGGCGATCAGGCCGTGCGGCCCGTCCTTGCGCATGTCGAGGCCGAAGGGACCGTCGTAGGACTCACCGATGACGGCCATCGTCGACTGCCCGCCGGCCTGCCAGCGGGCCGTGATCGCACCGGACGTCGGCGGCTCCAGCTGGAGCACGTCGAGCAGCCGGCTCGACCCCGGAAGGGCGGAGTCCTCGGTCTCGCCGCTGATGTCGCGCAGCGGCGACACGGACCGGGCCAGGCGCAGGCACCAGGCCGGGGTGACGAAGTCGGGGCGGACGTCCTTGAGGCGCTCGGCGCCGGTCATCTCCACGCGCAGCCGCAGCTCGCGCGGGGCGCTGGTCTGCCGGGTGTCGGGCGCTGCGGTGTGCCAGGCCTGGAAGGAGGGGAAGCCGCCGGGCGCCTGCTGGGGCTGCGCGGGCATGGGCTGGGCGGCGGAGCCCGGCGCGTTCTCGTACTCGCGGGGCTTGGGCTCGGCGACGACGAACGCCTGGCACTCGCCGGGCAGGAACCGTTCTTCGGTGTCCAGGCAGAGCGCGTACATGCGGACGGCGGGACCTTCGCGCAGCAGTCGCACGACGCCGGGCAGCGACCTGAGCCGCCGCGAACCGTCCCAGACGACGACGATGTCCGGGTCGCTGAAGTTGGCGCCCTGGCTCTTGTTCTCCTCCAGGATCTTCAGGCGCGCGTCCAGGATCTGGGTGAGCTCACCGATGCGGGAGCCGACCGTCTCGGCGTCCGTGCCGATCAGTACGTTGATGTCCTGGCCGCCCGAGGGCCGCGCGTGCGGCAGCCAGCGCACCCAGTCCCAGGACTCCTGCGAGGTGTTCTCGGTCAGCACGTAGAACTGGACGTCCATCGGGCTGTGCAGCGTCGCGGTCTGCGCGACGGCCCAGCGCCCCAGGGCGGTCGCCGAGTCGCCGGGGCCCGCGATGCCGATGACACCGAGCCCCTTCAGCGGCAGCGCGACGGGCGCGTCCTCGATCCGCCACGTCACCTGGCGCCGGTGCTCGTCCTTCTCCGGGTCGTCGAGGACGACCTCGGAGGGCAGCTGCCCGGTGCCGAAGCGCAGGAGCAGGTGGTCGGCGTCGGTGCGCCGCCGCTCCCAGAGCCGCGTGCGGGGCCCGGTACTCAACGCGAGCACGGTCGCCGGATCGGGCACGGCGTTGCGCCGGTCGAGCCGCTCGGCGACGAGCGCGTCCTGCGCGTCCTTCTCGATCCGCGCCTTGGTCTCCTTGTACTCCTTGACCTGCTTCGCATGGGACTTGCGCCCGTGCTTCTTGTCCATGAAGTAGTTGCCGAAGAGCATGATCGGACTGAGGCCCGCCATGATCAGGTAGTACCAGCGATTGAAGATCATCGCGGCGACGACGGCACCGACCAGCGGGAAGAGCGCCATCAGCCAGGGCAGCGGCCGCGCCTCGAACTCCCGTGGCGGGGTGGGCAGCCGGAACGTCGTCTGCCGCTCGGGCGGACGCAGCCGCGGCGGCCGGTTGTAGTCGAGCCCCGCGCCGTCCTCGGACCACTTGAGCGCGGCGTTCGGGGGGACGTACCTGACGAGTTCGAGCAGCGTGTTTCCGAGGGCGATCTGAGCGCCGAGGGGCCAGGCGACGGTGTTGCGCGGCCCGGCGGCCCGCGCCTTGGCCGCAGCCTCCTTCCGCTCCTTCCACTCCTTGCGCTCCTGCTTCTCGCGCTGCTCCCGGGCCTTCCTGTCCTTCTTGGACTCGTCCTCGGGCGGGGTGACCGTGAGCGGCTCGGCCTCCTCCTTCTCCTCGCCGAAGGGCCGCCCGTCGAGGGTCACGCCCTTCTTGTCCTCGTCGCTCCCGTGCACGGTGGCCTGGCAGGTGCCATCGGTTGCAACTGACAACGTGAGGGCGCGGGCGGGCATCTCCGGATCGTCGACACGGATGTACGAGGCGGGCCCGCTGCCGATGTCGTACCGCCCGATCCCGAGCCGGTGCACGGCCCCCGCGGCCGCCCCGCTCGCCACCCGCAGCTCGACGAGCCCCGACGGCTCACCGGGCAGACACCCGGCCGGATCGTTCAGACTCACGACGGCGCCCTCGCGCAGCGGCGAGGTCACGACGGTGGCCGAGGGATCGACGGCGTACCCGTCCACGTAGACCATCGGGGCGCCGGCCGCCGGAGCCTGATGCTGCCCGATCGGAATGATCTGCGCCCCGCTGTGCCCGACCTGCCGGGCCAGTTCCACCGCTATGTCCTGCACGGTGGACTCGGGATCGGCGTCGAGGACCACGTCGGCGGTGCCACCGCCGAACGGATCGACGACGGTCAGAGTCAGGCGCACGATCGTCCTCCCCGTAACTGAACAATGGCTGAGACGATATCCGCTCGGTCCTTTTCGGGGGCAACGGGTGGGCCCGCCCTGTGCCGGACCCTCACACCGCCCCTCGGGAGGCTCCCAGAGTCCTCACCGGTTGATCGACTGGATCTCCTCGACCTTCACGGCCTGGTCGTTGCCGTACTCGCCGTTGGGCAGTGTGCCCTTGGCGCCGCCGGTTCCCGTCCAGGTGATCTCCCAGGTCGCGGTGGCCTGGAGGTTGTACGTACCGTTGCCCGATGAGCGCTGGTAGACGACTCCGCACGGCGGAGTCCGACCGGCCTCGCCCTTCACGTACGGCTCGCCGATCGACCCGTCGTCATTGATCGCGCACGCGCCCGACGCGGGCAGCAGCTTGGCGTCCTCGGTACCGGGTTTGAGGGTCAGCGAGACGGGCTTCGCGGTCGTGGTGGCCTCGATGTGGAGTCCTGGGGCGTCCAGGGAGGCGGTGACGGACACCGGCTTGAACTCACCCTTGTCGAGCCAGGCCCAGGTGGGGAGGTTCACCTTGGAAGGGCCGTCGGGAGCGAGGGAGACCTTGGTGCCGGGGACCTTGATCTGGTTGTAGGCGAGCCCCGCGAGGATCTCAGGGCTGATGACGTTCGGAACGTCCGGGGTTTCGCCGTTCTTGACCCAGAAGGGCGCCTTGTTGCACTTCGCCTGTTCGGCGACGGTGGCGTCGGCGCTGAACTGGGCGCCCCACCACATCCCCTCCTTCTCCTTGTCGACGTTGTAGTTGTCCTTGGCGTAGCCCTTGTTCTCGTCCGACATCTCCTTCAGGGCGTCCCTCGGCGCGTCGGGATCGTGCCGGGCCCCGAAGTACAGCCGGTCACGGAACTTCTGGAACTCGCCCGCTTTCCACTCCGGCGCGTACCAGCAGGGCGGAGGCGTCCAGTTCGGATCCACGGAGGCGACCGGGCCGCCGCTCGAGGAATTGCCCGAGGACTTGTAGCTGACCTTGGCGACGGCGCCCACGGTGCGCTCCGGCCCCTTCGTGCCGTGGCTGTCCGTCGAGATGGGGTCCGCGGCCATCGCCGATGCCCCCGACAGCAGGATCAGTGAGCCGCAGACGGCCGACATTGTGAGTGGCTTGCGCATTCCCCTACCCCGTTATTCCCGATGTGTCCGCTATCGGACTGCCGCGACCCTCCTGGCCGCTGCGGCCGTCCTGGAATTCTTGGTCACCCCTGGCACTGCTGGGCTTCGCTCTCGACCTTGACCAGGTCGGCGCGCCAAAGTCCCTTGGTGTTCTTCGAAGCCGCCATCGAGATCTGCCAGAACGAGTAGTCCTTGATGCTCGGCTCGGTCCGGAGGACCTTCCCGCTCTTGACTTCCTTGCCGAAGAGCTTGTTGTCGTTGGTGCAGAAGGTGACGGCGATCGTCTTCTTCTTGTCGACGGTCTGCACCTTCGTCTTGGTGTAGCGGCGCTCGCCCGTGACGGTGTAGCCGGCCTCGATGTGCTTCTTGACCTGGTCCTTCGCGTACGTCTGCGCCGGGCTGCCGTACTCCGAGTAGAACTTGTACGCGGCGTCGTCAGCGTCCTGCTTCACGATCCCGTGCTCGATGGCACGCGCGTAGTTCTGTGCGTCGTTCAGCGCGGCGGTCTGGTCCGGGTCCGACACGGCCGCCTTGTCGAAGACGAGTTCCACATCGGAGGGGAACTTCATCTCCGGCCGGTCGACGTCGGCCCCCTTGCTGGCCTTGTCGCTCGGCGACGGGCTCTTCTCGGCGTTCCCGTTCTCGGCCCCGGCGATCTTGTCCTTCCCGGAGCCCTCGTCGCCGTCCCCGCCTCCGCACGCCGTCAGCAAGAGGGCCGCGGCAGCCGTGAGCGAGACGGCGATGGGACGGATGTGGCTGCGGTTCACGTATGACTCCCAAGGGGCGACAGTTCGACAAGCCATCCGAAGGTACTGAAGCAGTCGACGCGTTCGCTAGGGCCAACTTTGCCGCGGCGCGAGCACTTGGTCCCGCCGGGCGCTCGGTCGCCCGTAAGCGGAACCGGACAACGGTGTCCCGCCTCCCCGAGCGTCGTTGTTCTCCGCGATGGCTGGGGCCGCGGCGTGGGAGGGGAGGCGCTCCGTGGGTGAGCGCACGAGGATCGACGATCTGGACGCGATCCGGGAGATGGGTGCCGGTCTGGGCAGGATCAAGGACGCCTTCGACGGGCTGGGGAAGCTGAAGGGGAAGTACGAGGACGACTTCGGCGAGCACGATCTGGCGTGGCAGTTCGGCGACTTCGTACAGAACTGGGAGAGCCGTCGCGAGGAACTCGGCGACGAGATCGAGCGGCTGGCCGCGATCGCGAAGGCCGCGGTGAAGACGTACGAGAGTGTCGACGGGGAACTGGCCAGGGCGCTGCGCGAGTCCGACAGGAAGCACAGGCTCGCGAAGAGGAAGCTGTGAAGGCCGGCGCGCGGCCCCGGGACTGGCAGCCGCTCGCCGACCACGACCCCGTCCCCGGCGACCCCGACCGCCTGGAACAGCTGGGCCGCAGGCTCCGCAGGACGGCCGAGGAGCTCGACCGGCAGGTACGACACCTCAAGGCCGCCGCCGAACTGGATTCCTGGGACAGCGACGCGGGCAAGGAGTTCCGCGAGAAGGCCAAGCGGTGCCGCGGTCGCCTGGAGGCCGCGCACAAGCGCTACGAGACGGTGGCCGACGCGATCGGCGACCGGGTCGTGGACCACGGATCCGACTACGAGTCGAACGCATCGGCCCGGCCCGGCAGTTACGCCACCGAACTCCACAGGGCCCAGCAAATCGCCGAGATCGCCCGGCGGGAGGCCCAGGAAGCCGAGGCCGAAAAGAGCGCCGCCCGGAAAGGACTTGACGGCCTGCCCGGCGATTCCGGCAAGGCGCGCAAGGAGAAACTGGAGGATCAGGCGGAGGCCGCCGGTAAGTCCTTGGAGGCGGCCCGGGGCAAGCTGCTGAAGGCGCAGGGAATCCGTGACGCGGCCGCGAAGAGGGCGCGTGAAGCCATTGATGACGTCATCTCCGGGGATGCGCTCAAGGACGGATTTCGGGACGGCTTCGCGGACTTTGTGGAGTGGGCCGCCAACTTTACCGAAGAGCTCTCCAAGTGGGCCGGAATCGCGGCCCTCGCCGTCGGCTGGATTCCCGTCATCGGCCAGGGGCTCGCAGGACTTCTGGGCGCCGTCTCCATGGCCTCCACGCTCATCAACATCGCCTGTACGGCGATCCAGGTCGGGATGGGCGACGAGTCCTGGACAGCGCTGGCGACGGCTGCGGTGGGACTGTTGATGATGGGCGCGGGCAAGGCGATGTCCAAGGTCAGTGGGCGGTATGCCCAGGGCATGGTGGAGCGGATGCGGCTTGCCAAGGGGGGCAGGGCGACCCCGCGGCAACTCAAACGCAACCGCCACAAACTCAACCGTGAAGCGGGAGTCGTAAAGGGGCTTCAGGAAGGCGATATCTCGAGCTCCATTCGAGAGCCCGTCACCGAGATCTTCACATCTGCCCCTTGGAGGGACGGCTTCAAGGGTGGTTACCGTGAAGCAGTACACGTACTGAAGTGCCGAGGGAATGGCAGCTATGTCAAGGGAATCGGAAAGTCTCTGACCTTGGCGGATCCGGCTGCGGCTTCAGCACTCAACGAAGCGAAGCACTTGGGCAAGAGCCTGGGTGACGGGTATGCGGTCAACAAGATGTCGCGCAGGGCGACTCAGCTGAGTGTGGCCGGAAGCGGCGTCACTGCCGGTGGTCTATTTCTCGATGAGGTGTCGTGATGGTGCAAGAGAACTCTGTTTCATCCGGGAGTGCGCCGGGCCCGGACGATGACTTCCTCGTCGACCTCGAATTCGACGACGGCTGGCTCGGGCTTACGCTCCACGAGGGCACTCGCGTGGAAGCCCGACAGATGGCCGTGAACCTTGTGGCGCAGTTCGATCCGCTGCGACTCGGCGTCAGCAAGGCGGCACTTCAGCAAGAGCTGGAGGAACATGCCCTGACGGCCTTCGAGTCCGGTCCCCTCTTGACGGCCGTCGCATACACGGAGGGCGGCATCTTCTTGGCGGACCTTTCGGTTCTCGCCTACGGGGAAGAGGGTGTCCCACGGCCCTCGCCCGAGGAGTATCGGCAGATGTTGGTGCGGTGGTCCTACGCTGACGTGAAGGGCGCACCACAGATCACCGATGTCGAGTTGCCGATCGGCCCTGCGGTCCGCGTGCAGGCGGTCCTGGCGGAGAAGCGGCGCTTTGGCTGGGGGAAGAAGCTCAGCGAGTGCCTCAGGTACTGGGTCTGGCCCACCGGACATGAGGAGATCCTCCTGGCCGAGGCAAGGTGGCTCAACTTCGAGCGCACGGACGAACTGACGGACCTCGTGGACCGTCTCATGCCCACCATGCGCCTCCTGCCCGCCCCCGCCGAGCCCGGCGGCAACTGACATGCCCCTCCGCGCCGAAGGGGACACCCCTCCCAGCGACTACACGATCTTCGTCCCCGCGGGCTGGTTCCAGCTGCATCTGGACCCCGACGAACGCGACCGCGGCATCCTCGCACTGGCCGACCGGCAGTTCGCGGGCATCGACAACGCGCCCGTACTCAAGGAAAACCTGATGCGGGACCTGCAGAAGCAGGCGAAGGCGGCGCACCGGGAGGGCGGTGTCGAGCTGTACGTCTCGCTGCTGACGGTCGAAGGGCTGCCGCTGGCGTCGTCCTTGCTGGTGAGCCTGCTCCCTGACGGCTGGCCCGGCTGCCGTACGCCGCACGACCTGGCGCGCCGGCTGGGGGAAGTGGGACGCCCCGCGGAGGTCCGGAGGCTGGCCGCCGCGGGCGACGCCGTGCGGACGGAGAAGACCGAAGCGCCCGACCCCGAGCGGCAGATGGGCAACACGCTGGCCACGACGACCGTGACGTACCACGTGCCCGTCCCCGCGAGCGAGCAGTGGCTGACCCTCACCTTCTCCACGCCCATGGAGGGCCTCGCGGCACAGATGGTGGAGCTCTTCGACACCGTGGCAGGGACGCTTCACTGGGAGTAGCGCCGCGGCCCCCTCAGGTCTCCAGATTCACGAACAAGCTCCGGGCGAACGCGTCGAACTCGTCGATGTTCGCCGTGATCCAGCCGATGTCCTCGCCGACCGTCCGGACGATCACGTCGATGCCCAGGGACTCGATGCGCCAGGCGTAGTTCACCGAGACGCACATGGCCTCGGCCTTGGCGGCGACGAAGTAGCGGATGGAGCGTTTGCCGCGGCCCAGGCGGTCGGTGTCGAAGTCGATGACCTCGGGGTCCTGGGCGGCGCCGGGCTCGTTCTTCTGGACGAGTTCGTCCAGGGTCGCGTCGACGTCGCCCTCGCTGGGGCCCGCGTGCACGAGGAAGGTCAGGAACTCGCGGCGCGGGTCGGGGACGTAGAGGAAGACCTGGTGGGCCGGGACGGTCCTGGGGAGCTGTTCCGCGACGGCGTCCAGCTCGAAGGCCAGCATCTTGGTCTGCTTCTTGACCTGCTTCTTGTCGGGCTCGTCGTCGACGAGGGCCCACAGCAGCTCCGCGGTGCGCACGGCCCACTTCTTGCGGTCGCGCGCCGCGCCCCTGCCCTCCCCGAGGAGGGGCATCGCGGGCCAGACGGTGGCGTCGCTGTCCGTGTCGAGGGAGAAGGTGACGTTCACTCGGTCCTCCAGCGGAACGTGGTCATGACGGCGTCGAAGAGCTCGACGAGGATCTCGGTGAAATCGCCCTCGGGATCGCCGTCGCCGAGAGTGCTGAAGCTGACGACGAGCCAGCCGGAGTCGGCGCCGTCCGACGGTACCCGCACGACGTAGTCGACGTGCCTCGACGGCGCGTCCGCGCCCTTCGCCGGGTCGGCGGGCAGCGTCCGCTCCTTGCGCACCGCCGCCGAGCCGTCCACCTCCGCGGGCTCGGAGCCCGCGGAACCGGCGAGCAGCTGGGCCAGCACGTCCTGCCCGGTGACCCCGTCCCGCCGCGCCGTCCCTGGCTTGGCGACGATGATCGAGGCGGCGATGAGGAGGCCGTGCATGGGCTCCACCGGAAGGTAGAGGTCCACGCCGTCCCGCTGGCGCGCCTCCTTCACCGAGGCGTTCAGCCTTCGGTACAGCTCGAGGCGCGCGTCGGCGACCTTGTCCCTGGGCAGGTCGGGCGAGAGCCGCGCCGCGGCGTCGTCGACGATCTTCTTGACGGCGTCCTGGGTCCCCGCCTTCAGCGGGATTCTCGACCACCCGGGCGGGATCACGAGGGTGTAGCCGAAAGCGTTCCTGGTGTCAGCCGGCGGCATCGCGGCGGCTCCTTCGGTCGAGCGTTCCGTACGCGAGGGTGAGCGCGCCGGGCAGCAGCGCGCCGATGAGGACCACGGGGTGGTGGTGCATGAGCAGCAGGAGGGGCGCGAGCTGGGCGAGCCCGCCGCCCGCGAAGTAGAGGAGGAACTCGCCGCGCCACCGGCCCCGGCGGCGCAGCACGAGCACGCCGAAGGACAGCGCGGCGACCGCCAGCAGCGGCAACGCCTGCCCCGGCACCCGGAAGGCGCCGCTGAGCGAGTCGGGGAGCGCGCCGGAGTCGATGAGCACCCCGCCGACGAGGGCGACGATCAGGAAGGCGAGCGGCGTCACGAGGACGATCCGCGCGTTCCTGATCACCTTCTTGTCCGCGGGGGAGAGGACGGCGGCCGCGCCGGTTCCCGCCGTGCTGTCGTCGGTCATCCGGGCGGCTCCTGGTTCTGTGTGTCCCGGCCCGCGGCCCGCGCCACGGCCGCTCACCAGGCGGACTGGGCCTGCGTCACGCCGTGGCTGCCCTTGAAGTCGTTGTACGCCTCCCAGCTGGGCTTGTGCGGCAGGTCGAGTCCGTCGCTCGCGGCGTTCAGGGTGTCATTGTCGCCGAGCAGCTTGTCGCCCCAGTCGACGGCCGTGCCCGCGTACGCGGATCCCATGGCGGCGCCGTAGGCCACGTTGCCGCCCGCCTTGGTGCCGTGCGAGATGCCCTCGCCGAAGAGCTTCTTGTTGCTGGTGATGCCCTTGCGCAGGGCCGCGAGCTCGCTGTCGCCCAGGTGCGCGGCCGTGGACCACTTGCCGGGCGGCGGCAGTTCGTCGGCGACCTTGCCCGCGCGTCCCGCGATGCCCTTGCGCAGGGCGTTCATCTCCGCGCGGATGCCGGCCTTGGCCGTGTCGTCGGTGGCGCCCGCGAGGCGGTTGGCCAGCTGGTTGCGCATGGACTTGGTGGCCGCGAGGCCGTTCTTGAGCTTGGCGACCCGCTGCACGGTGGAGGCGGCCCGCGTCGACTTGCTCGCGACCTTGAGCCCGGCCATGGCGCCCCGGCCGATGCCCATGGTGAGCAGCCCGAAGGCGTCGAAGGCGACGTCCATCCAGGTGGCCTTGCCCGCGGCGACGAGCAGCATGCGGCCCAGGACGACCGCGATGCCGATGCCGATGACGAGGAGATTGAGCCCGGGTACGAAGATCGCGACGATGGCCAGGGCCGTGCCGATCCAGCTGAGGATGTCGAGGAAGAGCTTGAAGCCGTCCGCGTGTTCCTTGGCCCAGCCGACCAGGTCGTCCCAGGTGCTGTCCTCCACGGCGTCGTCGATCGCGTCGAGGATGTTCCTGCGCGTCGTCAGGGCGTGGCTGTTGTAGTGCGAGGTGGCCTTGATGAGGTCCTTCTTCGCCTCCTTGACCGCGTCCTCGTCCTTCTCGTCGGCCTGCGCCTTGTCGCGCGCCTTCTTGGCGAGGTCCTGGGCGTGTTCCAACTCGTCGGCCCAGGTGTTCAGATGGCCCGACACCTTCTCGTACCGGCCCTTGGTCTTGTCGAAGCGCCCGGCGAGGTCGTCGGACTCCTCCTTCAGGCTCTTGGCGTACTTGCCCTTGATGTTGTCGTCGTCGCCGAGCTGACGGAGCTTCTTCACCTGCCGGGACAGGGTCTCTGCGATGTCCGAGAGCCGCTTCGCCTCCGTGCGTACGGCGACCGGGTCGCCCGGCGTCGGGTCTGCTTCGGCGAGGGGGGACCAGTCGACCGGACGGCCAGTCACGTGCGCACTCCCTTACTTGTTCTTCTTCTTGCCCTTGGTGGCTTCGGCCAGCTCCTTGTCGAGCTTCTCGAAGTTCTCGATGGCCTGTTCCACGAGCTTCCCGACCTTCTCGATGTTGTCGATGAGCTCTTTGCGGTGGTCGTCCCAGTTGGTGGTGAAATCGTCCATGGCGCCATGGACATAGGAGGAGCCGTACTCGTCCCGCATGTCCTCCTGGTGCCCGGTGCACTCCTTGAACTCCCTGCGCACCGTGCCGAGGTCCTTCTTGACCGTGTAGAGGTAGTCGTAGTCCACACCGAGATCGGAATCGGTCACGGTTGTCTCCTTGCGACGGGCAGGGGGCGGCGGTGCGTGGGCGGCACCCGACGGGGCGAGGGACGCCTTCGGTGCGCCGACGTTAACCGTGGGGCCGCGGGCCCGCCAGGGAAGGTAGCGGGACAAGTCGCCGCATCCCGGCGAACTGTCACGGTGTCGTGACGCGAAGAGTGCAATGGGTGCCCGCCCGTACCGCCTTCTGTCACCAGGGCGGTGAGGGTGAATTGCGTGGTTGCGGTTGCTATCGGCGCGCTCGCGCGCCGCGCCCGCCCGGGGGCCCGCCGGTTATAGCAGAGCTGCAACTCAACCGGGATGTGTTCCCCTCCGCCTCACCCGTAAGCTGCTGCCGCAGGAGCGGACGATCACATCGTCCGTTCTGTCGGGAGCCACGGGGGTTGGCCCTGCGGCGAGTTGATGAGGAGGGTCAATGTCCAAGGACCTTGATGTCACATATCAGGACATGCGGGATGCGGCCAAGCATGTCGTCAAGGAGAAGGACAAGCTCAAGGAGAAGCTGGACGGTCTGCGGAAGTACATCGCGAACCTGGTCGAGTCGGGCTTCGTGACCAAGAGCGCCTCGAAGGCGTTCGACGAGAGCTTCGACGAGTTCGTCAAGGGCGCGAAGGACACCATCGACGGTCTGGACGGCATGGGTGACTACCTCACCAACGCCGCCGACAAGTTCGAGCAGATCGACGACGAGCTGGGCAAGGCCGCCAAGAAGTAGCAGCGGACGTACGCCGACGGGGAGTGGGGCGACGGGGGACGCCTCCGTCGTCCCACTCCCCGTCGGCAGGCGGACGGATCCGGGGCGGCGCGGCGGCGGCGCCCCGGATCCGGTCGCGGACCCGGGGCGGCGGAAGCTCTCGGACCCGGCCGTACCCGGCCCCGGGTGATCCCCGGGGCCGTCAACCGGCCTGATCCCGGGGTCAGTTGCCGGACGACGGCTGCCGCAGCACGTACATGTGGAGCTCGCTGCGGAACTCCTCGGTCGTGAGCCGCAACCACGAACCGTCGTGGAACGTCAGCAGCAGCAACTGGGTCCTGAACTCACCGAGGAACGGGTCGGTGAGAGCGGCTTCCCCGGCGGCCAGCCGTGCGACGACCTCCATGCGCTTGTCGCGTCCCACCGACACGCGCTTGGGCGGCGCCGCGAGGACGATCCCGTCCTCGGTCGCGACGACGAAACGCTGATGGTGCGGGGAGTGGCCGTACCAGCGGAGCAGGAACTGCCCCGCCGCGGCACTCCAGTTGCCGTCGAAGACGCGGTCGAGCCCCTGCTCGGCGACGAGGGCCTTGCGCCGCCGTTCGTCATCGCGGGCGCGCCGCTTCTCGTCCTTCTTGCTCTCGAACAACCGGTCAAGTGCCTCTCGGGCACTGTCCAGTAGGGACAACAGCATGACCAACGGCATCAGGAGCACTCCCACCGCCGTACCGAGCATGCCCAGCGGGGGCATCGTCCCCGGGCGCAGCCGTGGGTTACCGGCCGCCTGAAGAACCTCGCCCGGCGGGTCCGGGATCTTGTCGATCGCGCACCATCCCGCCGCCTCGGCCCGGACGCCGAGGCGATCGGAAATCATGCGCTGTTCGCCCCTGGAAGTCACGTCAAGACTCTCCTCGTCGGCACTGAATGAATCGGCACGGAACACACTTGCTGCGATCGAGAGCGTATCGGGTGCCCGGTGACATGCGGCAGGAAGAATTCGGCTCACGGGACCGCTGTTGTCCCGTGCACAGCAGGAAGCAGTCAGAAGGGGGGTGGTCCCCGTGGGGGACCACATCAAGGCGGATCTGGCCGCCATCAAGAAATGCTCACGGGATCTGGGAAAGATCCACGACGAGTTCGACCGCAACGGGAATCCCGCCGACGAGTACGGCGACGCGGTGGGACACGGCGGTCTGAAGGATGCCTTTTCGGAATTCGGGGACACCTGGAAGAAAACCAGGAAGAAGCTCATGAAGGAGCTCGAAAAGCTGGCCGAGTTCACTTCGACCGCCGCGAAGACGTACGACAAGATCGATGAAGAGCTGGCCAAGGCGATCAGGGAAGCCAAGGCGCAGAGCAAGGGGAAGAAATGAGCAGGACGGACAGCGACTGGCCACCGCTGTGGCACGACGATCCGACGCCGGGCGACCCGGAGGAAGTGGCCGAACTCGGGCGCAAATTGCGCAAGATGGCCGACATGATCGACGAGCAGTCCCGGGTCATCAAGGCCCTCGCCTCGGTGGAGGGCTGGGACAGCGAGGCCGGCAAGGGCTTCCACGAAATGGCGGGCGGCACAGCGGACAAGCTCAAGAAGTCGTTCGAGCGCTACGACGAGGCGGCCAAGGCCGTCGGCGAGCAGGTGCGCGAGGGAAGCTCGGACGAGTTCGCTGGCGAGATGCGCAGGGCGCAGCGCAAGGCCGACAAGGCCCTGAGTGACTATCACTTGGCGAAGGGTGACCATGACGTCGCCGAGCGCGAGGTCAAGAAGTTCACCGACAAGTACCCCATGAACAACATTCCCGCGAAGGACAAGGACGAGTACGACCGCTGGGTCAAGAAGAAGTCCGAGGCCCTGCTGGCGATCGGGGCGTCCCGGAAACTGGTGAAGGAGGCCAGGGAGATCTACGACGACGCGGGGGACAAGGCCGCCAAACACATCAAGAACGTCGTGCACCACGACGATGTGCGCGACCCCGGCGGTTTCATGAACTTCCTCGCGGACTGGGCGGACGCGCTGTCGAACATATCCGCCGTACTCTCCGTGCTCGCGGTGATCTGTGCCTTCGTGCCGCCGTTGCAGTTCCTCGTACCGATCTTCGCGACGCTGGCCGTGATCACCAGCGCGGCCGCGCTCGCCGGTCACGCGTACGACATGATCGCGCGCGGCGGGAAGCTCGACTTCATGAAGCTGGGCGCCGACCTGCTCGGCGTGCTGCCCGGCCTCGGCGCGCTGAAGGGCTTCAAGCTGGTCAAGGGCCTCAAGGGACTGTCCAAGCTGAAGGCGCTCCGCTTCAGCGGCCTGCGCGCCCTGGACGGCGTCGGGCACAACTTCCTGAACGGTGTCGCGGTCAAGACGGCCAACAAGATCCTCGGCCGGACGGCGCGCAACGAGCTCCTCGACGGCAAGAAGATCACCGCGGTCATCAAGGGCGGCGGTCTCGCCAGTGCCCTGAACCGGATGTTCCACGGCGAGAACGGCGAGAAGACCGGATACCAGGCGCCGCCGAAGAAGCCGGCGCCGGGCCCCACTCCCTCCCCCTCGCCCCGTCCCTCGCCGAAGCCGTTCAACGCGGCTCTGGCGGCCTGAGAATGAAGGTTCGGATGGCCACTGACCGTACCGAAGTGGAAGAAGTGGAAGCCGCGAAAGAGACCGGAGAGGTGGCGGGGGCCGGAGAGGCGAACGAGGCCGACGCAGCGGACGAGGGCAGTCGCAGCCTCGCGGGGGGCGACGGCATCGAGGTCCGCTGGGTGATGCCCGAGGGCTTCCTGGAGCTGCCCTTCGAGGCCGAGGACCTGGACGACCTCGCGGGACAGCTGCTCGCGTTCGCCGAGACCACGCTGCCCGGCGCGGATGAGGAAGTGCGCGTGCAATGGGCTGTCATGTGCGCGCTGAACTACGACGACTTCATCGAGGCGGGCGTCCAGTACGCCGGGTTCGTCACGACCGAAGTGGAGGGGGTGCGCTGCACCGCCACGGTCAACGTCAGCATGACGGATCTGGACGAGCGGGCGGGGCGCAACCCCGCCGGGTTCATCGCCACGGCCATGCGGCACCTGGACATCGGCGAGGTCACCGAGGTCATGCTGCCGTGCGGCCCCGCGGTGACGTGCGTCGGCAGCAGGCAGGCCACGGTGGACGCCGCGCTCACCCAGACCGGGCGGGCGGAGCCCATCACGACGTCCTTCATCCAGGTGCGGATCCCGGTGAAGAACGGCACGGCCGTGGTCCTGGAGATGGGCACCCCGACCAGCGAGGGCTGGGACACCTTCTCCGCGATGTTCGCGGGCATCGTCAAGAGCGTGCGCTTCTTCGACGACGAGGGGGCTTCCGTGGTGATGCCGGGGTGACGGACATGCCGAGCACCGACGAGGCACCGCAGCCCGCGCCGCAGCACGCACCGCCGCCCGAGCCGCAGCCCCGGGCGGCGGTCCCCAGGGACTACCGCCTGCTCGTCCCCCGGGACTGGTTCCGCATCGATCTCACCCAGGACCGGTGGCGCGGCCAGCTCAAGACCTTCGTGGACCGGCAGGCGGCGGGGCGCGGCGTCTCCGCGGACCTCACGCGCAAGGTCTGGTCGACCCTGCGCAACACCGCGGAGACGGGGCGCACCCGCGGCGCCATGGAGTTCTACCTCCTGACGACCTCGGACGACGGCGGCATGCCCGCCTCGCTCCTGGTCTCGCTGGTGCCGCTGGGCAGGACCCCCGCGGACCCTTCGGCGTACGCGGAACTGCTCGAACTGAGGCAGCCGGAGGAGGGCCCTTCGCGGCGCGAGATCACGGTGGTGGACCTCCCCGCGGGCCCCGCCGTACGTGTCCTGGGGCCCGCGAGTCTGGACTTCCACGTCCATATGCCGGGCGGCACGGGCTACTTGATGCTGGCCTTCGCGGCGCCGCTCACCGGGATGGTGGGGCCGATGGAACGGCTCTGCGAGGCGATGGCGGGGTCGCTGGGCTGGGTGGACTGAGGCTCCGGGCCGGCCGGCGGTACGCCTGCGCGATGCGTGCCGGCCGGCCCGGGTGTCTCACCTGTCGTCCCGTTGTCTCACCTGTCGTCCGGTGTCTCACCGGTTGATGGACTGGATCTCCTTGACGGCGACGTCCTGTTCGAACGTGGACAGGCCGTCGGGGAGCGCGGGCTGCCGCGCGGGCCCTTCGGGGTCCGCGGAGTCCGTCCAGGTCACCTTCCAGGTGACGCGCGCCTGGAGCTGGTAGGCGCCGTCACCGGACGACTTCCGGTACGTGATGTTGCAGCGGTCCTTCGACGTGTCCAGCTGGTACCCGGACTTGGCATTCGTCAGGTCGTACGTGCAGGTCTGGGGGTCGGCGAACCCGGTACCCGCGTCGACGCGGAGGGCGACGGGGCGGGCGACGGTGGTGGCGGCGAGGTCGACGCCGAGGTGGTTGAACCGCGCGGTGACCCACACCGGTTCGAGTGGCGCGTCGAACTTCACGTGCGTGGCCAGGTTCACGATCTGGTGGTCGGCGGCGGGGCGGAGCGTGACCGGGGGAGCGGGCAGCTTCGTCTGGGCGTACGCGAGGCCGGCCAGGGCCTCCGGCGAGATGGCGTCCGGGGGCCGCGGGTCCTCCTTGTCCACCCACTTGATGCCCGGGATGGTGGCGCAGTGGTCGAGGTCGCCCGGCTTCACCTTCCCGGAGGTCAACTGGTCGACGGCGTACGTGCGGTACCACCAGGCACCCTCGTCGCCCTCGTGGAAGTCGACCCCCTTGTCCCAGCCGGGCAGGGGCTTCCCCGACTCGGGGTCGATGGGGGAGGTCTTCTGCTTGTCCTTCTTGTACTGCTCGGCGCTGAACTTCGGCTGCGTCCAGCACAGCGGGGGCGTCCAGGAGGCGTCGGTGGGCTCGATGTAGCTCGACCCGCCCCTCTTCGGCTCCTTGAAGTTGGTGGAGTACTGGACCTGGGCGGAGACCGCGCCGTTGCCGGCCCCGCCGCCCTGCTCGGCACTGCCGCCGGGGAGCTTGCCGAGACCGTCACCGGCGAACGCCGACCGGGCCGAGAGGACGCACAGCAGGGCAGCGGCGCAGGAAACAGCGGCAGCGCGCGTCAGGGACGGCATCACTTGCACTCCGACGCGTTGGAACGGCCGCTGAGCCTGTCCAACTGCCAGACGCCACCCGGCGACTTCTTGAGGACCGTCTCGTAGCGCGTGTAGTCCTCCGGCGTGGGATGCGCGGGCCGGACCTTCTTCGTCTTGACGTCCTTGGGGACGGCCTTGGTCTGGTCCTCGCAGTACGAGACGAGCGCGATGTCGGAGGTGTGCCGCGTCACCTTCCGGTCGTAATAGCGGTACGTACCGGAAATGGTCTTTCCGCGCTTCTTGGCGGCTGCGATCTGCGCCTTGTAGAACGCCTGGGCCTCGCCGGAGAAATAGACGTCGAGGTACCTGGACCCGGGGTCCAGGTCCACGAAGAGCCGCTGACGCGCCATCAGTACGTCGGCCTGGGCGGCCAGGACCGCGTCCTTTCCCTTGTTCCCCGTCTTGTCCGGAGAGATCTCGACCTTGAGGTCGTCGGGCAGCCCGAAATCGGACACCTCGGCCGACGAACTGGGCGACGCCTCCGGGCTCTCCTGGCCCGAGGACTCCCCCTGCTCCGCCCCCGCGATCTTGTCGTCCGAGTCGGATCCGCTGCCGCAACCGGTCAGGAAGAGAGCGGCGGCCGCGGCGAATGCGGCAGCGGTGGGCAGGGTGTGGCGTTTCACGGTCGACTCCCGGTAGGGGGAAAGAGGGTCTGCAACGGACCGACGGTATCCGCGGGATTGACGCCCGCGCCACCGCCCAAAGCGGTGCAAGTCGCCTTATCCAGACGTACTGTCGCGGTATCGTTCGGCGAAGAGTGCAACGGTCAATGGCCCATGTACCTGGAAAAGCGCGGAATCCTGGTGGTGCATTGCGCGTTGCAGGCGCTATCGCGGTGCGTGAGGCGGTACGCCGGGCGCGGCGTGTGGGGTTGGCCACGGGAGCCCCGGCGGAACCTCAGTGACTCCCCGGCGGTCGCCCACCCGTTTCCCTCCGGTCACTCCGGCTCGATGATCAGCGGGCTGCCGTCCGCGTGGAACAGGCGGATGCTGCTCACCACGTTCCCGAAGACCGTGCAGAACGTGTCCCAGCCGACCGGTGTGGGCGTGCTCATCTCCATCACGACGGTGCTCATGTTCGGCAGCGGCAGGTAGACGCGGACGTACGACGTGGGGACCGGCAAGTCGGCTCCCGATTCCGTCAGTTGGCCGCTGATCCGGTCCTCACGGGTGCCGATGCAGGAGACGGCGGGTCCGCACGGGAGCTGGATCTCGGTGACCTCTGCGCCACCCAGCCTGCGCAGGCCGGAGGCGATCGCCGCGATGGTGTCGCCGTCCTGCGTCTCGGGGCTGTCGGTGAGGGAGGCGAAGACGGTGGCGCTGCACGGGTCCTCGCCGATCGCCGCCACGCAGACGGCCGCGAACTCGGCCCCGTCGGCGAGGAGATCGTCCATGCCGAGCGCGATGACGACCGCCAGTTTGAGGCAGTCCTCGGGCTCGGCCCCGGGCAGTGCCTTCTCGGCCAGCTCCTCCAGGAGCCGCACCACCTCGTCCTCGTCCTCCTCGTGCAGCGGGATGTCGTGGAAGATCTCCGGCATCACCCAGCGGACGTGGATGGTGTCGGAGCGGACCGTGGCCGTGTTCGCGCCGGGCGCGGGCCCGGTGGGGACGAATTCGAGGCGGTCCGGCAGTTCGGTGGGGGCGGTCACGTGAGGCTGTTGCCTTCCGGGAGGGCCGGGACGGGGTGTTCGGGCGCCTCGGGGAAGAACTTCCGCGAGGTGATGTACATGCCGTAGTGCGGGTAGAGCGACGGGACGTCGGCCCCGCCGTTGCGCGCGATCACGGCGATCTTGCGGTAGAGCCGCGCACGGCACCGCATGTTGCGGTTGGTCACGTCCAGCAGGCTGCGCCGCCGCAGCAGGTAGAGCGCGACGAGCAGACCGACGACGATCACGGCGTCCGCGACCAGGAACGCGATCTGGAACGAGCGCGGCTTCTCGACGGCGACCAGGTCCCAGAACGGCCAAGCGCCCGCCCCGAAGACGAACAGCGGCAGGGCGAAGAGACAGCCGAGCACGCCCGCCTTCCCCGTGTCCTCACTGCGGCGGTACAGCATCGCGAGTACGGCACGGTCGTCGAGGAAGTCGAACCGCACCTCCCGCCCGTACCTCTCGGCGGCCTCCCTCGCGGCCGGGACGGAGGCGATGACGGAGCCGGGGACCAGGTCGTGTGCCTGGCCGCCGTCGTCGACGAACTGACCGTTCTGGAGCGCCTCGAAGTCACGGCGCGACGTGGGGCCTGGCATGGCTCCTCCTTACCCTGCGGGTGCGAGCGCGCCGTGGAACGGCGCGGACGTCGGACTCGGCCGCGGGGAGGGCGACGGGCGGTCCGGAGTGGACGGTGGCGTACTCGGACTCGGTTTCGGGCTCGGCCCCGGACCGGGGTCGGGGGTGACGTGCTTGGGCGCCTGGTCGCTCTGGTCGGGCAGCGTCCGGTTCAGCTTGACCGCCGACTGCACGCCGAGGTTCGCCAGCGCGGCGCCCTTGATGAAGCGCGTCACGTTCTCCGGCAGGAAGCCCGCGCCCGGGAGCTTGGAACCGATGTTGCTCAGGCCCGGCACCTTCGACGCCAGTTTCCCGCTCAGCAGCTTCGACGCCAGGCCCACGCCCTTGTTGATGCTCTTCACCGCGATGCCGTTGGTGAACATGCCCCAGGCGACCTCCTTGGCCGCGGCGAGCCGGGTGACGCCCTTGGCGCCCACCGCGAGGCCCTTGAGCAGGCCGACGCCGGGGATGATGCCGAGGACGTCGACGGTGATCTTCACCCAGTCGAACTTCCCGCCCCTGGCGAAGACGTCGTACAGCCGGCCCGTCAGCGCCGTGGCGCTCAGCGCGGCGGCCAGGCCCACGATGATCGCGGCGATGCCGCCCGTCAGGACCACCGCCGCCACCAGGGCCACCACCGCGAGGACCGTGGCCGCCGCGGTGAACCAGTCGGCGTGGTCCGCGAGCCAGTTCATGAATCCGCCGGGGTCGCGGACCCCGTCGTGATGGATGATCCGCTTGATCTTCTTGGCGGCGGCGCTCGCCGCGTCGTCGCGGATTTCCTGGGCCTGCATGATCTTCTGGCGGTGTCCGGACATCACCCGCGTACTGTCGTCGAGCTTCTTGCGCTGCTTCGAACGCTCGACGCTGTCCTCCGCCGAGGACGGCACGGTCCCGTCGGTCTTCGCCAACGCCGCCTGGGTGGCTTTGTGTTCGGGCTCCATGGCCCGGAACTCCTCCAGGGCCTTGTCGGCCATGCGCTGCGCGCGGTTCAGCTCGCTGGCGTACTCCTTGGACGCGCCGCCGCCCTCGTCGACCTTGGTGCCGATCGCGACGGCCGCCTCGTCGTAGCGGTCGTACGCGTCGCGCAGCCGCTTGGAGGTGTCGCCCGCCGTCTCGTGGAAGGCGCGCCCCGCCTCGCTGTCCCAGTTCTCGACGGAGGCGAGCGCCTCGATGTTCCTGGCCTGCTTGTCGATCTCGTCGGCCATCCGGCGCAACTTCTTGCCGAGCGCGGCCACTTCGTGTGGATCGCCCGGTATCGGGTCCGAGTCGAACAGCGGGGTCCAGTCGGCCGGCCGCGCGCTCACTTCTTCCCCTTCTTGGCGCTCTTCTTGGCGTCCCTGAGGGCTTCGGCGAGGGCGTGGTCCACCTCGTCGTACGTCTTGGCGGCCTCGGCCGTGTACGTGGCGAGGTTCTCGATGTCCTTCATCAGCTTCTTGCGCGTCTTCTTCCACGTGCCGGAGAAGTCGTCGAAGATGTCGCGGAGTTTCTCGCTGCCGAGGGCCTTCTCGTATCCGTCGGAAGGGTCTCCGTGCTCCTTGAACTCGCGATGGATGCCGTACAACGCATCCGAGCAGTCCTTGATGAGGTCCAGATCCGCTCTGAGTCTGTCACCCACTATCTCGGCCCCCCGCCTCGACTGGAATCCGGACGAAAATATCCATGGGGCGTGGGGGCCCACTAGTGACGATAGTGGTGGGTGCGCCCTTACTTTCGACAGGTTCCCGCGGTGCTCCCGCGGAACCCGTCGTACGCCTGGGCGCGCCCAGGGCCGGTATCCGAACCAGCCCTGCCCCACTACCGGTTGATCGACTGCACTTCCTCCACCGCGATGTCCTGCGTGACCTCGATGGTCCCGTCGGGCATGGGCTGGGCCGCGTTCTGGTTGGTGCCCGTCCAGCTGATCTCCCAGGTGAGAGCGGCCTTGAGGGGGAACGTGCCGCCCTTGGAGGAGCGGTTGTAGACGATGCCGCAGGGCGGTGTCTCCTTGGACTTGCCCTTGGCGTACGGCTCGCCGATCTTGCCGTCGACGATGGGGCACTCGCCGCTCGCGGGGATCAGGGTCGCGTCACCGGTGCCCGGTTCGAGCGTGAGGGACTTGGGCGTCGCGGTCGTCGTCGCCTCGATGTGGAACCCGGGCACGTCGACCGCGGCCGTCGCCTTGACGTCGTCGAAGGCGGCCTTGTCCAGCCAGGCCCACGTGGGCAGGTTCACCTTGGTGGTGCCGTCGGGCGCGAGTGACACCTTCGTGTCGGGCAACTGCATGTGCTGGTAGGCGAGTTTGGAGAGCATCTTCGGCGTGATGGCCTCTTCGTACTGCGCCGGCGCGGGCTCGCCGTTGTCGACCCAGAAGGGCAGGTCGCTGCACGAGGTCCGCTTGAGGTAGTCGGGCTCGTCCGGGTTCTCCACCCCGGCCCAGAACATCCCCTTGCCGTCCTTGTCGACGTTGTAGTCCTTGTAGCCCGGGGTGTTCGCCCAGCCGTAGTCGTCCTCGTAGTGCTGCCGCGTCTGGGCGAGCGCGGAACCGGCGTGCCCGGTCATGCCCGGCTTGCCCATGGCGTCCTTGAGCTCCCCGGACATCTTCTTCTTGAAGTCCTTGGCGCCGAGGTACGGGGCGTACCAGCAGGGCGGCGGGTTCCAGGTGACGTCGGCCGAGGTGACGTTTCCCTTACTGCCGCCCTTGGCGACGGCGCCGGAGTACTGGATCTTGGCTGTGGCGTAGATGCCGTTGCCGCCGTCCTTGCCGCCGTCCGTCTTCGCCGAGCCCTTGCCGTTGCCGATGTCCTCGTCGGCGTGGGCGGTCCCGCCGGTCATGAGGGCGCCGACGGCTATCGCGAGCGTGAGGCAGACAGCGCCGGCCCGTGGTCTCACGCGCACTGCTTTGCCTTCTCTGTCACGAACACGAGCGATGCGCGCCACAGGTCGTCCTTCCCCGGGAACTTGTTCATCACGATCTTGAAGTGGTCGTACGAAGCCGGTCCCGAGGAGTTCCCCTTGCGGATCTTCCCGGTCTTCACTTCCTTCGAAAAGAACTTGCTGGAGTCCACACAGAACGACACCTCGACGGCGTTGCCGTTGGGCGCCTTGCGCGTCTGCTCCTGGTAGTGGCGCCGGGTGCCCGTCGAGGTGAGCCCCGCGTCGACCCGGCTCTGGATCTGGGTGCGGGCGTAGCTGAGGCCCTCGTCGGTCGCGTACGCGGCCACGGCCGGGTCCTTCGCCGACTGCTCGGCGACGCCCTTGTAGATGGACCGCACGTAGTGCCGCGCGTCGTCCAGCGCCGCGGCTTCTTCCTTGTCCTTCGGCTTGTCCCAGTCGAAGACGAGCTTCAGATCCGCGGGCAGGGAGAGGTCCACGCCGTCCGGCTTCTCGTCGTTGGACGACGGGGCCGCGGACTTCTTCGGCTTGTCCGCGCCCTGTTCGGCCCCGGCGATCTTGTCGCTGTCCTTGGACTTGTCACCGTCCGAGCCGCCGCAGGCCGTCAGGAGCAGGGCTGCGGTCGCGGCGAGCGCGGTGGCGACAGGCATGGTGCGCGTGGTGCGGCGATTCACGGTCGGCTCCCGATGGGGCGAGGGGTGTCTCCAACGGAGTGACGTTAACCGGGGGGTTGACAGTTCCGCCAGGATTGATAACGGGATATGTCGTGCCATCTCGACGGACTGTCATCGTGTCGTGACGCGACGGGCGTGACGGATGTGGCCGATGCCGGGCGGACCTCGCCGCCCGAGCCGTTCGCGCTCGCGATGATAGCTTCGCTCTACATAGGTGTAGTAGAACTACGGGCGGGGGCCGGTATGAACGCGGGGGCCGGTATGGACGACGACACGGCCGATGCCGTGAGGCGAGCCGCGCCCCGCGCCGTGCCGCGTCCCGCGCCGGACGGCACCACCACCGACGCCCCGCCCGAGCCCGCCCTCAGACCCCGCGCCCAGCCGGGCCCCGGCGTCGAACTGAGCCGTCGCGCACGGCTCTACGCCGACGGCGGCGAGCTGGTGCTGCGCACCCGCTCCGGCGAGCGGCGGCTCCCGGTCGGGGACGACGGCATCAGCAGGGCCGTGTTCGTCGACGTGGCGGGACCGGACGCGGAGCGCATGGGACCGCCGCTCCCCGGCACCTGGGGCGAGCTCCAACTCCAGGACAGTGCGGGCCTGTTGCTCGCCCGCCTGCGTCTCGACGACTGGCTGCCCGAGGCCGATCAACTGCCGCGGCGCTACGTACAAGGGGAGCAGCTCCTGAGCCGTACCGGCGTGGCGGGCCTGCTGGCGGCCGCGGGCATCCCCCTGCACACCGTGCGGGACGCGGACGACCCGCTCGTCGACCGGGGGACCCGCCGCCACGCCGTTTCCCTGGCGCCGGGCAGCGTCTTCCCCGCCTGGTACTGGCTGACGCGCGGCGGCGCCGCGTTCCTCTGGCTCGGCACCTTCACCGTGCTCCTGTTCTCCGACGACACCGCGCCGTGGCTCGCCCTGGTGTCGGCGGGCGCGGCCCTGACCGCCCCGACGGCCCGCCTCGCGCTGCGCGCCTGGACCCGCCTGCGGCTGCGGCGCTCCGCCCCCGGCGGCCCGGCGACCACGATCACCCCGCGACCGGCCCCGGACGCGGGCGCCACGGTCAGGTTCCGCCGCGACACCGAGATCCGCGTCGAGCGTCACGACCTGGTCCTCAAGGACATCTCCGGGCAGGAGCACCGGTTCGCCCGCCGGGGGCCGCACGCCGTGACCGCGCTGGTTCTCGTACGCGACCGGTCCGGTGCGCCCGTGGGGGTGGAACTGCGCGGCCGTGACCGTCAGATCAGGGCCGTACTGCCCTGGCTCCAGTGGTTCGGCGGCGAAGGCGGCGGCGAGGGATGGGCGTCGCTGCAAAGCGCCCTCGCCCTCTCGGCGAGCGAACGTGCGCTCACGGGGCGGGGCGGCGGCTGGCCCAAGGGTCCGGCGCTCGGCCTGCGCATGCTCCCCGCGTCCGGGAAGGAGGCGCGGGCGGTGTCCCGCTTCCCCGGCACCCTCGTGGGCGTCTCGTCCACGGCGGTCATGGCCGTCGGCTCCTGCTTCTCCGTCGTGTACGGGGTCCGGCTCCTGGACGACCACCCCGCCGCCGCGTGGACGGCGGTGCTCATGGGCGTTCTCGCGGCGCTCCTGCAAGCGACTCCGTACGTGATCCATCAATTGTGCGGGCGATTCCGGCTCGACCGCCCCGCGTCCGGCTAAGAACGAGAACGAAGCGAGAAGGGGGAACGCGGGTGGGCACACCGGACCTGTCGGTCGACATCACGCTGCTCAAGACCACGGAGAAGCAACTCCACGGCATCAAGGGCGAGTTCGAGGGTATCGACGACTGGAAGAAGGAGCTCAGGGCCGTGGTGGGGGCGCCGCGCATGGCCAAGGCGATGTCGACGTTCGTCGACAACTGGGACCGGCACCGCAAGGGCCTCGTCGAGGAGATCGACAAGATCGGCGGCTGGGTCGAGACGACCAGGAAGACCTTCGAGAAGGCGGACAAGGACCTGGCGGAATCGGCTCAGAAGGCGAAGCGCGAGAAGGCCAAGGGGAAGTAGGGAACATCATGGTGCGCCCCACGGACTGGCATCCGCTCGCCGACAGCGACCCGGTGCCCGGGTCCCCCAAGGACGTCGACGACGAAGTCGAGCACATGACGAACGTCGCGAAGAAGCTGCGCGACCAGGCGGAGAAGCTGCACAAGATCGCCAAGAAGGAAGGCCTGAAGGGCAAGTACTCGGACAAGCTGACCGAGGGGGCCGCCGAACTCGGCAAGAAGCTCGACCAGACCGCGGAGCGCTACGAGGGCGTCAAGAAGCACCTCTCGGGCTGGGCCGGTGAGCTGCGCGGCGCCCAGTCCGCCGCCTCAGACGCCCTGGAACTGGCCAAGAGCGACGAGGAACAGGCGAAGAAGGACCTCAAGAAGGCGAAGAAGAGGTACGACAGCGAGGCCGACCACTACGCCACGCTGATCGAGAACGCCATCGACGACGATCCGCTCACCGACAGCTGGTGGGACGATGTCAAGGACTGGATCGACAAGAACGCGGGCTGGCTGAAGGTCGTCATCGAGATCGCCAGCTATGTCGCCACCGCCCTCGCCATCGCGGCGATCTTCATCTCCGGCATCGGGATCGGGGTGGTCCTCGCCGCGGGAATCGCGGTCCTTGTGGCGAGAGTGGGGATGGCCGCCGCCGGACAGGGCTCCTGGGCGGACGTCGCCCTCGACGTGTTCGCGCTGGCCACCATGGGCCTGGGGCGCGGTGCCGTGTCCGGTCTGAAGGCGGGCCAGGCGGCCACCCGGCTCGCCGCCGGGCAGGGCGCCAAGAAGGCCGCCACCAGTGCCGCGAAGAACGGCATGAGCAAGGTGTACGGGCAGGCCGGGCGCACCCTCGCCAGCAAGGGCGCGTCCAAGGCGCAGAAGCGCGCGGCCCGCGAGGCGATCGAGCAGGCCGACGCGCTGGCCGCGAAGGCGGGCTCGGGCGCGGAGAAGGTGGCCACCAAGGCGCCGCTGCCCAAGGTCAGCAAGACGGACATCCTCAAGGCGGGCGGCGACAAGGACGCGGCCGTGGCGTACAAGGACATCATGAAGACGCGCGCCGCCTACGCGGGCGACGACGCGGTCCACACGGCCGGCCAGGGCGCCGAGAGCTACCTGCGCCACAACCAGCAGGTCTTCGCCGCGGGCCAGGGCATCGACCTGGGCGGCAAGCTCGCCGGATCCAGCGACACCTGGACCGACAAGCCGTACTTCGAGCCGTTCCAGAACTACAAGAACGAGTACACCGCCGAAGTCGGGTCCACCTGGTGAGCCGGGGAGACCGCCGCCGGCCCGGCGAGCGCTACTTCGCCGCCCTCGACCGGAGCCGCGAGGAGAAGGAGCG
Source organism: Streptomyces sp. NPDC087300 (assembly GCF_044744425.1). Lineage (NCBI taxonomy): Bacteria > Bacillati > Actinomycetota > Actinomycetes > Kitasatosporales > Streptomycetaceae > Streptomyces > Streptomyces sp. NPDC087300. The sequence continues at coordinate 111,168 of NZ_JBIUYI010000012.1, forward strand.
GGCGGCGGAGGAGGCGGAAAAGGCCTACGGCAAGGACGTCGCCGCGGTGCGCGTGATCTCGCTGGTGCCTCCGCTCCTGTACTGCGCGGCCATGATCGTGGCTGCCGCGTCGGATGACGTCACGACGTTCGTCGTGCGCCATGTCCTTGGACCCGCGAGCGTCGTCGCCACGGCTCTCGTGATCGGGCTGATCCTGAAGTACGAGCGCTCGCCGCAGCGTGACTTCGGGATTCCGGTCGTGGTCTTCGCCCACGCCCTCTTGAACGGCCTGACCGGGTTCGTCACCGATTCCGTCTTCTACGTACTGATCCCGCTGACGGCGCCGCTCGTTCAGTGGGGACTGCCCAAGTTCCGTGCCCTGCGAGGGCGCAAGCCATGACCGACCGCATTCCGCCGAAGGCCGACGTGACCGACCGCACCACCACCGCACCCCACGGCTACCAGCTGATCCTGCCGCCCGAGTGGGTCCGCATACCCATGCGCTCCGGCACGGAGGAGGCGATACGCGCCATCGTCGACGACGCCTTCGCCACGCTGCCCGCGGACGCGCCGCGCGACCGGATCGGGCCGTACCGGCGCGAGTTGGAGCGCCGCCTGAAGGACGCCGTGGCGGAGGCCCGCAAGGCCGAGGGGCTCGACCTCTACCTGCCCATCGAGCGGATGCACGGCATCGCGGTGCCCGCCTCGATCGTGGTCTCGGAGATGAAGTTCCCCGACGAGGTCGCCGTGGACCCGTCGGCCGTCTCGCGCCGCCTCCTGGAAGCACCGGGACGGGACGGCGAGACGACCATGGCGGAGCTCGACGGCGTACGGGCGGTCCGTACGGAGCGCACGGTCGCCGCCGACGCGCCGGGCGGCGGCGAACTCGCCTCGCACCGCGTCGACTACGTCGTCCCCGTGCCTGGCGACCCCGGCCGCTGGCTCGGCGTCGTCTTCTCCACGCTCGGCGAGGCCGACCCCGACGACGCGCTCGCCGACCTCTTCGTAGAACTGTTTGACGCGATGATGAGCACCTTCCGATGGAGCCGAGCATGAGCTGGCCGCACGTGGACTACGACACCGACCTGTGGATGCGGATCCCGAACTCCTGGGCGGGCACGCCGTGGAAGGGCCCCAAGGAGTGGGGCCGCTACATGTCCGACGCGTGGTGGGGCGACACCGACCTGGAGCCGACCCGCAAGGACGTCAAAGGCCTGGCCGCCACGCTGCGCGCCTGCGCGGAACGGTTCCCCGAGAGCCACCCCGGATTCGACGTCTACCTCCACCTGCCCGACCCGCGCGACATGCCGCTTCCCGTGTACGTCGCCTCGGTCGAGGCGGACGGCGAGCGCGAGGAGACCCTGCGGGCCCTGGTCTCCACGGACGACACGGCGCTCGTGGAGAAGCCGATCGTGGAGGACTTCACCACCGAGGCGCTGGGCACGGGCCTGCGCTCCCTGCGGTACACGCGGACGGACGGTGACCGCACGATCGTCGCGGGCGTGCGGTACGCGTGGCGGCACGAGGCGGCCGGGTGCGATGCAGTCGATGCAGTCGATGTAGTGGTCATCGCCGCGGCGCCGGATCCGCGGCGGGTGCTCGGGGCGATGGACGACATCGACGCGTTCGCGGGGTGGATCAGTGTGCGGGCGGCGGGTTAGGGCCTTTCGTTTGGATCAGTCCGGGCCACTCCGCCGCCGCGCTATCCCAGCTTCGCGTTCTGCGCCTTCAGGACGGCGGCGGCGACCTTCGCGTCACCGGAGCGCTTCTCGACGAGGGCCATGCCGTCCACCGCGAAGTAGACGGCGAGGGTGTCGCCATGGCGGACGGCCTGGGTCCGCATCGTGTGCGTGACGCCCTCGTACCTGGTCGTGGCCTTGAACGCGGTCGACTCGTCGGCGCCGGCCGGCACGGGCGCGGTCTCGGGGGCGACGGAGTCGTACGCGGTGCTGCTCTGGCCCCCCTTCGCGGTGAAGCCCGCACCGCAGGCGCCGACGGCCTTGGTGAGCCCGGCGAAGGCGGCCTTCGCGTCCCCGCCGCCGTTCCCGTACGCAGCGAGGGAGACGTACGTGAAGGCGCCCACGGTCTTGCCGCCGGACGAGGCGACCCGCGTGAGATCGGCCTTCGGGGTGCCGAGCGGGAACTGGTTCATCGCGTACGCGAGCGGGGCGCAGGCGGCCTTGTCGACCTTGACCTGGTCCTTGGACCCGGCAAACGCGAACTTCTGATCGGGCTTCCTGACCGTGTACCCGCTGACCTCGCTCTTGCCGAGGGCCGCCTCGCCCAGTTCGGCGGCCGGGTCCTGGGTCTTCTTCTCCGGCGCCGTGGACGGCGCGGACTTGGCGTCCGAGCCGTCGTCCGACGCGTCGGAGCCCGAGCAGGCGCCGAGCGCCGCGACCGACAGGAGGGCGAGGACGGACGCGGCGACGGCCGTGCGGGTCCGCTGCATGAAGGGGCTCCTGTCCGCCGCCGGTCCGGGGCGGCTGAGCGGTGAGTGACGGGTGGGGCCGTACGTCCCGGCACCCTACTCGGCCGTACGCCGGGGAGTCACGGGGCACTCGTCGGCGCGGCGGCGACATGAACTTCCGCCCACGGCACGCGCGTTCACGGCTCCACGGGTCATCCGCCCGGCGGCCCTAGGGTGTCGCCATGTACATCTCGCCCGGATCCCTCAGCGGCAGCCGCCGCCACCGTCTCGTCGCGGGGACCATGCTCTGCCTCTTCATGTGCCTGGCCGGGGCGATCCTCACCGCCACCGCGTTCGGGGACGGGCTGAGCGGCCTCGCGCGCCTTGGGCTCGGCGCGGGAGCGGTCTCCGTGCTCGCGGTCGCCTGGTGGTGCGCCCGCTACTGGTACGCGGCCTTCCGCGAGGGCCGCGGCGGGCCTCCCGTACCCGGGCCCAACCCCTGGCCGTGGCTGCTCCCTTGGGCGGTCCTGTTCGTGGCCGTCCTGGTGAGCGGGGTTCGCGCGCTGGACCGGGGCGAGAGCGACGGCTGGTTCTTCCTCGGCTTCGCGGGCCTGATCGGACTGCCCGCGCTCGCCGGGCTCGTGGCGGGACTGGTCGGGCTGGTGCGTGGGCGGGGGCGCGGGCACGGTGCGGATGGACGGGGAGCGGGTGGACAGGGAGCGGCGGTGGCGCCGGACGAGCCGGAGGGCCCGCGCCGCGCATGGGGACCGGTCGGCTGACCACCACGAGGACCCCTCCGACCTCACCAGTTCCTCCGGCCCCATCAGTTCCTACCGACCCACCAGTTCCTCCCGACCCACCGGAGCGGCCGAAATCCACATGCGCCCGCAGGGAACGCGTCGGCATGATGGCGCGATGCCCGAGACCGCCGAAATACGCACCGCGCTCCACCGTCGAGCCGAACCCCCGCACTCCGGCGCCGGCGAACGCGCTTCCCTGACCGCCTTCCTCCAGTACCAGCGCGAGACGCTCGCGATGAAGTGCGCGGGCCTGACCGCCGACCAACTGCGCGAACGGGCCGTGCCGCCCTCGGAGATGTCCCTGCTCGGCCTGGTCAGACATCTCGCGGAGGTCGAGCGGAGCTGGTTCAGGAACGTCCTGAACGGCGAGGACCTGCGGGCGAACTGGCGCCCGCGGGTGCCCGGCGAGTACGCCGACTTCGACGTCGCGGGCGCCGATCCCGACGAGGCGTTCGAGATCTGGCACACGGAGTGCGCCCGCTCCCGCGCCCTGGTGGACGCCACCGACGACCTGGACGTCACGGTCCGCTTCCACGACGAGGAGTACTCGCTCCGCTACATCCTCACCCACATGATCGAGGAGTACGCCCGCCACAACGGCCACGCGGACCTGCTCAGGGAGCGGCTGGACGGGGCGACGGGGGAGTGACCGGGGGAGTGAAGGCCCCGGTCCCGCACGCCTCGTAGGCTGGGCGGCCGGAGCCGATCACAACGGGGTCGGCCGGAGCCGATCACCACGGGGAACGACGGGGAGGGCGCACCATGGCCCGCTACACAGCACCGCAGACCATCGCGCGCGGCGGATTCAGCATCAAGGTGCCGGAGACGTGGTGGGAGTTCGACGTGCGTCCCGAGTCCCGGGACGCCGCGATCCGGCAGATGCTCAACGACCGTGTGCGCGAGCGCCCCGAGCTGGCCCCGCACCGTGAGACGTACGAGGCGTTCCTGCGCAAGGCGTCGCACGAGGCGTGGCAGTCGGGCGCGCTGTACTGCGGCTGCATGGCGGAGAGCTTCGGTGGCGACACCCCGGTCACCGGCTCGGTCACGGTCTCCCTGGTCGGCGCCCGCACACCGAACGGCGACGTCCTGCCGACGGACCCCGACCGCATCGTCGCCCAGCTCGGTGTGCGCGAGGCCAAGCGGGAGGGCGACGCGTGGCGCAAGGTGACGACGGTCGACATCCCCGGCGTGGGGCTCGCGGCGCGGACGTACGGCATCGAGGACGTCTCCGTACCGGGCGACGAACGCACGATGCGCGTGGTCCTGATGCAGACGTTCATCCCGGTACCGGGCCAGGAGGGCAAGGTCGCCCTGGTCTCGGGCAGCAGCCAGCTCCTCGAACTCGCGGACTCGTTCTTCGACATCTTCGATGCGGTGACGTCTACGTTCCGGTTTGCGGACTAGCGTCGCCCGAGGGGGACACCAGGGGTGCTTGGCTAGTACTTTCGTATCCGCTCAGGGTGACTGAGATTGCGGATGCGACGGGGGAAGACGCATGGGGGGCCATCGGCCGAGCGATTGGCATGTCCTGGACTTGGAGAAGGATCCGACGCCGGGTGATCCGCACCGGGTGCGCAGCTTGTCCAAGAACCTGCACGATTTCGCCGATGACGTGGGCCGGGTCCTGCGGGACATCAAGGGGATGGCGGGCGAGGACGCGATCCTGCGGTGGGCGGGCAAGACGGCGGACGCGTTCACGGAGAAGTTCGAGGATGCCCCGGCCAAGCTGAAGAAGCTCAAGAAGAGCTACGAGATGGCGGGCGACGCCCTGTCCGCGTACTGGCCCGAGCTGGAGCGCGCCCAGACCCTGGCGGACAAGGCGCTGGTCAAGGGCCGTGAGGCGCAGGCCGACCTGTCCAGCGCCAAGTCCCGTCTGTCGTCGGCTGATTCGTGGGTGGAGCGGGCGGGCAAGGAGGCCGACAAGTACAAGGACGACGGCGGCTCCAAGAGCAAGAACGTTCCGCCGCCCGACCCGGACAAGGTCAAGGCCGCCACCCGTAACGCCACTTCGGCCGATAAGGCCCAGACGACGGCGAAGTCCGACGTGTCCTCGGCGCAGGGCGCGCTGGCGGCGGCGAAGAAGATGGCCGAGGACGCCCGCAAGATCCGCGAGGACGCGGCGAGCACGGCGAAGCGGAAGATCGACGAGGCCTCCGACGCGGGCATCAGGAATCGCAAGTGGTGGGAGGAGATCGGCGACTGGGTCTCGGACAACTGGGACACCATCGTCGCGGTCTGCAAGGTCGTCGTCGCGATCGTGGGGATCATCGCGATGATCGTGGGCGGGCCGATCCTCGCCGCGATCGTGATCGTGGCCGGGGCGATCGTGCTTGCGGACACGTTGAGCAAATACGCGAAAGGCCAAGCCACGTTGATGGACGTGGCGTTCGCGGCGTTGGACTGCATTCCGGGCATGAAGGGCATCACCACCGCGGCCAAACTCGGCAAGGGCCTGAAGGGGCTCAAGGGCGGGCTGAAGGGCTTCAAGTCGGCCCGCACCGCCCTGAAAGACGGCGCGAAGGGTGCCTTCAACCGGGTCAAGAGCAAGATCAAGGGCTGTGGTGACCCGGTGGACGTGGCCACCGGGCAGATGTTCCTGACCGAGACCGACGTGACGCTGCCCGGCACGCTGCCGCTGGTCTTCACCCGCCGGGTCGCCTCCGGCTACCGCAGCGGCGGCTGGTTCGGCCCGACCTGGACCTCCACGCTGGACCAGCGCCTGGAAGCCGACGAAGAGGGCCTCGTGTTCGTCACCGAGGACGGCATGCTCCTGGCCTACCCGCACCCCGAAACGCCGGGCACCCCCGTGCTCCCGGAGTCCGGACCGCGCTGGCCCCTGACCGCCACCGGCGAGGGCGGCTACCGCCTCACCGACCCGGTCACCGGCCACACCCGCCACTTCGCCCCACCCACCGACGGTGACGACGTGGCCCTGCTGGCCCGGATCACCGACCGCAACCACAACACCATCGACTTCGCGTACGACACCGAGGGCGCCCCGACCGCGATCCGGCACAGCGGCGGCTACCACCTCACACTCACCGTCGAGGACGAACGCGTCACCGTCCTGAGCCTGGCCGACCCGGACCCGGACGGCACCGACACCGTGCTCAAGCGCTACGGCTACACCGACGGCAACCTCACCGCCGTCACCAACTCCAGCGGCCTGCCACTGCGGTTCACCTACGACGAACACCGGCGCCTGACCGCCTGGCAGGACACCAACGACAGCCGCTACACCTACACCTACGACGAGCAGGACCGCTGCACCGGCCAGCAGGGCATCGCCGGCCACATGGCCAACACCTTCACCTACGACCTCCCCGACCCCGCACGGCCCGACTGCCGCATCACCGAGATCACCACGGCCGAGGGCGCCACCACCCGCGTCACCATCAACGCCCACTGCCTCATCGTCGCCGAAACCGACCCGCTCGGCGCCACGGTCACCACCGCCTACGACACCCACCACAACGTCTCCGCCACCACCGACCAGCTCGGACACACCACGGCCTACGTCAACAACGAACTGGGACAACCGGTGGAGAGGACCGGGCCGGATGGGGCCGTGGTCCGCTACGCGTACAACGAACTCAACCTCGTCACGTCCATCGCTCTCGCTGACGGCACCTCGTGGAGGTACGGCTACGACGAGCGCGGCAATTGCACGGAACTCACCGACTCCGCCGGGACGACCTCGCGCAGCACCTACACCCCGGCGGGCCACCCCCTCACCGTCACGGATGCGCTGGGCCGCGTCACGACGGTGCGCTGCGATCCGGCGGGTCTGCCTCTTGAGATCATCGACGCGATCGGCAGCACGTTCCTCCGGCGTGACGCCTTCGGGCGCTCCGTGGCCCTCGCCGACGAGTCAGGGCGCACCACGCGTCTGGCCTGGTCGCGAGAGGGCCTGCTCATCGGTCGGACCACTCCTGACAGTGCGACGGAGACCTGGACCTATGACGGCGAGGGCAACTGCACCAGCCACACGGATCAGTCGGGCCACACGACCTTCTCCGAGTACACCCACTTCGACCTTCTGTCGGCCCGGACCGACCCCGACGGGGCACGGTACGAGTTCGGCTACGACCCTTCCTTGCGTCTGACCCAAGTCGCCGCCCCTGGTGGGCTGACGTGGAGCTACCGCTACGACGCGGCCGGACAGCTGATCTCGGAGACCGACTTCGACGGTCGTACCCTCGTCTACGCCCACGATGCCGCGGGCCGGCTCACCTCGCGCACCAACGCCCTCGGCCAGACCATCGCCTTCGAGCACAGCGTGCTCGGACAGGTTCTCCGCAAGGACGCCGACGGCGCGGTCACCACCTTCGGCTACGACCAACTCGGGAACCTCACGCACGCCGTCGGCCCGGATTCCACTCTCGTCCTTGAGCTGGACAGCTCCGGCCGTCCCCTTGCCGAGACGGTCGACGGACGCAGGCTCGCGTACGCGTACGACGAAGCAGGGCTGCCAGTGGGGCGTACGACGCCCTCCGGTGCGACCAGTTCCTGGGCCTACGACGAGGCGGGCCGTCTTGCCCGGCTGACCGCGTCCGGTCGCGTCATCGGCTTCGACCGTGACCCTTCGGGCCGGACAGAGGCCCGCCGCATCGGTACGAGCGTCACTCTGGTCCATGCGTTCGACGAGGTGGGTCGTCTCACCAGCCAGTCGGTCACCGGCATCGACGGTCGAGCCGTCCAACACCGCTCCTACGCCTACCGTGCCGACGGCGGCCTCACCGGAATCGATGACCGGGCTTCCGGAAGCCGCCGCTTCGAGCTGGACCCGATGGGGCGCGTCACCGCCGTTCGTGCTCCGAACTGGACCGAGACCTACGCCTACGACTCGGCCGGCAACGTGGCCCACAGCGACTGGCCTCGCACTCACCCCGGGCATGAGGCCACAGGAGCGCGAACTTATGCAGGTACCCGTATCTCCCGCGCGGGAGACATTCGCTACGAACACGATGACCTAGGGCGTATGACCCTGCGTCAGAAGCGGCGGCTTTCCCGTGGCCCGGATACCTGGCGCTATGAATGGGATGTCGAGGACCGCCTTACCGCGGTCGTCACCCCGGACGGCGTGCGGTGGCGCTACACCTACGACCCGCTGGGGCGTCGCACGGCGAAACTCCGGATGGCATCCGACGGTGAGACGGTGGTCGAACGGGTCGATTTCACCTGGGACGGCATAAACCTCTGCGAGCAGAGCACGACGTCCGCCGAGTTCTCTCATCAGGTGGTCCTCACGTGGGACTACCAGGGCCTTACTCCTGTTTCCCAGACCGAGCGGCTGACCGTCGCGGGTGCGCCCGACGAAGAAATCGACTCCCGATTCTTCGCCATCGTCACCGATCTGGTCGGCACACCCACCGAACTGATCGACGAAACGGGGGAAATCGCCTGGCGTGCCCGTAGCACGCTTTGGGGTACCACGACGTGGGACTCGGGCGCTGCCGCCTACACGCCACTGCGCTTTCCCGGTCAGTACTTCGACCCGGAAACCGGGCTGCACTACAACCACTTTCGGTACTACGACCCGCAAATCGCCCGGTACTTGACGCAGGACCCCTTGGGCCTCGCGCCGGGGCCAAACCCCGCCTCCTACGTCCGCAATCCTTTGACATGGGTCGACCCGCTGGGTCTGACGCCCTGCGAGGACGCGGCGAAGCAGGCTGCCGCGCGGAACGAGACGGTCCTCGGCAAGGGGATACCGGTCAGGGAGGAGGGCGCTGTCGGCAGCACCACGAGTCACAGCTACAAGAAGACCTTCTTCGACGCGCATCCGGCTCTCAAGGGAAAGGTGGTGGTGCACCATGCCATCGAGCAGCAGGTGTTGAAGCGCTATCCAAACCTTTTCTCGGCGGACGAGATCCACTCGCTTGAGAACTTGCGCGGCATACCTAAGGGCGACATCAACAGCAAAGTCCACCTCAGTGCGATACGCGTTGAATGGAATAAGTTCTACAACGCGAACCCCGCCCCCACGCGGCAGGAAGTCCTCGATCACGTCAGTAAGGTGGATGATAAGCTGGGCAACTGGTTCCAACCGCGCATCAGATAGCCTCAAGGAGCAACATGTGGCGTGAGCTTGCTGCAGAATTCCCGGATGTGCAACTGTCCGAAGCGGCGGAGAGTGAGAGAATTCGCGCTATTGAAAGCGGACTTGGGCAATCGCTCCCTTCGTCTCTCTCCTCGCTTCTCCTGGAAACGGACGGCGTCGAAGACGAGTACGGTACGGAAGTCATCTGGACCGCGGAGAAGATCCTGTCGGAGAACTCGTCCCTGAGGACCGATGAGCAGTACCGCACCCTGTACATGCCGTTCGACTCCATGCTCTTCTTCGGGGACAACGGCGGCGGTGACCAGTTCGCCTTCGTGCGCACCCCGGAGCGGGACGACGTGTTCGTGTGGGACCACGAGACGGATTCCCGGAACTGGGTCTCGCCGCACCTTGAGAGCTTCTTGCGCAGCGCGCTCGGGAGCGCGGGCGAAGACTGGTACCGCTGACCACTTGACCAGGGGCCCGGGGTGCGTAACGAGTTCGGACAGCGATGGTCCGCGGAGACCGACCGCGTGCTGCGGGCGGCCGGGTGGTACCCGGGGCGGTCCGTGGCCACGGCCGAGTGGGAGAGGACCCTCGCCGAGCACGGGGCCTTCGAGATCCACGAGGCGGCGCGGGGGTTCCTCGCCGAGTTCGGTGGGCCCGGGGCGTCAGCGCATGACGCCCCGGGCCATCGGCTCACCTGCCGCCCTGCCTCAGCGGCGGTGCAGCCCCCGCTTCACCTTCTTGCCCGCCGGCGACTCGTCCAGCGTCTTCCACAGCTTCGCCGAACTCAGCGACGTGTAGACGCCGGGGGCGCCCTGCGCGCCGCAGCCGTCGCCGTACGAGACGACGCCGATCAGGATCGGGGCCCTGCGGCCGGGCACGTTGCGGAAGATGGGGCCGCCGCTGTCGCCCTGGCAGGAGTCCTTGCCCTCGACCCCGGCGCAGAAGTTGACCTTCGAGTCGTACTCCTTGTAGCTCGTGCCGCATTCGGCGTGGGAGATGATCGGGACCTTGACCTGGCGCAGCCGGTCGGGCGTGTAGGTCATCTCGGTGTCCGTGTTGCCCCAGCCCGCGACGGTGGCCTTCTGGCCGGGGCGGATCAGGGCGTCGGTGCCCTGGGTGGGCAGCGCGACGGGGGCGATGCCCTTGACCGGCTTCGCCAGTTGCAGGAAGGCCACGTCGTACGCCTCCTTGCCCTTGAGGTAGCGCGGGTGCACGACCACGCCGCCCTTGGCGATGTTCCGTATCTGCCCCTGCTTGGCCGAGAGCACGGTACGCCCGACGGCCACCTGGAGGGACTTGGGCTTCACGGGCTTGCCCGCGTCGTCGACGAGGCAGTGCGCGGCCGTCACCACGGTGTCGGCCGTGACGAGGCTCCCCCCGCAGAACTGCCGGTCGAGCGCGCTGCCGGAGCCCTTCTCCATCAGCGCGACCATGAACGGGTAGGCGTCATTGGAGACTTCGGTGCCACCGATGATGGCGTGCGCGGCGGGCGCGGAGGTGGCGACCATCGCCAGGGCGGCGGCGGAGGCGGCGAGTCCGGCGGCCGTTCTCGTGCGGGTCTTCGTGGAGGTTGTCGTGGGGGTCTTCATGGGGGGTTGGTTTCTCTTTCGTGCGAGGGATTGCGAGTCACTGCTCTGCGTGCGCGAAAGGTCCGAACCATTGAGCCGTCAAATGCCGTGCACTGGACGGGGTTTGGTCTACGGTTCAACGAATTCTTGTGGAGCTCCTCGCGTCGGAGTGTGAGAGGTTGATAGGGGTCGGTGGGTTCATTGGTCCGGCGCTTCAGGAGCTGAATTCGCCCAGGAGGCGGGCCCGCCACCGCCGTCCAGCAAAGGGCTGGGCAACTACATCGGTGTTGCGATGCCATACGGCACCTGGGCCTTGGCCCAGGAGTCGATACCTGAAGGGCGGCCCCGCGGTGATTGTCTGCGGCTTCGTTCTGCCCGGGTGTTCATCGGTCAAGACGGATGGTGAATGGGTCTGGCGGTCGGACACCGTGCGCTATGCCGGTGAACACGGGCTGGTCGTCCCGCAGGAATTCTCCGTCCGGGGAGATGCGCGCGGCTGGGTGGCTGTGACGGCGGATTGGGCGGACCCCAATATTCCTCGCGACGCCATTGACGCCGCGTGGTCGCTGGGAGTTTGACCCGAGCCAACGGCCAACTGGGTCGCCGCAGGCGCGTGTTGGGCTCCCCGCTCGGGTCGGTGAGAGTCGTCGTCCAGGCATACGTGCCGATCTGGCCATCTTTAGCCACCTTTGGCATCCCTTGGCTCGCCTTGCCCCGGAGTCCGTTTCCGGCTGGTCGGTCGTCCCGGTCGCCCCGTAGTCCAGCCACCCACGTCAGCAGCGCCGCCCCGCAGTTGCGTGGGTTATGCGGAGGACCGGAGGGCGTTCGGTGGTGGTGCTTCGGGAGGCGTCGGCTCCCCTTTTGAGTGGCGTGGCGCATGCCGTGGCGGATGGGAAGAGGGTGGGAACCGTTCCCGCTCCGCCCGGCGTCCCTCCTGGGGCCGACCGATCATGGCGTGGACCTCCCGCGAGCCGGACGGGACCGTATGAAAGTCGCCACCCGAGGCCCCCTCGACCCCAGTTGAGTAAAGCCTCCATATTCGCGTACGCACATCAATCCCGCTCCCTGAGACCCCGGGGTGACATCGGAACCAGAGGGCGAGGATTGCGCGTGGATAACGATGAGAGGGCCGCGCTTCACGATCCTTAACGCGCCTTGAGGGGCTTATGTGCTGCTGATACGGTGCGATGACTTGACACTGAGCCTGGGGCTGAATAGCCCGCCCGAGGTGGAGCGTAGAGAGTCGCGAGTGTCGCGAATGACGGAAATTGACCGAATCTTCTTGGGCGTGCGGGGAGCAGTTGCGTGAAGATCCAGGAGCGTATGGGGGCGGGCAACAACCGTTCCGCCGCGCCGGCTCAGCCAGGTGTCGGCGAGCGCCTTCCCGCGCCGCCTCGCGAGCGCAAACCGGCACTTGCCGCTCTGGCCGTACTCCTCATCCTCGTCGGCGCCCTCGGCGCCACGGTGCTCGTGCTGCGCGCCGGTGACCGCATCGAGGTCGTGAAGGTGGTCGCGCCCATCGCGGCGGGCGAGTCGCCCGACGCGGACAAGAACATCAAGTCCGTGATGGTCGCCGAGGACACGTCGATCCACTACATCCCGTGGGAGCAGCGCGGCGCCCTCTCCAAGCTGAAGGCCAAGAGCGCCATCCCCGCCGGTTCCATCGCCGTCGGCGAGATGTTCGCCAAGAGCTCCGGGCTGCCCGCGGGTAAGGCCTCCGTCGGTCTCTCCCTCAAGGAAGGCCAGTACCCCTCCGACCTGAAGTCCGGTGACACCGTCGCCGCCTACCCGGTCGTCTCGGGCACCTCCACCGGCAAGGGCTCGGCGAGCGGCAGCGGCGCCGCGGGCGGCGAGCCGCTGGTGGCCTCCGCCCGCGTGAACACCGTCGCAGCCAAGAGCGACGCCACCGTGAGCACGGGCAACCTGAACATCACCCTCCTCGTACCGCAGGAGGAGGTCGCCGGGCTCGCCAGCTCCGCGTCCGACGGCAAGGTCGTCATCGTCCGCGTCACCAATGACAGCAACTAGAGGCGAGTAGAAGAGACATGGCGCTCATCGCTCTCGCCGCGGACAAGGGGTCCCCCGGCGTCACCACCGCCGCCGTCGCGCTCGCCGCCGTCTGGCCGCGCCGCGTGCTCGTCGCGGAGACCGACCCCGCGGGCGGCGACCTGGTCTACCGCAGCGCCGCCGCGCACGGTGGCCCGCTCAACCCGAACACCGGCATGCTCAGCATCGCCGCCACCGCCCGTCGCGGCCTGGTGCCCGACCAACTCTGGGACCACACCCAGCCGTTGTCGGGCGGGCTCGAAGTGCTCGTCGGCCTCGGCATCGCCGAGCAGGCCGCCGGGCTCGCGGGCCTGTGGCCCACCCTCGGCCGCGCCTTCTCGCAGCTCGCCGACTCCCCGAACGCGCCCGCCGACGTGATAGCGGACTGCGGCCGGATCAGCGGCGACACCCCGGCCGTCGAGCTCTTCCCGCAGGCGGCGCTCGTGCTGCTCGTCTCGCGCACCGAGCCCGAGGCCATCGCGCGCGTCCGGGACCGGGCCGCGGCCCTCGCGACCAAGCTGCACGGCGGTCCGCGCGGCGCGGCGACGCTCGCGCAGCCGCTCATCGGCGTACTGCTGATCGCCGACCCCTCGACGTCCGCGAAACTCGTCCACCAGGTCAACGACATGCTGGTGGCCGCGCAGACCGGCGCCCGGGTCGTGGGCACCCTCGCGGACGACCCGGCGGGCGCCGAGCAGCTGGCCGGGCGCAGGCGCGGCAGGCTCGACAAGTCGCTGCTCATCCGGTCCGCCCGCAAGGTGACCGTCGACCTGTACCAGCAGTACGGCGCGGCCTGGGCCAACCCGACCGCCGGGGCGGGCCGATGAGCGCACCCGTCGATCATCAGCTGGTCAAGCGGTTCCGGCAGGACGCCGGTGACCGCATCGCCGAGCAGCGCCGCCTCGACCAGGTCTCCGGCGTCACCCCGATGTCCGGCGAGGACGAGCGGCACTACGCCCGCGCCGTCATCGCGCAGATCCTGGAGGAGTACGCGCGCGCGGAGATCAACGCCGGGCGCACCCCGCTCGACGCGGAGACCGAGGAGCAGTACGCGGCCGCCGTGCACGCCGCGCTCTTCGGCGTCGGCAGGCTCCAGCCGCTGCTGGACAACCCCGAGGTCGAGAACATCGACATCAACGGCTACGACCAGGTGTTCGTCGGCTTCGCCGACGGCAGCGAGGTCAAGGCCGACCCGGTCGCCGAGACCGACGAGGAGCTCGTCGAGCTCATCCAGATCCTCGGTGCCTACTCGGGCCTGTCGTCGAGGCCCTTCGACTCCGCCAACCCGCAGCTCGACCTGCGCCTGCCCGACGGCTCGCGTCTGTCGGCGGTCATGGACGTCACGCGGCGCCCCGCGCTCTCCATCCGACGCGCCCGCATGGGCAAGGTCTTCATGTCGGACCTGGTGGGGAACGGGACCCTGACGCCGGAGGTCGGGCACTTCCTGGCCTGCGCCGTACGGGCCCGCAAGAACATCATGATCGCGGGCGCGACCAACGCGGGAAAGACCACGCTGCTGCGCGCCCTCGCCAACGAGATCCCGCCGCACGAGCGCCTGGTGACCGTCGAGCGCGCGCTCGAACTCGGCCTGGACACCTTCGCCGATCTGCACCCCAACGTGGTGGCGTTCGAGGAGCGGCTGCCCAACTCCGAGGGCCAGGGCGAGATCTCGATGGCCGAGCTGGTGCGCCGGTCGCTGCGTATGAACCCCTCCCGCGTCATCGTCGGTGAGGTGCTCGGCGACGAGATCGTGACGATGCTGAACGCGATGTCGCAGGGCAACGACGGCTCGCTCTCCACGATCCACGCCAACAGCTCCAGCGAGGTCTTCAACCGCATCTCGACGTACGCGCTGCAGGCCTCCGAGCGGCTGCCCATCGAGGCCAGCCAGATGCTCGTCGCGGGCGCCGTGAACTTCGTCGTCTTCATCCAGCGGCGCAACAACTACCAGACCGGCGGCAAGCTCCAGCGCATGGTGACGTCGGTGCGCGAGGTCAACGGCGTGGACGGGCGGGTGCTCTCCAGCGAGGTCTTCGCCGAGGCGCCCGACGGCCGCGTCGTCGCGCACGCGCCGATCGCCTGCATGGACGACCTCGCGGCCTTCGGCTACCGGCCCGCCGGGCAATGGGGGTGAGCACGACATGAACTCACTCGGCTCGATGGGCGGAATCTTCTCGCTGCCCGTCCTGTACGCGCTCGGCTGCGGCATCGCCGCGGGCGGCGGCCTCGCGCTCCTCGCGGTCGCGATCCGCGGTCTGCCCGCCAAGCCCGCGCACGAGAAGCAGAAGGCCTCGCAGCGCGCGGGCGAACTGATCAGCTTCATCGGCAGGCGCGGCTCCGCGGCGATCGGCGTCGGCCTGGTCGTGCTGCTCCTGACCCGCTGGGCCGTCGCGGGCATCGCGGCCGGCATCCTCGTCTTCTTCTGGGACAAGCTCTTCGGCGGCGCCGCCGAGGAACGCACGCAGATGCGCCGCGTCGAGGCGCTCGCCGCCTGGACCGAGTCGCTGCGCGACACCATCGCGGGCGCGGTCGGCCTCGAACAGGCCATCCCCGCCTCCGCGCGGGCCGCGGCCCCGGTCCTGCGCCCGCACCTGGACGCCCTCGTGGACCGGCTGCGCGCGCGTACGCCGCTGCCCGAGGCGCTCCAGGTACTCGCCGACGAGATCGACGACGCGTCCGCGGACATCATCGTCGCGGCCCTGATCCTCAACGCCAAGCTGCGCGGCCCCGGCCTGCGGCACGTCCTCGGCGCGCTCGCCAAGTCGGCGCGCGAGGAGGTCGACATGCGCCAGCGCGTCATGGCGCAGCGCGCGTCGACCCGGCGTTCGGTGCAGATCGTGGTGGCGGTCTCGGTCGCCTTCGTGCTCGGCCTCTCGATCTTCAACAGGGACTTCGTCGAGCCGTACGGCACGGCGGTGGGCCAGGCCGTACTCGCCCTGGTCTGCGGCCTGTTCGCGCTCGGCTTCTGGTGGCTGCGCAAGCTGTCCACCGTGGAGACGCCGGACCGCTTCCTCGTCAAGGACGAGCCGGGCGTGCAGTTCGTGCGCCCGCGCGGCCCCGAGCAGGCGCCGCAGCAGGGCCATCCCGGTCAGCAGGGCCTGCCCGGCTACGCGAATCCTGAGGGGGTACGTCGATGAGCCTGACCATGCCGATAGTGATCGGTGCCGTCCTCGGCCTCGGTGTCTTCGCCCTCGTGCGCGCCCTGATGCCGTCCAAGCGCAGCGCGGTCGCGACGGTCGCCCGCATCGACGCGATGCGGGCGCGCGGCGCGGCCTACGAGTCGCACCGGGCCACCTCGGACACCGAGGCGCCGACCCGGCTCGGGAACATGCGCAGCCGGGTGGGCATGCGGGTCGCCGACTTCTACCTCCAGCAGGGCTGGGAGCAGCGTTCGCTCCGCGCGGACCTCGCGGTCCTCGACCGCAGCTGGGAGAAGTTCCTGGCGACCAAGGTGCTGCTCGCCGCGGCCGGTGTGTTCTTCGGGCCCTTCCTCTTCGCCGTCATCTGGACGCTCGGGGTCGGCAGGAGCCCGATCATCCCGGTGTGGCTCGCGCTGATGTTCGGCGTGCTCTTCTTCTTCCTGCCGGACCTGGAAGTACGCAGGGACGCGGCGGACAAGCGGCGCGATCTGCGCCGCGTCATCGGCGCCTATCTGGACCTGGTGTCGATGAGCCTCGCGGGCGGCCGTGGCCTCCCCGAGGCGCTCATGGCGGCGGCGGAGGTCTCCGACGGATGGGCGACGCAACGCATTCGAAACGCTCTGGCCGACGCCCGGATCACGGGTGTCAGCCAGTGGCAGGCCCTCGGCTCGCTCGGCGAGGAACTGGGCGTCGAAGAGCTCAAGGACCTGTCGGCGTCCCTGGCGCTGGTGGCGGACGACGGCGCCAAGGTGCGCGAGTCGCTCGCCTCCCGTGCCGAGACGATGCGACACCGCGAACTCGCCGAGATCGAGGGCAGTGCGGGCGAGAAGTCCCAGTCGATGCTGGTGGCACAGCTGATGCTGTGTGCGGGATTCCTGGTCTTCCTCATCTACCCGGCGGCGATGCGCGTGTTCCAGGTCTAGCGGCAGCGATCCAACGACGACGGCGGTGCCGGACGACAACGGGGACCGGCACTCATCCCCCCACCACTCCTGAGAGGACAACTCACCATGAACGGACGGAACTTCAGCACCGGTAACCCGGGCCTGGACTTCATGATCACTTTCTTGCAGGGACGGGTGCAGCGCGCCCGCTCGGGCGAACTGGACCGCGGCGCCTCCGCGGTCGAGTGGGTCATCATCTCGGCCGTCGTGGTCGCGATCGTGGGCGTGGTCGCCGCGGTGATCAACGCGGCCCTGGACAAGGGCGCGCACAAGGTCAGCGACTGCATCGAGGGCGCGGACGCCGGCAGCACCTGCTGACGCGGGTACTTCGGGGGCCGCTGAGGGCATCGTGAAGGGCGACGGGGTTCGGGTGCGAGGAATGCGTGGATTCGTACGCCGCAGGGTGGAGGCCGCCTCCACCCGCGGCGAATCCGGCATGACCGCGGTCGAGTTCGTGCTGCTCACCCCGGTCCTGTTCTTCATGATCTTCGCGACGGTGCAGTTCGCGCTGTACTTCTTCGCGGACCACGTCGCCCAGGCCGCGGCCCAGGCGGGCGCGCGCAAGGCCCGCGCCACGGCCGACGAGAACGCGGGCGGCTGGCGGGGCGAGGCACGCGACGTGGCCGACGCCTACATCCGCCAGCTCGGCCCGAAGCTGGTGCTCAACCCGACCGTGAAGACGGTGGAGCCGGGCCAGAACACGGTCGGCGTGGAGATCACGGCGAAGGTGCCCTCGGTCTTCCCCGGCCTCGACATGACGGTGCACGCGCAGTCGGCGGGTCCTGTGGAGCGGTTCGTGGAGGAGGGCGAGTGACGCGGCAGGCACCGCGCGACGCCCCGGCCGCCGCCGGGCTGCGCGAGGACCGGGGGCTCTCCAGCATCGAGGTCGTGTTCCTGGCCCCGGTGATGATCCTCTTCATCCTGGTTCTGGTGGCCTTCGGCCAACTCGTCGACGGCCGCGGGGCCATCGACGGCGCCGCGCGGGACGCCGCGCGCGCGGGCTCGATCCAGAAGGAGCACGGCACGGCGATGGCCGAGGCACGCAAGGCCGCACAGGCCGACCTCGCGGACGTCTGCTCGGGCCCGGTCAGCGTCATCCAGAAGAGCGCGGGCTTCGACCCGGACGTCGACCCCTTCTTCACGGTCGAGGTCAGCTGCCGCGTGAAGGGCCTCGCCATGCTCGGCCTGGACGTCGCCACCACGCTGAAGGCCGAGTTCAGCTCGCCGCTCGACCCGTACCGGAGGTCGGCGTGAAGCTCCCATCGGTCGTACGCGGGTGGCTCGACGCCCGCCGCGCCCACCTGGACGACCGGGGCTCGGGCGCGGGCGCGGTCATCATCTTCGCCATCGTCTTCCTCACGCTCTCCGCGTTCGTCATCGACGGCGGCCTGTCCATCTCCAAGCGGGAACGCGCCGCGGACATCGCCGAACAGGCCGCGCGCTACGCGGCGCAGGACCTCGACACCGAGGGCATCTACGAGGGCGCAAAGGGCGCGCCCATCAACTACGAGAACTGCGGCGCCCGCGTCCGCGCCTTCGTGGAGGAAGCGGGCCTGATCGGCGCGGACGTGGCCAACACCCACTGCGTGACGGCCAACGCCCAACAGGTCGAGGTGGAGGTCCAGATGACCTACAGCCCGGTCTTCACGGGGATGTTCTACGGGGGCGACGTGACGGTGAAGGGGCGGGCGCTCGCGGAGAACGAGGTGGGCTGACAGGCTACTTCCCGCCGTCGCCCTTCCCCTTCTCCTTGGCCTTCTCCTTGCCCGCCTTCACGGAGTCCCTGGCCTGCTTGGCCAGGTCGTCGTCGAGCTTCTTGAACTCGCGTACGACGGCGTCGGAGAGGTCCGCGAGCTGGTCGAGCTGCTGCCCGATGTCCTCGCGCCCGTCCTCCCAGTTGGACTCGAAGTCGTCGAGGGCGTCGTACACGCCGCCGTCGCCGATGTCGTCCTTGTAGGACTCGAAGGTCTTCTTGGTGCGGTTCATGCGGTCCTTCACGGAACGCAGCCGACTGCCGTAGTCGTCGAGGTCGGTGAGTGGGATGGAGAGATCGCTCTTGCCCTTACCGCCCATGGTGATGCCCCCTATGCAGCTCATGCGGCTTATGTAGCTTGCGCGGCGCGCCGGTGCCATTCATCCGGATCGAGCCCGACCACGACGAACCCGTCCCCCGAACTGACGACCAGATCGGGCTGCCGCACTCCGCGCTCGATCCTTTCACGGTCGAACGCGTCGAACTCGAAGACGAAATGCTCGGCGACGGCGGGACGATCCACCGGGAAGCCGTCGAGGTCGACCGCGGAATTCGCCCGGTCCGCACCTTGGCAGAGGACCGAGACGAAAAGGGGGAAGTGCTCCGCTTCGAGCAGAGGATCCGCCCCGCACACGACCCCCGCGACACCGACGCCCCCGGTGACGGCCCCGCACAGGTCGTCCAGACAGTCCACCAGGGCGTCCCAGTTCCTCCCGTAGTACCCGGGAAACGCGAGGCTCTCGGCGAAGGCGCGGTGGATGCCCTGCTCGGTCATGAGATCGACGGCGTCGAACCGATGCACGCGTCCACCCTTCGCCTCCAGGGCGGAGAGCTGCTGGTGGATCTCGGGCGTGCCCTTGGGGACGAAGACGACCCAGGGGGCCGAGGTCCCCGTGACGTCGAAGCCGGTCACTTCTGTGTCTCCCCGCACGGTCCCCCAGAGTTCGGCGCACACGCGGGTGTGTGCAGGTGTGCAGGCGAGAACGAAGCTACCAAGTGGGGTGCGGCGGCAGCAGGGCGCCGGGAGAAGCATCCCGTGGCATCGGGGGTGACGGAAGCGAACGGTCGAAGAGTGCTACGCGAGCGCAGCGATTCCGTGCCGCAACTGTGACGCGCGGGGTGAGGGCGGGCGTCACCTGGGCGGGGATGGGCCTGGAGCGGTCGTGGAGTGGTCGGCGGGGGGCCGGAGAAGGACACAACCGGGCATGGCGAGTCGGGCTTTTGGTGCGGGGAGTTATGAAACGGGCAGGTGGGAGAGGTGATACCGCTGTCTGCCCTTCGGGCCCTTCCGTACCATCGGCTCAGTAGGCTCATGCCACCGATCAGAAACCACCGTCACCATCCACTCCTCACCACAGGACACCAGGACACCCGCCATGGCGCGCAGCACTTCACGTTCGACGGGCGGCGGCCCGCCGAATCCGCAGTCTCCGCGGAACAGGACGCCGCAGCCCCTGCCGGGGCGCAGGCGTTCCTTCGGGGACTTCGTCAAGGCGTTCTTCGCCTTCGTCGCGTTGGCCGTGCTGCTCGTCGGCGTGCCCGGAGCGCTCGCGTACTTCGTGGGGTGGCCGCTGCCCGGCGGCGCGCCCTCGCTGGACTGGCTGCAGCAGGAGATCACGGTCAACACGTTCATCAACGTGCTGACCGTCGTCGTCTGGCTCGCCTGGGCGCAGTTCACCGCCTGTGTGCTCGTGGAGATAAAGGCCGCCTTCTCCGGCGTCGGCATTCCCGGCCGGGTGCCGGGCGCGGGCGGCAGTCAGCTGCTCGCCCGCCAACTGGTCGCCGCCCTGCTCCTGGTGGGCGCCACGGCCGCCAGCTTCGCGCCGGGGCTCTCGCAGTTCGGGCAGTCCCTTGAGGGCAATCAGAAGCCCGCGACCGCCGCCTCCGCCCACCAGACCCCCGGGCTCTTCGGGCAGGAGCAGCAGCAGGCGGGGAGCGCCGCCGACGCGCTCGCCGCGCAGGCCGACCAGGCCGCCGCGCACGCCGACGGCGGCAGCGGTGCCAAGGCGGGGGACACGAAGTACTACCGGATCCAGCCGCCCGAGGGGCGCCACCACGACTCCCTGTGGGAGGTCGCGGAGCGGCACCTGGGCGACGGGCGCAGGTACAAGGAGATCTACCAGCTCAACAAGGACCGCGAGCAGCCCGACGGTTCGCGGCTCTCCGAGGCGAGCCTCATCCGGCCCGGCTGGATCATGGAGATGCCCGCGGACGCGCACGGCGGCGAGATCGTCGAGATGCCCGACGAGGCGCCCGAGGTCTCCAAGGACGTGCAGGAGCAGATCTCCGACTACTCGAAGTCCGGCGACCACCAGCAGGGCGGCGGAGAGCAGGGCGAGCAAGGCGGGGAGCAGGGTGGCAGTGGTCACCAAGGTGGTGGCGGCTCCGTCGACCGCGACACCGCGCACATCTCCCTGCCCGAGCAGCGCCCCGCGGGCGACGGCCAGGGCGGTCAGGGCAAGGGACAGCAGGGGCAGCACCAGACCCCCGCCGCCACCGGCGCCTCCGACGACTCCTCCTTCGGGCTTCCCGAGGCCCTCCTCGGCGCGCCCCTGCTCGCCGCCGGACTGCTCCTCGCGCTCGGCCGCCGCCGTCGGCACGCCCTGTGGCAGTCCGCCATGGGCGCGACCGGCGGTGGCCGCGGCATGCAGCCGCCGACGCCGACCGGTGACGCCGCCGACGTGCAGGACGCGCTGCTCGTGGGCGCCGACCCCGAGGGCGTACGCCTGCTCGACCTCTCGCTGCGCGGCCTCGCCGCCTCCCTCGCGGAGGAGAACCGCGCCCTGCCGACCGTGTACGCGGCGTGGCTGAGCAACGGCGACCTGCACCTCCAGCTCGCGCAGCCCGCGGGACGCCCGCCCGCCCCCTGGCAGTTGGGGCAGGACCAGACGTTCTGGATGCTGGCGCGCACCGACGCCGAGCGGTACGAGGACGTCGACACCGCGGCGCCCTACCCGGGGCTCGTCAGCCTCGGCACCCTCGACGACTCGCGGCTCCTGCTCAACCTGGAGTCCGTGCCCGGCATCGTCTCGCTGAGCGGCAGCGAGGCCGACCGCGCCGCCGTCTTCGCCTCGGTCGCCGCCGAGCTGGCCACCAACGGCTGGTCGGACCGGATGACCATCACCGTCGTCGGCTTCGGCCAGGACCTCACCCCGCTCGCGCCCAACCGGCTGCGCCACCTCGAGGACGTCGAGGCGCTCATCGAGACCATGGAGGCCGAGACCAGGCAGCGGCGCGGCGCGCTCGGCGCCGCGGGCCACGACTCGGTGCTCACCGGCCGTACGGGCCCGGCCCAGCACACCCGTTGGGCCCCGCACCTGGTGCTGCTCGCCGCCGAGCCGGGCCCGGAGGACGCGGTCAAGCTCGCCGAGCTCGCCGCCGACGCCAGCAGGCTCGGCATCGGCTACCTGGTCGGCACCGAGTCCGGCGACCTGCCGGGTGCCGCCTGGGAGATGGAGATCACCCGCGCGGGCAAGCTGCTCGCCCCGCTGCTCGGGCTCGAACTGGAGGCCCAGGCGCTGCCCGAGGCCCAGCAGCGCGCCGTCGTGCGGCTCTTCAGCGAGGCCGACCCGGAGAGCGCCGGTGCCGGCGGCGGTCCGGACGGGGGCGCGCCCGCCGTGGCCCCGCCGTTCCTCGTCGACGTCACCGAGCAGGGGCGGCCCGCGGTCTACGCCCGCCTCGTCGGTACGTACGAGATCATCGGCCTGGACGCGCCGGACGGCGAGCGCAGCCCGCTGATGCACGAGGCGCTCGCCCTGCTGCTCCTGCACCGCGAGGGCGTGCACCCCCGGGTGCTCGCCTCCGCGCTGTGGCCGCGCGGCGTCACCGACGACGTGCGGGACGCGCTCGTGGACCGGCTGCGCGAGTGGCTCGGCACCGAGCCCGACGGATCGCCCCGCCTGCGCGCCGACCGGACCGGGCGGCTCACGCTCGCCAAGTCAGTCGTCTCCGACCTGGACGTACTGCGCTCGCTCTACCACGAGGCCACGCAGGGGCGCGGCGCGGGCAACCGTGCCGTGCGCGGGCGGATGCTCACCGACGCGCTCGTCCTGGTGCGCGGGCCGCTGCTCGCCGACCGGCCGCAGGGCCGGTACGCCTGGCTCACGCACGAGATCATCGACGCGCAGCTGCCGCTGCTCGTCGCCGACATCGGTCTCGCCCTCTCCGAGTTCCACCTGGAGAAGGGGCGCGCGGAGAAGGCGATCGAGGCGCTGAACGCCGCGTTGGGCTCCGCGCCGGGCGATGAGCGGCTCTGGAAAGAGCTGCTGCGCGCGACGCACGCCACGGAGGACCCGGCCCGCCTGCAGCAGGTCGCCGCCGATCTGGTCACCCGGAGCGGTGCGCGCGGGCTGCCGCCCAGGACCGAGGCGTTGCTGGACGAGTTGTTGCCCACCTGGCGCAGCGGCCTCACCGCGGTGAGCTAGCGCCTCGGTCACCGGTGCTCGGCACCGGGGGTCGTGCCCACCCGTTCCGCCGTGCGGAACGCCTGCCCACAACAGGAAGCCCCTCTTGTCGCTGATCCTCGTCCTCGGCGGTGCCCTCTGGGGCGCCCTCGTCGGGACGCTCGTGCCGCGCGCCGCCCACCGGCTGTCCGTACCGCCGGAGAAGGCGTGGCGGACCGAGACGCCGAGCGGGCAGCCGCTCGGCTCGTGGGTCGGCCTCGCCCGGAGCCCGGAGGGCGACTGGTACGGGCCCCGTACCTTCGTCGTCGCCCCGGCCACCGCCCTCGTCTGCGCCGCGCTCGCGCTCACCACGGGGGCGCGGCCCGAGCTCGGGGTCTGGCTGCTGCTCGCGCCCTTCGGCGTGCTGCTCGCCGTCGTCGACTTCACCGTGCACCGGCTCCCCGACGTCCTGACGCTGCCGCTCGCGGGCGCCGCGCCGCTGCTGCTCGGGGGCGCCGCGCTGCTGCCCGAGCACGGTGGCTCGTGGCCGGGCGCGGTGTACGGGGCGCTCGCGCTGGCCGGCGCGTACTTCGTGCTCTTCCTCATCAACCCCAACGGCATGGGCTTCGGCGACGTGAAGCTCGCGCTGTGCCTGGGGGCGGTGCTCGGCTGGTACGGGTGGGGCTCGCTGCTGCTCGGCACCTTCGCCGGTTTCCTGCTGGCCGCGCTGTACGGCGGGGCGCTGGTGATCGCCCGCCGCGCCGGACGCAAGACGGCGATCCCCTTCGGGCCCTTCCTGCTCGGCGGCGCGTTCGTGGGCCTGCTCATCGGGTCGTACGCGGCCTGAGCCCGCGTCGGAGGCACAAAGCCCCTGGCGTACGCTGGCATGGCCCGTCCACAACCCTTACGAAAGGGACGCCCCGGTGACCGAGAAGGCCGACCTTCAGTCCGTCCTCGACCGTGCCGCCGCAGGTGGGCGGATCACCCCGGAAGAGGCGCTCGACCTCTACCGTGACGCCCCGCTGCACGCGCTCGGCGCCGCCGCCGACGCCGTGCGCCGCCGCCGCTACGCGGGCACCGAGCACATCGCGACGTACATCATCGAGCGGAACATCAACTACACGAACGTCTGCGTGACGGCGTGCAAGTTCTGCGCGTTCTACGCCGCCCCGAAGGACACCAAGAAGGGCTGGAGCCGCGACCTCGACGACATCCTGCGCCGCTGCGCGGAGACCGTCGAGCTGGGCGGCACCCAGATCATGTTCCAGGGCGGCCACCACCCGGACTACGGCGTGGAGTACTACGAGAAGCACTTCGCCGCGATCAAGAAGGACTTCCCGCAGCTGGTCATCCACTCCCTCGGCGCGTCCGAGGTCGAGCACATGGCCCGGATCTCCAAGGTGTCGGTGGAGGAGGCGATCCAGCGCATCAACGCGGCGGGCCTCGACTCCTTCGCGGGCGCGGGCGCCGAGCTGCTGCCCGCCCGTCCGCGCAAGGCCATCGCCCCGCTCAAGGAGTCCGGCGAGCGCTGGCTGGAGATCATGGAGATCTCCCACAACCTGGGCGTGGAGTCCACCTCCACCATGCTCATGGGCACCGGCGAGACGAACGCCGAGCGCATCGAGCACCTGCGGATGATCCGCGACGTACAGGACCGGACGGGCGGCTTCCGGGCCTTCATCCCGTACACGTACCAGCCCGAGAACAACCACCTCAAGGGCCGCACCCAGGCGACGATCTTCGAGTACATCCGCATGATCGCGATCGCCCGGATCTTCCTCGACAACGTGGCGCACATCCAGGGCTCCTGGCTGACCACCGGCAAGGAGGCGGGCCAGCTCACGCTGCACTACGGCGCGGACGACCTCGGCTCGGTGATGCTGGAGGAGAACGTGGTCTCCTCGGCCGGCGCCAAGCACCGCAACAACCTGCGCGAGATGATCGAGATGATCCGCACGGCGGACCGCGTCCCGGCCCAGCGCGCCACGACGTACGAGCACCTCGTCGTGCACGACGACCCGGCGAACGACCCCGTCGACGACCGCGTCGCCTCGCACATCTCCTCCACGGCGATCGAGGGCGGCACGGCCCACCCCGAGCTGAAGCTCCTCACCGCCAACTGAGGCCCTGTTGCTGACACTTCACGTCGCCGAGCACTCTCCGGAGACGGCGGTCCTGGCCGACGGCGCGACCATCGCCGCCGTCGGCCCCCACCAGGAGCTGGCCGCCGCGCACCCCTCGGCCCGGGTCCGGCGCTGGCCCGGCATCCTGACGCCCGGCCTGCTCAACCCGTACGGCCCCGAGCTCCTTGAGGCCACGTACCACCCGGACCCCCGGGAGGCCGACGAGCTGGGCACCGGCCCCATCGGCGGCGAGCGCGCGGCGGCGATCTTCCGCGCCGACCCGTCCCGCCTGAGCGCCAGCGCCCGCCGCGGCGTGCAGCGGATGCTGGCGCACGGCACGGTGGCGGTCGCGGGCGAACTGCGCGCCCGCCCCGTGATGGACGCGGTGGGCAGAGCGGGCCTCGCGGTGGCCCAACGCCCCCCGCGACTGCCGGGCCCCCCTTCCCTCTCCCCGACCCCGCTGGTCCTGCTCCCGCCCCTGGCGGAGGGCGCCCCGGCGAGGTTCGCGGTCTTCGACGTACAGAACAGGGCCGAGCTGGTGGCACGCGGCGCGTCCACCTGCGTGGCGACGGTGATCGCGGGCCGCCTGCTGTACAGGGCCCGCTAGAAGGGCGACGTCAGCGGGGCGCCCCGTTTTAAGGGGCGCGGGGAACTGCGCGAGCAACCCAAGACAACCCGCACCCGCCAACGAACAGGTCACGGCAGACGCGACAGCGAAACGCCCGCCGCAGGCGAAGCCCCCCGCCAACAGGGAGCCACGGCCTGACACAATGGGAAAGTGACCCGCGCCTCCCTAGAAAAGCAGCCGCACGAAGTCGCCTCGATGTTCGACGATGTGGCGGAACGCTACGACCTCACCAACGACGTACTCTCCCTCGGCCAGGCCCGCCTCTGGCGCAAGGAGGTCGCCAAGGCGGTCGACGCCCGCCCCGCGCAGAAGGTCCTCGACCTCGCCGCGGGCACCGCCACCTCCTCGCAGCCGTTCGTGCGGGCCGGCGCGTACGTCGTCCCGTGCGACTTCTCGCTCGGCATGCTCGCGGTCGGCAAGAAGCGCCACCCGTGGATGCCGTTCACCGCGGGCGACGGGACGAAGCTGCCGTTCAAGGACGACACCTTCGACGCCGTGACCATCTCCTTCGGGCTGCGCAACATCCAGGACACGGGCGCCGCGCTGCGCGAGCTGTACCGCGTGACGAAGCCCGGCGGCCGCGTCGTGATCTGCGAGTTCTCGCACGCGACGTGGGGCCCGTTCCGGACGGTCTACGAGGAGTACCTGATGCGGGCGCTGCCGCCGGTCGCGCGCGCAGTGTCGTCGAACCCGGACGCGTACGTCTATCTCGCCGAGTCGATCCGCAGCTGGCCCGACCAGCCCGCGCTGGCCGCGCTGCTCCAGGACGCGGGCTGGTCGAAGGTGGCGTGGCGCAACCTCACGGGCGGCGTGGTGGCGCTGCACCGCGGGTTCAAGCAGGCCTGATCAAGGGCTCTTCGTAACGCTCCAGTTGAGACTGAGGATCCCGCGCCCATGGGAACCGGTCACCGGGCAAGATGTGTCCGTTGATACGACCCGGCTTTTTCTTTATGCGGTTCTTACGGGTCGGTCCTTCTCGCTGGTGATCTCTGGACTGACGGAGCGTTTCGATGGCGTCCACTTGCCCACACTGCGGGGCCCCCGCTCCCGATGAGGCCCGCTTCTGCATGAAGTGCGGACGCGAACGCGCTCCCGAGCCGGCGGCCGCACCCACCGCGCCCCCGCCGCCCGCCTACGTCCCCGCGACCGGTCCCGTCACCCCGTCACCCGTCGGTGCCTTCTTCGGCCGTACGTTCCGTGGGGACTGGGCCGGTGCCGTGCGGGCCGCCGTGTGGCCGCTCGTGCTGCTGCTCGTCGGGGCGGTCGCGCTGGCGAGTCCGTCGTACGGGCAGGACGACGAGGTGGTCGTCGGATTCGTCGACCGGCTGCGGGTCAGCCTCGCGCTGCTGCTCCAATCCGTGGGCGGCGGCTTCGAGTTGTCGGGCCACGAGCAGCGGCCGGCCTTCGGCGGCACGACGGACCTCGGCTCGGGCTCGTCGGACCAGGTGCTCCAGGGCACCGCGTCGCTGCACTTCGTCCCGCTGACCGTGACCGCGCTGTGGATCGTGGCGCTCCTCATCGGCGTACGCGTCCTGCGCACCAGGATCCTGACGCGCGCCGGTGCGGGGGCCGGTGCCACCGCGCCCGGCGGCACTGCGGGGCTCGAAGCCGCCGTCCGCGTCACGCTCCTGGTGACCGCCGGCGTGCTCGCGCTCGCGCTCTTCGCGCAGCCCGACATCATGAGCGTCGAGGTCTCGTCGTCCCCGGTGCTCGCCGCGCTCGGCGCCCTGCTGCTCGGATTCGTCGTCTCCTACGGGGTGTTGCACCGCGACGACCTCGCGCACCGGCTCGCCGCACGGCCCGGCGCGCAGGCCGCCGTCCGCGCCGCGGGCACCGCGCTGCGCGCCCTCGTCGTCGTCCTGGTGCTCTGCTCGGTCGTCGCCTTCATCAGCCTCGCCCAGGTCGACGACCTGGGCGAACTCACCGACCTCGACGACTCGGACATCTCGCCGCTCCTGGTCGCGCTGCTCCTCCTGCCGAACCTCGCGGTCACCGCGCTCGGCATCGGCTGGGGCGCGTCGGCCGAGGCGTCGGTGAGCGGCGGCAGTTCGATGTACGGCGGGAGCCAGGAGAGCGGCTCCTTCGGGCTCGCCGAACTGGGCGACGTCACCAACGACTGGGCGATCGTGGGCGCGCTGGCGCTCGGCCTGGTCTGCGCGCTGGCCGTCGGCGTCATCGCGGCGCGGCGCGGTCCGGGCCGCCGCGGCGAGCAGTTCCTCGCCGCCGGTCTCTTCTTCGGGCTCGTCCTGCTGCTCGCCGGGTTCAGCGGATTCGGCGTCGAGGCGTCCGGGGACGGCGGCATCGGCGGGGGTTCGGAGTTCGGCGGGATCAGTGGCAACGGCACGGTGGAGACGGGGATCAGCGTCCCCGAGGTCCTGCTGTTCGGGATGCTGTGGCTCGCGGCGGCGACGTTTCTCGCGCCGTTCCTGTTGCAGATGGCGGGGGAGCGGGCGCTTCCCGCCCACCCGGCGGCCCCTGCCGCCGACCCGGCGGCGCCTGCCGCCGACCCGGCGGCGCCTGCCGCCGACCCGGCGGCGCCTGCCGCCGACCCGGCGGCGCCTGCCGCCGACCCGACGGCGCCTACCGTTCACCCGGCGGCGCCTGCCGTGCCCGGGGCGCTGCCCGCTCCTTCGTACGCGCCCACACTCTCACCCGAGGCCGCACCGACCCCGCCGCCCGGCGCCGCGCCCGTGCCCGCCGTCTTCCACGACCCCGGTGCCTTCCACCTCGGTCAGCGGCCGCCAGCCCCCAACTCCCGTGGCAGCGCGGGCATCTGGGTCGCCACGATCGCCGGGGCCCTGGTCATCGGCGGCGGCGCCGCGGCCGGGATCCTGTTCTGGCAGGACGGCGGCGACGACAAGACGGACGGCGCGGCCAAGGACGCCAAGTCGTCGGCGAGCCAGTCCCCTTCCCCGCAGCCGAGCCCGGTGGCGTCCGGCGCGACGGGCAGCCCGGAGCCCGACAGCAGCGGGGCCTCGGCCAGTTCGGGGAGTTCCGACGGCTCGGGCGGTCTCGGCGTGGTGAACGTCCCCGATGGCTCCGAGATCATGCGGGACCCCGAAGGGTTCTCCTTCGCGGCGCCGGCCGGCTGGCGCAGGGAGCCCGTGGACCCGCAGCGCCCGGGGCAGATCACGTACGCCGGTTCGACCGGGCGCGAGGAGTTCCTCGTCGGCGTCGTCACGGACGCGCCCTACACCTCGTACGAGAACTTCCTGAACATCGAGAAGCACACCAAGTCGGCCCCGGACAAGTCCGACTACCAGCGCGTCCGGCTGGAGCGGAACACCTTCCAGGGGCGGTCCGGCGCGATCTGGGAGTACACCTACACGGACGGGTCGGACCGCACGATCCACGCCATCGACCAGAGCTACATCGCGGAGAACGGCACGGAGTATGCGATCCAGTTCTCCTGGCGCGAGGACTTCCTGCCGGCCGGTGAGGGCGCCAAGACGCATCAGACGGCGCTGGACACCTGGCGGCTGATCAGCGACTGAGGCTGCCGGAGACCGGTCCCCGGCCCGGCGTTCCGGCGGCGCTCACGGCGCCGCCGTCACCTCGGGGCCCGGCTCGTCCAGTTCCCTGCGCAGCGCACCGCCGTCCGGCGGCCCCGGTCGGCGCGGCTCACGCACTCCCGCGCCGCCCTCGCCCTCGCCGGGACCCAGGTCGAACCAGACGGTGACGGCCGCGCCGTGCGGCACCCACGCGTCGGGCGGCGGGTACTGGCGTACGACGTGGTCGAGCACGACGTCGTGGAAGCCGGGGCGGTCGGGCGCCACGAGCCGCACGCCGTACCGCGCGGCGGCCTCGCGCGCGTCCATGGCCATCAGGCCGACCAGTCGCGGCACGCGCACGTCGGGCGGCTCGGGCGGATTGGGCACGGACGTCACCCCCTGCGGGTACCGGCAGGTCCCCGGTACCCGCAGGGTAGACCCGCTACAGGGCGAGCCGGAAGCAGTGCGCCACCCGCCGGGGTTCCGGGTCGCCGGGCGCCCACGGGGTGGTGAACGTCTCGGCGAGCTCCATGCCGATCCGCCGGGTGACCGCGATGGAGCGCTCGTTGCCCGAGCGGATCATCGCCACCACGCTCGGCACCCCCACGGCACGCAGCCGTTCGACCGTCGCCTGCGCCGCGGCGGTCGCGTACCCCTTGCCCCAGGCCGCGCGGCCGAGCCGCCAGCCGATCTCGATCTCACCCGTCGGACCCCAGTCGCGGGGCCACGGCTGGGCGCCGGTGAAGCCGATCGGCTCACCGTCCGCGTCCAGCAAGGTCCACAGGCAGTAGCCCAGTTCGGCGTCGTGTCTGCGCTGGCGCGCGGTCAGCTCCTCGTACATGGAGAGCTCCGCGGACGTGCCGCCGAAGAACTCCATGACCTCCGGGTCGTCGAAGAGCCGGTGCCAGGCGACGGCGTCCTCATGGGTGGGAACCCGCAGGTGCACGGCGGGCAGGGTCGCTGTCTGGTCGCTCACGTGTGGCCCTTCGGCTGGCTGATCGGTACCGCCTCATAGACTGCCCATATCCCGTGCCGGTCGGCACAATGATTTCGAGCCTTGGGGAGAACCCGCCGTGACCGAGCCCCTCTCCGAACACTCCGCGGACGTCATCGTCGTCGGCGCCGGGCCCGCAGGGTCGACGACGGCGTACTACCTGGCCAAGGCCGGGCTCGACGTGCTGCTCCTGGAGAAGACCGCGTTCCCGCGGGAGAAGGTCTGCGGCGACGGCCTCACGCCCCGCGCCACGAAGCAGCTCGTGTCCATGGGAATCGACATCTCCGAAGAGGCGGGCTGGCTCAGGAACAAGGGCCTGCGCATCATCGGCGGTGGCATGCGCCTCCAGCTCGATTGGCCGGATCTCGCCTCTTACCCGGACTACGGCCTGGTCCGCAAGCGCGACGACTTCGACGAGCAGCTCGCCCGGCAGGCGCAGAAGGCGGGCGCCCGCCTGCACGAGCGCTGCAACGTGGGCGAGCCGATCATCGACGACCGCACCGGCCGCGTCACCGGTGTGCACGCCAAGCTCGGCGAGGAGAAGACCCCGGTCACCTTCCACGCCCCGCTCGTCGTCGCGGCCGACGGCAACTCCTCGCGGATCTCGCTCGCCATGGGCCTGCACCGGCGCGAGGACCGCCCGATGGGCGTCGCCGTACGGACGTACTTCACCTCGCCCCGCCACGACGACGACTACCTGGAGTCCTGGCTGGAGCTGTGGGACCGGCGCGGACCCGGCGAGGACCGGCTGCTTCCCGGCTACGGCTGGATCTTCGGCATGGGCGACGGCACCTCCAACGTGGGCCTCGGCATCCTCAACTCCTCCAAGGCCTTCCGCGAGCTGGACTGGCGCGAGGTCCTCAAGGCGTGGTGCGCCTCGATGCCGGAGGACTGGGGCTACACCCCCGAGAACATGACGATGCCGATCCGCGGCGCCGCCCTGCCGATGGCCTTCAACCGCCAGCCGCACTACACCAAGGGCCTGCTCCTGGTCGGCGACGCGGGCGGCCTGGTCAACCCGTTCAACGGCGAGGGCATCGCGTACGCCATGGAGTCCGGCCAGATCGCGGCCGACGTCATCGTGCAGGCACACGCGCGTGCCACCCCCGCCCAGCGCGAACTGGCGCTGCAGAACTACCCGCAGACCCTGAAGGACGTCTACGGCGGCTACTACACGCTGGGCCGCGCCTTCGTGAAGCTCATCGGCAACCCGAAGGTCATGAAGATCGCCACCCAGCGCGGTCTGACCCACCCGATCCTGATGAAGTTCACGCTGAAGATGCTCGCCAACCTGACCGACCCGACGGGCGGCGACGCGATGGACCGGATCATCAACGGACTGAGCAAGGTGGCTCCGAAGGCGTGACCCAGGAGCACGGCGGCCCCGCTTCGGTGGACCGGGCGCTCGACCTCTTGGAGGCGGTCGCCCGGTCCTCCCGGCCCGTCGGCGCCAAGGCGCTCGCCGCCGAACTGGGCTGTGCCCTCTCGACCGTGTACCACCTGCTCGCCCCGCTCACCGCGCGCGGCCATCTGGCGCGCACCCCGGACGGCTTCGCGCTCGGCCCGCGCGTGCCCGCCCTGTACCGCTCCTTCCAGCGGCACGCGGGGGTCGACGCGGGCACTCGCAAGCTGCTGCTCGGCGTACGCAGGGCAGCGGGCGCCCACGCCTACCTCAGCGCCCGCAGGGGCGGCCGGATCGCGGTCGTCGACAGCACCACGGCCGTACTGGCCGACGGCTCCGACCCGTTCGAGGTCGGCGTCGACCAGGGCGCGCACGCCACCGCCCACGGCAAGGTGCTGCTCGCCTCGCTGGGCAGGCCGGCCAGGCGGCGCTATCTGGACGAGCACGGCCTGCCGCGCCTGACCGAGCACACCATCACGAGCCCCGACCGGTTCGAGGCCGAGCTGCGCCGGGTGCGGGCAGCGGGCGTCGCGGTGTCGGTGGGGGAGACGGACCCGGCGTACACCTGTGTGGCCGTACCGCTCGACGACGGGGCGCGGGCGCTCTCGGTGTCCCTGCCGACCGCCGAGTTCCGCGGGCGGCGCGGGGAGTTGGCCGGGGTCCTCACGCGGGCCGCGCGGCGCGGTTTTCCGGCAGCGTCGGAATAGCGGCCCGGCGCGCTTGCCGCCGCCCCGGAGCGGGCGGACGCTGGCCGCATGATTTTCATCGCCGTCAAGTTCACCGTCCGCCCCGAGCACAGCGACAGCTGGATCGAGCGGACCGCCGCATTCACCGCCGCCACGCGCGCGGAGCCGGGCAACGTCTTCTTCGAGTGGTCCCGCTCCGTCGAGGACCCGAACCAGTTCGTGCTCCTGGAGGCGTTCGCCGACGGGGACGCGGGCGCCGCGCACGTCGGCTCCGACCACTTCAAGGCCGGCCTGGAGACGATGAGCGGGCTCATCGCCTCGGTGCCGCAGATCGTGAACACCGAGATCGAGGGCAGCGGTTGGTCCGAGATGGCGGAGCTGTCGCCGAAGAACGACTGAGGAATACCCGGGGGACGGCTGGGAAGCCGCCTCAGGGCATGCCGAGGGCCGGAACCCCTCCAGGGGGGTTCCGGCCCTCGGTCGTGGCTCTAAGGGGCCGTCAGAGGACGCGCACGGCGCCCGAGGCCGGGTAACCCGACAGGTCCTGGATGACAACGCCCTTGCCGGGGTTGGCGGCGTCCAGGTACTGGCCGTTACCGATGTACACACCGACGTGGTACGCGGAGCCCTTGCCGCCCCAGTACAGGATGTCGCCGACCTGGAGGTTCGAGGTGCCGACCTCGGTGCCCATCGTCGACTGGTCCTGCGAGACGCGCGGAAGGTCCACACCCGCCTGCTTGAACGCGGCCTGCACGAGGCTGGAGCAGTCCCAGGCGTTGGGGCCCGAGGCACCCATCACGTAGGCGTCGCCGAGCTGCGCCTTGAGGAAGCTGATGACCGAGCCGACGCTGCCGCTGGCCGGGGCGACCGAGTCGGAGGAGCTCGCGGAGGAGCCGCCGCCGGACTGCGTGGACAGGCTGGTGCGCTCGGCCGAACGCGAGGCGCGCTCCTGCTCCGCCTTCTTCTTGGCGGCGGCCTCGGCCTTGCGCTTGGCCTCGGCCTTCTTCTCGGCCTGCGCCTGGTCTTCCCTGGCCTGCTTGGCGGCCTTGGAGGCGGCGGCGTCCTGCTCGGCGCGCGACTCGTAGGAGTCGGCGGCCTGCTGGGTGACGTCGGCGGACTGCGCGATCTGGGCGGACAGATCGGCGGTGAGCGTGGGCATCTCGATGGTCTCGGACACCGGCTCGGCCGCGTTCGCCGTACCGGCCGCCGCGGCCACTGCCAGGGTGCTGAGGACGCCACCGGCAACTCCGGCGCGCAGGGCGACCTTCGTGGCGCTGCGACGGGGCTTCCGGTGGCTGGGTATGTGAGCGGTGTGGGACATGAGACCAACCGCTATCAGGGACTCAGGGTTCCCTTCAAGAAACGTGTCCTGCGCCACAGTTGCCCGGAGCGCGGCTGAATCCCGGGCGTGTCGCTCTTTATTGACGCCGTAACGGGCAATGCGGACACGGTCGATCACGCCTGTGATCATGGGTTTTCCGTGATACGTCCGAATTGCCCTCGGTCTACCACCCGTTGAGGCGGTTGGCCAAGCCCGGTTTATTCGACGCGAGAGCCTCTGTGGCACAGGTCACACCTCGACCCTCACGGGGGTCTCCCTGAGACCTGGCTGAGACCTCCCTGAGATCTCCCGGAGTTTTCGGGTGCCCTCTGTGGTGATTTCGAACCACTGGGAGGGAGTGAGGGAGGCGTGCCGGACGTGAAGAAGCGGCGAAGCCGCCGCGGCTTCGTTCACGTGTCCTCTGGCCTGCTGGCCGGCTCGCTGCCTTGCCGCGCTGCCGCGCCCCCCCCTCGCCCTCTCGCCGCGATCTGCCTTGCTTGAGGCCGTCTTCGTCTGGCGGGCGTTCTGTGGGCTGCCCTCTTCGGCTGGCGGGAGGGCGGTACGGCCCGCTTCGCCCGGTGGGCGTTGTGTGGGCTCTCCTCTTCGTCTGGCGGGCGCCCAGCGCGGCCCTCATCGCCGGGCGTGCGCCTCGCGGGCTGTCCTCTTCGTTCGGCGTGCGCGCGGTGTGGCCCGCTCCGCCGGGTGGGCGTTCCGCGGGCTGGCCGTCCGCTCCGCCTGATGTGCGCCGCGCGCCGTCCTCGTCGCCTGGCGGGTGTCCGGCGCGCCGTCCTCTTCATCCACCGCGCGTCCCGCGCGCAGTCTGCTTCGTCCGCCGTGCGTCGCTCATGCCGTCCGCCGCGCTCGCCGTGCGTCCTGCCCGCCGCCCGCGTCCCCTTGTCGCGCGCTCCGCTCGCTGCCATCTCCCTGCCGTGCGTCCAGCCCGGTGCCGCTTCGCCTGCCGTGCGTCCCGCATGCCGCCCGCCTCACCGATCGCGCGTCCCGGGCCCGCCCCTTCTCCCACTGCGCGACCCGCGCGCTGTCCCCTTCGCCTGCCGCTCGCCCAGCCCGCCGTTCACCTCAACGCCGCCCGTCCAGCGCGCAGTCCTCTGCGCCCGCCACTCGCCCCGCGCCGCTGTCCGCCGCGCCCGCCACCCGTATCGCGGGTGGACCCCGCCACCCGCCCCGCGCGGCGACCCCGCCCCCGCCACCCGCCTCGCGCGCGAGCCCCTTCACCCGCCGCCCGCAGGGACGGCCTCTTCACCCGCTGCCCGCCGGGACGCCTGCCTCACCAACAGCCCGCCGGGACGGCCGACTCACCCGCGGCCCGTCGGGACGACCACGTCACCCGCAGCCCGTCGGGACGGCCACGTCACCCGTCGCCCGCCGGGACGGCGATCTCACCCGCCGCCCACCCGTTCGTGAATCGGCGCACGCGTCCACATCCGTCCACACCTCTCCCGCCAAAGTGTGAACGCGGCTCCTCTATCAAGCGATCCCGTCCAGCGCCAATTTGCCTGTGAGTCGCCTGGCTTGATAGGGCGGCACGCCCTCGACCAGGGGTAACTCGCCAAGTTGTCACCACTAGTGATCACTCAGGCGCTTCGCGTACGAAGATCACCGCTCATCCGACTTCATGATCCTTCGTCAGGTGGTGGAGATCACAAAGCCGTTGTCGCACCCCGTGTCGCAGATCACAGACCGCCGGGCATAAGATGCGGGGCAGTTGGGCTTGTGACCTGCTTCACATGTACGCGATCTTCGATGGGATTCAGGGCATCGGTCCGACGCAACCGCCAACAGTCAGTGCCGACTGAGAGGAGCGAGGAGCGTGAACGCCTATGCGCCCATCCTCGTGCTGGGAGCCCTCGGGGCAGGCTTTGCGATCTTCTCCGTGGTCATGGCCACGCTTATCGGTCCAAAGCGGTACAACCGAGCCAAGCTCGAGGCGTACGAGTGCGGCATCGAGCCGACACCGACGCCGGCCGGTGGTGGGCGATTCCCCATCAAGTACTACCTGACGGCGATGCTCTTCATCGTCTTCGACATCGAGATCGTCTTCCTCTATCCCTGGGCCGTCACCTTCGACGCGCTCGGGATTTTCGGGCTCGTGGAGATGCTGCTCTTCGTGCTCACCGTCTTCGTCGCCTACGCGTACGTATGGCGGCGCGGCGGCCTGGAATGGGACTAAAGGTCTGAGGGGCCAAAGAGCATGGGACTCGAAGAGAAACTGCCGAGCGGATTTCTGCTGACCACCGTCGAACAAGCCGCGGGCTGGGTGCGCAAGTCATCCGTCTTCCCGGCCACGTTCGGCCTCGCGTGCTGCGCCATCGAGATGATGACGACGGGCGCCGGGCGGTACGACCTGGCGCGCTTCGGCATGGAGGTCTTCCGCGGTTCACCGCGCCAGGCGGACCTGATGATCGTGGCCGGCCGGGTGAGCCAGAAGATGGCGCCGGTGCTGCGGCAGGTCTATGACCAGATGCCCAACCCCAAGTGGGTGATCTCCATGGGGGTTTGCGCCTCATCGGGTGGGATGTTCAACAATTACGCGATTGTGCAGGGTGTGGACCACGTTGTCCCCGTTGACATCTATTTGCCCGGTTGTCCGCCGCGCCCCGAGATGCTGATGGACGCGATTCTCAAGCTCCACCAGAAGATCCAGGGCTCCAAGCTCGGCGTGAACGCGGAAGAAGCGGCCCGAGAGGCGGAGGAGGCGGCCCTCAAGGCGCTCCCCACCATCGAGATGAAGGGGCTGCTGCGGTGAGCGACGCGCACGACTCGCACGACGAGCACCTGAACGGCAACGGCGTACCGGCGCCGCGCGACGAGGCCGGCAAGGTCATCGGCGTACGCAAGGGAATGTTCGGCGCCGACAACGGCGGCGACACCTCCGGCTACGGCGGGCTCGTCAGGACCGTCACGCTGCCCGGCGCCTCCTCGCGCCCCTACGGCGGCTGGTTCGACGAGGTCGCCGACGAGTTGGAGGGGGCCCTCGAAGAGCAGGGCCTCGTTCCGGAGAACGCGATCGAGAAGACGGTCGTCGACCGCGGCGAGCTGACCTTCCACATCGCGCGCGAGCACCTCGTCCGCGTCGCCCAGACCCTGCGCGACGACCCGGCGCTGCGCTTCGAGCTCTGCACCGGCGTGAGCGGGGTGCACTTCGAGGGCGACAAGGGCCGCGAGCTGCACGCCGTCTACCACCTGCGCTCGCTCACCCACACCCGGCTGATCCGCGTCGAGGTCAGTGCCCCCGACGCCGATCCGCACGTCCCCTCCCTGGTCGCGGTCTATCCGACCAACGACTGGCACGAGCGCGAGACGTACGACTTCTTCGGCCTGGTCTTCGACGGTCACCCGGCGCTGACGCGGATCATGATGCCGGACGACTGGCAGGGCTTCCCGCAACGCAAGGACTACCCCCTCGGCGGCATCCCCGTCGAGTACAAGGGCGCCCAGATCCCGGCTCCGGACCAGCGGAGGTCGTACAGCTGATGTCTGCAACTCAGGGAACTTCCCACGCTTCTTCCGCCCGCGAGACCACCGAGGGGACTGTATATACAGTCACCGGCGGCGACTGGGACGAGGTCGTCCAGTCCGCGGCCAAGGCCGACGACGAGCGCATCATCGTCAACATGGGTCCCCAGCACCCGTCCACGCACGGTGTGCTGCGGCTGATCCTGGAGATCGAGGGCGAGACCGTCACCGAGGCCCGCTGCGGCATCGGCTATCTGCACACGGGCATCGAGAAGAACCTCGAATACCGCACGTGGACGCAGGGCACGACGTTCGTCACGCGCATGGACTATCTGACGCCGTTCTTCAACGAGACGGCGTACTGCCTCGGCGTCGAGAAGCTCCTCGGCATCGAGGACCAGATCCCGGACCGCGCCTCGATCATCCGCGTGCTCCTGATGGAGCTCAACCGGCTCTCCTCGCACCTGGTGTGCATCGCCACCGGCGGCATGGAGCTCGGCGCGACGACGATCATGATCTACGGCTTCCGTGATCGTGAACTCATTCTCGACATCTATGAGTTGATCACCGGCCTGCGGATGAACCACGCGTACATCCGGCCCGGCGGACTCGCCCAGGACCTGCCCCCGGGCGCCGTGGACCAGATCCGCGAGTTCGTGAAGAAGATGAAGAAGAACCTCCCGGAGTACGACAAGCTCGCCACCGGGAACCCCATCTTCAAGGCCCGCATGCAGGACGTCGGCTATCTGGACCTCTCCGGCTGCATGGCGCTCGGCGCCACCGGCCCCGTCCTGCGCTCCGCGGGCCTCCCGCACGACCTGCGCAAGACGGACCCCTACTGCGGCTACGAGAACTACGAGTTCGACGTCCCGACCGCCGACACCTGCGACTCCTACGGGCGCTTCCTGATCCGCCTGGAAGAGATGCGGCAGTCGCTGCGGATCGTCGAGCAGTGCCTGGACCGGCTCGCCCCCGGCCCGGTCATGGTCGAGGACAAGAAGATCGCCTGGCCCGCGCAACTGGCGCTCGGCCCGGACGGCCTGGGCAACTCGCTCGACCACATCAAGAAGATCATGGGCACCTCCATGGAGGCCCTCATCCACCACTTCAAGCTGGTGACCGAGGGCTTCCGCGTGCCGCCGGGGCAGGCGTACACGGCGGTCGAGTCGCCCAAGGGCGAACTCGGCGTGCACGTCGTCTCCGACGGGGGCACCCGCCCCTACCGGGTCCACTTCCGCGACCCGTCCTTCACCAACCTGCAGGCCATGGCGGCGATGTGTGAGGGCGGCCAGGTCGCCGACGTCATCGTCGCCGTCGCGTCCATCGACCCCGTGATGGGAGGCGTCGACCGGTGACCACCACCCCCTCCGAGCAGGGCGCGGGCGTCAGCCTGGGCATGCCCCAACTCCCCGCCCCCGACTACCCGGCCGACGTACGCGCCAGGCTCGACGCGGACGCCAAGGAGGTCATCGCCCGCTATCCGGACTCGCGGTCGGCCCTCCTTCCCCTGCTGCACCTGGTGCAGTCCGAAGAGGGGCACGTCACGCGCACGGGCATGCGGTTCTGCGCCGAGGCGCTGGGCCTGACCACGGCCGAGGTCACCGCCGTCGCGACCTTCTACACCATGTACCGGCGCAAGCCGTCCGGCGACTACCAAGTGGGCGTCTGCACCAACACGTTGTGCGCCGTGATGGGCGGCGACGCGATCTTCGACGAGCTCAAGCAGCACCTCGGCGTCGGCAACGACGAGACGACCGAGGACGGCAAGATCACGCTTGAGCACATCGAGTGCAACGCCGCCTGCGACTTCGCCCCCGTGGTGATGGTCAACTGGGAGTTCTTCGACAACCAGACGCCCGACTCCGCCAAGCGGCTCGTCGACGACCTGCGCGCGGGCGTGCAGGTCGAGCCCACCCGTGGCGCGCCGATCTGCACGTACAAGGAGACCGCCCGGATCCTTGCGGGCTTCCCCGACGAGCGGCCCGGCGCCGTGGAGGCGACCGGCGGCGCGGGACCCGCCTCGCTGATCGGACTGCGCCTGGCCAAGGGCGAGGTCGCCCAGCCGCGCGTGGTCCACCCGCGCACCGGAGGCCCACAGGACGAGGCGCCCGCCGAGCACCTCAGCTCGCACGACGCACCGCAGCAGACCTCGGCATCCGACCCGGCCCACCCGGCCGGACCGACCGCCGAGGAGGGGGAGTGATGACCTTGGCAGCCGAGATCGACAACGAGACCAGCCCCGAGAAGCTGCTCGCGCCGGTTCTTTCGGCCTTCTGGGACGAGGAGAAGTCCTGGACGCTGGAGACCTACCGACGCCACGAGGGGTACGAGGGCCTGCGCAAGGCCCTCGCCATGGAGCCGGACGACCTCATCGCGTACGTGAAGGACTCCGGTCTGCGCGGCAGGGGCGGCGCGGGCTTCCCCACCGGAATGAAGTGGCAGTTCATTCCGCAGGGCGACGGCAAGCCGCACTATCTAGTTGTCAACGCCGACGAGTCGGAGCCGGGGACCTGCAAGGACATCCCGCTCCTCTTCGCGAACCCGCATTCCCTCATCGAGGGGATCGTGATCGCGTGCTACGCGATCCGTTCGTCGCATGCCTTCATCTATCTGCGGGGCGAGGTCGTCCCCGTGCTGCGCAGGCTGCACGAGGCCGTCCGCGAGGCCTATGCGGCGGGCTACCTCGGCAAGAACGTCCTGGGCAGCGGACTCGACCTCGAACTCACCGTGCACGCGGGCGCGGGCGCGTACATCTGTGGTGAGGAGACCGCGCTGCTCGACTCGCTCGAAGGCCGTCGAGGCCAACCGCGACTGCGTCCCCCTTTCCCTGCGGTCGCGGGCCTTTACGCATGCCCCACTGTGGTGAACAACGTCGAGTCGATCGCATCCGTTCCCGCGATCCTCAACCGCGGAAAAGACTGGTTCAAGTCGATGGGCAGCGAGAAGTCCCCCGGCTTCACGCTCTATTCGCTCAGCGGGCACGTCACCAACCCGGGACAGTACGAGGCCCCGCTCGGCATCACGCTGCGCCAGCTGCTCGACATGAGCGGCGGCATGCGGGCCGGGCACCGGCTCAAGTTCTGGACGCCCGGCGGCTCTTCGACCCCGATGTTCACCGACGAGCACCTCGACGTACCCCTCGACTACGAGGGCGTGGGCGCCGCCGGATCGATGCTCGGAACCAAGGCGCTCCAGTGCTTCGACGAGACGACGTGCGTGGTGCGGGCCGTGACCCGCTGGACCGAGTTCTACGCCCATGAGTCCTGCGGCAAGTGCACGCCCTGCCGCGAAGGGACCTACTGGCTGGTGCAGTTGCTGCGCGACATCGAGGCCGGCAAGGGCGTGATGGCCGACCTCGACAAGCTGAACGACATCGCCGACAACATCAACGGCAAGTCGTTCTGCGCCCTCGGCGACGGCGCCGCCTCGCCGATCTTCTCCTCGCTGAAGTACTTCCGCGAGGAGTACGAGCAGCACATCACCGGCAGGGGCTGCCCCTTCGACGCGGCCAAGTCGACGCTCTGGGCCGACCGGCCCGCCCACACCACGGAGGTGAACGCATGACAGTGACCACTAATAGCGCTCCCTCCGGGGGCGGTGAGGCGGCGGTTCCGCCCGAGGACCTCGTCTCGTTGACCATCGACGGCATCGACATCAGCGTCCCCAAGGGGACCCTGGTGATCCGCGCCGCCGAACTGCTCGGCATCGAGATCCCCCGGTTCTGCGACCACCCGCTCCTCGACCCCGCGGGCGCCTGCCGCCAGTGCATCGTCGAGGTCGAGGGCCAGCGCAAGCCGATGGCGTCCTGCACGATCACGTGTACGGACGGCATGGTCGTGAAGTCGCAGCTGACCTCGCCGGTCGCGGAGAAGTCGCAGCGCGGCGTGATGGAGCTCCTGCTCATCAACCACCCGCTGGACTGCCCGGTCTGCGACAAGGGCGGCGAGTGCCCGCTGCAGAACCAGGCGATGCAGGTCGGCGACCCGGACTCCCGCTTCGATGGCAAGAAGCGGACGTACGAGAAGCCGGTGCCGATCTCCACGCAGGTGCTGCTCGACCGTGAGCGGTGCGTGCTCTGCGCGCGCTGCACCCGGTTCTCGAACCAGATCGCGGGCGACCCGATGATCGAGCTGATCGAGCGCGGCGCGCTCCAGCAGGTCGGCACGGGTGAGGGCGACCCCTTCGAGTCGTACTTCTCCGGGAACACCATCCAGATCTGCCCGGTCGGCGCGCTCACCTCCGCGGCGTACCGCTTCCGCTCGCGCCCCTTCGACCTGGTGTCCTCGCCCTCGGTGTGCGAGCACTGCGCGGGCGGTTGCGCGACCCGCACCGACCACCGGCGCGGCAAGGTCATGCGGCGGCTCGCGCAGGACGACCCCGAGGTCAACGAGGAGTGGATCTGCGACAAGGGGCGCTTCGGCTTCCGGTACGCGCAGAAGCCCGACCGGCTCACCACCCCCCTGGTGCGCGACGCGTCGACCGGTGAACTGGCGCCCGCCAGCTGGCCCGAGGCCCTCGATGCCGCCGCCCGCGGTCTCGCCGCGGCGCGCGGCCGCACCGGTGTGCTCACCGGCGGCCGGCTCACCGTGGAGGACGCCTACGCGTACAGCAAGTACGCGCGCGTGGCGCTCGACACGAACGACATCGACTTCCGCGCGCGCGTGCACAGCAGCGAGGAGGCCGACTTCCTCGCGGCCCGGGTGGCGGGGCGCGGCAGGGACCTGGACGGGACCGGCGTCACCTACGCCGCCCTGGAGAAGGCGCCCGCCGTCCTGCTCGTCGGGTTCGAGTCCGAGGAGGAGGCGCCCGGCGTCTTCCTGAGGCTGCGCAAGGCCTGGCGCAAGCACGGCCAACGCACCTTCTCCGTGGCGACGTTCGCGACCCGCGGCCTGGAGAAGGCGGGCGGCACGCTGCTGCCCGCCGCGCCCGGCACCGAGACGGAGTGGCTGGACGCGCTGGCCGCCGGGGTCGGTCTCGCCGACGCCGGCACCAAGGCCGCGGAGGCGCTGCGCGGCGAGGGCGCCGTCATCGTCGTCGGCGAACGGCTCGCGGCCGTGCCCGGCGGCCTGACCGCCGCCGTACGGGCCGCCTCCGCCACCGGCGCGCAGCTGGTGTGGATCCCGCGCAGGGCGGGGGAGCGGGCCGCCATCGAGGTGGGAGCGCTGCCCTCGCTGCTGCCCGGCGGGCGCCCGGCCACCGACCCGCGTGCGCGCGAAGAGGTCGCGGCCGCCTGGGGCGTCGGCGAACTCCCGCACCGCTACGGCCGCGACACCGGCCAGATCGTCGAGGCCGCCGCGACCGGTGAGCTGGGCGCCCTCCTGGTGGCGGGCGTCGAGGTCGCCGACCTGCCCGACCCGGCACGCGCGCGTGAGGCCCTCGCCGAGGTCGGCTTCCTGGTCTCCCTGGAGCTGCGGCCCAGTGAGGTCACCGACCACGCCGACGTGGTGCTCCCGGTGGCCGCGGTCGCGGAGAAGCCGGGCACCTTCCTCAACTGGGAGGGCCGCGCGCGGATGTTCGACGCCGCGCTCAAGCCGGACCAGATGACGCGCAGGCTGGCGCCCACCGACGCCCGCGTGCTGCACATGCTGGCCGACGCCGGTGACATCCACCTGGGCCTGCCCGATCTGCTGACCGCCCGGCGCGAGCTGGACCGGCTCGGCGGCTGGGACGGGCCGCACGCCACCGAGCCGCTGGAGTCCGGGGCGCAGCCGCCGCGGCCCGCCGCCGGAGAGGCCGTGCTCGCGGGCCACCGGCTGCTGCTCGACCGGGGCCGCCTCCAGGACGGCGACGAGGCGCTGGCGGGGACGCGGCACGCGGCCCACGCGCGCGTGTCGGCCGCGACGGCCGCCGAGGCGGGCGTCAAGGACGGCGACGTCCTCGCCGTCAGCGGCCCGGCAGGGACGGCCGAACTGCCGCTCCAGATCACGGAGATGCCCGACCGGGTGGTCTGGCTGCCGCTGAACTCGTCCGGGGGAGGCGTCGCCTCGGACACCGGGGCGCACCCCGGCGACCTCGTCCGCATCGGCCCGGCGGTCCTGCCGGAGCCCTCTGAGGCCCCGGAGGTGACGTCGTGATGCACACCGTGGTGCCGCTTGCGGCGGAAGACCTGTCCATGTTCGGCCGTGACCCCTGGTGGCTGGTCGCCGTCAAGGCGGTCTTCTGCTTCGCGTTCCTGATGGTGACGGTGCTCTTCTCCATCGTGTGGGAGCGCAAGGTCGTCGCCTGGATGCAGCTGCGCATCGGCCCCAACCGGCACGGCCCCTGGGGCATGCTGCAGTCCCTCGCCGACGGCATCAAGCTGATGCTGAAGGAAGACCTGATCGTCAAGCGCGCGGACAAGGTCGTCTACATCCTCGCCCCGGTCGTCGCCGCGATCCCGGCCTTCATGGCGATCGCCGTGATCCCCTTCGGCCCGGCGGGCAACGAGGTCTCGATCTTCGGCCAGCGCACCACGATGCAGCTCACCGACCTGCCGATCGCGATGCTCTACATCCTCGCGGTCGCCTCCGTCGGCATCTACGGCATCGTCCTCGCGGGCTGGAGCTCCGGATCGACGTATCCGCTGCTCGGCGGTCTGCGCTCCTGCGCGCAGATGATCTCCTACGAGATCGCGATGGGCGCCGCGTTCGCCTCGGTGTTCCTCTACTCCGGGTCGATGTCGACCTCGGCGATCGTGGAGGCGCAGGCCGACCGCTGGTACGTGCTGCTGCTGCCGGTGTCGTTCCTGATCTACATCGTGACGATGGTCGGCGAGACCAACCGCGCGCCGTTCGACATGCCGGAGTCCGAGGGCGACCTCGTCGGTGGCTTCAACACCGAGTACTCCTCCATCAAGTTCGCGCTGTTCATGCTCGCCGAGTACGTCAACATGGTCACCGTCTCGGCGGTCTCGGTCACGCTCTTCCTGGGCGGCTGGCGGGCCCCGTATCCGATCAGCACCTTCTGGGAGGGCGCGAACCACGGCTGGTGGCCGATGCTCTGGTTCGTCATCAAGGTCCAGTTGCTGTTGTTCTTCTTCATCTGGCTGCGCGGCACGCTGCCACGAGTGCGCTACGACCAGCTGATGAAGCTCGGCTGGAAGGTCCTGATCCCGATCTCGGTGGTCTGGCTGATGCTCGTGGCCACGGTCAGGGCGATGCGCAACGAGAACTACGACTTCACCTCGATCGCGCTCTACGTGGGCGGCGGTGTCATCGCGCTGCTGTTGCTCTCCGTGGTCGTCGACATCTTCCGCGACAAACGCGAGAAGGACGACGCCGCGCTCGCCGAGCAGGAGGCGCCCGCCGCCTTCGACCCGATGGCGGGCGGATTCCCCGTACCGCCGCTGCCCGGCCAGAGCCTGCCACCCGTGCCACGCCGACGCTCGCGCCAGGAGCGGGAGTTGATTGTCAGTGGTGGCCCCGATACTCAAAGTGACGGAACCCGCAATGACGGAAAGGAGGCGTCCGATGGCTGAGCAGTCGAACCAGCCGGCCCGGTCGGGCAAGTCGAAGCTGCCGGCGCAGCCGCAGCAGCCGGCCGAACCGAGCCAGTCGAATCAATCGAACCAGGGGTTCCAGAACCCCGTGGCGGGCTTCGGCGTG
The DNA here is from genome assembly GCF_044744425.1 of Streptomyces sp. NPDC087300. Classification (NCBI taxonomy): domain Bacteria; kingdom Bacillati; phylum Actinomycetota; class Actinomycetes; order Kitasatosporales; family Streptomycetaceae; genus Streptomyces; species Streptomyces sp. NPDC087300. The sequence goes on from NZ_JBIUYI010000012.1 coordinate 155,941, forward strand.
ACCTTCAAGGCCATGTTCAAGAAGCGGCTGACCGAGCAGTATCCGGAGCAGCAGAAGACCACCGCTCCCCGGTTCCACGGCCGGCACCAGCTCAACCGCCATCCGGACGGCCTGGAGAAGTGCGTCGGCTGTGAGCTCTGCGCCTGGGCCTGTCCGGCGGACGCCATCTACGTGGAGGGCGCGGACAACACCGAGGAGGAGCGCTACTCACCCGGTGAGCGCTACGGCCGCGTCTACCAGATCAACTACGCCCGCTGCATCCTGTGCGGACTGTGCATCGAGGCGTGCCCCACGCGCGCGCTGACGATGACGAACGAGTTCGAGCTGGCCGACAGCAGCCGCGAGAACCTCATCTACACCAAGGAGCAGCTGCTCGCCGGGCTCGACGAGGGCATGGTCGACAGCCCGCACTCGATCTTCCCCGGCATGGACGAGACGGACTACTACCGCGGTCTGGTGACCGAGGCGGCGCCCGGGACCGTTCCCCAAGTGGCCGTCTCCAAGGGCGAGAAGCCCGCCGACGAGTCCGAGGGGGTGGAGGCATGAGCGCGCTCGCCGCCTACTCCACCTCCACCGGCGAGGCCTTCCAGTTCTGGGTGCTCGGCACGGTCGCGGTGATCGGCGCCCTGTGCACCATCCTCATGAAGAAGGCCGTGCACAGCGCGCTCTGTCTGGCCGGGACCATGATCATCCTGGCGGTCTTCTACCTCGCCAACGGCGCGTACTTCCTGGGCATCGTCCAGATCGTCGTCTACACCGGCGCGATCATGATGCTCTTCCTCTTCGTGGTCATGCTCGTCGGCGTCACCGCCGCCGACTCCCTGACGGAGACCATCAAGGGGCAGCGCTGGCTGGCCCTCCTGTGCGGTCTCGGCTTCGCGGTGCTGCTCTTCGCGGGCATCGGGAACGCCTCCGTGAAGGAGTTCAACGGCCTCGGCAAGGCGAACGCGGGCGGCAACGTGGAGGGCCTGGCGGGCCTCATCTTCACGAAGTACGTGTTCGCGTTCGAGATCACCGGCGCCCTGCTCATCACGGCCACGGTCGGCGCGATGGTGATGACCCACCGCGAGCGCACGGAGCGCGCCAAGACCCAGCGCGAGCGGGCCGAGGAGCGCGTGCGCGAGGGCAAGCACCTGCCGCCGCTGCCCGCCCCCGGCGTCTACGCACGGCACAACGCGGTGGACATCGCGGGCCTGCTCCCCGACGGCACCCCCTCGGAGCTCACGGTCATGCAGACCCTGCGCGAGCGCGGCCAGATCCGCGACGTGTCGAGCGAGGCGATCGAGGACCTTCGTGCCCTTGAGCAGCGCTCCACCGACCGCCTCGATCGGCCCGACCTGCGAGAGACCGACATCGGGCGGACCGAGGAGGCGTCGAAGTGAATCCGGTCAACTACCTCTATCTCTCCGCCCTGTTGTTCGCGATCGGCGCGACCGGCGTGCTCATCAGGCGGAACGCGATCGTGGTGTTCATGTGCATCGAGCTGATGCTCAATGCGTGCAACCTCGCGTTCGTCACGTTCTCCCGTATGCACGGCAATCTCGACGGCCAGATCATCGCCTTCTTCACGATGGTCGTCGCCGCCGCGGAGGTCGTGGTCGGGCTCGCGATCATCGTGTCGCTGTTCCGTTCCCGCCACTCGGCCTCGGTCGACGACGCCAGCCTGATGAAGCTGTGAGGGGCTGAATCGTGGAGAACCTGATTGCGCTGCTCGTCGCGGCGCCTCTGCTCGGAGCGGCCGTACTGCTGTGCGGCGGGCGGGCGTTGGACCGCGTGGGCCACTGGCTCGGCACGCTGCTCGCGGCCGGCTCCTTCGTCATCGCCGTGGTGCTGTTCACCGACATGCTGGGCAAGGGCGCCGAGGAGCGCTCCCTGTCGCAGCACCTGTTCAGCTGGATCCCCGTGGAGGGTTTCCAGGCGGACGTCGCCTTCCAGCTCGACCAGTTGTCGATGACGTTCGTCCTGCTGATCTCCGGTGTGGGCACCCTGATCCACATCTACTCGATCGGGTACATGGAGCACGACGAGCGGCGCCGCCGCTTCTTCGGCTACCTGAACCTGTTCCTCGCGGCGATGCTCCTTCTGGTGCTCGCCGACAACTACCTGCTCCTGTACGTCGGATGGGAGGGCGTCGGCCTCGCCTCGTACCTCCTGATCGGCTTCTGGCAGCACAAGCCCAGCGCGGCCACCGCCGCGAAGAAGGCCTTCCTGGTCAACCGGGTCGGCGACATGGGCCTCTCGATCGCCATCATGCTGATGTTCACCACCTTCGGGACGTTCGCCTTCGGGCCCGTCCTGGAGGCCACGGGTGACACCTCGGAGGGCAAGCTCACGGCCATCGGCCTGATGCTGCTGCTCGCCGCGTGCGGCAAGTCCGCGCAGGTGCCGCTGCAGTCCTGGCTCGGTGACGCGATGGAGGGCCCGACCCCGGTCTCGGCCCTGATCCACGCCGCGACGATGGTGACCGCGGGCGTCTACTTGATCGTCCGCTCCGGCGCGATCTTCAACGGGGCGCCGGACGCCCAGCTGGTGGTCACCGTCGTCGGTGCGGTCACGCTCCTGTTCGGTGCGATCGTCGGTTGCGCGAAGGACGACATCAAGAAGGCCCTCGCCGGGTCGACGATGTCCCAGATCGGCTACATGATCCTGGCCGCGGGCCTCGGCCCCATCGGCTACGTCTTCGCGATCATGCACCTGGTGACGCACGGCTTCTTCAAGGCCGGGCTCTTCCTCGGCGCCGGATCGGTCATGCACGGCATGAACGACGAGGTCGACATGAGGAAGTACGGCGGCCTCAGGAAGTACATGCCGGTCACCTTCGTGACCTTCGGGCTCGGCTATCTGGCGATCATCGGCTTCCCGGGCCTGTCCGGCTTCTTCTCCAAGGACAAGATCATCGAGGCGGCGTTCGCCAAGGGCGGCACGGAGGGCTGGATCCTCGGCTCGGTGGCCCTCCTGGGTGCGGCCATCACCGCGTACTACATGACGCGCGTGATGATCATGACCTTCTTCGGCGAGAAGCGCTGGCAGCCGGATGCGGAAGGCAACGAGCCGCACCCGCACGAGTCGCCGAGGTCCATGACGATCCCGATGATCGTGCTCGCCTTCGGGTCGGTCTTCGCGGGCGGCTTCTTCTCCATCGGCGACCGCTTCATGCACTGGCTGGAGCCGGTCACCGAGCACTCCCACGGAGACTCGCCGCTCAGCGCCACCACGGTCACGGGCGCCACCATGGTGGTCCTGATCATCGGTGTGGCCCTGGCCTACATGCAGTACGGCAGGCGTCCCGTCCCGGTCACCGCCCCGCGCGGCTCGCTCGTCACCCGGGCCGCCCGCCGCGACCTCCTCCAGGACGACTTCAACCACGTCGTCCTGGTGCGAGGCGGCGAACACCTCACGCGGTCCCTGGTCTACGTCGACCACACCCTGGTCGACGGAGTCGTCAACGGCACCGCGGCCTCGGTCGGCGGCCTCTCCGGACGGCTGCGCAAACTGCAGAACGGCTACGCCCGCTCCTACGCGGTCTCGATGTTCGGCGGCGCTGCGGTGCTCATCGCCGCGACCCTGCTGATGAGGGCGGTCTGATACCGATGTCCTTTCCTCTCCTGACAGCGACGGCGGCCCTGCCCGCGGTCGGCGCGATCGCCACGGCGGCCGTGCCGGCCGCCCGGCGGAGCGCCGCCAAGTGGCTCGCGCTGCTCGTCTCGCTCGCGACGCTCGCGCTCGCCGTGACCGTCCTCGTGCGGTTCGACCCGAACGGCGACCGCTATCAACTCACCGAATCGCGTTCCTGGATCGCGGACTTCGGGGTGCGGTACGAGCTGGGCGTCGACGGCATCGGTGTCGCCCTCATCGCGCTCACCGCCCTCTTGATGCCCTTCATCATCCTGGCGGGCTGGCACGACGCCGACCCCCTGGAGACCAAGTCGTCGCGCTGGCGGCCGACCCAGGGCTTCTTCGCCCTGATCCTGGCCGTCGAGGCGATGGTGATCATCTCCTTCGAGGCCACCGACGTCTTCCTCTTCTACATCTTCTTCGAAGCCATGCTCATCCCGATGTACTTCCTCATCGGTGGCTTCGGGGACCGCGCCCACGCGGGCAGCGACGAGAACGCCGCGGCCCAACGCTCGTACGCGGCGGTCAAGTTCCTCCTCTACAACCTGGTCGGCGGCCTGATCATGCTGGCCGCGGTCATCGGCCTCTACGTGGTGGCGGGCAACTTCTCGCTCCAGGAGATCGCCGAGGCCCGCGCCAACGGCACGCTGGACATGGCGACCAACACCGAGCGCTGGCTCTTCCTCGGCTTCTTCTTCGCCTTCGCGGTGAAGGCGCCGCTGTGGCCGCTGCACACCTGGCTGCCGAACGCGATGGGGGAGTCCACCGCCCCGGTCGCCGTACTGATCACGGCCGTCGTGGACAAGGTCGGCACCTTCGCGATGCTGCGCTTCTGCCTCGGGCTCTTCCCCGAGGCGAGCAAGTGGGCGACGCCGGTCATCCTGGTCCTCGCCCTGATCAGCATCATCTACGGAGCGCTGCTCGCGGTCGGCCAGCGCGACATCAAGCGCCTGGTGGCGTACGCGTCGATCTCCCACTTCGGGTTCATCGTCCTCGGCATCTTCGCGATGACCTCGCAGGGGCAGTCCGGCGCGACGCTCTACATGGTCAACCACGGCATCTCGACCGCCGCGCTGATGCTGGTCGCCGGGTTCCTGATCTCGCGGCGCGGATCGCGGCTCATCGCCGACTACGGAGGCGTGCAGAAGGTGGCGCCGGTGCTCGCGGGCACCTTCCTGATCGGTGGTCTCGCGACGCTCTCGCTGCCGGGGCTCGCGCCGTTCGTCAGTGAATTCCTGGTCCTGGTCGGCGCGTTCGCGCGCTACCCGGTGGTCGGGATCATCGCGACGATCGGCATCGTGCTCGCCGCGCTCTACACCCTCGTCCTCTACCAGCGGACGATGACGGGCCCCGTGAAGGCGGAGGTCTCGGCCATGCCGGACCTGCGCGTGCGGGAACTGGTCGTCGTCGCCCCGCTGATCGCTCTCCTGATCGGCCTCGGCGTCTACCCGAAGCCGCTCACCGAGCTGGTGAACCCGGCGGTCAAGCACACGATGTCCGACGTACAGAAGAAGGACCCCAAGCCCGAGGTGGAGGCGGCCAAGTGAGCGCATCAGCCGTCCACAGCCTGTGGACAATGGCGGCGACCGACCCGATCGACAAGATCGACGCACCCAAGATCGAGTATGGGCAGCTGTCGCCGATGTTGATCGTCATCGGCGCGGCCGTCATCGGAGTGCTCATCGAAGCCTTCGTCCCGCGCAAGTCCCGTTACTACGTACAGCTGTTCGTGTCCGTGGTCGCGCTCGCCGCCGCCTTCGCCGCGGTCGTCGGGCTCGCCGCCCGTGGCTTCGGTACGACGAAGGCGCAGATCGCGGCGATGGGCGCGATCGCCGTCGACGGGCCCGCGCTGTTCCTTCAGGGCACCATCCTGCTGGCCGGAATCGTCGCGATCTTCACCTTCGCCGAGCGCCGCCTCGACCCGGTGACGCACGGCAACCGCGTCGACTCGTTCGTGGCGCAGGCCGGCGCCGTGCCGGGCAGCGAGGGCGAACAGGCCGCCACGAAGGCCGGGTTCGCCACCACCGAGGTGTTCCCGCTGGCGCTCTTCGCCATCGGCGGCATGCTCGTCTTCCCCGCGGCCAACGACCTCCTGACGCTCTTCATCGCGCTGGAGGTCTTCTCCCTGCCGCTCTACCTGCTCTGCGCGCTCGCCCGCCGCAAGCGCCTGATGTCGCAGGAAGCCGCCGTCAAGTACTTCCTGCTCGGCGCTTTCGCCTCGGCGTTCACGCTCTTCGGCATCGCGCTCCTGTACGGGTACGCGGGCTCGGTGTCGTACGCGACGATCGCGAACGTCGTCGAGGGCAACGTGAAGACCGTGGACCCGGCGCTCGCCGACACCATGGGCAATGACGCGCTGCTCCTGATCGGCGTCGCGATGGTCGTGATGGGGCTGCTCTTCAAGGTGGGCGCGGTGCCGTTCCACATGTGGACGCCGGACGTCTACCAGGGCGCCCCGACGCCGGTCACCGGCTTCATGGCCGCGGCGACGAAGGTGGCCGCGTTCGGCGCGCTCCTGCGCCTCCTCTACGTGGTCCTGCCGGGACTGCGCTGGGACTGGCGTCCGGTCATGATGGGCATCGCGGTCATCACGATGCTGGGCGGCGCGATCGTCGCGATCACCCAGACCGACATCAAGCGGCTCCTGGCGTACTCCTCGATCGCGCACGCGGGCTTCATCCTCGCGGGTGTGATCGCCACCACCCCGGACGGCGTCTCCTCGGTCCTCTTCTACCTGGCGGCCTACTCCTTCGTGACGATCGGCGCCTTCGCCGTCGTCACGCTGGTGCGGGACGCGGGCGGCGAGGCCACGCACCTGTCCAAGTGGGCCGGGCTCGGACGCAGGTCCCCGCTGGTCGCCGCGGTCTTCGCGGTCTTCCTGCTCGCCTTCGCAGGCATCCCGCTGACCTCCGGGTTCGCCGGGAAGTTCGCGGTCTTCAAGGCGGCGGCCGAGGGCGGCGCGGGCGCGCTGGTCGTGGTCGGTGTCCTGTCGTCGGCGATCGCCGCGTTCTTCTACATCCGCGTGATCGTGCTGATGTTCTTCAGCGAGCCGAAGGCGGAAGGCCCCACGGTCGCGGTGCCCTCGCCGCTGACGATGACGGCGATCGGCGTCGGCGTCGCGGTGACGCTGGTGCTCGGTGTGGCCCCGCAGTACTTCCTGGATCTGGCGGGTCAGGCGGGAGTCTTCGTCCGGTAGCCCCCGCCCCTTCCATACGTCGCCGCCCGGCACCCTGTTCGACTGGGGTGCCGGGCGGCGACGTGTGGCGGGCACGAGCCTGTGGATAACTTTCCGGTCTTTCGGTGCGGAGCCCTATCGTGGAGGCAGTGGTCGAGGCAGGACGTGCGACGGGGACGACCGGTACGGCGGGGGACAGGGCGATGGATGGGATCAGTGGCATGAGCGAGGTGACGGCACCGGACCCGGTGGCGGGTTCGGTGACGGAGAGCGACGCGCTGCGGACGCTCCATCGCGTCTTCGGGTACGACGCGTTCCGAGGCGAGCAGGAAGGGATCATCGAGCATGTGGTGGGCGGCGGGGACGCCGTCGTCCTCATGCCCACCGGCGGCGGCAAGTCCCTCTGCTACCAGATCCCCGCGCTGGTCAGACCGGGCACGGGAGTCGTGGTCTCGCCGCTCATCGCGCTCATGCAGGACCAGGTGGACGCGCTGCGGGCGCTCGGCGTGCGGGCGGGGTTCATCAACTCCACGCAGGACTTCGACGAGCGGCGCGTGATGGAGGCGGAGTTCCTCGCGGGCGAGCTCGACGTGCTGTATCTGGCGCCGGAGCGGCTGCGCCTGGACGCCACCCTCGACCTCCTCTCGCGGGGCAAGATCTCCGTCTTCGCGATCGACGAGGCGCACTGTGTCGCGCAGTGGGGGCATGACTTCCGGCCGGACTACCTGGCGCTCTCCGTGCTCGGCCAGCGCTGGCCCGACGTGCCCCGCATCGCGCTCACGGCGACGGCCACGCACGCCACGCACCGGGAGATCACCGAGCGGCTCGGCATGCCCGACGCCAAGCACTTCGTGGCGAGCTTCGACCGGCCCAACATCCAGTACCGCATCGTGCCCAAGGCCGAGCCGAAGAAGCAGCTCCTGTCCTTCCTGAAGGAGGAGCACGCGGGCGACGCGGGCATCGTCTACTGCCTCTCGCGGAACTCGGTCGAGAAGACCGCCGAGTTCCTCTGCAAGAACGGGATCGAGGCCGTTCCGTACCACGCGGGCCTGGACGGCGGCACGCGCGCGACGAACCAGGCCCGCTTCCTGCGGGAGGAGGGCCTCGTCGTCTGCGCCACGATCGCCTTCGGCATGGGCATCGACAAGCCGGACGTCCGCTTCGTCGCCCACCTCGACCTGCCGAAGTCCGTCGAGGGGTACTACCAGGAGACGGGCCGCGCGGGCCGCGACGGGGCGCCCTCCACGGCCTGGATGGCCTACGGGCTGCAGGACGTCGTCCAGCAGCGCAAGCTGATCCAGGGCGGCGAGGGCGACGAGGCGTTCCGGCGGCGGGCCGCCTCGCACCTGGACTCGATGCTGGCGCTGTGCGAGACCGCCCAGTGCCGTCGCGCCCAGCTCCTGACCTACTTCGGACAGGAGGCGGGCGCGGAGTCCTGCGGCAACTGCGACACCTGCCTCACCCCGCCCGAGACCTGGGACGGCACGGTGGCGGCGCAGAAGGTGCTCTCCACCGTCGTGCGGCTGCAGCGCGAGCGCGGCCAGAAGTTCGGCACGGGCCAGATCATCGACATCCTGCTCGGCAAGAAGACCGCCAAGGTCATCCAGTTCGACCACGACCAGCTGTCCGTCTTCGGCATCGGCGAGGAGCTCGCGGAGGCCGAATGGCGGGGCGTGGTCCGGCAGTTGCTGGCCCAGGGCCTCATCGCGGTCGAGGGGGAGTACGGCACGCTGGTGCTCACCGAGACGAGCGGCACCGTGCTCGGCAGGGAGCGTGACGTGCGGCTGCGCAAGGAGCCGAAGCGGGCTCCGGCGGCGCGGGCGTCCAAGGGCGAGCGCAAGGCGAAGTCCGCGGCGGCGGTCGCCGAGCTGCCCCAGGAAGAGGTGCCGCTCTTCGAGGCGCTGCGCGCCTGGCGCGGCGCCCAGGCCAAGGAGCAGGGCGTCCCGGCGTACGTCATCTTCCACGACGCCACGCTCCGCGAGATCGCCACGCTGCGCCCGACGTCGGTCGCCGACCTGTCGGGCATCAGCGGCGTGGGCGAGAAGAAGCGGGCGACGTACGGCGAGGGAGTGGTCGGTGTCGTCGCCGAGTTCCTCGGCGGGGCGCCTGGCGCCGGGGGCGGCGCGGGGGACGCCACCGCGACCGCCACGGCCACCGCCACCGCCACCGCCGGTGCGGGACGCCTGTCGAGCGACGAGCCGGAGCCGGAGTGGGGTGACGAGGAGCCGGACTGGGACGCGTAGGCCGGGTGCGCGCGGGCCGGACACGGGAGGGGGGGGCGGCTCCACGCGGAGCCGCCCCCCTGCCCAAGGTCTCGACGGTCTCGCCGGTCTCGACGGTCTCGTCGGTCGGTCTCAGCGCGCCGCCGAGATCCGCCCCGTCACCTCGCCGAGTCCCACCCGGGTCCCGTTCGGGCCCGGTGCCCAGGCCGAGAGGGTGACCTCGTCGCCGTCTTCGAGGAACGAGCGCTTGCCGTCCGGGAGTTCGAGCGGGTCGCGGCCGTTCCAGGTGATCTCGATCAGGGAGCCGTACTGGCCCGCCGCGGGCCCGCTCACCGTGCCCGAGCCGTAGAGGTCACCGGTGCGCAGGGAGGCGCCGTTGACCGTCATGTGGGTCAGCTGCTGGGCGGCCGTCCAGTACACGCTGGAGAACGGCGGCTCGGAGATCACCTGGCCGTTGAGGGTCACGGTCATGCGCAGGTCGTAGCCGCCCGGCTCGTCCGCCACCGACTCCGCGGAGTCGTCCAGGTAGGGCAGCAGCTGGTGGGTGCGCTCCGGGGGCGAGACGCGGGCCGCGTCGAGCGCCTCCAGAGGGGTGATCCACGCGGACACGGAGGTGGCGAAGGACTTGCCGAGGAAGGGGCCGAGCGGAACGTACTCCCAGGCCTGGATGTCGCGCGCCGACCAGTCGTTGAGGAGGCAGAGGCCGAAGACGTGCTCACGGAAGTCCGTGAGCGGTACGGGGGTGCCGTGCGCGGAGGGGGCGCCGACGACGAAGCCGACCTCCGCCTCGATGTCGAGCCGCACCGAGGGACCGAAGACGGGGGCGCTGTCGGCGGGCGCCTTGCGCTGGCCGGTCGGGCGTACCACCTCGGTCCCCGAGACCACAACGGTGCCGGACCGGCCGTGGTAACCGATGGGCAGGTGCTTCCAGTTGGGGGTCAGTGGGGTCGGTGCGTCCGGGCGGAAGATCTGGCCCAGGTGGGTCGCGTGGTGCTCCGACGCGTAGAAATCGACGTAGTCCGCGACCTCGAAGGGGAGGTGCAGCGTGACTTCGGACAGCGGGTGCAGCAAGGGGCGTACGGCCTCGCGGTGGGCCGGGACGGTCACCCAGGCGGTCAGCGCGCGCCGCACGTCGGACCACGCGGTGCGGCCCGCGGCGAGCAGCGGGTTGAGCGTCGCCCGCGCGAGCAGCGACACGTAGGGGGAGCCGAGTGCGGCGGCCGCGGCGCCCGCGTCCAGGACGTACGAGCCGAGCCGCACGCCGACCCTGCGCCGGCCTTCGCCCTCCCCGGCCAGGGAGAACACTCCGTAGGGGAGGTTGTGCGGGCCGAAGGGGTCGCCCTCGGGCAGGCCGAAGGGATCACCGTCGGGCAGGCCGGGGTCGCCCGCGGGACGGCCGGAGGAGTCGCCCTCGGGGAGGCCGCGGGAGTCGTCGGCGGCCGGATCGAGCGGGGTCTGCTCGGACATGCGTACCTGCCTCGCTTTCCATAGGGGTGTGCCACACGTTACGTGTGCGGCCCCCTGTTTCGGCAGTGCCTAAAGAGTTCGCAATGTCCGAATAAGCCTTGCTGGAGTGCTCAATTCCGGCTTAGCGTCCTTTGGTGGGGGACGCGGACGGGGTGGGTCCGGGTCGGTAGGGGGCATACGTGGGGGGACCCGTGGCCAGGATGTCCGACAGCGCGCGACTCACACCGGACCGGAACGTTCCGGGTCTCATCGTCAAGTTCGGCAACTACCCGTTGCACCACGGCGGCGTGGGCGCGATCCGCAGTCTCGGCCGCCTCGGCGTGCCCATGTACGCGATCACGGAGGACCGCCTCACGCCGGCCGCCGCCTCCCGCCATCTGACCCGTGCCTTCCCCTGGCCGACCACCGGGACGGAAGAGCCGGAGCGCCTCGTCGACGGGCTGCTGCGGATAGGGCGCAGCATCGGCAGGCCGACCGTCCTCATCCCCACCGACGAGGAGGCGGCCGTCCTGATCGCCGAGCACCAGGACGAGCTGTCGGGGACCGGCACGGGATTCGGTGGATTCCTCTTCCCCCGGGTGGAAGCGGAACTGCCGCGCCGGCTCGCCAGCAAGCAGGGGCTGCACGAGCTGTGCGTGGAGCACGGCATCGCCTCGCCCACCGCGTCGTTCCCCGAGAGCAGGGCGGACATAGCGCGGTTCGCGGCGTCGGCGCGCTTCCCCGTGGTGGCCAAGAACCGGGAGGCGTTCACCCGGCGCGCGCGCCCCGCGGTGAACGGCACGACGCGGATAGAGACCCCGCGTGGCCTGCTCGAACTGTCTCGCGACTGGGGCGAGCGGCCCGGCGTGATACTTCAGGAGTACCTGCCGCGCGAGCAGGCCGAGGACTGGATCGTGCACGCGTACTTCGGCGCCGACTCGATGCCGCGCGCGATGTTCACCGGCGTCAAGGTCCGCTCCTGGCCGCCGCACGCGGGCATGACGGCGAACGCGTACGTCGTGGACAATCCGGAACTCGCCGACCTCGCCGCGCGTTTCATCAAGCAGATCGGCTTCACCGGCGTCATCGACCTGGACCTGCGCTTCGACCGGCGCGACGGTCAGTACAAGCTGCTCGACTTCAACCCGCGCATGGGCGCCCAGTTCCGGCTCTTCGAGAGCGAGTCGGGCGTCGACGTCGTCCGTGCGATGCACCTGGATCTGACGGGGCGTGCCGTTCCGGAGGGGGAACAGCGCGCCGGTCATCGGTACGTGGTGGAGAACATCGACCTGCCGGCCCTGCTCGCGTACCGCCGCAGCGGATACACGACGCCGCACGCGCCCACCCGCGCGAGCGGCACGGAGCTGGCGTGGCTGGCCGCGGACGACATGAAGCCGTTCTTCACCATGCTCGCCCGGTTCGTGCGGCCGGGGGCGAAGCATCTGTATCAGCTGTGGCGGACCAACCGCCGCGGCAGCGGCACGACCACGAAGTAGGCACACGCGTGCAGTGACGTCCTGGGGAGGGACTTCGTGACTCAACCGGTAGCAGTCATCGGGGCCGGGCCGTACGGCCTGTCCACCGCTGCCCATCTGCGGGCCCGCGGCATTCCGGTGCGGGTGTTCGGCGAGCCGATGGTGAGTTGGCGGACCGGCATGCCCGAGGGGATGCTGCTGAAGTCGACCCCGGTCGCTTCGAACATCGACGCGCCGCAGCGCGGCCACACCCTGCTCGACTACTGCGACGCGGCGGGCATCCGGCGCCTGGTCACCGACGAGGACATCATCCCCGTCGAGACCTTCGTCGGGTACGGGCAGTGGTTCCAGGAGAAGCTCGTGCCCGACCTGGAGCAGGTCAGGGTCGTCTCCGTGGACCGGCGCGGGCCGGGGGGATTCGAGCTGAAGCTGGACTCCGGGGAGCAGTTCACGGCCCGCGCGGTCGTCGTCGCCACGGGCCTCTCGGGTCTGGCCAGGCTCCCCGCGGAGCTGGCCGCCGCCGTGCCGGACGGGCCCACCCCCACGGGCCCTGTCTCGCACAGCTCGCAGCTGCACGACCTGTCCCGCTTCTCGGGGCGCGACCTGATCGTGGTGGGCGCGGGGCAGTCCGCCCTGGAGACGGCGGTGCTCGCCGCGGAGGCGGGCGCGCGGGTGCGGGTGGTGGCCCGCGGCAAGGGCGCGGTGGCGTTCGGCCAACCGCCGTGGCAGCAGCCGAAGTTCCGCCCGGAGTCCCCCTTCGGCCGGGCCTGGTCGCTGTACGCCCTCAGCTACCACGCCGATCCCTACCGCCATCTGCCGCCCGCGGCACGGCACTTCCTGGTCCGGCGCATCCTGGGCCCGCTGGGCGCCTGGTGGCTGCGCGACCGGTACGACGGCAAGGTACAGACCCGCGAGGTGCGCGGCATCAGGACCTCGCGGGTGAGCGAGGGGCAGCCGGTCCTGACCGTCGAGACGCACGCGGGCCGCAGGGAGGACCTCACCGCGGACCACGTGGTGGCGGCGACGGGCTACCGGGTCGACATCGAGGCCATGGACTTCCTCGGCCATGAGCTGCGGGCCCGTCTCGCGGTGAGCCGCGGTACTCCGAGGCTCGGCGCGGGCTATGCGTCGTCGATACCGGGGCTGTACTTCACCGGAATGCTGGGCGGCTCCTCGTTCGGGCCCGTGATGCGGTTCGTGTGCGGCACGGAGTTCGCGTCGCCGCGGCTCGCGCGGCACGTGGCACAGGCGTACGGCTGATCAGGCGCGCGGGCGAGCTTTGCCGGGCCGGGCGGGCGGGGCATATGCGGGCCGGATGATCGGGTGTTCCCAGGCCTGGCGGGCACTTTCCGGAATGGGATCTTCCACTTTCCGGTGAACCGTGGACTGCTCGGCCGCATCCGGCCTCACATCAGCCCTGTCAAGCCGCATACGCCGGGGCTCAGGATCCGTATTCTCTCGATCATGGCCGCTCGGATTGCATATGCCCTCATCGCCACCGACTTGGACGGAACGCTGCTGCGCGGCGACGACACGGTCTCCGACCGGTCGCGGACCGCGCTCGCGCGGACGGCGGCCGCGGGGGCGCGGCATCTGGTGGTGACAGGGCGGCCCGCACCGAGAGTCAAGCCGCTCCTCGACGACCTGGGCTACGACGGCCTCGCCGTCTGCGGTCAGGGCGCGCAGCTCTACGACGCGCGTGCGGACCGCATGGAGTGGTCGGTGACCCTCGACCGCGAGCTCGCCGAGGCCGCGCTCGGCAAGATCGAGGCCGAGGTCGGGCAGGTCTACGCGGCCGTGGACCAGGACGGGGTGGAGGGGCTCACGCTCATCGAGCCGGGGTACGAGATGCCGCACCCCACGCTCCCCGCGGTGCGGGTGCCGGGGCGCGGCGTGCTTTGGGAGGAGCCCATCAGCAAGGTCCTGCTGCGCCATCCGACGCTGGCGGACGACGAGTTGGCCGCGGTGGCCAGGGACGCGGTCGGCTCGCTCGCCACGGTGACGATGTCGGGGCCCGGCACCGTGGAGCTCCAGCCGTGCGGGGTGACCAAGGCGACCGGGCTCGCGCTGGCCGCCGAGCGGCTCGGCCTGACGGCGGCCGACACGGTCGCCTTCGGTGACATGCCCAACGACATCCCGATGTTCGTGTGGGCGGCGCACGGCGTGGCCATGGCCAACGCCCACCACGAACTCAAGGCGGTCGCCGACGAGTTGACCCTGTCCAACGAGCACGACGGGATCGCCGTCGTGCTCGAAGGCCTGCTGAAGGGCGGCTAGCGCGGCGCGGGCGGCCCGGCGGGACCGCTCGCGGCCCTCAGCCCGCCGTGCGCCGGATCCGCCGTTCCCAGGTGCGGTGGAAGACGACCTCGTCGCCGTCCTTGCACACCACCTCGTTCGAGGTGATGAAGTCCGTCGCGTCGCAGGTGATCTCCGAATGCGTCTCGACGCGTACGTCCCAGGCCAGTTCGGGCCGGTGCAGCCGGATCGTCCAGTCGGAGCGGGTGCGGGCGCTCAGCGGGTCGGACTCGTTGATCGTGTACGTCTCCAGGGCGTCCTCGGTGAATTCCAGGCCGTCGGGGTACACGCGCGTGCCGCCGTAGCGCGGGTCGACCTCCAGGCGCCACTCGCCCTTGGCGACATCGCGTACGACGAGCCGTTCGGGGCGCTGTTCGTCCAGGGTGGCCGGGTGGACGACGCCGAGGGGTTCCGACTGCTCGGGGGGCTCGAAGGTGATCGCCGGGTCCAGGTCGCCCTCGCGCACGGGCAGTTCGAGGGAGCTGCCGACCGGCTCCAGGGTGAAGCCCGCGGAATCCGCCTGCGGCCAGATCCAGGGCCAGTACGCGGAGGAGACGGCGAGGCGGATGCGGTGTCCTGGCGGGAACGTGTGACCGATGCCGTTGAGCTCGAACGTCACGTCCTCGGTGGCGCCCGGCGGCCAGGCGTCGGCGCGGTCCCTGCCGTGCCGCGCGGAGAGGTTGAGCACGCCCCGGGTGACCAGCGTCGAGGAGCCGTCGGGCGCCACGTCGCACACGCGCGCGATGGCCTGCCCGTAGGGGACGTCCATGCGCAGCCGCAGCGTCACCTTGGGCCGGCCGAGGACGCGCACCCGCGCGGGCACCTCGAACTCGAAGCAGGCCGACTTGGCGTCCTCGTCGCGCTGGTCGGGCGGCAGGTCGGCGTCGTTGCCGAAGGGGAAGAAGCGGCCCGCGTCGAGCCCGGTGTGCTGGGGGGAGTCGACGATCACGGGGGCGCCCTGGAGGGCGTACGAGAGGGGGGTGACGTTCGGCGAGGGCCAGGCGGGCTCGCCGGTCCAGCCGCCGGGCAGCTCCTCGTAGACGGTGGCGGGCGGGTGCGATTCGCTGATCCAGGAGCGGAGCTTCGGCTCGGCCATGACGCCCGTGTCGATGCCCTTGAGGTGCTGGTCCCACCAGCGCAGCGTCTCCTGGAGGAAGCCGATCGCGGGCCCCGGCGGCAGGCCGCGGTCGGGGTACTGGTGCGACCAGGGGCCGATCAGGCCGCGTACGTCGCCGGGCAGGTGTTCGACCAGGCGCAGGACCGTGTCGCGGTACGGGTCGTGCCAGCCGCCGACGGCGAGGACGGCCGCGTCGATCGCCGCGTAGTCCTCGCAGACGCTGCCGTGCCGCCAGTAGTCGTCGCGGGTCTGGTGCTCCAGCCAGGTGTGGATGAGGGGTTCGACGGCTTCGAGGCGGGTCAGCCACATCGCGCGCCAGGCGTCGCCGACGAACAGCGGGTCCGGCGGGCGGGACACGAAGGCGAGCATCGTCGCCGCCCAGGCGTGCATGTCCACCGCGAGGACGGAACCACCCATGTAGTGCACGTCGTTGTCATAGCGGTCGTCCGCGGAGCAGACCGTGACGACCGCCTTGAGCGGCTCGGGCGCGAGGGCCGCGATCTGGAGGGAGTTGAAGCCGCCCCAGGAGATGCCGAACATGCCGACCTTGCCGCTGGACCAGGGCTGCGCGGCGAGCCAGTTCACGACCTCGACGCCGTCCGCGAGCTCCTGCGCGGAGTACTCGTCGGTGGGCAGGCCCTCGCTGTTGCCGTGGCCGCGCACGTCGACGCGTACGGAGGCGTAGCCGTGGCCCGCGTACCAGGGGTGGCGCTGCCGGTCGCGGGGCGCCGTCCAGTCGCTCAGCCGGTAGGGGAGGTACTCCAGGAGCACGGGGACGGGCTCGTCCGTGACGGGCCGCCACACGCGCGCGTAGAGCTTCGTCCCGTCGGTGAGGGGTACGCGGATGTCGTCGTGCGTCGTCTCGTACGGGAAGTCGGTCCGGATCTTCGGGCTGTGCGACATGGGAGGAACCTCAGTGGACGGGGTGCATGGTGCGGCGCAGCCAGGGGGCGAGCGCGATGACGGCGATGCCCGCGAGCACCGCGATGGCGCCGTTCACGCCGAAGTACGCGGGATTGGAGACCTCTCCGTACAGCTTCACGACCTGTGCCTGGATGCCGTTGGCGAGCGCGAGGGACAGGAACCAGAGGGCCATGGTCTGGCTGGCGAAGGCCTTCGGGGCGAGCTTCGTGGTGGCCGACATGCCCGAGGTCTCCAGGAGCACGTCACCGAGCCCGAGCAGCAGGTACGAGCCGACGATCCACCAGGCGGCCATCTTGTAGGTGTCGCCGGTGTGCCCCGAGGTCGGGATGACCATCAGGAGGAACGAGAGACCGCCGAGGATCACACCGAAGGCGATCTTGTTGGAGGCGTGCGGCTGGCGCGGGCCCATCCGCGCCCACAGGGTGGCGACGACGGGGGCGAGCGCGACCTCGAAGGCGCCGAGCGCGGAGGCGTACCAGCTGGCGGGGAAGTGGAAGCCGAGGATCGACGTCCGCGCGTTCGTCGACGCGAGCAGCATCATCGTCGAGTACGCCTGGAAGAGGATGAAGTTGAAGACCACCGAGGCGAGGAAGAGCACCACGTAGGGGCGCAGCCTGCGGCGCTCCTCGCCCGTGACGCGCGGACTGCGGAACATCACCGCGAAGTAGACGGCCGGCGCGATCACCGAGATGAGCGTGAGCAGGTCGACGAAGCGGTCCATGGTCAGCCAGCCGACGGCCGCCAGGACGCCCGCGACCAGTGCGAGGGCGGCCAGCCCCGCCACGATCGTCAGGACCGCCCTGCGCATCGCGTCCCTGGGCAGTGCGAACTCGGCGGACGCCTTGCGCCCCGCGAGGTGACGCCGCCCCGCGACGTACTGGATCAGGCCGAACGTCATGCCGATCGCGGCCGCCGAGAAGCCCCAGTGCCAGCCTTTGTGGTCGCCGAGCCAGCCGGTGATCAGCGGGCCCGCGAAGGCGCCGACGTTGATCGCCATGTAGTAGAGCGCGAAACCGGCGTCGCGCCGCTGGTCCTCGGTGCGGTAGAGCTTGCCGACCATCGAGGCGACGTTCGGCTTGAGCAGCCCGGTGCCCGCGCTGATCAGGCCGAGGCCCACCCACGTCATCGTCGGGGTCGGCACCGCCATCGAGTAGTGGCCGCAGGCGATCAGGACGCCGCCCCACAGGACCGCGCGGTACGAGCCGAGGATGCGGTCGGCGAGCCAGCCGCCGGCCACGGAGACCAGATAGACCAGCGTCCCGTACGCCGCCGAGACCGATGCGGCCGTGCCGGGATCCATCCCCATGCCGTCGTTCGCGACGGAGTCGGCGAAGTAGAGGACCAGGATGGCCTGCATGCCGAGGAACGAGAACCGCTCCCAGACCTCCAGGCCGGAGAGGGTGAGCAGACCGCGAGGCTGCCCGAAGAAGGCGTGGTCGTCGGCCGCCGGCGGGTCCGTCGGCGGCTCTGCGGGCGGCTCGTACTCGGCCGTAGTACGGGACAAAGCGGCTGCTCCCGGTCGTTACGGTTCTTGTGGTGCGGTCTTGCCTTCTCGGTCGTATGGGCTGATCAAGAACATACCGGGGGAGATTGCACTCCGCCTGGCCGCCTTTGGGCGGGCAGGTGCTCGCCGTGATCGAAAGTCGACCGGATACGCTGACTTGAGTGATGGCAGCGACACATCGACAAACCGTGTCATCGGACCGAGATCCAATGATCGACCGAGTTCGCCATGTGATCGTCAGCAGACAGGAGAACCTCTCGTGACCGTCGTCGGGCCGTTCGGTCTTAGCGTGCGGGACCAGGCTCTCGAAGCCGATGTCCAGGCCGGGTTGGCGGCTGTCGAGGAGGGCCTGCTCGAGGCCACCAAGAGCGAGGTCCCGTTCATCACGGAGGCCGCCCAGCACCTCGTCCGCGCCGGGGGCAAGCGCTTCCGCCCCCTCCTGGTCATGCTCGCCTCCCAGTTCGGCGACCCCTACGCACCGGGCGTCGTGCCCTCCGCCGTGGTCGTCGAGCTCACCCACCTCGCGACGCTCTACCACGACGACGTGATGGACGAGGCGGACGTGCGCCGCGGCGTGGACAGCGCCAACCAGCGCTGGGGCAACTCGGTGGCCGTCCTGACCGGCGACTTCCTCTTCGCCCGCGCCTCCTACATCCTGGCCGACCTCGGCCCCGAGGCCGTCCGGATCCAGGCCGAGGCGTTCGAACGCCTGGTCACCGGCCAGATCCTGGAGACGGCGGGGCCGACCGAGGGACGCGACCCGGTCGACCACTACCTCGACGTGCTCGGCGGTAAGACGGGATCGCTCGTCGCCGTGGCGTGCCGGTTCGGCGCGATGATGTCGGGCGCGGACGAGACCGTCGTCGACGTCCTCACGCAGTACGGCGAGCGCCTCGGCGTCGCCTTCCAGCTCGCCGACGACGTCCTCGACATCGCGTCCGACTCCCACGAGTCGGGCAAGACACCCGGCACGGACCTGCGCGAGGGCATCCCCACGCTGCCGGTCCTGCGGCTGCGCGAGCGCGTGGCGCGGCTCGGGCTCGCCGAGGACATCGCCCTGAGCGAGCTGCTCGACTCCGACCTCACGGACGACGCGCGGCACGCGGAGGCGCTCACCAGGCTGCGCGCCCACCCGGCGCTCGAACAGGCCCGCAGGGACACCGTGCGGTACGCGGAGGAGGCGCGGGCCGCGCTCGCGCCGCTGCCGGAGTGCGACGCGAAGGCGTCCCTGGTGGAGCTCTGCGACCTGGTGGTGCACCGGGCCGGCTGAGGTCCTTCGGTGTGACGTAGGTCACGTCGGTCTCTCCAGGCTGGATTGAGTCCAGGCTCGGATCCCTTCCGTACGCATGCCCAGAAGCCGGCGCAGGGGGCGCCGGCTCCGGTACGGGGAGATCACGGATCATGGGCACCTTCACCAGGACCACCGTCGGCACGAGCCGCCGACGCACCCTGCTCGGCTCCACGGTCGTGGTCGCCGCGGCCGCGACCGTCTCCTTGGCGGCCTGGCCGGGCGTCGCCAACAGCTCGGGCGGCGGCCAGGGCGGCCGGGGCGGTGAGACCGGCGGCCGCGGCGGCACCGTCCTCGTCGCGAGCATGAACGGTGCGAACGAGGTGCCGGTGCCCGGCGGACCGGCCGTCGGCGACAAGGACGGCAGGGCCCTTGAGTCCGTCGAGGTCAAGGGCGACCGGGTGTCCGTCACGGTCAAGTGGCGCGGCACCGGCAGGCCCACCGCCCTCCACATCCACCAAGGCGACAAGGGCGCCAACGGCGGCGTCGAGGTCGACTTCACCGGGCTGCTCAAGAAGCGCGGAGGAAACAGCGTCACCGGCACCGTCAGGGTCGACGACGCCGCGCTGCTCGCCCGGCTGACGGCGGACCCGCACCGCTTCTACGCCAACCTGCACACCGCCGAGTTCCCCGGCGGCGCCGTCCGCGGCCAGCTCAACAGGGTGGGTACGGACGTCGACTTCCGCGACGCCCCGGCCGCCTTCCAGGCGTCCGTGGTGCGCGGCAAGCAGATCTACGCGTGCGAGAAGGCCGGCGACGGCTCGGGGACGTACGCCTTCGCGCAACGCGACGTGCGGGCCGTGCTCGGCGGCGGCATCGCGCACCGCTTCACCGCGCCCGGCTCCGGTACGCCGCAGTGGGTCGCTCCCGACCGCAGCGGCGTCAGCGCCCGGTTGATCTCCAAGACCCCGAACGGGGCCGGGAACATCCCCGAGCTCGCCCTCAGGGCCCGGCAGTTCGGCGGGCGCGGCGGCCTGCTCTCGGCGACGGCGGAGATCCTGCGGCTCAACACCGTCGGCGGCGTCCAGCCCGCGCGTGATTGCACGCCCGGCGAGACCGTGGCCGTGCCCTACCGGGCGGACTACGTGTTCCTGCGTCGGTGATCACCCCTACGGGTCGGGGGAGGCGCCGCCCCTCCGTCTCATCCCGTGGCAGTACGTGGAGTTGCGCCCGGGGTCTGACGCTTCTCGGCGGCCGATTTGGTCGGATGGAGATGAGCAAGGACCACCACTCCTGACCAATTCGGGTGAGAATGGCGGCGCAGGGTGGACGAGGCACGGACCGGGAAGGTCGCCGCCGACCACGGAGGTAGGGCACACATGGCACCGTACGAACCGGAGCAGGACACCAGCGAGACGGGAGAGCCGCGCGTGGGCCGCCGCAAGGCCGCGCGCTACGTCGTCCCGATCGCGGTGGCGGGGGTGGCGGCGGCGACCATCGGGCTCGTCCCGGCGCTCGCCACCTCGGGCGACCCCGACCTGCCGAAGATCTCCGCACAGCAACTGATCGAGAAGATCGCCGCCTCGGACACGCAGCAGCTGTCCGGCAACGTCAAGATCAGCACGGATCTCGGCCTGCCGTCGGTGGGCGGCCTCGCGGGCGGCTTCGCCGGCGGTGGCGGCTCGGGCGGCGACGGGGGCGAGCAGGGCAAGGGCTCGGCCGCCGACCCCAAGTCGAAGCTGATGGAGCTGGCTTCGGGCACGCACACCCTGCGCGTCGCGGCCGACGGCCCCGACAAGCAGAAGGTGTCCGTCCTGGAGGACGCCGCCGAGTACAGCCTGATCCACAACGGCGACGACGTCTGGGCGTACGACAGCGCGTCGAACGAGGCGTACCACGCCAAGGACGCCGGGGCGGGCGCGGGCGAGCACCGGGGCAAGGGCGCGGACAAGGGCGCGAAGGGCTCCGACGAGGTGCCCGCCACCCCCAAGGACTTCGCCGAGCAGGCCCTGAAGGCCGTCGACGACACGACGTCCGTCAAGGTCGACGGGACCGCGCAGGTCGCGGGCCGCGACGCGTACCGCCTGGTGGTCAAGCCGAAGCAGTCGGGCTCGACGATCGGCCAGATCACCGTCGCGGTCGACGCCGAGACGGGTACGCCGCTCAAGTTCACCCTGACCCCGGCCTCCGGCGGCGCGGCCGTCGTCGACGCGGGCTTCACCAAGGTCGACTTCGGCAAGCCGGCCGCGTCCACCTTCGACTTCACGCCGCCCAAGGGCGCGAAGGTCACCGAGGCGGACGACGCCGAGCGCGGCGCGCACCTGAAGGGCAAGGACCAGGGCGGCAAGGCGTTCAAGGAGGACGCCGCGGGCGGCCTCGACGGTCTGAACGTCATCGGCAAGGGCTGGAACTCCGTCGCCGAGCTCAAGCTGCCGGGCGGCAAGGGCCTGCCGACGGCCGGTTCGGGCGACGTCCCGCCGGACGCGCAGAAGCTGCTCGACTCCCTGGGCGACCGGGTCAGCGGCAAGTTCGGC
Organism: Streptomyces sp. NPDC087300; assembly: GCF_044744425.1. NCBI lineage: Bacteria > Bacillati > Actinomycetota > Actinomycetes > Kitasatosporales > Streptomycetaceae > Streptomyces > Streptomyces sp. NPDC087300. The sequence continues at coordinate 177,476 of NZ_JBIUYI010000012.1, forward strand.
ACGGGCACGGTCTTCTCGACCCGCCTGATCAACGCGCTCGTCACGGACGACGGCAAGGTCTACGTGGGCGCGGTCACCAAGGACGCGCTCGTGAAGGCGGCGAGCCGCTAGGCACGGGCAGGACCGGCGGACCGGGGGTGCGGGCACCCCCGGTCCGCTTGCTGATCGCGGCGCGGTCCGCAGGGAGTGGGAGGAAACGGTGTCGGGCAGCATCGGGGGACCGCCGGCGGGCAGTGCGCCGCCCAGCGTGATCGAGACGCACGCGCTGACCAAGCGCTACGGCAAGCACCTGGCCGTCGACCGGCTCGACCTCACCGTCCCCGAAGGCAGCGTCTTCGGGTTCCTCGGGCCGAACGGCTCGGGCAAGACGACCACCATCCGCATGCTGATGGGCCTCATCGAACCGACGTCGGGCCGGGCCCAGCTGCTCGGCCGTCCCATGCCGCGCGCCACGCGCACCGTGCTGCCGCACGTGGGCGCGCTGATCGAGGGCCCCGCGCTGTACGGCTTCCTGTCCGGCCGCGACAACCTCCTGCGGTACGACTCCGCCGACCCCGCCGCCGATCCCCGGACGCGCACGGCGCGGGCCGACGCGGCGCTCGACCGGGTCGGGCTCACCGCGGCCGCGGGCAAGAAGGCCAAGGCGTACTCGTTGGGGATGAAGCAGCGCCTGGGGCTCGCCGCCGCGCTCCTCCAGCCGCGCAGGCTGCTCGTGCTCGACGAGCCGACCAACGGGCTCGACCCGCAGGGCATGCGCGAGATCCGCACGCTGGTGCGGGAGCTGGCGTCGGAGGGCACGACGGTCTTCCTCTCCTCGCACCTCCTCGACGAGATCGAACAGGTCTGCACGCACGCGGCCGTGATGACCCGGGGCCGCCTCATCACGCAGGGCCCGGTCGCCGATCTCGCGGCGGGCGCGCGCGGGCGGCTCGTGGTGACGACACCGGACCCGGGCGACGCGGCCCGCGTGCTCAAGGAGCGCGGCGCGGCGGACCTCGTCGTGACGGAGGACCGCGTGACGTGCGAGCCGCCGGGCCAGGACGTGGAGCTGGCCGATCTGACCGCCGCGCTGGTCGGCGCGGGCGTCCGCGTCCGCGGCTTCGCGCTCGAACGGGCCTCCCTGGAGGACGCGTTCGTGGCACTGACGGGGGAGGGCTTCGATGTCGCGGGCTGAGACCGCACGGGCCGAGACCGTGCGGGTGGACGAGGGCGGGCCGCGGGCCACCGGCGGCGCGCGGGAGCCACGAGCGGTGTGGACCCTCGGCCTCTTCCGCAGCGAACTCGCGATCACCTTCCGCCGCTGGCGGACGATCGCGCTGCTCGCCGTGCTCGCCGCCGTGCCGATCCTCGTCGGTGTCGCGGTCAAGATCGAGACGAGCGACGGTTCGACGATCGGCGGCGGCGGTGAGGGCGGCGGCCCCGCGTTCATCGCGCAGATCACCAACAACGGCCTGTTCCTGGTCTTCACCGCGCTCGCCGCGACCCTGCCGTTCTTCCTGCCGATGGCGATCGGCGTCGTCGCGGGCGACGCGATCGCGGGCGAGGCGAACGCGGGCACGTTGCGCTATCTGCTCGTCGCCCCCGCGGGCCGTACCCGGCTGCTGCTCGTGAAGTACGCGACCACGCTGACGTTCTGCCTGGTCGCGACGTTGGTGGTGGCGACGTCCGCGCTCGCGACCGGCGCGCTGCTCTTCCCGCTCGGCGATGTCACCACGATCTCCGGCACCCGGATGAGCTTCGGGGACGGCCTGGTGAGGGCCCTGCTCATCGCGCTCGTCGTGGCCGCCTCACTGATCGGCGTGGCCGCGCTCGGCCTCTTCGTCTCGACGCTCACCAGCAGCGGGATCGCGGCGATGGCGACCACCGTCGGCCTGCTGATCACGGTCCAGATCCTCGACCAGATCCCGCAGCTGCACGGCCTGCACCCGTACTTCTTCTCGCACTACTGGCTGTCGTTCGCCGATCTGATGCGCGAGCCGATCTACTGGGACGACCTGCTCAAGAACCTTCAGATGCAGGGCCTGTACGCGGCCGTGTTCGGGTCGGCGGCGTGGGCGCGGTTCGGGGCGAAGGACATCATGGCGTAAGCGCGGGGAGCGGGCGTTCGGGCGTTGAACGGGTGCTGGCGGGCGCTCAGTTGTCGAACGGGTAGCGGGCGACCGGCGCCTCCTGCGCGAAGAACGTCTTGGCGCGGGTGAGGGCCTCCTCGTCGTTCAGGACGTGGCCCGGCCGGGTGCCGTTGCCCAGCAGCACGCCGCCGAAGTTCATGGGGAAGAAGGCCGCGGTGTGGTTCAGGGTGCCGATCAGCGGCTGCGCCACCTCCTCCTCGCGGTGCGCGAGCGCGGTCACGCCCCACAGGGTGCGGCCCTTCAGCGTCTCCTTGAAGTCCGCGTCGGGGGTCTCCAGCCACGCGTCCCAGTGGTCCAGGTAGCGCTTCACGTTGGCCGAGAGGGAGTACCAGTACAGCGGCGAGACGATGACGATGTCGGTGGCCGCGAGGGTGGCGTCCAGGAGGATCGCCTCGTTGTTCCCCTCGGGCCGTGGCCTCGCGCGGGTGCCGTTCTCCTCGTGCCGCAGGTCCGCGAAGTCGGGCAGCGGCAGGTCCGCCAGGTGCAGCCAGCGCTGCTCGACGTCCGAGGGCAGCTGCTCGGCGGCCTTGCGGGCCAGGAGCTCGGAGTTGCCTCCGGTGCGGGCGCTGCCGAGGACGAAGAGGAACGAGCGGGTCATGGGGATCCCCCTGGGTGCGGCCGGCGCGACGAGGGCGTCCGGGGTGACGAGTACTTGCGCGTGCACTATATGCACGCGCAAGTAATCGTGTCCAGGGTGGCGCTCAGGGGCGCCCTTCCGGGGGCGTCGCGCCGGGGGAGCCGCTCAAGTGGGCTCCCCCGGCGGTCCGTTCAGGCGGCCGTGGGCGCGGCCGTCACGCCGTGGGCGCGGTCGTCACGCCGAGAGCCCCCACACCGCGTACGCCACCGCGTCGCTGTTACGGTCGAGCGCGGTCGCGTCGAGGTTCGACTCGTCGTCGCAGGACGAGTGGTAGCACTTGTCGAACGCCTCGCCCGCCGTGCCGCCCCACTTCTCCGCCTGCGCCGCCGACTTGGTGGTCTCGGCGCCGCTGAACAGGCCGCCGACGGGGATGCCCGCGTCCTTGAACGGGGCGTGGTCGGAGCGGCCGTCGCCCTCGTCGTCCGGCTCCGTGGTGATGTTCTGGCCCGCGTAGTAGTCCTTGAACGTCTTCTCGATGCCGGGGTCGTCGTCGTACACGAAGTAGCCCGCGTTCGGGGAGGCGAGCATGTCGAAGTTCAGATAGCCGCTGATCTTGGAACGGTCGGCGGACGGCAGCTTCTCGACGTAGTCCGACGAGCCGACCATGCCCATCTCCTCGGCGCCCCACCAGGCGAACCGCAGGTGCTTGGACGGCTTGTACTTCTCGCGGGCCACGGTGAGCGCGGTCTCCAGGACGGCGGCCGAGCCCGATCCGTTGTCGTTGATGCCGGGACCTTCGGAGACGCTGTCGAGGTGGGCGCCCGTCATCAGGACCTTGCCCTCGTCGCCGCCGGGCCAGTCGGCGATCAGGTTGTAGCCGGTGTCGCCGCCCGCCGTGAACTCCTGCACGGAGGTGGTGAATCCGGCCTCGTCCAGCTTGCCCTTCAGGTAGTCGACGGACGCCTTGTACCCGGCGCTCCCGTGGGCGCGATTGCCGCCGTTGGCGCTCGCTATGGACTGGAGTTCGGACAGGTGCGCCTTGACGTTGGCGACCGGGACGTCCGGGGCGGCGGCCGCCTCGGGGGCGGGCGCCGCGCTGGATATCGCGCTGGTGGTGAGGAGTCCGGCGACGGCTATGAAGGCGGCCGCGGCGGTACGTCCGGGAACGGAGAGTTTCATGTGGGGGGCTCCGGTTTCCGTGTTGCGTATTCCGTTTTGTGTGGGGTGAGTTGTTTGTGTGGGGTGAGTTGCTCGAACTGAACTCGTATGGCTTACGAGTTCGAGTGCGCCCGATGGTGCTGGTGGGGCCGCCGTGACGTCAAGAGCGCAAAACGGGCACCGAGTTACGGATATCGGGCGGTGGGGTGTCGCTCCTGGCCCGATGCGGGGCGTGGCGGCCTCAGGGGCGTACGTGGACGACCCAGCCGGGGGCGTAGGTGCCCGGCACGGTGTGGCGCGGCCAGTCGCGGGCCCAGCGCGGGGGCGCCGCGTCGCGGAGCACGAGGGCGGTGGGGCGGCGCGGGTCGCCGGGCCCGCGGGACGTGCCGGGCGCGCACCCCGTGGCGTACGCGACGGGGATCACGGAGGTGTTCCCGCGCAGCACGCAGGAGGCGGGCGCCCCCGCGCCGCCGACGCCCCGCTCGTGCAGCACCGCGGCGACCCGGGCCCAGTCGCCGCGGGCGCCCGCCTGGATCCTGGCGTTGCCGTGCACGAGCAGGAGCTGGACGACCAGGTGGCCTGCGAGGGCCAGGGGGAGTGCGAGGGCGACCACGGCGGCGCCCGCCGACGGCCCCTTCGCCCTCCTGCGCGCGAACCCTGCGAGCGCGAGCAGCCCCGTCGCCGCGGTGGGCGCGAGCAGGGCGTGGGTAGGCAGCAGGAACCGGGGAGCGGCGTAAGGGACGAGCAGGAGGTAGGGGAGCGCGGCGCTGAGGGCCGTGAGGAGGGCGAGGGCGTGGGCGGGCAGCGCGTCGGGCGCGCGCCTGCGGAGCGCGCCGAGCCCGGCGGCCACCAGCAGCGGAAGCAGGAGCCACCACTGCGCCGCCACGAGCCGGATGCCGTCGCCGTCGCAGGGCCGGCAGAGCAACGGGCCGTCCAGGACGGTGAGTTGATGCACGAAGGAGAGCAGGGGGCGCAGGTCGCCCTGGACCTCGCTGGCCCGCGCGAGCCGCTCGCGGACCCCGCCGAACCGGACGTACGCCTCGACGAGCCAGGGTAGCGCCCCCGCCGCGAGCCCGCCGAGCACGGCCAGGAACCGTCCGCGGCCGCGCCACACGGGCACCAGCAGGGCGGCGAGCAGGAGGGGGACGGCGATCGCGGCGCCGTCGTTGGGCCGCATCAGGGTGGCGAGCGCGAGCCAGGCCGCGATTCCCGCGTACGTGGCGGGGGCCGGTCGCGCCCGCAGGAAGAGGCCGACCGCCCCGACGGCGCCCATCGCCGTGTAGTGGTTGGGCATCGCGGCGCTCGCGTAGAACAGCGCGATCCACAGGAAGCCGTACAGCGCGGCCGCGACGGCGGCCGCCGACGGCCGGTGCGGGACGCGCAGCCAGGGGCGGAACCCCAGGTAGAGCGCGGCCGTCGCGAGCAGCGTCAGCCAGAGCCTGAGCAGGACGACCGAATCGCTCCAGGAGGCCACGGGCGCGAGGAGGAAGGGGACGCCACGGGTGCGCGGCGCGCTGAAGGGCGTGGCGGGCGCGTGGGGCGGGAACCGGCTGGCGTAGACGAGTTCGTCCCAGCCGAGGGGCAGCGAGAGCGGGACCAGGGCCAGGGAGAACAGGGCGAAGGCGGCACAGACGGCCAGCAGGAGGCGGTGGGCGCGCGGCCGCCGGGTGGGGCATGGGGCCGGGGCTGCGCGTCCCGGGGGCATGGCGGCCTCCTCGCTGACGGTGCGTCAACGTCAGCTTGCCATCGCGGGGCGCGTACGGACGGGACGGCGCGAGCGGAGGGGGCGTCTCGGGCTGCGCGAGTGGAGGGGGCGGCGCGGGCGGGCCGGGGGCGCCCGCGCCCAGGTCGGCGTCCGCGTCAGTGCACGCAGAACTCGTTGCCCTCCGGATCCCGCATGATCACCCACTCGCCGCCGGGCTCCTTGACGCGCCGGGCGACCGTGGCGCCGAGCCCCTCAAGGCGCGCCACCTCCTCGTCGCGGCGGCCCGGCTCGGAGTGCACGTCGAGGTGCAGCCGGTTCTTGCCGGTCTTCGTCTGGGGCACGCGCTGGAAGAGGATCCTGCGGCCGAGCCCCGTGCCGGTGTCCTCGTCGAACGGGTCGTCGGGGTGCCGGACGGCGATGAGGTCGCGCCAGGCGCGGCGGCCGCGGAAGTCGAGGGTCGCGGCCTCGGTCACCGCGCCGAAGCCGAGGAGGCGCTCGATCAGGGCGCTGTTGTCCTCGACCTCGTAGCCGAGCACCTCGCCCCAGAAGGCCACTTGGGCGTGGGGGTCGTTGGCGTCGATGACGAGCTTCCAGTGCAGGGTTGTCATGGTAACCAGTTATACAGGTTACCCATGGGTGGGTGAACTCCCGCCGCCCAAGGGGTCATTCGGGTCGGGCCGGAATGGTCCCGGACCCCGGCGGTCGGCTCAGCGGCCTCCGTCTCCCCCGCGGTAGCTCAGCGGCCCCCCGTCTCCTCCGCCGCCTCCTCCGCGGTGGCGCGTGCGTCGTAGTCGGCGCGGGCGGCCGCGATCTCGTTCTGGTGCTCCTCCGTCCAGGAGACCAGGGTCTGGATCGTGTGGTGCAAGGTGCCGCCGAGCGGGGTGAGTTCGTACTCGACGCGGGGCGGCACGACCGGGTGCACGGTGCGCTTCACCAGGCCGTCGCGCTCCAGCTGGCGCAGCGTGACCGTGAGCATGCGCTGGCTGATCCCGTCGATCTCGCGCCGCAGCTCGGTGAAGCGCAGGCGGCGGCGGTCCAGGAGCGCGATGACGAGGAGGGACCACTTGTCGGCGACCCGGTCGAGGATCTGCCGCACCTGGCAGTCCTCGCGGGTGTCCCACTGGAAGGGATCGGCCTCTCCGTAGTCCACGGCGCTGCCGCGGCCCACGGTGCCTCCGGGGTTACTCGGTGACTTCAAAGTGCCTTCTTCCATGCCTCCCGATGCTGCCGCAGGATGCCAATGGTTACAAGAGGGAACCGACCCTCGTCCGAGTAACCGTTGCGAGTGACCGATGCGAGTCACCGTTGCGAGTGATCGCCCCTGCCCACAAAGGAGTTCCACCATGGGTGCACGTGCCTGGGCACTGCTGCTCGTCCTCTGCGGGACGGTCTTCCTGGAGGGCATCGACATCGCCATGGTCGCGATCGCGATCCCCGCGATCCGGTCCGACCTGGGCCTCTCGACCGGCACGGCGGCCTGGGTGGTCAGCGCCTACGTCCTCGGGTACGCGGGCTTCACGCTGCTCGGCGGCCGGGCGGCCGATCTGCTCGGCAGGCGGCGGATGTTCCTCCTCTGGCTGGGGATCTTCCTTGCTTTCTCGGGGCTCGGCGGCTTCGCGACCGAGGGGTGGATGCTGGTCGTGGCGCGGTTCGTCACCGGGGTGGCCGCGGCGTTCATGACGCCCGCCGCGATGTCGATCATCACCACCTCGTACGCGGAGGGGCCCGAGCGGAACAAGGCGCTGCTCGTCTTCGCCGGGACCTCGGCGGGCGGCTTCTCGCTCGGCCTGGTCGTGGGCGGGCTGCTCACCGGGTTCGGCTGGCAGTGGGTCTTCTTCGCGCCGGTGTTCTTCGCGGCCGCGATCCTCGCCGCCGCGCTGCGGCTCGTCCCCGCGGAGGCGGGCCGCGCCGGGGAGGGCGGGAACCGGCGGTTCGACCTGCCGGGGGCCGCCGCGGCCGCCGGGGCCATGCTGCTCCTCGCGTACGGCATCGTCCGGCTCGAACACGGCTTCGCCGACTGGCCGTTGACGGCCGCCGCGGCGGTGGTGGGGCTGCTGCTCGTCGCGGCCTTCGTGCGGATCGAGCGGCGCACGGCGGATCCGCTGGTGCGGCTCGGGATCTTCCGCACGGGGTCCGTGGTGCGGGCGGGGCTCGGCTCGCTGCTGTACCTCGGGGCCTTCATGGGCTTCCAGTTCGTCCTGACGCTGTACCTCCAGGAGCTGCGCGGCTGGTCGTCCTGGCAGACGGCCGTGGCGATGATCGTGCTCGGCTGCGACGTGATCCTTTCGCCGACGCTCACGCCGCGCCTGGTCCGGCGGTTCGGGAACACGCGCGTGATCTTCGGCGGCTTCCTGCTGGCCGTCACGGCGTACGCACTGTTCCTGCCGGTCGGCGCGGACTGGCCGTACGCCGCGATGTTCCCGACGCTGCTGCTTGCGGGCACGGGCTTCGCGCTCACGCTGGGCCCGCAGATGATCGCGGCGACGGACGGCGTGGCGGAGAAGGAGCAGGGCCTGGCGAGCGGCCTCCTCCAGACGGCCACGCAGTTCGGCGCGGCGATCGGCATCTCGGCCGTGACGGCCGTCTACGGCCTGGCCACGTCCGCACCCGCCGGACACGGAGCCCAGGGGGCTGACGCAGACCTGTCGGCGTTCCGCTGGGCGCTGATCGTTCCGGTGGTCATGGCGGTACTGGGCGCGGTCGTGGCGGGGGTCGGGGTGTGGGGGCGGCGGGGCGGGGGCCTCGGGAGCGGTGTGGCTGGGAGGGGGAGGGGCGCGGGTGGCGGCGGGGCGCATCCGCAGGGGGAGTCCACCTCGTCCCCTCAACCCACCGCCCTGAGCACCCCGGAAGCCGCCCGACCCCCCGTCAGGGACGCGCGGTAGCTGCTCGGGGCCATGCCTCTGATGCGTTTGAAGGCGTCGCTGAAGCCGAAGCCGTCCGCGTAGCCGACCTGGCCTGCCACCGCGGCGACCGTCGCGCCCGGCTCGGTCAGCAGTTCGGCCGCGAGCGTCATCCGCCACTCGGTGAGGTACGCCATCGGGGGCCTGCCGACCAGGTCGGTGAAGCTGCGGGCGAAGGCCGCGCGCGAGACCTGGGCGCGGGCGGCCAGCGCCGCCACCGTCCAGGACCGCGCGGGTTCGTCGTGCATGGCGCGCAGCGCGGGGCCGACCACGTCGTCGCCGAGCGCGCGGTACCAGGAAGGCGGGCGCGAGTCGGGCAGGTCGAACCACTCGCGCAGGGTGCAGGCCAGCATCCAGTCGAGCATCCGGTCCATCACGTACTGACGTCCGGGGCGTTCGGCGGCCACCTCGGCGGCGATCAACTCGACGATGGGCAGGCACTCCTCGCTGCCCGGTACGACCAGCAGCGGCGGCAACGCGCTGATCAGCCGCCGGCCGACCGAGCTCTCCAACTGGTAGGCCCCGGTGACCAGTTCGCATTCGGCGGAGCCCGGCTCACCCGCGCTCAGGGCGAACGGCGCGGCCGTGCAGACGACCGCGGCGTCGCCCTCGCGCAGGAGCCGAGGTTCCCCGGGACCCGCACTGATGCGCGCCGCGCCGCGCACCACGGCGATCAGTTCGAGCGCCGCGCCGTCCGTGCACGACATCTCCCAGGCACCCGCCCGGACGTCCCGGCCGAACAGCGCGCCGTCGGCACGCACCCCCCGCAGCAGATCTCCCAGAGCGTCCATTCCTCCACGGTAGACGGACGCGCATCCACCCGAGACGGACGCCCATGTCTCCCCAGGCGTCCCGCGAGTTGGCTGGAGCCATGACGAACACGGAGCACAACCACGAGAACGACACCGCCCCCATCCTCGTCCTCGGCGCCACCGGCAAGACCGGCCGCCGCGTCGTGGCGGGCCTGCGCGCCGCGGGGCACCCCGTCCGGGCCGCCTCCCGCAGCGCCGAGACCCGCTTCGACTGGGCCGACCGCGCCACCTGGGCGCCCGCGCTCGACGGCGTGCGGGCCCTCTATCTGGTCGCGCCGCTCGCCGGTACCGACCCCGCTCCCGTCGCGGACTTCGTCCCGCGGGCCGTGGCCGCGGGCGTGCGCCGCTTCGTGGTCCTCTCGGGCCGCGGCATCGAGGTGTACGGCGACACCTTCGAGCCGGGCATGGCCGCGGCGGAGGCCGCGGTGCGCGCGGCGGGCGTCGACTGGACGATCATCCGCCCCAACAACTTCACGCAGAACTTCGACGAGGACCTCTTCCACGCACCGCTGCTCGCGGGCCGCCTCGCACTGCCCGTCGGCGACGTGCCCGAGCCGTTCATCGACGTGCGGGACATCGCCGACGTGGCGGTCGCGCTGCTCACCGAGGAGGGCCACACCCACCGCGTCTACGAGCTCACGGGCCCGCGCGCGTTCTCCTTCGGGCAGGCGGTCGCCGAGATGTCCGCCGCGTCCGGGCGGCCGATGCGCTTCGAGCACGTCACCGCCGACGCGTACGTGGCCGAACTGGTCGCGGACGGCGTCCCCGAGCCGGACGCCCGCGCCCTCGCCGACGTCCTCGCCTTCCTCGCCGAGGGCCACAACTCGACGCCCACCACGGGTGTCAGGGACGTGCTCGGCCGCGAGCCGCGCGACTTCTCCATGTACGTGAGGGAGCGAGTGGAGGCAGGAGCCTGGGCGTCCCGATAGAGCCGCGGATGCCCACCGTGCTCAGAGGGCAGGCTCGCGCTTCTCGCGACCGGCCGGATCAGCCGGATCAGCCGGATCAGCCGGTGTCGACCCCGCCGCCAAGGCAACCGCTTCCCTGGCGGCAGCCACCCGCACCGCCGTCCGCCGCGCCGTACGCAGCGCGTCCCAGGTCAGCAGCGAGAGCGCGAGCCACACCAGCGCGAAGCCCGCCCAGCGCTCGGGCGGCATCGCCTCGTGGAAGTACAGGATCCCGAGCAGGAACTGGAAGACCGGCGCGAGGTACTGGAGCAGCCCGAGCGTGGAGAGCGGCACCCGGATCGCCGCGGCGCCGAAGCAGACCAGGGGGATGGCGGTGACCACGCCGGTCGCGGCGAGCAGCGCCGCGTGCCCCGCGCCCTCGGACACGAACGTGGACCGTCCCTGCGCGCCGAGCCACACCAGATAGCCGACGGCGGGCAGGAACTGCACGGCGGTCTCGGCGGTGAGCGACTCCAGGCCGCTGAGGTTGACCTTCTTCTTCACCAGGCCGTACGTCGCGAAGGAGAAGGCGAGGACGAGCGAGATCCACGGCGGTTGCCCGTACCCGAACGCGAGCACGAGCACCGCGGCGAGGCCGACGCCGACCGCCGCCCACTGCACGGGCCGCAGCCGCTCGCCGAGCAGCAGGACGCCCATGGCGATGGTGACGAGGGGGTTGATGAAGTAGCCGAGCGAGGCCTCCACGACGTGGCCGGAGTTCACCGACCAGATGTAGAGCCCCCAGTTCACGGTGATGACCGTCGCGGCGATCGCCACCAGGCCCAGCCTGCGCGGCTGCCGGATCAGCTCGCCCGCCCAGGCCCAGCGCCGCACGAAGAGCAGCGCGACGGCGACCACGACGAGGGACCAGGCCATCCGGTGGGCGAGGATCTCAAGGGCGCCGGCCGGTTTGAGCAGGGGCCAGAAGAGGGGGACCAGGCCCCACATTCCGTACGCCGCGAAGCCGTTGAGCAGGCCGATCCGCTGCTCGCTCCTCGACTGCCCGGCTGCTCCGCTGTCCACGGCCCCTCCTAGGTGCGCGGCAGCCCCGCGCTGCCTCACTGAAGGTAGCGCCGGGAGCCCGCACCTGTCATGCCCATAAGAAGGAGACGCTCATGACACCGGAAAGCCCGTCCGGCGTTTGAGGACGAGCCCGCAGGGCGATGAGCACAAGCGACGCTCCGCCCCCGGAGCCGGGGGGTTCACCCCTTGAGCGCCACGGACACGGCGTCGGCGATCCGCGTGGTGGGCCGACCGATCAGCCGCGCCAGGTCCCCGCTCGTCCCGGCCAGGCGCCCGCGCCCGACGGCCGCGTCGACGTCGACGAGGATCGACGCCATCGGCTCGGGGACCCCCGCGCCGGTCAGGACGGCGAGGTGCTGCTCGGCGGGGACGTTGGTGTACGCGATGTCCTTGCCGCTCTGGGCCGCGACCTCGGCGGCGTACTCGGGCAGGCTCCACGCCACGTCGCCGCTCAGCTCGTAGGCCTTGCCCTCGTGGCCCTCGCCGGTCAGTACGGCGACGGCGGCCGCGGCGTAGTCGGCGCGGGACGCGGAGGCGATCCGGCCGTCGCCCGCGGAGCCGACGACGGCGCCGTGCGCCAGGACCGGGGCGAGGTGCTCGGTGTAGTTCTCGTGGTACCAGCCGTTGCGCAGGAAGACGTGCGGCAGGCCGGAGTCGAGGATCAGCCGCTCGGTCTCCTTGTGCTCGGCGGCCAGCTCGAAGTCGGCGTCGGGGCCGCCGAGTATGCCGGTGTAGGCGAGGAGTGCGACGCCCGCCTCGCGCGCGGCGTCGACCACGGCGCGGTGCTGCGCCACCCGGCGGCCGACCTCGCTGCCGGAGACCAGCAGGACGCGGTCGCCCGCGGCGAAGGCGCCGTGCAGGGTCTCCGGGGCGCTGTAGTCGGCGATGCGCAGCTCGATGCCGCGCTCGGCGAGGTCGGCGGCCTTGTCCTTGTCGCGTACGACGGCGGCGATCTCCCCCGCGGGGACCCCGGCGGCGAGCAGTCCCTCGACGACGAGACGGCCGAGGTGTCCGGTGGCTCCGGTGACGACGATGCTCATGTCTGAAAACTCCTGATGAGTAACTCTTCGGTGCGGTCTGCCACTCACCCTAACTACTGCGCTAACTATCCGTAAGTACCTACCTTGAAGTAAGGTACTTGCATGGCAGTAAGTGACCCGAACCGCGGTGGCGAGGCGATGTGCCCCTACCGGCTCGTCCTGGAGCACGTCACCAGCCGCTGGGGCGTGCTCATCCTGATCGCGCTCGAAGAGCGCTCGTACCGCTTCAGCGAGCTGCGCCGCGCCATCAGCGAGATCAGCCGCGTCAGCGAGAAGTCGCTGACGCAGACCTTGCAGACCCTGGAGCGCGACGGGCTGGTGCACCGCGACGCCAAGCCGGTGATCCCGCCCCGCGTCGACTACTCCCTGACCGACCTGGGCCGCGAGGCGGCCGTGCAGGTCAGGACCCTGGCGACCTGGACGGAGCGGCGCATGGCCGACGTGGAGAAGGCGCGCGAGACGTACGACGAGGCCCGGTCCTGACGGATCAGGACCGGGCCTCGTACCCCGAAGGGGCGCGGGGAACTGCGCGACCGGCCACGGTGAACCCGCAGTCGGCGTACGGCGTCTCCCGCGAAGGTGCTTAGCCGACCACCGTCCACGTATCGCCACCCGCAAGCAGCGCAGCGAGGTCGCCCTTGCCGTTCTGCTCGATGGCGCTGTCCAGCTGGTCGGCCATGAGCGTGTCGTACACCGGCCGCTCGACGTCGCGCAGGACGCCGATCGGCGTGTGGTGCAGGGTGTCCGGGTCGGCCAGCCGGGAGAGCGCGAAGGCGGTCGTCGGCGACGCGGAGTGCGCGTCGTGGACGAGGATGTCGCCCTCGTTCTCCGGAGTGACCGCGACGACCTTGAGGTCACCGGTCAGGGCGTCGCGGACCACGCCCTTGGTGCCCTCGGCGCCGAAGCGGATCGGCTGCCCGTGCTCCAGGCGGATCACCGCCTCCTCGGCCTGCTGCTTGTCCTTGAGGACCTCGAAGGCGCCGTCGTTGAAGATGTTGCAGTTCTGGTAGATCTCCACCAGCGCCGTGCCCGGGTGCTCGGCCGCCTGGCGGAGCACCGAGGTGAGGTGCTTGCGGTCGGAGTCGACGGTGCGGGCCACGAAGGACGCCTCGGCGCCGATCGCCAGCGAGACCGGGTTGAAGGGCGCGTCGAGCGAGCCCATCGGCGTCGACTTGGTGATCTTGCCGACCTCGGACGTCGGCGAGTACTGGCCCTTGGTGAGGCCGTAGATCCGGTTGTTGAAGAGCAGGATCTTCAGGTTCACGTTGCGGCGCAGGGCGTGGATGAGGTGGTTGCCGCCGATGGAGAGCGCGTCGCCGTCACCGGTGACCACCCAGACGCTCAGGTCCCGCCGCGAGGAGGCGAGTCCGGTGGCGATCGCCGGGGCGCGGCCGTGGATGGAGTGCATCCCGTAGGTGTTCATGTAGTACGGGAAGCGGGAGCTGCACCCGATGCCCGAGACGAAGACGATGTTCTCCTTCGCCAGACCCAGCTCGGGCATGAAGCCCTGCACGGCGGCCAGCACGGCGTAGTCACCGCAGCCGGGGCACCAGCGCACCTCCTGGTCGGACTTGAAGTCCTTCATGGACTGCTTGGCCTCGGCCTTGGGCACCAGGGAAAGCGCTTCGATCGTGCTCCCGGTCCCCTCCGACCCGGCCGTCTTCGTGTCAGCCATCGATGGCCTCCTTGAGAGCCGTGGCGAGCTGCTCGGCCTTGAAGGGCATTCCGTTCACCTGGTTGTACGAGACCGCGTCCACCAGGAACCGGGCGCGCACCAGGGTGGCGAGCTGACCGAGGTTCATCTCGGGGATCACCACCTTGTCGTAGCGTCCGAGGACCTCGCCCAGATTCCGCGGGAACGGGTTGAGGTGGCGCAGATGGGCCTGGGCGATGGGCACGCCCGCCGCGCGCAGCCGGCGGACCGCCGCGGTGATCGGCCCGTACGTCGAACCCCAGCCGAGGACCAGGGTGGTGGCGTCGCCGCCCGCGTCGTCGACCTCCAGGTCCGGGACCTCGATGCCGTCGATCTTGGCCTGCCGGGTGCGGACCATGAAGTCGTGGTTGGCCGGGTCGTACGAGATGTTGCCCGTGCCGTCCTGCTTCTCGATGCCGCCGATGCGGTGCTCCAGGCCCGGCGTGCCCGGGATGGCCCAGGGGCGGGCCAGCGTCTGCGGGTCGCGCTTGTAGGGCCAGAAGACCTCGGTGCCGTCGTCCTCGGTGTGGTTGGTGCCCGAGGCGAACTGGACGCGCAGGTCCGGGAGTTCGTCGACGTCGGGGATGCGCCACGGCTCCGAGCCGTTGGCCAGGTAGCCGTCGGAGAGCAGGAAGACCGGGGTGCGGTAGGTGACGGCGATCCTGGCCGCCTCCAGGGCCGCGTCGAAACAGTCGGCGGGGGTCTTCGGCGCCACGATCGGCACCGGGGCCTCGCCGTTGCGCCCGTACATCGCCTGGAGCAGGTCGGCCTGCTCGGTCTTGGTCGGCAGGCCCGTCGAGGGGCCGCCGCGCTGGATGTCCACGACGAGCAGCGGCAGTTCGAGCGAGACGGCGAGGCCGATGGTCTCGGACTTGAGCGCGACGCCGGGCCCGGACGTCGTGGTGACCGCGAGCGAACCGCCGAAGGCCGCGCCGAGCGCGGCGCCGATGCCCGCGATCTCGTCCTCGGCCTGGAAGGTGCGCACGCCGAAGTTCTTGTGCTTGGACAGCTCGTGCAGGATGTCCGAGGCCGGCGTGATCGGGTACGAGCCCAGGTACAGCGGCAGATCGGCCTGCCGGCCCGCCGCGATCAGGCCGTACGACAGGGCGAGGTTCCCGGAGATGTTGCGGTACGTGCCGGTCGGGAACGCCTGGGACGCCGGGGCGACCTCGTAGGAGACCGCGAAGTCCTCGGTGGTCTCGCCGAAGTTCCAACCCGCGTGGAACGCCGCGATGTTGGCCTCGGCGATGTCCGGCTTCTTGGCGAACTTGGTGCGCAGGAACTTCTCGGTGCCCTCGGTCGGCCGGTGGTACATCCAGGAGAGCAGGCCGAGCGCGAACATGTTCTTCGAGCGGCCCGCGTCCTTGCGTGAGAGGTCGAAGTCCTTGAGCGCCTCCACGGTCAGCGTGGTCAGCGGCACCGGGTGCACGCTGTAGCCGTCCAGGGAGCCGTCATCCAGGGGCGAGACGTCGTAACCGACCTTCTGCATCGCGCGCTTGGAGAACTCGTCGGTGTTGACGATGATCTCCGCGCCGCGCGGCACGTCGGCGATGTTCGCCTTCAGCGCCGCCGGGTTCATCGCCACGAGCACGTTCGGGGCGTCGCCCGGCGTGAGGATGTCGTGGTCGGCGAAGTGGAGCTGGAAGGAGGAGACACCCGGGAGCGTGCCGGCGGGTGCGCGGATCTCCGCGGGGAAGTTCGGCAGCGTCGACAGGTCGTTGCCGAAGGAAGCGGTCTCGGAAGTGAACCGGTCGCCGGTGAGCTGCATGCCGTCACCGGAGTCACCCGCGAAGCGGATGATCACTCGGTCCAGGCGGCGTACGTCCTTCTCACCCGTGTGCTTGCGCTGCTCTCCGACGACTGCCCCGTCGGCCTGCTCGGCTGGGCTACTGACCTGGCTGGTCACTGAACTGGACCTCCCTCGAGGCGGCTGAGCGGAAACGCCAGGACGGCTGACGCCTCCAAGACCCACCCTACGTCTGTAAGGGTCGCCTTCCTCGGGTCGCTCGCATGGTGGACGCCGTTTTGAGACGCCCTTACGTGCTGGCTTGTCATGTTTTGCCTCGCCCCCCGGCCCTTCTTGGATGACGCTTCCCGCTCATCCTTTGGTTCTAGGACTCTCGACTGGATGACTCTCGGCTCGACGTTTATCTGACAGGGTGTCAGTTCTCTATGAGTTGAGGTAGGTGAGCACCGCGAGCACCCGGCGGTGATCCCCGTCACTCTGGGACAGGCCGAGCTTCAGGAAGATGTTGCTCACGTGCTTCTCGACGGCTCCGTCGCTCACCACGAGCTGCCGGGCGACCGCCGAGTTCGTCCGTCCTTCGGCCATCAGGCCGAGTACCTCGCGCTCACGCGGAGTAAGCCCCGCGAGGACGTCCTGCTTACGGCTGCGGCCCAGCAGCTGCGCCACGACCTCCGGGTCCAGCGCCGTACCGCCGTCGGCCACCCGCACCACCGCGTCGACGAACTCCCGCACCTCGGCGACACGGTCCTTGAGCAGGTATCCCACGCCCCTGCTCGACCCGGCGAGCAGCTCGGTCGCGTACTGCTCCTCGACGTACTGCGAGAGGACCAGGACGCCGAGGCCGGGGTGCTGGGCGCGCAGGTAGACCGCGGCGCGCACCCCCTCGTCGGTGTGCGTCGGCGGCATCCGCACATCGGCGACGACCACGTCCGGCAGGGCGTCCTGCGACGCCAGCTCGGTGATTGTCTTGATCAGTGCGTCCGCGTCACCCACACCAGCGACCACGTCATGCCCGCGGTCGGTCAGCAACCGGGTCAGGCCCTCCCTGAGCAGCACTGAATCCTCGGCGATGACCACCCGCACCTTGTCCTCCACGTCCACGGCCCCCCGCGTATGAAATTCCGACCCCCGGCCCCTTCAGTATCGCGCGGACGCGGGGGCCTTATGGCGTTCGCGGGCAGATGGCTTTGCCGTGTTCGGTCCTCGCGGGCGTGAACCCGGCGTCCTCCGGGCCCTCCGCACGGCGGCGCCTCCCCCGGGACGTCCTGCGCCGCTGGGGGCGAAGGCAGTCGATCCGGGGGAGGCGCGGGCGAGGTTCGGGTACGCGGCAGGAGCCGCTCAACCGCTAGGCACGCCAGGGGAGTTCCGCGGTGATCGCGGTCGGGCCGCCCGGCGGCGAGTCGACCACCAGGATGCCGTCGACCGCGTCGAGCCGCTCCGCGAGCCCGGCCAGACCGGAGCCCGCCGAGACGTCGGCGCCGCCCCTGCCGTCGTCGGTGACCTGGAGCATCAGCCGGTCCTCCGTCCGCCAGACGTCGACCGTGCCCTGGCCCGCCCCGCTGTGCTTGCTGACGTTCTGGAGCAGCTCGGAGACGGTGAAGTACGCGATGCCCTCGATGGCGGCGGCGGGACGGCTCGTCAGGTCCACCTCCACCTGGACCCGCACGGTGCAGCGGGCGGCGAGCGCGGAGAGCGCCGCGTCGAGGCCGCGGTCGGTGAGGACCGCGGGGTGGATGCCGCGGGCCAGGTCGCGCAGCTCCTGGAGGGCGACCTTCACCTCGCCGTGCGCCTCGTCGACCATGCGCGCCGCGGCCTCGGGGTCCTCGGTGAGCTTCTCCTTCGCCAGACCCAGGTCCATCGCCAGGGCGACGAGGCGGGCCTGCGCGCCGTCGTGCAGATCGCGTTCGATGCGGCGCAGGTCGGCGGCGGCGGTGTCCACGACGACACCGCGGTCCGACTCCAGCTCCACGACGCGGGTCGCCAGGCGCGAGGGGCCGAGCAGGCCGTGCACCATCAGGCGGTCCACGGTGGTCAGGGCCCGCAGGATCCACGGCGTGGCCAGCGTGATCAGCAGACCGGTCGCCGCGGTGACCCCGATCTCGAACGGGTTGTCGAGGTAGATCTGGTGGCCGTCGCCCCCGTAGAGCTGGATGCCGTCCTGGCCGCCGTACAGCGGGAAGAGCCAGAACCACAGCGGGTACGTCAGCATCGCCCAGCCGTACGTCCAGAAGACGATCGCCACGGTGAACGAGAAGATCGCCCACGGCATGAGCAGCAGGCAGTACAGCAGGTTCCGCCAGGACGCCCCGCTCTTGAGGACGGCCCCGATGTGCGACATCGGGCCGCTGGACGCCGGGCGCAGCGGCTCGGGCGCCGCGACGTCGAGCCGGAGCAGCGCCCGCGCCCTGGTCCGCTCCAGCGCGCCGATGCCGCGGCAGGCGGCCAGCGCGCCGGCCAGCACCGGGATGCCGATGAAGGTGATCAGCAGTCCGGCGCCGAGCGAGACCATCGTGACGGCGAGGACGAACGCGAAGATGCCGATCGGCAGGCTCAGCACGGTGTAGCAGAGCTCCCGCAGGGTGCGGGCCTCGACGGGGGCGCGCAGCCCGGCGGGGATGCGGTGGCGTCGCTCCTCGACGTCGGCTGCCCGGAAGTCCGGCCGGTCCATCCGCGCGTACCCCTGTCCGTATTCCGTGGCCATCGCTGTCGTCCGTTTCTGCTCGGTTGTCGTGCCTCCAGACTCGCTGTCCCGGCACGTGCGGACCATGGAGCGCGTCGGCCTCTTCGACCGGGGGTTTTCCCTACCCCTCGGCGCGTGCCGTGGGGGCCCGATGGCTACTTGCGGCGGGCGCCGGTCTGCGGCACGGGGTCCGTGGCACGGTCGCGCCAGGGCAGCTCCGCCGTGATCGTGGTCGGCCCGCCCTCGGGCGAGTCGATGACGAAGAGCCCGTCGACCGCGCCGAGCCGGTCCGCGAGCCCGGCCATGCCGCTGCCCCCGTCCAGCCGCGCGCCGCCGCGCCCGTCGTCCGTGACCTGGATGAGCAGCCGGTCCTCCGCACGCCACACCTCGACGCCCGCGGACCGCGCGCCGCTGTGCTTGCTGACGTTCTGGAGCAGCTCGGAGACCGTGAAGTACGCGATGCCCTCGATGGCGGCGGCGGGGCGCGCCGGCAGATCGGCGGTCACCCGCACCGGCACCGTGCAGCGCGACGCCACCGAGGAGAGCGCGGCGTTCAGGCCGCGGTCGGTGAGGACCGCGGGGTGGATGCCGCGGGCCAGGTCGCGCAGCTCCTGGAGGGCCAGCTTCACCTCGCCGTGCGCCTCGTCGACCATCAGGGCCGCCGCGTCCGGGTCTTCGAGGAGCTTCTCCTTGGCGAGGCCGAGCCCCATGGCGAGGGCGACGAGGCGGGCCTGCGCGCCGTCGTGCAGATCGCGTTCGATGCGGCGCAGGTCGGCGGCCGCGGTGTCCACGACCACGCCCCGGTCCGACTCCAGTTCGGCGATGCGCCGCTCCAGTTCGTCGGAGGGCGAGAGCAGTCCGCGCACCATCGCCCGGTCGGCGTTGGTCAGTCCGCGCGCGATGAACGCCAGCACCGGCCAGGCCACGAAGAGCCCCGTCATCATGACGGCGAAGGTGAGCACGCCCCAGGGCAGCCGGATGAACGAGTAGAGCATCGTGCGCCAGCCCACCGGGTCCCGCAGGCTCGCCCACAGGCGGCCGAAGAAACCGGTCGAACCCGTGATCGGCATCGGGCTCGGCTCGTCGACGTGCACGCCGAGCAGCCGCCTGGCCCGCGCCCGCTCGAACCGGCCCAACCGGCGCGCGCCCAGCAGCCCCACCGCGAGCAGCGGCAGGCCGACGACGGTCACGGTCAGGGCGCCGCCGATGGACAGCACGGTCACCGCGTAGAGGAAACCGAGCAGCCCCATCGGCAGATTCACCAGGAGGTGCGCGATCTCCTTCCAGGTGTACCCGTCGTACGCGAAGTGCGCGGGCGGCGGCCGGTCGTCATGAAGAGACGTGGTGCGTGCGGTCATACGCGCAAGGGTGCCCGGCCCGCCGCCGCCGCGCCATGAGGGGGGCCGCCCGGAGAGAGGGGGGATATCCCCACCTCGACCGGCCCGGCCCCGCAGAGCACGCCGCCCCACCGCGCCCCGCCCCGGCCGCGGCACGGCGTTTTCGTCCTGACCGAAGCGTGACGCTCTGCTTACCGAGGCTTTAGCAGGCCCTAGACTCCCGTGCGTACAGATCGTCGAACAGGATCAGGGTCAAGGGCGGTCAGGGAGTGAGGGACTGACGTGCACGTGACGAACGTCGCGGCGAGCTACTACCAGTCGTACTCCGTCGTCGGGCTGCTCGCCGTCGTGGGCGTGCTGTTCGTCGCCGTCGCCTTCGGCGCGGGGCGGTTGCTGCGCCCGGTGGTACCGACCCCCGAGAAACTCCTGACGTACGAATGCGGCGTCGACCCGGTCGGCGACGGCTGGGCCCACACCCAGGTCCGCTACTACGTCTACGCGTTCCTCTACGTGATCTTCGCTGTCGACTCGATCTTCCTCTTCCCCTGGGCGACGGTCTTCGCCGCGCCGGGCTACGGCGCGACGACCCTCGTGGAGATGTTCATCTTCCTGGGCTTCCTCACCGTCGGCCTGCTGTACGCATACAAGAAGGGCGTCCTGACGTGGACGTGACCCCGGACAACGACGGGCAGCCCGTGTCGTCATCCGAGCCGCACCCCGGTCCGCACTCCGGTCCGCAACCCGTGCTGCTTCCCGAGCCGAAGAGGCTGGGCGCGCTCGCCCGGCTGGCCCCCGAGCCGATGAAGGTGGTCCTCAACTGGGGCCGCCGGTACTCGCTCTGGGTCTTCAACTTCGGCCTCGCCTGCTGCGCGATCGAGTTCATCGCCGCGTCCATGGCGCGCCACGACTTCATCAGGCTCGGCGTCATCCCCTTCGCGCCAGGACCGCGCCAGGCCGACCTGATGGTCGTCTCCGGCACGGTCACGGACAAGATGGCGCCCGCGGTCAAGCGGCTCTACGAGCAGATGCCCGAACCGAAGTACGTCATCTCGTTCGGCGCCTGCTCCAACTGCGGCGGCCCCTACTGGGACTCGTACTCGGTGACGAAGGGCGTCGACCAGATCATCCCCGTCGACGTGTACGTCCCCGGCTGCCCGCCCCGCCCCGAAGCGCTCCTCCAGGGCATCCTCAAGCTCCAGGAGAAGATCGCCCGCGAGTCGCTCGGCGAGCGCTACGGCAACGGGTCCGGCGCCCGACCCTCGACCGCCGCGCTCCAGAGCGGCCTCGTGAAACCGCCCGCCCCCGGGGAGGCCACGACATGACCGGCTGGCTGCCGAGCCCCGCCGAGGAACTCTTCGGCCCGGAGGCGACGGCCGAGGAGTCGTACGACGTGCTGACCGTCGACGTCCCGCCGGCCTCCTGGACCACCGCCCTCGAAACCGCCCGCACCACGCTCTCCTGCACCTACTTCGACTGGCTGAGCGCGGTCGACGAACCGGGCGTCGGCTTCCGCGTCTCGGCGCACGTCGTCGCCCTCGCACCGGTCCGCCGCCTCCTCCTGTGTACGACGGTGGGGCACGACGCCCCCGTCCTGGCCTCCGCGGTCGACGTCTACGCGGGCGCGGCCTGGCACGAGCGCGAGACGCACGAGATGTTCGGCGTGACCTTCGATGGCCACCCCGGCCTCGCCCCGCTCCTGCTGCCCGAGAACTTCGAGGGCCACCCGCTGCGCAAGGACTTCGTCCTCGCCGCCCGGGTCGCGAAGGCGTGGCCGGGCGCCAAGGAGCCGGGCGAGTCCGAGCACGGCGGGCCCAAGCGCCGCCAGATGCTGCCGCCCGGCGTACCCGACCCCAACGAGTGGGGCCCGCTGAAGGGCCAGCTCCCGCCTGCCCCGGCCCGCCCGGCCCGTGGCGCGGGCCGCGCGGCGGGCGCCGAACGCCCGGCCCGCAGGAGCCGTACGGCGGGGGAGGGTTCGGCCAGCCAGAACGCTGCGGCCACCGACCAGACCGCTGCCGCCGGCCAGCCCGCTACCGGGGGAGCGTCCGGCGAGGCGGCCCCGGCGCGACCCGCGAGGCGCTCGCGCAGCGTGAGCCAGGGGTCGGCGTCACAGCGGGCGGCGGCGCCGGAGGCCGCGGTTTCGACCCCGGCTCCGGAGGCCCCGGCCGAGCCGGAGAAGTCCGAGCCGGAGAAGTCTGAGCCTGTGAAGTCTGAGCCCGAGAAGCCGGATGCCGCGAAGCCTTCGGCTCCGAGCGCGTCCGACGCCCCGTGGCACCACGCCCGCCCGGCGTTCGACGCGACGAAGAGCGCGGAGCCGGAGCCGGTGCAGGAGCCAGAGTCCCGGCAGGAGCCGCAGCAGGAGGCGAAGGCGGTGCGGCCCGAGCCCGAGCCCGCGGTGCGGCCCGAGTCACCCTCGGCCCCAGAGTCACCCGAGTCACCCGAGGCACCTGAGTCACCCGAGACCCCGGAAAACGGCGGACGCACAGGAGGCACCGAGTGAACGACGCCCTCGACGTGGCCCTGCGCCTCGTCATCGTCTTCGCGGTGTTCCTGGTGTTCCCCCTCGTCATCGGCCAGACCGAGCACAAGGTGATGGCCCACATGCAGGGCCGCCTCGGCCCCATGTACGCGGGCGGCTTCCACGGCTGGGCCCAACTCGTCGCCGACGGCGTGAAGTTCGCCCAGAAGGAAGACGTCGTCCCGGCCGAGGCCGACCGCCGCATCTTCCAACTGGCGCCCGCCGTCGCCCTCCTGCCCTACCTCCTCGTCCTGATCGCCATCCCGATCGGCCCCGGCGAGGGCGCGGTCGGCGAGGTCGTCGACGCGGGCATCTTCTTCGTGCTCGCGGTGATGGGCGTCGGCGTACTCGGCTCGCTCATGGCGGGCTGGGCGAGCGCCAACAAGTTCTCCCTGCTCGGCGGCCTCCGCACCGCCGCCCAACTGCTCGCCTACGAACTCCCGATGCTGCTCGCCGCCGCCTCGGTCGCGATGGCGGCGGGCACGGTCTCGCTGCCCGGCATCGTCGACGCCTTCGAGTGGTGGTGGCTGCCCTGGCAGATCGTCGGCGCCCTGGTCTTCTTCGTGGCGGGCCTCGCCGAACTGCAACGCCCGCCCTTCGACATGCCGGTCGCCGACTCGGAGATCATCTTCGGCGCGTACACCGAGTACACCGGCCTGCGCTTCGCCCTCTTCCTCCTCGCCGAGTACGCCGGAATCGTCGTCCTGTGCGGCCTGACCACCGTCCTGTTCCTGGGCGGCTGGCACGGCCCGTGGGGTGCCGACGGCCTCGGCTGGGTCTGGACCCTGCTGAAGACCGCGGTCCTCGCCTTCGTGGTCATCTGGCTGCGCGTGTCCTACCCCCGTCTCCGCGAGGACCAGCTCCAGAAGCTCTCCTGGACCTTCCTCGTCCCGCTCGCCCTCGCGCAGATCGCGCTCACCGGAATCGTGAAGGTGGCGATCAACTGATGCCTCCGATCCCTGGGTCAGGCCTTGCCAAGGGCCTCGCCGTCACCCTCCGCACGATGACGCGGAAGTCCGTCACCGAGCAGTACCCCGACGCCCAGCCCGAACTCCCGCCGCGCACCCGTGGCGTCATCGGCCTGTTCGAGGAGAACTGCACGGTCTGCATGCTGTGCGCCCGCGAGTGCCCCGACTGGTGCATCTACATCGACTCCCACAAGGAGACGGTCCCGCCCGCCGTCGAGGGCGGCCGCGAGCGCAGCCGCAACGTCCTCGACCGCTTCGCCATCGACTTCTCCCTCTGCATGTACTGCGGCATCTGCATCGAGGTCTGCCCCTTCGACGCACTGTTCTGGTCCCCGGAGTTCGAGTACGCCGAGACCGACATCCACGAACTCACCCACGAGCGCGACAAGCTCCGCGAGTGGATGTGGACGGTCCCCGCACCACCCGCCCTCGACCCGGCCGCCGAGGACCCGAAGGAACTCGTCACCGCCCGCAAGGCCGCCGAGAAGCTGGCCGCGGCCGAGGCGGCGGCTACGGCCACTGCCGCCGTCGAGGCGAAGGGCGACGAGTCGTGAACATCGCCGCCGCGACACAGAGCTTCCTGTCCCCGACGGGCGTCGAGATCGCCTTCCTCCTCGTCGGCCTCGTCACCCTCGGCGCGGCCGTCATCACCGTCACGACCAAGCAACTGGTGCACGCCGCGCTGTGGCTGGTGGTCGCGCTCGGCGGACTCGCCGTCGAGTACCTCCTGCTCACCGCAGAGTTCATCGCCTGGGTGCAGGTCCTCATCTACGTCGGATCCGTCGTGGTCCTCCTCCTCTTCGGTCTGATGCTGACCAGGGCCCCCATCGGCCGCTCCCCGGACGCCGATTCGGGCAACCGCCCGGTCGCGCTCGCGGTGGCGCTCGTCGCGGCGGCCGCCCTGGTCTGGGTCGTCGTGGACGCGTTCCGTACGACGGTGATCGACCTGGACGGCGCCGCCCAGGGCTCCACCGACGTCACCGGCTCGATCCTCTTCCGGCACTGGGTCCTGCCCTTCGAGGCACTCTCGGTCCTCCTCCTCGCCGCCCTCGTCGGCGCGATCGTCCTGTCCCGCAAGAAGGCCACCGCGAACGGCAGCGCCGCCCAGGACCGAAGCGTCGCCAAGGGCCGAAGCGCCGCCCAGGACCGAAGCGTCGCCAAGGACCAGGAGGAGAACAGCTGATGCACCTCCACCTCGCCTATCCCGCCGTCCTCGCCGTCCTCCTCTTCTGCGTCGGCCTGTACGGCGTGCTCGCCCGGCGCAACGCGATCCTGGTCCTGATGTCCGTCGAGCTGATGCTCAACGCCGTCAACCTCAACCTGGTCGCCTTCGACGTCTGGCTCCGCGACGCCCTGCACGCGGGCCAGGCCCTGACCCTGTTCACCATCGCCATCGCCGCCGCCGAGATCGGCATCGGCCTGGCGATCGTCCTCGCCGTCTACCGCAACCGCGGCAGCTCCGCCGTCGACGAACTCCGCGACACCGCCGAGGGCCCGGACGACCCCGACGGTGCCGACCACGCCGAAGAGCCCGACCCGGCACAGAAGTCGCAGAAGGCTGAGGCCACCGCGTGACCACGACCACCCTCGCCGTCCTCGTCCCCCTCCTGCCGTTCCTCGGCGCGGCCGCCGGCCTGCTGCTCGGCCGCAAGGTCCCCGGTCTCGTACGTCCCCTCGCCGTCCTGCCCACGCTCACGGCGCTGCTCCTCGCCGTGCTCGTGGCCGTCCGGCAGGGCGGCGGCACCGGCGGCGGCACGGCCGCCCTGGACGCCGCCACCGAACTCACCCCGACCGGCTCGGTCCCCGTCGAACTCGCCCTGCACATCGACGGCTTCGCCGCCCTCGTCGCCGTCCTGGTCGGCGTCGTCGCCTCCTGCGTGCAGATCTACTCGACGGGCTACCTCCGCGAGGACCCGCGCTACCCCTCGTACGCCGCTCTCGTCTCCCTCTTCACCTCCGCGATGCTGCTCGTCGTCTACTCCGGCGACCTGATGGTGCTCCTGGTCGGCTGGGAGATCATGGGCATCTGCTCGTACTTCCTGGTCGGCCACTACTGGGAGACCCCCGAGGCGCGCGCCGCCTCCCTGAAGGCCTTCCTGGTCACCAAGCTCGGCGACGTCCCCTTCCTGATCGGTCTGTTCGCGCTCGCCGCGGACACCGGCTCGTTCCGCGTCACGACGATCCTCGCGACCGTCACGGACGGCGGCCTCGACCACCCGACGCTGATCGCCCTGCTGCTCCTCGCGGGCGTGGCGGGCAAGTCCGCGCAGTTCCCGCTGCACACCTGGCTGCCCGACGCGATGGCGGGCCCCACGCCCGTCTCCGCGCTGATCCACGCCGCGACGATGGTCGCCGCCGGTGTCTACTTCGTGGCCCGGCTCCTCCCCGTCTTCGCCGCCTCGGCGGCCGCCCTGGTCGTCCTCGCCGTCATGGCCGCCGTGACGATGGCCGGTTCGGCCCTCGCCGCGCTCGCCCAGGACGACATCAAGCGCGTCCTCGCGTACTCGACGATCGGCCAGCTCGGCTACATGACCGGCGCCCTCGCCGTCGGCGACCGCGGTGCCGCCGTCTTCCACCTCCTGTCGCACGGCGCCTTCAAGGCGCTCCTGTTCCTCGCGGCCGGCGTGATCATCCACGCCGCAGGGACCAACTCGCTCGCCGCCATGTCCCGCATGAGCGGCCTGCGCGACCGCATCCCCGACGCCTACTGGACGATGACCGTGGCGCTCCTCGCGCTCGCCGCGATCCCGCCGTTCAGCGGCTTCTTCTCCAAGGAGGCGGTGCTCGGCGCCGCCGAGCACACGGCCACGGGCCACGCCGAGTCCGCGCCCACCGCGGCGGGCTGGATCGTCCTCGTCGCCGGTCTGCTCACCGCCCTCCTCACCGCCGCGTACGCGACGCGTCTGTGGCTCCTCGCCTTCCACGGCAGGGGAGCGCAGGCCCCCGACCACGGGAAGCAGCCCGTCACCATGACGGCCGTGCTCTGGGTGCTCGCCGTCCCCTCCCTCGTCTTCGGTCTCGCCGTCGGCGTCCTGCCGGACTGGTTCGACGGCCACTCGCTGACCCCGACGCTCACGACCTCCGTCCTGGGCACGGGCCTCGCGCTGGTCGGCGCCCTCGTCACCTACGGCGCGTGGCGGCACACCACGGCGCTCGCCGCCCGCGTCCCGATGGGCGCGGTCGCCGCGAACCCGGAGGGCGACGGAGGCACGGTGGAGGCCGAGGCCATCGCCAGCCACGCCCCGGCGTACGGAGACGTGGCGTCGGCACCCGACCCGGCCGACCCCGGCCGTCTGCTGCTCGGCCCCCTGCACCGGCACGCGGCCGTCGGCTTCCACCTCGACGCGGTCTACGACGTCCTGTTCGTACGCCCGGTGCGGGCCGCCGCGCGGCTCGTGCGCTTCCTCGACCGCGAGGTCGTCGAGACGTACGTGCGCGGCGCGGGCGCGGCCCCCCGCTGGCTGGGCGCGGCCGTCCGCCGTGCGCAGACCGGCAACGTGCAGACCTATCTGAGCGCGCTGCTCGCAGGCGCGGTCGTCCTGGCCGTCGCCGCCGTCCTCGTCGCCACCGCCGGAGCGTGAGCAGCCGTGATCGGTATCAGTGAGTCCGTGATGCAGTTCCTTCTGGCGTTGATCGTCGCCGGCCCGCTCATC
The DNA here is from genome assembly GCF_044744425.1 of Streptomyces sp. NPDC087300. Lineage (NCBI taxonomy): Bacteria > Bacillati > Actinomycetota > Actinomycetes > Kitasatosporales > Streptomycetaceae > Streptomyces > Streptomyces sp. NPDC087300. Next base: position 204,360 of record NZ_JBIUYI010000012.1, read on the forward strand.
GGCGCCGTGGCCGCTCTCCTGCCGGCCCCGCCCGGACTGAAGGGGAAGTCACCCGACCAGGCCGTGCTCCGCCACGGCGTGGTCGTGACCGGCGCGGTCCTCATCGCGGCGATCGTCCTCGCGCTCGGCTTCGACCACGACCAGCCGTCGAAGATGCAGGCCACGACCGATATCAGCTGGATCCCCGCACTCGACGTGCGCATCCACCTCGGCATCGACGGCATCTCGCTCCCCCTTCTGGTCCTGACCGCGCTACTGACCTTCCTCTGCGCGCTCTACAGCTACTTCAAAATGCCCGCGGGCCCGTCCCCCAAGGCATTCGTCGCACTGATCCTCGTGCTCGAGTCCGGCACCCTCGCGACCTTCGCCGTCCTCGATCTGCTGCTGTTCTTCCTCGCGTTCGAGATGGTGCTCATCCCGATGTACTTCCTCATCGCCCGCTGGGGCGGCGAGCAACGGACCCGGGCCGCCTGGAAGTTCATCCTCTACACGCTGCTCGGCTCCGTCGTGATGCTGCTGGGCCTCCTCCTCATCGGGCTCAACTCAGGCACATTCGACATGGTGGCACTCGCCACTGACAACGGCCGGGGCCTGTCCACATCCGTGCAGGTCATCGCCGTTCTGGCGATCGGGATCGGGCTCGCGGTCAAGACGCCGATGTGGCCGCTGCACAGCTGGCTGCCGGACGCCCACACCGCCGCGCCGACCGTCGGCTCGGTCCTGTTGGCCGGCGTGATGCTGAAGATGGGTACGTACGGGTTCGTCCGCATCCTGCTGCCCGTCGCGCCGGACGGGATGCGGGAGTTCGCGCCGTACCTCGCCGCCTTCGCGGTCGTCGGGATCATCTACGGATCCCTGGCCTGCCTCGCGCTCGCCAGGCAGGGCGCGAAGGGCGACCTCAAGCGCCTCATCGCGTACTCGTCCGTCGGCCACATGGGCTTCGTGCTGCTCGGCATCGCGACGATGAGCCCGACCGGCGTGAACGGCGCGCTGTTCGCCAACATCGCCCACGGCCTCATCACCGGCCTGCTGTTCTTCCTGGTCGGCGCGCTCAAGGACCGCACCGGCACGACCGACCTCGACTCCCTCGCGCAGGAGTCCGGCGCCGCGCTCTACGGCAAGGCCCCCCGCCTCGGCGGCCTGCTCGCCTTCGGCGCCGTCGCCTCGCTCGGCCTGCCGGGCCTGGCCGGGTTCTGGGGCGAGATGCTCGCGCTGTTCGGCGCGTTCAAGCCCGCCGACGACCTGAGCCGCCCCGCCTTCCTCACCTTCATGGCCATCGCGGCCTTCGGCACCCTGCTCACCGCCGCGTACATGCTCATCGTGGTGCGCCGCGTCTGCATGGGCCCGCTGCCGAAGCCCGCGGCCGAGGCCACCGTCGAGCCCGCCACGGCACCGGCGCCGAAGGCACTCGCCGACGTCCACGGCTACGAGTTCGCCGCCTGGACCCCCCTCGTCGCCCTCACCGTCCTCGCCGGACTCTGGCCCGCGGCTCTCCTCGGCCTGACCGACCCGGCCGTGCAGAAGCTCCTCACAGGAGGCAAGTCGTGACCGTGGCCGCCGAAAGCGCCGCAAGCCTCGTCCAGTCCGTCGACTGGGTCGCGATCGCACCGCCCACCATCGCGGCGGTCGTCGGCCTCGTCGTGCTCGTCGCCGACCTCTTCGTGGGCGACGGCAAGAAGGCGGTCCTCGGCTGGGTCTCCGTGGCAGGCCTGGCCGCCGCCGCGCTCGCGCTGCTGCCACTCGTGGACGGCGGGGACGACGACCGCTCGACCTTCTGCCTGACCGGCGGCGCCGCGCACGCGTGCAGCTACACCGCCGACCGCTTCACCCTCGTCATCCAGCTCCTGGTCCTCGGCGGCGCCCTGGTCGCCGCCCTGCTCTCCATGAGCACCCTCAAGGACTCCCCGGACGAACTGCCCGCGGGGGAGTACTGGTTCCTGCTGCTCTCCTCCGCGGCGGGCGCCGCCCTGCTGCCCGCCTCGCGCGACCTCGCGACGCTCATCGTCGCCCTCGAAGTCGCCTCGCTCCCGGCCTTCGCGCTCGTCGGCCTCAAGCGCGGCGACAAGCGCTCCTCCGAGGCGGCCCTGAAGTTCTTCCTCTCCTCGGTCACCGCGACCGCGGTGAGCCTGCTCGGCGTCAGCTTCGTGTACGCCGCGACCGGCACGCTGCACCTCACGGAGATCGCCACGAAGCTCCAGGACGTCGACGGACAGCTGCACACGCTCGCCCAGACCGGCGTCGCCCTCACCCTGGTCGGCTTCGCCTTCAAGGTGGCGGCCGTGCCCTTCCACTTCTGGGTACCCGACACCTACGTAGGCGCGCCCCTGCCGGTCGCCGCCTACCTGTCCGTCGTCGGCAAGGCGGTCGGCTTCACCGGTCTCATCCTCGTCACCGTCGTCGCCTTCCCCTCGTACGCGGACGTCTGGGGCCCGGCGATCGCGGTCCTCGCCGCCCTCACCATGACCGCGGGCAACGTCGCGGCGCTGCGCCAGCAGGCCACGCGCGCGTACAGCGCGGTCCGGCTGCTCGCCTGGTCCTCGGTCGGCCAGGCCGGCTACCTCCTGGTGCCGATCGCGGCCGCCGGATACGCCGACGACGACGCGGGCGCCCAGAAGGCCATCGGCTCCACCGTCGCGTACGCCCTGATGTACGCGGCCGTGAACCTCGGAGCCTTCGCCGTGGCCGCCCTCGTCGGCCGCACCCAGCGCCTGAACCGCGTCAGCGACTACCGGGGCCTGTACGCGCGCAGCCCGCTGGCCGCCCTCGTCCTCGGCTTCTTCCTGCTCTGCCTCGCGGGCCTGCCGCCCGGCATCATCGGCCTCTTCGCGAAGGTCACGGTCTTCTCCGCCGTGGTCGACGCGGGCCTCGGCTGGCTCGCCGTGGTGATGGCCGTGAACGTGGTCATCGCGCTCTTCTACTACCTCCAGTGGACCGCGCTGCTGTTCCGCGCCCCCGAGGGCGAGCCGGTCAGGCACCGCGCCCCGGCCCCGCTCACCGCGGCCATCGCCGTGACCGCCGTCCTGGGAATCGCCCTCTCCGGAGCGCCCCAGCTCGTGCTGCGGTTCGCCGACACCGGACTCTTCTGAGGGCCCGCCCCCGACGAGTACGCGGTCCTTCACCCGCGCGGCCTACACCGCTCCTGCGCGCACAAGGGAACTAGTGCTCTCCGCCTGGCGTTGACCAGTACGGGAGGGTCCACTGAACAGTGGAAGCACCAGTCAGCAGAGGGTTCCCCCACGCACCATCAGGAGGGCGTACCGTGCACCGCCGGCACAACGGATTGAAGACCGCCGTACTCCTCGGGGGACTGTCCGCGCTCATCCTCGTCATCGGCAGTTTCTTCGGGCGTACGGGCCTGGTCGTCGCGCTCTTCGTAGCGCTCGGCACCAACGCGTACGCGTACTGGAACAGCGACAAGCTCGCCCTGCGCGCCATGCGTGCCCGCCCGGTGAGCGAGTTCGAGGCCCCTGAGCTGTACCGCATGGTCCGCGAGCTCTCCACCCAGGCCCGCCAGCCGATGCCCCGCCTGTACATCTCGCCCACCGAGGCGCCGAACGCGTTCGCCACTGGCCGCAACCCGCGCAACGCGGCCGTGTGCTGCACGGAAGGCATCCTGCGGATCCTGGACGAGCGCGAACTGCGCGGCGTCATCGGCCACGAGCTCAGCCACGTCTACAACCGCGACATCCTGATCTCGTCGGTCGCCGGAGCCCTCGCCTCCGTGATCATGTTCCTGGTCAACTTCGCCTGGCTGATCCCGATCGGCCGCTCGAACGACAACGAGGGCCCCGGCATCTTCGGCATGCTCCTGATCATGCTGCTCGGCCCGCTCGCGGCCTCCGTCATCCAGCTGGCCATCAGCCGCTCCAGGGAGTACGAGGCCGACGCGTCCGGCGCCCAGCTCACCGGAGACCCTCTGGCCCTGGCGAGTGCGTTGCGTAAACTCGATGCCGGGACAAAGCAGTTGCCGCTGCCGCCCGAGCCCCGTCTCGAGACGGCGAGTCACATGATGATCGCGAACCCTTTCCGCCCGGGGCAGGGCATGTCCAAGATGTTCTCCACGCATCCGCCGATGGCGGAGCGCATTGCCCGACTCGAGCAGATGGCAGGTCGCCACCAGTGAAGACAATCCTGAACGTCATATGGCTCGTGCTCTGCGGCTTCTGGATGTTCCTCGCGTACCTCGTCGCGGGCGCGTTGCTGTGCATCACGATCATCGGCATCCCGTTCGGCCTCGCCAGCTTCCGCATCGGCCGCTATGCCCTGTGGCCGTTCGGGTACACGACGGTCGAGCGCCGTGACGCGGGCGCGCCCTCCTGCGTCGGCAACGTGCTGTGGTTGGTCCTCGCGGGCTGGTGGCTCACCATCGGCCACATCGTCACCGGCTTCCTGCTGTGCGTCACGATCATCGGCATCCCCCTGGGCATCGCCAACTTCAAGCTGATCCCGGTCTCCCTGCTGCCGCTCGGCCGCGAGATCGTCCGTACCGACCAGCCGTTCGCCGCGCGCTACTAGAGCGGGCGCACTCCGGTGCAACTGCCGAGGTACGCACTGGCGGCGTACGACCCCGACCGGTCCCCCTACGACGACATCTGGGCGCTGTGCGCCGATGCCGAGCAGCTCTTCGCCGATCAACTGCCGGACGAGCCAGGCACTTCCGACGAGCTCGTGGAGCCGCCCATCCGGCTCATCGGCTGCTCGCCGCGCGGCGCCCTGCGGGCCGCCCTGGAGGCGGGCGGCAGCGATCTGGGGCATGGCAGGGTGCTGCGCCTCGGCAGCATGGGGCAGACCCTCCAGCACGCCGTGGAGGGCGAGGTCGTCGCCTGGATCCCGTCCGCGCGCGGACGCGGCCTCGTCGACCTGGCCGTCGACCCGTGGACCGTGCGCCCCTCACGCGCCGCCGGGGACGTCTGGGACACCTGGTGGCGCGGCCGCCCCGAAGAGCCCAACGGCTGGGCGCGGCACGGGACGGTAGGCCGGGCGCACTGGCTCGGCGTCACCCGGGTCAACGGCAGGCGACGCAGCCCGGACGCGGGTCCGGGCGTCGACTACCACCTGGACGGCTGCCACATCACCGACGAACCGGCCTTCTACTGTGCGCTCGGCGAGGCCGTGAACGGCCCGGCGGGCTACTTCGGACGCGATCCGGACAGCCTGTCCGAGTGCCTGCGCGGTGGCTTCGGGGCCCTGTCGCCCTTCACGCTCGTCTGGCACGACGCGCACGTCGCGAGGACCTGCCTGGGCGTCACACCCCGCACCGACCACCGCCCGCCGTCCTTCGAGGAACTGCTCGACTGTCTCGTACGCGGGGGCATCGAGGTCGTCCTGGCCTGAGGGCGGACGGATTGTCAGTGCCGTGGTCCAGCATGAACTCATGACCGACACCGAGCAGTTGCTGGCCCGTGTCACCGCCGAGGCGCGCGCCACCCGCCCCTGGGGCTGGGACGCCCTGCCCGCGCCCCTGGCCGCACCCGAGCTGGCCCGCGCCGAGGCCGCCCTGGGCTTCCGCCTGCCACCGCTGCTCGCCGCGCTCTACACGCGCGTGGGGGACGGCGGATTCGGCCCGGAGTACGGCCTGTTGTCCCTCCTGGAGGGCAAGTCCTCGGGAGGCGAGCCCGCCGTCGTCGAGAAGTACCTGGGCCTGCGTGCGTCGGAGCAGGGCTGGCCGGACGGCGTCCTGCCGATATCCCACTGGGGCTGCGCGATGTACGCGTGCGTGGACTGCCGCGACGACTCCGCGCAGGTCCTCCTCTTCGAGCCCAACGGCGGCGACCCCCGCCACATGTGGTTCGTCGACTCCCCGAGCCTTGCGACCTGGCTCACGGCCTGGCTCGACGGCACGGGCTGGTACGAGGAGGACAACGACGACCCGGACCTGCCCACCTGGCACGACACCCACGCACGCGTGACACCCGCCTGACGCGGGGCTGGTGCGGCGCCGCACCAGCCTCCCCGGGGGCGCGCCCCCGCCCCCTCTCCGGCGCCCCGTACTCGACACACCCGGCAGATGGCCGTCGCAGGCCATGGTCCCGGCCGCTGTGTCATGCGCCGCACCTCACGGATCACCGCAACCGAGCGGCTCCGTAGAGACGTCCTCCAGGACAACAAGGCACAAAAGCTCACCGCGCGAGAAGGGTTCGCGAGAGAGGTCAGGTCGCCCCATGGGCATCGTCAGCTGGATCGTTCTGGGACTGCTCGCGGGAGCCGCCGCCAAACTGCTGCTGCCCGGCCGCGACCCGGGCGGCTTCATCGGCACGACCGTCATCGGCATCGCGGGCGCCTTCATCGGCGGCTGGCTCTCCGCCCGCTACCTCGACCGCCCGATCGTCAACGACTTCTACGACGGGGCCACCTGGGCCGCGGCCATCGGCGGCTCGCTCGTCCTGCTGATCGCCTACCGCATCCTTTTCGGCCACTCCCGGCGCTGAGCGCCGCTTCCCCGAACTGCGGCCAGCAGCAAGGGCGGGCACCCGGTGGGGTGCCCGCCCTTCGGCGTCGTACGACCGCGGAAACTACCGGTAGTTCACGAACTGCAGCGCGAATTCGAAGTCCTGCCCCTTGAGCAGCGCCTGCACGGTCTGCAGGTCGTCCCGGCTCTTCGAGCTGACCCGCAGCTCGTCGCCCTGGACCTGCGCCTTGACGCCCTTGGGGCCCTCGTCACGAATGATCTTGGCGACCTTCTTCGCGTTCTCCTGGGAGATGCCCTCCTCGATCGAGGCGAAGATCTTGTACTCCTTGCCGGACAGCTGCGGCTCGCCCGCGTCCAGCGACTTCAGCGAGATGCCGCGCTTGACCAGCTTGGACTGGAAGACATCGAGGATCGCCTTGACCCGCTCCTCGCCGCTCGCCTCCATCAGGATCTGCTCGCCGGACCACGAGATCGAGGCACCCGTGCCCTTGAAGTCGTAACGCTGCGAGATCTCCTTGGCGGCCTGGTTGAGGGCGTTGTCGACCTCCTGCCGCTCGACCTTCGAGACGATGTCGAAACTGGAGTCGGCCATGTCCTGTGGCTCCTTGTATCGGGGTATGCGTACTCAGCGGATACACGGCCCTCTGTCGCTGGCCGCATCCGCAAAGCCTAGCCACCGCCCCCGCGCGGGGTGCCGATCAATCGGGTGGCGAAGCACCCCTGTCCATCAGGTATCGTTTACGTCGTTGCCACGGAGCGCCGCGCAAGCGGAATCAGGCAGCAAACCAGGCGGTGTGCCCGAGCGGCCAAAGGGAGCAGACTGTAAATCTGCCGGCTCAGCCTTCCCAGGTTCGAATCCTGGCGCCGCCACACGAAGGAGACCCTCTCCGATTTCGCGGAAACGCGGATCGGGGAGGGTCTTTTCGTGCGCCCACCGAGCCCCGGCAGAGCCCTGGCACGGACCCGGCACAGCCCCAGCAGGGCCCCAGTACTCCTCCGTAAGACGCCCCGCACCCGCCCATGACGCGCCTCACGCGTCTCCCATGGGCACACTGATCACATGTCATCCCGCCGCAGGAACTGCCCTGAGTGCCGCCGCGAGATCGCCGTCGTCGGTGGCCGGTTCGCCCGCCATGATCCGCCTGGGCCGCGCGCCGGTGAGGAACTCGTCTCCTGTCCGGGATCGCGCAGCCACGCCCAGCTCGGCGCCGCGCAGCCCGCCCTGGACGGCTATGTGGTTCCGGTGGTCCCTGGGCAGCTCCCGCTGTTCTGAGCGCGCGCCACCCGCGCGACACTCGCGCGCCACTCGCCGCGCTACCCGCGTGACACCCGAGAGCCGCCCGGGGCCGGGAACCCGTTCGCGGGGCCTCAGTTCCCCGCGACGGACTTGACCGCCACCGCCACCGGCACGGACCCGCTGATCAGCTCCAGCGTCAGCCCGGCCGTCGCCGACGTCTCCACGAGCTCTGCGAGCACCGCGGCCACGTCGTCGCGCGGAATCGGCCCGCGCCCGGTCGACGCCTCCAGGCGGACGAGTCCGGTGCCCGCGTCGTTCGTCAGCATTCCGGGGCGCAGGATCGTCCAGTCCAGGGCGTCACACGAACGCACGTACGCGTCGGCCTCGCCCTTGGCCCGCAGATAGGCGTCGAAGATCTCGTCGCCCTGGTGCGCCGGATCCGCGCCCATCGAGGACACGACGACATAGCGCCGCACCCCGGCCCGCTCAGCCGCCTCCGCGAACAGCACGGCGGCGCCGCGGTCCACGGTGCCCTTGCGGTCGACGCCGCTGCCGGGACCCGCGCCCGCCGCGAACACGGCGGCGTCGGCACCCCGCAGATGCCCGGCCACCTCGTCGACGGACGCCGACTCCAGGTCGCACAACAGCGGTTCGGCACCGGCCTCGCGCAGCGCGGCTTCCTGCCCGGCGTTGCGGATCAGCCCGGCGACCTCGTCACCGCGCGCGGCGAGCAGACGCTCGAGCCGCAGCGCGATCTGACCATGACCCCCAGCGATGACAATGCGCATGTTTCCGACCGTACGGCAGGGCGGGCAGGATCGCCCCACGCGGACCGGACGCCTTCGGGCGCGGCCGACGGGCCACGGGTGAAGGCGTACGGGTCCGGGATTCCGGGAGAGGCCCCAACACGCCCTGGCCCGGCCCGTGAAGGGCCCGCCGGGCCCCGAGTCGCCGACGCCCCCTCAGAAGCGCTCAGGAGGCCGTCTCGTCGCCCTTGGGCCGCCCCGGCTCGTTCCCCTTGGCGCGCCCCTGCCGGGGCAGATCGAGGGCCACCGCGGCGGCCGAGTCGCAGTACTCGCGCACCGCGCTGGTGCGTGCCACCACGCGCCCCCGGTGCACCACGATCCGGCTGTACGCGAGCGACAGCGCCCCCGCGAGCCGGTCGCCCCGCACGGCGAGCAGCTCGGCGGGGAAGCCCGCCTCCACGCGCACCTCGGGAAGCCCCATGGCCGCCCGCGCGGACCCGCTGACCGCCCCGTAGGCGTCCTCGGGCCGCAGCCCGCAGCGGGAGGCCAGCAGGTACGCGGCCTCCAGGGGGTCGCCGCGCCCCACCGGGTTCGACACGTCCCGCATCGCGCCGCTGCCCGCGGCGACCCGCACCCCGGCCGCCCGCAGCAGCCGCACGGGAGCGGAACCGCGCCGCTCGGCGCTGCCGCAGCCGCCCTGCGGCAGACAGACGACCGTGACGCCCGCCGCCGCGAGCTGCTCCGCAGTGCGCGAAATCACATCCAGGGGCAGCCGGCCGAGGCCGCCGCACGGACCGATCGTCACCCCGGGGCGCAGCCCGCCCGCCATCGCCGCGAGCCGCCCGAGCCTGGCCGGATCGGACCCGTCCGTGTGCAGGTCGACGGGGCAGCCGTGCTCGGCGGCGAGTTCGAGGGCGGCCTCCGCGTACCCCGTCGGATCGGGGTCGAGATCCGGACAACCGCCCACTACGGAGGCGCCCATCTTCACCGCGTCCCGCAGCATCGCGAGCCCGTCGGCCCCGGCCACACCGGTCAGCAGCCGCGGCACGGCGACCGCCGTCAGATCGACGAGCCCGCGCAGCGAACGCCGCGCCTGGAGCACCGCCTCCAGCGGGCCCAGCCCCTGGACGTCGCCGATCCGGACGTGGGACCGCACCGCGGTGGCGCCGTGCCCGAGCTGCAACAGCGCCGACTCCGTGGCCCTGCGCTGCACATCGGGGATGTCGTACGAGACGGGCCCGTCGGTCTCGGCCGACAGCGCCGTGTCACCGTGCGTGTGCGGCTCGGCGGCGGCCGGGAGCAGCAGGAAGCCGCCGAGGTCCACGCGCGAGGCGTGGGCGGTCAGGCTGCCGGCCGTGCCGACCGCCTCGATGCGCCCGCCCCCGAGCCGGACGTCCACGGTCCTGCCGTCGGTGAGCCGCGCCCCGCTGAGCAGCAGGGCACCGGACTCGGCAGCGGGGTCGGGGCCTGAGGAGCCGGAGGAGTGGGGCTGCTGCGGCTGGCTGTCGGGCATCGCGCTCCTGGGGTTCGGGGGCGGCTGCAGTCGGTCGGGGCGTCAAGATCACGCAGCGTGAGTCGAGCCTAGGGCGGCGAAAGGCCCGCTTCGAGGAGGAGCGCAATAGTCGTACCGGTGTGGTGCGACGGCACTGATGAGGTGCTCAGAGACGGTTGAGGCGGCCTTCTCGATGCCCCCGGAGACCCCTGGCGAAACGGATTTGGGCGATCGGCGACCAACCGTGTAATGTCTTCATCGCTCGCCCCAATAGCTCAGTCGGTAGAGCGTCTCCATGGTAAGGAGAAGGTCTGCGGTTCGATTCCGCATTGGGGCTCTGATGTCGAGTGATCCTCGCCTTCGGGCGAGGAGATCCGGCATCTACAGCGGTGTAGCTCAGTCGGTAGAGCAAGCGGCTCATAATCGCTGTGTCACCGGTTCAAGTCCGGTCACCGCTACACAAAGTAGCCGATTGTGGGGTCGGTCCTTCGATCGGCTACTCTTTTTGCGTTCATCCGTCCATCCGTCCGTCAAGGAGCACTCACGTGGCTGCCACCGACGTCCGCCCGAAGATCACGCTGGCCTGCGTGGAGTGCAAGGAGCGGAACTACATCACCAAGAAGAACCGGCGTAACGACCCGGACCGACTGGAGATGAAGAAGCACTGCCCGCGCTGCAACGCGCACACTGCGCACCGCGAAACGCGCTAAACACAGGCTCGTACACGAGGCCGTCCCCAGAACGTTGGGGGCGGCCTCGCGTCGTTGATGAAACCAACCGCAGGAGGTGCCGAGTCCATGGCGCTCGACCAGTCCTTCGTGGGGCGGTCCTATCCGCCCACCGATCCCTATGAGGTCGGCCGGGAGAAGATCCGGGAGTTCGCCGAGGCCGTGGGCGACGCCAATCCCGTGTACACCGACACGGAGGCCGCCAAGGCGCTCGGTCATTCCGACGTGATCGCCCCGCCGACTTTTGTGTTCGCGATCACATTCAAGGCGTCGGATCAGGTCATCGAGGACCCGCAACTCGGGCTCGACTACAGCCGGGTCGTCCACGGCGACCAGCGGTTCGTCTACACCCGCCCGGTGCGCGCGGGGGACCGGCTCACGGTCACCTCGTCCATCGAAACCATCAAGTCGCTCGCGGGCAACGACATCCTGGACATCCGCGGAGAGGTCCACGACGAGGCCGGCGAGCACGTCGTGACCGTCTGGACCAAGCTCGTCGCGCGTGCGGCCGAGCCCGCGGCAGAAGGGGCCTGAGGCGATGACGGCGAAGATTTCCTACGGTGACGTCGAGGTCGGCACCGAGCTGCCGCCCCAGACCTTTCCCGTGACGCGCGCCACACTCGTGCGGTACGCGGGCGCGTCCGGTGACTTCAACCCGATCCACTGGAACGAGAAGTTCGCGGTCGAGGTCGGCCTCCCCGACGTCATCGCGCACGGCATGTTCACCATGGCCGAGGCGATCCGCGTGGTGACCGACTGGGCGGGCGACCCGGGAGCGGTCGTCGAGTACGGCGTGCGCTTCACCCGGCCCGTCGTCGTCCCGAACGACGACAAGGGCGCGGTCATCGAGGTCGCGGCCAAGGTCGGGGCCAAGCTCGACGACGGCCGTGTCCGCGTGGACCTCGTCGCGACGAGCCAGGGGCAGAAGGTCCTGGGCATGTCCCGGGCCGTCGTCCAGCTCGCCTGACCGAGGCAGTACGTAGCGGTTCACAGCAGTAAGGAGCGCCCGCAATTGCGGGCGCTCCTTACTGGTTGACGTAGGTAGTGATTGGCCACTAACTTAGCCGCATGGTCAGGATGAGCGCAGAAGAGCGGCGCGAGAGCGTCATCCGCGCGGCGGTGAGCGAGTTCGCCCGGGGTGGGTACTACGGCACCTCCACCGAGGCGATCGCCAAGCGCGTGGGTGTCTCGCAGCCGTATCTCTTCCGGCTCTTCCCCGGCAAGAAGGCGATGTTCCTCGCGGCGTCCGCCCGGTGCATGGAGGACATCCGCAAGGTCTTCGAAGCCGCGTCCGAAGGGCTGCACGGCGAAGAGGCGCTGCGCGCCATGGCGTGCGCCTACACCGATGTGATCGCGGAGGATCCGGACAAGCTGCAGATGCAGTTGCAGACGTACGTGGCCGTGGCCGCGGCGGAGGCCTCCGGAGACCACGAGTTCGGCGAGATGGTCCGCGCGGCCTGGATGGACCTGTGGCACACGGTGCACGGGCCGCTGGGCGCGGACGTGAACGAGACCACGAGATTCCTCGCCTACGGGATGCTCATCAACAGCCTTTCGGCGATGGGCTTCACGGACAAGGACCCCGTCTGGGAGGGGCTGCAGATCTCGGCCCAGGTCGAGGGCAGGTCTGCTGACGGCGACTCCGGGGGTCCTGAGGGCCACTCTTCGGAGAGTGTGAAGAGTTAGTTCCGCACCACCGTTCCAACGGGGTGGGCCTCCTGCCGGTCGGCGGCATGGGTTCTGCCTGTCCTGCAAAGTTAGTCATCAATTACTAACTAGACATCAAGTACCAGCATCAAACAGCTGGACCTCCAGGGGGAGAGTCATGGAACAGCCCGTACCGAGCCGGCGCAGCACCGCCTGGGCGCTCGTCGTCACCAGCGTCGCCGGGTTCATGGCGGCGCTCGACAACCTCGTCGTCACCACCGCCCTGCCGTCCATCCGCGAGGACCTCGGGGGTGCGCTGCACGATCTCGAATGGACCGTGAGCGCCTACACCCTCACCTTCGCCGTGCTGCTGATGTTCGGCGCGGCGCTGGGAGACCGCTTCGGGCGGCGCAGGCTCTTCCTCGTGGGGCTCACGGTCTTCACGGGCGCCTCGGCCGCCGCTGCCCTCGCGCCCGGCCTGTCGGCCCTGATCGCCGCCCGTGCCGTGCAGGGCGTCGGCGCCGCGATCATGATGCCGCTGACGCTGACCCTGCTGACGGCGGCCGTTCCCGTGGCCAAGCGCGGCATGGCGTACGGGATCTGGGGCGCCGTCAACGGGCTCGCGGTCGCCAGTGGGCCGCTCATCGGCGGCAGCCTCACCGAACACGTGTCCTGGCAGTGGATCTTCTGGCTGAACGTGCCGCTCGGTGTCGCCCTGCTGCCGCTCGCCCGCCTCCGCCTCGCCGAGTCGTACGGCACCGGTGCGCGCCTCGACATCACGGGCACCCTGCTGGCCAGCGGCGGCCTCTTCGGAGTCGTGTACGCCCTGGTGCGCGGGCCGCTCGACGGCTGGTCCAGCGCCACCGTCCTGATCAGCATGAGCATCGGCGTAGTGCTCCTCGGCGGCTTCGTCGTGCACGGCATCCGCCACGAGGCGCCGATGCTGCCGATGCGCCTCTTCCGTAGTCGTGCGTTTTCCGGCATCAACGCGGCGAGCCTGCTGATGTTCCTCGGGATGTTCGGTTCGATCTTCCTGCTCAGCCAGTACATGCAGACCGTCCTCGGCTACTCGCCCACCGAGGCGGGGCTGCGGATGCTGCCCTGGACCGGCATGCCCATGCTCGTCTCGCCGCTCGCCGGGTACCTCTCCGACCGGATCGGCGGCCGTCCGGTCGTCGCCGCGGGACTGTTCTTCCAGGCCGTGGGCCTTGCCTGGTACGCCGTGGTGGTGGCCCCCGACGCGTCGTACGGTGTGCAGCTCCCGGCCCTGATCCTCAGCGGCATCGGGATGTCCCTCTACTTCGCCCCGGCCTCCAACCTGGTCATGTCCAGCGTCAAGGCGCACGAACAGGGCATCGCCTCTGGGGCCAACAACGCGCTGCGCGAGGTCGGCGGCGCGCTCGGCATCGCCGTCATGTCCTCGATCTTCTCCGCGCAGGGCGGCTACGGTCCCGCGCAGACCTTCGTGGACGGCCTGGTGCCCGCGCTGTGGGTGGGCGCCGCGGTGGTGGCCCTCGCGGCGGTGGCGGCGCTGTGCATCCCCTCGCGCGGTCGGGCGACGCCCGAGGGGAGCGCTCCGGAGCCGGCGCCGCAGGGCGAGCTGACCTCCGTCTGAGAGGCGACGGGCACCGACGGGAACGGCCCCGCCCTGACCGGTGGGGCCGTTCTCGTACTCTTGAGCACGTGCAGGAACTCCACGATGCCCCGCTCGCCCCGCTGACCACCTTCCGCCTCGGGGGTCCCGCGACCCGTCTGATCACCGCGGCGACCGACGCCGAGGTGGTCGCCGCCGTCCGCGAGGCCGATGACTCCGGAACCCCACTGCTGCTCATCGGCGGTGGATCGAACCTGGTCATCGGCGACAAGGGCTTCGACGGCACCGCCCTGCGCATCGCCACGCAGGGCTTCGCGCTCGACGGCACCCGCCTCGAACTCGCCGCCGGTGAGGTCTGGACCGACGCGGTCGCCCGCACCGTCGAGGCCGGTCTCGCGGGCATCGAGTGCCTCGCCGGAATTCCCGGCTCCGCGGGCGCGACGCCGATCCAGAACGTGGGGGCGTACGGCCAGGAGGTCTCCTCGACGATCACCGAAGTGATCGCGTACGACCGGAAGACCCGCGAGACGGTCACGATTCCGAACGCCGAGTGCGACTTCTCGTACCGGCACAGTCGCTTCAAGGCCGATCCTGATCGCTTCGTGGTCCTGCGCGTGCGCTTCGAGCTGGAGGACGCCCAGGGGATGAGCGCCCCCCTCAAGTACCCCGAGACGGCGCGCGCGCTCGGCGTCGAGGCGGGGGAGAGGGTCCCGGCGGCGATCGCCAGGGAGACCGTCCTGAAGCTGCGCGCGGGCAAGGGCATGGTGCTCGACCCCGAGGACCACGACAGCTGGTCGGCAGGGTCTTTCTTCACCAACCCGATCCTCACGGACGAGGAGTTCGCGGTCTTCCACGCGCGCGTGGCGGACCGGCTCGGGCCCGATGTCACCCCGCCCGGCTTCCCCGCCGGCGACGGCCGGGTGAAGACCTCCGCGGCCTGGCTCATCGACAAGGCGGGCTTCACCAAGGGCTACGGAGAGGGCCGGGCCCGCATCTCCACCAAGCACACCCTCGCGCTCACCAACCGCGGCGGCGCGACCACCGAGGACCTCCTGGACCTCGCCCGCGAGGTCGTCGTGGGCGTGCGCGAGGCCTTCGGGATCACGCTCGTCAACGAGCCGGTGACGGTGGGCGTCAGCCTGTAGGGGCCGGTCAGTAGGCCACGCCCACGCCCTGCTTCACCGTGGAGCGGTCGTCGACCATGGCCAGCATCGCGTGCGCCACGTCGGCGCGCGCGATCGTGCGCCCCGAGCGCGGAGAGCCGCCCACCACCGTGCGGTAGGAGCCCGTGAGCGGCTTGTCCACGAGCTTCGGGGGCCGGACGGAGGTCCAGTCCGTGGCGCTGGCGGCCAGCTCGGCCTCCATGGCGGTCAGATCCACGTAGACGTCCTTGAGGACCCGGCCGATCACGGCCAGCACGATCCGGTCCAGGAGCGGGTTGTCCGCGGGCTCGGGGCCCACCGGAGCCGCGCTCACCACCAGCAGGCGCCGCACCCCCTCCGCGTCCATCGCGCGCAGCACCGAGCGCGTCAGCTCCGTCGCGATGCCCGCGTCGGCGCGCTTGCGGGCGCCGAGCCCGGAGAGGACCGCGTCCCGCCCCGCGACCGCGGGCCGCAGCGCCTCCGGGTCGCGCACGTCGGCCCGGAAGACCTCCAGGCGCTCGCCGGTCACCTCCAGGCGCGCGGGGTCGCGTACGACGGCCGTCACCTCGTGTCCCGCCGTCAGCGCCTGCCGGACGAGCTCCTTGCCGATACCGCCGGTCGCACCGAACACCGTGAGCTTCATCGTGCACCCTCCCATGGTGGGTAAGTATTCACTCACCCCTAGAGTGGGTATTCACTCACCCACTCGTCAAGCCTGGTTGGACGACACATGCAGCAGAAGCCCACCCGGGCCCGCATCCTCGACGCGGCCCACGAACTCATGCTCACCCTCGGCCTCACCCGCGCCACCACCAAGGAGATCGCCAAGACGGCGGGCTGCTCCGAAGCGGCGCTCTACAAGCACTTCGAGAGCAAGGAGGAGCTGTTCGTGACCGTCCTCCAGGAGCGGCTGCCACGGCTGAACCCGCGGCTGCGCCAGCTCATCGACGAGCCGGGGGAGCGTTCCGTGGAGGAGAACCTCACCGAGATCGCCCGCCTGGCGACCCACTTCTACGCGGAGAGCTTCCCGATCGGCGCCTCCTTGTACGCGGAGACCAAGCTCAAGCGCCGGCACGAGGACTCCATGCGGGCACTGGGCACCGGCCCCCACCTGCCCATCGAGGCCCTGGACGCCTATCTGCGGACCGAGCGCGACGCGGGCCGCATCGACTCCGACGCCGACACCTTCGCGGCCGCCTCGCTGCTCATGGGTGCCTGCGCGCAGCGTGCCTTCGCCTACGACGCCACGGTCAGCGCGCAGCCCCCGCAGCCCGTCGACGAGTTCGCCGCGGCCCTGGCCCGCACCCTCCTGAAGGGCATCAGCTGACCAGCCACTGGTCCACGCCGGCCAGCAGCTTGTCCCGTACGTCGACGGGGGCGGCCGAGCCGCGCACCGACTGCCGCGCCAGCTCGGCCAGTTCGGCATCGGTGAAACCGTGGTGCACGCGCGCGATGTCGTACTGCGCGGCCAGGCGCGAGCCGAAGAGCAGCGGGTCGTCGGCGCCCAGCGCCATCGGCACCCCGGCGTCGAAGAGCGTGCGCAGCGGCACGTCCTCCGGCTTCTCGTAGACGCCCAGGGCGACGTTGGACGCCGGGCACACCTCGCACGTGACGCCGCGGTCCGCGAGCCGCTTCAGGAGGCGCGGGTCCTCGGCCGCCCTGACGCCGTGCCCGATGCGCGCCGCGTCCAGGTCGTCCAGGCAGTCCCGCACCGAGGCGGGCCCGGTCAGCTCGCCGCCGTGCGGCGCCGCGAGCAGCCCGCCCTCACGCGCGATCGCGAAGGCCCGGTCGAAGTCCCGCGCCATGCCGCGCCGTTCGTCGTTGGAGAGCCCGAAGCCGACGATGCCCCGGTCCGCGTACCGCACCGCGAGCCGGGCCAGGGTCCTGGCGTCCAGCGGGTGCTTCATGCGGTTCGCCGCGACGAGCACGCGCATCCCGAGGCCGGTCTCCCGCGAGGCGCTCTCGACGGCGTCCAGGATGACTTCCAGGGCCGGGATGAGCCCGCCCAGACGCGGCGCGTACGACGTCGGGTCGACCTGGATCTCCAGCCACCCCGAACCGTCCCGCAGATCCTCCTCGGCGGCCTCGCGCACCAGCCGCTGGATGTCCTCGGGCTCGCGCAGACACGAGCGTGCCGCGTCGTAGAGGCGCTGGAAGCGGAACCAGCCGCGCTCGTCGGTCGCGCGCAGCTTCGGTGGTGCGGCGCCGGTCAGCGCCTCGGGGAGGCGCACCCCGTACTTGTCGGCGAGATCGAGCAGGGTGGCGGGCCGCATCGATCCGGTGAAGTGCAGGTGCAGATGGGCCTTCGGCAGCTCTCTTACGTCTCGTACGTGCTCCATTCGAGGATCTTGCCGTACGCACCTGGCGTCCCGGTAGCGGCTTTCCCCCTTCGTGGCCTCCCCCGAACGAAGAAACGGGCCGCCCTCCCGAAGGGGAGGACGGCCCGCACGCACGCGTGGAGTGCTGTTTCCGTGCCCCGGACGTCAGTCGCGGGCCTCGGCGAGCAGCTTCTGCATCCGCGAGATGCCCTCGACGAGATCCTCGTCACCGAGCGCGTAGGACAGGCGCAGGTAGCCGGCCGTCCCGAAGGCCTCGCCGGGCACCACCGCGACCTCGGCCTCCTCCAGGATCAGCGCGGCGAGCTCGACGCTGTTCTGCGGGCGCTTGCCACGGATCTCCTTGCCGATGAGGGCCTTCACGGAGGGGTACACGTAGAAGGCGCCCTCGGGCTCGGGGCAGAGCACGCCGTCGATCTCGTTGAGCATCCGCACGATGGTCTTGCGGCGCCGGTCGAAGGCCTCGCGCATCTTCGCGACGGCGACCAGGTCACCGGAGACGGCCGCGAGCGCGGCGGCCTGCGCGACGTTGGAGACGTTGGACGTGGCGTGCGACTGGAGGTTCGTCGCCGCCTTCACGACGTCCTTCGGGCCGACGATCCAGCCGACCCGCCAGCCGGTCATCGCGTACGTCTTGGCGACGCCGTTGACCACGATGCACTTGTCGCGCAGCTCGGGAAGGATCGCGGGGAGCGAGGTGAACTTCGCGTCTCCGTAGACGAGGTGCTCGTAGATCTCGTCCGTCAGGACCCACAGGCCGTGCTCCAGGGCCCAGCGGCCGATGGCCTCCGCGTCGGCCTCGCTGTAGACGGCGCCCGTGGGGTTGGACGGGGAGACGAAGAGCACGACCTTCGTACGCTCCGTGCGCGCGGCCTCAAGCTGCTCGACGGAGACGCGGTAGCCGGTGGTCTCGTCGGCGACGACCTCGACGGGCACGCCGCCGGCCAGGCGGATCGACTCCGGGTACGTCGTCCAGTACGGAGCGGGGACGATGACCTCGTCACCCGGGTCGAGGATCGCGGCGAACGCCTCGTAGATGGCCTGCTTGCCGCCGTTGGTCACCAGGACCTGCGAGGCGTCGACCTCGTAGCCCGAGTCGCGCAGCGTCTTCGCGGCGATCGCGGCCTTGAGCTCGGGGAGCCCGCCGGCCGGCGTGTAGCGGTGGAACTTCGGGTTCTTGCAGGCCTCGACGGCCGCTTCGACGATGTAATCCGGGGTCGGGAAGTCGGGCTCACCCGCGCCGAACCCGATCACCGGACGCCCGGCGGCCTTGAGTGCCTTGGCCTTGGCGTCGACGGCGAGGGTCGCGGACTCGGAGATCGCACCGATGCGGGCGGACACCCGGCGCTCGGTCGGAGAAGTTGCAGCGCTCATAACCCCATCGTTCCAGACCCGAAACGCCCCGGGCACACGGGTTTCCAAGAGCATCGGATCTGAAGCTGTTCGACGGAGGGCCGCGGAGCACGTACACTCACTGCTCGTTGGCCCTCACAGGCCGCACCCTCTCAACGCACTCGGTGCGCATGGGCGGATGCGGTAGGTTGGGGAAAACAAAGGGTCGTAGCTCAATTGGTAGAGCACTGGTCTCCAAAACCAGCGGTTGGGGGTTCAAGTCCCTCCGGCCCTGCTACACACTCCTTCGCCAGGATGTGTGCGCATGTACGTACTGCATTGCACCGCCGTGCGGCTCATACCGGGCGCGGCACGGCCACGACCCGGAATCAGGTGAGGACGAGTGACGGACGCCGTGGGCTCCATCGACATGCCTGATGCCCAGGACGAGGCGCCGGAGTCGAAGAAGAAGGCCCGCAAGGGCGGCAAGCGCGGCAAGAAGGGCCCCTTCGGCCGTCTCGCGCTCTTCTACCGCCAGATCATCGCGGAACTCCGTAAGGTTGTCTGGCCGACTCGCAGTCAGCTGACGACCTACACCACAGTGGTGATCGTCTTCGTCGTCATCATGATCGGTCTTGTTACCGTGATTGACTATGGCTTCAGCCACGCTGTCAAGTACATCTTCGGCTGAGCCGAGAGCGAAGGGCGCCGTTCCCGGCGCCCATTTCGCGCGTTCCACCCCTCTGTATCCAGGAAGAAGCAGCCACCGTGTCTGACCCGAACCTGAACGACGCCGTTGAGCCTCGCGTGGACAACGCGGAGTCCGTGGAGGACCAGCTCGACATCGTCGAGGCGGCGGACGCCGAGGCGCCGGATCAGGCCGAGGCCGCCGACGCTGCCGCGGGCGAGGCCGCCGAAGAGGCTGCCATGCACCTGGAGGGCGACGCCGAGGCTGTCGCCGAGTCCGAAGAGGACGAGATCGCCGCCGCCGAGGTCGCCGACGAGGAGTCCGTCGAGGACGCCGCGGAGGAGCCCGTCGAGGAGGCCGAGCCGGTCGACCCGATCGTCGCCCTGCGCGAAGAGCTCCGCACCCTCCCGGGCGAGTGGTACGTCATCCACACGTACGCGGGTTACGAGAACCGCGTGAAGACCAACCTCGAGCAGCGCGCCGTCTCGCTCAACGTCGAGGACTTCATCTTCCAGGCCGAGGTGCCGCAGGAAGAGGTCGCCCAGATCAAGAACGGCGAGCGCAAGACGATCCGTCAGAACAAGCTCCCCGGCTACGTGCTGGTGCGCATGGACCTGACGAACGAGTCCTGGGGCGTCGTCCGCAACACCCCCGGTGTCACCGGCTTCGTGGGCAACGCCTACGACCCGTACCCGCTGACCCTGGACGAGATCGTCAAGATGCTCGCCCCCGAGGCCGAGGAGAAGGCCGCCCGCGAGGCCGCCGAGGCCGAGGGCAAGCCCGCTCCGCAGCGCAAGGTCGAGGTCCAGGTCCTGGACTTCGAGGTCGGCGACTCGGTCACCGTCACCGACGGCCCGTTCGCGACGCTGCAGGCGACGATCAACGAGATCAACGCCGACTCGAAGAAGGTCAAGGGCCTCGTCGAGATCTTCGGCCGCGAGACCCCGGTCGAGCTCAGCTTCGACCAGATCCAGAAGAACTAGCTTCTGCTGGAACACACGCCTCCGACCAGGTCAGACAGGCTGCCAAAGCCGGTCTGACCTGCTCGGTTTTTAGCTGCGCGACTATACCCGTTATCGTTGTGCGGTATGCCTCCATCCGGATGACCGGATGGCTGGCTGAAAACTCTCACTAGGACCCGGAGAGAGCAATGCCTCCCAAGAAGAAGAAGGTCACGGGGCTTATCAAGCTCCAGATCCAGGCTGGTGCCGCCAACCCGGCCCCGCCGGTCGGTCCCGCGCTGGGCCAGCACGGCGTCAACATCATGGAGTTCTGCAAGGCGTACAACGCCGCGACCGAGTCGCAGCGTGGCTGGGTGATCCCGGTGGAGATCACGGTCTACGAGGACCGTTCCTTCACCTTCATCACCAAGACGCCGCCGGCCGCCAAGATGATCCTCAAGGCCGCTGGTGTCGAGAAGGGCTCTGGCGAGCCCCACAAGACCAAGGTCGCCAAGGTCACCGAGGCGCAGATCCGTGAGATCGCGCAGACCAAGATGGAAGACCTCAACGCCAACGACCTTGACGCCGCGTCGAAGATCATCGCCGGCACCGCCCGTTCCATGGGCATCACGGTCGAGGGCTGAGACTCCCCTCCGTCTGACCTTTCTCAGTGGCAGGGCCACGCGCCGGCCCGCACCACGACTCCATACCTGAACCCACAGGAGCAGAAGTGAAGCGCAGCAAGACTCTCCGCGCTGCGGACGCCAAGATCGACCGGGAGAAGCTGTACGCCCCGCTCGAGGCCGTCCGTCTCGCCAAGGAGACCTCCTCGACCAAGTTCGACGGCACCGTCGAGGTCGCCATGCGTCTGGGTGTCGACCCGCGCAAGGCCGACCAGATGGTCCGCGGCACCGTGAACCTCCCGCACGGCACCGGCAAGACCGCCCGGGTCCTGGTCTTCGCGACCGGTGACCGTGCTGCGGCCGCGGAAGCCGCTGGGGCCGACATCGTCGGCGCCGACGAGCTCATCGACGAGGTCGCCAAGGGTCGCCTGGACTTCGACGCCGTCGTCGCCACCCCGGACCTCATGGGCAAGGTCGGCCGCCTCGGCCGTGTGCTCGGTCCGCGTGGTCTGATGCCGAACCCGAAGACCGGCACCGTGACCCCCGATGTCGTCAAGGCTGTCAACGACATCAAGGGCGGCAAGATCGAGTTCCGCGTCGACAAGCACTCGAACCTGCACTTCATCATCGGCAAGGTGTCCTTCGACGACACCAAGCTGGTGGAGAACTACGCCGCGGCCCTGGAGGAGATCCTCCGTCTGAAGCCGTCGGCCGCCAAGGGTCGCTACATCAAGAAGGCCGCCATCGCCACCACGATGGGCCCCGGCATTCCGCTGGACTCGAACCGCACCCGCAACCTCCTCGTCGAGGAGGACCCGGCCGCCGTCTGAAACTGACGGCAGCCGCGTCGCGTACGCGTTCTGGACGGGCCCCGCAACCTTTCGAGGTGCGGGGCCCGTCCTCGTTTCCGTGAGTCTTCGGAGCAACGCCTGTCAGGGGCCTGCGCTAGCGTGCAGGCTCACCACAACTGCCAAGGGGTGGGACTAGATGAACAGCACGACCATGCGACGCGCCGGTCTCTCGATAGCGGTGGCCGCCGCACTGACCGGCCTCGCGGCCTGCGGTTCGGGCGACTCCGACGGCTCCGACAAGGCGGACGGGGGCGCCAAGGAGGGTGGCATCAAGGTCAGCCCGATCGCCGCCCTGAAGAGCGTCGAGAGCTCCACGGACAAGGCCGACACCGCCAAGGTCGAGGGCACGACCTCGATGGGCACCCAGTCGACCATGGACATGAAGGGCGTCATGGGCTGGTCCGACGGCATCACGGGCGACGTCACGGTGAACTTCACCGGCGGTACGCAGGCCCAGCAGATGGCGCAGCTCGGCCAGACGAAGATCAACTACCGCTATCTGAAGAACGGCTTCTACGCGAACATGGGGGACAAGTTCGCGTCCCAGGCCGGCGGTGGCAAGCACTGGGTGGAGTACGACTACGACACCCTCGCCGAGATGAGCGGCGCGGCCGGCGAGGTCTTCAAGGACCAGATGCAGAACACGACGCCCAACCAGTCGGTGAAGATGCTGCTGGCCTCGGGCGACGTGAAGCGTGTGGGCGAGGAGAAGGTCCGCGGGACGAAGGCGACCCACTACTCGGGGACGGTCGACGTCGCGGACCTCACGAAGAAGAGCGCGAACCTCGACGCGGAGAAGTCGGCCGAGCTCAAGAAGCAGTTCGAGCAGGTCGGGATGAGCACCGAGCAGATCGACATCTGGGTCAACGACGACGATCTGCTGGTCAAGAAGATCGAGGCGGCCGACACGAAGAACGGCCCCTTCCAGCAGACCGCGTACTACAGCGACTACGGAACGCCACTGTCGGTCGAGAAGCCCGCGTCCGCGGACACCGTGAGCTTCAAGGACCTCCTGGGCCAGCAGCAGCCCGCGGCATAACCCGCAGGCAGGACGATTCCCCCCTCAGGTACCCTCGGCCTCAGAAATGTGTCGATCATGTGTTCCTAGGGGTGGGGTCATGACTGCTGTAGTCGCAGGGAAGAACCAGAGTCGCAAGCGGGTGGCGGGCGCCGTGCTCGCCACCGCGCTGCTCTGTACCGGTGCCGTGGCCTGTGGGGGGTCGGACAGCGACAAGGGCGGGAACGCCGCCGGAGAGATCCAGTCGCAGTCGAAGGTCACCGAGGTCATCACGGCCGCGTACGAGAAGACCTCGAAGGCCAAGTCCGCCAAGGTCGAGATGACCATGTCCACGCCGCCCGGCAAGATGGGCAAGGCCATGGGCGGCGCCGGCGAGATGAAGCTGTCCGGCGTCATGGGCTGGGACCCCACCGTCATGGATATGACGATGTCGGGCTCCGCGCTCACCGAGGGCGACCCGGAGGCTCCGGAGAAGGTCCGGATGCTCTGGAGCGACAACGTCATCTACATGGACATGGGCGCGGCCGCGGCCAAGGACATGGACGGCAAGCGCTGGATGAAGATGGACATCGGCGCCGTCGCCAAGCAGTCCGGCGACGAGAAGCTCATGGAGCAGATGACCGGCAGCCTGGACAGCATGAACCAGGACCCGGCGCAGCAGCTCGCGATGCTCCTGAAGTCGCCGAACCTCAAGCACGTCGGCCCCGCCAAGGTCGACGGCGCCCAGACCCAGCGCTACAAGGGCCGTCTCTCCGTCAAGGAGATGATGCAGACCAACGACGCCCTCGACGACCTCCTGAGCAAGAGCGAGCGCGAGCAGCTCTTCAAGAACATCGAGAAGTCGGGCATCAAGGGCTACGACACCGAGGTCTGGGTCAACGAGGACGACTACCCGGTCCGCATGGACATCGACATCAAGAGCCCCGAGGGCACGGTCAAGACCTCGCAGAAGTTCTCCGACTACGGCACCGCGGCGAAGGTGACCGCCCCGCCGGCCGGTCAGACCTTCGACCTGATGGAGATGTTCAAGGAGCTCGGTGAGCTCGGCAAGGGCGGCGCCGGGGCCGGTGCCGACAGCGGCATCTGACCGGATTTGCTTGTCGCGGACCCGTTCGCGTACTCTTCCACAGAAGCCAAAGACCGCTGGTCGTTGCCGTGTGCTCGTAAGGGTGTGCGGTGGCCGAAGGATCCGCTGAAGACTGCGGACGACCCGCGCAGGTGACTGTGGAAGTGCTCCCGGATTCGTCCGGTCGAGCTCACGCCCCGTGCACCTGTGCCGGGGCGTTCTGTTTTTCCCAGCCCCTTCTGAGCGGTCCTCATCACCCGGAAGGAGGCCGACGCTCTATGCCGACGCCCGACAAGGCTGCCGCGGTAGCCGAGCTCACGGACAAGTTCCGCAGCTCGAACGCCGCCGTGCTGACCGAGTACCGGGGTCTCACCGTGGCCCAGCTCAAGCAGCTGCGCCGTTCCCTCGGTGCGAACTCCGAGTACGCCGTGGTGAAGAACACGCTGACCAAGATCGCGGCCAACGAGGCCGGGATCACCACGCTCGACGACCTGTTCAACGGTCCGACGGCGGTTGCCTTCGTCACCGGTGACCCGGTGGAGTCGGCGAAGGGTCTTCGTGACTTCGCCAAGGACAACCCGAACCTCGTCATCAAGGGCGGTGTCCTTGACGGCAAGGCGCTGTCCGCCGACGAGATCAAGAAGCTTGCGGACCTCGAGTCCCGCGAGGTTCTGCTCAGCAAGCTGGCCGGCGCGTTCAAGGGCAAGCAGTCGCAGACTGCTCAGCTCTTCCAGGCGCTGCCGTCGAAGTTCGTCCGCACCGCGGAGGCGCTTCGTGCCAAGCAGGCCGAGCAGGGCGGTGCCGAGTAATTCGGCTCGCACATTGACCGCCGCGTGACGCGACGGTCACAGCGGGCCCAACGTACGCCCGCCTTCATGTACACCCGGCACCAGCCGAATTAGTGGAAGGACGCCACCATGGCGAAGCTGTCCCAGGACGACCTGCTCGCGCAGTTCGAAGAGATGACCCTCATCGAGCTCTCCGAGTTCGTGAAGGCCTTCGAGGAGAAGTTCGACGTCACCGCCGCCGCGGCCGTCGCCGTTGCCGCCCCGGGCGCCCCGGGTGCCCCGGTTGAGGCCGAGGCCGAGCAGGACGAGTTCGACGTCATCCTCACGGGTGCCGGCGAGAAGAAGATCCAGGTCATCAAGGTCGTGCGCGAG
The DNA here is from genome assembly GCF_044744425.1 of Streptomyces sp. NPDC087300. Lineage (NCBI taxonomy): Bacteria > Bacillati > Actinomycetota > Actinomycetes > Kitasatosporales > Streptomycetaceae > Streptomyces > Streptomyces sp. NPDC087300. The sequence goes on from NZ_JBIUYI010000012.1 coordinate 229,370, forward strand.
CTCACCTCCCTGGGCCTCAAGGAGGCCAAGGACCTCGTCGACGGCACCCCGAAGCCCGTCCTCGAGAAGGTCGCGAAGGACGCCGCGGAGAAGGCCGCCGAGGCCCTTAAGGGCGCCGGCGCCTCCGTCGAGGTCAAGTGACCTCGCGAGTCGTTCGACTCTCTTGAGCCGTAAGGCTCTGGCGCTGTAACGCGCACGTACCGAAAGGCGATCACCCAACTGGGTGGTCGCCTTTCGGCGTTCACGGGCACTCCCGCCACGGGTGCCTTGCGATGTCGGTCCCGGCGAGTATGGTGATCTTCGTTGTGCCTCGGGACGGCCCGTGACGGTGACGATCTCAGAGCCAAGTCAGGGCAGGGGGGCCTTGACGAACCGCACGCAGCGCGCAATTCTCAGGACGCGTCGTCACAACGATCCGGATCCGAGGCATGGATCGGCGGCGAAGAGGGCAGTATCGATGTGCATCGAGGGCGTGGCTTGCAGCAGGGGTTGAGAACAACGAGGGTCTTCAAAAACCCGCACTGGACATCAGTGGGCCGAGTGGCTACACTGACCCTTTGCGCTGCCTGTTAGCTGCCTCCTGCCCGTCACCAGGGGCATGCCCATGCTTGAGCACTGTGGACTGAATCTTCCCTGACCTGGGACTTCTTTCCCTGTGTCCCGCCTGGGACCGGTACGCGCGTAGTGAGTCCGAGCCCTCGGAAGGACCCCCTCTTGGCCGCCTCGCGCACTGCCTCGACCGCGAATACGAACAACGGCGCCAGCACCGCCCCGCTGCGCATCTCCTTTGCAAAGATCAAGGAGCCCCTCGAGGTTCCGAACCTTCTTGCGCTGCAAACCGAGAGCTTTGACTGGCTGCTCGGCAATGACGCGTGGAAGGCTCGTGTCGAGGCGGCTCTGGACAGCGGACAGGACGTCCCCACCAAGTCCGGTCTGGAGGAGATCTTCGAGGAGATCTCCCCGATCGAGGACTTCTCCGGGTCGATGTCCCTGACGTTCCGCGACCACCGTTTCGAGCCCCCGAAGAACTCCATCGACGAGTGCAAGGAGCGCGACTTCACGTTCGCCGCCCCGCTCTTCGTCACCGCCGAGTTCACCAACAACGAGACCGGCGAGATCAAGTCCCAGACGGTCTTCATGGGCGATTTCCCGCTCATGACGAACAAGGGCACCTTCGTCATCAACGGCACCGAGCGTGTCGTCGTGTCGCAGCTGGTCCGTTCGCCGGGCGTCTACTTCGATTCCTCGATCGACAAGACGTCCGACAAGGACATCTTCTCCGCCAAGATCATCCCGTCCCGGGGTGCCTGGCTGGAGATGGAGATCGACAAGCGCGACATGGTCGGTGTCCGCATCGACCGCAAGCGCAAGCAGTCGGTCACCGTACTGCTCAAGGCTCTCGGTTGGACGACCGAGCAGATCCTCGAGGAGTTCGGCGAGTACGAGTCCATGCGCGCCACCCTGGAGAAGGACCACACCCAGGGCCAGGACGACGCGCTGCTCGACATCTACCGCAAGCTCCGTCCGGGCGAGCCGCCGACCCGTGAGGCCGCTCAGACCCTGCTTGAGAACCTCTACTTCAACCCGAAGCGCTACGACCTCGCGAAGGTCGGCCGCTACAAGGTCAACAAGAAGCTGGGTGCGGACGCTCCGCTCGACGCGGGCATCCTCACGGTCGAGGACATCATCGCCTCGATCAAGTACCTGGTGAAGCTGCACGCCGGTGAGGTCGAGACCGTTGGCGACAGCGGCACGTCGATCGTCGTCGAGACCGACGACATCGACCACTTCGGCAACCGTCGTCTGCGCAACGTCGGCGAGCTCATCCAGAACCAGGTCCGCACGGGTCTGGCTCGTATGGAGCGCGTCGTCCGCGAGCGCATGACGACCCAGGACGTCGAGGCGATCACGCCGCAGACCCTGATCAACATCCGCCCGGTCGTGGCGTCGATCAAGGAATTCTTCGGCACCTCGCAGCTCTCGCAGTTCATGGACCAGAACAACCCGCTGTCGGGTCTCACCCACAAGCGCCGTCTGTCGGCGCTTGGCCCGGGTGGTCTCTCCCGTGAGCGGGCCGGCTTCGAGGTCCGTGACGTGCACCCGTCCCACTACGGCCGCATGTGCCCGATCGAGACGCCCGAAGGCCCGAACATCGGTCTGATCGGTTCGCTCGCCTCGTACGGCCGCGTCAACGCGTTCGGCTTCGTCGAGACGCCGTACCGCAAGGTCGTCGAGGGCCAGGTCACCGACGACGTCGACTACCTGACGGCCGACGAGGAGGACCGCTTCGTCATCGCGCAGGCCAACGCGCCGCTGACGGAGGACCTCCACTTCGCCGAGGCCCGCGTCCTGATCCGCCGTCGTGGCGGAGAGATCGACTACGTGCCCGGCACGGACGTCGACTACATGGACGTCTCGCCGCGCCAGATGGTGTCGGTCGCGACCGCGATGATCCCGTTCCTCGAGCACGACGACGCCAACCGTGCCCTCATGGGCGCGAACATGATGCGTCAGGCCGTGCCGCTGATCACCGCCGAGGCTCCCCTCGTCGGCACCGGCATGGAGTACCGCTGCGCGGTCGACGCCGGTGACGTGATCAAGGCCGAGAAGGCGGGTGTGGTCCAGGAGGTCTCCGCGGACTACGTCACCGTCACGAACGACGACGGCACGTACACCACGTACCGCATCGCCAAGTTCTCCCGGTCGAACCAGGGCACCTCCGTCAACCAGAAGGTTGTCGTCGACGAGGGCGCCCGCGTGATCGAGGGCCAGGTCCTGGCCGACGGTCCCGCGACCGAAGAGGGCGAGATGGCCCTCGGCAAGAACCTGCTCGTGGCGTTCATGCCGTGGGAGGGTCACAACTACGAGGACGCGATCATCCTGTCGCAGCGCCTCGTGCAGGACGACGTCCTCTCCTCGATCCACATCGAGGAGCACGAGGTCGACGCCCGTGACACCAAGCTCGGCCCGGAGGAGATCACCCGGGACATCCCGAACGTCTCCGAAGAGGTCCTCGCCGACCTCGACGAGCGCGGCATCATCCGTATCGGTGCCGAGGTCGTCGCCGGCGACATCCTCGTCGGCAAGGTCACGCCCAAGGGTGAGACCGAGCTGACGCCGGAGGAGCGCCTGCTCCGCGCGATCTTCGGTGAGAAGGCCCGCGAGGTGCGTGACACCTCGCTGAAGGTGCCGCACGGTGAGATCGGCAAGGTCATCGGCGTCCGCGTCTTCGACCGTGAAGAGGGCGACGAGCTGCCGCCGGGCGTGAACCAGCTGGTTCGTGTCTACGTGGCGCAGAAGCGCAAGATCACGGACGGCGACAAGCTGGCCGGCCGGCACGGCAACAAGGGTGTTATCTCGAAGATCCTTCCGATCGAGGACATGCCGTTCCTCGAGGACGGAACTCCGGTCGACATCATCCTGAACCCGCTGGGTGTGCCGTCCCGAATGAACCCGGGACAGGTCCTTGAGATCCACCTCGGCTGGCTCGCCAGCCGCGGCTGGGACGTCTCCGGCCTGGCCGACGACTGGGCCCAGCGTCTGCAGGCCATCGGCGCCGACCAGGTGCCCCCGGGCACCAACGTCGCGACCCCGGTCTTCGACGGCGCCCGCGAGGACGAGATCTCCGGTCTCTTCGAGGCCACGATCCCGAACCGCGACGGCGACCGCCTGGTCCAGCCGTCCGGCAAGGCGCAGCTGTTCGACGGCCGCTCCGGCGAGCCGTTCCCGGACCCGATCTCGGTCGGGTACATGTACATCCTCAAGCTGCACCACCTGGTCGACGACAAGCTCCACGCGCGCTCGACCGGCCCGTACTCGATGATCACCCAGCAGCCGCTGGGTGGTAAGGCCCAGTTCGGTGGTCAGCGCTTCGGTGAGATGGAGGTGTGGGCGCTGGAGGCATACGGCGCCGCTTACGCCCTCCAGGAGCTGCTGACGATCAAGTCCGACGACGTGACCGGCCGCGTGAAGGTCTACGAGGCCATCGTCAAGGGCGAGAACATCCCCGAGCCCGGCATTCCCGAGTCCTTCAAGGTGCTCATCAAGGAAATGCAGTCGCTCTGCCTCAACGTGGAGGTGCTCTCCTCGGACGGCATGTCCATCGAGATGCGCGACACGGACGAGGACGTCTTCCGCGCGGCGGAGGAGCTCGGTATCGACCTGTCCCGGCGCGAGCCGAGCAGCGTCGAAGAGGTCTGACGGGTCTGGCCGGGACCTCCTCGTGAGGTCCCGGCCCTGCCCCGGACCCGTACAGACCATGATTGAGACACGACCCCGAAAGAGGGATTGACGACAAGTGCTCGACGTCAACTTCTTCGACGAGCTGCGGATCGGCCTTGCCACCGCGGACGACATCCGACAGTGGTCGCACGGCGAGGTCAAGAAGCCGGAGACCATCAACTACCGCACGCTCAAGCCCGAGAAGGACGGACTCTTCTGCGAGAAGATCTTCGGTCCGACCCGGGACTGGGAGTGCTACTGCGGTAAGTACAAGCGTGTCCGCTTCAAGGGCATCATCTGCGAGCGCTGCGGCGTCGAGGTCACTCGCGCCAAGGTGCGTCGTGAGCGGATGGGCCACATTGAGCTGGCCGCCCCTGTCACGCACATCTGGTACTTCAAGGGCGTCCCGTCGCGCCTGGGCTACCTCCTCGACCTCGCCCCGAAGGACCTCGAGAAGGTCATCTACTTCGCGGCGTACATGATCACGTTCGTGGACGAGGAGCGCCGCACCCGCGACCTGCCCTCCCTGGAGGCGCACGTCTCCGTGGAGCGCCAGCAGATCGAGAACCGTCGCGACTCCGACCTGGAGGCCCGCGCCAAGAAGCTCGAGACCGACCTGGCCGAGCTCGAGGCCGAGGGCGCCAAGGCCGACGTGCGCCGCAAGGTGCGCGAAGGTGCCGAGCGCGAGATGAAGCAGCTGCGCGACCGTGCGCAGCGCGAGATCGACCGTCTCGACGAGGTGTGGAACCGCTTCAAGAACCTCAAGGTCCAGGACCTCGAGGGCGACGAGCTGCTCTACCGCGAGCTGCGTGACCGCTTCGGCACGTACTTCGACGGCTCGATGGGTGCCGCGGCGCTGCAGAAGCGCCTGGAGTCCTTCGACCTCGACGAGGAGGCCGAGCGCCTCCGCGAGATCATCCGTACCGGCAAGGGCCAGAAGAAGACCCGTGCGCTCAAGCGCCTCAAGGTCGTCTCCGCGTTCCTGCAGACCAGCAACAGCCCCAAGGGCATGGTGCTCGACTGCGTGCCGGTCATCCCGCCGGACCTGCGTCCGATGGTGCAGCTGGACGGTGGCCGCTTCGCGACCTCCGACCTGAACGACCTGTACCGCCGCGTGATCAACCGCAACAACCGCCTGAAGCGCCTTCTCGACCTCGGTGCGCCCGAGATCATCGTGAACAACGAGAAGCGCATGCTCCAGGAGGCGGTCGACGCCCTCTTCGACAACGGCCGTCGTGGTCGCCCGGTCACGGGCCCCGGCAACCGTCCGCTGAAGTCCCTCAGCGACATGCTGAAGGGTAAGCAGGGTCGATTCCGTCAGAACCTGCTCGGTAAGCGTGTGGACTACTCCGCGCGTTCCGTGATCGTCGTCGGTCCGCAGCTGAAGCTGCACCAGTGTGGTCTGCCCAAGGCCATGGCACTGGAGCTCTTCAAGCCGTTCGTGATGAAGCGCCTGGTCGACCTGAACCACGCGCAGAACATCAAGAGCGCCAAGCGGATGGTCGAGCGCGGCCGCACGGTCGTGTACGACGTCCTCGAAGAGGTCATCGCCGAGCACCCGGTTCTCCTGAACCGTGCGCCCACGCTGCACCGCCTCGGCATCCAGGCCTTCGAGCCCCAGCTGGTCGAGGGCAAGGCCATCCAGATCCACCCGCTCGTCTGCACCGCGTTCAACGCGGACTTCGACGGTGACCAGATGGCCGTGCACCTGCCGCTCTCCGCGGAGGCGCAGGCCGAGGCCCGCATCCTGATGCTGTCCTCGAACAACATCCTCAAGCCGGCCGACGGCCGTCCGGTCACGATGCCGACCCAGGACATGGTCCTCGGTCTGTTCTTCCTGACCACCGACGGTGAGCTCCGTGACGTCAAGGGCGAGGGCCGTGCGTTTGGCTCCACCGCCGAGGCGATCATGGCGTTCGACGCCGGCGAGCTCGCGCTCCAGTCGACCGTCGACATCCGCTTCCCGGTGGGCACCATCCCGCCGCGCGGCTGGACCCCGCCGGTCGCCGAGGAGGGCGAGCAGGAGTACCAGCAGGGCGACAGCTTCCGGCTGCGTACGTCCCTGGGCCGTGCGCTCTTCAACGAGCTGCTGCCCGAGGACTACCCGTTCGTCGACTACTCGGTCGGCAAGAAGCAGCTCTCCGAGATCGTCAACGACCTCGCCGAGCGCTACCCCAAGGTCATCGTGGCGGCGACGCTCGACAACCTGAAGGCGGCGGGCTTCTACTGGGCGACCCGTTCCGGCGTCACCGTGGCCATCTCCGACGTCGTGGTCCCCGAGGCCAAGAAGGAGATCGTCGCGGGCTACGAGGCCCAGGACGAGAAGGTCCAGAAGCAGTACGAGCGCGGTCTGATCACCAAGGACGAGCGCACGCAGGAGCTCATCGCGATCTGGACCAAGGCGACCAACGAGGTTGCCGAGGCGATGAACGCGAACTTCCCGAAGACGAACCCCATCTTCATGATGGTTGACTCGGGTGCCCGAGGAAACATGATGCAGATGCGTCAGATCGCGGGTATGCGTGGTCTGGTGTCGAACGCGAAGAACGAGACGATCCCGCGTCCGATCAAGGCCTCGTTCCGTGAGGGCCTGACCGTTCTCGAGTACTTCATCTCCACGCACGGTGCCCGTAAGGGTCTGGCGGACACGGCTCTCCGTACCGCCGACTCCGGTTACCTCACCCGTCGTCTGGTCGACGTCTCCCAGGACGTCATCATTCGCGAGGAGGACTGTGGCACCGAGCGCGGTCTGAAGCTGAAGATCGCGGTCAAGGGCGAGGACGGTGTGCTCCGCAAGACGGAGAACGTCGAGACCTCGGTGTACGCCCGCATGCTGGCCGAGGACGTCGTCATCGACGGCAAGGTCATCGCGCCGGCCAACGTCGACCTCGGTGACGTCCTCATCGACGCCCTGGTCGCCAACGGCGTCGAGGAGGTCAAGACCCGCTCGGTCCTGACCTGTGAGTCCGCGGTCGGCACCTGTGCCTTCTGCTACGGCCGTTCGCTCGCCACCGGCAAGCTGGTCGACATCGGTGAGGCGGTCGGCATCATCGCCGCCCAGTCCATCGGTGAGCCCGGTACCCAGCTGACGATGCGTACCTTCCACACCGGTGGTGTGGCCGGTGACGACATCACCCAGGGTCTGCCCCGTGTCGTCGAGCTCTTCGAGGCTCGTACGCCCAAGGGTGTCGCCCCGATCTCGGAGGCGGCAGGCCGCATCCGCATCGAGGAGACCGAGAAGACCAAGAAGATCGTCGTCACGCCGGACGACGGCAGCGACGAGACTCCCTTCCCGATCTCGAAGCGCGCCAAGGTCCTCGTGCGTGAGGGTGACCACGTCGAGGTGGGCCAGAAGCTCACCTTCGGTGCCACCAACCCGCACGACGTGCTGCGGATCCTCGGTCAGCGCGCGGTCCAGGTCCACCTGGTCGGCGAAGTCCAGAAGGTCTACAACAGCCAGGGCGTGTCGATCCACGACAAGCACATCGAGATCATCATCCGGCAGATGCTGCGCCGTGTGACGATCATCGAGTCCGGCGACGCGGAGCTGCTGCCGGGCGAGCTCGTCGAGCGCTCGAAGTTCGAGACCGAGAACCGTCGTGTGGTCACCGAGGGCGGTCACCCCGCCTCCGGCCGTCCGCAGCTGATGGGTATCACCAAGGCCTCGCTGGCGACGGAGTCGTGGCTGTCCGCGGCTTCCTTCCAGGAGACGACCAGGGTCCTGACGGACGCGGCGATCAACGCCAAGTCCGACTCCCTGATCGGCCTCAAGGAGAACGTCATCATCGGTAAGCTCATCCCGGCCGGTACGGGTCTCTCCCGCTACCGCAACATCCGGGTGGAGCCGACCGAGGAGGCCAAGGCAGCGATGTACTCGGCCGTCGGTTACGACGACATCGACTACTCGCCGTTCGGCACGGGCTCCGGTCAGGCTGTGCCGCTGGAGGACTACGACTACGGGCCTTACAACCAGTAGGCGTTGCTTGCCGGTTGGCTTGAGTTGAACTGATGGGCGTCCACTCCGCTTCTTGCGGGGTGGACGCCCTTTGGTGTTTCAGTGGCCATGACGGTCACAAGTACGGGCGCAGACGGTGAATGCGGGTCGCGTAGTCGGGGTGCGTGGAGAGCAACTGGGCAAGGAACCTGCGCTCGGTCTGCTTGGGCCCGTAGGCGGCCATCGCCCGACACTTCGACTCGGCCTCGGTGGTGTGCATCGCCTGCAGCACCTGAGCCAGCATGGGGGCGAAGCCCAGCGCGGCGGCGTGCTGGTCCGCGCGCAGTTCGGCCCGCCGCCCGACGGCGGCGATCAGATACGGAGTGACTAGCAGCACCAGCGGCAGCCCGTACAGACGAGTGACCGTGGTGTAGCTGACGATGCCGATCGCGATGACGAGGGCTGCTGTCGCCAGCCAGGAGAAGTACGTGGTCATCGCCAGAGCGAAGGCGAGGACGACGCGGATCGCGTACCAGGCCGCTCGTCCCGGCAGTGCGTACCAGTAGCCGAGCAGCGAGACCCAGACGTGGCCGCCCGTGTGATGCCCCAGCTCGTGGGCGAGCACCGCGGCGAGCTGTGAGCTCGGCAGACGGTCGAGGGCGCACTTGGTGACCCCGACGATGTGACCGGCTGCGGCATAGGCGTTGAGGTGGTCGCTGTCCTCGACCCAGAGTTCGTATGTCCGTCCGTCGACGCCCGCGCGTGCGGTCACCTCGTGCCATACGGGTTCGAGGCGTGCGTACTCCTCGGGCATCGGACGGTGCAGTCGCAGCAGGTACCGGGCGAGGAAGTCTTCCGTGGGGCGGTGGAAGACCATGGCTCCGGACAGCAGCCAGACAACCGGCAGTATCCAGAGCGGAATACCCAGCCAGGCATCCAGCGCAGCTGCTGTCAGGAGCAGGACCAGCAGGCTCATGAGCGTGCCAGGCAGGTACAGGATGATGCGGCCGAGGGCCGTGGCATCGAGCCCGCGCTGGTGGGCGGTGAAGTGGAGACGGCCACCGCGGTGGCGATAGTCGAGGTCGTCAGGGGCAGATGGTCGGGACATGTCGTCGTCGGAGGGATCGGGCTGCTGCGGGGTGTGTGGTCGGTCCATGGTCTGCCTCCGGGAAAGGAAGTTCAGCCGATGAGGAGGGATCCGGGGAGCAGCACCGAGGCCATGGCGAATGTGATCAGGCCGGTGCGTACCCACTGGTGCTTGCGCAGGGCGATACGGCTGGTCGCTGCCAGTGCGGTGATCGCGTCCGCCGTTGGATCGCGCTCGGTGTCGATCAGCGCCTCTGCCAAGTGGCCTCCGCGGGCGGCCCGTTGGATGTCGCCGAAGTACGACAAGGGGGCGCCTGGCGCCCACGTGCTCGTTCCGTAGCGCGGCAGCACGGCCATGAGGAGCGCGAGCAGAGTGAGGGCGAGTGCGAGAACACCCGCCCACCAGGTCGAAAAGCCAGGGGCAGAGAGGGCGGCCGGTGTCCACTGGTTGCGGGCGATCAGACCGCCGAAAACGCCTGACATCACCCCGAGAGCTGTCACCAGCACCGCTGCCTTCGCATCCGCCCGGGCGATCTCGCTGCGCATATCGGAGAGGAGGCGTTCAGCGGTCCTGGCTCCGAGCGCGGTCTCCGGTGCGCGGGGAGTGGGTGCCTGAGCGGCGGGGCTGGTCACGAGGTGTGGTCCCCTCGCTCGTCGCCGTCACGCTTCGGTGTTGGTGCGCTCGGTGAGGTGTCGTATCCCGGGGGCGGCCGCCAGCCCGGAAAGGTGCTGTCCTGCCCTTCCGTGGGAACCACTTGTTCGGGAGCGGATCCGGGCGGGTCCGCCTTGGCAAGCCGAGCCTCCGCCGATGGTGAGGAAGGGGGAGGGACTGGCTGGGAGCCGGGGATCCCCGGGAGGTGCTGGTTGAAGATCTCGTGCATGGCGTCCAGCGCGAGCCGCTTGGGGCTCTCCAGTTCGTAGTCCTCGGCGTTGTCGCCGCTGAGAAGTTCCCTCGCCAGTTCCATCTTCGCCTGAATCAGGCGGAGTTGGTCCTCTCGCATGCTGTTGAGGACGAGGCGTGAGTCCTGCTGGTTGGAGGCAAGATGCATCGCCCAGGCGACGACGCCGCCCTCCTCCAGGTACCGCTGGTAAAACGCGATCTTCTCGGCGTCGAGCTCGCGGAGTTCCGCCTCGTGACGGGCGCGCAGTCGGTCCTGCTCCTGTTGCCATTCCTGCCGCTGGAGCACGAGCTCCTGGTCGCGCCGGCCGTACTCCATGGCCCGTTCCACCTGGAACGCGTCCTGCTGGCGGGTACGTCGGTCGAGCTCGATGTCATACGCCATGCCGAGCTGTTCCGTACGTATCTGCTCGGCGGAGGTGTGGCCGATGGACTGGAGTCGGCGCTGGTGCTCGATGTCCTGCTGATCGCGGCGGAGACGAAGGGTCCAGATCACCTTCAGTCCGACAGAGGCGCCGGGAGATGGCCGGTCGGCGAGGCCGCGCAGTGCCTGTTCCTCGGCGCCCGCGCTGTCGTGGATGGCGAACTGTCGCGTGAGGGACCTGGTGGCCTGCTGCAGCTCGCCGAGGAGCAGGGTGGGTACGTCCCGGTGGCCGCCCTGTACGAAGGCGGAAGGGTCGACGACCTGCCAGGACAGGTCGACGGTCGCGATGAATTCGAAGGCGTCATTGTCGCTGGGCAGGGAGATCTCGGCCCGGTGCGGATGGATGCCCATGTCCACCTCGTACACCGCCGTGTACCGCCTCGCCGCGACTTCGCCGCGCCCCGGGCGTAGAGGCGGCAGATAGGTCTCGTACTCGCCCTTGGCGGTCGAGAAGACCAGCGCGTGATCGATCCTGGTCAATGCCTTGCGGGCGAATCCGAACCGCGAGAGCTGCCGCACGGTGATCACGGGATCGATCAGCGAGGTGTGGCGGTCGGCGGGTTGCTGCCAGTCCGGAGGACGGCGGAAGTCAGCCATGGTGTCTGTCTCCTCGGCGGGTTCGTACGTCGAATGGCTGCGGTCTGCGCGCTTCAGGAGTGGCCTGGAACGGCGGACACCAGGCGGGCCGCGACGGGCGGCGGGGCCGTGCCATCCTCGCCGCGCATGGTGCGCAGGAGATGGCTCAGGCGCTGGCGCTCGGCGGCCGTCGTGGGCAAGGCGGCGAGCAGGGAGGCGAGTGCCCATTCGCTGGTGGGATCCTGGTCGGCGATGCGGATCCACGTACTCAGTTCCTCGAGGGCGGCCCGCGTGTGGTGGCGGTCGTCGAGCGCGGAGCGCCACAGGCACACGATCTGGCCGGCCGCTCGGCCGCCGTTGGCGGCCGAGGCGGTGTACCAGTCGAGAACCAGCGGCCGCCCGTGCCGGTCCCCCTCTGCCCGCCGTGCGCACGCGCTCAGGAAGCCGCCCAGAGCGAGGTCGTGCACGGGCCGGTCGTCGTCGAGCGTGCGGAGCAGTTCCGAGAGGACCTCATCTCCGGCGGGCGAGAGCAGCAGCAGTTCCACCGACTGCGCGAGCTGTTCCACCATGAGCTCATCGATGTCGTCGCCCTCGTCGTCCTCGGCCGACCTGTACTCCATGCGTACGGCGCCGCGGAGTGCGGCGAGCGTCTGCTTCGGCCGTTCCGCGCCGATCAGGCCGTAGGCGCGAATCGCCGCCCAGCGCATGCCCTCGTCGTCGCTCTCGCACCAGGCGTCGAGGATGCTCGGGATGTTGGGCGCTTCGAGGAGATGGGCGAGCGTCAGCGAGTTCACCGCGACGAGGCGGCGGCCGAACAGATGGGACGTGGCCCACGGTTCGATGATCAGCGCCATGGTGGACGGCAGATCCGCATAGGCGAGGACTGCGACGGTGGACGCCGCGCGGGTGCGGACCAGCGGCCGGCCGTCACCGGCGAGCCGTTGCAGCCAGCTGACCAGGGCAGGCCTGGCTGAGGGGTGCCCCGTCCACACCTCGCGCAGCAGGACGAGCGAGACCCGGTCGTCGAGGAAAGCGGCCTTCGACTGGGTGACCGGACCCCACTCCGTGTTCTCCTCCTCCGGATATCGCCGGGCGCGGGCGAGTTGCAGGCGCTTGCCGATGTGGGTGCCGAACACCGGGACCTCGGGCCGGTGGGCAGAGTTCTCCGTCTCCTGCAGGAAGGCGTAGAGCAGGTCGCTCAGCTCGGCGGTGAGCGCGTACGGCCCGCCGTCGAAGGCGGCCAGCGCGACGAGGAAGGCCTTGTCCCGGAGCGGAACGAGTTCCTCGTTCTCCTCGAACCACTCCTGGACCTGACTTTCGAGAGTCAGTAGTGAGAAGTCCCCGACGGCCGCCTCGGTGATCTCTCCGTCCACGTACCGTCTGATGTGCTTCGCGAAGGCCGCGACCTCGCGCAGCTGGTGGTCACGGGCGAGGAACTCCGCGACGGACGGGAGCGCGAGGAGTTGGTGTGCTGTCACCTCGTCCGTCAGCACCGACAGGTGCGCAGTCAGTACGTTATCCGGGCTCGGCGGACGCCACTCGATGGCGACGATGTCCTCCAGAGCGGCGGTGGGGCCGACCGTGATGACCATGTACGCGTCGTCCTCGACCAGTTGGGCGCGGGCCGCAAGGAGATGCGGCTCCCTGAGGGGCTGGTCGCGGCGCGTGGTCAAGTCGCACAGCACGTATCCCTTGGCCTGGTGCTGGTCGTCACTCAGCTGCTGGACGAGCTGTGCCGGGGTGGTGTCGCGTACGAGAGTGCGGATGGGGGAGACGCCCAAGCGGTGGAGCAGCATCAGGGCCGCGGTCCGGCGGCCGGTGAAGTGGGAGCCGGAGAGCACGAGGACCCGTTCCGCGCGAAGCCGCATCAGGAGGCCGTCGAAGAAGGTCTCGTCCGCGACGAAGTAGGGGGCCAGCCGGTCCAGTGTCGGCTGCGGCACCTCGCCGGAGCCGTGGCTCGTGGCGGAGACCCCGAAGTGGTAGACGGTCTTGCTGCCCATGATCACGTCGCCGGCGACCCGACCGCCGCTGACGCCGTGCTGGTCGCCGGCGACCAGGCTGCCACCGAAGCGCGCGTTGGAGCCGACGCCCATGGCCTTCGGGCTGTGGTCCACCAGATCCCTGCGGGCGGACCACGCCTCCTGCGGCTGGTCCTGCTCGGGTTCCTTGGTTTCGGTGCCTTCGGCGTCCGAGGCCTCGGGGCCGGACTGCGGAGCTGCGGGGCTTTCCTTGTCACCGCCGCGCTGCTGAGGTCCGGTGGCTGCTCCGGGTGCCTGCCTGGCTCCCGGCTCGCCCGCACTCATCCCCGGTCACCCTTTCCGCCGGCCCCGCCGCCCCCGAGATGGACGTCTCCGTTCACGGTTCCGCCGCTCACGCCGTGCTGGTCGCCGTTGACGAAACTGCCGCCGAAAGACGGGGAGCCGCCGAGAAAGGTGACAGGAGAGGGCTCGCGCGACGGCCGGCGAGGCTCCTGCGCAGGGCTGTCGGCGTCGTGCTGACGGCCCACGTGCTCGGGAACACGTCCGTGCAGCCACGCGAGCAGGGGACCGTTCTTGCTGGGCACCGTGATCGCGTGGAAGGAGTCCGCGGGGACACCTGGATAGTCGTGCTGGATGATTCCGCGGTGCACGCTCTCCGACACGCACAGGGCGAAGTCGTCCGAGCGTTCCCGCAGAGCCGCGCGCAGGGGGTCGCCGTCGAGCAGGCGGCAGGCGAGATTGAGGTCGGAGCCCACCCAGCCGTCGAGCTCGTCGACGGCGACGTAGCCCGTCGCGAGTACGGCTCGGAGCCTGATCTGAGCGGATGTCGACGCAGTGCGGTTCACCGCGCGCAGTTGCACCGGAACCTCGGTCAGCAAGGCACGCAGCAGTGCGATCACCGAAGCGCCGGCATCGATCAGTTCCATGACGGAGTCACCGCGGTCGGCGCGCAGCCGCACCGTCTTGTCGATGCCGGCGCTCTCCAGGGCGCGGTCGGTGATGCCGTAGAGCATGCGCCGGAGGTACGCCTGCTCCACGTCGTCCCGGGCGCTGTACTTCTCGATGTCGAGCAGGAGGATCGTCCGGCTCACGGGGTCGCTCATGGTCGCCTCTCGGTCGGGGAGCTGTGCCGTGCAGCAGCTTGGCGCCGGAGAACCCGCCGTCGTGAGGGACGATGACGCACTCGAACTGTGAACGTGTGCACAGAACCGCTCCGCACACGCTGTGGCGTGCGGTCACATGTCCGTGGGCTCGGCTCCTGCGATGCGGCGAAGGACGTCCGGACGCGCGATCAGCAGCGCGCGTCGTCCGGTGACCACGGCCCCGCGTGTGCGCAGCTCCTTCAGGAGGCGTTGGACCATCTCCCGGGACGCACCCACGGAGCCCGCGAGCTCCTGCTTACTCAAGGGCACGGAAAGCTCGATGCCCTCGTCGGTACGGCGCCCGTGGGTGCGTGCCAGGTCGAGCAGCAGAACGGCGAACCTTTCCCGCACACCCATCGAGGCGAACTCGAGGCGTCGCCGGTCGGCGGCTCGGGTGCGGTCGGATGTGAGCCCGAGGAGGGCGAACGAGACCGCGGGGGAGTGGGCAAGGAAGTCGGTGAAGGCTTCGCGCTGCACGGCCACGGCGCGGACCTGCTCCAGTGCTGTCACGGTCGCCGACCGTGGTCGCCCGGTAAGGGCGGCGGACTCACCGATGATGTCGCCGGGACCCCGCAGGGCGAGCAGGGCCTCGTACCCATTGGGCGCGGCAGCGGTCACCTTGGACCAGCCCTGCACGATCAACAGCACATGGGATGACGGCTCACGTTCGTGCAGGAGCGCGACGCGTGGCCCGAAGCGCAGTTCGTTCCCCAAGGCCAGGAGCGTGGATCGGTCCTCACGCTCCAGCCTCGCGAGGAAGGGCACTTGATCGTCCAGGCCCCCGCCCGGTAAGTACGCGCCTGCCATGGGCCCTCCCCGATCGTCACTCAACGGAAGGATCACCGTACTGACTGTGTGCATGACATCAAACGGGCGCGCGTGACGTGCTGGAAGCGCTGTAACGCGCGCGGGAGCTTCGGCGGCGAGAGGGGGGCGCCCTGATGGTCGGATCGGGAGTCGAAAAGCCCGGCGTGTCGCCCCCCACCGCATTTGTTTTGACCAACCCCGATGAGGTAGGTACGCTCAGACCTTGTGCCTGGGGTGTGCCTGGGCTCGTGCGCGTGTCTTCAACCGCATCGCGAGTCCGAGAACGGCCACCGTAATCTGCGCCCCTTTCCGCCTTGCGGCGGGAGTCTGCAGCATTCGACACACCCGACCGCGTGGGTCGGCGACGTTCCAGGTTAGCTTTACTATTCGGCACACAGAAACCGGAGAAGTAGTGCCTACGATCCAGCAGCTGGTCCGTAAGGGCCGGCAGGACAAGGTCGAGAAGAACAAGACGCCCGCACTCGAGGGTTCGCCCCAGCGCCGTGGCGTCTGCACGCGTGTGTTCACGACCACCCCGAAGAAGCCGAACTCGGCCCTCCGTAAGGTCGCGCGTGTGCGTCTGACCTCCGGGATCGAGGTCACGGCCTACATTCCGGGTGAGGGACACAACCTGCAGGAGCACTCCATCGTGCTCGTGCGTGGTGGCCGTGTGAAGGACCTGCCGGGTGTTCGTTACAAGATCATCCGCGGCTCCCTTGACACCCAGGGCGTCAAGAACCGCAAGCAGGCCCGCAGCCGCTACGGCGCCAAGAAGGAGAAGTAAGAATGCCTCGTAAGGGCCCCGCCCCGAAGCGCCCGGTCATCATCGACCCGGTCTACGGTTCTCCTCTGGTGACCTCCCTCATCAACAAGGTGCTGCTGAACGGCAAGCGCTCCACCGCCGAGCGCATCGTGTACGGCGCCATGGAGGGCCTGCGCGAGAAGACCGGTAACGACCCGGTCATCACGCTGAAGCGCGCGCTGGAAAACATCAAGCCGACTCTCGAGGTCAAGTCCCGCCGTGTCGGTGGCGCGACCTACCAGGTCCCGATCGAGGTCAAGCCGGGTCGTGCGAACACGCTCGCCCTGCGCTGGCTGGTCGGTTACTCCCGCGCCCGTCGCGAGAAGACCATGACCGAGCGTCTGCTCAACGAGCTCCTCGACGCCTCCAACGGCCTTGGTGCCGCTGTGAAGAAGCGTGAGGACACCCACAAGATGGCCGAGTCCAACAAGGCCTTCGCGCACTACCGCTGGTAGTCGCTACCCCCATCGAGACCGAGAGAAGACTGAGCCGATATGGCTACCACTTCACTTGACCTGGCCAAGGTGCGCAACATCGGCATCATGGCTCACATCGACGCGGGCAAGACGACGACCACCGAGCGGATCCTGTTCTACACCGGTGTCTCGTACAAGATCGGTGAGGTCCACGACGGCGCCGCGACCATGGACTGGATGGAGCAGGAGCAGGAGCGTGGCATCACGATCACCTCTGCTGCCACCACCTGTCACTGGCCGATGAACGACGTCGACCACACCATCAACATCATCGACACCCCGGGTCACGTCGACTTCACCGTCGAGGTAGAGCGTTCGCTCCGTGTACTCGACGGTGCCGTGACGGTGTTCGACGGCGTCGCCGGTGTCGAGCCGCAGTCCGAGACCGTGTGGCGTCAGGCCGACCGCTACGGCGTCCCGCGCATCTGCTTCGTCAACAAGCTCGACCGTACGGGTGCCGAGTTCCACCGCTGCGTCGACATGATCGTCGACCGCCTCGGTGCGACCCCCATCGTCATGCAGCTGCCCATCGGCGCAGAGGCTGACTTCAAGGGTGTCGTCGACCTCGTCACGATGAAGGCCTTCGTCTGGTCCGCCGAGACCAAGATGGGCGAGGCCTACGACATCGTCGACATCCCCGACACGCACACCGAGGCTGCCGAGGAGTACCGCGGCAAGCTGCTCGAGGCGGTCGCGGAGAACGACGAGCAGATGATGGAGCTGTACCTGGAGGGCCAGGAGCCCACCGAGGAGCAGCTGTACGCGGCGATCCGTCGCATCACCATCGCCTCCGGCAAGGGCGGCGACACCACCGTCACCCCCGTGTTCTGCGGCACCGCGTTCAAGAACAAGGGCGTTCAGCCCCTGCTCGACGCGGTCGTGCGTTACCTGCCGTCGCCCCTGGACGTCGAGGCCATCGAGGGCCACGACGTCAAGGACCCCGAGGTCGTCGTCAAGCGCAAGCCTTCTGACGAGGAGCCGCTCTCGGCTCTCGCGTTCAAGATCGCGAGCGACCCGCACCTCGGCAAGCTCACCTTCGTCCGGATCTACTCCGGCCGCCTGGACTCCGGCACCGCGGTGCTGAACTCCGTCAAGGGCAAGAAGGAGCGCATCGGCAAGATCTACCGCATGCACGCGAACAAGCGTGAGGAGATCGAGTCGGTGGGCGCCGGTGACATCGTCGCCGTCATGGGTCTGAAGCAGACCACCACGGGCGAGACGCTCTGTGACGACAAGCAGCCGGTGATCCTGGAGTCCATGGACTTCCCGGCGCCGGTCATCCAGGTCGCCATCGAGCCGAAGTCCAAGGGTGACCAGGAGAAGCTGGGTGTCGCCATCCAGCGCCTCTCGGAGGAGGACCCCTCCTTCCAGGTGCACTCGGACGAGGAGACCGGCCAGACCATCATCGGTGGTATGGGCGAGCTTCACCTCGAGGTGCTCGTCGACCGCATGAAGCGCGAGTTCCGCGTCGAGGCGAACGTCGGCAAGCCGCAGGTCGCCTACCGCGAGACGATCCGTCGGGCCGTCGAGCGCGTGGACTACACCCACAAGAAGCAGACCGGTGGTACCGGTCAGTTCGCCAAGGTGCAGATCGCGATCGAGCCGATCCTCGACGGCGACGCGTCGTACGAGTTCGTGAACAAGGTCACCGGTGGCCGCATCCCGCGGGAGTACATCCCGTCGGTGGACGCCGGTGCGCAGGAGGCCATGCAGTTCGGCATCCTGGCCGGCTACGAGATGACTGGCGTCCGCGTCATCCTTCTCGACGGTGCCTACCACGAGGTCGACTCCTCCGAGCTCGCCTTCAAGATCGCCGGTTCGCAGGCCTTCAAGGAGGCCGCGCGGCAGGCCAAGCCCGTGCTGCTCGAGCCGATGATGGCCGTCGAGGTCACCACGCCCGAGGACTACATGGGCGATGTCATCGGTGACATCAACTCCCGCCGTGGCCAGATCCAGGCCATGGAGGAGCGCAGCGGCGCTCGCGTCGTGAAGGGCCTCGTGCCCCTCTCGGAGATGTTCGGCTACGTCGGAGACCTCCGCAGCAAGACGTCGGGTCGCGCAAGCTACTCAATGCAGTTCGACTCCTACGCCGAGGTTCCGCGGAACGTCGCCGAGGAGATCATCGCGAAGGCCAAGGGCGAGTAACTCACCCGAGTTCACGCTTTAGGCTTGACACCATCCGCCGGGGTTCGAACCCCTCGGGCAAGAACCCCGGCGGCTGGCTTCCCAGCAAAGATCACCTGGCGCCGATGAAGCAAGGCGTACAGAACCACTCCGCAGGAGGATTCAGTGGCGAAGGCAAAGTTCGAGCGGACTAAGCCGCACGTCAACATCGGCACCATCGGTCACATTGACCACGGTAAGACGACCCTCACGGCCGCCATTACCAAGGTGCTGCACGACGCGTACCCCGACCTGAACGAGGCCTCGGCCTTCGACCAGATCGACAAGGCTCCCGAGGAGCGCCAGCGCGGTATCACGATCTCGATCGCGCACGTCGAGTACCAGACCGAGGACCGTCACTACGCGCACGTCGACTGCCCCGGTCACGCGGACTACATCAAGAACATGATCACGGGTGCCGCGCAGATGGACGGCGCCATCCTCGTGGTCGCCGCCACCGACGGCCCGATGCCGCAGACCAAGGAGCACGTGCTCCTGGCCCGCCAGGTCGGCGTTCCGTACATCGTCGTCGCCCTGAACAAGGCCGACATGGTGGACGACGAGGAGATCCTGGAGCTCGTCGAGCTCGAGGTCCGTGAGCTCCTCTCCGAGTACGAGTTCCCGGGCGACGACCTGCCGGTCGTCAAGGTCTCGGCGCTCAAGGCGCTCGAGGGCGACAAGGAGTGGGGTGAGTCCGTCCTCAACCTGATGAAGGCCGTCGACGAGTCCATCCCGCAGCCCGAGCGTGACGTCGACAAGCCGTTCCTGATGCCGATCGAGGACGTCTTCACGATCACCGGTCGTGGCACCGTCGTCACCGGTCGTATCGAGCGCGGCATCCTCAAGGTCAACGAGACCGTTGACATCGTGGGCATCAAGCAGGAGAAGACCACCACCACGGTCACCGGCATCGAGATGTTCCGCAAGCTGCTCGACGAGGGCCAGGCCGGTGAGAACGTCGGTCTGCTCCTCCGTGGCATCAAGCGCGAGGACGTCGAGCGCGGCCAGGTCATCATCAAGCCCGGTTCGGTCACGCCGCACACCGAGTTCGAGGCCCAGGCCTACATCCTGTCGAAGGACGAGGGTGGCCGTCACACCCCGTTCTTCAACAACTACCGCCCGCAGTTCTACTTCCGCACCACGGACGTGACCGGCGTCGTGACCCTCCCCGAGGGCACCGAGATGGTCATGCCGGGCGACAACACTGAGATGACCGTTGAGCTCATCCAGCCCGTCGCGATGGAAGAGGGCCTGAAGTTCGCCATCCGTGAGGGTGGCCGGACCGTCGGCGCCGGCCAGGTCATCAAGATCAACAAGTAAGCTTCCCGCTTGCTTGGAGATCGGGGAGACCCGGTCGCTCTGAACTGAGCGCAGCGAAGAGCCCCGCACACCTTCGGGTGGGCGGGGCTCTTTGCTATGGACCGGACGGCCCTTTGCGTACGCGATGTCGGCCGTGGCAGCTTGACAGTTCGGCCCGATTGGCCTTCGGCATGCCCCGTATGGCACACTGTTCAGGTTGCTCGGTTGAGTGCCGATGCTGTGCGCCTCCCGCCGGGAGGACCGGAAGCGAGTCCCACAGTACTCGTCGCCACATCTGTCGAAAGGCCGCAAGGCCCGCAGGCAGCGCTGTGGCGGACGTACGGGAATCTTTCGGGAAGTGCAGTGCGGTGGCTCGGCCAGGCGCCCGGTGGGTTTCTTCCCCCGGACCCGTGGTCATCAAGGGCCGCAGCCCCTAGCAGGGAAATCCTTCGGGAGATCTGTGTGGGCGGGACTGCGACACGCCCGACCGCGTGGGTCGGAGGAAGTGGAAAAAAGGACCTACCGGGGAGCCAGAGCGTTCGAGACGAAGGACTACTAAGTAGCCATGGCGGGACAGAAGATCCGCATCCGGCTCAAGGCCTACGACCACGAGGTCATCGACTCCTCGGCGAAGAAGATCGTCGAGACGGTGACGCGTACTGGTGCGTCGGTCGCGGGCCCGGTGCCGCTGCCCACTGAGAAGAACGTGTACTGCGTCATCAAGTCGCCGCACAAGTACAAGGACTCGCGCGAGCACTTCGAGATGCGCACGCACAAGCGTCTGATCGACATCCTCGACCCGACCCCCAAGACCGTTGACTCGCTGATGCGCCTGGACCTTCCGGCCGGCGTTGACATCGAGATCAAGCTCTGAAGGGCGCGGAGAAGATGACCAAGCAGATCAAGGGCATCCTGGGCGAGAAGCTCGGCATGACCCAGGTCTGGGACGAGAACAACCGTGTCGTCCCGGTGACCGTGGTCAAGGCCGGACCCTGCGTCGTTACCCAGGTCCGTACGAATGACAGCGACGGCTACGAGTCGGTCCAGATCGCCTTCGGCGAGATCGACCCGCGCAAGGTGAACAAGCCCCTCAAGGGCCACTTCGCCAAGGCCGACGTGACCCCCCGTCGCCACCTCGTCGAGATCCGTACCGCTGGTGCCAGCGAGTACGTCCTCGGCCAGGAGCTGACTGCCGAGACGTTCGAGGCCGGTATCAAGGTCGACGTCACCGGCAAGAGCAAGGGCAAGGGCTTCGCCGGTGTGATGAAGCGTCACAACTTCGCCGGTGGCAAGGCCTCCCACGGTGCCCACCGCGTGCACCGCAAGCCCGGTTCCATCGGTGGCTGCGCCACGCCTGGCCGTGTGTTCAAGGGCCAGCGCATGGCCGGTCGCATGGGCAGCGAGCGGGTCACCACCCAGAACCTGACCGTCCACGCCGTTGACGCGGAGAAGGGCCTGCTGCTCATCAAGGGCGCGGTTCCTGGTCCGAACGGCGGCCTCGTCCTGGTCCGTACTGCGGCCAAGGGGGCCTGAGGTAACCCATGAGCACCATTGACATCCTTTCGCCGGCAGGCGACAAGACCGGGACGGTCGAGCTCCCCGCGGAGATCTTCGACGTCGAGAAGATCAGCATTCCGCTGATCCACCAGGTCGTCGTCGCGCAGCTGGCCGCTGCCCGTCAGGGCACGCACAAGACCAAGCGCCGCGGCGAAGTCCGTGGTGGCGGCAAGAAGCCGTACCGCCAGAAGGGCACCGGCCGCGCGCGCCAGGGTTCGACCCGTGCGCCGCAGTTCGCCGGCGGTGGCGTTGTCCACGGCCCGCAGCCGCGTGACTACTCGCAGCGGACCCCGAAGAAGATGAAGGCCGCGGCCCTGCGCCACGCCCTCACCGACCGGGCCCGCAACGCTCGCATCCACGTTGTCACCAACGTGGTCGAGGGCGACATCTCCACGAAGGCCGCGAAGACGCTGCTCGGCAAGGTCAGCGAGCGCAAGAACGTGCTCCTGGTCATCGACCGCGCGGACGAGACTTCGCTGCTCTCCGCCCGCAACCTGCCCCAGGTGCACATCCTGGAGCCGGGCCAGCTGAACACGTACGACGTGCTCGTCTCGGACGACGTGGTCTTCACCAAGGCCGCCTTCGAGTCCTTCGTGTCTGGCCCCAAGGCCAATGAGACCGAAGGGAGCGAAGCCTGATGGCTATTCGTCACCAGAGCATCGCGTCCAAGGCTGCGAAGGCCGCCAAGGCCGCGCGCGTCGCCAAGGCGAAGCGCATCGCGACCGAGGGCAAGATCGCTGTTGAGCCCACCCCGCTGAGCAAGTCCTTCTCGGACCCGCGCGACGTCCTCGTCAAGCCGGTCGTCTCCGAGAAGTCGTACGCGCTGCTCGACGAGGGCAAGTACACGTTCATCGTGGCCCCCGGCTCCAACAAGACCCAGATCAAGCAGGCCGTCGAGGCGGTCTTCTCGGTCAAGGTCACCGGGGTCAACACGATCAACCGTCAGGGCAAGCGGAAGCGCACGCGCACCGGGTTCGGCAAGCGTGCCGACACCAAGCGCGCCATCGTGACCCTTGCTGAGGGCGACCGTATCGACATCTTCGGCCAGGCCTCCTAACGGAGCGCCCTGGTCCGAATATCGGACGAGGACTGAGAAATGGGAATCCGCAAGTACAAGCCGACTACGCCGGGCCGTCGTGGCTCCAGCGTCGCCGACTTCGTCGAGGTAACGCGGTCCACGCCGGAGAAGTCGCTGGTTCGCCCGCTGCACAGCAAGGGCGGCCGTAACAACGCCGGTCGGATCACCGTTCGTCACCAGGGTGGCGGACACAAGCGCGCCTACCGCGTGATCGACTTCCGTCGTCACGACAAGGACGGCGTGCCGGCCAAGGTCGCGCACATCGAGTACGACCCCAACCGCACCGCGCGCATCGCGCTGCTGCACTACGCGGACGGCGAGAAGCGCTACATCCTCGCCCCGCGCGGTACGCAGCAGGGTGACCGGATTGAGAGCGGCCCTGGCGCCGACATCAAGCCCGGCAACAACATGGCGCTGCGCAACATCCCGGTCGGTACGACCATCCACGCCATCGAGCTGCGGCCCGGCGGCGGCGCGAAGTTCGCCCGCTCCGCGGGTGCCTCCGTGCAGCTGCTCGCGAAGGAAGGCGCCATGGCGCACCTTCGCATGCCGTCCGGTGAGATCCGCCTGGTCGACGTTCGCTGCCGCGCCACCATCGGCGAGGTCGGCAACGCCGAGCAGTCGAACATCAACTGGGGCAAGGCCGGCCGTATGCGCTGGAAGGGCGTTCGCCCGACCGTGCGTGGTGTCGTGATGAACCCGGTCGACCACCCGCACGGTGGTGGTGAAGGCAAGACCTCCGGTGGTCGCCACCCGGTCTCGCCGTGGGGCAAGAAGGAGGGTCGTACTCGTGATCGCAACAAGGCGAGCAACAAGTACATCGTCCGCCGCCGCAAGTCGAACAAGAAGCGCTAGGAGCGGGTTTAGATGCCGCGCAGTCTCAAGAAGGGACCCTTCGTTGACGGCCACCTCGTGAAGAAGGTGGACGCTCAGAACGAAGCCGGTTCCAAGAACGTCATCAAGACCTGGTCCCGTCGCTCGATGATCATCCCCAGCATGCTGGGTCACACCATCGCGGTGCACAACGGCAAGACCCACATCCCGGTGTTCGTCACCGAGTCGATGGTCGGCCACAAGCTCGGCGAGTTCTCGCCGACGCGCACCTTCCGGGGTCACGTCAAGGACGACCGGAAGTCGAAGCGCCGCTAAGGCGGGGTGGAATCGACTATGACTAACACCGAAGGGACAACCATGGAAGCCAGGGCCCAGGCGCGGTACATCCGCGTCACGCCCATGAAGGCCCGCCGCGTGGTGGACCTCATCCGTGGCATGGATGCCACGGAGGCTCAGGCGGTCCTGCGTTTCGCCCCGCAGGCCGCGAGCGTGCCGGTCGGCAAGGTGCTTGACAGCGCCATTGCCAACGCCGCGCACAACTACGACCACACCGACGCCTCTTCGCTGGTCATCAGCGAGGCGTACGTGGATGAGGGCCCGACCCTGAAGCGGTTCCGTCCGCGCGCCCAGGGCCGTGCCTACCGGATCCGTAAGCGGACCAGCCACATCACCGTGGTCGTCAGCAGCAAGGAAGGAACCCGGTAATGGGCCAGAAGGTAAACCCGCACGGGTTCCGGCTCGGTGTCACGACCGACTTCAAGTCGCGTTGGTACGCCGACAAGCTGTACAAGGACTACGTCAAGGAAGACGTCGCCATCCGTCGGATGATGACGTCCGGCATGGAGCGCGCCGGCATCTCGAAGGTGGAGATCGAGCGCACCCGTGACCGCGTGCGTGTGGACATCCACACCGCTCGTCCCGGCATCGTCATCGGCCGTCGTGGCGCCGAGGCCGACCGCATCCGCGGTGACCTCGAGAAGCTCACGGGCAAGCAGGTCCAGCTGAACATCCTCGAGGTCAAGAACCCCGAGGTCGACGCTCAGCTCGTGGCCCAGGCCGTCGCGGAGCAGCTGTCCTCCCGCGTCTCCTTCCGCCGCGCCATGCGTAAGAGCATGCAGTCGGCGATGAAGGCGGGCGCCAAGGGCATCAAGATCCAGTGTGGCGGTCGTCTCGGCGGCGCCGAGATGTCCCGCTCGGAGTTCTACCGCGAGGGCCGTGTGCCCCTGCACACGCTCCGCGCGAACGTGGACTACGGCTTCTTCGAGGCCAAGACGACCTTCGGCCGCATCGGCGTGAAGGTCTGGATCTACAAGGGCGACGTCAAGAACATCGCCGAGGTCCGCGCCGAGAACGCCGCTGCCCGTGCGGGTAACCGCCCGGCCCGCGGTGGCGGCAACGACCGCCCGGCCCGTGGTGGCCGTGGTGGCGAGCGTGGCGGCCGCGGCCGCAAGCCGCAGCAGCAGTCCGCGCCGGCTGCCGAGGCCCCCAAGGCCGAGGCTCCCGCCGCTGCCGCTCCGGCTGCTGAGAGCACCGGAACGGAGGCCTGACCGAAATGCTGATCCCCCGTAGGGTCAAGCACCGCAAGCAGCACCACCCGAAGCGCAGCGGTATGTCCAAGGGTGGCACGCAGGTTGCGTTCGGTGAGTACGGCATTCAGGCCCTCACCCCGGCGTACGTGACGAACCGTCAGATCGAGGCCGCTCGTATCGCCATGACGCGTCACATCAAGCGTGGCGGCAAGGTCTGGATCAACATTTACCCGGACCGCCCCCTCACCAAGAAGCCTGCCGAGACCCGCATGGGTTCCGGTAAGGGTTCCCCGGAGTGGTGGGTCGCCAACGTCAAGCCCGGACGCGTGATGTTCGAGCTGTCGTACCCCAACGAGAAGATCGCGCGTGAGGCGCTGACTCGTGCAGCGCACAAGCTGCCGATGAAGTGCAAGATCGTTAAGCGCGAGGCAGGTGAAGCGTGATGTCGGCGGGAATTAAGGCGTCCGAGCTGCGCGAACTGGGCGACGAGGAGCTTGTCAACAAGCTCCGCGAGGCCAAGGAAGAGCTGTTCAACCTCCGCTTCCAGGCGGCGACGGGCCAGCTCGAGAACCACGGTCGGCTCAAGGCCGTCCGCAAGGACATCGCGCGGATCTACACCCTGATGCGTGAGCGCGAGCTGGGCATCGAGACGGTGGAGAGCGCCTGATGAGCGAGAGCAACGTGACTGAAGAGACGAAGGCCGCGCGCGGCTTCCGCAAGACCCGTCAGGGTCTCGTCGTCAGCGACAAGATGGACAAGACCGTCGTCGTCGCTGTCGAGGACCGCGTGACCCACGCGCTGTACGGCAAGGTCATCCGCCGTACGAACAAGCTCAAGGCGCACGACGAGCAGAACGCTGCCGGCGTCGGCGACCGTGTCCTCCTCATGGAGACGCGTCCGCTGTCGTCGACGAAGCGCTGGCGCATCGTCGAGATCCTCGAGAAGGCCAAGTAGGCAATTCCCGCAAGGGAATTCCGACAAGTACAGCTCTGAGGGGTTTCCCGCAGAGTTCGTTCCGCCAGGCTCCCGGGGCAGTTCACTGAACTGCCCCGGGGGAACCGGCAGACAAACAGGAGATAGACGTGATCCAGCAGGAGTCGCGACTTCGCGTCGCCGACAACACGGGTGCGAAGGAAATTCTCACCATTCGTGTTCTCGGTGGCTCGGGTCGCCGCTACGCGGGCATCGGTGACGTCATCGTCGCCACCGTCAAGGACGCGATCCCCGGTGGCAACGTGAAGAAGGGTGACGTCGTCAAGGCGGTCATCGTTCGCACCGTCAAGGAGCGCCGCCGTCCGGACGGCTCGTACATCCGCTTCGACGAGAACGCCGCCGTCATTCTGAAGAACGACGGCGACCCTCGCGGCACCCGTATCTTCGGCCCCGTCGGCCGTGAGCTGCGCGAGAAGAAGTTCATGAAGATCATCTCGCTCGCGCCGGAGGTGCTGTAAGCATGAAGATCAAGAAGGGCGACCTGGTCCAGGTCATCACCGGTAAGGACAAGGGCAAGCAGGGCAAGGTCATTGCCGCTTACCCGCGCGACGAGCGCGTCCTGGTCGAGGGTGTCAACCGGGTCAAGAAGCACACGAAGGCCGGCCCGACCGCCAGCGGCTCGCAGGCCGGCGGCATCGTGACCACCGAGGCCCCCGTCCACGTCTCCAACGTCCAGCTGGTCGTGGAGAAGGACGGCAACAAGGTTGTCACGCGTGTCGGTTACCGCTTCGACGACGAGGGCAACAAGATCCGCGTTGCCAAGCGGACGGGTGAGGACATCTGATGACGACCACCACCACTCCGCGTCTCAAGACGAAGTACCGCGAGGAGATCGCGGGCAAGCTGCAGGAAGAGTTCTCCTACGAGAACGTCATGCAGACCCCCGGCCTGGTCAAGATCGTGGTGAACATGGGTGTCGGCGACGCCGCCCGTGACTCGAAGCTGATCGACGGCGCCATCCGCGACCTGACCACGATCACCGGTCAGAAGCCGGCCGTGACGAAGGCCCGGAAGTCCATCGCGCAGTTCAAGCTGCGCGAGGGCCAGCCGATCGGCTGCCACGTCACGCTCCGTGGCGACCGCATGTGGGAGTTCCTGGACCGCACCCTGTCGCTCGCGCTGCCGCGCATCCGCGACTTCCGTGGTCTGTCCCCCAAGCAGTTCGACGGCCGTGGCAACTACACCTTCGGTCTCACGGAGCAGGTCATGTTCCACGAGATCGACCAGGACAAGATCGACCGCGTCCGGGGTATGGACATCACCGTGGTGACCACGGCGACCAACGACGCTGAGGGCCGTGCGCTCCTTCGTCACCTCGGCTTCCCGTTCAAGGAGGCGTAAGCGAGATGGCGAAGAAGGCTCTGATTGCCAAGGCTGCTCGTAAGCCCAAGTTCGGTGTGCGTGGCTACACCCGCTGCCAGCGCTGCGGCCGCCCGCACTCCGTGTACCGCAAGTTCGGCCTGTGCCGCGTGTGCCTTCGTGAGATGGCTCACCGTGGCGAGCTGCCGGGCGTGACCAAGAGCTCCTGGTAGTCCCACTGCCCCTTGGGCATACGGGATTGTCTGGATCTCTCGGTAAGTAAAGGGTTGGCAGATGCCGTCCTCCACATGGCTTAGGCTAGGAGGGTTGGGCGTCTGCCGCCCTGACCGACTTACTACGCCGTAGGTCCCCGCGCCGCACCCGTCCCGCCTCTGAGTGGGGAGAGGGATGGCGCAGATAGGAAACCACGGCGAGAGAGGCCGAAGGCCAATTCATGACCATGACTGATCCGATCGCGGACATGCTGACTCGTCTGCGTAACGCGAACTCGGCGTACCACGACACCGTGGGTATGCCGCACAGCAAGATCAAGTCTCACATCGCGGAGATCCTCCAGCAGGAGGGCTTCATCACGGGCTGGAAGGTCGAGGACGCCGAGGTCGGCAAGAACCTCGTTCTCGAGCTGAAGTTCGGCCCGAACCGTGAGCGCTCCATCGCGGGCATCAAGCGGATCTCCAAGCCCGGTCTCCGGGTTTACGCGAAGTCCACCAACCTGCCGAAGGTCCTCGGCGGCCTCGGCGTGGCGATCATCTCCACGTCGCACGGTCTCCTGACCGGCCAGCAGGCAGGCAAGAAGGGCGTAGGTGGGGAAGTCCTCGCCTACGTCTGGTAGTCGGGAACGGAGGAATAGCTAATGTCGCGTATTGGCAAGCTCCCCATCACGGTTCCCGCCGGCGTGGACGTCACCATCGACGGCCAGACGGTCGCGGTCAAGGGCCCCAAGGGTTCCCTGAGCCACACCGTCGTCGCGCCGATCGAGATCGCTAAGGGTGAGGACGGCGTTCTGAACGTCACCCGCCCGAACGACGAGCGTCAGAACAAGGCCCTGCACGGCCTGTCCCGCACGCTGGTGGCGAACATGATCACCGGCGTGACCCAGGGTTACGTGAAGAAGCTCGAAATCAGCGGTGTCGGTTACCGCGTCCTGGCGAAGGGCTCCAACCTGGAGTTCTCGCTCGGCTACAGCCACCCGATCCTGATCGAGGCGCCCGAGGGCATCTCCTTCAAGGTCGAATCGGCGACCAAGTTCTCGGTCGAGGGCATCGACAAGCAGAAGGTCGGCGAGGTTGCGGCCAACATCCGCAAGCTGCGCAAGCCCGACCCGTACAAGGCCAAGGGCGTCAAGTACGAAGGCGAAGTCATCCGCCGCAAGGTCGGAAAGGCGGGTAAGTAAGCCATGGCATACGGTGTCAAGATTGCTAAGGGCGACGCTTACAAGCGTGCTGCCATCAAGCGTCGTCACATCCGCATCCGTAAGCACATCTCGGGTACGGCTGAGCGTCCGCGCCTGGTCGTGACGCGCTCCAACCGCCACATCGTGGCCCAGGTCATCGACGACATCAAGGGTCACACCCTTGCGTCGGCCTCGACCCTGGACACCACGATCCGCGGTGCCGAGGGCGACAAGTCCGCGGCTGCCAAGTCGGTCGGCGCCCTGGTCGCCGAGCGCGCCAAGGCCGCCGGTGTCGAGGCTGTCGTGTTCGACCGTGGTGGTAACCAGTACGCCGGGCGCATCGCCGCCCTGGCGGACGCCGCCCGCGAAGCCGGACTCAAGTTCTGAGTCGGTTCCGTAGCTAGCGGAAACAGAGAGAGGTAATTCCAATGGCTGGACCCCAGCGCCGCGGTGGCGGTGCCGGTGGCGGCGAGCGGCGGGACCGGAAGGGTCGCGACGGTGGCGCTGCCGCCGAGAAGACCGCATACGTTGAGCGCGTTGTCGCGATCAACCGTGTCGCCAAGGTTGTGAAGGGTGGTCGTCGCTTCAGCTTCACTGCGCTCGTCGTAGTGGGCGATGGTGACGGCACCGTGGGTGTCGGTTACGGCAAGGCCAAGGAGGTGCCGGCCGCCATCGCCAAGGGTGTTGAGGAGGCCAAGAAGCACTTCTTCAAGGTCCCCCGTATCCAGGGCACCATCCCGCACCCGATCCAGGGCGAGAAGGCCGCGGGCGTCGTCCTGCTCAAGCCTGCTTCCCCCGGTACCGGTGTTATCGCCGGTGGCCCGGTGCGTGCCGTGCTCGAGTGCGCCGGCGTGCACGACATCCTGTCGAAGTCCCTGGGCTCCGACAACGCGATCAACATCGTGCACGCGACCGTGGCGGCCCTCAAGGGCCTGCAGCGTCCCGAGGAGATCGCGGCTCGCCGTGGTCTGCCCCTCGAGGACGTCGCCCCCGCGGCTCTCCTTCGTGCACGTGCCGGGGCGGGTGCGTAATGGCTCGCCTCAAGGTCACGCAGACGAAGTCGTACATCGGCAGCAAGCAGAACCACCGCGACACCCTGCGCTCCCTTGGTCTCAAGGGGATCAACACGCAGGTCGTCAAGGAGGACCGCCCCGAGTTCCGCGGAATGGTGCACACCGTCCGCCACCTCGTGACGGTTGAGGAGGTCGACTGACATGGCGGAGCAGAACCCGCTGAAGGTCCACAACCTCCGGCCCGCCCCGGGCGCCAAGACCGCCAAGACCCGTGTGGGTCGTGGTGAGGCGTCCAAGGGTAAGACCGCTGGTCGTGGTACCAAGGGCACCAAGGCCCGTTACCAGGTTCCGGAGCGCTTCGAGGGTGGCCAGATGCCCCTCCACATGCGTCTCCCGAAGCTCAAGGGCTTCAAGAACCCGTTCAAGACCGAGTTCCAGGTCGTGAACCTCGACAAGCTGAGCGCGCTGTTCCCCGAGGGTGGCGAGGTCACCGTCGAGGCCCTCGTGGCCAAGGGTGCGGTTCGCAAGAACAGCCTCGTCAAGGTCCTCGGCCAGGGTGAGGTCACCGTGGCGCTGCAGGTGACGGTTGACGCCGTCTCCGGCTCCGCCAAGGAGAAGATCACCGCCGCGGGCGGTACCGTCACCGAGCTCGTCTGATATTCCCTCAGACGTGTCGATGACATGAGCGATTCCCAACCGGGGATGCCCCACAAAAGGGGCATCCCCGGTTGGTCGTTCCAAGGGGGGCACGGTCGCCGGTAAGGTGGCGTGCACTGTCTAAGCTCCGTGCGGTCTGTCCGCACGGTTTTCTTGACTGATACGTATTCGTCGAACCTCAGACCACCACCTCTGGCGCACGCGCGCGGGGGTCGCAGGAGGCACCGTGCTCACCGCGTTCGCCCGGGCGTTCAAGACGCCCGACCTGCGCAAGAAGCTGCTCTTCACGCTCGGGATCATCGTGATCTACCGGATCGGTACGCACGTGCCGATTCCGGGAGTTGACTACACCAACGTCCAGCAGTGCATCGACCAGGCCAACTCGAACCAGGGCCTGTTCGGTCTCGTCAACATGTTCAGTGGTGGCGCGCTGCTCCAGATCACGATCTTCGCCCTCGGCATCATGCCGTACATCACGGCGAGCATCATTCTGCAGCTGCTGACCGTGGTGATCCCCCGGCTCGAGGCCCTCAAGAAGGAGGGCCAGGCCGGCACGGCGAAGATCACGCAGTACACGCGCTACCTGACCATCGCGCTCGCGATCCTTCAGGGCACGGGCCTGGTCGCCACCGCCCGCACCGGCACCCTGTTCCAGGGCTGCTCGGTCGCCAGCGAGATCGTGCCCGACCAGTCGATCTTCGTCACCGTCACGATGGTCATCACGATGACCGCCGGTACGGCCTGTGTGATGTGGCTCGGTGAGCTCATCACCGACCGCGGCATCGGCAACGGCATGTCCATCCTGATGTTCATCTCGATCGCCGCCACCTTCCCGAGCGCCCTGTGGGCCATCAAGCAGCAGGGTGACCTCGCGGGCGGCTGGATCGAGTTCGGCACCGTGATCGCGGTCGGTCTCGTCATGGTCGGTCTGGTGGTCTTCGTCGAGCAGGCGCAGCGCCGCATTCCCGTCCAGTACGCGAAGCGAATGATCGGCCGCCGTTCCTACGGCGGAACGTCGACGTACATTCCGCTGAAGGTCAATCAGGCGGGCATCATCCCTGTGATCTTCGCCTCGTCACTGCTCTACATCCCGGCTCTCGTCGCCCAGTTCGCGGGTGGCCAGTCCGGCTGGAAGACGTGGATCGAGGCGAACCTGACCAAGGGTGACCACCCGATTTACATCGCCACGTACTTCGTTCTGATCGTCTTCTTCGCCTTCTTCTACGTCGCGATCTCCTTCAACCCCGAGGAAGTCGCCGACAACATGAAGAAGTATGGTGGCTTCATCCCGGGCATCCGGGCTGGCCGTCCGACCGCTGAGTACCTGAGCTACGTACTCAACCGGATCACATGGCCGGGTTCGCTGTATCTGGGTCTGATCGCTCTTGTGCCGACGATGGCGTTGGTGGGCTTCGGGGCTAACCAGAACTTCCCGTTCGGCGGGACGAGCATCCTCATCATCGTGGGTGTGGGTCTGGAAACCGTGAAGCAGATCGAGAGCCAGCTCCAGCAGCGCAATTACGAAGGGTTCCTCCGCTGATGCGAATCGTCCTCGTCGGGCCGCCCGGTGCGGGCAAGGGCACGCAGGCCGCGTACCTCGCCAAGAACCTGTCGATCCCGCACATCTCCACGGGCGACCTCTTCCGTGCCAACATCAGCCAGGGCACGGAGCTCGGCAAGCAGGCGAAGGCGTACATGGACGCCGGGAACCTCGTCCCCGACGAGGTGACCATCGGCATGGCGAAGGACCGCATGGCCCAGCCGGACGCCGAGAACGGCTTCCTGCTCGACGGCTTCCCGCGGAACGTGTCGCAGGCCGAGGCGCTGGACGTGGCCCTCAAGGCCGACGACGTGAAGCTCGACGCCGTCCTGGACCTGGAGGTCCCCGAGGACGAGGTCGTCAAGCGGATCGCGGGGCGGCGCATCTGCCGCAAGCACTCCAGCCACGTCTTCCACGTGACGTACGCGCAGCCGAAGACCGAGGGTGTCTGTGACGTCTGCGGCGGCGAGCTGTACCAGCGCGAGGACGACAGCGAGGACACCGTCCGCAAGCGCCTCGAGGTCTACCACACGCAGACCGAGCCGATCATCGACTACTACCGGACCCAGGGTCTGGTCGTGACGATCTCCGCGCTCGGCAAGGTGGAAGAGGTCACGGAGCGCGCGATGGACGCCCTCAAGGGCGACAAGTAGCCAGTACGCTGTTCGGCCGCGGTGCCCGTGAGGGGACCGCGGCCGTACTGTTGTCTACGTACCCGGTTCGTGTGTGCGTAGCCGGTCGTTGACGGATGACGGAGAGCGGAAGTCCCATGGTGCAGATCAAGACCCCCGAGCAGATCGCGAAGATGCGTGAGGCGGGCCTTGTCGTCGCCGCCATCCACGCCGCGACCCGTGAGGCCGCGGTGCCCGGTGCCACCACGAAGGACCTCGACGACGTCGCGCGCAAGGTCATCGCCGAGCACGGCGCGAAGTCCAACTTCCTCGGCTACGGCGGCTTCCCCGCGACGATCTGCACCTCGGTCAACGAGGTCGTCGTGCACGGCATCCCCGACGAGAAGACCGTCCTCAAGGACGGCGACATCATCTCCATCGACGCCGGCGCGATCATCGACGGCTGGCACGGTGACGCGGCGTACACCGCGTTCGTCGGCACCGGTCACGCCCCGGAGCTGATCGAGCTCTCCCGGGTGACCGAGGAGTCGATGTGGGCCGGCCTGGCCGCCATGAAGCAGGGCAACCGCCTCGTCGACATCTCCCGCGCCATCGAGACGTACATCCGCCGCCAGCCGAAGCCCGGCGGCGGCAAGTACGGCATCGTCGAGGACTACGGCGGCCACGGCATCGGCACCGAGATGCACATGGACCCGCACCTCCTGAACTACGTCGAGCGCCGCCGCGGCAAGGGCCCGAAGCTGGTCCCCGGCCTCTGCCTGGCCATCGAGCCGATGGTCTCCCTCGGTACCCCCCGCACCGAAGTGCTGGAGGACGACTGGACGGTCATCACGACCGACGGGACCTGGTCCTCGCACTGGGAGCACTCCGTCGCGCTGACGGAGGAGGGCCCGATCGTGCTGACGTCGCCGGACTGCGGCAGGGCGAAGCTGGCGGAGTACGGGGTTTCCGTGGCGCCGGATCCGTTGGGCTGACGCGCTGCCGAGCCCGGTCCGGCGGACGGAGTCCGGCGCAGCCGCTCGAAGCTTGTGAGGCGCCCCGGCGCCGAGCCCGCGAGAGGGGCGTCTGGAAATGGTCGACTGGACGGTCATCACGACGGACGGGACCTGGTCCTCGCACTGGGAGCACTCCGTCGCGCTGACGGAGGAGGGCCCGATCGTGCTGACGTCGCCGGACTGCGGCAGGGCGAAGCTGGCGGAGTACGGGGTTTCCGTGGCGCCGGATCCGCTCGGCTGAGGTGACTCAGTTCGCCGGGACGGTCGCGCGAGCCTGTTTGCTTAACGATCTTTGTTGTGGGGCAAACTTTCTCGATTCGTCTTTCCGAGTGCACTGACGTAGACTGACGCGTCGGCTCTCGTGCATCCGTGTGTCTGCATACGGGGAACGAAGTCGATCAAGGTAGTCGATTCGAAGGGCGAAGCGTGGCCAAGAAGCAAGGTGCCATCGAGATCGAAGGCACTGTCGTCGAGTCTCTTCCGAACGCCATGTTCAAGGTGGAGCTCCAGAACGGCCACCAGGTCCTGGCACACATCAGCGGCAAGATGCGTATGCACTACATCCGCATCCTCCCTGACGACCGGGTCGTGGTGGAGCTGTCTCCGTACGACCTGACGCGTGGCCGGATCGTCTACCGGTACAAGTAGATCTTGCCCGCATCCCGCTCGCGCGGGGTGGTGGCACTGACCCGGAGAACCTCACCCAATGAAGGTCAAGCCGAGCGTCAAGAAGATCTGCGACAAGTGCAGGGTGATCCGCCGTCACGGCCGGGTCATGATCATCTGCGACAACCCGCGCCACAAGCAGCGCCAGGGCTGACGCACGACTGCAGTTCGCAGATTTTCGCGCGACGCAAGTAAGTAGATACGCAGAACCCGTCCCTCTTCAGTTCCTTCGGTAATGGAGGGCGGCACCCCCGGTCGGAGGCCGGGGACTCAGGATGTACCAACCCTTTTCACAAGGGAACGGCACCTGGGAGTGGTTCTGCTGAAGACCTCCGAAGAATCAACAGGAGCCATGAATGGCACGCGTTGAAGGTGTTGACCTCCCGCGCGAGAAGCGCATCGAGGTCGCCCTCACCTACGTGTTCGGCATCGGCCGCACGCTGGCCCAGCAGACGCTGGACGCCACCGAGGTGGACCGCAACACCCGCGTCCGCGATCTGACCGAGGAAGACCTCGTCAAGATCCGTGAGTACGTGGACGCCAACATCAAGACCGAGGGTGACCTCCGTCGCGAGATCCAGGCCGACATCCGCCGCAAGGTCGAGATCGGTTGCTACCAGGGTCTCCGTCACCGTCGTGGTCTGCCGGTCCGCGGTCAGCGCACCAGCACGAACGCCCGCACCCGCAAGGGCCCGCGTCGCGCCATCGCCGGTAAGAAGAAGCCGGGCAAGAAGTAGTCCTCGCTCAGCGGTCTATCGACAGCTGACGCTGCAGGACCGACCACCTCCCGTAGGAGTTATAGATGCCCCCCAAGGGTCGTCAGGGCGCTGCCAAGAAGGTGCGCCGCAAGGAAAAGAAGAACGTCGCCCACGGGCACGCTCACATCAAGAGCACGTTCAACAACACGATCGTGTCCATCACGGACCCGACCGGCAACGTGATCTCGTGGGCCTCCGCCGGCCACGTCGGTTTCAAGGGCTCGCGCAAGTCCACGCCGTTCGCCGCGCAGATGGCCGCCGAGTCGGCTGCCCGTCGCGCCCAGGAGCACGGCATGCGCAAGGTCGACGTCTTCGTCAAGGGTCCCGGCTCCGGCCGTGAGACCGCGATCCGTTCGCTGCAGGCGACCGGTCTTGAGGTCGGCTCGATCCAGGACGTGACGCCCACGCCGCACAACGGCTGCCGTCCGCCCAAGCGCCGCCGCGTCTGATCTTTTTCAGCACGGGCCGCTTGGTCTGAGGTTTTCGGGCGGTACGGCTCCTTCGGGCCGTGCCGCCCGTACCCTTGTAGTACTCAAGGGCATCAAATAGTGGGTGCCCATGACTGAAGGAATCACTTCATGCTGATCGCTCAGCGTCCCTCGTTGACCGAAGAGGTCGTCGACGAATTCCGCTCCCGGTTCGTGATCGAGCCGCTGGAGCCGGGCTTCGGCTACACCCTCGGCAACTCCCTGCGCCGGACCCTTCTCTCCTCGATCCCGGGTGCGGCCGTCACGTCCATCCGCATCGACGGTGTCCTGCACGAGTTCACCACCGTGCCGGGCGTCAAGGAAGACGTCACCGACCTCATCCTCAACATCAAGCAGCTGGTCGTTTCCAGCGAGCACGATGAGCCGGTCGTCATGTACCTGCGCAAGCAGGGTCCCGGTCTGGTCACCGCCGCCGACATCGCGCCCCCGGCCGGTGTCGAGGTGCACAACCCCGACCTCG
The DNA here is from genome assembly GCF_044744425.1 of Streptomyces sp. NPDC087300. Lineage (NCBI taxonomy): Bacteria > Bacillati > Actinomycetota > Actinomycetes > Kitasatosporales > Streptomycetaceae > Streptomyces > Streptomyces sp. NPDC087300. Next base: position 265,090 of record NZ_JBIUYI010000012.1, read on the forward strand.
TCCTCGCCACGCTCAACGGCAAGGGCAAGCTGGAGATGGAGCTGACCGTCGAGCGCGGTCGCGGCTACGTCTCCGCCGTGCAGAACAAGCAGGTCGGCCAGGAGATCGGCCGCATCCCGGTCGACTCGATCTACTCGCCGGTCCTCAAGGTCACCTACAAGGTCGAGGCGACCCGAGTCGAGCAGCGCACCGACTTCGACAAGCTCATCGTCGACGTCGAGACCAAGCAGGCCATGCGCCCGCGTGACGCCATGGCGTCCGCCGGCAAGACCCTGGTCGAGCTGTTCGGTCTGGCCCGCGAGCTCAACATCGACGCCGAGGGCATCGACATGGGCCCGTCCCCGACGGACGCCGCCCTTGCCGCTGATCTCGCCCTGCCGATCGAGGAGCTCGAGCTCACCGTTCGGTCGTACAACTGCCTCAAGCGCGAGGGCATCCACTCCGTGGGTGAGCTCGTGGCCCGCTCCGAGGCGGACCTGCTCGACATCCGCAACTTCGGTGCGAAGTCGATCGACGAGGTCAAGATGAAGCTCAACGGCATGGGCCTGGCCCTCAAGGACTCGCCTCCCGGGTTCGACCCGACCGCCGCGGCCGACGCGTTCGGCGCGGACGACGACGCGGATGCGGGTTTCGTGGAGACCGAGCAGTACTAGGCGCTTCGCGTTTAGGACGGATTTTGGCTGCGCGTCCGTCGTGGCTGGTCGCGCAGTTCCCCGCGCCCCTATCGGGGCACGGCCACTGACCTCGGTACCTGATACGGCCGGGGCAGACATCAAGGAGAAACACCATGCCGAAGCCCACCAAGGGTGCCCGTCTGGGCGGCAGCGCCGCGCACGAGAAGCTTCTGCTGGCGAACCTCGCCAAGCAGCTCTTCGAGTACGGCCGCATCACCACCACCGAGGCGAAGGCCCGTCGTCTGCGTCCCTACGCGGAGCGTCTGGTCACCAAGGCGAAGAAGGGTGACCTTCACAACCGCCGCCAGGTGCTGTCCGTCATCACCGACAAGAGCATCGTGCACACGCTCTTCACGGAGATCGGCCCGCGCTACGAGAACCGCCCCGGTGGTTACACCCGCATCACCAAGATCGGTAACCGTCGTGGCGACAACGCGCCCATGGCGATCATCGAGCTGGTGGAGGCCCTGACCGTGGCCCAGGAGGCCACCGGTGAGGCCGAGGCCGCCACCAAGCGTGCGGTCAAGGAAGACACCCTCAAGAAGGACGCGCCCGTCGAGGACGCGAAGCCGGTTGAGGCTGCCGAGGAGTCCAAGGACGCCTGAGGCTCCGCGCTTCTGTGAGCGGGTCCGCCCTTCGGGGCGGGCCCGCTTTCGCGTGCCGGTGCGGCTGAGAGGATGTTGGTGTGAGTGATGAAGTGGAGCCCGGGTTCGTTCGGGTGCGTCTCGACCTTTCGTACGACGGCAAGGACTTCTCCGGCTGGGCCAAGCAGAAGCAGGGGCAGCGGACCGTCCAGGGGGAGATCGAGGCCGCGCTGCGGACGGTGACCCGGTCGCAGGAGACGTACGAGCTGACCGTCGCGGGGCGGACCGACAGCGGGGTGCACGCGCGGGGGCAGGTCGCCCACGTCGATCTGCCGGAGAGCGTGTGGGCCGAGCACAGCGACAAGCTGCTGCGCAGGCTCGCGGGACGGCTGCCGCACGACGTGCGGGTGTGGAAGGTGGCCGAGGCGCCCGCGGGGTTCAACGCGCGGTTCGCGGCGGTGTGGCGGCGCTACGCCTACCGCGTGACCGACCACCCGGGCGGCGTCGACCCGCTGCTGCGCGGTCATGTCCTTTGGCACGACTGGGAGTTGGACCTCGACGCGATGAACGAGGCCGCCGAGAAGCTGGTCGGCGAGCACGACTTCGCGGCGTACTGCAAGAAGCGTGAGGGCGCCACGACCATTCGTACGCTTCAGCAACTGCACTGGGTGCGGCGGCCCGACGGGATCCTGGAGGCGACCGTGCGGGCGGACGCCTTCTGCCACAACATGGTGCGTTCGCTGGTGGGCGCCATGCTGTTCGTGGGGGACGGGCACCGGCCCGTGGAGTGGCCCGCGAAGGTGCTCGCCGCCGGGGTGCGGGACTCCGCCGTGCACGTCGTGCGGCCGCACGGGCTCACGCTGGAGGAAGTCGGCTACCCCGCCGACGAATTGCTCGCCGCGCGCAGCAAGGAGGCGCGCAACAAGCGGACGCTGCCCGGGGCCGGGTGCTGCTGAGTCCCGGCCGGGCCCCCGATCGCCTTACTGCTGCGGGGCGTTGGCCGCGGCCGATGCCTGGGCCTCGCCCCGCTGGTTGATCCGCTGGAAGGCGAACCTGGCCAGGTCGTCGCCGACGGCGTACGCCTTGGTGTCCTTCTCCGTGACGTTCTTGCCGCTGGTGTAGCCGGTGGTGGTGAAGTACGCGTAGCGGCCGTAGGCGTTGTACGTGCCGCGGCACACGCCGGTGCGGCAGAAGTCGGCGATGCCCTTGCCCGGCAGCGACTGCACCAGGCCCTTGTCGGCCTGCGCCTTGACCTTGGCGGCGTCGGCCGAGGTGTCGAAGACGGCGACGCCGACCGTGACCGCGATGCCGTCCTTGAGGTAGCTGGCGCGGATCAGACGGGTGCAGTCGTTCCTGGCGAGGACCGCGCCGAGCGCGCTCTGGGTGCGGGACGAGCACTTCTCGGTGCTGTCGGTCGCGCCCTTCTTGTAGACGCTCTCGCCCGCCGTGTACGTCTTGCCGGGGAAGAGGCCCTCCGGGGTGAGCGGGGCCTTGTCCTTCTTGGCGCTGGCGATGAAGTCCTTGGGGTCCGGCGGGGGCGGCGGAGTGGTCTCCTTGAAGGACGGCTCCGGGTCCGTGCTGGCGCCCGGGATGTCCGCGGTCGCGGGCAGCTCGCTGGCCGGCTTGTTCGACGCGGAGCTGTCGTCGCTGTTCGCGGAGACGACGGTGATCGCGACGGCCGCGGCGATGCCGATCGTGGCGAACGCGCCGCCGCCGATCAGCAGCCACTTGCGGCGCCGGGTGCGCGCCTCGGAGGCCTCGGCGAGCGCCGCCCAGTCGGGCGTGGGCCCGCCGCCGGGCCCGCCCGTTCCCCCCGGACCCCACTGAGGTCCCCCTTGCCCAAAGCTCATGGGCCGCATCTTAGACGGGGAGTTGGGGATGTTGAGCGGGGGTGGAGCGGGGGCCTCGACCTAGCCTGAGGCGTATGGATACGGGCAAAACGGAGGTTAACGGGGCGGGAGGGGTGGGGGAGGCGGTCCGTGCGTGGCTGTTACGCCCGGCCTCCTGGCACGCCTGGGCCGTGCTCGGCGTGGTGCTGCTCGCCGGGAGCGTCCGGGTGGGGCTCGCGGTGCCGGACGGCGGGATGGACAACGCCATCGTGGTGCGGGCCGCCGATGCCTGGCTGCACGGGCGTTCGCCCTACGCCGACCGGCACTTCCTCTATCTGCCGGGCGCCGTGCTCGCCGCGGTGCCGCAGGCGCTGCTGCCGACCGCGGTGGTGCGCTTCCTCGTGCCCGCCGGGGTCACCGCGGGCCTCGTGTTCGGGTGGGCGTGCGCGCTGCGGATCCACGGGGCCGGCCTGCGCAGCAGGTTCGCCGCGTACGGGCTGCTCGGGCTCGCGCTCGGCTTCGCGCCCTTCGGGCACCTGGTCGCGCTCGGCAACTGGACGGTGGCCTCCGCGGCCGTACTGCCCCTCGCGCTGCTCCTCGCCGGCCGGGGCCGGTGGGTCGCCGCGGGCCTGGCCATCGGTGCGGCCGTCGCGGTGAAGCCGCTGCTCGCCCCCGTCGTGCTGCTCTTCCTCTTCGCGCGGCGGTGGCGTGCGTTGGCCGTCGCGGTGGGGGTGCCGGTGGTGGGGTCGGCGGCCGCGGCGCTCGTGCTGCCGGATCCGGGGGGCTTCGTCACCCGGACCCTGCCGTTCCTGCTCCGCGGCGAGGACAGCTTCGTCCGCCTCTACGAGGCGTCGCCCGGGGCGGTGCTCGCGCGGCTCGGGGTGCCGCAGTCTCTGGCCACGTTGCTTGCCGTGGGGGCGGCGGGGGGTGGGGTGTGGTGTGCGTGGCGGCGGTGGGGCAGGGGGGACGGTGGGGATGGCGGTGTCGGTGGGGACGGCGCGGGTGGAGGGGGTGGGCAGCCCGTGCGGCTCGTGGAGAGTGCCGTGATGTTGATGCTCTCGGCCTTCCTCGTCTCCCGGCCCTCGTACGACCACTACCTCCTGGTCGTCCTGCCGCTGCTGCTCGCCGGGGCGCTGACGCCGGGGGCGGTGGCCCGGAGCCCGTGGTTCTGGGTGGCGCTCGTGCCTCAGGTGCCGGGGTTCGCCTGGCCGTGGCTGGAGCCGGGGACGCGGCGGGCCTTCAAGGACGCGGCGACGTTGTGCCTGCTCGCGGGGGTGGCCGGGTGCCGGTGTGTGGGGCGGGGGGCTCGTGGTGGGGGTGCGGGGCGGGGGCTCGTGGTGCCTCGGGGGCGGCGGGAAGGGGTGGGGGTTCGGGGTGGGTGAGGGTGCCGGGTGCCGGGTGCGGGCTGTGGGCTGTGCGCCTGGGTGCGGTTGTGGGGCGGGGCCGCGGCGGTATGTCCGTCCTCGCTATCCCGGTGAGCCGTCGTCGTCATGCACCTCGGCGCGCCGCCACCTGTGCTCCGGGCGGACATGCCGCCGCGGCCCCTCCGGAGCGCTCGCGACCGCGGCCCGGTGGGGCGTCGCGCCCCGCCGCATGTGCCTCGGGTGGAGATCGCGGCTGCGGGTCCGGCGGGGCAGGTAGCCTGGAAGGGCAGGTCCCTTGAGGGGTGGAGTCGGTGTGGTGGGCTCCTGGCGCGCGTTTTGACCCGTACGGGGCGGCGCGGGTACCCTCGGGGATTGATACGTATTGGCTTCGTCGTTCTCACGCGAAAGGGCCTTGCGTAGGTTCCCTGGAGCAGTTACCAGTGGCTCGCATACGGGCAGCGTCCCCGGCATTGTGAGCCCCAGCTGCATGATCGCTTCCTGGGTGCCGTGTGTCTGGACCCCATCCACTGAAGAAGCGAAGGCTACGAAGTGCGTACGTACAGCCCCAAGCCCGGCGATGTGACCCGCCAGTGGCACGTCATCGACGCCCGGGACATCGTCCTGGGTCGTCTGGCGACCACTGCTGCGACCCTTCTGCGCGGCAAGCACAAGCCGATCTACGCGCCCCACGTTGACACCGGTGACTTCGTCATCATCATCAACGCCGAGAAGGTGCACCTCTCCGGCAACAAGAAGACCCAGAAGATGGCGTACCGCCACTCCGGCTACCCGGGTGGTCTGCGTTCCGTCCGTTACGACGAGCTGCTCGAGAAGAGCCCCGAGAAGGCCGTTGAGAAGGCCGTCAAGGGCATGCTCCCCAAGAACACCCTGGGCCGTCAGATGCTCTCGAAGCTGAAGGTCTACGCGGGCGACCAGCACCCGCACGGCGCTCAGCAGCCCGTGCCGTTCGAGATCACCCAGGTCGCGCAGTAGTTCCGGCCACCCCCAAAGACGTAAAGAATTCTGAGGAGAATCGTGGCCGAGACCACCGTTGAGCAGCCGGTCGAAGAGACCGAGGTTGTTGACGTAGAGCAGTACACCACCGAGTCCGAGGCGCCCGTCGAGGGCGAGTACACCTCGGAGTCGAACGCCGCGCGCTTCGGCGACCCGCAGCCGGCCGCCGGCCTGGGCCGTCGCAAGAACGCCATCGCCCGCGTCCGGATCGTCCCGGGCACCGGCAAGTGGAAGGTCAACGGGCGTACGCTCGAGGACTACTTCCCGAACAAGGTCCACCAGCAGGAAGTCAACGAGCCCTTCAAGGTGCTCGAGCTCGACGGCCGCTACGACGTCATCGCCCGCATCTCGGGTGGCGGCGTCTCCGGTCAGGCCGGTGCGCTCCGTCTCGGTGTCGCCCGTGCGCTGAACGAGGCCGACGTCGACAACAACCGTGGCGCCCTCAAGAAGGCCGGTTACCTCAAGCGTGACGACCGTGCGGTCGAGCGCAAGAAGGCCGGTCTCAAGAAGGCCCGCAAGGCCCCGCAGTACAGCAAGCGCTAATCGCTGCCTGCTCGTACTCTTCGTTCGCCCCGGCGGCACACATCGTGCTGCCGGGGCGTTCGTCTATCAGGAACCCCTGGGACGCCGGGCATCACCGGTACAGGGGTATCGGCTTTTCTGGAACGTTCGGAGGACAGCAGTGGGACGACTCTTCGGCACGGACGGCGTGCGCGGTGTCGCCAACGCGGATCTGACGGCCGAGCTCGCGCTCGGACTCTCCGTGGCGGCGGCGCACGTACTGGCCGAGGCGGGCACCTTTGAAGGTCATCGCGCGGTCGCGGTGGTCGGCCGGGATCCGCGCGCGTCCGGGGAGTTCCTGGAGGCCGCGGTGGTCGCGGGCCTGGCGAGCGCGGGCGTGGACGTCCTGCGCGTCGGTGTGCTGCCCACCCCCGCGGTGGCGCATCTCACCGGTGCGCTGGGCGCCGACCTCGGCGTGATGCTCTCCGCGAGCCACAACGCCATGCCCGACAACGGCATCAAGTTCTTCGCCCGCGGCGGCCACAAGCTCGCCGACGAGCTGGAGGACCGCATCGAGTCCGTGTACGAGGAGCACCGCACCGGCGCCCCCTGGCAGCGGCCCACCGGGTCCGGCGTCGGCCGTGTGAAGTCGTACGACCAGGGGCTCGACCAGTACGTCGCGCACCTCATCGGGGTCCTGCCGAACCGCCTCGACGGGCTGAAGATCGTCCTGGACGAGGCGCACGGCGCGGCCGCCCGGGTCTCGCCCGAGGCGTTCACGCGCGCCGGAGCCGAGATCATCACGATCGGCGCCCAGCCCGACGGCCTCAACATCAACGACGGGTGCGGGTCCACGCACCTGGAGCTGCTCAAGGCCGCCGTCGTCGAGCACAAGGCCGACCTCGGCGTCGCGCACGACGGGGACGCGGACCGGTGCCTGGCCGTGGATCACACCGGTGCCGAGATCGACGGGGACCAGATCCTCGCCGTGCTCGCCCTCGCCATGCGTGAGCACGGCTCGCTGCGGCACGACACCGTTGTCGCCACCGTGATGTCCAACCTCGGCTTCAAGCTCGCCATGGAGGGGCAGGGGCTCTCGCTCGTACAGACCGCCGTCGGCGACCGCTACGTCCTGGAGTCGATGAAGGAGCACGGCTACGCCCTCGGCGGCGAGCAGTCCGGGCACGTGATCATCCTCGACCACGCGACGACCGGCGACGGCACGCTGACCGGTCTGCTGCTCGCGGCCCGGGTCGCGGAGACCGGTCGTACGCTCGCGGACCTCGCCGGCGTCATGGAGCGGCTCCCGCAGGTGCTCATCAACGTGCCCGACGTCGACAGGTCGCGCGTGCGGACCTCGCCCGAGCTGTCCGCCGCGGTGGCCGACGCCGAGCGTGAGCTGGGCTCCACGGGGCGGGTGCTGCTGCGCCCCTCCGGGACCGAGCCGCTGGTGCGGGTCATGGTCGAGGCCGCCGACATCGAGCAGGCCCGCTCGGTGGCCCAGCGGCTCGCGGACGTCGTCAAGTCCGCGCTGGGCTAGGCCTGTTGTGACTTGGCGGCCCGCTCGCGCTGCCTGGCCCAGAAGAACTTCTGGGCCAGCAGCGTGAGCGTGCCCGCCAGGACGATGCCGAGCAGGTTGAGCAGCAGCTGTTCGGTGGAGCCCCAGGTCTGTCCCGGCTCCCCGTAGCTGAGGGCGACCGCGGCGTTGGCCGCGGCGGGGACCGTCGTCACCGAGATCGCGACGCCGACGAGGGCGCCCGACTTCGCCGAGGTCAGCGAGAGCATGCCCGCGGCTCCCGCGAGGACGGCGACGACGAACGAGAACCAGTCCGGCGCGTACACGAACGCCGTGTTGGGCCTGTCCTTGTCCAGCATCCCCTGGCTGAACAGGCCGACGCCGTCCATGAAGTAGCTGAATCCCACCGTCACCAGCATCGCCACCGCGAAGCCCGCGACGATCGCGATCAGCGAGCGCAGCGCGAGGCGGGGCGCGCGCCGCACCAGGGCCGTGCAGAAGCCGGCCAGCGGGCCGAACTCCGGGCCCACCGCCATCGCGCCCACGATCAGGATCGCGTTGTCGAGGACCACGCCGCAGGCCGCGATCATCGTGGCGAGCGTGATGAACGCGACGTAGGTGAAGGAGAGCGTCGACTCCTCGTGCGTGGCGTCGGTGAGCTGCTCCCACAGGACCGCGTCCGCGCCCTCGCCGGGCGCCTCGTCCTCCGCCTTGTCCGCCCGGTAGGAGAGCGAGAGGTCGATGTTCTCCACCGCGATCGAACCGGACTTGTCGATGTCCAGGGCGCGCAGGCCGCCGATCAGCTCGTCGCCCGCCTCGCGCGCGACGTCGCACATGATGACGTCGCCCGCCGGGTTGCGGGCGGCGCCGGGCACCACCGCGAGGTGGGTGGTGCCGACGGTCTTCTCGATCAGGCGCACCACGTCGTCGGTCTTGTCCGACGGGGTGATGAGACGCAGATGCAGCATGGTGGCAGGACCTTCCGGGTGGCTTACAGCTTGCGCAGGCTCAGGCGCTGGACCTTGTGGTCCGGGCCCTTGCGGACCACGAGGGCCGCGCGGCCCCGGGTGGGTGCCACGTTCTCCACCAGGTTCGGCTTGTTGATGGTCCGCCAGGTCGTCCGCGCGTAGTCGAGTGCCTCCTCCTCGGAGACCTGGGTGTACTTGCGGAAGTACGAGGACGGGTTCTGGAACGCGGTGTCACGCAGCTTCTTGAAGCGGTTCAGGTACCAGCGCTCGATGTCCTCGGTGCGGGCGTCCACGTACACGCTGAAGTCGAAGTAGTCGGCGAGGCCCACGCGGGTGCGGCCGTCCTTGCCGGGGAGCGCGGGCTGCAGGACGTTCAGGCCCTCGACGATGAGGATGTCGGGGCGGCGGACGGTGAGGCGCTGGCCGGGCACGATGTCGTAGATCAGGTGGGAGTAGACGGGGGCGGTGACCTCGTCCTTGCCTGCCTTGATGTCCGCCACGAAGCGGGTGAGCGCGCGGCGGTCGTACGACTCGGGGAAGCCCTTGCGCGACATCAGGCCGCGGGATTCGAGCTCCTTGGTGGGCAGCAGGAAGCCGTCCGTGGTGACCAGCTCGACGCGGGGGTGCTCGGGCCAGCGGGAGAGCAGTGCTTGGAGGAGGCGGGCGACCGTCGATTTGCCGACCGCCACGGAGCCGGCGACTCCTATGACGAAGGGCGTGCCCGACTGGGAGCCCTTCTCGCCCAGGAACGTGTTGAGGGCGCCGCGCAGGCCGTCCGTCGCGCCTACGTAGAGGTTCAGGAGGCGGGAGAGCGGGAGGTAGATGTCCCGGACTTCGTCCAGGTCGATGACGTCGCCGAGGCCGCGGAGCTTCTCCAGCTCCTCGGCGGTCAGGGGCAGGGGAGTCTTGGCGCGCAGCGCGCTCCACTCCGTGCGGGTGAGATCGACGTAGGGAGTCGCCTCCGGCTTGTGCCGGTGGGCGCTCCGCGCAGCCTTGGTTGGCTCGGAGACCGAAGAGATCACAGTCCATTGTTACGGCTGTTTGAACGGCGGGCGGGGTGGGGTGTCGGTGGGGTGTGTCACGCTGAGCCGGTGATTATCGGGGTTGGCATCGACGTGGCGGAGATCGAGCGGTTCGGGGCCGCGTTGGAGCGGACGCCGGGGATGGCGGAGCGGCTGTTCGTGACGGAGGAGCTGCTGCTGCCGAGCGGCGAGCGGCGGGGCGTGGCCTCGCTGGCGGCTCGGTTCGCCGCGAAGGAGGCGCTGGCCAAGGCGTTGGGGGCGCCGGGGGGCCTTCGGTGGACGGATGCCGAGGTGTGGGTCGAGGAGAGCGGGCAGCCGCGGGTGCGGGTGCGGGGGAGTGTGGCGGAGCGGGCGGCCGTGCTGGGGGTTCGGGGGTGGCATGTGTCGTTGAGCCATGATGCGGGGGTGGCTTCTGCGGTGGTTATTGCTGAGGGGTAGGTGGGGGCTGCCCCACACACGTCCGGACAGCGTGACCGGAGAGGACGTGGCGGTAGGTCGGGCCGGTCCCGCAGCCGCGCCCCGGTGCGGGGTGCTTTTCCGTACACCCCGGACTGCGCCGATGCCCCAGTTCACCCGGTGTCCCACCGGCTCGCAGCCGCGAGCGAGACCGGAGGGGACGTGGCGGTATGTCTGCCCGGAGCACAAGTGGCCACGTGCCGAGGTGCATGACGACGACGGTTCACCGGGATAGCGAGGACGGACATACCGCCGCGGCCCCGCCCCGAGACGCAGCCGAGGCGCGACAGGAGCCACCGGCCCCTACTGGCCACCCAGAGGCGCGGAGAAACGGGTGGGCGGGTGGGGAGAGAGACTGGGGGCATGCGGACTGCGTATGGCGTGGAGAGTGTTCGGGTGGGGGAGCGGGCGCTCATGGGGCGCCTGGTCGAGGGGGCGTTGATGCAGCGTGCCGCGGCGGGGCTCGCCGTGGAGTGTGCGCGGGTGCTCGGCAGGGTCTACGGGGCGCGGGTCACCCTCCTGGTGGGCAGCGGGGACAACGGGGGCGATGCGCTGTACGCGGGGGCCCGGCTCGCCCGGCGGGGGGCCGGTGTCAGTGCCGTGCTGCTCGCGCCGGAGCGTACGCACGGCGGAGGGCTCGCCGCGCTGCGGGCCGCCGGGGGCCTGGTCGTGGACGGGGCGGACGCGCGGGCGGACGGGGTCGTACGGCGCGCTCGGCTCGTGGTCGACGGGATCGTGGGGATCGGCGGGCGCGGCGGGCTCAGGCCCCGCGCCGCCGAGCTCGCGGCCGCCGCCAGGGAGTCGGCCGGGGCCGTCCTCGCCGTCGACCTGCCGAGCGGCGTCGACGCGGACACCGGCGAGGTGCACGGCGACGCGGTGCGCGCGGATGTGACCGTGACCTTCGGGACGTACAAGCCGGGGCTGCTCATCGACCCCGCCAGGGAGTACGCGGGTGTCGTGCGGCTCGTCGACATCGGGCTCGACATGGGCGGGCGTGAGCGTGCCGTCGAGGCCCTGCAGTACGCCGACGTGGCGGAGCTGCTGCCCGTGCCGACCGGCGAGAGCGACAAGTACCGCAGGGGCGTGGTCGGGATCGTCGCGGGGTCCGCGCGCTACCCGGGTGCCGCCGTGCTCGCCGTCGCGGGCGCGCTGCGCGGGGGCGCGGGCGCCGTGCGGTACGTGGGGCCGGCCGCCGACGCCGTCATCGCACGCTTCCCCGAGGCGCTGGTGTCCACGGGACCCCCGTCCAAGGCCGGGCGCGTGCAGGCGTGGGTGGCGGGTCCGGGGCTCGGGGACGACGCGGAGCGGCTGCGGGACGTGGTCGGCGCCGAGGTGCCCGTGCTGATCGACGCCGACGGGCTGCGCCTCGCGGGGGAGCGGGCCGTGCGCGAGCGGCGCGCGCCCACGCTGCTGACCCCGCACGCGGGCGAGGCCGCCGCGCTGCTCGGGGTCTCCCGTGACGAGGTCGAGTCGGGACGGCTCGCCGCCGTACGGGAGTTGGCGGGGCGTTACGGAGCGACCGTGCTCCTGAAGGGGTCCACCACACTGGTCGGCTCGGCCGACGGCGTCGTACGCGTCAATCCCACCGGGACGCCCTGGCTCGCCACCGCGGGCAGCGGCGACGTGCTGTCCGGGCTCGCGGGCTCGCTGCTCGCCGCGGGGCTCGGCACGCTGGACGCCGGGTCCGTCGGCGCCTATCTGCACGGTCTCGCGGCGCGGCTCGCCGCGGACGGGGCGCCGGTGGGGGCGCACGACGTGGCGGACGCGGTGCCGGCCGCCTGGCGGGACGTACGGCGGTAGCGCGCGGGAGTGCGGGCGTACTGCTCTTCGAGTGACACCTGAGCGCGGCTGACGGCGGCACGGCACGGTCCGGGGTTCGCTCATCGCATGATCAGTAAGACAGTCCGGCACGGACTCACCGTGCTGCTCGCCCTGGCCGCCGCGCTGCCCGCGGCGCCCGCGGCCGCGGACCCCGCGCCGCCGCGGCCCGCGTCCCCGGCGCCCGCCGCACTGGTGCCCGGCGTCCCGCTCTCCCCGCTCCACCCCTGGCAGCTGGACACCCCCGACCAGGCCCTGCTGCCGCACGTGTACCGGCCGAGCGCCGCCGAGGACGCGATCGAGCCCCTGGAGGCGCCCGAGGGCGCCGACGCCCTCGTCGAGTACGTGCCGCCGAGCGAGGTCGCGGGCAAGGCCGCGGCGCCCGCGTGCACCAAGCGCACCGGGCCCTACCAGCGCCAGGCCGAGCGCTGGCTCGGGCGCCCGGTGGACGGCGGGCAGTCGGCGGCGGACTGCCGGGCCCTGCGGGCGTTCCAGCGCAAGCAGGGCATCCGGCCCGCCATCGGCTTCGCGGGCCCGGTGACCTGGGCCAGGATGCGGTGGCTCGACGCCCGCGCGAACCCCAACGCGACGAAGAAGTGCCCCACGCGCGCGTACCGGCTGGCCTGCGTCGATCTGTCCCGGCAGCTGATGTGGGTGCAGCAGGGCGAGAAGGTGCTGCTCGGCCCCGTGCCGATCCGCACCGGACGGGCCGGCTACCCGACCCGCACCGGCTGGCACAAGGTCTACTGGAAGCACAAGAACCACTGGTCGTCGCTGTACAACACCCCCATGCCGTACAGCCAGTTCTTCGACGGCGGGCAGGCCTTCCACGCCATCTACGGCAACGTCTACAACCCGCCGGGCTCGCGCGGCTGCGTGAACATGCGGCTGAGTGACGCCAAGGCGCTGTGGAAGACGCTCCTCAAGGGCGACCGGGTCTACGTGTGGGGCCGCAAGCCGGGCACCTGAGCCGGTCCTGGCCAGGGCCTCGGGAGAAGGGGCTGTCGGTGGCCTCTGAGACACTTGTCCGCGATGAACGAGACAGCCCCTTTCCGTGTCCGCGCCGAGATCGACCTCGCCGCCCTCCGTGCCAACGTGCGGACCCTGCGCGCCCGCGCGCGGGGCGCCGCGTTCATGGCCGTGGTGAAGGCCGACGCGTACGGACACGGGATGGTGTCCTGCGCGAGGGCCGCGGTCGATGCGGGCGCCGAGTGGCTGGGCACCGCGACGCCGCAGGAGGCGCTCGCGCTGCGCGCCGCGGGGCTGCCGGGCCGGATCATGTGCTGGCTGTGGACGCCGGGCGACCCCTGGCGCGAGGGCGTCGAGGCCGACCTGGACATGTCGGTGAGCGCCCTGTGGGCGCTGCGCGAGGTGACGGCCGCCGCCCGCGACGCGGGCCGCACCGCCCGCGTCCAGCTCAAGGCCGACACGGGCCTGGGGCGCAACGGCTGCATGCCCGCCGACTGGCCCGAGCTGATCGCCGCGTGCCTGCGCGCCGAGGCCGAGGGGACGGTCGAGGTCACCGGCCTCTGGTCGCACTTCGCGTGCGCCGACGAGCCGGGCCACCCCTCGATCGCCGCCCAGCTCACGGTCTTCCGCGAGATGGTGGCGTACGCCGAGGAGCAGGGCGTGCGCCCCGAGGTGCGGCACATCGCCAACTCCCCGGCGACGCTGACCCTGCCGGAGTCGCACTTCGATCTCGTACGCCCCGGCATCGCGATGTACGGGGTGTCGCCGAGCCCCGAGGTCGGCACCTCACAGGAGTTCGGCCTGCGCCCCGTCATGACGGTCGCCGCCTCGCTCGCCCATGTGAAGCGCGCCCCCGGGGGTCATGGCGTCAGTTACGGGCATCACTACACCACCCCGGGCGAGACCACCCTCGGCCTCGTCCCCGCCGGATACGGCGACGGGATCCCGCGCCACGCGTCCGGCGCGGGCCCCGTCCTGGTCGACGGCAAGTGGCGGACGGCGGCCGGTCGTATCGCGATGGACCAGTTTGTGGTCGATCTAGGCGGGGACCTGCCCGAAGTGGGGTCCGACGCGGTGCTCTTCGGGCCCGGCGACCGGGGTGAGCCGACCGCGGAGGACTGGGCGCAGGCCGCGGGCACCATCGCGTACGAGATCGTCACGCGCATCGGATCGCGCGTCCCGCGCGTCTATGTGAACGAGCGGCCCGGAGCGGACGAGCAGACGGACGACTGACTGAGGAGCGGCACGTGAGCGAGAGCAGCACGGGGGCGGCCGCGGTGGAAGCGGTGACGGAGGCCGCAGCCGCGACCGGGAACTGGCGCAGGGCCTCGGTGGCCGGTGCCGCGATAGGCGTCATCGCCGCGGGCGCCGCGGCGGGCGTCGCCATCGAACGGCTCACGGTCGGCCGCGGCATGCGCAAGAAGGCGCGGCTCGCGCTCGACTCGGCGGGCCCGTACGGCTCATTGCGCGGCATGCCGGGCACGGCGTACGCGGAGGACGGCACGGAGCTCGCCTACGAGGTCGACGAGGTCGAACCGGACAGCGCCCGCGCCGCGCGGCCGCGCGGGCGCCTCGGGCGGCGCAAGCCCGCGCCCGTGACCGTCGTCTTCAGCCACGGCTACTGCCTGAGCCAGGACTCCTGGCACTTCCAGCGGGCCGCGCTGCGCGGTGTCGTGCGCGCGGTCTACTGGGACCAGCGCAGCCACGCCCGCTCGGGCCGCGGCGTCGACCAGCTGGAGCGCGGCGTGCCGGTCTCCATCGACGACCTGGGGCGCGATCTGAAGGCCGTCATCGACGCGGCCGCTCCCGAGGGGCCGCTGGTCCTGGTCGGGCACTCCATGGGCGGCATGACGACGATGGCCCTCGCCGACCAGTTCCCCGAGCTGATCCGCGAGCGCGTCGTCGGCGTGGCCCTGGTCGGTACGTCGTCGGGGCAGCTCGGACAGGTGAACTTCGGGCTCCCGGTGGCCGGGATGAACGCGGTCCGGCGGGTGCTGCCCGGCGTGCTGCGGGCGCTCGGCTCGCAGGCCGAGCTGGTGGAGCGGGGGCGGCGGGCCACGGCCGACCTCTTCGCCGGCGTCATCAAGCGCTACTCGTTCTCGTCCAAGGACGTGGACCCGGCGATCGCGCGGTTCGCCGAGCGCATGATCGAGTCGACGCCGATCGACGTGGTCGCGGAGTTCTACCCGGCCTTCACCGAGCACGACAAGGCGGAGGCGCTCAAGCACTTCGCGGAGCTGCCCGTGCTGGTCCTGGCGGGCGAGCACGACATGGTGACGCCGAGCGGGCACAGCGAGGCCATCGCCGAGCGGCTGCCCGACGCGGAGCTCGTGCTCGTCCCCGACGCGGGGCACATGGTCATGCTGGAGCATCCCGAGGTGGTCACCGACCGGCTCCTGGAGCTGCTCGCGCGCGCCGGTGGTGTCCCGGTGGCGGACGGTGCGGCGGCGTCCAGGGGCTAACGTGGGCGGTATGGAAGCACCGCACCACCAGGCCCCCGCCGCCGCCCTCAAGATCACCGTCAACTCGCCCGAGCAGATGGGCGAGTTGGGCCGCCGCCTGGCCAAAATCCTGCGCCCCGGCGACCTCGTCATGCTCACCGGTGAGCTCGGCGCCGGGAAGACGACGCTGACCAGGGGGCTCGGCGAGGGCCTCGACGTACGCGGCGCCGTCACGTCCCCGACCTTCGTGATCGCCCGCGTCCACCCCCCGCTCGGCGTGGGCCCCGCGCTCGTGCACGTCGACGCGTACCGCCTGGGCGGCGGGCTCGACGAGATGGAGGACCTGGACCTCGACGTCTCGCTCCCCGACTCGGTGATCGTCGTCGAGTGGGGCGACGGCAAGGTCGAGGAGCTCTCGGACGACCGCCTCAGGGTGGTCATCGACCGGGCCGTCGGCGACACGACGGACGAGGTCCGTGAGGTGACGCTCACCGGTCTCGGCGCGCGCTGGGCGGACGCGGATCTGACGCTGCTCGCGGCGTAAGCCCTCGGGGGCCGGGCTCTCGGGCGACCCCTGACGTGCCCCCGCGCGGACCCCGCTCTCGGGCGGCGTGTCCCTTCGCGAGGCCCGCTCTACGGCGGCGTCGCCCTGCGCAGGGCGACGTGCCCCCAGGCCCGGCGCCAGCCCCGCGCGGCTTGAACTCGTCGGCGCGTGCCGCCGGGGGCCCTCGTACGTTCCGCCGAACGTGCCGACAAGTCGTCGGCAAAATGTTGCGCGGCGTGCGCCGGGCGTGGTCACATGGATACCGGTACTGGTTAGGTCTACCTAACCACGTCTGCCCCCGGAGCCCAGGAGGCGTCCATGTCGGCTTCAGAACGTGACGTACCGCCGCAGCCGCACGGGCTGCCGGTGCCAGGGCCCTCGCGCGTGCCGGATCCGGCGCGGCTCTCCATGAGCGATCTGCTGGCGTCCTGCGCCGCGGCGAGCGCGGTCTCCACGCCGCCCAGCGCGCCGACCCCCACGGGTGACGGGGCTAGGGAACGACGACGACCTTCTGGCTGATCCCGGCGAACTGCCACATCGCGTCACCGTGCTCGCGGGACTCGCGGATGCCGCCGGTCTTCTTGGCGGGGTCGGGCTCGGGCGTCGAGCCGTCGACGGCCGCGCTGAAGCCGATCGCGACCCCGTCGCTGGACGTGAAGATCACGACGTGCTCGATCGGGGTGCCGTCCGTGCCGGTGACCGAGCCGGTGCGCGAGGTCACGGCGTACTTGCCGGGGGCCGGGTCGACCGTGCCGGGCGTGACCTCGAACGTGAGCTTGACCTTGCCCGCCGCGGTGACCAGCCAGACGCGGTCGTCGCCCAGGGAGTAGACGACCCGCTCGCCGGCGCCGGACTGGCCGGGCAGCGCCGTGGGGTTCTTCTTGTCCTTGGGGGAGCGCGAGGCGCCGGCGGACGGCGACTTGTCGGGCTTCCCCAGGGTGTCCGGCACGCTGGCCGACGCCTGGTAGGCGAGGAAGGCGACCGCGGCGACCGCAGCGGCGGTGAGCCCGGCCACGATTCCCGAGCTGCTCCTTGACACCTTGCGCCACCCATCCTCTTCGTACTGCGTACGGCTACGGGGTGACGGTAGCAGCCGCCGCGCCCCACCCCGGGGCAGCCGCGCCCCCGTCCCCCCGGCGGCGGGCCCGACCGCCCCCGGGCGGCCGTCCCCGTCCCGGTGCGGCCGTGCGCGGGGCCTCGGAGCCGTAGGCTGTTCGCGTGCTCTTGCTCGCTCTGGATACCGCAACGCCCGCCGTCACCGTCGCCCTCCACGACGGCTCCTCCGTCATCGCGGAGTCGAGCCAGGTGGACGCCCGCCGCCACGGGGAACTGCTGCTTCCGGCCGTCGACCGTGTGCTCGCCGACGCCGGCCTGAGACTCGACGCCGTCACCGGCATCGTCGTCGGCGTGGGCCCCGGCCCCTACACCGGGCTGCGCGTCGGCCTGATGACCGCCGACACGTTCGGCCTCGCGCTCGGCGTCCCGGTGCACGGGGTGTGCACCCTGGACGGCCTCGCGTACGCCTCCGGCATCGACTCGGGCCCCTTCGTGGTGGCCACCGACGCCCGGCGCAAGGAGGTCTACTGGGCGCGCTACGACGACGTACGCACCCGGGTGAGCGACCCCGCCGTCGACCGGCCCGCGGACATCGCCGCCGAGGTCGCGGGGCTGCCCGCCGTCGGCGCCGGCGCGCTGCTCTACCCCGACACGTTCCCCGACGCCCGCGCCCCCGAGCACGTCTCGGCGGCCGCGCTCGCCTCGCTGGCCGCCGAGAGGCTGGCCGCGGGCGAGGAGCTCCTGGAGCCCAGGCCGCTGTACCT
Organism: Streptomyces sp. NPDC087300; assembly: GCF_044744425.1. NCBI lineage: Bacteria > Bacillati > Actinomycetota > Actinomycetes > Kitasatosporales > Streptomycetaceae > Streptomyces > Streptomyces sp. NPDC087300. Next base: position 282,610 of record NZ_JBIUYI010000012.1, read on the forward strand.
GCGCCGACCCGACGCGCAGGTGCCCAAGAACTACAAGGTGGTCACCCCCAAGTGACCGAGGCGACCGAGGCGACCCGGCCGACCGAGGGCGCCGTACTGCGCGAGATGCGCTGGTGGGACATCGATCCCGTGTTCGTCCTGGAGAAGGAGCTCTTCCCCGACGACGCCTGGTCGCGCGGCATGTTCTGGTCGGAGCTCGCGCACGCGCGCGGTCCGCTGGCCACCCGCCGCTACGTGGTGGCCATGGACGGCGACCGCCTCGTCGGGTACGCGGGGCTCGCCGCGTCCGGCGACCTCGCCGACGTCCAGACCATCGCCGTGGCCCGCGACCACTGGGGCACCGGACTCGGCGCCCGCCTCCTCACCGACCTGCTGCGCGCCGCGACCGCCTTCGAGTGCCCCGAGGTGATGCTGGAAGTGCGGGTCGACAACACCAGGGCGCAGAAGCTGTACGAGCGCTTCGGCTTCGCGCCCATCGGCTTCCGGCGCGGCTACTACCAGCCCGGCAACGTGGACGCCCTGGTCATGCGCCGCACCGACCCCTCCACCCCCGCAACCGGCGTACAAGGAACCGAGATTCATGGCTGACTCGCGCGACGAACCTCTCGTCCTCGGCATCGAGACCTCCTGCGACGAGACGGGCGTCGGCATCGTGCGCGGCACCACGCTGCTCGCCGACGCCATCGCCTCCAGCGTCGACGAGCACGCCCGCTTCGGCGGCGTCGTGCCCGAGGTCGCCTCGCGTGCGCACCTGGAGGCGATGGTGCCGACCATCGACCGAGCCCTGAAGGAAGCGGGGGTGAGCGCGAAGGACCTCGACGGCATCTCGGTGACCGCGGGCCCCGGCCTCGCGGGCGCGCTGCTCGTCGGCGTCTCGGCCGCCAAGGCGTACGCGTACGCGCTCGGCAAGCCGCTCTACGGCGTCAACCACCTCGCCTCGCACATCTGCGTGGACCAGCTGGAGCACGGGCCGCTGCCCGAGCCGACGATGGCGCTGCTCGTGTCGGGCGGCCACTCCTCGCTGCTCCTGTCCACCGACATCACCTCGGACGTACGTCCGCTCGGCGCGACCATCGACGACGCGGCGGGCGAGGCGTTCGACAAGATCGCGCGGGTGCTCGACCTCGGCTTCCCCGGCGGGCCCGTCATCGACCGCTACGCGCGCGAGGGCGACCCGGACGCGATCGCGTTCCCGCGCGGGCTCACCGGTCCTCGCGACCCCGCCTACGACTTCTCCTTCTCCGGCCTCAAGACGTCCGTCGCCCGCTGGATCGAGGCGAAGCGGGCCGCGGGCGAGGAGGTGCCGGTGCGGGACGTGTCGGCGTCCTTCCAGGAGGCGGTCGTCGACGTGCTGACCCGCAAGGCCGTGCGGGCCTGCAAGGACGAGGGCGTCGACCACCTGATGATCGGCGGCGGCGTGGCGGCCAACTCGCGGCTGCGCGCGCTGGCCCAGGAGCGGTGCGAGAAGGCCGGGATCCGGCTGCGGGTGCCGCGCCCCAAGCTGTGCACCGACAACGGCGCGATGGTCGCGGCCCTCGGCGCCGAGATGGTGGCGCGCAACAGGGCCGCGTCGGACTGGGACCTGTCGGCGGACTCGTCGCTGCCGGTGACGGAGCCGCACGTGCCGGGGCATGCGCACGGCCATGACCACGACCACGTGCACGAGGTCAGCAAGGAGAACCTGTACTCGTGAGCGTCGCGCTGATGTGGGAGGCCCGCGCCGTCGACGGGCGCGGGGACGACCTGCTCGCCTGGGCGCGGGCGCAGGCGCTGCCCGGCGAGCCGCTGCGACGCGAGACGTTCCGCGCGCCGCAGGACCGGGTCCTCGTCATCACCTGGTGGGACGCGCCGCTCGACGCGGACCTGCCCGAACTGGCCGAACCCGCACCGGAGTTGGTGACGCGGACGGTGCACAGGTGGCGGTTCGAGTCGGTCGAGGAGCGCTAGGGCCTTTCGTTTGGATCAGGCCGGGCTCGCGGGGTCTGGCACGCCCTCCCCCAAGCTCTCGGCTTCGCTCGAGCAGGGAGGTGCCCCCTCC
>NZ_JBIUYI010000013.1:0-169615 GCF_044744425.1 Streptomyces sp. NPDC087300
GAGGGGGCACCTCCCTGCTCGAGCGAAGCCGAGAGCTTGGGGGAGGGCGTGCCAGACCCCGCGAGCCCGGCCTGATCCAAACGAAAGACCCTAGTCCTGCCAGTCCGCGTACAGCGGCTGGAGCGCGTCGGCGAGATAGAGCTCCCGCATCGCCACGCGCTGGATCTTCCCGCTCGTCGTGCGCCGGACGCTGCCCCTGCGCAGCAGCGCCACACCGCGCACCGCGAGTCCGAACTCGCGGCTGACCGTCTGCTTCATGTCGGCGGCGAGCCGTGCGTACTCCTCCTCGGGGAGCTGTCCGGTGACCTCCTGGGCCACCACGAGCGCCTCCTCGTGGCGGCCGCCGCGCTCCTCGATGACCGTGAAGGCGGCCCCCGGCATCGTCGCCAACTCCGGGTGCTTGGCGCGCAGTTCGTGCTCGACGTCCTGCGGGTAGAGGTTGCGGCCGTTGATCATCAGGGTCTCCTTCATCCGGCCCGTGATGAAGAGCTCGCCGTCGAGCAGCGCGCCGAGGTCGCCGGTGCGCAGATAGCGGTCGCCGTCCAGCGTGGCGCCGAAGATCTCCTCGGTGGCCTCCGCGTTGTCCCAGTACTCCTTGGCAACACTGGGACCGCTCAGCCAGATCTCCCCGACCTGCCCCTCCGCAAGGCCCTCGCCGCTGACGGGGTCCACGATCCGGCAGGCCAGGTCGTGGAGCACGCCGCAGCTGACCAGCTCGCGGGTCGTGAGGTCGGTGGCCTCGCCGGCCCCGGCGGACCTCGCGTGGGCGAGTTCGTTCTTCTCCAGGAACTCGGCGTCGGCCACCAGCGTGACCGGCTCCCGCAGCACGGATCCGGAGACGTACAGGGTCGCCTCCGCCATGCCGTAGCAGGGCACGAGCGCGTCGGCCCGGAAGCCGTAGGGGGCGAACCGTTCGGTGAACTCCCGCAGCGTCGCCGCGTGTACGGGCTCCGAGCCGTTGATCGCGTAGCGCCAGCGCGACAGGTCGAGCCCCTCGATCTGCTCGTCCGTGATGCGCTGCACGCACAACTCGTACGCGAAGTTCGGGGCGTTGGAGTGCCCGATGTCGAACCGGTCGATGGCGCGCAGCCATTGGTGCGGGCGGCGCACGAACGTGATCGGGTTGAGCGTGACCACGCCCCTGCCGAGCAGGACGCCGGTGAGCAGATGACCGATGAGGCCCATGTCGTGGTAGAGCGGGATCCAGCCGCCGTGCCGGGCGCCGGGCGCGACGGCGAAGCTCTCGCCCATGGCCGCGACGTTGTGCAGCAGATTGCCGTGGGTGATCACCACGCCCTTGGGGTCGGAGGTCGAACCCGAGGTGTACTGGATCAGCGCGGGCGTCTCGGGGTCCGCCGCGTCGCCGGGCAGGCTCGCCGCCTCGTCGTCCCCGGCACCGCCGTCGTACGCCGCCTCGTCGCCCGGCAGGCCCTCGCCCGCGGTCACGAGCAGCGGCACGTCGTCGAGGGACTCGGTGAGCGCCCACTCCGCGACCGCCGGGTGGTTCTCCCCGTCGGTGAGGATCGCGCGGATGCCGCCCTGGCGCACGATGCCCTTGACCCGCAGGCGCTCGCGCCGGTTGCGGCCGGGCAGCGGGGCGGGCACGGTGATCAGGCCCGCGTAGAGGCAGCCGAAGAAGGCGATCGGGAACTGCGTGCCCGACGGGTACTGGAGGAGCACCCGGTCGCCCGCGTCCAGACCGAGCTCCGTGCGCAGCCGCCCGGCGAGCTCGCGGGCCGCCCGGTCCAGGGCCGCGAAGGTCAGCGTGTCGAATCCGTCGTCGGTGTCCGGGACCCTGATGTGGATCACCGCCGCCTCCTCGGGCCGCGAGCGGGCGAGCCCGCGCAGGACCTGGGACAGGCTGGACGCCTTGCGTACGTCGGTCATCGTTCTCCACGTCGTCCGGGGCCGGCGGGCGGCGCGCGGCCGAGGGTGCGCTTGCCGAAGAGGCGCTTCTGACACTGCCGCACGACCGTAGGGAAACGCCTTATGCGCCCGGTATCGACCAGCCATCCGCCGCCCGGGACCAGCGGATAACAGGGCGATACGCACCCCATATCCCGCGAACCGAGACTGAGACGGCTCGACCGGTGGGCCGTCGGAATCCCCGCGGACCGCAGTCCCGGGCCGCCGAGCGCGGATCCCCGTCCAAGGAGTGCCGGATGACAACAGCGGGCACGAACACGGCAGTGATCGCCGGAGTGGGCGCCCATCTGCCGCCGAACACGGTGTCCAACCACGATCTCGTGCGACGTCTGGACACGACGGACGACTGGATCAGGTCCAGGACCGGCATCGCCACCCGGCACGTCATCTCCCCCGGCACCACGACCGCCGACCTCGCCGTCGAGGCGGGCCGGCGGGCGCTGAAGTCGGCGGGCCGCGACCGCGTGGACGCCGTCGTGCTCGCCACCACCACGCCCGACAGGCCCTGCCCCGCGACGGCGCCCGAGGTCGCGTCGCGGCTCGGTCTGACCGGGGTCGCCGCCTTCGACGTGTCGGCCGTGTGCACCGGGTTCCTGTACGGCCTGGCGACCGGCGCCGGACTGATCGCGGCGGGCACCGCGGAACACGTCCTGGTGATCGCCGCGGAGGCGTTCACCACCCTGATCGACCCCGACGACCGTACGACGGCGCCCATCTTCGGCGACGGCGCGGGCGCGGTGGTGCTGCGCGCGGGCACCCCCGACGAGCCCGGCGCCGTGGGCCGGACGCTGCTCGGCAGCGACGGCGAGAACGCCGACCTCGTGGCCGTCGGCACCAGCGGCGGCGCGCGCCGCACCGAAGGTCCGCTGCCCCGCGAGGAGCGGTACTTCCGGATGGCGGGCAGCCGGGTCTTCCGGCACGCGGTGACGCGGATGTCCGTCGTCTGCGCGGAGGCCCTCGCCGCCGCCGACTGGACGGCGCAGGACGTCGACCTGCTCGTCGCCCACCAGGCCAACGCCCGCATCACGTCGGCCGTGGCGGACTTCGTCGGCATCCCGCCCGAGCGGCGCGCCACCAACATCGAGCGGGTCGGCAACACCGCGGGCGCCTCGGTGCCGATCCTGCTCGCCGACGCCGCGGCCGACGGCACCCTGCGCCCCGGCCACCGGGTGCTGCTCACCGCCTTCGGCGGGGGTCTCACCTGGGGCGCCACCACCCTCGTCTGGCCCGATGTGTCCCCCGTCCTCTGAAAACGCTTGGAGATCCGCATGTTCGACAAACTGCTCGCCATCCTCGGTGACCAGCTGCACGTCCCGGTCGAGGGCCTCACCCCCGAGACGACGCTCGCCGACGCCGAGCTCGACTCGCTCGCCCTGGTCGAGCTCAGCCTGATCCTGGAGAAGTCGCTCGGCTTCGAGATCCCGGAGGAGTCCCTCACCGGCGTCACCACCCTCGGCGACGTCGTGGGCCTCATGGAGAACGCGGGCACGAGGGCCTGATGGACCGTCACGACATCGCCGTCACCGGCCTCGGGCTCGTCACCCCCGCCGGCATCGGCGTGGCGACCAACTGGGAGACGGTGTGCGCCGGGCGTCCCACGGCGTCCCTCGACGAGTCCCTCGCGGACAACCCGGTGCGGATCTCCAGCCGGGTGCCGGACTTCGACGCCGCGGCGCTGCTCGGCGCCCGCCGCGCGCACCGCCTCGACCGCTTCGTCCAGTACGCGCTCGTCGCGGTGCACGAGGCCCTCGCGGACGCCGGACTCGACGCCACGTCGTGGGACGCGCCGCGCGTCGGTGTCGTGCTCGGCACCGCCCAGGGCGGCCAGTCCACCGTCGAGCGTCAGTACCAAGTACTGCTCGACGAGGGCGCGTCGCGGGTCTCGCCGCTGCTGCTGCCCATGCAGCTGCCCAACATGCTGGCCGGACAGGTCGCCATGGAGTGCGGCGCCCGCGGCCCGAACCTCGTCGTCGTCACGGCCTGCGCCTCCGGCACCACGGCCATCGGCACCGCCCGCGACCTGCTGCTCCTCGACCGCTGCGACATCGTGATCACCGGCGGCAGCGACGCGATGGTGACGCCGCTGATCATGGCGGGCTTCGCGCAGATGGGCGCGCTGTCGCGCCGCCAGGACGACCCCTCGGCGGCGTCCAGGCCCTTCGACGCGGACCGGGACGGCTTCGTCGGCGGCGAGGGCGCGGGCATCCTCGTCCTGGAGCGCCTCGCGGACGCCAGGGCCAGGTCGGCGCGGGTGCACGCGCGCGTCGCCGGGTACGGCGCGAGCGCGGACGCCCACCACCTCAGCGCCCCCGACCCGCAGGGCCGCGGCGTCGAGGCGGCCGTCCGCGCGGCGCTCGCGGACGCCGGGGCGGGCCCCGCGGACGTCCAGCACATCAACGCCCATGGCACGTCGACCCCGTTGAACGACCGGGTCGAGGCCGAGGCGATCGAGCGCGTCTTCCCCGACGGCCCGCTCGTCACCTCGACGAAGGGCGTCACCGGACACCTCCTGGGTGCCGCGGGCGCGGTCGAGAGCGTCTACACCGTCCTCGCGATCGAGCACGGCGTGGTGCCCCCGACGGCGAACCTCACCACCCTGGACCCCGCCGTCAACGTGGACGTGGCCGCGCAAGTCACCGAGGGCAAGGTCGACTTCGCGCTCAACCACTCCATGGGATTCGGCGGCCAGAACGCGGTACTCGCCTTCCAGGCGGCCTGAGCCTCCCCCCACAGGCGACAGCGGGCCCTGACCGTGATCACGGTCAGGGCCCGCTGTCGTCGTACGCGCCGTGCCCGCCGACCGGTCAGGCCGGGGTCGGCGCGTGCACCTGCCAGCCGAGATCCGTCAGCCACAGGGCGAGCTTGTCCGCCTCGGTCTCGTCGACGAGGAGCTCGATCAGACCGCTGGGCGCCTCCGGATCGTTGTCGATGCGCAGGTCCTCGACGTTGACCCCGCGACGGCTCACGTCCGAGAGCAGCCTGGCCAGTTCGCCCTCGCGGTCCGGCAGCGCCACCCGCAGCTGGGCGAAGACCCGGTCCTGCGGGCCGTACTTGACGGGGATCCTGGCCCGGCCGTCGCGGCCCTCCTCAAGGACGGTGCGCAGCCACTGCCTGGCCTCGGTGTCCTCGTCGGTGGCCGCGTCGGCGCGGCCCGCGCCTTCCCCGGTCAGCGAACGCAGCGCGCGCAGCGTCGTGTCGACGTCACGGGCGAGCACTTCGAGGGCGTCGCGGACGGCCGTCGCGTTGGAGCCGAGGATGTCCGTCCACAGCTCGGGGTCGCCCGCCGAGATCCGGGTGAAGTCGCGCAGCCCCGAGCCGACGAGCGTGAGCGCGTGCGGGTCGGCCTCGCGCAGCAGCCGCGCCGTGAGGCTGGACAGCAGGTGCGGCAGGTGCGAGGTGACGGCGACGGCCCGGTCGTGGGCGTGCGCGTCCATCGTCACGAGCGTGGCCCCGCACAGCTCGACGAGCCGCCGGGCCGCGCCCGACGTGGCGTCGGAGGTGTGCGCGGTGGGCGTGAGCACCCACGGCTTGGCGTGGAACAGATCTCCGCGCGCCGCCGCGGGGCCGGGCTTCTCGCGCCCGGCGATGGGGTGGCCCCCGACGAACCTCGATGTGTCGAAGCCGGGACCGCCGGGGCCCGTGCGGCCGAGCGTCTTCACGCTGGCCACGTCGGTGTAGTGCAGGGCGGTACCGCGCCGCTGCGCGTCGCGCAGCACACCGGGCACGTGCCGGGGCGGCACCGCGAGCACGGCCAGGTCCGTCGGCCGCCCGGCCGCCTCGACGGTGCCCGCGCCCATCGCCTCGGCGATGCGCAGTGCCTCCTCGCTGGCGTCCTGGAGGTGCACGGTCACCCGACGCTCGGCGAGCGCCAGCGCGATGGACGTGCCGATCATGCCGGTGCCGATGATCGTGACGGTGTGGAGAGGGGTCATGGAGGTCATCGGGGCTGAGCCCACGGAAGTGTTCCCTACTTCTCGTCCTGCGTCCGGGCAGTGCTGATGTACGCCGCCGAGGTGCGCCGTGCCGCGCCCTGCGACCCGCTGACCCGTCACATCCGCATGATGTTGAGCTTGACCTCGTTCAGGCCGGTGATGCCCCGCACACCGTTCTCACCGGCCGAGGGGTCGTAGTCGAAGACCTCCTCGGGGCTGTCGTCCCACTGGCCGCAGACCACGAGCTCGAAGCCCGAGCTGTCTCCGGTGGTGGTCGCCCAGTCGATCCACCAGGCGGCGCAGACGCCGTCGGGCGTCCCGAAACCAGCACCGGGCAACGTGTCGACGAGGTTGCCCTTCACCCGCGCCCTGCCGTCCGCCTCGACGCAGATCGTGATCTCGCCGCTCGCCCCGGTGATGGCGTCCTTCACCGTCGTACAGCCCGGCGCCGCCGCGGCCGTCGGCGCCATCACCACGGTCGTGCTGCCGACAAGAACCGTGAGCAGGGCCGCGCTGAGGGGTCGCTTCATGGGACGCCTTCCGGTCTCCGCGTATGAGGACCCCCGGACGCTAGCCACGTCCGTTATCGGCGGCTTATCTCAGCCCTCTCCTCGCGGCACGGCGAAGGCGCGGGTGAAGGTCTCGACGGCGGCGGCGACGGTGGCCCGCACCTCCTCGTCGGGCACCGCCCGGGTGCCGAGGACGGAGCGGCCCTCCATCGGTCCCGTCAGGAGCGCGACGAACTGCTCGGCGGCGCGCACCGGGTCGTCGAGCCGCAGCCGGCCCCCGAGCGCGAGCCGCGCGAAGCGGTCGGCGAGGGCTTCGGAGAGTTGGCTCGGGCCGTTGCCCCAGACCTTCTCGAAGAGGTCGGGGAAGCGGGAGATCTCGGCGTACAACAGCCGCCGCAGCGCCCAGGCGTCCTCGCCGCAGTAGCGGAGCAGGAGGCGGTACCCGACGTCCCGCAGCGCCTGCGGCAGGTCGTCCACGTCGCCGCCGAGGCCCGCGACCACGGCGAGGCTCTTGGCGGTGGCCTGCTCGGCGGTGGCGGTCATGGCGTCCCTGAAGAGCTGCTCCTTGCCGCCGAAGTGGTTGTAGACCGTCGGCTTGGCCACCCCGGCCTCACCGGCGATGGCCTCCACGCACGCCTTGGCGTACCCCTCCCTGGCGAAGACGGCGAAGGCCGCGTCAAGGATCGACAGCCGCTTGTCGATACGCCCGCGCGAGGTCCGGCGGCTGTCCGCGGTCGAGACATTGGCTTCGGTCACCCGGCCAGCGTACCTACCTCACATGCAAACCGATTGAACCAGCGAGTTCAATTTCCCCCACCGGCTGGTTGCTCGGCGCCTCGCTCGGCGGCGGCCGAGAAGGCCGCCCCCCGCGAGCACGGCCCGCGGGAGGACGGAGCGCGGAAGGGCGACGCGCGACGACGAATCGCGGAGCGCCACCGCCGTCCGCGACTGAACCGGAACCACCGCGCCCGCCAAGGGCGTTCGGCGCGTGACCGCGCCTCAGCGCCCGGCCGTCACTCCTCGTCCGCCGTCAACCTCATCGAGATCGAGTTGATGCAGTACCGCTGGTCCGTGGGCGTCGCGTAGCCCTCGCCCTCGAAGACGTGGCCGAGGTGCGAGCCGCAGCGGGCGCAGCGGACCTCGGTGCGGACCATGCCGTGCGAGGTGTCCTCGATCAGCTCGACCGCGTCCGTGTCCTTCGGGTCGAAGAAGCTCGGCCAGCCGCAGTGCGACTCGAACTTCTCGCCGGAGGTGAAGATCTCGGCACCGCACGCCCGGCAGGAGTAGACGCCCTTGGTCTTGGTGTCGGTGTACTCGCCGACGAACGCGGGCTCCGTGCCCGCCTGGCGCAGGACCGCGTACTCCGAGGGGCTCAGCTGCGCGCGCCACTCCTCGTCCGGCTTCTCCACGTCGTACGACATGACGGGCACCCCTTACTTCCTACTTCGACAGTTCGGCCAGGATCCGCGGGCCGAGGTCCGTGACGTCGCCCGCGCCCATGGTGAGAACGAGATCACCGGGCTTCGCCATTCCCGCGATCTCGCGGACCGCCTCGTCCTTGTCGCCCGCGGCCCGCACCTCGGCGCCCGCGGCACGGGCGGCGTCGATGATCAGGGCGCTGGTGATGCCGGGGATCGGGTCCTCGCGGGCCGGGTAGATGTCGAGGACCACGGAGGAGTCGGCGAGGCCGAGGGCCTGGCCCATCTCCGTGCCCAGCTCCTGGGTGCGCGAGAAGAGGTGCGGCTGGAAGAGGACGAGGATGCGCCCGTCGCCCGCGGCGGAGCGCATCGCCTCCAGGTCGGCCGTCATCTCGGTCGGGTGGTGCGCGTAGGAGTCGATGACCTGGACGCCCGCGGCCTCGCCCTTGAGCTGGAGGCGGCGCTTGACGCCGGTGTACGACTTCAGGGCGCCGGCCAGGTTCCGGGACGGGATGCCGAGCGCGATGCCCGCGGCGAGGGCCGCGACCGCGTTGTTCGCGTAGTGCCTGCCGGGCACCGAGACGGTGAAGGTGAGCAGCTTGCCGTCGAGCAGGACGGTGACCTCGCTGGTCAGACCGCGCGCGGTGATCTTGTGGATGCGCAGGTCGGCGTCCTCGGACTCGCCGTAGGTGACGACCTTGAGCTCCCCCAGGTCGCGCACGCGCTTGGTCAGCTCGACCGCGCCCGCCTGGTCCGCCGAGATGACCAGGGTGCCGCCGGGCACGACCTTGCCCGCGAAGATCTCGAAGGACTCGTAGATCTCGTCCATCGACGCGTAGTTGGCGTGGTGGTCCAGCTCCACGTTGAGGACGATGGCGACCTCGGGCGCGTACTTGTGGAAGCTGCGGTCGCTTTCGTCGGCCTCGGCTACGAAGATGTCGCCCGCGCCGTGCAGCGCGTTGGAGCCCGGTACGTCCAGGTCGCCGCCGATCGCGTACGACGGGTCGAGGCCGAGGGTGGCGAGCGTGACCGCGAGCATCGAGGTCGTGGTGGTCTTGCCGTGCGTGCCCGCGACCGCGATCGGGCGCAGCCCCTCCATCAGGGCGGCGAGGGCGTCCGAGCGGTGCACGACGGGGATGCCGAGCTCGGTGGCGCGGGCCAGCTCGGGGTTGTCGGCGCGGATCGCGGAGGAGACGACGACACAGCTCGCGTCGGAGGCGAGGTGCGCGGCGTCGTGCCCGATGTGGACGGTGGCGCCGAGCGCGCGCAGCGCCTCCGCGGTGGCGGAGTCCCGGGCGTCGCTGCCCGCGACCTCGGCGCCGCGCTGGGCCAGGATCTTCGCGATCCCCGACATTCCGGCGCCGCCGATGCCGATGAAGTGCGGTCGGTCCATGGCGGTAGGAAGGCCGGGTGCCATGCGTGTGTCTCCCCAAGTCGTACGTAGCTGAGCAGCCCAGCCTAGTAGCTACCGGGCACCGCGAAGGGCGCGGGACGGTGACACCGGCGGCTCCGCCGCGGGGCGCGACCGGCCACGGCGGCCCCCGCGGACGGCTCACCGGCCCCGCGGAGCGCTACTCCGCCGCGCTGTGCGAGAACAGCTTCAGCACCGGGACCCCCACCTTGTGCCGCGCCCGCGACGCCCAGTCGCGGTGGAAGAACTCCTCCACGTAGTGGGGGTCGGTCAGCACGATGACCTCGTCGGCCTCCACCTCGTCGACGAGGGTCTTGAGCGCGTCCAGGGGGTGGTCCTCGATGAGCCGTCCGGTCGCCTCGCAGCCCGCCGCGCGCAGCGCGACGAGGGAGACCTGGACCGCCTGTTCGCCGGGGCCCGTCGCGTCCTGCCCCTCGGGCGTCTCCCGCTCGCGCGCCGCCTCGTCGAGCTCGCCGAGTGCGACGTCGTCGATGGCCCTGAGAAGCCGGTCCGCCTGGTCGCCCCTGGGCTGGAGCAGTACATGGAAGGTGACCTGCTCGTCACCGTGCAAGGTGGTGACGAACTCCACGTCGGCGGACGTCAGGGCCTTCTCGATCATCAATACGCTCGTGAACACTGCAGGCGCCCTTCTCCTCCGTGGGCCGTCGCGAGGCCCCTGCGGAAACCATCCTGCCCCGTGGCCGCACGGGGTCTGCGAGATCTAGTGTGCCCAGCGGAAGGCAAACGGAACGGCTGATTCCGCTGATTGTCAGGTACGACGGTATCGGGTGAAGAGGAACCCGGCCTCCTCCAGTACGGACGTCAGTACGAATTTTTCGGGCACCGCGATGGCGGGTCCGCCCGCGATCCGCTGGGCGTCACCGCCGGTGAGCATCGGCGAGATCGTCAGGCAGAGCTCGTCGAGTACCCCGGCCGCCACGAACTGACCCAGCAGACGGGGCCCTCCTTCGGTGAGCAGCCGGTTCAGGCCGTGCTCGGCAAGGGCGGGAGCCACCCGCTCCGGCTCCACGACGGCGCCCTCGCCCGCGAGCACCACGACGGCGCCCGCCTCGCGGGCCTCGGCCATCCGGTCGGCGGGGGCCGCGGCGCCGGTCACCACGAAGGTGGGCGCGAGCGGCGCGGTGAAGAGCGGAAGCGTCAAATCCAGCTCCAGACTGGCGCTGACCACGGCGATCGACGGGGCGACGGTCTGCCCCGCGGCCGCCCTGCGGGCCGCGAACTGCTCACGCGCGCGTGCCGGGCGGTACCCCTCCTGGCGCACGGTCTGGGCCCCGACGACCACCACGTCGGCGAGCCCGCGCAGGGTGCCGAAGATCCGCATGTCGGTGTCGTTGGAGATCGGCTGGGAGCGTCCGTCGTGCTGGGCGGCGCCGTCGAGCGTGGAGACCATGTTGGCGCGCAGCCAGGGCGTGTCGCCGCCCGGATAGGCGTACGCGTCGGCCAGCTCGTCGAGCCCCCACTCTCCTCCGGTCGCCCCGTCCGCACGACCATCCGTACGGTCGCGCGTCCGGTCAGGTGTCCGGTCCTCCGTCCGGGCGTCCCTCCGGTCGCATGTCTGGTCGGTCACAGGGAACAGGCGTCGCATATCCGCAGTCTTGCACGCCCCTTAAGGTGGGGAACCGTGTCGTCCTCCACCGCCGCCCCCGGGCAGACCCCCATAGCCGAAGCGGCTCCGCTGTCCCTCTGCGCCCGCGAGCCCCATGTCCCCGCCGACCGTCTGGTCGCCGAGATGGTGCCGCCGCCGCGCTTCGACTCGGTCCGCTTCGCCACGTACATCCCGGATCCGAACCAGCCGAGCCAGACCGAGGCCGTCCGGGTCCTGAGCGGCTTCGCCGCCGGTCTCGGCGGGGCGCACGCCAGCGGCGCCGCCAAGAAGCGGTGGTTCGGCAGGTCCAGGCCCGCCGCTCCCGCGGGCCCGCGCGGCGTCTACCTCGACGGCGGCTACGGAGTCGGCAAGACCCATCTGCTCGCCTCCCTCTGGCACGCGACGCCCGCCGCGCCGGAGAAGAAGGCGTTCGGCACCTTCGTGGAGCTCACCAACCTGGTCGGCGCCCTCGGCTTCCAGCAGACCGTGCGCACGCTCAGCGAGCACCGGCTGCTCTGCATCGACGAGTTCGAGCTCGACGACCCGGGGGACACGGTGCTCGTCTCCTCGCTGCTCGCCAAGCTGGTGGAACAGGGCGTGGCCCTGGCGGCGACCTCCAACACGCTGCCCGGCAAGCTCGGCGAGGGCCGGTTCGCCTCGGTCGACTTCCTGCGCGAGATCCAGGGCCTGTCCGCCCACTTCAAGGCGCTGCGCATCGACGGTGACGACTACCGCCACCGGGGCCTGCCCGAGGCCCCCGCCCCGTACTCCGACGAGCAGGTCACCAAGGCGGCGTACGCGAACGAAGGCGCCGCCCTCGACGACTTCCCGCATCTGCTCGCGCACCTGGCCAAGGTCCACCCCAGCCGGTACGGCGCGCTGACGGACGGCGTCGGCGCGGTGTGCCTGACCGATGTGACGCCGGTGCCCGACCAGTCGACCGCGCTGCGCCTGGTGGTGCTCGCCGACCGGCTGTACGACAGGGAGGTGCCCGTGCTCGCCTCGGGTGTGCCCTTCGACCGGCTGTTCAGCGAGGAGATGCTGAACGGCGGGTACCGGAAGAAGTACTTCCGTGCGATCTCGCGGCTCACGGCGCTGGCGCGCGACGCCAAGGGGCTCGTCGGCGAGTAGCCCCACCGCGCCGGGGAGGCGGAACGACGGGCGACAACCGATGGCTACGCGCGTGGTTCCCGTGCAACAGACCGCGTGGTACACACATCCGGTCACATTCCTGTCCGCCAACAGGAGGTTGCCCACATGTCTGCCACTCGACGTCAGGTTCTCGCCCGTTCCGGTGCCCTGGGCGCCGGAATCGCCTTCACCGGCGCCCTCTCGGAACTCTTCGCGGGGACCGCGGCCGCACACGGAAGAGCCGGTTACGGCCCGCTCGTCCCCGACCCCAAGGGGCTGCTCGACCTCCCCAAGGGCTTTCGCTACTCGGTGCTCTCGCGCGAGGGCGACGAGCTCCGCTCCGGCGAGGGCAAGGTGCCGAGCAATCACGACGGCATGGCCGCCTTCCGCGGCAGGAACGGCGGCGTGCACCTGGTCCGCAATCACGAGAACCGGGTCACCGGCAAGATCGGCGTACCCACGGTCAAGGGTCTGACCTACGACCCGATGGCCAAGGGCGGCTGTACGGCGCTCGCGCTCGACCGGCGGAACGACGTCGTCGGCGAACGCGTCGCCATCGCCGGTACCGCCGTCAACTGCGCGGGCGGGCCCACCCCTTGGGGCACCTGGCTCACCTGCGAGGAGACCGAGGACAAGGCCGGCACCAACGGCTACACCAAGGACCACGGCTTCATCTTCGAGGTCGACCCGGTGGACCCGCGCCGCACCGGAGCCGTGCCGCTCACCGCGATGGGCCGCTTCCAGCACGAGGCGATCGCCGTCGATCCCCACCGCGGCGTCGTCTACGAGACCGAGGACGCCTTCCTCAAGCCGTTCGGCCTCTTCTACCGGTTCCTGCCCGACAAGCCCGAGGGCGGGCGCGGTTCACTGCGCGCGGGCGGCAGGCTCCAGGCCATGCGGGTGCCGGGCGTGCCCGACCTGTCCGCCGTCCAGGAGACGGGGACGTGCTTCGAGGGCATCGAATGGGTCGACGTCCCCGACCCGCTCGCCGCCCAGACGCCCATCAGGGACCAGGACTTCGGGCCCAAGGGCATCACCCACGCGCAGAAACTGGAGGGCTGCTACTGGGGCGGCTCCTCCGTCTACTTCGTGTCGTCCTTCGCCCACAGCGCGGAGGGCTCGGCGGCCGACCACTTCGGGCAGATCTGGCGCTACGACCCGGCGAGGCGCCGCCTCACCCTCGTGATCGTCTTCGGCCCGAGCACCGACATCCAGCTGCCCGGCGAGTCCCCCGACAACATCTGCCTCGCGCCGAGCGGCGGCCTGATGGTGTGCGAGGACGGCGGCGGCGCCCAGCACGTGTACGGCCTGACGCGCGGCGGCGAGGTCTACCCGATGGCCCGCGGCCGGCAGAACATCGGTACGCCGGAAGAGCCCGAGTGGGGCGAGTTCGCCGGGGTCACCTTCTCGCCCGACCACGACACGATGTACGTGAACTGCTACACGCCCGGCACGACGTTCGCCGTGACGGGGCCCTGGCACAAGTAGCGGCCCCCCGGCCCTCGTCGCACGATCGAGGGACACGACCGGAAGGGGTGCGCGGTGGCGAAGGCCAAGAAGGACGGCAAGAGCGCGAAGAAGCGGGGCAAGAAGGCCGGTGGTTCCGCCGCCCCGCCCCTGCTGCGCGATCTGCTGCGCATCCCCGAAGGAGAGCGGGTCGACCTCTCCTCGTACGACGCGGCCGCGACGCCCGGGAGCCCCGCCGGCAAGTCCGACAAGCTCGCGGGCCTCGCGGCCACCGCCCAGATGGGTGAACGCCTCGCCGACCTCCAGGAACGGCTGTACGCGGCGAGCACGGCGGGCGACCGACGCCGCGTCCTCCTGGTCCTCCAGGGCATGGACACCAGCGGCAAGGGCGGCACGGTGAAGCACGTCATCGGCCTCTTCAACCCCTCCGGCTGCCGCATCAAGGCCTTCAAGGCCCCGACGCCGGAGGAGCAGAACCACCCCTTCCTCTGGCGCATCATGAAGGCGCTCCCCCAGCCCGGCGAGATCGGCATCTTCGACCGCTCGCACTACGAGGACGTCCTCATCGCCCGCGTCCGCGAACTGGTCCCGCGCAGCCAACTGGGCCGCCGCTACGGCCAGATCAACCGCTTCGAGAAGTCGCTCGCCGACGACGGCGTCACCGTCGTCAAGTGCTTCCTCCACATCTCGTACGCCCAGCAGCGCCGCCGCCTCCTGGAGCGCCTCGACAACCCCGACAAACACTGGAAGTTCAACCCGGGCGACATCGCGGAGCGCGCCCTGTGGCCCGCCTACCAGGAGGCCTACGAACTGGCCCTGGAGCGCTGCTCCACCGACGCGGCCCCCTGGCACCTGATCCCCGCGGACCGCAAGTGGTACCGCAACTGGGCCATCAGCAAGCTCCTCCTCGAACACCTGGAGTCCCTCGACCCGCGCTACCCGGCGGCGGACTTCGACGTCGAGGAGAGCAGGAAACGGCTGCTGAGCGAAGGGTGAGGTGAGGGGCGAGGGGCGAGGGGTGAGCTGAGGGGCCCGGATCCGCCCGGCGGCTACTCGGCCGCCGTGAGACCGGAACGCAGCTTGGCGAGCAGCTTGCTGATCAGACGCGAGACGTGCATCTGCGAGCAGCCGATCTCGGCGGCGATGTCGCTCTGGGTCCGCTCCTCGACGAACCGGAGGTGGATCAGGCGACGCTCCCGCTCCCCCAGGTCGGCGATGAGGGGACCGAGGGACTGGAAGCTCTCCACCAGTTCGAAGCGCTCCTCGTCGACACCGATGAAGTCGGCGAGCACCGTGTCGGACTCGTCGTCCTTGCCGGAGACGGCGGCGTCCAGGGAGATGCTGGTGTAGCCGTTGGACGCCTTCTGCGCCTCGGACACCTCCGACGCGTCCAGCTGCATCAGCTCCGCCAGCTCCGCCGTCGACGGCGAGCGGCCCAGGCGACTGCTCAGCTCCTCCTGCGCCTTGGTCAGTTCGGTGCGCGCCTCCTGGAGCCGGCGCGGCACGTGCACGGCCCAGGACGTGTCACGGAAGAATCGTTTGATCTCACCGGTGATGTAGGGCACCGCGAAGGAGGTGAACTCGACCTCGCGGGACAGCTCGAACCGGTCGATCGCCTTGATCAGTCCGATCGTGCCGACCTGGACGATGTCCTCCATCTCCTGCACGCCCCGGTGCTTGAACCGGGAGGCGGCGTACCGCACGAGGGAGAGGTTCATCTCGATCAGGCAGCCGCGCACGTAGCTGTACTCGTGCGTGCCTTCCTCGAGGTGGGCGAGACGGTCGAAGAAGGACCGGCCGATCTCGCGGGCATCCTTCGGACGGACTGATGCGGGGTCTACGTAGGCACGCTCGATCAGATCCTCCGCGACCGCCTCGGTCGCGGTGTGAGTCTGCTCGTCGACTGCCACGGTGCGCATGTGTTCCGCCCCTGTCTACTCGTCGTCTGTTCGTACCTGGCCACTCTGTCCTGCATGCGTGCTGTTACCCCCGGACTGCGAACACATACCTGTCGTTTCCTGAAAGGTTTTCACCACCGCACGGTCACACGTGGCAGCGGCGCCGACGGACGGAGCGCCAGCACGGCGGCGATCGTCTTGCCTTCGGGCTCCGCCTCGACGTGCAGGCGCGTACAGAGACGCTGGACCACCATCCAGCCGTGACCTCCCGGCATGCCCCGAGGGACCGTCATGCGGCGCGGCACTTCCCGGCTTCCGTCACTCACACGTAGGTGGAGTTCGTCGCCGAGCAGGCGGACGCTGAAACCGGTCACACCTCCCGCGTGCAGCAGGGCGTTGGCCGTCAGCTCGCTGACCACGAGCAGCGCGTCGTCACGCAGCCCCTCCGCCAGCTCCCGGCGCCCCTCCGCCAGCACCTCGCGGACCGCACACCTCGCGTCCGCGCAACTGATGTCCTCCGCATCCACCGGCTTCCCCGTCCGGGCAACGTCCGCTGTGGCGTGGGTCCTCTCTCCGTACACGTCCAGATACATGTCCAGTCACTGCTCTCATGTCGTCGGTACCTCTTCGCCTGCCCGCCGCACAGAGCCCCACACTCCCCCCGACGCCGCCCCACCCGTGCGGCCGCCCACGCCCGGCCGCACCGGGCGAGAAGGAATCCGGCCTGGCGCGCCCCCTGGCGTCCTTCCGTCCGCACGTAAATGGGGTGGGCACGGCCTCGAAAGGCCGTGCCCACCCCATTTACGCATTCTCCGAAAAGGGCGGTCGGACTCACTTCACCATCGGTACCAGCGCCCCTTGCGTCCGCCGCTCGCGGCGGGCCGGATCACGAAGCCGAGCAGCCACACCACCAGCACGACGACGGCTATCCACCAGAGCGCCTTCAGGGCGAAGCCCGCGCCGAAAAGGAGCAGAGCCAGAAGCAGAACCACGAGCAGGGGAACCATTGTTATTACCTCCTGGCCACCGTGTGCTCCCGGCCTTCGCGCACAAACCCGGAAAGCGGGTGTTTATTTCCTGCCCCCGTGGAAGGGGCGTCAGTTCGCCGTCACCGGATAGTGGTCCGACAGGTTCGTGTACGTGTACTTCTTGCCCCAGCTGGAGACCGTCCAGGGTGCGCTCTGCTCCTTGACGACGTTGTTGCGCCAGGAGGCGGGGCGGGCGTGGCCCTTGCGGTGGAGGATGTGGTCGAGGTCCTCGCGGGGGTCGTCCGGGTAGCGCTCGGAGGCGATCGAGTTGTCCTTCGTGTCGAAGGAGTACGGGTGGCCCGTGCGGCTGTCGGCCGGGGTGAAGCCGCCGTCCGTGAGCATCGAGGCGTACTCGGGGCTGTGCGAGTCGACGTTGAAGTCGCCTGCCACGATGACCTGTTCGCCGGCCGGGATGTTCTTGGCGGCGAGGAACGCGTCCATCTCCTTGAACTGCTTCGCGCGGGTGGCCGCCGCCTCGCCGCTGCCGCAGCCCGGGTCGGTGGACTGGGTGTGGGTGCCCACCACGTGCGTCCTGGTGCCGTTCACGTCCAGGACGGCATAGACGAAGCCCTTGTTGGAGTACGAGTCGGAGCCGCACGCGTCCTTGTAGACGTACTGCTCCTTGCGCAGGATCGGCCACTTGCTCAGGACCGTCACGCCGCCGTCCTCGGGCGCCACCGAGGAGTAGGCCCCGCCGGTGGCGTCCCAGCCGCTCTTGCCGCGCCCCATCACGGGCGTCTGGTGCGGGTAGCGGTCCTTGGCGTTCGCCTGGAGCGCGTCGGAGGAGGAGTTGTCGAACGCCTCCTGGAGCACGACGACGTCCTGGCCCTGGAAGAAGTCCGCGGCCGGTATCGCCTTGGCCCGGTGGTCCTGGCCCCAGTTCGGGTACAGCGTCTTGCTGAACAGGAACGTGTTGTACGTGAGCACCTTGAGCGAAGGCGGGGCGGCGGGCGCCTCGGCGGCGGTCGCGGACGGGGCGACGGCGGCGAGCGTGGCGGCGGCGAGCACGGTGGAGATCGCGGTCGCGTGGGTCCTGCGCAGCGCTGAGTGCGGCACTGAGACTCCTGGAAGTGGGGGCTGTGGAGTGAAGGCTGCTGCTGTTCCGGCCGGGCCGGAAGCGCCCGTCGTGCCGGGCGTCCGCACATCCAACCAGCTGTGATTACTTCTGGGGATACTTCGCGTGAACGCCGCACGCGGAGCCGGGTGCGCCCGTCGCCCACGTCGCGGAGACAGCCCAGGAAAGCCACTCCCACGCGACCGGAAACGCCCCCGTGCGGGCGCCTCGCGCAGCCGTCGGCGTCCCGTGCGGCCCCGGTCGGCCGGGTGGGTCCGGCGCCCGCCCCGGAGACCGCCAGACGCCCGCGGGAGGCCTTCCGCACACCCCCGCATACACCTTCTGACCTGGGCCTATTCGGCAGCCGCGACCTACAATAACCCTCTACGTAAGGGGACTTGATGGACCGCGACATTCGCACGGCCGACGACGTGATGAAGCTCCTCGACGGGCTGTTCGCGCCCGAGGCCGACCGGTGGACCACCGAAGGGGCGGCCTGGTGGGACGGCTTCTACGCGGACCGCGCCAAGCCGGTGCCGTTCTTCGCCGCGAAGCCGGACGAAAACCTCGTCTCGTACGTGGAGCGGGGGCTCCTCACCCCGGGGCGCGCCCTCGACATCGGCTGCGGACCCGGCCGCAACGCCCTCCACCTCGCCTCCCTCGGCTTCGAGGTGGACGCCGTCGACCTCTCCCCCGCCGCCCTCGCCTGGGCCGCGGACCGCGCCGACGAGGCGGGCGCCGGCATCCGCTTCCACCAGGGCGACATCTTCGAACTGACGCGGACCGAGCCGGCCCGGACCGAGCTGACACGGACCGAGCCGACGCGGACCACGCTGACCGGGCCGTACGACCTGGTCTACGACTCGGGCTGCTTCCACCACCTGCCGCCGCACCGCAGGATCAGCTATCTCGCGCTCCTGGACCGCGTCCTCGCGCCCGGCGGCCACTTCGCCCTCACCTGCTTCGCGGCGGGCGAGAACGGCATGGGCTCCGAACTGCCCGACGCGGACTTCTACCGCACGGCCGCGCTGCACGGCGGACTCGCCTACGACGCGGACTCGCTGCGCCGGATCTTCGCCGGTCTCACCGAGCTCGAACTGCGCCGCATGCACGACGAGAAGAACGGCTCGCCGTCGTTCGGCGAGCCGTTCTTGTGGACGGCGCTGTTCCGCCGGGAGGCCACCAGCGCATGACGTGGGCGTCCGGCGCGCACACGGCCTACCTCCTTCGTACCGGCAGGATCTGGGCGAAGGCGCGTAAGACGGTGGCGCGCTCTTCCGGGGCCGTACCCCGGACCGCGATGGCGAGTGCGGCCAGGAAGGTCACGGCGATCACGATGACGGCCACGAGCAGCAACTGGGGCGTACCTGCGGCGATTTCAATGAGGATGGTGGTCATGGGATTCCTCCGTCGACAGGCCAGGCTTTGGCGAAGGGCGAGAGCCGAAGATCCAGAGATCCGGTGATGCGGAGATCTGGACGTCCGGGTCGGGAGACCCCCGGATCAGGGATCCGGAATGCCGAGCGGCCGAGGGAGGCGCGTCTGACGCTGATCAGTGCCGAACTGTGCGGCGGAGCAAGGAGGTTCGGCTGTCACGATCAAGGGCAGAGCCGCGTCCCGGGACGGCCCCGGCGACCGGGGTCACTTCCCGTGAACACTGGCGCACATGCGCCGATGGTTCGCAGCCATGTCGATCACTCCCTGCGGTCGAACCCCATGACGGGTCCGTACGGTGCGCGCATCGCACCGCGCACTCCCACCATGCCCTGCCGCACCGCCCGCGCGCCAGAGGCTAACTCCCTTTTCGCATTGGGTCGTTACTCACACTCTCAGCTCCGCCCCGACCGCACGAGCCGCACCTTGTCGACCCCGAGCAGACCGGCGAGGGGCACCTTCGCGCTGGTCTGACGCGGGTCGACCGTCGCACCGTCCGCGCGCAGGATGTCGAGCAGCAGACCGGCGAGCGGCATCACCATGTGCCGTCCCCAACAGCGTTCGGAGACATGGCCGAAGGGGAGGTAGCCGGGGTGGTCGTCGGGGTCCAGGGCGGCCCAGCGCTCGGGGCGGAACACGTCGGGGTCCTCCCAGAGCGCCGGGTCCCGGTGGCTGAGCAGCGGGAGCAGCAGGACGTCGTCGCCCGCGCCGATGCGGTCGTCGATGGCCGGGTACTCGGGGGACGCGTTGCGCAGGATGTTCCAGGACGGCGGGAGCAGCCGCATCGACTCGTAGAGGATGTGCTCGTTCGGCGTCCCTTCGGCGAACGGCGCCCCGAGCCAGTACGCGTTGGCGACGAGCGTGGAGACGGTGAAGCAGACCGGGGCCGCGGCCCGCCGGTACATGCCCATCGCGTAGCGGCGGTCGCTGTAGTTCGTGGCGTTCGCGGTGAGCCCCGCGATGCTGGTGACGGGCGCTCCCGGGCGGAGCCCGCCGGGCAGCGCGGCGCCGACGGCGATCACCGACCAGGTCAGCTTCGGCGTCAGTTCCAGGGTGCGGTCCATCAGGATGCGCAGCCGGTAGGGGTCGGCGCCCAGGATCAGTTCGCGCAGATGGACGTGGCCGACGTGCGGCCACTCACCGGAGAGGTCGACGTTCCCCGACACGGGCTCGCGCAGCGCCCTGCGTACGTCCTTGCCGATCGCCTGCATGACGTGGGACGCCTCGGTGCGCTGGATGGAACGCCCGTGCAGCGGCTTGAAGGTGGGGCGCTCGACCTCGGTGGCAGGGCGGGCGGCGAGGATCCGGTCGGTCAGCTCGGGCCCGGCGACGCCGACGGTGTCGGCGTCCAGGCGGAACACGTCCTCGCCGCGGTGGTCGCGCAGCAGGGCGTGGAGTCGCGGTGTGAAGACGGTGGTCCTGGACAGCCGGTCGGTACCGGAGGAGGGCGTCGGGGGCATCGGGGTCTCCAGGTGCGGGAGGCCCGCGCCCGGCGGCTTTGCCGGGCACGCCGGGCGCGGGCCTCGACGGCGAGTTACTTCCCTGCGGGGCGCGTCCCTCGCGGGTACGCCCCTACGGGTTGCGCACCCCCGTCACGCGTGCGGGATGCGCGAGGTGAGCACTTCGCCGGCCTAGTACCAGTGGTACCAGGCGTACGCCTTGAGGCTCTTCTCTCCGGTGATCCTCTTCTTGAGCGAGCGAACGATCTTCATGCACATGCCTCCGGTCAATTCCGTTGGTACATGACTGACTTGGACCCGCGGAGCGTGCCTGTATCCGATCAACACCTGATAAACGCGCAGGTGATATGCCATGCCGGGCATATCCGGAGTACGCGGGTGGCTCCCACGGGACCGTCCTGGAAGAGGGAGCCGGAGGGCTTTGCGTTGCCTCAGGGGACACATGAGTAGCCGGAGCCCCTCACAGATCGGCGAGCGCCCCGTCCACCGTGGCGATCAGGACGTCGCGGTCGTCGTGCACGCGGCCGAGGACCCGCAGTCCGTAGTACGTGCTCTGCACCCGGCGGGCCACGGTCCGCGCGTCGCCGGTGGAGCGGATCTCCCCCGCGCGCCGCCCCGCCTCGACGACCTCGCACAGCTCGTCCTCGACGCGGTCGAAGGTGCGCCGCACCGCCGCCCTGACCTCCGGGTCGGCCCCGGCGACCTCGACGGCCGCGTTGATCGCGAAGCAGCCGTGTTCGTCGCGGACGTCGGACTCCCCGTCGACGGCGAGCAGCATCATGGCGCGCAGCCGCTCCTTCGCCGGGCCGGGCCCGCGCAGGACGGCGACCTGCTCGGCGGTGCTGGTGTCGTAGTAGTGCTGGAGGGCGCGCAGATAGAGCTGCCGCTTGCCGCCGAAGGTGTTGTACAGGCTTGAGGGGCCGAGCCCCGTGCTGTCACACAGGTCCCGCGTCGAGGTGCCCTCGTACCCGTGGCGCCAGAACGTCTCCATCGCGGCGCCGACGACGCGCTCCTCGTCGAACTCTCGTGGCCTGGCCATGTCCCCACCGTAAACGTTTTGGAACATGCTTACAAAACTGCTCGCGGAGCGGTCACCAGGCCCACCGCCTCGATCTCGATCAGCCACGCGGGGTCCGCGAGCGCGGCGACCTGCACGAAGGACTCGGCAGGGAAGGGCGCGACGTAGAACTCCGCGCGCAGCCTGGCGAATACGTCCTGGTGGGCCATGTCGGTGACGAACACCGTGAGCTTCACGGCCCGGTCGAGTCCGGACCCGGCGCGGTCGAGGACGGTGCCGACCTGGGCGAGCGCCTGCCGGGCCTGCGCCTCGAAGTCCCCCGCGCCGACGGTGGCGCCGTGCGCGTCGACCGGCGCCTGCCCCGAGGTGAAGACCAGGTCGCCGACGCGGATGCCGAGCGAGATGCCCGCCGACTCGTACCAGTCGGGTGCCGCGGTGACCCGGGTGCGCCCGGACCGCTCCCCGGCGCTCACGCCTCCGCCCGCACGGACTCACGGGCGGACTCACGGGCGGACTCGCGGGCCGACTCGCACGCGGACTCCCCCAGGGACTCACGCACGGGCCGCGCCTCGGATAGCGGAGTCGCCGGACTCCCGCGTTCCGCCCGCTGGAGCCGCGCCGCCCACAGCACGCCCAGCGTCCCCGCGGCGGCCAGCGCGGCGCCGACCCAGGCCACCGACGCGTAGCCCAGACCTGCGTCGATGGTCAGGCCGCCGAGCAGCGGGGCCACGGTGTTGCCGACGTTGAACGCGGCGGTGTTCGCGGCGCCGACCAGCGTCGGGGCGCCCGGCGCGAGGGTGAACACCCGTGACTGCAGAGCGGGGTTGGTGACATAGCCGACGAGCCCGAGCAGGAAGACCAGGACGATCGCCACGGCCGTCACCCGGGCCGTCACGGCGAGCAGTGCGGAGAAGAGGGCGAGCGCGCCGAGCCCCAGACCGAGCGTGCCGAGGGGCCTGGCCTCCGCGGTACGCCCGCCGATCACGACACCGGCCAGACCGCCGGCCCCGAACAGGGCGAGGACCGCGGGCACCCACCCCTCGGAGACCCCCGCGACCTCGGTCAGCAGCGCCGCCAGATAGCTGAAGGTGACGATGACCGCCCCGAAGGCGAAGGCCGTGACGGCGTACGAGAGCCAGAGCTGCGGCCGCGCCATCGCGCGCAGTTCGGCCCGGACCGAGGGGCGCTCGCCGTCGCCGCGCCCGCCGGGGACGAAGAGCAGCGTGCAGACGAGGCTGACCACGGTGGCCGCGGCCACCGCCCAGAACGCGGCGCGCCAGCTGGAGACTTGACCGAGCAGGGTGCCCGCGGGAACCCCGACGATGGTGGCGAGCGTCAGACCGCCGGCCACCACGGCGACGGCCCGCGCCTTGGCCGCCGGGGGGACGAGCGCGACCGCGGTGGCCACGGCGACGCCCCAGTAACCGGCGTACGCGAGGGCGCTGAGCACCCGCGTCACGAACAGCACGCCGTAGCCGGGCGCGAGGGCGCCGACCACGTGGGCCACGACGAACGCGGCCTGGAGCGAGACGAGCGCCGTACGCCGGGGCCAGCTCAGCGTGGCGACGGCGAGCAGCGGGGCGCCGACGACCATGCCGATCGCGAAGGCCGAGATGAGCAGCCCGGCGTCGGGGATCGAGACCCCGAGGTCGCCGGCCATCCCCGGCAGGAGCCCGGAGAGCATGAACTCCGAGGTCCCCTGGGTGAAGATGCCGAGCCCAACTATGTACACCGCTGGCGGCATTGAGACGCCCCTCCCTCTCGCGGCGCCCGCTCCGAATCTTTTGGAGCGGGCGCTTCAGAACTGACGGGAGGGGACGCTAGCACATTATGAAGCGCACGCTTCAAAACGACGGAAGGGCGGGCGCGCGATGGCACTCGACGACCACCCTCGCCGCCCTCGCCGCCCGTCAGGCGGGCGCCAGCCGCCAGAGGGAGGTGACCTCGGCGGCGCGGGCCGCGTGCAGTGGATCGCCGGTGTCCGCGGCGCGTGGATGCCGCGGGACGGTGTCGAGCCGGCCGACCACGCGCAGCCCGGCCGCACCGATGTCCGCCAACAACTGCGCACGCGTACGGAGTTGGAGATGCTCGGCCAGATCCGACAGCACGAGCCATCCCTCGCCGCCCGGCTCCAGCCGCTCCGCGAGCCCGCTCAGAAAGCCGGAGAGCATCGCACCGCCGGAGTCGTACACGCCCTGCTCGACGGCGGAGGTCGGACGGCCGGGCAGCCAGGGCGGGTTGCACACGACGAGCGCGGCGCCCCCTTCGGGGCCGGGAAAGAGACTCCCACTCACCACCTCCACCTGCCCCCCGAATCCCAGGAGTTGGAGGTTCTCGCGGGCGCAGGTGACGGCACGGGGGTTGATGTCGGTGGCCACGACGCGGTCGAGCCCGCGCCGGGCAAGTACCGCCGCGAGCACGCCCGTTCCGGTCCCGATGTCGAACGCGGTACGCGGCCGGGCCGCACCGAGCCGGACGGCGACAGGCAGCGGGGCTCGCGCCACCAGGTCGACGTACTCGCCTCTGACCGGCGAGAACACCCCGTAGTGCGGATGGATCCTGGCGCCACCGAGGGCAGGCACCGGCACGCCCTTCAGGCGCCATTCGTGGGCGCCGAGCACGCCGAGCAGTTCGCGCAGGGAGACGGCGACGGGCCCGTCGGGCGGACCGTAGGCGGCGCGACAGGCGGCCCGGACGTCGGGCGCGCGACGCAGCGCAAGCCCGTACTCCGCTTCGCCGTACTCCCCTTCGCCGCGTTTCTCTTCGAGGAGTACGAGCAGCATGCCGAGCACGCGGGCGCGATGGCCCCTGGCACGGCGGTGCAGGTGGAAGGACTCGGCGGGCGTGCGCGCGGGGGCGGGGGCGAGGGCCTTCCGGTCGACGCGGCGCGCGATGGCGGCGAGCAGCTGCCGGGCACCGTGGAAGTCACCGCGCCAGAGCAGGGCGGTGCCTTCGCAGGCGAGGCGGTGGGCGGTGGCGGCGTCGGTCGTGTCATCGGCCACGACGACGCGGCGGGGGACGGGGGCGCGACTCTCGGAGTGCCAACGGGCTTGAGAGGTATGTGCGTTGCTGGTGCTACTAGTGTCGCTGCTGTCGCTGTGGCTGTCGGTCCACTCGATGCGGGCAGGCATCAGGACTCCTCGTGATCGCAAGGCTCAGGGGCACGAAGAGCGCGGCGACGAGGAGAGGAGCGAGCCTGAGGGGTCGCGGCCGGAAGGCCGGAGCGATTCGGAGCGAGTTCGGAACCCAGGGGGCAGATCCCTGGACCAGAACCACTTCAGGGCAGGCGGAACTCCCGCGTCGCGGCGCGCGAGCGGAAGTCAGCCGACAACCATGCCCAGAGTCATGACCGGAACGGTGTCACATCCCGCCCCCGCCCGACAAACACTTTTCCCCCGCGTCCCGCTCCGCCTCACTGCGCAACAGGCAGAACTCGTTGCCCTCCGGGTCCTGGAAGACCACCCACCCCTTGCCGTCCGGCGTGCGCCGGTCCGCGAGCACCGTCGCGCCCACGCCCTTGAGCCGCTCCACCTCCACGTCACGCGGCCCGTCGGGCTGGAGGCACAGATGCAGGGGGTTCTTGGGGACCCTTGCGGCCCCCGCGGCCTGAGCCGCCTTCGCCTCCGGAGTCTCGGCGAAGTACAGCCGCAGGCCCGTCGGGAGCCGTACGACGGCCGTGGACTCGCCGGGGAAGTCGTCGTCGTTCAAGGGGTGGCCGACCACCTTGCTCCAGAACTGCGCGAGTTCGTAGGCGTTCGCGCAGTCGACGGCGACGTTGTAGAGGGACGAGCGCATGGGGACCTTTCGTCGCTGGAGCCGAGTGTCCGAGGACCGGTGCGGACCGTGAGGACCGGAAGACGGCGTGATTTTGGAATGTGCACGCGAAGGCGGGGCGGCATTCTAGGCTCCTTGTGGCTGCCGAGTGGGGGGCGTATGGAAGCGACGGAACTTGCGGAAAGAGCGGTGGGCGCCCTCACCGCGGTGGTCACCGGGGCGGCAGGTGGTGTCGGGCAGGAAGTGGGCGCGGCCGTAAGCGAGTTGGTACGGGCCCGTCTCGGTGGAACCGAGCGGGGGCGAGGCGCCTTGGCGGGGCTGGACTCCGACGCGGAGAGCGCGACCGCACGGTCCGAGGCGCAGGCGGTCCTGCGCGAGGAGATCGAGGCGGACCAGGAACTGCGGCGCGAACTGACGTCGCGGCTCGACGTTTCGACGACCTACACCCGGGACGCCGTGGTCATCACCGGCAGCCGGCTGTCACGCAGTCAGATCTCACTGGGCCCGCTGACGGTGCACAACACGCCCGGCGGGTGGACGTTCCTCTCCATAGCGGCGCTGGTGCTCGCGGCGTTGATCGCTCTCGGCGTGTACGGCGGCGTACGGGTCATCACGGACGAGGGCTCGCCCGATGCCCGACCCCAGCGGAGCGAGGGCGAGCGCGCCGAGCCGACCGGGGCGCGGAAGGACGACGCCCGGAGCAACGGCAGTACGGGCGGGAACGCGACGCTCACGCCTGAGGAGGTCGATGCGGCCGTGCCGACCCGGGAGAGCCTGCGGTCCGGCTGGACGGTCTACGACGACGAGGACCACGTGGCGGCGGAGGACCGCGAGACCGGATGCCACCCCGATGGCGCCTGGTTCGAGAACGACCCCCCGAAGGACCTCCCGGGCGATCGCGGCTACCTCAACGCATGGTTCCGCCTCTACGCCTGCCCCTCACAGGCCCGCGCCGCCGCCCTGTTCGACGAGCAGGTGGCGGCCGACGGAGGGAGGAAGACCCCGCACCCCCGTCTCGGCGACGAGAGCGTGCTCCTCGCCTCCGAGACGGGAAAGGGCACGACGCGCCAGATGAGCGCGACCACGCTGGTCCGCGTAGGGACGGTCATCATCAAGCTGGACTACAACCCGTTCGGCTCGCTGCCCGCGCACGAGGAGCAGATCGTCCGTCTCTCCCGACTGGCTACGGAGCGGGTGGAGCGGGCGCTCGGGGAGCGGCCCTGACGCATCGGCGTTCCTGGCGTCTCCCTTCCCGTTCTTCTCCTCCGTCCCGTCTTCTTCTCCTCCGTCCCGTCCTTTCGAACGCCGGCGACGGCGGGCGGCGGCCTCGGAGCCGCGCCGCGCTCGGGCTACCGGGTCGCGCCCTCTCCGACCGGCTCGGAAGTGTTCGGTGCGGTGGACGCGGCCGTGGAACCGTTCGCGCGGAGCCCGTCGGGCGCGAACGCCGGGGCCCCGCCCCTGCCCCGGTCCCGCTCCATCCACACCGCGCACGCCGACCACACCAGCAGCGTGACGCCCGCGCTCGCGAACGCGCCCGCCGCCGTGTCGGAGAGCCAGTGCGCGTGCAGCCAGGTACGGCTCCACATCATCGTCAGGACCAGCAGCACGCCCACCGGCCACCACCAGCGGCGCCTGGCCGCGGCAGGCACGAAGAGCGCGCCCGCGACGATCACCGTCATCGCCATCGTCGCGGCGTGCCCGGACGGGAACGAGCCGTGGTCGACGGTGATCAGCGGGTGCTCCGGGCGCGGCCGGTCGACGAGGTGCTTCAGGGACTGGACCACCAACTGCGTGGCCAGCACGGAGAAGAGGACGAACAGCGCCGAGCGCCATCTGCGCAGTACGCACAGGGCCACGATCGCCAGCAGCGGCACGAGCGAACCCGCGGGCCCGCCGAACCAGTTGAGCGCGTCCGCGACGATCCGGAGCGCCCCGTCGTGCGGTCCCCCCATCCACCGCAGCCAGGTGTCGTCGAGCCCTTGGAACGGCGGCCGCGTCACATCCGGCCGGATGAACAGGCCCACCGCCACAGGGACGAGCAGGAGCAGCACGGCTCCCAGGGCCAGCCGCCCCGACGGGCGTGGCACAGCAGCGGGTTCACGTACGGATTCGGAACTGGGCATGTCGGAACTGGGCATGTCGGATCTGGGCATGGCTGAGCCTTCCGGGCACGGGCGTCAGTGGGCGTCACGAGGGACATCACGGCGTGCCGCACGCGAGATACACGGCGGCACGACAGGCGTGTCAGACGCCAGGCACGACGACGGGCGTGGCAGACGTGACAGGTGTGACAGCTAGGACAGAAGTGAGAGACAGCGCGGCGGCGGCGAAAGCTCGTGGCAACACCGGCGCACCCGCTCCGGCTGGATACTGACACGTGTCACGCCCTGCTGGCCAGATCCCGGAGTCCTGAATCCGTGACCCGCACGTAGTCCGGAAGGCGATCTGGCGAGGGCCCGCGCAGGAGCGGTC
Source organism: Streptomyces sp. NPDC087300 (assembly GCF_044744425.1). Classification (NCBI taxonomy): domain Bacteria; kingdom Bacillati; phylum Actinomycetota; class Actinomycetes; order Kitasatosporales; family Streptomycetaceae; genus Streptomyces; species Streptomyces sp. NPDC087300. The sequence continues at coordinate 27,539 of NZ_JBIUYI010000013.1, forward strand.
CGGCAGGCGATCAGGGGCAGGGCTCCCGAAGGTGCGGTCCGGCAGGCGATCAGGGGCAGGGCTCCCGAAGGTGCGGTCCGGCAGGCGATCAGGCGGGGCCCCAGGCCGGAACCCCTCAGGCCCGCAGGCCCGAGCTCCTCTGCACCGCCCACCCCAAACCAGAACCCCTAAGCCCCGAGCCCCGAGCCCCGAGCCCCTCAGACGGAAACGCCCGCCCCTCCCCCACCGAGCCCCCCACTCGACCCCCTGACCTCGATGTGCGCCGAAGACCGGCGATGCACCGCGGGCGGCGTCTCCGGCTCGCGGATGAGGCGGTCGACCAGGGCCGCGACCTCGCCCGGAGTCGGGAGTTCGATCCGTACGCTCGTCAGGCGTGGGCGCAGGAGGCGCCCGAGGAGCAGGTCGTCGGCGCCCACCACGGCCGCCTCGCCGGGGACGTCGATGCCCGCGTCCTGGAGGGCGCGCATCAGCAGCATCGCGTACTCGTCGTTGTACGCGAACACCGCGTCGAGGCCCGTCTCCCGCCATCTGGCGGCCAGTTCCGCGGCCGAGTCCTCGGCGTAGGCGAGCGCCAGGGGTTCGACCCGCGCCCCGGGGAACGCCGCGGCCGCCGCCCGTACACCCTCCAGTCGCGGCATACCGAACATCGAGAGCCCGTGCTCCACGGGGACCACGACCCCGATGTGGCGCCGCCCGCCCGACAGGAGGTGCGCGGCGGCCACCGCGCCGATCTCCCGCTGGTCCATGGCGATGCCGTGCGCGCCGGGCGCGGGCGGGGGGCCGTAGGAGACGACGGCCGAGGTGCCGGAGCGCTTGAGGATGTCGACGGACGGGCCGCTCAGCGGGCTGCCGTCCATGGTGAGGACGGCGGCGGGCCGCAGTTCGGCCCAGGCGCGGGCCGCGTCGAGCGGATCTCGGCCCGCGGTCGCGCCGTGCAGGACGCCGATGTAGCCGTACTCCTGGAGCGCCGACTGGAAGCCCGCGACGAAGCCCGTGAACAGGGGCCCGAACGCGGGCACGGTGTCGGCGGGCACGGCGATCAGGACGAGCCCGCTGGTGCCGGAGCGCAGCGAACGCGCGGCGGCGTGCGGCACGTAGCCGAGCTCCTCAGCGGCCGCGCGCACCTTGCGCTGGGTGGCCTCGCTGACCCGCCCGGCGGCCAGACCGTTGAGCACGTAGCTGACGGTGGCGCGCGAGACACCCGCGTGCCGGGCGACGGACGTACTGGTGGGCGGGCCGAGGGACGCGCGGGCGGGCGGGGCAGCAGCCGTGCCGGTGGGTGGGGCAGCAGATGTGCCGGTAGGCGGGGCGCCAGACGTGCCGCCGGCCGGGACGGCGGACGTGCCGGTAGCCGGGACCACGGACGGACCGGCGGACGCACCGGACGCCGAAGCAGCGGACGTGCCGGTAAGTGGACCGGCGGACGTACCGGCAGGCCGCGCCGTCCCGCCCCGCGGCTGCGGGCCGGAACCCTCACCGCCCTTGCCCCGCAGGGGATTCGAGCTGTCGTTCATCCTGCGGCCATCCTTTCACAGCAGCCTCGGCCGACACCGTGACCTCGACCGACGCAGCAACCACGGCGGCCACAGCAGTCACTACGAGGCACAGCGCCTCACCCGCCACTCCCCCAACCTCAGTCCCAGAAGACTCACAAGCCCCACCACAGCTTTTTCCGCAGAGGTCTGGTGGAACCGCATAGTCCAGTGCTAAACATTCGTTACACGTGTCAGGTTACACGTGTAACGAATCGTTCTCGGTCATGAGACCGACCGTCCGAGGAGGAGGGCATCGTGGCCCTTTCCGCTCGTCAGGAACAGATTCCTCCGCAGGACCCGGCCTCGTCACCGACGGAGTCGGGCCACCAGGACCCGCAGCGCACGCCGCGCGGCCTCCTCCCCCTGCTGATGCTCGGCAACACCGCCATGTTCACGCTCTACATCGGCGTCGGCGGCGTCCTGCTCCCGTTGCAGATCGAGCAGATCGACAAGGCCGACAAGGTCGCGATGCTCGGCCTGGTCAGCGGCGTCAGCGCGGTCTTCGCCACCCTCTTCAACCCGGTGGCGGGCGCCCTCTCCGACCGCTCGGGCCGCCGCAATCCGTGGATCCTCGGCGGCGGCATCGCCGCGGTCGGCGCGATGGCGCTGCTCGGCGGCGTCAAGACCGTGCTCCTGGTGACGATCGCCTGGTGTCTCGGCCAGGCCGTCATGAACGTCTTCCAGGCCGCGATCACCTCCGTCGTCCCCGACCGCGTGCCGCTCTCCGCCCGCGGCAAGGCGTCCGCGGCCGTCGGTCTCGGCATGCCGATCGGTTCGACGGCGGGCGCCCTGCTCGGTTCGGCCTTCGCCGACCACATCGGCACCGGGTATCTGGTGCTCGGTCTCTTCGTGGCGCTCTCGGCCGTGCTCTTCACCTCGCTCGCCCGCGAGAAGCCGCTGCCGTCGGCCGAGCGGGCCGGGCAGGTGCCGCTCAAGAAGCAGTTCGCGGCGTTCCTCGGCGCGCTGCGTCACCACGACTTCCGCTGGGCGTTCATCGGGCGCGCGCTGCTCGTGCTCGGCTACTTCTGCGTCTTCGGCTACCAGCTCTACATCCTCCAGGACCACATCGAACTCCCGTCCGGCATCGAGCCCGAGGACGCCGTCGCCATCCTCACACCGATCAACGCGGTCGCCATGGCCGCCTCCACGATCGTCGGCGGGCTGCTCTCCGACCGTCTGAACCGCCGCAAGCTGTTCGTGGCCCTGTCCGCGGTGATCTCCGCGGTCGCGCTCGCCGTCCCCGCGGTGTCGCCGACCTGGACCGCGATGCTCGTCTTCGCCGCGCTCAACGGCCTGGGCTTCGGCTGCTTCATGGCCGTCGACAACGCGCTGGTCTCGATGATCCTGCCGAGCGCCGACGACGCGGCCCGCGACCTCGGCGTCCTCAACATGGCGCAGGCGGGACCGCAGATCCTGGCGCCGTTCGTCGCCTCGGTGATCGTCTCGCTCTGCGGCGGGAGCGACGGCGGCGGCTACACCGCGCTGTTCGTCGTCGGCGCCGGGCTCTCCCTACTCGGCGCACTCTCCGTGCGCCCGATCCGGGGCGTGCGCTGACCGGTCCGCGTACGGCCGGCGCCGCCCTGCCCGGGGCTGTCGGCCGTACGCGGACCGGATCGACCAAGATCGACGTGTGCCGACCGGCCCACGTACAAGAAAGGCACCACCATGAAGCTGCACACCCACGAATGGGGCACCGGCGACCGGGTCGCCCTGCTGGTCCACGGGATCATGTCGGACCACCGCACCTGGCGGCGCGTGGGACCCGCCCTGGCCGAGCGCGGCTACCGGGTCATCGGCGTCGACCTGCGTGGGCACGGGGAGAGCGGGCGCGGCGCGTACGGCGCGGAGATCTTCGCGGACGACCTGGTCGAGACGCTGCCGGCCGGCGCGGAGCTCGCGATAGGGCACTCGCTCGGCGGGATGGCGCTCGCCCTCGCGGCCGAGCGCCTCGCGCCCGCGCGGGCCGTCTACTCCGACCCGGCGTGGGCGCTCGGCACCGAACGGTCCGTGGATCCCGCGGTGTTCGTGGAGTTCCAGCGGGCGACGCGCGGCATGATCGCGAACTTCAACCCGCGCTGGGAGGAGGCCGACGTGGACGTCGAACTCGCCACGCTGGCCGCCTGGGACGCGGACACCGCGCTCGCGATCTCCGGCGCGAACGCCGTCGACCGCACCCCGGCCGCGCCCGCCGTGCCCTCCCTCGTCCAGGTCGCCGACCCCAGCCTCCTCGTCGACGACGCGCTGAAGGACGAGCTGGCCAGGCGCGGTTTCGAGGTGCGTACGGTCAAGGGGGCGGGTCACACGATCCACCGCGACGACTTCGAGGGCTTCATGGCGTCCCTGGAGGGCTGGCTGTGAGCGCGCGGACGACGGACGAGGGCAGCGGGTCCGGGCGTCCGGAACCGACCGTCCCCACGGCCCCGGTCGCCCGTCCCACGACCCCCGCCCCGGTCACCGCACTGACCGCGTACGGCGAGGTGGGCGGCGAACGCCTCGGTGAGCGCGGCGCGTTGCGCTTCCTCGGCGTCCCGTACGCGGCCGACCCGGTCGGCGACCTCCGCTTCCGTCCCCCGGCCAGGCCCGCCGCCTGGTCCGGCGTGCGCGACTGCGTGACCGCGTCGCCCGCGCCCCCGCAGGGCCCCGACGCACTCCTGGAGGACGTCGTCGGCTACGAGCGGATCGTCACCGACGAGGCGGGCTGCCTGACCGTCAACGTCTGGACGCCCGCCACCACGGGCCGACGCCCCGTCATGGTGTGGGTGCACGGCGGCGGTTACGTCCAGGGCCGCGGCCTCCAGGTGTGGACCGACGGCGCGCGCCTGGCCGAACGCCACGACGTGGTCGTCGTGTCCTTCAACTACCGCCTGGGTGCGCTGGGTTGGCTGGACGTCGCGCACCTGCTCGGCGCGGATTACGCCCAGTCGGCCAATCTCGGCCTCCAGGACCAGATCGCCGCGCTCGCCTGGGTGCGCGACAACATCGGTCATTTCGGGGGCGATTCGGGGTCCGTGACGGTCTTCGGCGAGTCGGCGGGCGGCGGCAGCGTCGCGATGCTGCTCGGCGCCCCGGCCGCGCGGCCGCTCTTCCACCGGGCGATCCTGCAGAGCGCGCCCGCGACGGCGACGAGGACGCGCGCGGAGGCCGCGGAGGTCGCCGACGCGTTCGCGGCGGTGCTGTGCGAGACGACGGGCTCCGCCGACCTCTCCGTACTCACCGCGTCCGCCGGTCAACTCCTGGCCGCACAGCAGGAGTTGATGAGCAGGAACCCGGTGGACATGCTGCCCTTCGCGCCGGTGGTCGACGGCTCCGTACTGCCGTTGCCGCCCGTCCAGGCCCTGCGCAACGGCGCGTGCGCGCACATCCCCCTGATCGCGGGCACCAACGAGCACGAGGGGCGGCTCTTCACCGGCCTCGGTCCCGAGGTGGCGCCCGAGGCCTTCGAGGCGGCGCTGGCCTCGGCGTTCCCCGACCGGGAACGGGCGGCGCGGGCCCGCGCGCTGTACGAGGCGTACGAGGGTCCGGCCGCCGCCGCACCCACCGCTTCGCTGGCCGCGCTCCTGACCGACCTGCTGTTCCGCTCGCAGACGGACGCGCTGCTCGACGCCCAGGCCGCGGGCGGCGGCACCGTGTGGTCGTACCTCTTCCGGGAGCCGACCCCGGCGCTCGGCGGCGGCCTCGGCGCCGCGCACACGCTGGACATTCCGTACGCCTTCGACACCCTGGACGGCCCCGGCCTGCGCTCCTGGCTCGGCGACGCGCCGCCGCAGGAACTCGCGGACGCGATGAGCGGCGCCTGGGTCCACTTCGCCCGCCACGGCACGCCCGTCGCCGCGTCACTCCCCCGGTGGCCCCGCTTCGATCCCGAAGGGCGCCCGACGATGATCCTCGGCGGCCCCGAAGGCTCCCGGGTGGCGCGGGATCCGCTGGGCGACCGCAGGGAGCTGTGGCAGGAGGGCCGGGAGAGGTAGCAGGGGTGAGGAGGTGAGGGAGGGGGCCGGACGGGCGACGGTGGGGACCCACCGGGCAGTTAAGCGATTTGTCGCATTCGCACATATATCGTCGCCGTGTGATCACTCTCGTACGGAGAAGCGCCGCGCTCTGCGCCCTGGGCGTCCTGACCACCGTCCTCGCCGGGTGCTCCGGTGACACCGCCGCGCCGGGGCACCCCGGCCGCCCCGCCAGGCCCCCGGCGGCCACCACCGCACCCTCGCCGTCCGCCCCGCCCACCCTCGCGCCCGGCCCCGCGGGCCTCACCCCCGTCTTCATGAACGGGTCCCGCGCGCACGGGCGCACCGTCGCGCTCACCTTCGACGCCGACATGACCGCCGACCAGGGGCCGCGCGCGGCGGCCGGCGAGAAGTTCGACAACCCCGCCCTGGTCGCCACCCTGCGGCGGCTCAAGGTGCCCGCGACCTTCTTCATGACGGGACGCTGGGCCGACGAGTACCCGGCGCAGGCCAAGGACATCGGCAAGGACCCGCTCTTCGAGGTCGCCAACCACTCGTACAGCCATCACGCCTTCACCGGCAGCTGCTACGGCCTGCCCGCCGTGCCCGCGCCCCGGATGCGCGCGGACATGCAGCGCGCCTTCGACGCCTTCCGCAGGGCGGGCGTCGAGCGCGCGGTGCCGTACTTCCGCTTCCCCGGCGGCTGTTACGACCGGCGGGCCCTGCGCGCCCTCGCGCCCGGCGGCGTCACCGCCGTGCAGTGGGACGTGGTGAGCGGCGACGCCTTCGCCACGGACTCGGCGGCGGTCACGCGGCAGGTGCTCGAAGGGGTGCGGCCGGGGTCGGTGGTCGTCATGCACTGCACGCGCAGCGCGGCCCCCGCGACGGAGCGCGCTCTGCGCACGATCGTTCCGAAGCTGCGCGAACGCGGGTTCCGCTTCGTACGGGTGTCCGAGCAGATCGGGTCCGCGGGGGCGGCGGGGGCCACGGGCACCGCAGCGACGGCCGGGCCGGTGGAGGGCCACGGCTAGGGTGGGCCGCATGGGCGACGACCACTGCACGGGTACGGACGGGGATGCGGACCGGGGCGCGGGCGGGGGGACGGGTACGAGTACGGGTACCGGCGTCGCGCCCTCCTCCGTGGAAGGTGCGGCTCCGATCCCCGCACCCGCACCGGTCCCCGCCCCCGCACCAAGCTCCGCTTCCGCACCAGTCACCGCATCCGTATCCGGCGAACCCTTCGCCGAGTGCGTCCTGTGCCGCGCGCCCACCGAGTACCCGGAGTCCCACCGGGGCGTCACGCTCTGCCCGGTCTGCGCGTGGCAGGAAGCCCAGCGCACGGCCTGCTCGGGCTGAGCCGCCCGCGAGCCGGGACCCGCTGTCCGCTATCCGCCGCGCCGCGAACTGAGCGCGCACGCCACCCACACCGCGGCCGCCGCGGCGGCCCCCGCCACCGCGAGCGCCCCCACCGGTACCGGTACCACCCCGTCCCGCGAGCCCGCCGTCAGATCCGTCAGGACGGACTTCGCGGGTGAGCCCGTGGTGACCAGGGCGAGCAGTGCGAGGAGCAGCAGCGCGGGGACGGCGCGGCCCGCCGAGCGCAGCACGGGCCAGTTGGTGAGCGCGCCGACGGCCGTGCCGACGAACGCGCTGACCAGCATCGCGAGGAGTCCGGCCGCCGCCGAAGGCAGCCGGGGCACCGCGTGCCGCGCGTCCGTGCTCGACGCGTCGCTGATGGCCGTCACGACCAGGACCGCGAAGGCACCGAGCGCGGCCGCCGTGAGCAGCGCGGCGAGCAGCGAGGCGAGATGGGCGCGGCCGGGTCCCGCGGCGGCCGCGGTACAACTCCGCGCCGCGGGCGGCTCGTTGGTCGCACAGATCCGCACCAGCCAGGCCGCGACGGGCAGCAGGGCGGCGGCGGCGTACGCGAGCGAGTCCAGGATGGGCTGGCCGCCCTGCACGCCGACGGCGAGGAAGACCGCGTAGAGGATCACGGGCGCCAGCCAGCGCTGGGAGCGGGCGAGCAGCGAGAGCTGGTAGTGCAGCAGCGCGTTCATCGGCGGTCACCCTTCTCCGCCACAGCCGCCACAGCCGCCACATCTGGCACGGTCGACTCGACCGTCGCTCCTTCTCCCCTCGCCTCCGCAGGCGCGGTCGGCGCCGTGCCGCCGCGCACCGTCACCACGTGCCACGGCGGACGGGCCGTGAGGAGTTCCTTCAGTACGACGTCGGAGCGGCTCTCCGGTACCGAGAGCCGCGTCCCCCCCTCGGGCGTCGGCTCGCCGATCCCCGTCGCCGCCGATGCCACCGTCGGCGGGAGCTCCACGCCCTTCGGCCCCTGCGCCTCGATGACGACGACGGGCCCGGCGGACGTCGCCCCCGCGCCTCCCTCGCCACCCGAACTGCCGCTCCCCGCACGGCGGTTGAGCGAAGCACCCACCAACGCGTACGTCTCGTCCGTCGCCCCGAGGAGCCTGCGCGGATCGTGGTCGACGAAGACCACCGCGCCGCCCGCCGCCCGCCGTTCGGCCACGGCGCGGTCGAGTTCGGCGCGGGCCGCGGCGTCCAGGCCCGTCCACGCCTCGTCGAGCACGAGCAGGTCGGGGTCGGCGAGCAGTGCCTGTGCCACGGCGACCTTCTGGCTGCTGCCCTTGGACAGCTCCGACAGCGGCGTACGCGCGTAGCAGCCCGCGCCGAAGCGCTCCAGCCACTCCTCCGCGCTCCGTGCGGCGGCGGCCCGTGCGAACCCGTGCACGCGGCCCAGGTGCGTCAGGTAGCCCACCGCGGTGAACGGCAGCGACGACGGGAAGCGTTCGGGGACGAACGCCGTGCGCGGGCGTCCCTCGCGGCGGCCCTCCGAGGGCGCGTCGATGCCCGCGAGGATTCTCAACAGGGTTGATTTCCCTGTTCCGTTGGCGCCTTCGATCCGTACCAGGGTGCCCTCGGCGACCGCGAGGGCGACTCCGCGCAGCACCCAGGGACCGCCCAGGGCGTAGCGCCGGCCCACCCCGTCGAGCCGTATCGCGTGAGCGTGTTCCATCCGGTCATCCTCGCGCACGCCCCGCCCGCCCAGGACGAATTCCCAGGTACGGCCGATCTTCGGCCTGGCAGACTGGGCGCGTGAGCAGTGACCAGACCCTCCCCGGCGCGCCTGAGGGCCCGCACGCCCCGAGCGCGGCGGACAGCCCCTTCCGGCACGAGACGACCTCGCGCGACGAGGCCCCGCAGTTCGTGCTGCCCCTCGTCGCCCGCATCGAACGCGCCGCTCCCCCGGCCCGCACGGACGCCCTGGAGACCGCGGCCCGCGCCGTCCTCGTGATGCTGAGCGACGAGCGCTCCCTCGGCGACGGTGCGTGGGCGCAGGCCGTGCGCGACTGGCAGGACGCCCGGATCCGCAAGGTGGTCAGGCGCGCCCGCGGCGCCGAGTGGCGGCGCGCGGAGACGCTGCCCGGGATCACGGTCACCGGCAAGTCGGCGGAGGTCCGCGTCTTCCCGCCGGTGCCGCTCGACGGCTGGCCCAAGGAGCTGGCCAAGCTCCAGGTCTCCGGCACCGAGCTCGACGACCCGGAGCCGCCGGGCGGCGCCGACCCCACGCACCCGGTGCTCTGGATGAGCCCCGACGTCGAGATGTCGGCGGGCAAGGCGATGGCCCAGGCGGGCCACGGCGCGCAGCTGGCCTGGTGGGACCTGTCGGATGCGGACCGGGCCGCGTGGCGCGACGCGGGCTTCCCGCTGTCCGTACGCACCGCGGACCCGGCGCGCTGGCGCGAACTGACCGCGAGCGGGCTGCCGGTGGTGCGCGACGCGGGCTTCACGGAGATCGCCCCCGGCTCCTGCACGGTGGTCGCCGACCACCCCGCGCTGCGTACGGCACGGGCATGACGGGCGGCCCCCGGCTCGACGGCAGGGTCGAGCGCGGCAACCAGACCCGTCGCCTGGTGCTGCGGCGCACGGTGGACGTCGCCTCGGTGGAGGGGCTCGACGCGCTGTCGCTCGGCCGGATCGCCACCGAGCTGAAGCTCAGCAAGAGCGGGGTGTTCGCGCTCTTCGGCTCCAAGGAGGAGCTCCAGCTGGCGACGGTGCGGGCCGCCGGGCGCATCTACCTGGACACGGTGGTGGAGCCCGCCCTGCGGACCCCGCCCGGCGTCGCCCGCGTCTGGCAGCTCTGCACGGCCTGGCTCGACTACTCGGAGCAGCGCGTGTTTCCCGGTGGCTGCTTCTTCTACGGGGTGATCGCCGAGTTCGACGCCCGCGAGGGGCCGGTGCACGACGCGCTGGTCCGCGCCAACCGCGACTGGCACGAGCTGATGGAGCGCTCGCTGGCCGAGGCCGTCGAGGCGGTCGAACTGCACGGGGACACGGACCTGTCCCAGCTGGCCTTCGAGTGCATCGCGCTCATGGAGACGGCGAACGCGCACTCGGTCCTGCACGGCGAGTCGGCGGCGTACCGCCGGGCGGGCACCGCCATCGCGGCGCGGCTGCGCGCGGCGGCGACGGACCCGGCGCTGGTACCGGCACCGCGCGCCTAGGGCCTGGTCCGACGAAAGACCCTAGCCCCCCTGCGGCACCGCTTCGTGCCGTGCCCGGGGCAGCCGCCAGTCGCCGCCGCGGTCCTCCTTGGACCAGCGCGCGACGAGGTCGGGGACGCGCAGGAAGCAGGCCAGCGCGGTGACCGTCTGGAAGGCGTCGATGGCGCGCCGCGTCGTCGGCATGGCCAGGCGCAGCAGCCGCGGGTTGACCTCGGCCTGGATCTGGTCGACGAAGGGCCGCAGCACGGTGTCGTAGTGCGCGAGTGCGGTCGGCAGGTCGTCCGGGTGCCGGTTGATCGCGTCGGCGAGGACGTGGGCGCCGACCAGGCCGCCGGAGATGCCCATGCCGCTGTAGGGGGAAGCGCAGTGCGCGGCGTCCCCGGCCAGGACCACGCGGCCCTTGGACCAGGTGTCGGTGCGCACCTGGGCGATCTCCTGGGAGTAGAAGAACGGGCTGGTCGCCATGCCCTCGATGAAGCGCCCGGTCTGCCATCCGGCGTCGCGGAACCTGTCCGCCCAGAACTCCTGCTGCCGCTCGACGGGTGCCCGGTGGATCGCGGAGGCCGCCGCGGATTCCTCGCGCAGCACGAAGTAGGCCTGGGTCTCGGTCGGGTTGTGGCTGCGGCGCATGACCTGCCGGCCGCCCGTGGCCATGTAGGTGTCGCGGATGTCGCTGTCGGACGCGACGCGCGGCACGAACCAGTACGCCATGTGGATGCCGACCCGCCAGTACGGGTCGGCGCCCTCCGGCAGGATCGCCCGGCGGATGCGTGATCCCTGGCCGTCCGCGCCGACCAGGAGGTCGAACGTGCCGGAGGACCCGTCGGAGAAGTGCGCGAGGACCTCGTGCTCGTCCTGCTCGAAGCCGTCCACGCTCTTGCCGAAGACGTACGCGGCGTCGTCCTTGGTCGCGTCGTGCAGGATGCGGACCAGGTCGCCGCGCATGATCTCGTACTCGGACGTCAGCGTCTGGCGGCCCCGGCCCGAGGTGTTGGCCATGATCGTCGCCCTGGCCCTGCCGCGGGCATCCACGAAGGCCACGCCCCTCTCGTCCACGAGCTCGTCCCTGACGGCGTCGAGGAGTCCCATGCGGCGGACGGCCTCGATGCCCTGACCGCGCAGGTCGACCTGGGCGCCGGTGGCCCGCAGCGCGGGGAAGCGTTCGACGACGGTCACGCGGTGGCCGCCCCGCGCCAGCCAGAAGGCCAGCGCCTGTCCCGCGACCCCGCCGCCGGCGATGAGGACCCGCAAGGACCGCGTCTCCGCACCTTGTGTCATGTCCACCACTCCAAAATCTATCAGTGAAAGATTTCTTTCCAGAGTCATCTATCGGCGATAGATTGTCAACGTGACGAAGATGAACCGAGAGACCGTGATCGCCGAGGCCCTCGACCTGCTCGACGAGGCCGGGCTCGACGGCGTCAGCACGCGGCAACTGGCGAAGCGGCTCGGCGTCGAACAGCCGTCCCTGTACTGGTACTTCCGCACCAAGAAGGACCTCCTGGCCGCCATGGCGCAGGCCGCGATGGAGCCCCACGCGCACGAGCCGCTGCCGACGCCCGAGGACGACTGGCGCGCCTGGTTCCTGGAGAACACCCGCAGCTTCCGGCGCACCCTGCTGGCGCGCCGCGACGGCGCACGCCTCCATGCCGGGTCCACGCCCACCGCGGACCTCGACCGGATCCGCCACAAGATGGCCTTCCTCGTCGACTCCGGCGTGCCCGAACGCGACGCGCAGATGGCGATGCTGACGGCGGGCCGCTTCACGGTCGGCAGTGTCCTGGAGGAACAGGCGGCCGCAGGCTCCGGCGGAGAACCGGACCTGCCGGCCGATGTGCCGCTCATCGATCCCGAGGCGGCGTTCGAGGCGGGGCTCTCCCTCATCGTGGACGGCTTGACCCCGCGCGCCACGGCCCGGTAGCCGCCTCCGGAGGAACCCCGAAGAACCTCTCGTACCGCTGAACGCACCGCCCGCATCTTCCGTACCCCCCGGTACCACGGCGATTGGGGAGGCACCTTGCGGCGCGTCAACGGAACGGCTCTGATCATCGCGGCACTCGTGGCCACGCTGGGGGCGATCGCGTTCCCCGTGTGGTCGTACGCCGACCGCTCGGGGACCGGGCCCGCCAACCTGGCGGCGGGTTCCGTGCCCACCCGCTGGGGTCCCCTCTCCGCGGCCGACAGGGACCTGCTCGTGAAGGTGCGGCTCGCCGGGCTCTGGGAGATACCCGCGGGACAGCAGGCCGTCGAGCGCGCGCCCACCGAGGCGGTCAAGGACGCGGGCGACCACCTCATCGTCGGCCACACCGATCTGGACCGGCGCGTGCGGTCGGCCGCGGCCCAGCTCGGCGTCGAACTCCCCAGTCAGCCCACCGCGCAGCAGCAGGGCTGGCTCCAGGAGCTGACGGACGCGAGCGGCGAGACGTACCAGCGGAAGTTCGCGAACCTGCTGCGGGCCTCCCACGGCAAGGTCTTCGCCGTCATCGCCCAGGTCCGCGACAGCACCCGCAACTCCCTGGTCCGGCAGCTCGCCACGGACGCCAACCAGACCGTCCTCGACCACATCACGATGCTGGAGGCGACCGGCCTCGTCGACTTCGACGGCATCGCGAACGGCTCCGCCACCTCGACGGCCAGCCCCACCGGGCCTCCCCCGCCGTCCGGCGCCACACCGCCCGCGCCCTCGCCCGCCGGACCGAGCGGCGACGTGTCCACCACGTCACGCCCCTCGCCGGGGCAGCCGGGCCGGATCGAGACGGGCCGGGCGGAACCTCAAATGTAGCTCTGAACGTCTCCACCTGGAGGTTCGATCCACCCGGCCGGGGTCATGGTCCTGGCAACGGGGGACGAAGGGGGAGCGACATGAAGCGGCTGGGTACGGGGATCGGCTGGCGTCCCGAGATCGCGGACGCGGTGGCGGCGATGCCGGGCATCGACTGGGTCGAGGCCGTGGCGGAGAACCTCTGCCCCGGGCATCTGCCCGACGCGCTGCTGCGGCTGCGCGAGCGCGGGGTGACCGTGGTGCCGCACGGCGTCTCGCTGGGGCTCGGCGGCGCCGACCGCCCCGACGAGGGACGGCTGCGCGCGCTGGCCGAGCGCGCCGACGCGCTCGGTTCGCCGCTCGTCACCGAGCACATCGCGTTCGTACGGGCCGGTGGCCCGCTCACCGCGACGCAGCCGCTGGAGGCCGGGCACCTGCTGCCGGTGCCGCGCACCCGCGACGCGCTCGACGTCCTGTGCGAGAACGTCCGCATCGCGCAGGACGCGCTGCCGGTGCCGCTCGCCGTGGAGAACATCGCGGCGCTGATCTCCTGGCCCGGCGAGGAGATGACGGAGGGGCAGTTCCTGTACGAACTCGTCGAGCGCACGGGCGTACGGCTGCTCATCGACGTCGCCAACCTGCACACGAACCACGTCAACCGCGGCGAGGACCCGGCCAAGGCCCTCGGCGAGCTGCCGGTCGAGGCCATCGCGTACGTCCATGTCGCGGGCGGCTTCGAGCGGGACGGCGTCTGGCACGACAGCCACGCGCACCCGGTCCCGGACGCCGTGCTCGCCGTCCTCGCCGACCTCGCGTCCCGGGTGAGCCCGCCCGGCGTCCTCCTGGAGCGCGACGACAACTTCCCGGCGCCGGCCGAGCTGGAGCGCGAACTGGCCGCGATCCGGGCGACGTTGGCGGCCGCGGACGGGCCGCCGCCGGGACCGGCCACGACGGCCGTCGGGGCGGACGAGGGCGCGGATGAAGCGGCTGTCGGCGCGGACTCGGGCGCCACTGCTCCCGAACTGCCGTCCGCCGCACCCGCCTCGCCCGCCGCGCGCCAGCGCACGGGGCTCGCGCAGGCCGCGCTGCTCTCCGCGCTCGTCGCCGGGACGCCCGTGCCCGAGGGGTTCGACCACGCGCGGCTGCGGGTGCAGAGCCACGCGCTCGCGGCCAAGCGCGCCGACGTCGTGGCCAAGGTCGCGCCCGAACTGCCGGAGATCCTCGGCGCCGCGTACCGCACCGCGTTCCTCTCGTACGCACAGCACCGGCCCATGACCGGTGGCTACCGGCACGACGCGCTGGCCTTCGCCGAGCACCTGCTGCTCGCGGGGACCTCCCTCGACGGGGCGGGCGCGGACGCGCGGCGGCGGCTGAGCGACTGGTGGCTGGAGCGCTCGGGCCCGGCGCCGCTGTCCCGGCGGCGGCCCGCCACGAGGCTGCTGCACGCCACCCGCCGCGTACTGCTGGGACGGTGACGCGATGTACGTCGTGGGCACGATCTACACCCTCGCCGTCGTGCTCTCCGCCGGGGAGCTGATCAGGGGGACGGCGGCGGCCCGGCGCACTCGGACGTCGCCGTTCCGCGCCGACGACGGCTCCGCGGACGGGGTGTTCGTGCGCGGCACCCTGGAGGCCGCGTTCCTCTCCGGCGGCCCCGCCCGGGTCGCCGACGCGCTGATCGCGGGCCTGCACGAGGACGGCGGCCTGGTCGTCGCGGGCCCCGGCATCGTCGGCCTCACCCGGCCGACGCCGCGCAACGCCGCCGAACAGGCCGTCGCCGACGCGTACGCCGCGGCGCCCAACGGCGCGCTGCACTGGCTGCGGGCCGAACTGATGCGCGGTGCCCTGGTGCAGGGGACGGGCGACGCGCTGGCGCGGCGGGGGCTCATCGTGCGGCGGGGGCCGCAGCTCAAGTGGCGCCGCTGGGCCGGCCTGCACCTGGTCCTGAGCCTCTTCGGGTTCTTCGCGGCGGCCATGCTGACGGTCGCGCAGTACTCCGACGCGCCCTCGGCCACATCGGAGAGCCCGGCCGTCGACGGCGTCTTCATGCTGCTGCCCGCCGTGATCTTCGGCGTCGTGTCCGGTCTGATCTGCCTGCGCGTCACCGAGCAGCGCCTGACCATCGCGGGCCGCGGCGCCCTGCGCGAGTACGTCCTCTCGTCGCGCCATCTGACCGGCGCCGCCCACCTGGTGGCGACGCGCGGCCTGTCGGCGGCCCACCCGGACCTGCGCGCGCAGCTGGTGGCCGCGGCCAGGGTCCGGCGCGCGCCGACACCCTCCACCGGCCCGCACCTGGCCCCGCACCCCACGCCGTACAGCGGGAGCACGAGTTCGAGTCCGAGCTCGGGCACCCCGACCTGGTGCGGCTCGGGGAGCGGGTACGGCGGCGGGGGCGGGTCGGCCTGTTCGGGCGGGGGCTCCTCCTGTTCGGGCGGCGGGTCCGCGTGCTCCGGAGGCGGGTCCTCGTGTTCCGGCGGGGGCGGGGGCTCTTCCTGCTCCGGGGGCGGATCTTCGTGTTCCGGCGGCGGCTCGTCCTGCTCCGGAGGTGGCGGGTCCAGTTGCAGCAGCTCCTAGTCCTCCTTCTGACGGCGCGCGTCGCGGCCACCGGATCGGCGCGGGAGTACGGCGGTTGACGTACTCCCGTCCGTATGCCGGTGCCCCCGGCCCGACGCGCACTAACGTGCGGTGCCGCAACAGGAGGCACCATGCGATCCCGATCCATCAACGGCACCGGCCTCATCGTCGCGGGGCTCGTCGCGACCCTGGCCGCCCTGCTCTTCCCGCTCTGGTCGTACACGGACCGCTCCGGCACCACCCTCGACAGACTCAACGCGGAGACGGTGTCGACCGACTTCGGGCCGCTGTCCGCCCTGGACCGGGAGTTCATCACCAAGGTGCGCCTCGCGGGCCTGTGGGAACTCCCGGCAGGGCAGCAGGCCGAGGAGCGCGGCACCGCCAAGGCGGTGCGCACGGCGGGTGAGCATCTCGTCCAGGGGCACACCTTCCTCGACGCGCGGGTGCGCGAGGTCGCGTCCCGGCTCAGCCTGGAACTGCCGAGCCAGCCCAATCCCCAACAGCGGGGCTGGCTTGCCGAGTTGAGCAAGGCGCACGGGCAGACGTACGACGAGGAGTTCGCGAACATCCTGCGCCGCGCCCACGGCAAGGTCTTCTCGGTGGTGGCCGAGGTCCGCGCGAACACCCGCAACTCGCTGGTCCGCGCCCTGGCCGACGACGCCAACACCACCGTGCTCGACCACATCAAGGTCCTGGAGCGGACCGGCCTGGTCGACTTCGACGACCTCGCGCGGGACGCCGCGACGGGCCAGGCCCCCGCGACCCGCTCCCCCGCACCACCGGGCCCCACCGCCACACCGTCCCCCGCCGCACCGGTCACCCCGTCCCCGACGTACTCGCTCCCTCCGGCGGCATCGCGCCCGAAACCGAAGTAGCAAGAACCACGCACCCGCAGAAAACGGAACGTTACCCACCCGTCACCCGCCGTCCACATAGTGAAAATGCCATGGCGCACCGCACCGCCTTCGCATAGAAATCCGCCATGTTCTGGCTGCCCCTTCTCCTCCTCGCCTGGGCCGCGACCGGCCTCTCCTGCGGCAGGCTCTGCCTCGCCGCGAGCCGCGCCGCCGGTCAGGAGAGAGCCGCGCCGCGCGGGCACGAACTGACCCTCTACGAAGCGGCGTTCCTCTCCGGCGGCCCCGCGCGGGTGGCCGACGTGACGCTCGTCGCCATGGCGGGCGCGCGCCGGCTGCTGATCGCACACACCGGCTGGGCGACCGTCGTCGACCCGGTCGGCCGCGACGACATGGAGCGTTCGGTGCTCGGCGCGATCGGCCCCGACGGCCAGTCGCCCCTGTCGCCGATACGCAAGGGCGCGGCCGCCGCCGACGCGGTGCGCGCCCTCGGCGAGCGGCTCGTCGCGGCGGGCCTCGCCGTCCCGGAGAGCGCGGGCACGGGCGTCGCGGCCGCCGCGCGGCAGGTGCGCGCGGCGACGGTGGCGGTGCTCGCGCTCGGCGCCCTCGCGGTCTGCATGCCGACCCAGGAGCGGGTCGCTGCGGGGCAGGTCCCGGTGGCGATCTGGTTCTCGCTGCCGCTGCTGCTCTGCGTGGGCTGCCTCCTCATCGCCCGCGTCGAGGTCCACCCGTACACACGGTGGGCGTCCCCCGCGGGACAGCGGCTCCTGGGTGCGCTGCCCGCGGGCCGCGACGAGCTGACCACCGTGGCCGTGCGCGGCGTCCGCGCCCTGCCCGACCCCTGTCTGCGGGCGGCCTTCGCGCGCCGCTCCCGGCCGGATTCGGCGCAACGGGGTCATTGAGCCGACACCGGCGGGCCGGTGCTTTACTTCGCCAACTACCGCACGAAGTATCCCTTTTGTTCGAGTGTGCGACAAAAGGGGTATGAAGCGCGATGAGAGCAGCAGCCGCCCGCTACGGAACCGCCGGATCCTTGGTCCTGACCGCCCTCGTCGCCGCCCCCGCGGGTTCCGCGAGCGGCGCTCCGCCCTCCCCCGAGACACGCGGCACCGCCGTCGCCGCCCAGCGCGCCGAGGCCGCCGGGATCCACTGGGGCACCTGCGCGAAGGCCGAGAGCCTCCCGCCGTCCGTCCGGTGCGGCACGGTCTCGGTGCCGCTCGACTACGCGCACCCCGACGGCAAGAAGATCAAACTGACCGTCAGCCGCACCAAGGCCACCGGGAAGACGGCGGGCAAGGCGGCGGGCAAGCCGGTCGCGCGCCAGGGCGCGCTCGTCTTCAACCCGGGCGGTCCCGGCGGCTCGGGCATGTACTTCCCGATGGTGGGCGTGCTGCCCGAGTGGAAGCGGATCGCCGCCGCGTACGACCTGGTCGGCTACGCGCCGCGCGGGGTGGGCCGCTCGGCGCCGCTGACCTGCCAGGACCCGAAGGAGTACACCAAGGCGCCCACGCAGGCGCCGATCCACCCCGACGCCGCGTACAAGCGGAAGCGGATCGAGCGGGCGAAGGCGTACGCGCACGGCTGCGGCACCCGCAATCCGGGCCTGCGGCACTACACGACGCTGAACAACGCCCGTGACCTGGACGTGCTGCGGGCCGCCGTCGGCGAGAAGAAGCTGACGTTCATGGGCGCCTCGTACGGCACCTACTTCGGCGCGGTGTACGCGACGCTCTTCCCCTCGCACGTACGGCGCATGGTGTTCGACTCGGCGGTCAACCCCGACCCGGCGCAGATCTGGTACGGCAACAACCTCGACCAGTCGATGGCGTTCGAGCGGCGCTGGGCGGACTTCCGTGCCTGGGTGGCCAAGCACGACAAGACGTACCACCTGGGCGCGACGCCCGAAGAGGTGCTGCACAGCTACGAGAAGGTCCGCGCCGATCTGTCGCGCAAGCCGGCGGGCGGCAAGGTCGGCCCCGGCCAGTTGCAGGGCGCCTTCCTCAAGGCCGGCTACTACGACGACTACTGGCCGACGCGCGCGTCGGCGCTCTCCGAGTATCTGAAGGGCAACCCGAAGCCGCTGATCGAGCAGGCGTCGCCGGAGCCGAAGGCGGCCGCGGAGGAGGAGAACGGCAACGCCGTCTACACCGCCGTCGAGTGCAACGACGCGGCCTGGCCCACGGACTTCCGGGTCTGGGACCGCGACAACTCCGACCTCGCGCGCGTGGCGCCGTTCGAGACCTGGGACAACGCCTGGATGAACCTGCCCTGCGCCTACTGGCCCGCGCCCCGGCAGCGGGCGGTGGACGTGCGCACGGCGCAGGACGCGCTGCCCCCGACGCTGATCCTGGCGGCCGAGCGGGACGCGGCGACGCCGTACGAGGGCGCGCGCGAGCTGCACCGCAGGCTGCGGGGATCGGTCCTGGTGACCGAGGAGGCGGCGGGCACGCACGGGATCGCCGGCGGCCCCAACAAGTGCGTCAACGGATACATGGACGCGTACCTCCTGGAGGGCCGCCTCCCCGTGCGACGCGCGGAATGCGCGCCGCACAAGGAGCCGAAGCCCTTGACAGGGGAACGGGCCGCCGAGCTTCCGGCCCCGTAAGGGGCGCGGGGAACTGCGCGCCCAGCCCCCGCGAGCCCGCGGGCTCAGAGCGACCCGAGTCGCTCCAGGGGGAATGGCGGCTGCGCCAGTGGCCGCACGGCCAGCCGCGTCAGCGGCAGCGCGTTGTCGTCACCCGCCGTGCGATTCGCGTGCAGGACATCGCAGTGGACGCAGCGGTGGACGAGGACCCATTCGCCGTCTCCCTTGACGGAGATGGCGAGGGGTTCCATCCGGGCACCGCAGTCGGCGGCCCGGTCGCCCGGCGTGTCGTCGAGGTGACGGCTCCACAGGCAGTTCGGACAGTGATTGCGGTGGCTGGTGCCCGGTGCGGTCATCGGGACGTCGAGGCCGCAGTGCAGACAGCGGAAGGACTGGGCGCGTGCTTCAGTGCGCGCCCGCCTGGAAGTGTCGCGGGACATACGGGACATGGTCGGAGTGGCTCCTGAGCGATGCGGAATGGGGTGGGGTCGAGAGATTCCGCAGGGCCCTGGGCATACAACACCGGCTTTCCGTAGACGCACGAGAGGCCGGACCGCAGCCGGTCCGGCCTCTCGATGAAACCCGCACCCCCGTGGGCGCGGCAACCCAATTACCGCTACGCGAGACCCGCGACGAGGTCCGCGACGGACTTGCGGCGGCCGGTGTAGAACGGCACCTCTTCGCGTACGTGCATGCGGGCCTCGGAGGCGCGCAGGTGACGCATCAGGTCGACGATGCGGTACAGCTCGTCGGCCTCGAAGGCGAGCAGCCACTCGTAGTCGCCGAGCGAGAACGAGGCGACCGTGTTGGCGCGCACGTCGGGGTAGCCGCGGGCCATCATGCCGTGGTCCTTGAGCATGCGGCGACGGTCCTCGTCGGGCAGCAGGTACCAGTCGTAGGAGCGCACGAAGGGGTAGACGCTGACATAGTCGCGCGGCGTCTCGTCGGCCAGGAAGGCCGGGATGTGCGACTTGTTGAACTCGGCGGGGCGGTGCAGCGCCATGTTCGACCAGACCGGCTCCAGGGCGCGGCCGAGCCGGGTGCGGCGGAAGAGGTTGTAGGCCTCCTGCAGCTCGTCGGCGGTCTCGGCGTGCCACCAGATCATGACGTCGGCGTCGGCGCGCAGGCCGGAGACGTCGTAGGTGCCGCGGACGGTGATGTCCTTGGCGGCGAGCTGGTCGAACAGCTCCTGGACCTCGTCGGCGTAGCCTGCGCGGTCCTCGGGGAGCACGTCACGCAGCTTGAAGACGGACCACAGCGTGTAGCGGATGACCTCGTTGAGGTCCTTGGCCTTCTTGCCGGCGTTGGGGGTCTTGGCGGGGGCGTCGTCACTCATGGCCCTATTCTCCTCCGCCGCCGTGCGGACTCCGCACCGGGTCGCGGGTGAGCTCGTGCACACCGGCGAGGTCACCGGCCAGCTGGTCGACGGCCGCGTCGGCGCTGGCGACGCAGGCGGGAATGCCCACTCCGTCGTACGCGGCGCCGCAGACGGCGAGGCCGGGCAGGCGGCTCACCTGGTCACGGATGCGGGCCACGCGCGCGTGGTGGCCGACGGGGTACTGCGGGAGTCCGTCGTGCCAGCGGGTGACGCGGGTGGCGACGGGTTCGGCGGCCAGGCCGGTGGCCGCGCGCAGGTCGTGCCGGGAGAGCTCGACGAGTTCGGCGTCCTCGCGCTTGAGGATCTCCGTCTCGCCGTACCGCCCCACCGAGGTGCGCAGGACCAGCAGGTCGGGGTCCTCGTCGGCGATCCAGCCCCACTTGCGGGACGCGAAGGTGGACGCCTTGATGGTGTGTCCGTCGACGGGCGGCACGAGGAAACCGCTGCCTTCGGGGAGGTCGGTCTCGCTCCTGCGGTACGCGAGGGTCATCAGGGCCATGGAGGCGTACTCGACGCATCCGAGCTCGGCGGCCGCGGCGGGCGACTCGGTGCCGAGCAGCGCGGCGGCGGCGTAGGCGGGCACGGCGACGATCACGGCGTCGGCTTCGAGGGTCCGCTCCGCCGTGCCGACCTGCCAGCCCGTGGCGGTGCGCCGCAGGGCGGTGACCGGGGTCCCGGTGTGGATCTCACCGCCACGCGCGCGTACGGACTCGGCGACGGCGAGCGGCAGTCGTCCGACGCCGCCCGCGATACCCATGAAGACGGGCCCGGTCTGCTGGTGCGCGGCGGCGCGGGCCTGGAGGGCGCGGACGCCCTCCGTGAGGGAGCCGTGGGTGCGGGCGGCCTCGAAGAGCTGCGGGACGGCCGCGCGCATGGAGATGCGGTACGCGTCACCGGCGTACACCCCGCCGAGCAGCGGCTCCACGAGGCGGTCGACGACCTCGCGGCCCAGGCGCTCGGCGACGTACGCGCCGACCGCGACGTCGTCGCCGACCTCGGTGGGCGGCAGTTCGCGGTCCTGCTCGATGCGGCGCAGTCCCTCCTCGGAGAGGACTCCGGAGAGGGCGGACGCGTCGCCGGGCACGCCCATGACGTGGCCCTTGGGCATGGGGCGCAGGGCGCCGCGGGTCCAGATCGACGCGGTCGCGGTGGCGGGCGGCTGAAGGCTGTCTGCGAGGCCCACCTCGCGGGCGAGCGCGACGGCCTCGGGGCGGCGGGCCAGCATGGATTCGGCGCCGAGGTCGACGCGGACGCCCTCGATCTCACCGGCGAGCAGCTTGCCGCCGAGCCGGTCGGAGGCCTCCAGGACGGTGACGCGGGTGCCGGGGTGCCTGGTGAGCAGTCGGTGCGCGGCGGCGAGTCCGGCGATCCCGCCCCCGACGACGACGGCGTGGCTGTTCCCCGTACGTGTGTCCGTTTCGCGCATGCCTCCACTCTCTCAGACCGCCGAGTCCCGACCGTGACCGCATCGGGACCGGTCGGCAACCACCGTCGCGCCTCCGTCCGGCGTCAAAGGAGCATCACTCGTCACGTCTTCCGGGGGTACGCCGATGCACACGTCCAGCAGGTCCAGCCGCCGCACGGTCCCGGCGCTCTCCGCCGTCCTCCTCGCGGTCGCCCTCGCGCTCACGGGGTGCAGCGGGGCGGGTTCGGACGACACCGACGCCGGCGGCAAGGCGGCGGGCTCCGCGGCCGACGCGAAGGGCCCGTCCGACGGCGAGCCTGACGGCGGCGGCGCCGAGGGATCGCGCGGCGGCAAGCAGAAGCCGATAGGCCCCGCCGACACCCACATCATCCGCACCGCGAAGCTCACCGTCCGGGTCGAGGACGTGCCCGCGGCCCTGGACCGTGCGCGCGCGGCGGCCGAGGACGCGGGCGGCATCGTGGGGAACGAGAACACCTCGCGCGACGGCGCGGGACGCGAGCGTTCGCGGATCGTGCTGCGCGTGCCCCAGGAGAAGTACGAGGAGGTGCTCGACTCGCTCGAAGGCACCGGCAAGCTGATCGACCGGGACTCCAAGGCGCAGGACGTCACCGATCAGGTCGTCGACGTCGAGAGCCGCGTCGCCTCGCAGCGGGCGAGCGTGGCGCGGGTGCGCGAGCTGATGGACAAGGCGACGAAGCTGAGCGACGTGGTCTCCCTGGAGGGCGAGTTGAGCACCCGTCAGGCCGATCTGGAGGCGCTGCTCGCGCGGCAGGCGTCGCTGAAGGACCGGACGGACATGGCGACGATCACGCTGTCGCTCACCGAGCGCCCGGTGCGGGCGGCGGCCGCCGCCGACGACGACCCGACGTTCCTCGACGCGCTCTCGGGCGGGTGGGACGCGTTCGTGACGACGCTGCGGTGGATAGCGGTCGTGCTCGCCGCGGTGTTGCCGTTCGCGGCGGTGGTCGTGTTGCTGGTGCTGGTGTGGGTGCGGGTCGTGCGGCCACGGCTGCCGCGCCGTGCCGCGACGGCTCCCTCCCGGGAAGGGGGCGAGGGCTGAGCTCTTCGCCGGGGCGCGGGTCTCGTTGGGCTGGTCGCGCAGTTCCCCGCGCCCCTACAGGGCCCCTTACGGGGTCCCGGCCGCCGTAGCGTGTGCCTATGAGCAGCACACGAGAGCGACTGGTGATCATCGGAGGCGACGCGGCGGGCATGTCCGCCGCGTCGCAGGCACGCAGGCTCAGGGGTCCTGACGAGCTGGAGATCGTCGCGTTCGAGCGCGGCCACTTCACCTCGTACTCCGCCTGTGGCATCCCCTACTGGGTGGGCGGGGACGTCCCGGAGCGCGACGACCTGATCGCGCGCACGCCCGAGCAGCACCGGGAGCGCGACATCGATCTGCGGATGCGCACGGAGGTGACGCGGATCGACGTGGCGAACAGCCGCGTCCTCGCCCGCGATCTCGAACGGGACGAGGAGTCCTGGACCACGTACGACAAGCTCGTGATCGCCACCGGCGCGCGGCCGATCCGCCCCGCGCTGCCCGGCATCGACGCCCCGGGCGTGCACGGCGTGCAGACGCTGGACGACGGACAGGCCCTGCTCGACACCCTGGGCAGGACCGAGGGGCGCAGGGCGGTGGTCATCGGGGCGGGCTACATCGGCGTCGAGATGGCCGAGGCGATGCTCCACCGCGGCTACGAGGTGACGGTCGTCAACCGCGGCAAGGAGCCCATGTCGACCCTGGACCCGGACATGGGGCGCCTGGTGCACGGGGCGATGACCGGCATGGGCATCGAGATGGTGAACGACGCCGAGGTCACCAAGATCCTCACGGGCGACGACGGGCGGGTCAGGGCGGTCGCCACGGAGGACGCCGAGTACCCGGCCGACGTGGTGGTGCTCGGCATCGGCGTACGCCCCGAGACGGCGCTGGCCCGCGCGGCGGGGCTGCCGCTCGGCGAGCACGGCGGGCTGCTCACCGACCTCGCGATGCGGGTGCGCGGGCACGAGAACATCTGGGCGGGCGGCGACTGCGTGGAGGTGCTCGACCTGGTGTCGGGCAGCCACCGGCACATCGCGCTCGGCACCCACGCCAACAAGCACGGCCAGGTGATCGGTTCGAACGCGGGCGGCGGGTACGCCACGTTCCCCGGTGTCGTCGGCACGGCCGTCAGCAAGGTCTGCGACCTGGAGCTGGCCCGCACCGGGCTGCGCGAGAAGGACGCGCGGGCGGCCGGACTCCAATTCGTGACGGTGACCATCGAGTCGACCAGCAGGGCCGGCTACTACCCGGGCGCCGCCTTGATGACGGTGAAGATGCTCGCCGAGCGGCGCACCGGGAGGCTGCTCGGGGTGCAGATCGTGGGCCGCGAGGGCGCGGGCAAGCGGGTGGACGTGGCGGCCGTCGCGCTGACGGCGCAGATGACGGTGGAGCAGATGACCGCGCTCGACCTGGGGTATGCCCCGCCGTTCTCACCCGTGTGGGACCCGGTCCTGGTGGCGGCGCGCAAGGCGGTGGCGGCGGTGCGGGCGGGCTGACCGGCCCGCGTCATCGGACGGACGGACGAGAAGGGTCCCCGCCGCGCACGGCAGGGACTCTTTTCGGACAAACTTTCAGACCGCGGTGCGCGTGTGCACGTACTCGACGAGCCTGGTCAGCGCCTCCGGATCGGTGGTCGGCAGGACGCCGTGGCCGAGGTTGAAGATGTGCCCCTCCAGGCCGTTCGCGGCGGCCAGCACCTCGTCCGTCTTGGCCTCGACGGCCTCGCGCGTGGAGAAGAGCACGGCCGGGTCCAGGTTGCCCTGGAGCGCCTTGCCGGGGCCGACGCGGCGCGCGGCCTCGTCCATCGGCACCCGCCAGTCGGCGCCGACGACGTCCGCGCCCGCCTCGCCCATCAGACCGAGCAGCTCGCCCGTGCCGACGCCGAAGTGGATGCGGGGCACGCCGTACCCGGCGACCGCGTCGAAGACCTTCACCGATGCGGGCATCACCGCGCGCCGGTAGTCGGCGGGCGACAGGGCGCCCACCCACGAGTCGAAGAGCTGCACGGCGCTCGCGCCCGCCTCGATCTGCACCTTCAGGAAGGCGCCGGTGATCTCCGCGAGCCGGTCGAGCAGGTCGGCCCAGAGCTGCGGGTCCCCGTACATCAGGGCCTTGGTGTGCTCGTGGTTGCGGCTCGGCCCGCCCTCGACGAGGTAGCTCGCGAGGGTGAAGGGCGCCCCGGCGAACCCGATGAGCGGCGTGGACCCGAGCTCGGCGGTGAGCATGCCGATGGCCTCGGTGACGTAGTGGACGTCCTCGGGCGTGAGGTCCCGCAGCTGCGCCAGGTCGGCGCGCGAGCGGATGGGGTTGGCGACGACGGGGCCGACGCCGGGCTTGATGTCGAGGTCGATCCCGATGGCCTTCAGCGGGACGACGATGTCGCTGAAGTAGATCGCGGCGTCGACGCCGTGCCGCCGCACCGGCTGCAGGGTGATCTCGGTGACGAGGTCGGGCCGCATGCAGGACTCCAGCATGGCGGTGCCCTCACGGACCTTGCGGTACTCGGGAAGTGAGCGCCCCGCCTGCCGCATGAACCAGACCGGCGTGTGCGGCACGGCCTCGCGCCTGCACGCCTTCATGAAGGGGGAGTCGTACGTCGCTGGGTTCGGCCGGCCCGCGGGGCTCTGGCTCTCGTTGGCACTCACGCGGAAAGTCTCGCACGTTGACCGGGAACCCCCTGACGGGTGTCTCTCCCTGCGCGAAGCCGCCGTTCCCCTTAACCTTCCCCGCATGGCTGCGGCTCAGGGACAACGGTCGGACGGCGCTGGCGAGATGGAGAGTTCGGAGGGGAAGGTGGCGGATTCGGCTCCGTTGCCCTTCCGCGCGGCGGTCGACGCGCTGCGGGGGGCACGGCTGCGGCCGGAGATCGAGATCGACCCGACGCGGCCGCCGCAGCGGCTCGCGCCGTACGCGTACGCGCTGGAAGCGGCGGTCGTGGACGACGACGAGGACCTCGCGGACGGGCGGCTCGTGCTGCTGCACGATCCCGCGGGGCACGACGCCTGGCAGGGCACCTTCCGGCTGGTGACGCTGGTGCGGGCGGAGCTGGAGCCGGAGATGGCGGCGGATCCGCTGCTGCCCGAGGTCTGCTGGTCCTGGCTGACCGGCGCCCTGCACGCGCGCGGGCTCTCGGCGGGCGAGGCGAGCGGCACGGTGACCCGCGCGGGGTCCCACTACTTCGGGGGGCTGGCCGAGCGGCCGCCCGCGTCGCAGATCGAGATCCGCGCCTCGTGGACCCCCCGGGAGTGTGCCAACGGGGCGCCCGACACCGCGGCGCACCTCGCCGCGTGGTGCGATCTGCTCTGTCAGATCGCGGGGCTGCCGCCCGTGGGCCCCGGCGACGGGTCCGTGGTCTCGCTCCCCCAGCGCCGTGGTCCGTCAACTCCTTGACCATTCGTCCCCGGGCGGATTTTCTCCACCCTTCCGAGTGCCCCGCGGCCCGCTGCCGCGGGGTTTTCGCATGTCACCCGTAGGGCGGCGTGTTCGGTTTGATCTTCGGATGATCGAGCGCGCGTCTGAATTGTCCCGATTCAGACTCACCAAATCGTGATCATTTCCTAAAGGCGGGCGGGATTGGTGCCGAAGAGGTTTGTGACCTTGAAAAGCATGGTTCGTCCCGGCTTCCTCCCCGAGCCGGTTCCGTCCCGCCACCCCAGGAGGCCTGGTGTCCGTTCTCCTCGAGCAGCCCGCAAGCCTGGTCGCCTACCGCCCGAACAAGCCGACCGCCATGGTCGTCGTGGCCGACCCCCGCGTGCGTTCCACCGTCACCCGCCACCTCTGGGCGCTCGGTGTACGCGATGTCATCGAGGCCTCGTCCATCGCTGAGGCTCGTCCCCGCATCGGCAACCCTCGGGACATCTGCGTCGCAGACGTCCACCTTCCTGACGGCTCCGGCCTGACGCTCCTCTCCGAAACCCGTGCCGCGGGCTGGCCCAACGGCCTCGCCCTCTCCGCCGCCGACGACATCGGTGCCGTGCGCAACGCCCTCGCGGGCGGCGTCAAGGGCTATGTCGTCACCGGCACCCGCACGAACGTCGGACTCCCCACCCGCCCCGGCGCCGCGCCGATCGGCTCGGCCGCCGCCCGAATGCACCGCCGTCCTCCGGGCGCCCCCAGCCACCCCGGCGGCTACCGCGAACTGTCCGGCCGCGAGGTCGAGGTGCTCCGCCTGGTCGCCGAGGGCCAGTCCAACAAGGCCATCGGCGTCTCGATGGGCCTGTCCGCCCTGACCGTGAAGAGCCACCTCGCCCGGATCGCGCGCAAGCTCGGCACGGGCGACCGGGCCGGGATGGTAGCGGTCGCACTGCGCACCGGCATCATCCACTGACTCATTTACAACCCTCGCGCGCCCGTCGACGGAACGTTCCGTCGACGGGCGCCGTGCATGCACAAGTACCCTTGACAGGTGACCGACGCCCAAGAGACCGCAGCAGACAGCTCACTGCGAACCACCGGAGGCGCCCCTCCGGCCGACGACGGCCTCGCTCCCGAAGGGCTGCCGATCCCGCTACTGGAGCCGCGCGACGGCATTCCGCCGGTGATCGCCGACGAGGAATCCCTCGCCGCGGTCGTCGCCGCCTTCGCCGCGGGCACCGGACCCGTCGCCGTCGACGCCGAGCGCGCGTCCGGCTACCGGTACGGACAGCGCGCCTATCTCGTCCAGCTGCGCCGCGAAGGCGCGGGCACCGCGCTCGTCGATCCCGTCGCCTGCCCCGACCTGTCGGGCCTCGGCGAGGCCATCGGCGACACCGAGTGGGTGCTGCACGCGGCGACCCAGGACCTGCCGTGCCTGCGCGAAATAGGCATGGTTCCCTCGCGGATCTTCGACACCGAGCTCGCGGGCCGGCTCGCCGGGTTCCCGCGCGTGGGACTCGGCGCGATGGTCGAGAGCGTCCTCGGCTACGTACTGGAGAAGGGCCACTCCGCGGTCGACTGGTCGACGCGGCCGCTGCCCGAGCCCTGGCTGCGGTACGCGGCGCTCGACGTCGAGCTGCTCGTGGACCTGCGCGACGCCCTGGAGAAGGAGCTCGACCGGCAGGGGAAGCTGGAGTGGGCCCGCGAGGAGTTCGACGCCATCGCGTCCGCGCCGCCCGCGCCGCCCCGCAAGGACCCCTGGCGTCGTACGTCAGGGATGCACAAGGTGCGGCGGCGCCGTCAGATGGCGGTCGTACGGGAGCTGTGGACCGCGCGCGACAAGGTCGCCCAGCGGCGTGACGTGTCGCCCGGCAAGGTGCTCAGCGACGGCGCGATCGTCGAGGCGGCGCTCGCCGTGCCGCCCAACGTGCACGCGCTCGCGGCGCTGACCGGCTTCGGGCACCGCATGGGGCGGCGCCAGCTGGAGCAGTGGCAGGCCGCGGTCGACCGCGCCAAGGCGCTGCCGGACGCGGAGCTTCCGCAGCCCGGACAGACGGTGAGCGGGCCGCCGCCGCCGCGCTCCTGGGCGGACCGGGATCCGGCGGCCGCGGCGCGGCTCTCCGCCGCGCGGGCGGCGGTCTCGGCGCTCGCCGAGCAGCTGAACATGCCGCAGGAGAACCTGATCACTCCGGATACGGTCCGGCGCGTCTGCTGGGAGCCTCCGGCTCAGGTGGACGGGGAGTCCGTGGCCTCCGCGCTGGCCGGGCACGGCGCTCGGCAGTGGCAGATCTCTCTCGTCACGCCCGTTCTGGTGACGGCTCTCGGCTGACTGCCGGTCGTCGTACGTCAGACCGCCGCTTCGCGGCGAATCTTTCCCGCCCACCCACCCAACACTCCGCACCGAGCGGTGAAGGGGTGGGTGGGTGGTTCCGGTTGTGGGCAGACGCCTCGCCCCGCTGTGCCCACGTTGCCGAGTTCCGGTACCGAGGCGTCAGCCAGTGTGACCTTCGCCTCGCCCACGGGGCGCAGGGCGGGCCTTGGCCGCATAGTTACTGGCAAGTAGGGTGGATGGAGGAAGCGCGCCGCAGGCGTGGCGCACCGCACCCTGGAGGAGAGCCATCGTGCCTCGTACCGTCAGGGACGTCGTCTTCGTGGACGGCGTCCGCACCCCGTTCGGCAAGGCGGGCCCGAAGGGCATCTACCACGAGACCCGTGCCGATGACCTCGTCGTGAAGGCCATCCGGGAGCTGCTGCGCCGCAACCCGGACCTCGACCCCGCCAAGATCGACGAGGTCGCCATCGCCGCGACCACGCAGATCGGCGACCAGGGTCTGACGCTCGGCCGCACCGCCGGCATCCTGGCCGGACTGCCGCAGTCCGTGCCCGGGTACTCCATCGACCGCATGTGCGCCGGTGCGCTGACCGCCGTGACCTCGGTCGCGGGCAGCGTCGCGTTCGGCGCGTACGACATCGCCGTCGCCGGTGGCGTCGAGCACATGGGCCGCCACCCCATGGGTGAGGGCGTGGACCCCAACCCGCGCTTCGTGAGCGAGAAGCTGGTCGACGAGTCCGCCCTGTTCATGGGCATGACCGCCGAGAACCTGCACGACCGCTACCCGAGCATCACCAAGCTGCGCGCCGACGAATACGCCGTGCGCTCGCAGGAGAAGGCCGCCAAGGCGTACGCCGACGGCAAGATCCAGGCCGACCTCGTACCGATCTCCGTACGCCGGACGAACGAGGAGGCCGGTGAGACCGGCTGGGGCCTGGCCACCGCCGACGAGCCGATGCGTCCGGGGACGACCCTGGAGAACCTGGCCGGGCTGAAGACGCCGTTCCGTACGCACGGCCGCGTCACCGCCGGTAACGCCGCGGGTCTCAACGACGGCGCCACCGCCTCCCTCATCGCCTCCGAGGAGTTCGCGCGGGAGAACGGCCTGCCGGTCAAGATGCGCCTGGTGTCGTACGCCTTCGCGGGCGTCGAGCCCGAGGTGATGGGCTACGGCCCGATCCCGGCGACGGAGAAGGCGCTCGCCAAGGCCGGTCTCGGCATCGGCGACATCGGCCTCTTCGAGGTCAACGAGGCCTTCGCCGTGCAGGTGCTCGCCTTCCTTGAGCACTACGGCATCGCCGACGACGACGCGCGCGTCAACCAGTACGGCGGCGCCATCGCGTACGGCCACCCGCTCGCCTCCTCCGGCGTACGCCTGATGACGCAGCTGGCCCGGCAGTTCGAGGAGCAGCCCGAGGTGCGCTACGGCCTCACGACCATGTGCGTCGGCTTCGGCATGGGCGCGACGGTCATCTGGGAGAACCCGAACCACAAGGACGCCGGAGGCGAGAAGTGAGCACCACGACCACCGCTGAGCTTCTGAAGGGTGCGGCCGAGCTGTTCCCCGACGAGGTCGTCACGCAGGCGCACGTGCGCCACCTCGACCTCCCCCACGGCGCCGGGCGCTTCGCGCTCATCACCCTGGACAACGGCTTCGACCACACCAAGCCGACCACCTTCGGCCCGGCCTCGCTCGCGAACCTGAACGCCGCGATCGACCAGGTCGAGAAGGAGGCGGCCGAGGGCGCCATCGTCGGTGTCGGCATCACCGGCAAGCCGTTCATCTTCGCCGTCGGCGCCGACCTCAAGGGCGTGGAGCTCCTCAAGCACCACGAGGACGCGCTCGCCATCGGCAAGGGCGGCCACGAGGTCTTCAAGCGCCTCTCGGGCCTGGCCGTGCCGACCTTCGCGTACTACAACGGTGCCGCGATGGGCGGTGGCGTCGAGGTCGGTCTGCACTGCACCTACCGCACCGTCTCCAAGGCGCTGCCCGCCTTCTCGCTGCCCGAGGTCTTCCTCGGCCTGGTCCCGGGCTGGGGCGGCTGCGCGCTGCTCCCGAACCTGATCGGCGCCGACAAGGCCGTCTCGGTCATCATCGAGAACTCGCTGAACCAGAACCGCCAGCTCAAGGGCAAGCAGGTCTTCGAGCTCGGCATCGCCGACGCGCTCTTCGAGGGCGCGGACTTCCTGGAGCAGTCGCTGATCTGGACGGCCTCCGTCCTGACCGGCTCGACCCAGGTCGTACGACCCGAGATCGACCGCGCCGAGGGCTGGGACGCCGCCGTCGCGCGCGGCCGTGCCATCGCCGACTCCAAGGTGCACGGGGCCGCGCCGGCCGCCTACCGCGCCCTGGAGATCATCGCCGCGGCCAAGGACGGGGACCTCCAGCAGGGCTTCGACGCCGAGGACACCGCGCTCGCCGACCTGATCATGGGCGGCGAACTGCGGTCGGGCATCTACTCGTTCAACCTCGTGCAGAAGCGCGCCAAGCGCCCCGCGGGCGCCCCGGACAAGAGCCTGGCGCGCCCGGTCACCAAGGTCGGCGTCGTCGGCGCGGGCCTGATGGCCTCGCAGCTGGCGCTGCTCTTCCTGCGCCGCCTCGAGGTGCCGGTCGTGCTGACCGACATCGACCAGGCGCGCGTCGACAAGGGCGTGGGCTACGTCCACGAGGAGATCGACAAGCTCCTCCTCAAGGGCCGCGTCAACCAGGACAAGGCCAACCGCCTCAAGGGCCTGGTCTCCGGTGTCCTGGACAAGGCCGAGGGCTTCGCCGACGCCGACTTCATCATCGAGGCCGTCTTCGAGGAGATCGGCGTCAAGCAGCAGGTGTTCGCGGAGGTCGAGGCGGTCGCCCCGGCGCACGCCATCCTCGCCACCAACACCTCCTCGCTGTCGGTCTCCGAGATGGCGTCGAAGCTGAAGCACCCCGAGCGGGTCGTCGGCTTCCACTTCTTCAACCCGGTCGCGATCCTGCCGCTCCTGGAGATCGTCCGCGGCGAGCAGACCGACGACGCCTCGCTGGCCACGGCGTTCGGTGTCGCCAAGAAGCTGAAGAAGACCGCGGTGCTCGTGAAGGACGCCCCGGCGTTCGTCGTGAACCGCATCCTCACCCGCTTCATGGGCGAGATCCAGAACGTGATCGACGAGGGCACCCCGGTCGCCGTCGCAGAGAAGGCCGTCGAGCCGCTCGGCCTGCCGATGTCGCCGCTGGTCCTCCTGGAGCTGGTCGGTCCGGCCATCGGTCTGCACGTCTCCGAGACGCTCAACCGTGCCTTCCCGGAGCGCTTCACGGTCTCCCCGAACCTCGCGGCCGTCGTCAAGGCGGGCAAGCGCGGCTTCTACGTGTACGACAGCGGGAAGCCGGAGCTCGACCCGGAGGTCGCCGCGCTCCTGAAGCAGGGCGACTCCGTCCTGACCGAGGAGCAGGTCCGCGACCGCGTCCTGGACGCCGTGGCGCAGGAGATCGGGCTCATGCTCGACGAGGGCGTCGTCGCCGAGGCCCAGGACATCGACCTCTGCCTGATCACCGGTGCGGGCTGGCCCTTCCACCTGGGCGGCATCACGCCGTACCTGGACCGTGAGGGCGTCAGCGAGCGGGTGAACGGGAAGCGGTTCCTGGCGCAGGGCGTGGCGAGCGTCCCGGCGTAACCTTTCGCCTGCCAGCAGCAGCACCAACGCGGCGGGGCCGTACGGGAGTTGATCCCGTACGGCCCCGCCGTCGTGCTGCTCAGACCCGCGTCCACGCCCCGAGCGCCAGGCCCGTCTCCGGCTTCTGCCGCGCGACGCGCAGCGTGCCGTCGACGCCGACGGCGGCGATGACGACCCTGCCCTGCGCGTCGAGCGCCAACGCCGGTGCGCCCAGGCACGGTTCGCCGGTCTCCGCCCACCACAGGCCCGCCGCCTCGTCCTCCGTGGGGAACGCCGCGATGGCGGGGCGGCCCGAGCGGGTGCGGTGGGCCAGGACCGTGCAGTCGTGGCCGTCTATGGTCGCGCGCAAGGCCGCCGTGGGGCCCTGGTCCGGTTCGCCGCCGAGCGGGACGGCGGCGTCGCCGGTCCCCGGGCGGTGCGCCAGGACGCCCTTCCCGGACGCGTCGACGGCGTAGTACGTGAAGCGGTCGTCACCGGTCTCCAGGGCCGTGCCTGAGCCGGGCGCGGGGGTCGGCGGGATGTCGTCCGCGCGCTTGAAGTCGCCGCCGCGCTTCTCCTGGGCCCAGTGCTCGGTGCCGTCGGCGGTGGGCGCGTAGACCTCGATGCGGCCGGTCGACGTGGTGAGGGCGACGATGCCGTCGAGGGCCTCGCTGCTCTTGAGGTCCTTCCAGTTCTCCCACTTGCCGCTCTTGTCCTCGCGGCGCAGCCGGACGCTGCGCACCCCGTCCCGTACGAAGACGTGGACGGTGCCCGCGGTGTCCACCGCGACGGCGGGGGCGCCGAGGTTCGGGGCGCGCTCGACGAGCTTGGTGTGCGGGTTCCCCGCGGTCCGCCAGTCCATGAGCGGGCGGCCCGACTGGTACTGGACGGTGTGCATGAGGTCGACGAGCTTCTTGCCCTCGCCGTCGCGCCGCTCGCGCCTGCCGATGAAGTGCACATAGCCGTCGTCGCCCTGCGCGAGCGTGAGGAACGTCAGGTCGGCGACCTCGAAGAATTCGGGTCCCGTCCACTCCGGGCCGCCGGGGCGCTCCTCGGTCCAGCGCAGGACTCCCCCCGCGGCGCGGGCGTACGCGGAGAGTCTGCCGTCCTTGCCGCGGAGCAGCCAGCGGCCGGTGTCGGGCGGGCCCGCGGCGGGGCGGGCGACGGTGGCTGCGGATTCCGCGACCGGAGGTCTGGAAGGCTTCCGCTCGGACTTTCGGGCGGACCTCGACGGCATGACTCGGCGCCAACCTTTCCACGTTCACCAGCGGGGGACATCGGTCCTTTAGTCTACGTTTGCCGTCCGCGAATGCGGCCGGGGGCACGGCCCGCGTGTGCCACCCTGGCGCCATGAGCACCCCGCACACCCTTCTCGTGGTCGACGCGGCGAACGTCGTCGGCTCCGTCCCCGACGGCTGGTGGCGCGACCGTCGGGGCGCCGCCGAGCGGCTGAGGGACCGGCTCGTCGGCTACGCGGCCGAGGGCCTGCCGGACCATCCGGGCCCGCTGGAGGTAGTCCTCGTCGTCGAGGGCGCGGCACGCGGCGTCGAGTCCGTGCCGGGCGTGCGGGTGGTCTCCGCGCCCGGCAGCGGCGACGACCGCATCGTGGAGCTGGCGGCCGAGGCCGCGGACAGGACGTGCCTGGTCGTCACGGCCGACCGCGAGCTGCGGCGCAGGGTCGGCGAGTGGGGCGCCGGGTGTCTGGGGCCGCGCACCGTGCACGGCCCGGGTCAGGCGCCCGGGTCCGCCCGTACGTAGAACACCGCGCCCTCGACCGTGAGCAGCGGCCGGTAGCCGGCCGCGAGGATCCGGTGCAGGGACGGCACCCGGTGCGGCGCGTACGGCTTGCCCTGGGAGTCGTCGACGACGAGCGCGGGCGGGTGGGCGCGCAGCTCCGCGCGGAAGACGGGCCAGGCACCCGCGACGCCGTACTTCTCGCCGACCCCGGGGCCGTTCCTGCCGCCGCTGTAGTTGGTGAGCAGTCCGGCCGTGAGGTAGCGGCTGGCGGGCGCGCGCCGGGCCAGCCAGTACGTCTCGGGGTGTATCCCCCACAGGAGCACCCGGTCGCCCGGGCCGGTGTGCGCCTGGACGACGGCGGCGAGCCGGGTCGCGTGCGCCAGTTCGGGCCGGGGCGCGAGCAGTCCCCAGGCCAGGAACAGCGCGCTCGCGCAGGCCGACACGGTCACCGCGCGTGCCGCGCGCCCCGGCAGGATCTGGAGCGCGGCGGCGCCCAACAGGGCGAGCGGCGGCATGAGTTGGAGGTAGTAGTGGCCGAAGAAGTGGAAGCCGAGCAGTACGGCGGCGACCGCGGAGGCGAGCCAGAGCCAGAGGTCGGCGGAGCCGGTGCGGGCGATGCGCAGGACGCGTACGACCGGGGGGACGATGCCCGCGCAGGCCGCGGCGAGGATCGCCGTGTTGCCCAACCCGCGCCCCAGGACGTGGAGTTCGGAGCCCGTGAAGGAGGCGTAGGCGCCCGAGCCCGTCACCGTCCAGAACAGGAAGCCGCCCGGGTCGGTCAGGAGGGCGGCGGCGACGACCGGGGCGGACAGGCCCGCGGCCAGGCGCAGGACGTCCCCGCGGGTCGCCCCGGACCGCCAGAGCAGCCAGCAGACCGGGAGCAGGACCGCTCCCCCGGTCTGCTTGGCGAGGAAGGCGCAGGCCACCGCCGCGCCCGCGGCGCCCCATCGGCGCCGGTCGGCGCACCACATGGCGGCGGCCGTGCAGGGCAGCATGAAGATCTCGAAGGTGGCCGCCTGCGCGTCCTCGGGGTTGAGGCCGATGGAGATCAGCAGGTGGAGGACGCCTGCGGTGCGGCCCGCGCGGTCGCCCCAGCGGCGCCGGGCGATCGAGGCGAGGAGCACCGCCGTCAGGAGCTGGGCGGCGACGGCGAGGACCTTCAGGGGCAGCAGCGAGTCGTCGCCGAAGAGCGCGAAGGCGCCCGCGTAC
This sequence comes from Streptomyces sp. NPDC087300, assembly GCF_044744425.1. Lineage (NCBI taxonomy): Bacteria > Bacillati > Actinomycetota > Actinomycetes > Kitasatosporales > Streptomycetaceae > Streptomyces > Streptomyces sp. NPDC087300. The sequence continues at coordinate 62,428 of NZ_JBIUYI010000013.1, forward strand.
AGCCAGGGGACGAGGGGCGGCTTGCGGTCGACGACCGTTTCGTAGAGCGTGCCGCCGTCGGCGAGCAGCCGCGCCTGGACGGCGAGATAGCCCTCGTCGGGGTTCCACAGGGGCCCCCGGAAGGAGGGCAGCCGGGTCGCGCACGCCAGCGCGGCAAGGAGCGGGAACAGCCGTGTCCAGTAGGGGTCGCGGAGGTCGGGGACGCACTCCGTGCGCGGGCCCGGCACCCGGGTGGCGCGTACGGAGCGTAGCGAGGCGGAGGGCGCGGCGGGCATACGGTGCACGCTATCCGGCCCCGCAGTTCCCGACGGAACGGGACATACGGGGCCGGTGAAGAAGCCTTGCCGAAAGGCCGGTGACTACCGTGCGTCGTCGGCGTGCGGGTCGCGCAGGTGCAGCCTGCTGTGCGAACGCCCGTACGCGAAGTAGATGACGACGCCGAGGACCATCCAGACGCCGAACCGCAGCCAGGTCTCCGCGGGCAGGTTGAGCATCAGCCACAGCGAGGCGAGGACCGAGAGGATCGGCACGTAGGGCACCAGCGGGGTGCGGAAGGCGCGCGGCAGGTCGGGGCGCTGCTTGCGGAGCAGGATGACGCCGAGGGCCACCACGACGAAGGCGAACAGCGTGCCGATGTTGACCAGTTCGGCGAGTTCGTCGATGGAGGTGAAGCCCGCGACGACGGCCACGATCCCGCCGAGCAGGACCGTCGAACGGTAGGGCGTGCCGAACTTCGGGTGCACCTTGGAGAAGGTCTGCGGGAGCAGTCCGTCGCGGCTCATCGCGAAGAAGACGCGGGTCTGGCCGAGCAGCAGGATCATGCAGACCGAGGTGAGTCCGACGGCCGCGCCGAAGCTGATCAGGCCCGCCCAGAAGGGGTGGTCGACGGCCTTGAAGGCGTCCGCGAGCGGTGCGTCCGTGGAGAGGTCGCTGTACTTCTGCATGCCGGTGACGACGACGGAGACGGCCACGTACAGGACCGTGCAGATGAGCAGCGAGCCGAGGATGCCGCGGGGGACGTCGCGCTGCGGGTTGTGGGTCTCCTCGGCGGCGGTCGCGACGATGTCGAAGCCGATGAACGCGAAGAAGACCACGGCCGCCGCGGTGAAGATGCCCATCACGCCGAAGTTCGACGGCGTGAAGCCGAAGATCAGCTGGACCAGCGGCGCGGTGATGCCGCCGCCGCCCTCGACGTGCTCGGCCGGCGGCACGAACGGGTCGTAGTTGGCGCCGGTGATGAAGAAGGCGCCGACGATGATGACCAGCAGGACGACGGTGACCTTGACGGCGACGATGACGTTCGTGACGCGCGACGACAGCTTCATGCCCGCGACCAGGATGGCGGTCAGGACGAGCACGAGCACGCAGGCCAGCAGGTCGAAGCCGAACTTCCCCTCGTGGGTGCCGCTGAGCGCCTGCGGCATGTGCAGGCCCGCGGTGTCCAGGAGCGAGCGCATGTACCCGGACCAGCCGACCGCGACCACCGCGCAGCCGAGCGCCAGCTCCAGGATCAGGTCCCAGCCGATGATCCAGGCGGGGAACTCCCCCAGCGAGGCGTACGAGAAGGTGTACGCGGAGCCGGCCACCGGCACGGTCGAGGCGAACTCGGCGTAGCACAGCGCCGCGAGGGCGCAGACGAGTCCCGCGACGACGAAGGCGAGGGCCACCGCGGGCCCCGCCGTCTCCTTGGCGATCTTTCCGGTCAGGACGAAGATGCCGGTACCGATGATGACGCCGACGCCGAAGACCGTGAGATCGAGGGCTGACAACGACTTCTTGAGCGCGTGCTCCGGCTCCTCGGTGTCCCTGATGGACTGCTCGACGCTCTTCGTCCTGAAGAGACTGCTGCTCACGGGCGTACCTCCCACGCTTGTCGTCCCCGACATGATCGAGAGGACGGGTACCCCGTAAGCCCCGGCACGGGCCCATTCACGCGAATGGGCCGGTCCCACCACCCGTACAGGGTGTGGAAACCGGCCCGTCGGCGGTGCGTGTTGACGTCAGTCGCGGGCGGGCTCCACGGAGTCCACGGCCGCGGCGGTGTTCCGCTCGAACCTGGCGTCCAGTTTGGCCACCAGACCCGTCACCTGGCGAGCGATGTCCGGGGCGGTCAGGCCGATCTCGGCCATGATCTCCTTGCGGGACGCGTGGTCGAGGAAGCGCGGCGGGATGCCGAAGTCGCGCAGCGGTACGTCGACGCCCGCGTCGCGCAGGGCCTGCGCGATCGCGGAACCTACGCCGCCCGCACGGGAGTTGTCCTCGACGGTGACCACGACGCGGTGCTGCTCGGCGAGCGGCGCCATCGCCTCGTCGACCGGCTTGACCCAGCGCGGGTCCACCACGGTCGTGGTGATGCCCTGCTTGTCGAGCAGATCGGCGATCTCCAGGCACATCGGCGCGAGCGCGCCGACGGAGACCAGCAGGACGTCCGCCTTGCCGGTGCCCGGCCTGCGCAGGACGTCCATGGCGCCGACCTTGCCGACGGCCTTGACCGCGGGTCCGACCGCGCCCTTGGAGTAGCGCACGACGGTCGGCGCGTCGTCCACCTCGACGGCCTCGCGCAGCTGGAGACGGACCTGGTCGGCGTCGCGCGGGGCGGCGATCCGCAGCGTCGGCACGCACTGGAGGATCGACATGTCCCACATGCCGTTGTGCGAGGCGCCGTCCGTGCCGGTGACGCCGGCCCGGTCCAGGACGAAGGTGACGCCGCACTTGTGCAGGGCCACGTCCATCAGGAGCTGGTCGAAGGCACGGTTCAGGAAGGTCGCGTAGACCGCGAAGACGGGGTGCAGTCCGCCGCTGGCCAGGCCCGCCGCCGAGACCGCCGCGTGCTGCTCGGCGATGCCCACGTCGTAGACCCGGTCGGGGAACGCCTTGGCGAACTTCGCCAGGCCGACCGGCTGGAGCATGGCGGCCGTGATCGCGACGATGTCCTCGCGCTCGTGACCGAGCTTGACCATCTCCTCGCCGAAGACCGAGGTCCAGTCCATGCCGCCCGCCGCGATGGGCAGGCCGGTGTCGGGGTGGATCGGGCCGATGCCGTGGAAGTGGTCGGCCTCGTCCTCCTCGGCGGGCTTGTAGCCCCGGCCCTTCTCGGTGATGCAGTGCACGATGACCGGGCCGCCGAAGCGCTTGGCGCGCTGGAGGGCGGACTCCAGGGCCTCGACGTCGTGGCCGTCGATCGGGCCGACGTACTTCAGGCCGAGGTCCTCGAACATGCCCTGCGGGGCGATGAAGTCCTTGAGGCCCTTCTTGGCGCCGTGCAGGGTCTCGTAGAGCGGCTTGCCGACGACCGGCGTGCGCTCCAGGAGGTCCTTGCCGCGGGCCAGGAACCGCTCGTAGCCGTCGGTCGTGCGCAGCGTCGCCAGGTGATTGGCGAGCCCGCCGATCGTGGGGGCGTAGGAGCGTTCGTTGTCGTTGACGACGATGACGAGCGGGCGGTCCTTGGCGGCGGCGATGTTGTTCAGCGCCTCCCAGGCCATGCCGCCGGTGAGCGCGCCGTCACCGATGACGGCGACCACGTGGTCGCCGTTGCCGCGCACCTCGTTGGCCTTGGCCAGGCCGTCGGCCCAGCCGAGGACCGTGGAGGCGTGGCTGTTCTCGATCACGTCGTGCTCGGACTCGGCGCGCGAGGGGTAGCCGGACAGGCCGCCCTTGGAGCGCAGCTTGCCGAAGTCCTGGCGGCCGGTGAGCAGCTTGTGCACGTAGCTCTGGTGGCCGGTGTCGAAGAGGACCTTGTCCTTGGGGGACTCGAAGACGCGGTGCAGGGCGATGGTGAGCTCGACCACGCCGAGATTGGGGCCGAGGTGGCCGCCGGTCTTGGAGACGGCGTCGACGAGGAATCCCCTGATCTCTCCGGCCAGCTGGTTCAGCTCCTCGGCGCTGAGCCGGTCCAGATCGCGCGGTCCCGTGATGCGGGTCAGCAGCGGCACCCGTGCCTCCTTGCAGTAGAGCTGAGATGTGCTGTTCGAGCGTTGCCGGGTCTGTCGAGTCTAATGTTCCGCGACTGACGACCGCGTCCGGGAGGCGTATTCCGGGTCACACGAACAGACGCACTGGACGAGGAACAGGTGTTCCTCGTCCAGTGCGTCTGGGGCGCCCTTCATGCCCCGGGGCTCCGCCCCGGACCCCGCTCCTCAAACGCCGGAGGGGCTGAAATTCGGGCCCCGTAAGGGGCGCGGGGAACTGCGCGACCAGCCAAAATCGGCCCGCAGCCAGAGAAGCGGCCCAAGGGACAGCTCAGGGGAACGCTACGCGCGCCCCGCGGACTTCTGCGTGCGCCGGGAGACGGAGTCGATGACCACCGCCGCGAGCAGAACCGCGCCCGTGATCATGTACTGAATCTCACTCGCCATACCCAGCAGGTTCAGGCCCTGCTGGATCGACTGGATCACCAGCATGCCGAGGAGCGCGGACCAGACCTTGCCGCGCCCGCCGAAGAGGCTCGTGCCGCCGATGACCGCCGCGGCGATCACCATCATCAGCGTGTTGCCGCCGCCCAGGCTCTTCGTCGCGCCGCCGGAGAGGCTCGCGATGAAGAGGCCGCCGAAGGCCGCGAGCATGCCGGATATGGCGAAGACGGTGATCCGGACCCGGTCCACGTTGATGCCGGCGCGGCGCGCGGCCTCCGCGTTGCCGCCGACCGCGAAGACCTGGCGGCCGAAGGTGGTGCGCCGGGCCACGAAGTCCGCGATCACCAGGACGGCGAGGAAGAGCACCAGGGCCAGCGGCAGGCCGCGGGCGCCCTCGGGCTCGTTCAGCTCGTAGGCCGCGCCGCCCGCGAGGACGGCGACGACGACGGTGCGCAGCACGATCTCGCTGACCGGCCGCGACGGCAGGCCCGCGGTCTTGCGGCGGCGGCTGTCCAGGAGCAGCGACCCGGCGTACGCGACGATGGCGACGGCCGCGAGACCGTACGCCGCGCCCTTCTCCGCGAAGAAGTGCCCGGTCAGGTCCTCGACGACGCTGCCTTCGGGCGTGTTGATGCTGCCCTCGCTGCCCATCAGCCAGATCTGCAGACCGCTCCAGCCGAGGAAGCCCGCGAGGGTGACCACGAAGGCGGGCACGCCGATCTTGGCGAAGAAGAAGCCGTGGGCGGCGCCGATGACCAGGCCGGAGGCGATGGCGATGAACACCGCGAGCCAGTCGTTCAGGCCGTGCGTGACGCTCAGGACGGCCCAGACGGCCGCGCCCATGCCCGCCACCGAGCCGACCGAGAGGTCGATCTCGCCGAGCAGCAGGACGAAGACGATGCCGACGGCCATGATGCCGAGGCCGGAGGTGAAGACCGCGATGTTCGCGAGGCTGCTCGCGTCCAGGAAGTGGTCGTTCTTCAGCTGGAAGATCAGCGCGATGACGATCAGGCCGATGACGACGGGCAGCGAGCCCAGCTCACCGCCGCGCATCTTGCGCTTGAACTCGGTCCAGTAGCCGGCCAGGCCCTCCTCGCGGATGAGCAGGCGCGGGTCGACGGCCGGGACGGGCGCCGCCGAGGCGTCGGCCGCGGCGGGCGCTTCGGTGTCGGGCTTCGGGGTCTTGGCGAGGTCGCTCACTTCGCGTCCTCCTTCGTAACCGTGGCCGTACGCGCCCTGCGGCGGGTCACGGCGTTGTCCGTGGCGCCGGTGATGGCGGCGATGATCTCTTCGTTGGTGGTGTCGGCGACGGAGAAGGTGCCGTTGTTGCGGCCGAGCCGCAGCACCGCGACCTTGTCGGCGACGGCCTTCACGTCGGCCATGTTGTGGCTGATGAGGATCACGCCGTGGCCGCGCTCGCGCAGCCGCTCCACCAGGTCGAGGACCTGGGCGGTCTGCTCGACGCCGAGGGCCGCGGTGGGCTCGTCGAGGATGACGACCTTGGGGTCGCCGACCAGCGCGCGGGCGATGGCGACGACCTGGCGCTGACCGCCGGAGAGCGCCGCGACCGGGATGCGGACGCTGGGGATGCGGATGGAGAGGGTGTCGAGGAGTTCCCTCGCCCGCTTCTCCATCTTGATCTCGTCGAGGACGGAGACGCTCTTCAGCTCGCTGCCGAGGAACAGGTTGGCGACGACGTCGAGGTTGTCGCAGAGCGCGAGGTCCTGGTAGACGGTGGCCACGCCGAGGTTCTGGGCGTCGTGCGGCCGTCCGATGCGGACGCTCCTGCCCTCCCACTCGATGGTGCCGTCGTCGATCGGGTGAACGCCCGAGATCGTCTTGACGAGGGTGGACTTTCCGGCGCCGTTGTCGCCGACGAGGGCGACCACCTCACCGGTGCGGATTTCGAGGTCTACGTCCGTGAGCGCCTGGACGGCGCCGAACCGCTTGGAGACCCCGCGCAACGCCAGCACGGGCGTAGCGGACACGTGAATCATCTCCTTCGCCGCCTGACCGGCGGGGATGGTGGTGCAACAAGGGCAGGTCCGGTGCCCGCCCCTCCGATTGCGGGGCGGTTTGCGGGGCGGGCACCGGGCCGGTACTGGAGGCCGTCGCACGTACGCGCCCGTGGAGCGCTCTCACGCTCCGGGGCACTCACTTCGTACGAACGGCTTTACCGCAAGCGGGCGTTACTTGATACCCGCCGCGTCGCACGCCTTCTTGTACTGGGCCGTGCAGATCTCGCTGACCTTGTAGACCTTGTCCTTGACGATCGTGTCGGCGACGTCGTCCTTGGTGATCGCCTCGGCGTCGTACAGCTTGGCCGGGATGTCCTTGAAGTCGCCGCTGAGCGAGTCGACCTTGCGGTCGGTGACGTCGTCGATGTCCTTGCCCTTGAGCAGGCGCACGGCGATCTCGGCGGTGGTCTGCGCCTCCGGCTTGATCTGCTTGTAGATCGTGTAGTCCTGGGTGCCGCTCAACAGGCGCTGCACGCCCGCGAGTTCGGCGTCCTGGCCACCGACGGGGACCTTGATGCCGCGCTGCTTGAGCGCGGTGATCACGCCGCCCGCCATGCCGTCGTTTGCGGCGTAGACGCCCTGGATGCCGTCCTTGCCGAGCTTGTCGATCGCGGAGGACATCTTGCGGTTCGCCTCGTCCGAGGACCACTCGGGGATGTCCTGCTCGTACGCGATCTTCTTGACGGCCTTGTCGAGGACCGAGTGGGCGCCCTTCTTGAAGAAGGGGGCGTTCGGGTCGGTCGGCGAGCCGTTGATCATGACGACGTTGGCGTCCTTGGCCTTGGCGCCGAGCGCCTTGACCATGGCACCGCCCTGGAGGCGGCCGATCTTCTCGTTGTCGTACGACACGTAGGCGGACAGCGGGCCCTCGGCCAGGCGGTCGTACGCGACGACCTTGACGCCCTGCTTGTCGGCCTGCTTGACCCACGACTTCGTCGACTTGTAGTCGACGGCGTCCAGGATGATCACCTTGATGCCCTGCGTGACAAGGGCGTCGAACTGCTTCTTCTGGGTCTCGATGTCCCCGGCGGCGTTGTTGTACTTCACGTCGCAGTCGGAGCAGAGTTCCTTGATCTTCGACTCCATGATGGGGCGGTCGAAGGTCTCGTAACGCGTGGTCTTGTTCTCGGGGAGCAGCAGACCGATGGTCTTGCTGTCGCCGCTGCCCTTGTCGTCGTCGCCGTCGCCGGCCTTGCCGCAAGCGGTCATGGCGAGTGCCATCGAAACCGCGGCCGTGCCTATGACGACGCGACGCGTCATTGCGTTCATGGTGGGGTGCCTCCCTGACGAGGCCGCGTCGTTGCGGCCGAGGTGGCTCGAAGTCAACTCGGCCGCCACACCAGCGTCAAGGAGTAAATCCTTAACGAGATGACAACGGTGCCATGCGTTATCTAAGTGAAGGCAGGTGCGCCCGCAGGGAGAGATCCGTCCAAAAGGGTTGAATCGCCCATCTCGCTGAGCGCGAGGGCCAGCGCGCCGAGCACCTCGGCCCGGCCGCCAAGTGCCCCGGGAAGGACGGACAGTTGGCGCGCGGCGCTCGGGATCGCGTACCGCCCGACCGACTCCCTGATCGGTCCGAGCACCAGCTCACCGGCCTCCGCGAGGTCCCCGCCGAGCACGACACGGGAGGGGTTGAGGAGGTTGCAGAGGTTCGCCACGCCGCTGCCGATGTGCCGCCCGACGTCCGCGATCACCCGGCGGCAGCCCGGGTCCCCGTCGCGCGCGAGACCGACCACGCGCTCCATGGTCAGATCGGTGCCGTGGCTCGACTGGAGCAGCGGCAGGACGTACCGGGCCGCGGTGAAGGTCTCCAGGCAGCCGCGGTTGCCGCAGCGGCAGACGGGTCCCGACTCGTCCAGGGTGATGTGCCCGATCTCGCCCGCGGTGCCGCCGGGCCCCCGGTAGATCCGGCCACTGATCACCAGGCCCGCGCCGACCCCGCTGGCGACCTTGATGTACGCCAGGTCCTTGACGCCACGGCCGCTCCCCCAGACCAGCTCGCCGAGCGCGCCGAGGTTGGCGTCGTTGTCGACGTGCACCGGCACGCCGAGCCTGCTGGCGAGCTCCTCGGCGGGCTTGGTGCCCGTCCAGCCCGGCAGGATCGACGTCGAGCCGAGCGTGCCCGACTCCACGTCGATGGGTCCCGGCACGCCGAGCCCGACGCCCGCGATCTTCGCGCGGTCCACGCCGGTGGCCGTGAGCAGCCTGCTGACCAGCTGCTCGGCCCGGTCGAAGCCCTGCGCGGCGGAGGCGTCCACGTCCAGCGGCTCGGACTCCTCGGCGAGCACCTGGTGGGCGAGGTTGCCGATCGCCACGCGCAGGTGGGTGTGGCCGAAGTCGACGCCGATCACGATGCCCGCGTCACCGCTCAGCGAGACGCTGCGGGCCCGCCTGCCGCCCGCCGAGGTGGGCGTGACCTCGACCGTGCCGCCGTCCTTCAGCTCCCGGACGATGTTGGAGACCGTCGCCGCCGACAGGCCCGTCGTCCGCGCGATCTCCGCCTGCGTGAGCGATCCGGCGAGCCGTACGGCGCGTACGACCCGTTCGAGATTGGCCCGGTGCAGAGAGGACTGCGACCCCGGAGTCTCCATTGACTCTCACCCTTTGCCCTATTTCGGGCTACCCCGAAGGCACCCGTGACGCCGGTCCCGGAAATGAGCACCGGGCCATGTACAAGTTGTGAACTCCAAACTCTGCTGAAGGAGATGCCGCAGTCAAGTCCTTGACGGAGATCCGGCCTGGGTGACCTCGCCTCCCGCGCGGGCCCGCTCACTGGACGGACCTGCTCCGCATCGCCGCTCCCGCACACGCTCACCACCTGTGCCCTCACCCCCTTCCGCGCGCCCGACCCGGCGAGGACGCGTGTAAGAGGTGTCGGCACGGCGCCCCCCTCCCCGCCGGTACGCCGACCGCCCTCCCTCCTCCCGCACCCGCCCTCTTGCCGGGGTTCACGGGGCACGAGACGCTGCTTGGTCCGTTGCGCGGCTCGTGCGACCCGAGGGGACCCGGTGGAACGACTGACGGCGAACGATCCGGCGGAGGTCGGGCGCTACCGCTCGCTCGCGGAGCTGGGCAGGGGCGGCATGGGCCGGGTCCTGCTGAGCAGCGCCCCGGACGGCAGCCTGGTCGCGCTCAAACAGGTGCACACCCAGTTCGTCGAGGACGACGGCTTCCGGGCCCGTTTCCGGCGCGAGGTGGCGGCCTCCCGCAAGGTGTCCGGCGCGCACACGTCGGCGGTGATCGACGCCGACGCGGATGCCGAAGAGCCGTGGCTGACCTCGGAGTTCGTGCCGGGCCCCTCGCTCCAGGAGGCCGTGACGGCCGTCGGTACGCTGCCCGAGGAAGCGGTCCTCCGCATGGCCGCGGGGCTCGCCGCCGCCCTGGTCGACATCCACCGGGCCGGGCTCGTGCACCGCGACCTGAAACCGTCCAACGTGCTGCTCACCGACGACGGACCCCGGGTCATCGACTTCGGCATCGCCCGTGCCACCGACGGCGGGACGGGCACCGAACTGACCCACTCCGGACGGCTCGTCGGCTCCCCCGGCTTCATGTCACCCGAACAGGCTCAGGGACAGCCCGTCGGCCCCGCCAGCGACGTGTTCTCACTGGGCACGGTCCTGGTGATGGCCTGCACGGGCGCGTGCCCCTTCGTCGGCCCCTCGATGCCACAGACCCTCTACAACATCGTGTACGTCGAACCGGACCTCGGCGCGCTGCCCGCGAAGGTCCGGCCGCTGGTGGCCCGTTGCCTGGCCAAGGACCCGGCCGAGCGGCCGAGCCCCGCCCGCCTCCTCGACGACATCGGCCGGATCGCGCGGCCCGCGCGGCCCTGGCCCACCGAGGTGCACGAGCTGATCGCGGCGCAGCAGGCCGAGATAGCCGCGCTCCAGGCGGAGTTGGCGCGGCGCACGGGAGGTCCCACCGATGCCACCGCTCCCACCGATCCCACCGCTCCCACCGATCCCACCGAGACGGCGCCCCCGCCCGGCCGGGACCGGCCCCGGTTGCCCGTCCTCGTGGGCACGGGGCTCGTGGTCGCCGCGCTGACCGCCGCCGTCGTCGTCGCCCTTGACCCCGGCGGCGGCCCCGACACCCGTACCGTCGAGAGGCCGCCACGGCCGACCGCCGCGGTCGAGCGGACGCCCGAGGCGCCTACCCGGGCGCCGACCACCGAGGCGCCGCCCGTCGAGGAGGCGACCGGGCCCGACACCGAGCCCTCGGCCGCCGACGAACCGACCCGGCGGGCCCCGACGCGGATCGAGACCCGGCCGAGCACCCGGCCCGCGGCCATCGCCGACTGCGGCGGACAGCCGCTGAACAGGCCCGGCACCCTGCTGGTGGCCTGCGGCGACGGTGGCGCCGGACTCAAGAACCTGACGTGGACGGGCTGGGGCTCGCCGGTCGCGCGGGCCCAGGGGCGGGGCTGGCAACGGATCTGCTCCCCCAGCTGCGCGGAGGGCAGGCAGGCGCAGTACTCGGTGGACGTGGTCGTGTCCGGCCTGAACGGGGGCCGCTATACGACGATGCGGGTCACGGCACCGCAGGCGCCCGGCGGGGGCGTCACGAACTACTCGCTCGACGCGTACGGGCCGACGCAGCGCGGCTGACCCGGCCCGCTCACCCGCCTCGTCCTCGGGCCATCCCCCCCTTGTCCCGGGCCGCTCACACGCCCCAGGCCGTGAACGCCCCCCAGTGGACCGGCGAGGCGAACGGGCGCTCCGTCGGGGGCATCGCGTGCGCCCCGTACCGTTCGCTCAGCTCGCCCAGGTGCCGGTGCGACCGGGCGTAGTGCGCGAGCTCCTCCCCCGTGAGGCGGCGCAGCCAGCCGCGCGAGCGGGCGAGGGCCGGTGCCGGACCGTGTCCCTCGGCGAGCAGTTCGTAGAACCGCGTCATCAGGAACGCCGTCGCCATGTCGTCCACCTGCCACAGGCTGGTCACCGCGCAGGCTGCGCCCGCCTGGAGGAAGGCGGCGGGCAGACCGAGGAATTCGTCGGGCGTCTCGATGATTCCGTAGTGCCCCGACTGACAGGCGCTGGCCACCGTCAGCCTGCAGAGCGGGAGTTGGTGCCGTACGAGGGTGTCCATGTCCAGCCGGCCGTCGGCGAGCGCGAGGGAACCGCCTGGACCGTCGGAGACCGCGCTGCCGTGACAGCTCAGATGCAGATACGAGGCGTCGGCGAGGTGGTCGAGCACCCAGCCCACGGTGGCCTCGTCGCCCACCGCGTGGCTGACCTCGCCGCACGGCCCGAACAGGTCGACGATCTCGGCGAGTTCACTGCGGCTGCCGGGCAGCGAGCCGTCGGGATCGGTGACGGCCACGAGGCGCGGCACGGCTTGGGGCGGACGCGCGGCCCTGGCGCGGGACGCGGCGTGGACGGCGGCGGAGGGGGCGACGATCAGGGTGCCGATGTCGTCGATGACGCGGTCCGCGCCGGGGTCGGTATCGGTGTCGGTGTCGGTGTCGGTGTCGGTGTCGAGCGGCACGGCGTGCAGCGGGACCAGGCCGAGCAGACCGGTGGGGATGACGACCGCTTCCCCGCCCGGCTCGTCCGTGAGGAGTTCGGCGAGCGGGCGCAGGAGCGGCGCCAGGACCGTGAGCCGCTCCAGGGTCGCGGGGAACTCGCGTCGCCGCTTGAGCCGGGGGCCTGCTGGACGAGCCACAGCCCGGCGGTCTCGTCCTCCGTGTTCACGACCAGGAGCTGGAGCAGGGTGATGCTGCTGATCTCGGGGACGTGCACGGCCCGCACGGCGGGTTCCGTGCCGGTGACCACCAGGACGTAGCTGCCCCAGGGCGCGTTGACCAGATACGCGAGCGGGGCGCCGCCCGCCGCCCTGACGATGTCGCGCAGTTCGGTGGTGCGCAGGAAGTCGTCGAAGCCGGGGATCGTCCTGATCTCCTCGACCACGGTGCGCAGTCGGCGTTCCGCGACGGCCTGTTCGCGTGCCTCGGGGGCGAGTCCGGTGGGCGTCGTCGCGGACGCTCCGGTGATCGAGGCTCCGTAGCGGGACCGCGCCTCGCGGTAGCGGCGGGCCATGACGGGGTCGACGCCTTCGAGCTCGGCGAGGTCCGCCGCGCCACGCCCGGCCACCACCGAGAGCTCGCAGGCGAGGCCGCGTTCGACGGCCTCCACCGCGCGCTCGGGGCGGCCCGCGCGGGCCAGCAGGAAGGCGGTCCAGCGGGCGAACCTGTCCACTTGCACGAGCACGCCGCGGCGGCTCGCGACGGTGACCTGGGCGTCGTAGAGGGCGCTCACGGCGGTGAGCATGCCGGTGGCGACGTCGGCCGCCTCACTCCACTGTTCCCTCTCGGCAAGGGAGTTGATGAGTTCCCTGGCGATGTTGAGATACAGGGAGGGCGCCAGGACGGGTGACACGGCGGCCAGGGCGGTGCGGCGCAGCCGGAGGCTCGCGGCGCTTTCGGGACCGTCGAGCAGATCGCTCGCCTGGGCGAGCAGCCAGGTGATGCGACCGGTGTTGAGGGGCCCGGGGCGCGCCGCGGACACGTCGAGCGCGGCGCTCGCGGCGGCCCGCGCGCCGCGGGCGTCAGGGGGATCCCGCTTGAGCAGGAGATCGGCCAGGTTGCACTGGGCCTGTGACCAGAGGGCGGGATCGTCGCCGGGGGCGAGGTGGTGGAGTGCGCCCCGGTAGCAGCGCTCCGCCTCGGGCAGGTCGTCGGGCTCGGCGCGGCGCTGGAGGAGCAGGCCCAGATTGACCATGGAGTAGGCCCAGTTGACGGCGGAGCGCTCCGGGGAGCGCTCTTCGAGACCGGCCCTCATGTGATCGATGCCGAGGGTGAGGTCGGCGGGTCCGCCGTCGGGGCGCTCCGAGAGGAGCAGGCCGTAGTTGGTCTGGATCCGTGCCCAGAACTCGGGGTGCTCGCCCCGGTCGAGCCGGCTGGCGCGGGCCAGCAGGTCGCGGGCGGCCTCCCAGACCTCCAGACGGTCGCCGTCGTCGCGCAGGTGGAGGGCGCTGGCGAGGTTGTTGGCGGCGCTCACCCACTCCAGGCTGCCCTCGGGCAGCCTCGCGAGGGCGTGTCCGACCAACTCGAAGACCTCCGAGATGTCGGTGTCGAGCCCGGCGTGGACGGCGCCCACCAGACGTTCGCAGAGCAGCTCGGTGAGCGCGGCCGCCGCTTCCTCGTCGCCGAGGTCGACGGCGAGCGCGAGCCCCTCGCGGGCCGCCTGGATGCTCGCGGGCCCCTGGGTGGCGACGGCCTCCTCGTACAGCTCCCCGAGTCGTTCGTAGAGATCGCCGCCGAAGCCGGCCAGGGACTCGAAGTAGCGTCGCAGCGCCTCGTCCTGCGGCGTACGGCCGTCGGTCAGTTCCTCCAGGAGTCGCTGGCGCCACCGCAGGAGCGGGGCCTGCGGGCTTCCTTCGGCCTCGCGCAGCTCCTCGCGTCCGGCGTCCCGCACCGTAGTGCCCTCGGTCAACTCCGGCCGGGTACGCAGGAGTTCATCGAGCTCGTCCGGCTTGCTCGTCATGACGGCGTACAGGAGGCCGCTCATCTCGGCGTCCGCGCGCTCCTGGGCGAGGTACTGGAGGAACATCCCGTAGTTGTCGGCCACCGACTGCCCCTGCGGCAGCACGTGCGCGTGGGCCGCCGCGGGGTCGGCCAGATCCCGGTCGAGGTCGCGGGAGAGGACGACGGCCAGGAGCTTGCGGGGCAGCGGGATCAGCTGTCCGTGGAAGACGTCCTCACGGAAGGCCCCTGCCTCGCCGGCCTCACCGAGGAGGGCGCGTGCGGAAGGGCCGGGGTCGCCCTGGAGCTCGGCGAAGGAGGTCCCGAGCAGCAGGGGCGCCGTCACCCCCGGCCGCAGGACGAGCAGCGGCACGTCGACGTCCGCCCGTGTCCCGCAGCCGGGGCAGTCGACCCAGCCGAGGCCGGGCCCCGGCGCCGCCAGGACGTCGGCGCGCTCGCGGGCGTCGACGACGCGCCACACCACGGCCGTACGCTCCTGGTCGCACCCGGCACAGCGCCACGCGTAGGTCACCCTCGCCGAGACCGCCATCCCGCCCCCTACTGACCCCCGCCGATCCGCGACAACAGCGCCGTGAACACCCGTCCGAGGGCCGCGTCCTTCATGGCCTTCTTATGGATGGTCAGGCTCCACTTGCCGCGCGTGTCCCGCTTCACGAGCACCTCGGTCTGCAGGAGCACGACGACGAGCACCGGCACCCCGACCGTCACGATCAGGGAACGCTCCCTCGGCGACCGTGCGAAGTCGGCCGCCTCGTTCACCGTACGCGCCATGTCCTCCCCCAGGGAGGCCGCGTACACCAGCGTGGCGCGCGCCAACTCCCCTTCAGAAGCTACCGGTTGGCCGGGGGTCAGATAGTCGGCGACATACCCGGCGTCGAGCGTTTCGCCCAACTCCGCTTCGCCCCAGTCGTACTGATGTGCCGCGTCGAGGAGACCGAGCTCCTCGACCACGACCGCGAGCGCCTGGACGGCGGCCTCGTCGGACAGTTCCCGGACGTCCTGCGTCAACTGATCCTGATCCAACTGGCCGCGTCCCCTCGTGCGTTACTTCACCGAACCCGCCGTGAGCCCCGACACCACATGCCGCTCGATGAACGCGAACAGCACGATGACGGGAACGATAGCTACCACGGACGCCGCGAACAGATAGTTCCACTGCACCGTGTAGTTGCCGATGAAGTTGTTGATGCCGACCGTCAGCGGCTGCTTGTCCGGCTCGGTGGTCAGGGTCAGGCCCATCACGAACTCGTTCCAGGACGTGATGAAGGTGAAGATCACGGCCGTCACCACGCCCGGCAGGGCCAGCGGCAGGGTCACCTTGATCATCGCGCCGAAGCGGCTGGTGCCGTCGACCATGGCGGCCTCCTCCAGCTCCGGGGGGATCGAGGAGATGTACGCCGTCAGGATCCAGACCGCGAAGGCGAGGTTGAACGCCGCGTTGGTGAGGATCAGGGTCCAGACCGAGTTGAGCATGTCCAGCTGGTGGAACTCCCGGTAGAGACCGACCAGGAGGGCCGTGGGCTGGAACATCTGGGTGACGAGCACGAGCAGCAGGAAGAGCTTGCGGCCCCGGTAGCGCATGCGGGCCGTGTAGTACGCGGCCGGCAGCGAGACGAGGAGGACCAGCAGCGTGGCGCCGCCCGCCACCAGGAGCGTGACCTGGAGGTTCTGGCCGAGGTCCGACTCCTTCCAGACGTCGATGAAGTTGGCCCACTCCAGGTTCTGGGGCAGGTACGTGCGGTCGCGCAGCTCTTCCTTGGGGCGCAGCGCGGTGACGATCATCTCCAGGTACGGCGCGAGGAAGATCGCCGCGAGGAGCCAGGCGAAGGCCGTGATGACCAGGGTGCGGGGGCGGAAGGTGCGCCGCGGCTTCTTGGGCCCGCCGTCCTTCCGGGGCGCGGGGCGGGTCGCCGTCGCGGTGGCCATCAGTCCTCCTCGTTCCACCGGCTGACCTTCAGGAAGATCAGCACGAGCACCACGACCATCAGGAAGTTGACGACCGACATGGCCGCGGACTCACCGATGTCGGTCTCCTTCAGCTTGTACATGAACACCATCGACGTGGAGGTGTCGTAGCCCGGACCGCCCTGGGTCATGGCCCAGATGATCGGGAAGGAGTTGAAGACGTTGATGAGGTTGATGACCACGCCGACGAGAAACGCGGGCCGCAGCATCGGCAGGGTGATGTGGCGGTACGTCTGCCAGGGTCCCGCCCCGTCGATGCGCGACGCCTCGTAGACGTCCTGCGGGATGGTCTGCAACCCGGCGAGCAGCGTGTACGTGGTGAACGGGAGCGAGACGAAGACGGCGACGGCCATCATCCACGGCCAGGCGGTCTCCGCCTTGCCGAGCCAGTCCTTGGAGCTGTCGATCAGACCGAGGTCCAGCATCAGGGTGTTGAGCACGCCCGCGGTCTGGTTGAGCATCCACTTGAAGCCGATGGCGGTCATCAGGACGGATGCCGCCCAGGGGGCGATGAGCGCCCAGCGGGTGATGCGGCGGCCGGGGAACTTCTGGTTGAACAGCTGGGCGAGGGCCAGCGAGAGCAGCATCGTCACGGTGACGACGACGACCGTCCACACCACCGTCCACGTGAGGACGGAGCCGAAGTCGCTCTCCTGGAAGAGCTTCTTGAACTTGTCGGTCCCGGCGCTGCCGCGCACCTTGCCGGCGATGGAGATGTTGAGGAACGAGGTACGGATCAGCTCGACGACGGGCCAGACGACCACGGCGAGGATCAGCAGGATGACGGGCGCGATCCAGGGCAGCGGACCAAGCCTGGCTATGCCGCTTCGGCGGCTGACCGGCCTGGGTGCGCGCCCGCCCCGTC
Organism: Streptomyces sp. NPDC087300; assembly: GCF_044744425.1. Classification (NCBI taxonomy): domain Bacteria; kingdom Bacillati; phylum Actinomycetota; class Actinomycetes; order Kitasatosporales; family Streptomycetaceae; genus Streptomyces; species Streptomyces sp. NPDC087300. The sequence continues at coordinate 79,111 of NZ_JBIUYI010000013.1, forward strand.
CCCGGCCGGAACCGGCCGGGGACGGAGGGGCCTTCAGTGACACGAGGACTCCTTGCAACGGGCGCCCCGTAGGGGGCGTGGGGAACTGCGCGACCGGCCACGACGAACCCGAGGACGGTCGACGGTGCCTCGCGGCGCGGCGCTACTTGGCCTCGGCCGTCGCCGTCTCCGCCTTCTTCTGGAGGTCGCCGAGCACCTGCTTGGGGTTGTCGACGACGGCCTTGCCGCCGGTCTTCTTCATCTCGGCGGAGACGAGGTCCCAGGTGGTGTCGCCCAGCGGGTAGAACCTGGCCTGGGGCAGCACCTTGAAGAACGGCTCCAGGTCCTTGTGCTTGCCGCTGCTCTGCATGGTCTTCAGGGTGTCCTGGGTGACCGGCATCAGGTTGTACATCTCGTCGAACTGAAGCATCTTCTTGGAGTACGTGAAGTCCAGGAACTTCTTCACGCCCTCCTTCTCCGCGCCGCCGTCCTTGAACGCCATCATCCAGTCGGCCACGCCGAGCGTGCTGGCCAGCGGGCCCGTCTTGCCGGGGATGGGCGCGACGCCGTAGTCGACCTTGCCCTCCTTGGCCATCTGGATCAGGCTCGGGTGGCCGTTGAGCATGCCGACCTTGCCCGCCGCGAAGTCCGCGAAGGCCGTCTTGCGGTCCGTGGAGGCCGGGTTGGCGTACGTCAGGCCCGGCTTGACCAGGTTGGTCTTGAGCCAGTCGAAGGTCTCGACGTTCTTCGCGCTGTCGAGGGTGTACTTGCCGTCGGCGTCGGTGTAGCCGCCGCCGTTGCCGAGCTCCCACATGAGCGACTCGCCCTGGGTCTCCTCGGGGCCGAGCGGCAGCGCGTAGGGGGTCTCCGCGGCCTTCTTGGACTTGATCTTCTTGGCGTCGGCGGCGAGTTCGTCCCACGTCTTGGGCGGGGTCTTGATCCCTGCCTTCTTGAAGACTTCCTTGTTGTAGAACATCACGCGGCTGGAGGAGACCCACGGGATGCCGTACTGGGTGCCGTCGACCTCACCGGCCTTGGCGAAGGTGGGGATGAGGTTCTCGCGGGTCTTGGCGGACATCACCTCGTCCGCCTTGTAGAGCAGGTCGTCCGCGACCTTGTCGGCGTAGCCGCCGGTCTGGAGCAGGTCGGGCTCGTTGCCCGCCTGGATCATGTTCTTGACGGACTTGTCGATCTCGTTCCAGTTGATGACCTGGACGTCGACCTTGTAGCCCTTGTTCTCCTTCTCGAACTCCTTCTTGACGTCCGCCCAGTAGACCTTGGAGGCGTTGGACGCCTTGTCCCCGTAATCGGCCGCGACCAGCTTGATCGTCTTGCTGTCGCCGCTGTCGCTGTCGCCGCTGCAGGCGCTGAGTCCCATGGTCATGGCGAGCGTCGCCGCACCGGTGACGATTATTCGATTCCTCATTGCTGACCAACCCTTTGACATCGGTGTCGACTTGAACGCGGGCGCACATGCGCTCCCCCCGGCGGCGTGGCGCCGAGACTACTCGTCCTGTTTTTCCGCAACAGGCCTAGACCACTTTCGTAGCCAAGCTGAAATACCCCGCACCCGCGCTCACTTGATGGCGCCCGCGGTCAGACCGGCCTGGACCTGCCGCTGGAAGACCGCGTACACCACGAGCACCGGGACCATGGCGATGGTCAGACCCGCGAAGAGCGCGCCCCAGTCGCCCCGGTAGCCCTGCGAGACGGCCAGCGACGCGAGCCCCTGCGGCAGCACGTAGCTCTTCTCGTCCTCGTTGTTGAGCAGCAGCGGGAGCAGGTACTGGTTCCACTGGCCGAGGAAGTTGAAGATGCCGATGCTGACGAGCCCCGGCTTGGCCATCGGCAGCATGATCTGGAAGAAGGTCCGGGTGTGCGAGGCCCCGTCGACCATGGCCGCCTCCTGGACGCCGGTGGGCAGCGTACGGAAGAAGGAGGTCAGGAAGAACGTCGTGAAGGGCAGCGAGTACGCGATGTAGGCGATCATCAGGCCCGGCCTGGTGTCGAGGAGGCCGAAGTTCTCCATGACCGCGAAGAGCGGCACCAGGGCGAGGATGACCGGGAACATCATGCCGCCCGCGAAGAGCATGAAGACGACGCGGTTGCCCGGGAAGGTGAAGCGGGCGATGACGTACGCGGCCATCGAGCCGAGCAGCATGGTGCCGGTCAGCGAACCCGCCAGGATGATCAGCGAGTTGAGGGTGTACTGGCCGATGTTCGCCTTGTTCCATGCGTTGCTGAAGTTCTCCCAGTGGAAGGAGGAGGGCCAGCCCATCGGGTCGCTGAGGATCTCGGCCGAGGGGCGGAACGCGGTGAGCGCGACCCAGATCAGCGGCCCGGCGGCGAGGATCACCCACAGGACGAGGAAGGCGTGCGAGAAGACGTTCAGCGCGCCGCCCGCCTCGTTCTCACGGCGGGGCGCGGCGGAGGTCCCGGGGCGGGGCGCGGTGGTGGAGGTCGTGGTCATGATGCTGTGGCTCCCGCGGTCTCAGTATTCGATCCGGTCGCGGTTCCCGACCCGCATGACGATCAGCGAGAACGCCATGCTCAGGACGAGAAGGACGACGCCGATGGACGTGGCGTAGCCGTACTGGCCGTCCCTGAACCGTTCGTAGAGGAAGACCGGGGTCACCTTCAGTACGTGCGGGGGCACCATGACCAGGCAGATCGCGAAGGTGTCGAGCGCCTGGATGCCCATGTAGATCCAGCCGGTGCGCACCGCGTCCCAGATCAGCGGCAGGGTGACGCTGAAGAAGGTGCGGGCGCGGCCCGCGCCGTCCAGGAGCGCGGCCTCGTAGATGTCCTGGGGGACCGAGCCCATCGCCGCGGAGAACAGCACGACGTAGAAGCCGACGAAGCTCCAACTGATCACGATGAGCAGCGAGATCAGGCCGAGCGTCTCGTCGCCGCCGAGCCACGCGGGCCCGTTGACGCCGATCTTGTCGAGGCCGCCGTTGATCAGGCCGCTGTTGGTGTTGAAGACGCGTCCCCACACCACGGCGATGATGGCGACGGAGAGCACCTGCGGGAAGAAGTAGACGACCTTGTAGAGCGAGGAGCCCGCGACGCCCGCGATGGCCCGGCCCCTGCGGTGCCGGCCGCCCGAGGTGATCATGTAGGCGAAGAACATGCCGAGGACGAGGGTGATGACCGGCGCGATGACCAGGAGCAGCGTGCTGATCCGCAGGGAGTCCCAGAACCGTTCGTCGTTCCACATCTTCTGGTAGTTGTCGAACCCGACGAAGTTCGCCACCGGGCCGCCGGACCAGTCGGTGAACGAGTAGTAGATCGCCTGGAGGAAGGGCGAGATCACGAACAGCGCGTAGAACGCGAGCGGCACGGCGAGGAAGCCCACGATGAAGCGGTACTTGTCGAGCGTGCGGTAGCGCCGGTCGTAGCGGACGCGTTCGGGTGTGAAGCGGGGCGGCAGAACGATGGCCAGGGCGAACAACAGCCCGTTGGGCGGCTCGGGTTGTGCCCTCGGGCCCGCCTGCTTCTTCGGAGGTGGGGAATCGTCCACCCGGGTGTCGGTCTTCACTCTGCTCAGCCCCGCCCGCTCGTTCACGTCCCTACCGTGGATCAGGCCTTCTTGATCTTGTCGATGTCGGGGTCCTTGAGGATCCGGTCCGAGGCCTTCTGCATGGTGTCCATGGCCTGCTTGGCGCCGATCTGGCCCTGCATGAACTTGTGGATCATGTTGTTGAAGTCCTCGCGGAACAACTCGTTGTACCAGTCGAAGAACTTGGGGATGACGATGTTGTCCCCGGCCGCCTGGATCGCCGCGTGCGCGCTGGCCGTGCCCGAGGGGAGCTTCTGGCCGTCGATGGCGCCCTTGACGACGGGCATCGACCCGATCTCCTTGAACAGGTTGAGCGCGGCCTCCTTGCTGTACATCATCCGCATCCACTCCAGGCCGCCCTGGCGGTTCTCGGCCTTGGCCGGGACGATGAAGGGCTCACCCGCGGGGGCGTAGAGCGTGCCGAACGGCATCTTGTCGCCGGAGTCGAGCGACGGGGTGGCACCCACGGTCATCTCGAAGTCCTTGGGCGTGGTGTCCTTCGCCTCGTTCTCCACCCAGGAGCCGTCGGGCACGAAGACGCACTTGCCCTCCTTGGTCCAGGCGGTCTGCATCTCGGTGTGCGCCTCGGTGCCGTCGAAGCCGGTCAGCACGTACTTCTTGGCGACCAGTTCCTCCCACGCCTCGAAGACGTCCTTGACCGCGTCGTTCTTCCAGGCGCTCGGCTCCAGGTAGTCCATCGCCTCGATGACCTCGCGGCCGCCGCGCTGCGCGAACATCGCGTACATGCTGAAGAACATGTAGCGCGGGTGGCCGCCCGGGTAGCTCCAGCCGTGGATGCCCTTGGCCTTGGCCTTCTTGCAGACCGCGAGCATCGCGTCCCAGGTCTTCGGGTACTCCGAGTCGAGCCCCTGCTCGAGGAGCTTCTTGGAGTACCAGTTGCCGTACACCGTCAGGGCGATGTTGAGCTGGTAACACGCCTTGCCGCCGAAGCGGCCCATCTCCTCGACGATCGGCACCAGGGTCTCGCGCACGGTGACGTTCGGGTCGTCCCAACTGGGCGCGTCGAGCACCTCGGTGAGGTCGGCGACCTGCTTGTTGTGCACCAGCTTGCCCGGGTTCATCTGGTCGGCGCCTGAGTTGTTGACGACGTCCGCCGTGGGCTTGCCGCGGACGATCTTCGGCTGGACCTGGGTGGCGATCTTCTCGGTGGGCTTCTGCTCGGCGTCGGCCTTGGGGTACTTCTTGGCGTACATGTCCGTGACGAACTGGGCGTACTTGTCGCCGTATCCGCCGTTGAAGATGTAGACCGTGAGCCCCGCGTCCGTCTTCACGCCCAGCGGGTTCTTCTTGGACTTCTCGCCCTTCTCGGCCTTGTTCTCGTCGCCGCCCCCGCTGGCGCAGGAGCTGAGCGCGCCGACGGCCGGCACCGCGAGCAGCCCGGCGGCCGCCGCCCTCTTCATGACCTCACGACGGTTGACGCTGGTGGATCCCATGCTCAAGTCCTCGCTCTCCAGGACTCAGGCGGTGAACCGGACCCTCCCCGGCACCGCGGTGGTGTGAAGCTGGGGTCGTGCGGTGAAGCTCTGAAGCGCCGGGATCGGCGGTGGGGCAGGGCAGTTGGCCCGCAAAGACCCCCTGTTCCGACCCTTCTCGGGGCCGCGCCGTTCGAACGGCCACGCGGACGTGCGACAGGTATAGTCCACTTCCCTCCGGGTGGGCAAGATCGAATACATATTTGGCGGGCAGCCTTATCCGGGTTGAGACCTCACCGAAACCGCAGGCACGCGGAAGGGCCGCCCCCATTTCTGCGGGCGGCCCCTGCGGCGCTCGGGCGCCTGTTCCTACGGCGCGGGCGGGTCAGCTCACCCTGCGCAGGCCCCGGATGGCCGGGGCCGCCAACAGGCAGACACAGCCGAGGAATCCGGCCACCGTCGACACCGCGAGGACCTCGCGTCCGCCGAGGGTGTCCGATGCGGGACCCGCGAGGGCCCGGCCGAGCGGCTGCATCATGATCGACCCCGCCACGTCGTAGGCGTACACGCGGTTCAGCACGGCGGCGGGCACCTGGGTCTGCACCGTGGTCGACCACATCACGCCCCAGAAGGCGATCCCGACCCCGGCCGTGAAGTGCCCTGCCCCGATGACCAGGACGGACTGGTCGGCGGCCATCGCCCACGGCTGGAGGGGATAGGCGAGCATGGCGACGGCACCGGCCAGCAACTGCCGTTCGGGGCGCACCCGCAGGCCGATGAGCCCGCCGACGACCGTGCCCGCGCCGAAGGCAGCGGTCACCAGGCCGTACACCGAAGAGCCGTACTCGGGGATGATCAGCCCGGCGGCCAGCGGCAGGACGGGACCGTAGGCGATCAGGCCCCACAGGGCGAAGATCACGATCACGCCCCACAGCCAGGCCCGGGAACGGAACTCCTGCCAGCCGTCGCGCAGGTCCCGCACCATCGAGGTCCTGCTCTCCGCACCCGCGTCGGTCAGCGGCGCGAGGCGCAGCAGCAGCAAGGACACACCGCTGACCGCGAAGGTCCCCGCGATCACGCCGAAGACGGTGCCCGCCCCGGCGAAGGCGACGAGCACACCCGCGGCGGCCGGGCCGAAGAGCAGGGCCACCGCCTCGGCCACCCGCAGCACCGCGTTCGCGCGCTGCACGTCGGAGGCGACGCGCGGGACGGTGCTCGCCACCCCCGGCTGGAACATCGCGGTCGCGGCGCCGCCGACGGCCTGGAGCAGGCAGACCGCCCACAGCGCGGGGTTCCCCGAGGCGAAGGCGACCGCCATCACCGTCACGGTGACCACCCGCACGGTGTCGGCGCCGACCATCATCCGGCGCGGCGTGAACCAGTCGGCGAGGACCCCGCCGACCAGGACGAGGCCCGCGAAGGTCGCCATCCAGGCGCCCAGCGCGTAGCCGACCGCGCTGGTGCCGTGGCCCGCGGCGAGCAGCCCGGCCGAGAGCGCGACCGGCAGCATGCCGTCGGCGAGCGCGGCCATCACCCTGGCCGTGAAGTAGAGCCCGAAGTCCCTGGACCACAGCTCACGCCGCCGGGCGAGCGCGGTCTTCTCCCCCAGCGTCACCTGGTGTACTTCGGCACGTCCGCGTCGGCCGCGAGGCCGTCGGCGAGCCGCTGGCACTGCCGGCTCCACTCGTCGGGCGTCCACTCGCCGCTCATGAGCCGCGCGGTGGCGTGCCCGAGCGCGGTGTCGAACTCGCGGTACCAGAGGTGGAACATCAGGAAGTAGGTGTGCTTGCCCGCGGCGTCGAGCGCGGCCCGCGCCGATGCCAGCGCGGGTGTCAGGGGCACTCCGTCCGCGGCGCCGTCCACACAGGTCAGGGCGCCGGTCAGCTCGGTGAAGCGACGCGCCTGCGAGCGGGAGACCATGATGCGCAGCAGTTCGAGGCCGCCGCGGGAGTTGGCCGCGTCGGCCGGCACCAGGAAGGGCTCGGCGGCGACGGCCATGACGGCCTCCTGCGGGACGGTGGCATCGGCGGTGGCGCCGAGGGTGGGCGTCGGCGTGATGACCATGTCGAAGCCGTCCGGGGTGACGCCCCGCATCTCGTTGTCGAGCCAGGAGCCGCACGGGATGAACGCGGCCCTGCCGTGCACGAACTCGGCCTGCGCCTCCAGGTAGGTCAGCTTGTCCGTGCCGGGCAGGATGTATCCCTTGCGCACGAGCTCGTGCATGGCCTCGGCGGCCGCGAGGACGGGCTCGGTGCGCCAGGCGCCGGGGGCGAGGTTGTCGATGTCGCTCAGGACCCGGGCGCCGCCCTCCTTCATGGCCATCATGAGCAGCGACCGCAGCAAGGGGAGCAGATAGCTGCCGCCGTACGTCCACGGGGCGATGCCCGCCTTCTTGATCTCCGCGCAGAGGCCGAGCATGGCGTCCCAGGTGCGGGGGAACTCCCAGCCGTGGCGCGCGAAGAGGGCCGAGCTGTGGAAGAGCCCGTACACGTTGTAGGCGTAGTTGAGCGCGTAGCACGTGCCGTCGTACACGCCGATGTCGACGGTGCCGGGGAGCAGTGTCTCCTCGACCGTCCTCGTCGGGTCGTCCAGGGACGGCGCCGCCAGCAGCTCGGTGAGCGCCAGCAGCTTCCCGTCCCTGATCAGGGCCCCCTGGTCGAGCTGATTGGCACCGGCGGAGCTGACCAGGTCGGGCGGGTTCCCCCGCGCGAAGCGGGGCAGCAGCGCCTCGTCGATCGACTTGAGGCCGGTGTGGGTGAGGGTGGCCGAGGGGAACCGTTCCTGGTAGGCCCGCTCCGCCGCCACGATGAACGCGTCACCGTAACCGCCCTTGTGCACGGCCACTTCGAGCGGCGTGTCTGCCTTGGTACCCAGCGGATTCTGCACGCGCCTCGCTCCTTCGCACGGACCTCGACTTCCGATGGGCGATCCTGCCCGCCGCCTCAGGCGCGGGACAGATCATCGCCGAGGCCTGATGCGGCCATGGCACCAGTCGGCCACGGCGGCCGCTCACCCGCCGCCCAGGAGCCCGCGCACCTGCGCCGCGACTCCCGCCTCGAACCTGCTCGACACCCCGAGCCTGCCCATCAGGTCGGACATGGCCCGGCGCAGGGTGCGGGTGGAGATGCCCAGTTGGCGGGCGATGCCCTCGTCGGTCCTGCCCGCGGCGAGCAGCCGCAGGATGGCGTGGTGCTGGGGCGTGAGTTCGGTGTCGTCGCCGTCCGGCGCCTCCGGCCCGCTGCGCGGCACCGCCATGGCCCAGCAGAAGTCGAAGATCCCGCGCAGCAGGCGTACGACATGGGGGTCGCGGACCAGCAACAGCTGGATGGAGTCGGCGTCCGCCGTCGGCACCATCGCGATCGCGCCGTCCACCAGGATCATCCGGAACGGCAGCGTCGAGGCGAGCCTGAGCCGCACCCCCGCGTCCTGAAGTCCCTGGAGATGCCGGTCGGCGTAGGCCACCCGCGTCATGGAGAGCAGGTGGATGCTGCGCATGGTCACGCCGCGGGCGAGCACCCGTTTGTTGCGCCGCATGCCGGCGCTCAGCATCTCCAAGGGAGGCGTGTTCCCCGGATGCATGCTGATGATCTCCTGGGTGGCGAACGCCGTGGCGTCCTCCAGCACGGCGGAGACCCGCTCGACTCCCCGGATGACCTCGGTGCCCGCCGTCGCGCTCCGCTCCTGGAACTGTTCGAGCAGGCTCGCGGTGGCCACGTCCATCCGCTTGAGCAGCGTCTCGTTCTCCCGCATGCGGCCGACCAGTTGGGCCCGCTCACGTTCGATGAGCCGGGCGAGCACGGCCTCCGGCGTCGCTCCCGCGAGCCGGTACTCACCGCCCTTGGAGGAGATCAGACCGATGTCCTCCATGTTGCGTACGACCTGAAAGACGAACTCCAGTTCGACATTGAAATCCCTGGCGACCTGTTCCAGACGCCAGTCCGTCTCCCCAAGAGCCTGCCCGTAAAGATGCTTGGCCACTTCGCGCGTGACACTCGATCCCACGACCCCCTCCTGCCCCTGTGCCCACCGTACGACGGGTTCGGACTCATAGGTCTACACCACAGCTTTCGCCAGGCCAAGGGAGGAAACGAGGGCGAAAGCGACCCTCGGCAGGGCCGCTCTCCACGCCAAACGGGGCAACTCCTCCGAACTTCGCCGGAGGCGCACGACGAGCGAACGGCGGCGTCGGATCAAGAAAGGGACCGGGAGATCACCAGCCGCTGGATCTGGTTGGTGCCCTCGACGATCTGCAGGAGTTTCGCCTCGCGCATCCAGCGCTCGGCGGGAAAGTCCTTCGTGTAGCCGTAGCCGCCGAGCACCTGGACGGCGTCGGTCGTGACCCGCATGGCCATGTCCGTGGCGAACAGCTTCGCCTTCGCGGCCTCGGTGGAGAACCGCTCGCCGCTGTCCCGCAGCCGGGCCGCGCTCAGTACGAGGGAGCGGGCCGCCGCGACCTGGGTGGCCATGTCGGCGAGGAGGAAGCCGAGCCCCTGGAACTCGATGACCGGCTGCCCGAACTGCTCGCGCTCCTTGGCGTAGCCGACGGCGCAGTCGAGCGCGGCCTGCGCGAGGCCGACCGCGCAGGCCCCGATGCCGAGCCTGCCGATGTCCATCGCCCCCATGGCGAGCAGGAAGCCGCGGCCCGGTCTGCCGATCAGACGCTCGCGCGGCACCCGCGCCCCGTCGAGGACGATCTGGGCGGTGGGCGAGGCCGAGACGCCCATCTTCCGCTCAGGGGACTGCGGGAGCAGGCCCGGTGTGTCACCCGGCGCGAGCAGACAGGAGATCCCCGCGGGCCCCGAACCACCGGTCCTGCAATAGACGTTGTAGAAGTCGGCCACTCCGGCGTGCGACACCCAGGCCTTGGTGCCGTCGAGCACGTAGTCGTCGCCGTCGGCCACCGCCCGCGTGGTCATGGCGGCCGCGTCGGAACCGGCGGCCGGCTCGGATATGCAGTTGGCGCCGAGGAGTTCGCCGCCGAGCATGTCGGGGAGCAGCTCCTTGCGCAGGGCGTCACCGCCCGCGGCGTGCAGCGGGTGACAGGCGAGCGTGTGGATGTGGATGGACTGCGCGACACAGAGCCAGCGGGCCGCCAGGATCTCCAGGACGTTCAGATAGACCTCGAGCGGCTGTCCGCCGCCGCCGTACTCCTGCGGGTAGGGCAGTCCGAGGAACCCGGACCTGCCGAGCATCCGCAGCAGCTCCCTCGGGTACTCCCCGCGCTCCTCGAAGTCGGCTGCGCGCGGCGCCAGTTCGGCATCGGCGATCTCGGTGGCGAGGCCGATCAGCTGACGGGCCTCGTCGGTGGGCAGAAAGCGGTGAACGCGCACGTGGGTCTTCCTCGCAGTCGGATGGGTCGCCACTCGGCGGGCGGCGGGGCGGCGCGGTGGGGCGGGACGGGACGGGCGCGCCGGGGAGTCAGCCGCGCACGGACTCCGCCGCGAGCCGCTCGGACACCAGACGTTCGAGGACGACGGCCACCCCGTCGGCGTCGCAGTCGGGGGCGATCTCGTCCGCGTGGTGGCGCAGCTCCGGCGCGCCGTTCGCCATGAACACCCCGTGCCCCGCCCAGCGGATCATGTCGATGTCGGCGGCGGTGTCCCCGAAGGCCGCGACCTCGTCGGCCCGGATGCCGCGGCGCTCACACAGCCCGCGCAGCGTGTCCACCTTGCCCACGCCAGGCGCGACCAGATCGACGAACCCGTCGCCGAAGTGGGCGATCTCCACCTGGCCCGCCAGCGCGTCGAGGAGGAACTCCGGCCGCTCGCGGCCCAGTTCGGGACCGACGGCGAAGAGCTTGAGCACCGGCTGGCCGATCTCCTCGGGGCTGCCGCGGTAGGACTCGCCGAGCAGCGGCGGCCGCGAGTAGGCCGGCTCGTAGCCGAGCGGGCCGCTCTCCGGCACCCAGGCGAGTTCGAGCCCGGGAAACTCCCGCTTGATCCGGACCGCCACCTCGGCCACGGTCCGCGGGTCGATCGAGCGCGCCCACGTCAGCCGGCCCGAGGGGAATTCGTGGACCGCCGCGCCCAGACAGCACACCGCCTCGCCGACCAGGGCGAGGTCGGGGTAGTGGTCGAGCGCCGCCAGGTGCCTGGCCGTCACGAACACGGTCTCGATCCCGGCGCCCCTGGCCGCGTCGAGCGCGGCCCTGCTCCGCCCGGAGAGCGTCAAGTCGGACGCGAGGAGCGTCCCGTCCAGATCGATCGCCGCCAGCCTGCACACGGACACGCCGACCTCCTTCACGATGTCATCGATGCCGTTGATGCTCTTGATGCCGTACATGCCGTCGTCGGAATCGGCCGGTCAGAACACGCTCCTGAGCCGGATCTCGGGGTTCTCTGTGGCCTTGCCGAGCAGCCTGTGCAGATCGGCCATGAAGGCGCCCGCCCAGCCCGCCGAGTACCGGTCGCCCCGGTAGCGCAGCTCCAGGGTCATGCCGTCGCTCAGCTCGTACCCGATGATCCGCAGGCCGCCGCGCGGCACCTCGGGGTTGGGGATCGTGACCACCCGCACCGCCAGACCGGGCGGCGGTGCGAGCGGCTCCTGCGCGGTCTCCAGGAGGTCGAAGTCGAAGTTCATGTACGACGGCGTCGCCTTGGGGTCGCGGTAACGGGCCCCGTACAGCGGCGAACCGATCTCCTTCATGATCAGCGAGTGCGGGATGCGCTGGTGCCGCAGGGCGTTCCACAGGGTCCGCGCGTCCAGCGCGACGAGTTCGCGGAAGGTGTTGTCGCGGTCGAAGACCGTCCGCAGCGTGGCCACCGTGGCGAGGTATCCGACGGTCTGCTGGGTCTCGGGGCGCGACCGGTTGGCGAGCGAGCCGAACGTGGCCACGTCCGCGGCGCGTTCCTCGCCCACGCTCTCCCGCCGGTGCTGCCACATCGTGGCCTTGACCGCCGCGGACACCACCGCGGTGACGCTGGTGTTCTCCTCCCGTGCCAGCTTCCGCACCGCCTCGGTCAGCGGGGCGCCCAACGACCGGGGCAGCTTGACGAGTTCGGGGGTGCGCGGCGCACCGGCCATCGCCGGATCCACCAGGCCGGAGGCCGGGATCGCGTCGATTCCGTCGAGCTGCTTGCGCCAGTAGCCCACGAGCCGGTCCAGCGCCTTGCCGCTGAGGTACGCGCGCTCCCAGGCCGCGAAGTCGGGGAACTGCACGGGGACGAGCGGCAGTTCGGCGTCCCGCCCGGCGGCGAACGCCGTGTACGCGGCCAGGATGTCGTCGATCATGAGCCGTACGGACCAGGCGTCGATGACGACGTGGTCCATGGCGAGGCAGAGGACGTGGCAGTGCTCGTCGACACGGGCGACCGCGGCCCTGAACAGCGGCCCCTTGGCCAGGTCGTAGTCCCGGCAGGCGTCCTGGGACAGTCGGCGCAGTCCGTCCCGCAACCGTTCCCCGGCATCCGCCCCCGTCGCGTCGAAGACGCGCAGTTCCGTGCCCGAGTCGGGCGCCACGCTCAGCCGGTGTCCGGCCTCCACCACGGGGAAGGTCAGCCGCAGCGCCTCGTGGCGCGCGGTGAGCAGGCCGACGCACCGCTCCAGGAGCCCGAGGTCGAGCGGGCCGTCGAACCGTACGCCGACGGCGATCTTGTTGTTCACCAGCTGCACATGGCGGCCGGTCTCCAGGCGCTCCTCCTGCGTGAAGGAGACGGGCATGAGCTCGGTGCGCGGAACCGGAGTGACCTCCAGTGGCGCCGCTGCGTGCGTGGTCATCGCGTCCTCGCTGTCGTGTCGTGGGCGTGTCGCGGGCCGGTCGGCCGGAAGTCGGGGGCGTACCGCGGGCCGGTCGGCCGGAAGGGGAACGCGCGGTCGCCGCGTGCCGTGCGCGGCACGGAGAGCACGCGGATCGAGCGCGGCGGGGCGTCCGCGCAGGAGACCGCGACCGCGGCGGCCTCCCCCGCGGTGCGCGGCAGGCTGCGCCAGAGGTGTCCGGCCCATCGCCCGTACCGCTGGAACACCGGGACGGGCACCCGCCCCGGCGCCCAGCGCACACCGTCGCCCGTCGCCTTCAGGCACGCCTCCTGGACGGTCCAGATCGCGCCGAAGGCCCTGGCCCGCGCCTCGGGGCGCAGGGCGGCGACCCGCTCCCTGTCGGCCGGAAGGCAGCTGCGCAGGACGAGGCCCGGCGTCGGGCAGGCCGGCGGTTCGACGTCGACGCCGACCGCGCGGCCCGGTGCGACCGCCACCACGAGCAGGCGCCTGCTGTGCGCCACGCTGATGCCGACCGCCGGGGCGCCCGTCAGGAGCGGCTTGCCCCGGAGCGAACGGGCGATGCGGGAGGCGCCCGCCGTCCGGCCCAGCGACCTGCGCAGCGCCCAGCGCAGCAGCGCCCTGCCGTCCTGGAACTCCTGGGACCGCAGCGGCGGCAGCCCGTCGGCCTCCGCCAGGTCGGCCGCGGTGAGGAAGCGCCGCGGGGCGGGTCCTCGACCGCGTTCGGCCACCGCGATCAGCACGTCGTGGCGGCCGAACTCGGGTGCTCTGCGGGCGCCCCCGCCGGGGCGCGCACCGCTCACGCCGTGAGCCATTCGGCGCTCTGCGGCCACACCCGCTGGACGCGCCGGACCGCGTAGTCCCAGTAGGAGCGCACGGACAGGTCCGCGTAGATGAAGTCCTGCTTGAGGGCGACGTCCCGTTCCGTGCTGTGCGCGTAGGCGACTCCCGTGCTCTGCGCGAGGAGTTGGAGACGGCAGGCCCGTTCGAGGACCTGCGCGAACACCGCGGCGTGCCGCACGCTCTTGCCGGTGACCACGCCGCCGTGGTTGCGCATCAGGGCACCGTGTCCCGTACCGATCGCCTCCGCGATCAGCTCGCCCGTCCCGATGTCCAGGACGGTGTTGCTCGTCTCGGTGAACAGACCGAGCCTGCCGACGAAGTACGCGCCCTCGTGCGACACCGGACGGAGCGTCAGATCGGTGGTGCCGAAGACCAGGGTGTGCGGGGCGTGGCTGTGGACGATGGCGTTGACGTCCGGACGGCGCCGGTAGATCGCCTGGTGCAGCGGGAGTTCGGGCGGCGCCAGCTTCGGCGCGGGCGCCTCGTGGTCCACGGCGGCGAGGACGATCTGGTCGGGCGTCGCCTCGTCGAACCCGCACAGCGCGTTCTTGATGTAGAAGGTGTCGCTGCCCGGCAGACGCGCCGATATCTGGCCCTGGTTGAAGTCGTCGTGCCCGTCCAGGGACAGCATGCGCGCGCCGAGGGCGATCTGTGCGCGCAGCCTGCGGTGCGCGGGAGAGGTGCCCGGCACGGGCGGGGCGGCCGCGGCGCTCCGGCCGGCCGGGGCGCGGCCCGGTTCCGCGTCCTGCTGGATCAGCTCTGGCATCGTTCTCGCTCCCGCGCGCTGTGCGCCAACTCGTCGAATACGGCGGATACGTCGGTGATCCCCGGCGGCCCGCCCACGGCCCAGCGGGCGGCCGCGAGGGCGCCGAAGGCCGCGGCGTCGAGCGAGGCCACGGAGTGACGGACCGTCAGACTCTCGGCCCGCCAGGCGAATTGCACCTCGTGGTCGCTCACCGGGCCCCCGGCGCGCCGCGAGTCGACGCTCGCGGCCGGGTGGCCGGACGCCTCGCGCCACGCGTCGGCGAGCCGCACGGCCGACGCGCTGGGGCGGTGGGCCTTGGTGACCGGGTGGCGCTCCCAGACCGTCGCCTCCGGCGGCTGGGCGCCGATGGGGTGCAACGCGCCGACCAGACGCACCAGTTGTCGTTGGACGTGATGTCCGAGGGACAGGTTGGGCGCCCGCACCACCGGCACCCGGGTGGCCAGTTCACCGAGCGCCGTCCACTGCGCGGCGCTGAGGTTCGAGACGCATTCGACCAGGGCGGTGCCCTGCTGTGCGCAGTGGTCGAGCAGGGCGGGCTGGGCTTCGGGGGCGCTGGCGTCGATCAGGACGGGCGGCGCGTGGTCCCCGGTGGGCCATTCGCCCCAGCGGCCGATCTCCACGACCCGTAGCCCCTGCTCCTGGGCCGCCCGCGCCACCGCCCGGCCGAGCCGGCCCAGACCGAGGACTCCGATGCGGGTGAGCGCACCCTGACCCGAGCCGTCGTGCGGCCCTCCTGACACGCCGCCGTACGGCCCTCCTGACGCGCCGCCGGGGTCCCCGCTCACGCGCCCGGTTCCGAGCTCTCCGCGATCAGCCCGAGGATGCCGTCGACGGACGAGAAGCGTTCGGTGTCGGCCTCGGGGTCGAGATAGACGCCCAGGTCGTTCTCGATGGCGTCGATCAGACGCATGTAGGACAGGGACGAATAGTTGAGGGCGGTCAGCGAGTACTCGGCCTTCTCCAGGTCGGCGAGGCTGAGCTCACCGTCCCCCGAGTCGATGACGAGGCGCATGAGCTGACCGCGCAGGTCGGTGCTGGTGGTCACTGAGGGTCCTCCGGGTTCTCGAAGAGTCGGCGTAGTGCGGTCAAGGACGGCTTTCCGGTCGATCCGCAGGGGATCCGGGGCACCGAGCGCAGCAGGGCGGGGGCCTTGTAGGGGGCGAGGCGCGCGGCCACGTGCCCGCGCAGCACGGCGTCCGTCACCCCGGTGTCGCCCACGTAGACCGCGGCCACCACGGGGTCGCCGCGCCGGTCCGCGGCTTCGAGCACCACGGCGTCGCGCACACCGGGGACTTCGCGCAGCACGGCGCCGACCTCGACCGGGTCGATCTTGCGTCCCGCGACATTGATCATCCGGTTGGTGCGGCCGGTCAGCACGAGGCCGTCGGCCCCGAGGTAGCCGGTGTCCCCGGTGCGGTAGAAGCCCGCCTCGTCGAGCCGGGACTCGAAGACGCCGGGTGCGTTGAGGTACCGGGAGCCCATCGACTCGCTGCGCACCGTGATCGCGACGGGCCGCTCCGCGCTCTCCCCGGCGCGCAGCGTCACTCCGGGCAGCGGGACGCCGAGCCCGGTGCTCCCGCCCGCGCCTGTCCCCGCTGCGAAGGTGAGCGGTCCCGTCCCCGCTGCGAAGGTGAGCGGTCCCGTCTCCGCCGTGCCGTAGTAGTCACTGACCGGCACGCCGGTCAGTTCGGTGAAGCGGGCCCTGACCTCGGGCCGCAGCGGGGCGGCCGAGGAGATCGCGAGGTTCAGCCGGCGGACGGCCGCCGCCGTGCCCGGGTCGCCGCTCCCGCGCCGCACCACGGACTCGTACAGGGCGGGGAAGCCCACGAGCCTGCTCGCCCCGGTCTTCTCCAGGAGCCGCGTGACGCGTCCCGCGGTGGGCAGCCCCTGGCTCAGGTGCAGCCGCGCGCCGACGAGGAAGGCGGACAGGAGCGAGGTGTTGAAGGCGAGGCCGTTGGAGAGCGCGGCGAAGCACGCGATGCCGTCCGACCGCGTCAGGCCGGTGCCCTCGGTCCAGTTGCGCGCGGCCCGTTCGACGGCCCGCGCCGAGAATTCGATGCAGCTCGGCCTGCCGGTCGAACCGGAGGTGAACCGGCACACCTCGGTGTCGGGCAGCAGCTCGGGGCGCGGCCCCCCGCCCCGCACCCGGGTCAGGCGCAGCCCTTCGACGGCGCCCACGGCCTCGGTGTCGGCCCCGGGCAGCTCCGGCGGGCCCGGCACGTCGTCGTGCAGCAGGAGATCGAGCCCGCAGTCCTCGACGATCATGCCGAGTTCCGTGGCGCCCAGGGACGCGTCGATCAGAAAGGGAACACATCCGCTGCGCAACAGCGCGACATACGCCGTCACATATCCGACGGAGTTGGCCGCCTTGATTCCCACCCGCGTTCCTTCGCGCGGCGCGCCGTGCGGAAACAGCGCCTTCTCCGCCACGCGGGAACGGCCGTCGAGGGCTTCGTACGTCACCGTGGCGAAGGAGTCCGTCAGGGCTACGCGCCCCTTGTGCTCACGCAGCGCTTCGGTGAAGAGATCGGCAAGCACGGTCGTCACCTCTCATTCTGCGCGTAGGCAACATGCAGGCGGTCGAGTTTCATGGCACCGGAAACACCGGGAACACCGGAAACATCGGAATCCGGCGCCGACGTGCCGATCACGAGGACGTAGAGGACTTCTTCGTCCGCGGCGAGATCGGCCACGGCCCGCCATCGTGCGGAGTCGAAGCCGCCGATGGCGGTAATCGACAACTCGGCCTCGGCGGCGCCCAGATAGAGCAGGTGGCCCAGTGCCCCGGCCCGGAACAGCACCCGGTCGATGCCGCTCGGCCCGTCCCTCAGGAGCTCCTGGCGCCGCGCGTGCAGCAGCACGAAACCCGCCGCGTGCCGCAGGTGGTCCTGGCCCATGCAGATCTCGACGAGTTCCTCGTCGGTGACCGCCGTCGGCGCGAGACCGGGGCCGGCCGCGCCGGTGCCGGTGCCGGCGCCGGCGCCGGTCAGACCGATGCTGCCGACGCCGAGGCCCGTGACGTCCCTGGCCACCAGCGTGGCCCGGACCGGGTCACCGCCCGGCAGGTCGGTGCGCAGCTCGGCCCGCATCGCCGAAAGCACCACCCCGAGGTCGTGCCGGGACACGGCCCCCTTGGTGAACGTCTTCGCGGACCTGCGCCGGGCCGCGAGCCCCGTCCTGCTCTCTCCGGAGGCGAAGGGGCGGCCACCGAGCAGCTCCGAGGCCCTGCTGACCAGCGGTTCGGGGACGACCTCCGAGTCGGCGGGCCGACCGCGCTCCCGGAAGGGTCCGATCAGCCCCCAACATGCCTGCTCCAGCCAGGACACCGGGGCGAAGGCGGCGCCCCCGCGGGTCTGCGACCAGCCGTCCCGACCGGTGTCGGGGCCGGTTCCGGTGCCGTGACCGGCGTCGGGGCCGCGCCCGCCCCTGCCCGCCCCGACGGTGAGCACCGAGTGGATGAAGCGGCAGTGGCGGTCGAGACCGAGGAGCGCGGCGAGCGGTCCCGTGTCGAGCCGGGTGCGCAGCGCGGCCCGCTCGTCGGCGTCCGCCGCGAGGCCGAGCAGATGGACCGCGAAGTGGGCGGCGTCGAGCTGGGTGTAGAGGTAGCCGCGGTCGCCGTACTTGCGGATGGACAGCCACGGGCGGGCCACCACGAGCAGCAGCGCGCCGCCTTCGGGAACCGCAAGACCGCTCTCGTCCAGGGCCCGTCCGGTCTCGGGCCCCTCGGTGAGCAGGGCACACGTCCTGCGCACCGGGTCGGCGGCGAACACCGCGGCGCCGGTGCCCGTGCCCGTGACGACCAGGCATTCGTACGGATGCAGCGCGCCCGCGGAGGGCGCGGCGGGCATCCCGGCCCGGCCGCCGTGCCAGGCCGCCTCCAGGAGCCGCAGCGCGGGCCCGAGCCCCGCGGGGGCCGCGCGCGGGGACGGCGCGCGGCGGGCCGGGGCGGTCAGCATCATGCGGTCCCAGAAGGCGGCCGCGGACGGGCCCTCCGCGGGGCCGGGGCGCGTGGCCTCCCAGGTTCTGTCGCCGCCTTCTGCCAGAAGCATTTCCACGGACTTCAACCGCCGATCCTCTCCCGTTGAAAGACACAGCCGAAAGACACAGTCGAATGACATCGATTCCGTGAGCAGCCGGGGAGACGACACCTCGGCATACGTCAGGGAGCGGACGTCTCAACCCCAGATCAGGTCCTTCTCCGGCCCGTCGGCGGCCACTTGGACGGACCGGGTCTCCGCCTTCGGCGTATCGGTTTCGGCCTTCGCCACGGGCCCGGCGACCAGCAGCCCGAGGAGTACGGCCAAAGAGAATCCGGTCATTTTCTGCTTTGTGCGAAGTGTTCCGTTCACAGTTCTACTGCTCCCCCACCGAACAATTGATGCACGTAGAAAGGACACACGAAGAGAATCGGCCGCTGTCGCGCCGGACTTCGGTCCACAACGGCGACGATCTTTGCAGCCCTATTCGGCCAGGAGAAGTTTCCGCAACGGCCGAGTGCGGACATGGCCATATCAGGCCACCGTCCGCGGCCCCTCACAACACCCTTGACACGCGCGCAACTTGACTCCCTACTAGACCTTGCGCACTGCTCGTGACAACGTTGTCCAACTTGCAAGGGGAGGGCTCGGGATGCCGCACAGGGCACGTAGACCCCGATACAGACACCACCGTTCAGCCGCGGGCGTCGGCGCGCTGGGGCTCGCGCTCGTCGTGGCGGCGCAGGGGGCCGCCGTCGCCGGGCCCGAGCAACCGGCGCGCGCCGACCGGGGGTTCGCCTCGTCCTTCGAGGAGGGGCAGGCCCAGCCGGACTGGCTGAACACCGTCGAGACGGGGTCCGACGGGAAGAAGAAGGCATCGGGCGTGAACGGCGAGTTCAGCTCGGGGCTGCCCGGGAGTGTGAACGACCACGTCACCGAGGTCCGGGCCAGCGGCGAGAACACCGGCTCCGGCGAGGTCGCCGCGAACCTCGTCGACGGTGAGGCCACCAGCAAGTGGCTGACGTTCGCGAAGGACGGCTGGGCCGAGTTCGACCTGGACGAGCCCGCCAAGGTCGTGACGTACGCGCTGACCTCGGCCAACGACCACGCCGAGCGCGACCCGAAGGACTGGACCCTGAAGGGTTCCGCCGACGGCAAGGACTGGAAGGTCCTCGACGAGCGCAAGGGCGAGACGTTCGACGGCCGGCACAAGACGAAGAAGTACGACTTCGAGAACGCGGAGAAATACGCCCACTACCGCCTCGACGTCACCGCGAACAACGGCGCCGACGACGCCCTCCAACTCGCCGACGTCCAGCTGTCGGTGGGCGGCACGCAGGCCCCCGCCCCCGAGGACATGCTGAGCCTGGTGGACCGGGGCCCGAGCGGCTCCCCGACCGCCAAGTCCCGCGCCGGGTTCACCGGCACGCACGCGCTGCGCTACGCGGGCAGCCACAAGGCGGACGGGCGCGGCTACTCGTACAACAAGGTCTTCGATGTGAACGTGAAGGTGCGCGGGAACACCGAGCTCGGGTATCGCGTGTTCCCCTCCATGGCCGAGGGCGACCTCGACTACGCCGCGACCAACGTCTCCGTGGACCTCGCCTTCACCGACGGCACGTATCTGAGCGACCTCAAGGCCGTGGACCAGCACGGCTTCCCG
Organism: Streptomyces sp. NPDC087300; assembly: GCF_044744425.1. Taxonomy (NCBI): domain Bacteria; kingdom Bacillati; phylum Actinomycetota; class Actinomycetes; order Kitasatosporales; family Streptomycetaceae; genus Streptomyces; species Streptomyces sp. NPDC087300. Next base: position 99,047 of record NZ_JBIUYI010000013.1, read on the forward strand.
CTGACTCCGCAGGGCCAGGGCGCGTCCAAGGCGCTCTACGTCAACCAGTGGAACAACATCGAGGCGCGCATCGGGCAGGTCGCGGGCGGCAAGACGGTCGACCGGATCCTGCTCGCGTACGACGCCCCGAAGGGCCCGGCGAAGTTCCGCGGCTGGCTGGACGACGTGTCGCTGAAGGAGAAGGCGCCCGCGAAGCCGAAGGCGCACCCCTCCGACTACGCCGACACGACCCGCGGCACCAACTCCAGCGGCGGCTTCTCGCGCGGCAACACCTTCCCCGCCACCGCGGTCCCGCACGGCTTCAACTTCTGGACCCCGGTGACCAACGCGGGCTCCCTGAGCTGGCTCTACGACTACGCCCGCGGCAACAACGACGACAACCTGCCGACGATCCAGGCGTTCAGCGCGAGCCACGAGCCGAGTCCCTGGATGGGTGACCGGCAGACGTTCCAGATGATGCCGTCGGTCGACAAGGACACCCCGAGCGCGTCGCGCACCAAGCGGGCGCTGGCGTTCAAGCACGAGAAGGAGACGGCGCGCCCGCACTACTACGGCGTGACGTTCGAGAACGGTCTGAAGACCGAGATGGCGCCGACCGACCACGCCGCGATGATGAAGTTCACCTTCCCCGGTGACGACGCGAGCGTGATCTTCGACAACGTCTCGGAGAAGGGCGGCCTGACCCTCGACAAGGAGAACGGGGTCGTGTCCGGCTACTCCGACGTCAAGTCCGGTCTGTCGACGGGCGCGACGCGCATGTTCGTGTACGGCGTCTTCGACGACGACGTCACGGCGGGCGGCAAGCTGGAGGGCGGCGGTGGCGGCGACGTCACCGGCTATCTGCGCTTCGACGCGGGCAAGGACCGCACGGTCAACCTGCGCATAGCCACCTCCCTGATCAGCCTGGACCAGGCGAAGGACAACCTCGCCCAGGAGATCCCGTCCGGCACCTCCTTCGACCGCGTGAAGAACCGCGCGCAGGGGCAGTGGGACGACATCCTCGGCAAGGTGGAGGTGGAGGGCGCGAGCGAGGGTCAGCGCACCTCCCTCTACTCCTCCCTGTACCGCCTGTACCTGTACCCCAACTCGGGCTTCGAGAAGGTGCGTTCGGGAGGCGGCGGCAAGTCCACGTTCAAGTACGCTTCCCCGTTCTCGCCCCAGACCGGGCCCGACACCCCGACCCACACCGGCGCGAAGATCGTCGAGGGCAAGCCGTACGTCAACAACGGCTTCTGGGACACGTACCGCACGACCTGGCCCGCGTACTCCCTGCTCACCCCGAAGAAGGCGGGCGAGCTGGTCGACGGCTTCGTGCAGCAGTACAAGGACGGCGGCTGGACCTCGCGCTGGTCGTCGCCCGGCTACGCGGACCTGATGACCGGCACCTCCTCGGACGTCGCGTTCGCCGACGCGTACGTCAAGGGCGTGAAGTTCGACGCCGAGGCCGCGTACGACGCGGCGGTGAAGAACGCCACGGTGGTGCCGTCGAATTCGGGCGTCGGCCGCAAGGGCATGGAGCGGTCGCCGTTCCTCGGCTACACGCCCAGCGAGACCCACGAGGGCCTGTCCTGGGCGTTGGAGGGCTACCTCAACGACTACGGCATCGCCCGCATGGGTGAGGCGCTCTACAAGAAGACGGGCAAGAAGCGCTTCAAGGAGGAGTCGGCGTACTTCCTCAACCGCGCCCAGGACTACGTGAATCTCTTCGACGGCAAGGCCGCGGGCGCGGGCACCGACCCCGGCTTCTTCCAGGGCAAGGACGCCAAGGGCGGCTGGCGGGTGCCTTCGGACAAGTTCGACCCGCGCGTGTGGGGTCATGACTACACGGAGACCAACGCCTGGGGCTACGCCTTCACCGCCCCGCAGGACTCGCGCGGCCTCGCCAATCTGTACGGCGGCCGCAAGGGCCTCGGCGACAAGCTCGACACGTACTTCGCGACCCCCGAGACCGGCTCCGCCGAGTTCGCGGGCTCCTACGGAGGCGTCATCCACGAGATGACGGAGGCCCGCGACGTCCGCATGGGCATGTACGGCCACTCCAACCAGGTCGCCCACCACGCCGCGTACATGTACGACGCGGCGGGACAGCCGGCCAAGACGCAGGAGAAGGTCCGCGAGGTCCTCTCGCGGCTCTACACCGGCAGCGAGATCGGCCAGGGCTACCACGGCGACGAGGACAACGGCGAGCAGTCCGGCTGGTACCTCTTCTCCTCGCTCGGCTTCTACCCGCTGGTGATGGGCAGCGGCGAATACGCCATCGGCTCGCCGCAGTTCACCAAGATGACCGTGCACCTGGACAACGGCCGCGACCTCGTCGTCAAGGCGCCGAAGAACAGCGCGAAGAACATCTACGTGCAGGGCCTCAAGGTCAACGGCAAGGCGTGGAAGTCGACCGCGCTGCCGCACGAGATGATCGCGCGCGGCGGTGTCCTGGAGTTCGACATGGGCCCGAAGCCGTCGGCGTGGGGCACGGGCAAGAACGCCCAGCCGACGTCGGTCACCAAGGACGACAAGGTGCCGTCGCCGAGGAAGGACGCCCTCAAGGGCGAGGGCGCGCTCTTCGACGACTCCTCGGCCACGGACGCCACGTCGGACTCGGCGATCGAGCTGCCGGTCGGCAAGGGGACGAAGGCGGTGCAGTACACGCTGACGTCGTCCACCGACAAGGCGAAGGCGCCGCGCGGCTGGGTGCTCCAGGGCTCGAAGGACGGCGGGAAGTGGAAGGACCTGGACAAGCGCTCCGGTGAGTCCTTCGCCTGGGACAAGCAGACCCGGGCCTTCACGGTGGCCGAGCCGGGCACGTACGCGCACTACCGGCTCGTGCCGGACGGGAAGGGGACGCTCGCGGAGGTGGAACTCCTGAGCTGAGCCGTCCCGTCCCGGCGGGTTGACCGGGTGAACCGGGTGATGTGAGGGCGGGAGTGGCACGTTCACTCCCGCCCTTTCCCATGCCCGGGGCCATGGATCCGGTGCCCGCGGCCACGGATCCGGTGCCCGGGGCCTCAGATCGAGCCGATGGCCGGAACCCCCCTGTCCCCACTCCCCCCACGGCTGGACACTCACCTCGTAGCGCACCTTTTGTCATGATCACGCCATCACGTCACGCCTTCACCGACCGACAGGAGACCCAGCCGTGTTACGAAGATCGGCCAGACCCCCGTCAGGACGCCGCGGAAGAAAACCGGGCGCCCGCTCCAGGGCCGTCGCCGTCATCGGCGCCCTCGCCATCGGCGCCCCGCTCACCGTCCTCGGCCCCGCGTCCGCCGCGCCCGCGAAGGCGCCGGACCGCACCTGTACGGTCCCCGACGGCTGGTCGAGCTGTGTGCGCGTGACCACGCACCTCGACCGGGCCCCCTCGGTGGGACGGCAGGCCCGCGTCGACGTCACCGTCGAGACCCGCGTCGACCTCGCGGGGGCCCGCGTCCAGGCGGACCTGCCCGCCGCCGTCGACTGGGCGTCCGCGCCCGCCGGATGGCAGCTCAAGGACCTCGGGCAGCTGCTGCCCGAGGACGGCGGCGCGGTGCACCGCGCGCAGCGCGCCATCGACCTCAAGGCGGGCGCGACCGCCCGCTTCTCGTTCCGGGTCAAGGGCGTCAAGGCCGCCGCCACCTCCGTGCGCGCCCGCGTGGACGGGCCCTCGGCCGAGCCCACCGACCGCGACGAGCACATGGAACTGCTCACGGTCGGCGCCACGCCCGCCGAGTCGTACGTGGGCTTCGACCAGCGCCGCAACTCCACCGCGCTGCGCGAGCTGCCCGCCGACGTGAAGCTCACCCCCGCCGAGCCGGAGCGCCCGTTCGAGACGGTGCGGGGCAACACGAAGCTGCCGAAGCCGCACAGCGACGACGCCGCGTCCACCGAGCCCTCGGCGCGGGCGCTCTCCTGTGTCACGGGGACGGTCGGCTACTCGGAGCCCGGCGGCGCGCACCCCTCGCCGAACATCCAGGTCGAGGCCTGGGACTACGACAGCTTCGGCGCCGACGACCTGCTCGACTCGGCGCTGACCGACGGCAGCGGCGGCTTCCGGATGTGCTTCGACAACGACGACGCCTCCGGCGGCCAGGACGTCTACGTCAAGGTCCGCACCGAGAGCGGTCTGTGGCGGATCGTCGAGGACCACTGGTACGGCCGTGAGGTGTACGAGTTCCGCTCCGGCCGGCACGACGACATCGGCGACGGACGGACGGTGAACCTCGGCCGCATCGCCCCCGGCGACCAGACGATGAACCGGGTCTTCCACGCGTTCGACCTGGCGAACCAGGCCAAGACCTGGACGCCCGGCGAGTGCTGGGACGCGCGCGACACCGGCGACTGCCGCCGGATGGAGATCATCTATCCGGACGCCGACGACGGCGACAACAGCCGTTACGAGTGGGGCGACAAGACCGTCCGGCTGGAGAACGGGACTCCCGACGACCGCACCGACACCGTGCACGAGTACGGCCACGCCGTGATGGCGGACGCCTACGAGGACGACAAGCCCGAGACGCCGGGCTGTAGCCCGCACGCGATGAACAAGCGCAGTTCGAAGGGGTGCGCCTGGGTCGAGGGCTTCGCCAACTTCTACCCGATGGCGATCTTCAACGTGGACGACTACCGCGGCTGGCGCGTCGAGGACACCTCGTCGTACGACAGCGGTGACGACACCGAGGGCCGGGTCACCGGCTCCCTGTGGGACCTGTACGACCCCGCGGGCGAGCGCTACTGGGACGACTGGCAGGAGCCCGCGCAGGGCGCCATCTGGGACACCCTGCTCGACCGCAGGTCCACCACCTTCGAGGAGTTCTGGACCCAGCGCGGCCAGGAGGGCCACGACGTGGGCTCGGGCCCCGGCGGCGCGCTCTACCAGAACGGCATCGACTACGGCTTCCGCAACCAACTCGCCGACGGGCGCTCCAAGACGCTGCCCACGCCCGATCCGCAGCACAACTACCGCTACGACACCACCTTCCGCTTCTGGTCGGTCGTGGCGCTGCGGCCCCCGTCGGGCGTCGACTACGACCTCGACCTCTACGACGACCAGGCACTCACGCAGCGGCTCGACGTCAGCCTCGCCACGGGTGACACGGTCGACTTCATCGCCGTCGACTCCAACGCGCGCGGCCCCGGCGACTACTACCCCGTCGTCAAGCGGCCGCTCGGCGGCACGGGCACCGGCGAGTACCGCATCCAGCTCGCCGACAGCGGCAAGCTGCTCATCGGCTCCGACACCAAGGCGATGAACGGCGCGGACGACGTGGCGTCGGTCTGGGACACCTGCCCCGCCGCGGGCAAGGAGGTCACCATCACGGCCACCCCGTCCGACCCGGGCCAGGACGCGGAACTGTTCCTGATGGACTCCGACCCGGCCGACGCCAAGACGGCGGTCCGCGGCCGCTACGCCGCGAGCGCCTCTTCGTTCGGCAACGGTCCCGGACAGGCCGAGTCCTTCACGTTCACGTCACAGGGAGGCTGTTACGGAGTGGTCCTCATCAACAAGGCGGGTTCCGGCACGTACACGGTGACGGAGTCCTGAGTCCCCTGCCCGAAGGGGAGCCGCGCATGCCGATGCCGTGACCGGCGGGAGAACCACCCCGCCCCACGCGCGCGCATGCGCGGCTTCCCACTCTCCGCGGCGGACGCCTTGTACGGTCACACCACCAACGCGGCGTCAGACGCCCGCACTTGGGGCGCCGTCACCGGTCGACACCTGCCCGGACACGTCGCCGCCCACCGCCACCGACCGCTCCCCCGAAGCCCGTACCCCACCCTCCGGCGGTGCGCTCGGCGCCGCGGATGACGGCGGTCCCGGCGTGGGCGTCGCGCCCGTCCGCGCCCCGTCGCCCGTGACGACCGCCCCGGAGACACTCCCGCCCACCGCGGCCGACCGCGCTCCCCCGGCGACGACCCCGCCCACCGACGAAGGCGAAGGGGACGGTGTGGGCTGGGAGTTGAGCGCGTAGAGCGAGACGCCGAGGCCGGCCACCCCCACCACCGTGCCCACGATCCCCGCCACCTGCCCGGCCGTGTCCAGGTCGGCCGCCACCACCAGCACGATCAGCCCCACGGTCACGAGACCACCGACCGTCACGCCGACCCATGCCCATCTCCGCCTGCTGCCCGGTTGCGCCATGCCACCATCGTCTCCTCTCCGCCACGGCCACGTCTCGTACTCGGCGCGGACGGCCCCGTGCCGTCAGGGCAGTTGACGGGCCCGTGCCGCGAACCGGTCGGCGAACTCGACGACCAGGTCGCGGAGTTCGTCGGGCCCTTCGACGGTGAAGGGGCGGTCGAGGGAGGCGAGCGTCGGGGGAATCCAGTCGAGCCGCTCGGAGCGGAGTCCGACGACGCGCCAGCACTCCGCCCCGGGCTCCGCGCCCTCGGCGGGTGCGAGTTCCGCGACGCTCGCCGGGAGCCGCGCCCGGATCTGGTCCACCGTTCCGTGGATCCGCAGGGTCACCTCGTACCGGTACGCCGCCGTGGCGAACCCGGACAGGACCCGCCGCACCGGGTCCGGCCCGTCGGGCTCCTCGAACGTGCCGGGCAGCGCCCTGGCGTCCGTGACGCGGTCGAGGCGGAACGTGCGGTCCTCGCCGATCCCGGGGTCGGCGCCCGTGACGTACCAGCGGCCCGCGTGCGACACGACCCCGTAGGGGTGCAGGGTGCGGACACTACGCCGCCCCTCGCGGTCGGTGTACCCGATCGAGACCGGCCGACGGTGGCGTACCGCGTCGGCGACCGTGAGCAGCACCGTGGCGTCGGGGACCGCGGGCTCACCGGCCGGCTCGGTGAAGGCGAGGGACTCCAGGAGCGCGTCGAGCCGCCGCCCGAGCCGCTGCGGCAGCACCCGCCGGATCTTGGCCGCCGCCGTCTCGCCCGCCGTGGCCGTCGTCGTCATCAGCCCCGACCGCCGCCCGGCGACCAGGCCGAGCAACACGGCGAGCGCCTCGTCCTCGCCGAGCATGAGCGGCGGCAGGCGGTGTCCCGGAGCGAGGCGGTAGCCGCCGTACCGGCCGCGCACCGCCTCGACGGGCACGTCGAGGTCGATCAGCTGATCCACGTACCGCCGCACCGTGCGCCCGTCGACGCCGAGCCGCTCGGCGAGTTCGGTGATGGTCCGGGTGCCGCCCGACTGGAGCAGCTCCAGGAGGGTGAGCACGCGGCCGGTGGTTCCGGGCATGGTCCGCACCCTCTCGCCAATAGTGGACGGAATCTGTCCACTATATGTTCTAGCGTGCGAGGTGCCAGGACGGCGCCGCATCCGCGGGGCCGTGAGCTACAGGGAGAGCACCATGGACTTCACCTCCGTCCGGATCATCACCGGCGACGTCGCGCGCCTCGTCGAGTTCTACGAGAAGGCCACCGGGGTCCCGGCGACGTGGGCCACCGAGGACTTCGCCGAACTCCGCACCCCTGGCGCCACCCTCGCCCTCGCGAGCACCCGCACCGTCCCGCTCTTCGCCCCGGACTCGGCGCGCCCGGCCGACAACCACAGCGTGATCATCGAGTTCCGCGTCGACGACGTGGACCGCGTGCACGCGAACCTGACCGGCCTGGTCCCCGAGTTCGTCACCGAGCCCACCACCATGCCCTGGGGCAACCGCTCACTGCTCTTCCGCGACCCCGACGGCAACCTCGTCAACTTCTTCGCCCCGGTCACCGCGGCCGCGGCCGCCAGGCTCGCCCGCTGACACCCGGCCGGGGCCGAACTCGCACCAGACGATCTTGCCGGGGTCGCGTTCCGCGACGCCCCACTTGTCGGCGAGCGCCGCGACGAGCAGCAGCCCGCGCCCCGACTCGGCCTCGGCGTCCTCGCCGACCACCGGGCCGAGCACGGGCCAGCCGTCGCCGCTGTCATGCATCTCGATGCGGAGTACATCGCCTGCGCGACTCAGGAACAGCCGGAAGCCCCGCCCGGACGGGACACCGTGCAGCAGCGCGTTCGTCGCCAACTCGCTTACGCAGAGCACGATGTCGTCCGAGCGAGCGCTGATCCCCCAGCAGTTCAGCGCGGCACGCGCGAAGGCGCGGGCCTTCGGCACGGACTGGCGTTCGCGCCGGTAGAAGCGTTCACGTGGGTCCCGTCGGGACGGGAGTGGAGTTTCGTCATTCACGTGACGAGGGTCACAGTGCGTGGCCATCATGAAGCAGTACGTGAAGTCGTACGGGCGTCTTGTACGGGTTCTCGGCGTGAATACACGGCTTCTGGTGGGGAGTTGGACCGCATGAGCAACCCAAAGCGACGGCCACGGAGGAACGCCTCGGCGATGAGGATGGTGGGCGCGCTGCTCGCCGTCCACCGCGAGGCGGCGGGTCACACACAGAAGTCGCTGGCCGAGAAGTTCGTCATCGGCGAGGAACTGATCGCCTCCGTCGAGCAGGGGCGGCGGCCGCTGAAGATGGACCTCGCACAGCAGCTGGACGATCTCCTCGGCACGCACAAGACGTTGCAGACGGCCGTCGAGCACATGCCGGAGGTGGATCTGGTTCCGCGGTGGGCGGAGGAGTATCTGGAGTGTGAGCGGGAGGCGATTGCGATCTCCGTGTACGAGAGTCTGCTCGTGCCCGGACAGTTGCAGACCGAGGGGTACGCGCGCGCCGTCTTTCGCAGCCGAATTCCGCTTCACGACGCGGACGAGATCGAGCAGTTCGTGGCGACGCGCATCGAGCGGCAGGCGATTCTTCACCGCAAGGTCCCGCCAATCACCAGCTTCGTGATCTGGGAAGCGGCGCTGCAAGACCGGCTCGGCGGCGAGGACGTCTACCTCGAACAGCTCCGCCACCTACGCGAGTACGCCGAACTGCCGGGCCTGACCTTGCAGATCCTGCCACTTGGACGCACGGCACACGCTGGCCTCGAAGGCCCGTTCGTCCTGCTGGAGACCCCTGAGCACCAGCGGCTCGCCTATACGGAGACTCAGCGCGGAAGCAAACTCATTGCTGATCCAGACGAGGTAGCGATCCTCACCCAGAAATATGCGATGCTGCGAACGCAGGCCCTCAACCCCGAAGACACTATGGGCCTGTTGGACCGTCTGCTAGGAGAGCAATGAGCGGCAGCACCGCGCTTGAGTGGTTCAAGTCCAGCTACAGCGGAAGCGAAGGCGGCGCCTGCCTCGAAGTCGCCTGCGCCTGGCGCAAGTCGAGCTACAGCAGCGGCGAGGGCGGTCAGTGCCTGGAATTCGCCGCCCACCCCACCGCCGTACACATCCGCGACTCCAAGAACCCGGAAGGCCCGCACTTCTCGGTCGCCCCGGACGCCTGGACCGCCTTCCTGACGCTCCCCCGGACCCGCACCTAGAGGGCAGTTGGGGTCCACACACGAGAACCGCCCACCCCCACCCGGGACTTGAGCCGGGCGGGAGCGAGCGGTTCGGGCGAAACGGGTGAGGTCAGGCGGTGTGCAGCGTGAGCCCGTACCGCTGAAGGATCTCGTTCACCGGCTGGAACCACGTCTCGCCACCGCTGCTGCAATTGCCCCAGCCGCCGGACGTCACGCCCTGGGCCTGGTCGCCGCTGATGAACGAGCCGCCGGAGTCACCGCCTTCGGCGCAGACGCTGGTCTTGGTGAGCTGGTGGACGATCGTGCCGTCGGAGTAGTTGACGGTCTCGTTCTTGGCGAGGAGATTGCCGCAGTGCCACTTGGTGGTGGAACCGGAGCGGCAGATCGAGGTGCCGACCGGCATCTCCGTCGAGCCCTTGACGAGGCGGTCGGGGATCGCGCCCCAGCCCAGCACGACCGGTACGGTCCACCAGCCGTTGCCGACGGACACCCACGCGTAGTCGTTGTCGGGGAACGAAGAGCCCTGGAACGTACCGATGGTGGAGTTGTCCCAACCGCGCACGCCCGCGCCGGCCTTGCCGCAGTGCCCGGCGGTGACGAAGCCGCCGTGCACCGAGAAACCGATGGAGCAGCGGACGTTGCCGGTGTAGTACGGGTCGCCGCCGACGGTTCCGGCGGCGAAGGTGGTCGGCCCCTGGGGGACCGTGCCGACCTGCACCGGGGTGGCCGCGGTGGCGCGGGCCTTGCGCAGGAAGGTGGTGACATCGTTGTCGGCACGGTGGCCCTCGACGACGTCGACGACGAGCCGGTTGGCCTTGGCGTCGACCCGCCAACTGGCCACGGAATCGGGCGCCTTGAGCTTGTCGATCCGCTTCTTCGCCGCGTCGAGGCGCGCGGCGGAGTGCTCCACCATGCGTACGTCGGCACCGGCCTCACGCACCTCGGCCGCGGCCCGCCGCTCGGTCAGCGCGACGGTGAGCCTGCCGCTCTTGGCGTCGAACCAGGAACCGCCGTACGCCGCGCCCGCCGCCTTCCGCGCGGCACGCTCGGTCTTGACGGCCTGGCGCTCGTCGGCGAGCCGCTCGCGGGCCTCGGCGGGCGTCAGGCCGAGGTCGCGCCGCATGGCGTCGAGGAGGCCGGGCGATGCGACCGCCTTCGGCGTCGCGCCGGAACCGGTGCCCGCGTCGGCGGCCGCGGAGGGGGCGAGTCCGGTGGCCGCGCAGGTGGCTGTCAGGAGGAAGGCGGACAGGCCGAGGCGTGTCGTGGTCTTGCGTCTCACAGGGGGGACCTCTCGTCGTTCCAACGGTGGGGTGGTGGAGCGGAGTTGAGTTCTGAGAGCGCTCTCGACCGATGGTGCGGGAGAGCACGGTGGGACCGTGAGAGGTAGTCCGGACGCTCGGCGGCACATCTCGGCCGTTCCTGCGGGACCGGTGGACCGGGTGCCGGCGGGGGCGTCCGGCACCGCTCCGGCGCGGCGGCCTCCGGCGGAACACTCGCGCCGAGGCCTTCAACTCCCCTTGCCTTTCAGGCCAGTTGACGCGCATGTCCCTTCGGTCCTGATTGCGGCCACCACCGTACGGAGCCACGCTCGGGCGCGTCTGAGAACGCTCTCACAGCCGCCGATCACAGCCCCCAAGGGGAGGAACCCTCATGCGCAACGGAACCCGCCTGAGACGCGTGGCCACGGTCGGCGCCGCCGCGCTGGTCGGCATCGCCGTGGCGACCGGGACGGCCCACGCCGACATACCGATCGGGCAGCCGATGACCGGCAAGATGACGTACTACAACGACAAGGGCTACGGGGCCTGCGGCACCCCCATCGACGCGTCGACGCAGGACCTGGTGGCGGTCCCCGCATCCTGGTGGACCACGCCCAACCCGAACAACGACCCGCTCTGCCAGGGCATTTCGGTGCAGGTCAGCTACAACGGCAGGACCATCACGGTCCCGGTCAGGGACAAGTGCCCGTCCTGCGCGGCGACCCACATCGACCTCAGCCAGACCGCGTTCCAGAAGCTGGCGCCGCTGGACGTGGGCGTGGTGAACGGCATCACGTGGAAGTTCGTCCGCTGACGCACGGGGTGGTTCTGGGTGCACCCCTGTCGGGGTGCTGGACCGCTGGCAGGCCGAACTGGCCGTTCATAGCGTTGTGTTCATGACGAATGACACGAACGAAGAGCGAACAGGTGCCACCCGGCGGACGGCTCTGCGCGGGCTGGGACTCGCGGTGGGAGGCGCGGCGCTGGCCACCGGTCTCGGCACCTCGCAGGCCGCGGCGGCCCCGCGTCACCGCCTCGGAACGTACGTACTGGTGCACGGCACCCACAGCGCGGGCGCCTTCTGGACGCCGATCGCACGGGAACTCGCGCTGCGCGGCCACCGCGTCGTCACGGTGGACCAGCCGGGGCACGGCGCGGAGGCCTTCGTGGCGGAGGCGTACCAGCGGCAGGACCTCAAGGCGATGGCGGTCGAACCCTCCCCGCTGAAGGGCCTCGACCTCGACGACTACGAGGCGCGCGTCACGGGCATCGTGCGGCGGGCCGCACGGAACGGCCCCGTGGCGCTGGTCGGGCACAGCCTGGGCGGCGTATCGGTGAGCCGTGTCGCCGAAGCCGTCCCGCACCTGCTGCACCACATCTGCTACATGGCGGCCTTCTGTCCCAGCCGCGCCCTGCCCACGGCGGACGCCTGCACGGCGGCACCCGAGAACGCGAACGCCGTCAGCCCGGTGGAGCTGACGGTGGGTGACCCGGACCGGCTCGGGGTGCTGCGGCTGAACTTCCGTACGGGTGTCAGGGGCGAGTTGGCCCTCCTGAAGGAGATGATCTGCGCGGACTACCCCGACGCCGACTTCCGCCGGGTCCTGTCCGACATGCAGACCGACGAGCCCGTCGCCGCCTATGCGGGCCGAGCGGTGGGCCGGGCCGGCAACTGGGGCCGCGTTCCCCGCACGTACCTGCGTTTCGGCAAGGACCGTACGATCGCCACCGCGCTCCAGGACAGGATGATCGCGGAAGCCGACGCGTCCACACCCGGCAACCGCTTCCGCGTCCACGATTTCCCCGAGGCGTCACACATCGGCCCGCTGGATCCCACCCCGGTGGTGAACGCCCTGGACGGGCTCGCGGGGTAGGGGGCCAGCGGCTGCCGCTGCGGCTGGGGCCGGGGCCGCCACAGCCCCAGAGCCGAGTCGCACCGCGTCAGGCCGGAACGGTCACGCGAACGACGGCCACCGGTGGGCGGCCCACTCCCGCCAGTCCGCGTAGCCGGGGGGCGGGCCGGCGACACCGTGGCCGCGCAGCTCCGCCGCGTCGGGCTCCTCGAAGTGCGCTCGCCCGTGCAGGATGTCGGCCTCGGTCATCGGGAACGTCTCCTCAGGGACGGTCGCCCGGCGACGGGCGACGCGGGCGCGTTGGGCCTCGTCGCTCACCGGCAGGTAGACCATGCGGCAGCACGCGCCCTCGGCCTCCGCCGGCCAGCGGATCGCGGACCGCTCGTCCCGGGACCAACAGCCGTAGTCCACCACCACGTTGGTGCCCAACCTGACCGCCGCCAGGCGAGCCAGAGCATGCGCCCCTCCAGCACGTCGCGCTTCCCGTCCGCCTCCGCCTCGCCGAACAGGGGAATCATCCAGTCGTCGGGGGTCAGGCGCAGCGCGCCGTGCCGCTCGGCGAGCTGCCGGGCCTTCGTGGTCTTTCCGGCCCCTGGCAGGCCGACCATCAGGAACAACGTGGTCACACCCGGATCGTGTCAGGGCAGCCGGGCGGACGACCACCGCTTTGTCCGCCGGACAGGCCCTGGCTCCACCCCGTCAGCCCCACCCCATCGTCGCGTACGCCTCCCCCGGCCCCGGCGGCCTGATCCACGGCCGGGTCAGGACGGTCGGCAATCTGCCGTCGTCCAGGGCGAACCTGGGCAGGGAGACGCCGAACGTCTCCGCCGTCGCGTGCAGCGCGCGGGCCTCGTCCGCGCGGTCGGCGGCGGGTCCCGCGGGATCGGGGAAGAGGAGGTCGGGCGAGAGGGCGGCGGGCAGGGTGCCCGAGCGGTCGCGCCGTGGCCCGTGGACCGTGAAGGCGCCCCGCTGCTCGCCGTCCTCGGCGCAGGCGAAGTGGAAGAGGCCCGGCTCCCACCAGACGGTGAGGGCGCGCGTGCCGTGCGACAGGGCGGTGCCCGGGTGGGTCAGGCGGTCCGGGTCGTAGCGGGCGTAGCGGCCGGACTCGAAGGCGAAGCTCCAGCCCTCTCCCCCGGTGCCGATCCTGGCCATCGGGAGGGGGCGCTGTCCGCGTCGCTGGGCGGCCTGGAGGTGGTGGAGGTCCCGCTCGCCCGCCACCGGACCCAGCGGCTCCACGCCGAACCGCTCCGCGAGCTCCTCGGGACCTACGCCCTCCACCAGCACGAACCGGTACATGCCGCGCCGGACCGCGCCCCGGGGGTGCTCGTCGGCCAGCCATCCGAGCCCGTCGCGCCCCGGCCGGCGGGCGGGGGCGGGGGCGGGGCCGGTCTCCGGCGGGGCGTGTCCGGCCCGGGGCTTGGTCAGCAACCGCCGCGCCCGCTCCGGCGTGACGAGCGGCCCGAGCAGTGGATCCCCGAGCAGGCCGAATGGCGCCACGTGGTCGTCCCGGTAGGGCTCCCAGCGCGGGACCGCCGCCGCGACGACCCGCCAGGCACCCTCCGTGTCACCCCAGCGCGCCAGCCCCCTGGCCTCCTCGACGGCCCGCCCGAAGGCGCCGGGCGCCGCGTACTCGTACGTCGCCGCTCTGATCTCCCGCACTACGGCCTCGGCGCGCTCCCTGTCCGTCGAGCCTTCGCCCGCGCCGGAGCCCCCCGACGGGGCCCCGGCGTCCTCGGGCCGGTTCACCTGTCCGCGCACCTTCAGGGGCAGCACCTCGGCGGCGTACAGCGGATCGCTCATGTCCGGGTCGACCGGCACCCAGCCCTGCCCGCCGTCGAGCAGCACGCTCAACTGCGAGGCGAGCAGCCGGGCGCGCGGCCTGCCGAACCGCCAGGCCTCGGCGAAGACGTCGAGCGCGTGCTCCAACTCCCCGCGCAGGCAGGCGATCCTGGCCCGCTCCACCCGGGCGTCGAGGTCACGCGTCACCGCGTTCACGAACCCGGGGCGGTCGCCGCCCAGGCTGTAGAACTCCTCGTACATGCCCTCCATGAACGCCCGGAACGAGGCGTACCGCGTCGGTTCCTGGCCGCCCCACCCGTGGTACACGTACACCGCCCACTCCCCGTCGGCGGCCACGTCGCCCGGGTCGAGCAGCACATCGGTCATGTCCGAGTCGAGCGACAGCTGGAGCGCCCGTCCCCACATCCCGGCCAGCAGCACTTCCTCGGCGGCCGAGTCCTCCGTCAACTCCTCCTCGTACACGTCCCGCAGGTCGAACGGGTCTCCGTACGGCTCGATGCCCGCCGCGCCGGCCAGGAGCTGGACGAACCCGCCCGCGTGGCGCCAGCCGTCCGTCGTCCGCAGGAAGGCGCGCAGGGACGGCGGCAGCGGCGCCGCTATCCCCCACTCCGCAAGCCGCCCCTCCAGATCCGCGAGGCGCGCGGGGTCCGCCGGGCCGAAGCCGAGCCAGCGCTCCCGCACGGACTCCTCGTCCGCCTCGGCGAACCCCTCGGCGGTCCCCGCCTCCACCCACTCCTCGCTCCACCGCTTGAGGAACGGCCCCCACGCCACGTTGTCCATGCTCCCCATCGTGGCACCCACCACTGACAAACGATCATGAACTCCGCCCCGGCCGGGTGCACCACCCGCACCAGCGCCACCCGCACCTCCCCTTCTCCGTCGCCGTTGTACCGGCGACATGCCCCACCTGCGCCGTCGCGCCGCATCGGTGCCGGCGCACCCCGAGAAGGGACACCTCCCGCACATGACCCCGCAGTTCCGAACGGGCCGTGGCGCCGCCGTACTGGCCGCCGCCCTCGCCGCAGTCGTCCTCCCGAGCGGGATCGCCTCGTACGCCGTCGAGAAGCCGAGCACGCACGCCGCCGCCACCCCCACGCGTGCGGACGAGCCGGGCGACTGGACCGGTGACGGGCTCCACCTGAACGCGGCCGACAACAAGAAGGTGGACGCCTATCTCGTCCGGGCCCGCCGGGCGGAGCGGACCATCAGCCCCCAGGTGCGGGCCGCGGCCAGGATCAGCGACGCCGAACTGGTCGCCTTCGACCATCGCCTGAAGTCCCCCGACTCGCTCAAGCGGAAGGTCGCGACGGACCTCAAGGAGCACCCGCAACAGCGCGTCGAGGACGCCCTCGCCCACCTCAACGACGCGGTCCGCTACACCTTCCAGTGGCCCGACGGCGACTACACCAGGGGCGTCACCATCGCCTCCGACACGCTGGCCCTGTGGGGCAACGCGAACACGAAGTGGACCAACACCTGGGGCCGCGAGCTCGGTTACAAGGGGCTCAACACGGGCTGGCGCGAGCCGCGTCTCGGGCAGAAGTACGAGGTGCAGTTCCACACGCCGTCGAGCAAGCACGCCCAGGAAGTGACCCACAAGCTGTACGAGGAGCTGCGCCTGCCGACCACCACCGCGCGGCGCAAGGCGGAACTCCAGCGGGAGCAGCAGGAGATCTTCGCCTCGGTGCCCGTCCCTGAAGGCGCCGCCGGGCTCGCCCCGCCCGCCGGGGCCCCGGAAGCGGGCGACGGCGCACTCCAGGACGCCGCGTAACGCGCACCGGAGACGCCGCGTAACGCGCACAGGACCCGCCGGCGGACCAGCGGCCCCGGCTAGCGGACCAGCGGCAGGAAGATCGTGTCGACGATCTCCTCGATCACCTCGGGCGGGACCGGCCGCATCGTCATCATCGCCTCGCCCCGCAGCAGGTCGAACGGGAGCGAGGCGATCCGGGGCGTGAGCCTGGCCGGGTCGATCTCGCCGCGGGCGATGGCGCGGTCCATGATCTCGTCGCGTCCCGAGCGGCGTCCGGCGAGGATCATCTCGCGCAGCTCCGCGTAGCTGGAGTCGGTCTCGGCGAAGTAGCCCGCGAGCAGCAGGCTGAGCTGGGCGAGGAACGGCCCGCGCCGCTCGCCCAGTTCACCGAGCGTGGCGATCAGGTCGCCACGCAGGGACCCGGTGTCGGCCGGGGGGATCTGCTGGATGACGTTGCGGCGCACGACCGCCGCCTCGACCAGCTTCTGCTTGTCCGCCCAGCGCCGGTAGAGCACCGGCTTGCTGGTGCCCGCCCGCCGGGCGACGGAGTCGACGGTCAGGTTCGCGTAGCCCCGCTCGCTCAACTCGTCCCAGGCCGCTTCGAGGATGGCCGCCTCGAGCGCTTCGCCGCGCCGTCGCTCCACAACACTCCTAAGAACCTTTGACGTTTCTTATCGGCACAGCTTACTCTGACGAATAAGAAACCAATCCGTTTCCTACGAGTCAAGGAGTTCCCATGCGGCAGAGCGGGATCGGAAGCACGGACATCGGACCGCACTCAAGATGGAGCGGGCGGCTCATCGGCCTGGTGGCCGTCCTGGCCCTGGTGAACTTCGTGGTCGACTCGGCCATCACCGCGCCGCTGGTCGTACTCCCCGAGATGCTCGACCACTTCGGCACCCACCAGACCGCGTGGCTCAACGCCACCGCGATGCTCGCCGGAGTGATGTGGGCGCCCCTGCTCGGCAGGAGCGCGGACATCTACGGGAAGCGCCGGGTGCTCGTGGCGACGCTGCTCCTCAGCTGCGCGGGCGCCCTGTTATGCGCGGTGGCGCCGAGCCTCTGGCTGTTCGTGCCGGGGCGCATGCTCCAAGGAGCGTCGCTGGCCGCCGTGTTCCTCTCCGTGGCCATCGTGCGCGGTGCCTGCGCGCCGCGGATCGGGATGATCGTCGTGGGCATCGTGACCTCGGGATCCGCCGTGCTCAACATCGCGTCGCGCTTCGTCATCGAGAAGCTGGCCACGCAGTTCGGCTTCCAGATCCTCTTCCTCCTGTCGGCCTTCGTCGCGGCCGTGATGGCGCTCTGCGTGCGCCGCTTCATCCCCGAGTCGCCGGTCAGGACGCCGGGCAGGATCGACGTCAGCGGCGCCGTGCTGCTCGGCGTGGGCCTCGGCGGGGTGCTCGGCTACGTGAGCCTGGCGTCGGACCTCGGCTGGGTCGCCGCCGGTCCGCTGGCCCTCCTCGTCGTCGGCGGCGCGGCACTGGCCAGGTGGTTCCTGGTGTCGAGCCGGAAGCCCGAACCGCTGATCGACATACGGGACATCGGCAGGCCACTGCTGCTCACGCTGCTCGTCGTCTTCCTCGCCGCCGGTTCGTACCAGAGCATGCTCCAGCTCATCCCGCTCATCGGTGACGTCTCGGCGGGCGACGACCTCGGGTACGGCCTCGCCGACCAGGGGTCGGTGGCCCTGCTCCTCGCGGCGCCCGGACTCGGCGTCACGCTCGGCGGACCGGCGTCCGGCTGGCTCGCCGCGCGCATCGGACCGGCCCGCACGCTGGCCGGGGCCGTCACGCTCGGCACGGTGGTGACTCTCGGGATGTTCCTCGGGGCCTCCCAACTGCCCGCCGCGCTCTGCTGCGGCTTTCTCCTCGGCGTCACCGTGGGCGCGCTCGGCACGTCCGGCTTCAACATGGCGGGGAGCCTGGCCTCCCCCGAACGGCAGGGCATCGTGTCCAGCCTGGTCATGGTGATGGTCTCGATCGGCTCCGTGGTCCTGGACTTCGTGGGCGCGGCCGTACTGAAGTCGACCAGCGTGGTCGTCGACGGCGACACCGCCAACTCGGCCACGGGCGTGTTCAGTTACATCGGCATCGCCTCCGGCGCGTTCGCGATCGCCCTGACGCTGGCCGTCGTCCTCGTACGGACGACCCGCTCCGGCGGCGACCCCGCCCCGCCGGGACCGCGACACGAGGCGCCGTCGCCCGGCCTCCAGCGCGACAGAGCGTGACGGTTCACCGAACGCCTCATATCACCTACCTCACAACGGACTTGGGAGCTGACGACACATGGACATGAGAAGTACGACGCAGCGAACGGCGCTGATCTCCGGCGCGAGCATCGCGGGCCCTGCCCTCGCCTTCTGGCTGCGGCGCTACGGCTTCGCGGTGACGGTGGTGGAGAAGTCCCCCGCCCCGCGCGGCGGCGGATACCCGATCGACATACGCGGCACGGCGGTCGAGGTGGTCCGCCGGATGGGCATCCTGCCGCGCCTGCGGGAGGCGCACATCGACTCGCGCCGCCTCACCTTCCTGGACGCCGACGGCGGTACGACGGCGGTGCTCCCTCCGCACGTGATGGCGGGCGGGGCCGAGGGACACGACGTCGAGGTGCCCCGCGGGGTGCTTGCGGACATCCTCCACGGGGCCGTCCGGGACGACGTGGAGTTCCTGTTCGACGACTCCATCGACACGCTCACCGACCACGAGCACGGTGTCGACGTCACCTTCCGCGGCGGCACCCGGCGCACCTTCGACGTGGTGCTCGGCGCGGACGGGCTGCACTCGCACACCCGGGGGCTCGTCCTCGGTCCCGAGCGGCGCTTCCACCGCTATCTCGGCTACTGCTTCACCATCTTCACCATGCCCAACACCCTGGGCCTCTCCCACGAAGTACTCATCTGGAACACCCCGGGAAGAGCCGCCGCGCTCTACGCGGTGGGCGACAGCCCGGAGCTGTACGCGTTCCTCAACTTCGCCCGCCCCGAACCGACTTGCGAACTCCTACGCGACCCCGAGGCCCAACGCGACCTGGTGGCCGCCACGTTCGCCGACGACGGCTGGGAGATCCCCGCCATGGTCGCCGCGATGCGCGGCGCGGCCGACCCGTTCTTCGACACGGTGAGCCAGATCCACCTGCCGCGCTGGTCCAGCGGCCGGGTCGCGCTCGCGGGCGACGCCGCCCACGCCCCGTCGTTCCTGACCGGGCAGGGGTCAAGCCTCGCCCTCGTCGGCGCCTACATGCTCGCCCGCTCGCTCGCGGCCCACCGCGACCACGCCACGGCCTTCGCCGCCTACGAGAGCGACACCCGAGGCTTCGTCGAACTGAACCAGGCCCAGGTCGGCAAGGGCGACGCGGCCCTCTTCCCGACCACCGCGGAGGCCCTCGAACGACGCAACACCAGACTCCGCACCCTCATCGCCTCACCCCCGCGCACGGGCCGCCCCGCCCACACGGCGCTGACCCTGCCCGCCCCTACACGGTGAAGCCGTTGACCCGCTCCGGGGCGACCCGGACGACCAGACGGACCTCCGACGCCTTCTCGTCCGGCGGATCCTCCCCCGGATAGCGCTGCGAAAGCCGCTTCGGCAGCGCCTTGTCGGGGTCGGGCAACAGCTCGGCGGTGCCCCGGATCTCCGCGGAGCGGTAGGGGTTGGCCAGAGAGTGTCATGTCGCGTGACAACGGTGGACCGTCGCGACATCTTCCCGGCGCCGGACGCGCTGCCCCCCGTATGCCGTGGCCCCGCTCTGCGCCGGCGCCTCGCGGGTGCCTCGCTGCTACTGCGCCTCACGCTCGCGACTGGGCAGCGCGTCCGCGCCATGCACGTCTACGTCCCCCTGACGTGGGGACGGCGCGGCGCCTCGGCCGGCGCGACGGCGCGCGGGGTCTCGCCTCCAGCGCTACTACCTGCACACCGGCGGCGCCTGCCCCGAGGCACACCGCCGGTGAACTGCCCTGCGGCACACCGCCGGTGACCTGCCTTCTACGGCGCGCCGACCAGAGTGCCAAAAACCGCAGACGGTGTTGAACAGGTGCGCGCCATGACGGCTAGGGGGTCGGCGGTTCCAGGGTTACGTCGCGCAACGGCGCGCGACGGGAGTCATGGATGCGTACGGCCCCGATGCCGCCTGATCAGAGAGGGACACGCACCATGACGACGCCCCACACGACTCGCAGCGGTCATCCGCAGTTCGAACTGCGGTGCGGTGGGCTGCACATCACGGTCCAGCCCATCCCCGCACGGCTGATCGGGCTCATCACCACTACAGGTGGCGCGGCCGTGACGTGGTGGACCAGCCACTAGTCAACTGGTGTCTCAAGCCCCACTCGGCGGACACCTTCAAGCTATCGACGGACCCGCTGTAGACACTGGTTCAGGCGCGTAGCCAGCCCTGTTCGCGGGCCGCTGCCGTGGTCGCGCGCAGCAGGTGGGACACGGCGGGGCGCGGTGCGTTGCCGCGGGTGAGCAGATGGATCTCGATCGTCTCGGCCGGGACGAGGGGACGCCAGACGAGGCCCGCAGGGAGGCCCGGCAGGGTGGAGGCGCCGACGACGGTGACGGCCTGGCCCTGGGACACCGGTGTGTGCGCGATGTCGAAGAGGCGACGCGGGCGCAGATCGGGGCTGATGCCGGCACGCGCGAAGATGGCGGTGATCGCGTCGTAGTGGCCGGGGTTGGCCTCTCGGGGATGCAGCAGGACCGTCTCCCCGGCCAGTGCGGACGCCCGCAGCTCGCCCTCGGCGGCGAGCGGATGCCCGGCGTGCATGAGGACGCCTTGCGGCTCCAGGCGTACCAGGGTGCGGACCAGCTGTGGGGTGGGCGGCGGGCAGCGCAGCAGACCCGCGTCGAGGGTGCCGTCGGCGACGGCGGCCAGGATCTCGGCGGTGGACAGCAACTTGGTGTCCACGGTGAGGCCGGGGTGGGTCTCGGCCAGCCGCTCCAGCAGGGCGGGCGCGGTCTCGTAGCCGGTGCTGGCGCTGTAGCCGAGGGTGAGGACGCCCTGGGCGCCGTCGGCGAAGCCGCGGATGTCGCGCCACAGCCGGTCCGCCTCGCCGACGAGCGCCTGGCCGCGCTCCATCAGCATCTGCCCGGCCTCGGTCGGCTTGACGTACTGCGTGGTGCGCTCCAGCAGCTTCACGCCCAAGTCCTTTTCCAGCTCGCGTATCTGGCGGCTGAGAGCGGGCTGGGCTATCAGCAGCCGGGCGGCGGCGCGGGTGAAGTTCCGCTCCTCGGCCACGGCAAGGAAGTACCGAAGACGACGAAGTTCTGCCATGCGACGCATCCTACGGCGGCGCTGAACAGCGCTTATGCCGGATCGTTCTGAGGTGAGCGAGGACAGGTCTTTCCCCTCGTCAGCGCCGCGGCCATACGTTCAGGACATCGGAGGAAGCACCCCACGAAGAAGGCAGGAAACATGAGCGTCCAGGACCTCACCGCCACCAGCAAGGCCGTCGTCCAGGCCTACATGGACACCCTGATGACCGGTGACATCGACGCCCTGCGCGGCTTCTTCACCCCTGAGTCGACCTGGACCCTCGCCGGCGACCTGCCGCTGTCGGGCACGTGGACCGGGCCGGCGGAGATCCTCGACGAGTTCGTGCCGCGGATGGTCGCCCGACTGCGGCCGGAGACGATGGAGTTCAGCTTCATGGGTCTCATCGCCGAAGGCGACCGGGTGCTCGCCGAGTGGAACACCCGGGCCCTGGCCAAGACCGGCGGCCACTACGACCAGCACTGCCTCGCCGTCTTCACCGTTCGCGACGGCAGGATCGCCTCGGTTCGCGAGTACCTGGACACCCTGCACGCCAAGACCGTCGTCTTCGCCTGAACGCCACGTCACCCAGCAGAAGGAGCCCCGACCCCATGAAGGCGATCCTCCCCGGCACGCCCGGCGATACGGTCAAGCCCGTCGTCCTCGGCGAGGCCCCGGAACCCGAGCCCGCCGCCCACGAAGCCGTTGTCGCGGTCGAGGCCTTCTCCGTCAACCGGGGCGAGACCTTCCAGCTCGACGGTGGCCTCGACCGCCGCTGGGCGGGCTGGCGGCCGGGCAAGGATGTGGCGGGCACGGTGATACGGGCCGCCGCCGACGGCAGCGGCCCGGCCTCCGGTACGCGGGTGGTCGCCCACCCGCCCGCCTACGGCTGGGCCGAGCGGGTCGCCGTGGCCACCACCGACCTGGCCGAACTGCCCGACACCGTCGACGCCGTCACCGCTGCCGCCCTCCCCCTCGCCGGCATCACCGCGCTGCGGTTGCTGCGCACAGCGGGCCCGCTCCCCGGACGCAGAGTGCTGATCACCGGTGCCAGCGGCGGCGTCGGGCACTACGTCACCGAACTGGCCGCCGCCTCCGGCGCCGCTGTCACCGCCGTCACCGCGACCGCCGAACGCGGCGCGAAGCTCCTGGAGCTCGGCGCCGCCGAACTGGTCACCTCCGTGGAGGATGCCGCGGGCCCCTACGACGTCGTGCTGGAATCGGTCGGCGGCGCGAGCCTGCCCGCCGCGCTGGCCAAGCTCTCCCCCGGCGGGCTGCTGGTGTGGTTCGGCCAGGCCAGCCGCGAGCCCGTCACCCTGAACTTCTTCGACTTCTTCAAGGGCGCCAACCAGGCCCGGATCGCGCACTTCGACTACACGACGTCGGACGCCGCCTACGGCCAGGACCTCGCCGCCCTGGTCCGCCTGGTCGCCGGAGGCCGGCTGCACCCGGAGATCGGGGTGATCCGGGGCTGGGCCCGCACCGCCGATGCCATCGCCGACCTCCGCGGCCGCCGCGTACGTGGCAACGCGGTCCTGACCGTGGGCTGAGCCGGCGTCGGCAGGGACGGGCGAGGGAGCCCGGCACGCGCTAGCCGCGCTCGGGCCAGACCGGTCCCTGGTCGGTCCAGACGACGCCCTTGTTGCGGCACAGGCAGAAGGGGTGGCCGATCGGGTCGGTGTAGACCTGCCAGCCGTAGCCTTCGGGGCCGATGAAGTCCTGCTTCAGCGTCGCGCCGAGGGCGAGGAGGCGGCTCTGTTCGGACTCGATGTCGTCCACTTCGAAGTCGAGGTGGAACTGCTTGGGGTGTTCGGTGTCGGGCCACTGCGGAGCGCGGTAGTCGTCCACCCGGATGAACGCCAGCTCGATCTCGCCGAACTGGATGCCGGCCCAGTCCGCGGAACTGCCTTCCTTGACCGGGCGGCCCGTCACCTCGGAGTAGAAGGCCGCCAGCTTCATCGTGTCCGGACAGTCGATAATGAAGTCGGTGAGTCGCAACATCCTGCGATCTTGACACGAGCCCACCCGTCCAAACGTCACGTTCTCGCATCGTCTCCACGACCGGCCGAAACGCTGCTGACGGCCCTTGCGCCGGAAGGTGACCCTGTAGTCGGCTGAGCCGCATGGGAAAGAGAAGCATTGCCGCACTGACCGCCGCCCTCGTCGCGGGGTCCCTGCTGATGGGCGCACCACACGCCGGTGCGCGGACCGGCGCGCAGGGCGCCGGGCCCGGGTTCGATCTGGACACCGTGACGATCCCGGAATTACAGGCACGCATGGCCGAAGGATCGCTGACCTCCGCGTCGCTGACCCGGACCTATCTGCGCCGGATCGAGAAGGTCGATCCCCGTATCCACGCGGTGCTGCGCACCAGCCCGACGGCCCTGCGCCAGGCGGCGGCCAGCGACGCCAGGCACCGGCACGGCAAGACCCTCGGGCCGCTGGACGGCATCCCGGTCCTGCTCAAGGACAACGTGGACACCCGTGACATGCCGACGACGGCCGGGTCGCTCGCGCTCGCCGGGAGCCCGCCCGACGCCGACGCCGAGCTGGTCACCCGGCTGCGGCGCGCGGGGGCCGTGATCCTCGGCAAGACCAACCTGTCCGAATGGGCCAACTTCCGTGGCGCCAAGCCGACTTCGGGATGGTCGGCGGTGGGCGGACAGACCAACAACCCGTACGTGCTCGACCGCAATCCGTGCGGCTCGTCGGCGGGTTCGGGAGCCGCGCTCGCCGCGTCGCTCTCACAGGTGGCGATCGGCACCGAGACGGATGGGTCCATCGTGTGCCCGGCGGGGATGAACGGCGTCGTCGGGCACAAGCCGAGCCTCGGCCTGGTCAGCCAGTCGGGCGTGGTGCCGATCTCCGCCGAGCAGGACACCGCCGGACCCATGGCGCGCAACGTGACCGACACCGCGCTCACGCTCTCGGTGCTCAGCGGCGGCCGCGCGGGCGCGCGCGGCGACATGAAGGGCTTCGCGGACGGCGCCGCCCGGACCGACGGCCTGCGCGGCAAGCGGATCGGCCTGTGGCGCCTGCCCTCGCTCGGCTCCGACGTGGACGCGGTGATGACGCGTACGGCACGGAAGCTGCGCGCGGCCGGGGCCACGGTCGTCGAGGTGACGCCCCCGTACCAGGACCGGCTCGCCGAACTCGAATTCCCGGCGCTGCTCAGTGAGTTCCACCGGGACATCGACGCCTACCTCGGCACGCGCACGGGTCCCGCCGACCTCGCGGGTCTGATCGAGTTCAACCGCAGCCACCCGGCGGAACAGACCTGCTTCGCGGGCCAGGAACTGTTCGAGCAGGCTCTCGCGGCGCCGCCCACCACCGACCCGAAGTACCGTGCCATGCGCGCCGAGTTGAAGGACCTCTCGCGCCGCTCCATCGACGAGACCATGGCCGCCCACGACCTGGACGCCATCGCCTCGCCCACCAACCCGCCCGCCTGGACGACGGACTGCGCCCGCGGCGACAACGACGTCATCCCGTCCTCCACCCCGGCGGCCGTCGCCGGCTACCCGTCCCTCTCGGTGCCCGCGGGGTCCGTAGGGGAACTGCCGGTCGGCGTACTCCTGATGGCCGGCGACCACCAGGACACCGCCCTGCTGTCCCTGGGCGCCGCGGTGGAACACCGCCTGAACGCCTGGCGCGCCCCGCGCTACCTGCCGACGACGGACTCCCCCGGCCACTCCTGATCCACGGCCCCTTCACGACGGGGCGGACGCACAGGGCTCGACACCGCGTTGTCGCCACGCCTAAGATCCACGGCGACATCGCGTGTCGGTCACCGGCTGGGTGAGGCATGGAGGTGTCGGGAGATGCCTTCTGGAGGCATTCCTTGTCAGTCGAGTTGAACCACACGATCGTCCACGCCCGGGACAACCGGGAATCGGCCGCCTTCTTCGCGGACCTGCTCGGACTCGAAATCACCGGTGAGTGGGGCCCGTTCATCGCGGTGGCCCTGAGCAACGCGGTCACCCTTGACTTCGCCACCATCCCCGCCGCATCGATCACGCCGCAGCACTACGCCTTCCTCGTCTCCGAGGCGGAGTTCGACGCGGCGTACGCGAAGATCGGCGAGCGCGGCATCACGCACTGGGCCGACCCGCACCAGAAGCAGCCCGGTGAGATCAACCGGAACGACGGCGGGAAGGGCGTCTACTTCCTGGACCCGGCGGGCCACGCGATGGAACTGATCACGGTCCCGTACGGCGGCTGACCTGGCAGAGGTAAGGGCCCGCACCCCCAACCCGGGGTGCGGGCCCTCAACTACCAGCTGTGGCAGACCTACTTGCTGATCAGGCTGCGCAGCACGTACTGCATGATGCCGCCGTTGCGGTAGTAGTCCGCCTCACCGGGGGTGTCGATGCGGACGACCGCGTCGAACTCCACGCCGGTGTCGGTGGTGACCTTCACCGTGCGGGGGATCGAGCCGTTGTTCAGCTCGGTGACGCCCGTGAAGGAGAAGGTCTCCTCGCCGGTCAGGCCGAGGGAGTCGGCGTTCTGGCCCTCCGGGAACTGGAGCGGCAGGACGCCCATGCCGATGAGGTTCGAGCGGTGGATGCGCTCGTACGACTCGGTGATGACGGCCTTCACGCCGAGCAGCGCGGTGCCCTTGGCGGCCCAGTCACGGGACGAGCCCGAGCCGTACTCCTTGCCGCCCAGGATGACGAGCGGGGTGCCCTGCTCGATGTAGTTGCGCGAGGCGTCGTAGATGAACGACACCGGCGCGTCGGCCTGGGTGAAGTCGCGGGTGTAGCCGCCCTCGGTGCCCGGCGCGAGCTGGTTGCGCAGGCGGATGTTGGCGAACGTGCCGCGGATCATGACCTCGTGGTTGCCACGGCGCGAGCCGTAGGAGTTGAAGTCGCGGCGCTGCACGCCGTGCTCCGTGAGGTACTTGCCGGCCGGGGTGTCGGCCTTGATCGCACCGGCCGGGGAGATGTGGTCGGTGGTGACCGAGTCGCCCAGCTTGGCCAGGACGCGGGCGCCCGAGATGTCCTCGACGGGGGACGGCTCGTGCGCCATTCCCTCGAAGTAAGGGGGCTTGCGGACGTACGTCGACTCGGCGTCCCACTCGAAGGTGTTGCCGGTCGGGATCGGCAGCGCCTGCCACTGGGCGTCGCCCGCGAAGACGTCGGAGTAGGACTTGTTGAACATGTCCTCGCCGATGGAGTTGGCGACGACGTCGTTCACCTCGGCCTCGGACGGCCAGATGTCGGCGAGGAAGACGGGCTTGCCGTCCTGGTCCGTGCCGAGCGCGTCCTTGGTGATGTCCACCTTCATGGAACCCGCGATGGCGTACGCGACGACCAGCGGCGGGGACGCCAGGTAGTTCATCTTGACGTCGGGGTTGATGCGGCCCTCGAAGTTCCGGTTACCGGAGAGGACGGACGTCACGGCCA
The DNA here is from genome assembly GCF_044744425.1 of Streptomyces sp. NPDC087300. Classification (NCBI taxonomy): domain Bacteria; kingdom Bacillati; phylum Actinomycetota; class Actinomycetes; order Kitasatosporales; family Streptomycetaceae; genus Streptomyces; species Streptomyces sp. NPDC087300. Next base: position 125,629 of record NZ_JBIUYI010000013.1, read on the forward strand.
GGTCGTGGTCGTTGACGGCCTTCGAGACCTCCTCGGGCAGCGGGCCCGAGTTGCCGATGCAGGTGGTGCAGCCGTAGCCGACGAGGTTGAAGCCGACCTTGTCGAGGTACGGGGTCAGACCCGCCTTGTCGAAGTAGTCGGTGACGACCTTCGAGCCCGGAGCGAGGGTGGTCTTGACCCACGGCTTGCGGGTCAGGCCCTTCTCGACGGCCTTCTTCGCGACGAGCGCGGCGGCGACCATCACGTACGGGTTCGAGGTGTTGGTGCAGGAGGTGATGGCCGCGACCGTCACCGCGCCGTGGTCGATCTCGTAGGTCGAGCCGTCGGGGGCGGTGACCGTGGTCGGGTTCGACGGGATGCCGTTGGTGGCGGCCGGGGCGTCGGACGCCGGGAAGGACTCCTTGCCGGCCTCCTCGTCGTCGGAGACGTAGTTGCGTACGTCGACGGCGAACTGCTGCGCGGCGTTGGCCAGGACGATGCGGTCCTGCGGACGCTTGGGACCCGCGATGGAGGGGACGACCGTGGCGAGGTCGAGCTCCAGCTTCTCGGAGAAGTCCGGCTCGGCGGCCGGGTCCAGCCAGAGGCCCTGCTCCTTGGCGTACGCCTCGACGAGCGCGACCTGCTGCTCCGAACGGCCGGTCAGCTTCAGGTAGTTCAGCGTCTCGCCGTCGATCGGGAAGACCGCGGCGGTCGAGCCGAACTCCGGCGACATGTTGCCGATGGTGGCGCGGTTGGCGAGCGAGGTGGCGGCGACGCCCTCGCCGTAGAACTCGACGAACTTGCCGACGACGCCGTGCTTGCGCAGCATCTCGGTGATCGTGAGCACGAGGTCCGTGGCGGTGGTGCCCGGCTTCAGCTCGCCGGTCAGCTTGAAGCCGACGACGCGCGGGATGAGCATGGAGACCGGCTGGCCCAGCATCGCGGCCTCGGCCTCGATGCCGCCGACGCCCCAGCCAAGCACGCCAAGGCCGTTGACCATCGTGGTGTGCGAGTCGGTGCCGACCAGCGTGTCGGGGTAGGCCTGGCCGTTGCGGACCATGACCGTGCGAGCGAGGTGCTCGATGTTGACCTGGTGGACGATGCCGGTGCCCGGGGGGACGACCTTGAACTCGTCGAAGGCGGTCTGGCCCCAGCGCAGGAACTGGTAGCGCTCCTTGTTGCGGCCGTACTCCAGCTCGACGTTCTGGCCGAAGGCGTCGGCGGTGCCGAACTTGTCGGCGATCACGGAGTGGTCGATGACCAGCTCGGCCGGGGCCAGCGGGTTGATCTTCGCCGGGTCGCCGCCGAGCTCCTTGACGGCCTCACGCATGGTGGCCAGGTCCACGACGCAGGGCACGCCGGTGAAGTCCTGCATGATCACGCGGGCCGGCGTGAACTGGATCTCCTGCGCGGGCTGGGCCTGCGAGTCCCAGCTGCCGAGGGCACGGATGTGGTCGGCGGTGATGTTCGCGCCGTCCTCGGTACGGAGCAGGTTCTCCAGCAGGACCTTCAGGCTGTAGGGAAGGCGTGCGGAGCCCTCGACCTTGTCCAGCTTGAAGATCTCGTACGACTCGTCGCCCACGCGCAGCGTGCTGCGGGCGTCGAAGCTGTTCGCCGACACGACAGTCTCCTTCATATATGTGCGCGTTCCGTCACATCCTGCCGCCACGACTCCTCGTCGATCCGCTAAGGTAAGGCTTAGTTAGGTAACCCTTACCGAGTGGCGGCTTCTGGTGCGCCTCGGCAGATATCTCGATGTCGAGATAACTCTAGTACATGACCCGGCGTGACGACGAGGTGCGCCCGCTCACAGTCCGGCATGCCCCGCTCCGGGCGGCCCCGGCACGCGCGCGTGCCGGGGCTTCGACGACGCGGGCTTCGACGACGCGCGCACGATCAGCCTCGCAGGCACCACGACCGGTGCGCGCCCCGCCCCCGGTGCCACCGCGCCGCCCTCCACCAGATCCACGAGGAGGCCCACGGCGGCCCGCGCCGTGCGTTCCGGGTCCAGGGTCACCGTGGACACCGGCGGCTCGGTCGACGTGTACCCGGGGTCCTCGCTCGCACACACCACGCGCAGCTCGTCGGGGACGCGCAGCCCCGCCCTCGCCGCGGCGGCCAGGAGCTGGCGGCCGCCCGGGTCGTACGCCGCGTACACGGCGTCGGTGCGGTCCCGGCCGCGCAGCAGCGCGTCGAAGCCGTGCCCCGGGTCGTCGGACACGTCGAAGGGCACGACGAGCGCGGGCGCGCCGCGCTCCGCGCACCACCGCTCGTACGCCGCCGTGACCGCGCGCGCGTAGTGCTCGTCCCCGTTGCCCGACTGGAGGGCGACGCGGCGGGCGCCGGAGGCGGCGAGGTGGTCGAGGACCTCGCGGGTGGTCGCCTCGTGGTCGTTGTCGACCCAGTGGTCGCCAGGGCGCGGGTCGCCGGGGACGCCGTCGAAGACGAGCGGGATGCCGCGGGCGCGCAGCGCGTGCACCATCGGGTCGCCGCGCGGGCTGTCCATGATCAGCATGCCGTCGACGGCGAGGCTGTGCCAGGAGTCGTCGGCGGCGCGGTCGGCGGGCAGCGTGGTCAGGGCGTAGCCGCGTGCGTGGGCCGCCGAGGTGGCCGCCGTGAGGGCGCGCGAGAAGTAGGCGACCTCCGCGTAGTTCCAGGCGGTGGCGAAGGTGGTGACGGCGATGCCGAGCGTGCGGCTGCGCGGCGGCCCCGGGGTGCCGTAGCCGAGCCGGGTCGCGGTCTCGCGGACCCGGCGCCGGGTGGCTTCGCCGACCCTGCCGGTGCCGTTGAGGGCGTGCGAGACCGTCGCGGTCGAAACCTCCGCGGCGCGGGCTATGTCGGCGAGAGTCGGGCCTGGCACGCGGCACATCGTACGGAATCCGTCGTCGGCGGCGGGTTCTGGTTAACGGATTACTCGTCGAGGGTTCCACCCACCCGTCACCGCTACGCGTTGGAGTGTGGTCCATGTCCCCGTCGTCGAACGTCCCGCCGCTCCCCCCGTCCGACACGCCCCCCGCGGCCTCGGGACCGCTCTCCCGGCGGGGGCTGCTCGCCGCCGCGGGAGCCGCGGGCGCGGCCGTCGCCGTCGGTACGGCGGGGACCGCCGCCGCCTCGTCGCCGCGCAGGTCCGCCGCGCTCGTGGTGCACAACGCCCGTGTCTTCAGCGGCACTTCGGGGCACGCGCGGGCCGAGGCCGTCGCCGTCGGGCGGGACGGGCGGATCGTCGCCGTCGGCTCCGACGCCGCGGTGCGGCGGCACATCGGGCGGGACACCGAGGTCGTGGACGCCAGGGGCGGCACCGTCATGAGCGGTGTGCACGACGGGCACGCGCATCCGATGGACGCGGCGAGCAGGTCGCTGCGGCCCTCGCTGGCCGGCGCCGAGCAGACCGTCGAGGAGCTCCAGAAGACGCTGACCGGCTTCCTGAAGGACTCCGCGGAGCAGGAGCCCGACGGATGGCTGGTGGTGGAGGACTGGAACCCGGTCGGGCTCCTTCCGCACGGCACCGCCCCGCACCACGCCCTGCTGGACGCCCTGCCGACCCGCCGCCCGATCGCCCTGCGCGGCGGCGACGGACACAACCTGTGGGCCAATCAGCGGGCCCTGGACATCGCGAAGATCACCTCGTCGACCCCCGACCCGGTCGGCGGAAAGATCGTCAAGGGCTCGGACGGCAAGCCGACCGGAGTGCTCAAGGACGACGCCCAGCCGCTCGTGTCGCGGCACATCCCCGAGCCCGACGAGACCCGGTTGGCGGATGCCGCCGCGAGAATCCTCGCGGAGGCCGCCGCGTCCGGTGTCACCACCTTCATGGAAGCCGTCGTGGGGCGCGGCGAACTGAAGCTCTATCAGCGTCTGGCCGAGTCGGGGCGGCTGCTCCAGCGCATCGTGCCCGCCCTGCGCGTGGAGACCGACCTGACCAAGGACCCGGCCGCCGCGCTGGCCTACGTCAAGGGCCTGCGCGCCGACTTCGAGGACGTGCGCGGGCTGCGCTTCGGCACGGTCAAGGTCTTCCTCGACGGCGTCATCGAGTACCCGGCGCAGACCGCCGCGCTCCTGAAGCCCTACCTCGACAAGGACGGCAGGCCCACGGACAACCGCGGCGACCTGTACGTGTCGGCGGCCGACTACGGGCGGCTCGCCGCGGCCCTCAACGCCGAGGGCTGGCAGCTGCACGCGCACGCCATCGGCGACCGCGCCGTGCGCACCTCGCTGGACGGCTACGCGTACGCCCTGCGCAAGACGGGCCGCCGTGATCTCCGCAACACCACGGCCCACCTCCAGCTGGTCGACCCCGCCGATCTGCCGCGCTTCGCCGAACTCGGCGTCGTCGCCTGCATGCAGCTCCAGTGGGCCGCCCGCAACACCTGGACGATGGACGCACTGCTGCCCTACATCGGCGCCGCACGCCACCGGTGGCAGTACCCGGCGCGCAGTCTCCAGAAGCGGCGCGCGGCGCTCGCGGGTGGCTCGGACTGGCCGGTCGACCCCCTACAGGTCTGGAACCAGATCCGTACCGCCGTCGACCGCGAGGGGATGGAGGGCGGGGGCGACCTCTATCGCGCACAGGAAGGTCTCAGCCGTACGTCTTCCCTGCTCATGCACACCGCGGGCACCGCGCGTCAACTTCGCATGGAGCATGTCACCGGGACCGTGGAGAGGGGAAAAGCAGCCGACCTCGTGCTGCTCGACAGGGATGTGACGCGGTGTCCGGTGGCTGATATCAGTTCGGTCGAGGTGCGCCTGACGCTCGTCGGAGGCACAGTGGTGCACGACGCCGAGTCGTCGGCAGGTCGCGCGGCCGCCGCCCGAGTGACGCGGGCGGCGGCGGGGCCCCGGCCCACGTCGTACGCGTCGGTGCACGGCGGACGGCACGCCTCGTGCGGCTGCGGCTGAACTCCCGTGCGGGAAAGGCCCCCCGAACGGCCGCTCCTCATATGGCCTACCCCAGCGCGTGTGTCATCTCATATCTGAGATAACCTACGACGCATGGCAGACGACTACCTCGTACGCATCGGCAAGCTCATCCGTGACGCCCGGCAGCACAGGGGCTGGACACAGACGCAGCTCGCCGAGGCGCTCAGCACCAGCCAGAGCGCCGTCAACCGCATCGAGCGCGGCAACCAGAACATCAGCCTTGAGATGATCGCCCGGATCGGCGAGGCGCTCGACAGCGAGATCGTGTCGCTCGGCTATGCCGGGCCCATGCACCTGCGGGTGGTCGGCGGCCGCCGGCTCTCCGGCGCCATCGACGTCAAGACGAGCAAGAACGCGTGCGTGGCGCTGCTCTGTGCGTCCCTGCTGAACAAGGGCCGCACGGTGCTGCGCCGCGTCGCCCGCATCGAAGAGGTCTACCGCCTCCTGGAGGTGCTCAACTCCATCGGCGTGCGCACCCGTTGGATCAACGACGGCGTCGACCTGGAGATCGTGCCGCCCGCCAAGCTCGACATGGACGCGATCGACGCGGAGGCGGCCATCCGCACCCGCTCGATCATCATGTTCCTCGGTCCGCTGCTGCACGTCATGGACCGTTTCAAGCTGCCCTACGCGGGCGGCTGCGACCTCGGCACCCGCACGATCGAGCCGCACATGATCGCGCTGCGCCGGTTCGGTCTGGACATCGCGGCGACCGAGGGGCTGTATCACGCCGAGGTCGCGCGCGACGTCTCCCCCGACCGCCCCATCGTGCTCACCGAGCGCGGGGACACCGTCACCGAGAACGCGCTGCTCGCCGCGGCCCGCAGCGCCGGTACGACGGTCATCCGCAACGCCTCGTCGAACTACATGGTCCAGGACCTGTGCTTCTTCCTGGAGGCGCTCGGTGTCAAGGTGGAGGGCATCGGCACCACGACCCTGACCGTGCAGGGCGTCCCCGACATCGACGTCGACGTCGACTACTCCCCCTCCGAGGACCCGGTCGAGGCCATGAGCCTGCTGGCCGCCGCCGTCGTCACGGAGTCCGAACTCACCGTGCGCCGCGTGCCGATCGAGTTCCTGGAGATCGAGCTGGCGGTCCTGGAGGAGATGGGGCTCGACCACGACCGCACGGCGGAGTACCCCGCCGACAACGGCCGCACCCGCCTGATCGACCTCACGGTCCGGCCCTCCAAGCTGGAGGCGCCGATCGACAAGATCCACCCGATGCCGTTCCCCGGCCTGAACATCGACAACGTCCCCTTCTTCGCGGCCATCGCCGCGGCGGCGCAGGGCAAGACGCTGATCCACGACTGGGTGTACGACAACCGGGCGATCTACCTGACGGACCTCAACCGGCTCGGCGGGCGCCTCCAGCTGCTCGACCCGCACCGCGTCCTCGTCGAGGGCCCCACCCGCTGGCGCGCCGCCGAGATGATGTGCCCGCCCGCGCTGCGGCCCGCCGTGGTCGTGCTGCTCGCGATGATGGCCGCGGAGGGCACGTCCGTGCTGCGCAACGTCTACGTGATCAACCGCGGCTACGAGGAGCTGGCGGAGCGGCTGAACTCGGTGGGCGCGCAGATCGAGACGTTCCGGGACATCTGAGCCCCCTGGGATCCCGCGTCACCCTGAACGTGCGCCGCCCGCACCCCGCACCGGGTGCGGGCGGCCGTTCCGGTCCGGCCGCCTACTGGCCGGAGGCCGCGAGTTCCTTCATGTCCACCGTCTCGTCCTTGCCCGGCACCTCGGGCTTCACGGGCTTGCCGTAGTCGCTGAACGTCGCCTCGTTGGGCTTGTCGCCGCCCTTGACCGAGGTGCGCAGGATGTAGGGCTTGCCCTCCGTGGCGACGTAGATCGTGTGGGTCTCGCCGCCGGTCTTCTTCGTCAGGGCGATGGCTTCCTTGCCGTCGATGGACGTCGTGTCGCCCTTCTTCAGCCCCTTGCGCTCCGACTTGTTCTCGTCCATCGACGCGACCAGGCCCTGCTTGTCGCACATCCCGGCGGTCGAGGCGTCGTCGGCGGGCATCTTGACCCACTTGTCGGTGACCTTGGCGAGCACCTTGTCCGCACCGGGCTTGTTCTTCAGCGCGGCCTTCCAGTACTGCTCGTTGCCCCTCAAGTAGAGCGCGGCGTCGGTGTGCCGCACATCGGCCTTGGCCCCGTCCGTGTCGATGGTGCCCTCGCAGTTCTTGGCCTGGTCGACCGCGAGGTCCATGCTCACCGACTTGCCCGACTGGCTCATGTCGCCTTTGAGGCGCATGGATTCGGCGCCCTTGGTGGCCTCGACCGCCTTGGCCGCGATCTGGTCCGCGCTGTCCTCGGCGAACGGCTTGTCCGAGCCGCCGTCGCCGTCGTCGCCGCAGCCGGTCAGCAGAGCCGCCGACAGCAGCGTGATCCCGATGACACCCGAAATCTTGCTGGCGCGCACGTGGTCACCCTCCAGGGGAACGCTTGGACGTCCCGATTCCCCGCGACCCCGATGGCCGCGGTCGTCATCAGGTACCCAGCAATTCACCGGTCTCACATGGCCCGTTCAGTCGAGCACGGCCACGCCGTCCAGCTCCACCATGGCCTGCTCGTCCCAGAGGCGGACCGTGCCGATCACCGCCATCGCGGGATAGTCGCGTCCCGCCAACTCCCGCCAGATGCGGCCGAGTTCGGGCGCGCAGGCGCGATAGTCGGCGACGTCGGTGGCGTAGACGGTGACGCGGGCGAGGTCGGCGGGGGTGCCGCCGGAGTGCCGCAGCGCGGTCAGGAGATTGGCCAGCGCCACCTCGAACTGCTCGGGCAGGGTGGCACCCGTGACCTTGCCCGCCTCGTCGAGAGCGGTCTGCCCGGCGAGGAAGACGAGCCGGGACCCGGTGGCCGCGACGGCGTGCGAGAAGCCGGTGGGCGGGGAGAGCTCGGGGGGATTGACGCGGTGCAGGGACATTCACTGAACTCCTGGGCAGGCACGGTACGGACAGGGGCGCGGGGCTCTGACATGTGCGGCTCCGCCGCGTAGGCGCGACCGGCCGGGGACGGCCCGCGGTCGCGCGACAAGTTCAGCCATACAACTCCTTCGCGATGATGGACCTCTGCACCTCACTGGCCCCCTCATAGATCCGGGGCGCCCGCACCTCCCGGTACAGATGCTCAAGGAGATGTCCCCGGCACAGCGCACGCGCCCCGTGCAACTGGACGGCCGCGTCGACGACATACTGCGCGGTCTCCGTGGCGAGCAACTTCGCCATGGCGGCACGGCGTGCGATCCCCGACGCCCCCGCGTCATACGCGGACGCCGCCGCGTACACCATCAGCCGGGCCGCCTCCGTCCGCGTCGCCATCTCGGCGATCTGGTGGCCGACGGCCTGGAGGTCCTTCAACTTACCGCCGAACGCGTCCCGTTCGGCGGTGTGCGCCAGCGTCGCGTCGAGCGCGGCCTGCGCCATGCCGACGGCGAACGCGCCGACGCTCGGCCGGAACCGGTTCAGGGTCGTCATGGCCACCCGGAAGCCGCGGTCGACCTCGCCGAGCACGTCGTCGGGGCCGACCCGCACGCCGTCGAAGGCGAGCGCGCCGATCGGGTGCGGGGAGAGCATGTCGAGGGGGGTGCCGGTCAGGCCCGCGCGGTCGGCGGGGACCAGGAACGCGGTGACACCGCGGGCGCCCGCGTCCGGTGCCGTACGGGCGAAGACGGTGTAGAAGTCGGCCTCGGGGGCGTTCGAGATCCAGCACTTCTCCCCGGTCAGGCGCCAGTCGCCCGAGGCGCCGTCGGGTGCCGCCGCGAGGGCCAGGGCCGCCGCGTCCGAGCCGGCGCCCGGCTCGGAGAGCGCGAAGGCGGCCACCGCGTGCCCCGAACGGACCTGCGGCAGCCAGCGCTCGCGCTGCGCCCGGGAGCCGTGCGCGTGCACCGGATGGGCGCCGAGGCCCTGGAGGGCGAGGGCGGTCTCGGCCTCCGTACAGGCGTAGGCGAGGGATTCGCGCATCAGGCACAGGTCGAGGGCGCCGGAGGTGAACAGGCCTTCCAGCAGGCCGAGTTCGCCGAGCGCCGCGACCAGCGGGCGGTTCACATGGCCGGGATCGCCCTTCTCCGCCAACGGGCGCAGCCGCTCGGCGGCCAGCGTGCGCAGCTCCGCACATCGGGCGGTTTGGTCAGGATTGAGCGAGAATGCCGTCATCCCGGGCCCCTCCTTTATCGCGCACCGTTGACTGTCGTCACCATCACGATACGCTCGTGGGGCGAGCCCACCACAGCGCCCGACCGGCAGGCAAGGGGGCACCCCCGCCATGGCATCCATCGGCATCCCAGGGCTGACACCGTCCGGACACGTCGACACGTTCGCCCGGGACCATCTCCCGCCGCGCGAACAGTGGCCCGCCCTCGTCCACGACCGGCCCGAACTGCACTACCCCGCCCGGCTGAACTGCGGCGCGGAGCTCCTGGACCGCACCGTGGAGCGGCACGGCGCCGACCGGCCCGCCTTCCTCGCGCCGGACGGCACGGCCTGGACGTACGGGCAGCTCCAGGACCACGTCGACCGCGTCGCGCACGTGCTCACCGACGAACTGGGCGTACTGCCGGGCCAGCGGGTGCTGCTGCGCGGGGCCACCACGCCCTGGCTCGCGGCCTGCTGGCTCGCGGTGATGAAGGCGGGCGCCGTCGCCGTGACCGTGCTGGCCCAGCAGCGCGCGCAGGAGCTGGCCACGATGTGCGAGATCGCCGAGGTGCGGCACGCGCTGTGCGACATCAGGGCGGTCGACGACCTGATCAAGGCGGGGATACCGGGGCTCAGCATCACCACGTACGCCGGTGAGGGCCCCGACGACCTGCTCGTGCGCGCCGCCCGGCAGCCCGCCTACTACGAAGCGGTGGACACCGCGGCCGACGACGTCGCCCTGATCGCGTTCACCTCCGGCACCACGGGCCGCCCCAAAGGGTGCATGCACTTCCACCGCGACGTGCTCGCCATCGCCGACACCTTCGCGCGCCACGTGCTCAAGGCGGGCCCCGACGACGTCTTCACCGGCAGTCCGCCGCTCGGCTTCACCTTCGGGCTCGGCGGTCTCGTCATCTTCCCGCTGCGCTTCGGCGCCGCCTCGCTGCTGCTCGAACAGGCGGGCCCCAAGCAGCTGTTGCCCGCGATCGCCGAGCACGGCGTGACGGTCCTGTTCACCGCGCCGACCGCGTACCGCACGATGCTCGACCACCTCGACGCGTACGACATCTCCTCGCTGCGCCGCTGCGTGTCGGCCGGCGAGAACCTGCCCGCGGGCACCTGGCAGGCCTGGAACCAACGCACCGGGCACCGCATCATCAACGGTATCGGCGCCACCGAGCTGCTGCACATCTTCATCTCCGCCGCCGACGAGGCGATCAGGCCCGGCACGACGGGACTGCCCGTGCCCGGGTGGCACGCGCGCGTGGTGGACGAGTCCGGGGCGCCGGTGCCCGACGGCGAACCGGGGCTGCTCGCCGTACGCGGCCCGGTGGGCTGCCGCTACCTCGCCGACGCGCGCCAGCAGGTCTACGTACGGCACGGCTGGAACGTCACCGGGGACACCTACGTCCGCGACACCGACGGCTACTTCCGCTATGTCGCACGCGCCGACGACATGATCATCTCCGCCGGATACAACATCGCGGGCCCCGAGGTCGAGGAGGCCCTGATGCGCCACCCGGACATCGCGGAGACGGCGGTGGTGGGGCGCGCCGACGAGCTGCGCGGGCAGATCGTGGTGGCGTACGTCGTGCTGCGCGCGGGGGCGGCCAGGGACCCGGACCGGCTTCGCGACTTCGTGAAGGCGGAGCTCGTCCCCTACAAGTGCCCGCGCGCCTTCGTCTTCCTGGACGCGCTGCCGCGCACGCCCACGGGCAAGCTCCAGCGGTTCCGGCTGCGGGCGCAGCCGCCCGGGGAGGCGGCGCCCGCTGTGGCGCGGGACACGGCGCCGCCGAAGGACCCCGGTCGCCCGTAGAGTGATCACGTGTCCGAGCAGCACACTCCACGATCCCTGATCGTCACCTTCTACGGCGCCTACGGCCGGGCGGCACCGGGCCCGGTGCCGGTCGCCGAACTGGTGCGCCTCCTCGCGCCGGTCGGCGTCGACGCGCCGTCGGTGCGCTCGTCGGTGTCCCGGCTCAAGCGCAGGGGCCTCCTGGTGCCCGCCCGCACCGCGTCGGGCGCGGCGGGCTACGACCTGTCCCCCGACGCCCGCCAGCTCCTGGAGGACGGCGACCGCCGCATCTACGGCGCGGCCCCCGACGCGGCGCGCGCGGGCGGCTGGGTCCTCGCCGTGTTCTCCGTGCCCGAGTCCGAACGGCACAAGCGGCACGTGCTGCGCTCCCGCCTCGCGGGCCTCGGCTTCGGCACGGCGGCCCCGGGTGTCTGGATCGCCCCCGCGCATCTCTACGAGGAGACCAGGCACACCCTGGAACGCCTCCAACTCGCCCCGTACGTCGACCTGTTCCGCGGCGAGCACCTGGGCTACGCACCGACCACGGAGGCCGTCGGGCGCTGGTGGGACCTGTCCGCCATCGCCAAGCAGCACGAGGCGTTCCTCGACCGGCACGAGCCGGTGCTGCGCTCCTGGGAGCAGCGGCGCGGCGCTCCCCCTTCGCCCCAGGAGGCGTACCGGGACTATCTGCTCGCGCTCGACTCCTGGCGCCAACTGCCGTACGCGGACCCGGGACTGCCCCCTGAGCTGCTTCCCGACGGCTGGCCGGGCGCCCGCTCGGCCGCGGTGTTCGCGGAGCTCGACGGGTGGCTGCGGGAGGCGGGCGCGGCGTTCGTGACCGCCGCGCCCTGAGGCGTCAGCTTCCCAGCGTCAGGCGCTGCTTCGGTGCGTCGGTGCGGCCGGTCTGCGGGCGGCGGCTGCCCGCGCCGTACGGGGTGGGCCAGGTGGCGCCGGGACCGGTGTAGCCCTGTTCGGCCGCCGCGTGCAGGGTCCAGTGGGGGTCGTAGAGGTGCGGGCGGGCCAGGGCGCAGAGGTCGGCGCGGCCGGCCAGGATCAGGGAGTTGACGTCGTCCCAGGAGGAGATCGCGCCGACCGTGATCACCGGGATGCCCGTCTCGTTGCGGATCCGGTCGGCGTACGGGGTCTGGTAGGAGCGGCCGTACGCGGGGCGTTCGTCGGCGACCACCTGACCGGTGGAGACGTCGATGGCGTCGGCGCCGTGGGCCGCGAAGGCGCGGGCGATGCCGACCGCGTCCTCGGCCGTGGTGCCGCCGTCGGCCCAGTCGGTGGCGGAGACGCGGACCGTCATGGGCTTGTCGCGCGGCCACACCTCCCGTACCGCGTCGAAGACTTCGAGGGGGAAGCGGAGCCGGTTTACGAGCGGGCCGCCGTAGGCGTCCGTGCGCCGGTTGGCCAGCGGGGAGAGGAAGCCGGAGAGCAAGTAGCCGTGGGCGCAGTGCAGTTCGAGGAGGTCGAAGTCCGCGTGCGCGGCGCGGCGGGCCGCCGCGACGAACTGTTCGCGGATCTCGGTGAGTCCCGCGCGGGAGAGTTCGTGCGGGGTCTGGCTGTCGGGGCGGTACGGCAGCGGGGACGCGGCCGACAGCGGCCAGTTGCCCTCGGGCAACGGCTCGTCGATGCCCTCCCACATCAGTTTCGTGGAGCCTTTGCGGCCCGAGTGACCCAGCTGCACGCCGATCGCGGTGCCGGGTGCCTGGGCGTGCGCGAAGCCGGTGATCCGCCGCCAGGCCTCGGCCTGTCCGGCGGTGTAGAGCCCGGCGCAGCCCGGGGTGATGCGGCCGTGCTCGCTGACGCAGACCATCTCGGTCATCACCAGGCCCGCGCCGCCGAGGGCCCGCGCGCCCAGGTGGACGAGGTGGAAGTCGCCGGGGACGCCGTCCACCGCGGAGTACATGTCCATCGGCGAGACCACGACGCGGTTGCGCAGGGTCAGACCGCGCAGGGTGAAGGGCGTGAACATGGGCGGCGTGCCCTCGGGGCAGCCGAAGTCGCGCTCGACGGCGCGGGTGAAGCCGGCGTCGCGCAGCCGGAGGTTGTCGTGGGTGACGCGGCGGCTGCGGGTGAGGAGGTTGAACGCGAACTGGCGCGGCGGCTGGTCCAGGTAGTCGGGCAGCCGCTCGAACCACTCCAGGCTGGCGCGCGCGGCCCGCTGCGTGGAGGCGACGACGGGGCGGCGCTCCGCCTCGTACGCGGTGAGCGCGGCCGGGATGCCGGGCTGCTCCTGGAGGCAGGCGGCGAGCGCGAGGGCGTCCTCGACGGCGAGCTTGGTGCCGGAGCCGATGGAGAAGTGCGCGGTGTGCGCGGCGTCGCCGATGAGGACCGTGTTGCCGTACGACCAGTGGGAGTTGACCACCGTACGGAAGTTGATCCAGGCGGACTTGTTGCCTCGCAGGGAGCGGCCGCCGAGCGCGTCGGCGAAGATCTTGGCGCAGCGCTCGGTGGACTCCTGCTCGTCGAGCCCGTCGAAGCCCGCCGCGCGCCAGACCTCCTCGCGCATCTCGACGATGACGGTGGACTCGTGCGGCGAGAACGGGTAGCCGTGCAGCTGCATGACGCCGTGCTCGGTCTCGGCGATCTCGAAGCGGAACGCGTCGAAGGCGAAGTCGGCGGCGAGCCAGATGTAGCGGCAGCGGTGGGTGGTGAGGTCGGGGCCGAAGGCCTCCGCGTGTGCGTCGCGGGTGGCGCTGTGCACCCCGTCCGCGGCGACGACCAGGTCGTACGCGGCGGCGAGCTCGGCCGCGGGCGGCGCCTCGGTACGGAAGCGGAGCTCGACGCCGAGGTCGCGGCAGCGCGTGTGCAGGATCTCCAGGAGCCTGCGCCTGCCCAGCGCGGCGAAGCCGTGGCCGCCCGAGGTGTGCCGGGTGCCGCGGTGCACGATGTCGATGTCGTCCCAGCGCACGAACTCGTCCCGCAGCGCGGCGTAGACGACGGGGTCGGCGTGCTCGATGCCGCCGAGCGTCTCGTCGGAGAGGACGACGCCGAAGCCGAAGGTGTCGTCCGGCGCGTTGCGCTCCCAGACGGTGATCTCGCGGTCCGCGTCGAGCCGCTTGAGCAGCGCGGCGGCGTAGAGCCCGCCGGGGCCGCCGCCGACGACGGCGATCCGGTGCGCGGGTCCCCGGCCCGCCGGGGCGCTCACCGGCCCTGCCACTTCGGCGGGCGCTTCTCGGTGAAGGCCGCGTGGAACTCGGCGTAGTCCTCGCCGTTCATCAGGAGGGCCTGGGTCGCCGCGTCCAGTTCGACGGCGGCGGCGAGCGGCATGTCCAGTTCGGCGGTGAGCAGCGCCTTGGTCTGGGCGTACGCGAGGGCGGGCCCGTCGGCGAGCCTGCGGGCGAGGGTGGCCGCGGCCTCCGCGGCCTTGCCTTCCTCCGTCAACTCGCTGATGAGGCCGATCCGTTCGGCCTCCGGGGCGCGGACGGGCTCGCCGAGCATCAGCAGGCGGGTGGCGTGGCCGAGGCCGACGACGCGAGGCAGCAGATAGGCGGCGCCCATGTCGCCGCCGGAGAGGCCGACGCGGGTGAAGAGGAAGGCGAACTTCGCGGACGGGTCGGCGACCCGGAAGTCGGCGGCGAGGGCGAGGACGGCGCCCGCGCCCGCGGCGACGCCGTGCACGGCGGCGACCACCGGGAAGGGGCACTCGCGGAGGGCGCGGACGACCTGGCCCGTCATCCGGTTGAAGTCGAGCAGCTGGGCGGTGTCCATGGCGAGCGTCGCGCCGATGATCTCGTCGACGTCGCCGCCCGAGCAGAAGCCGCGCCCCTCGCCGCCGAGCACGAGGGCCCGCACGGACTTGTCGCGGGACAGCTCGGCGAGCAGGTCGCGCAGGTCGGCGTAGGCGCCGAAGGTGAGCGCGTTGAGCTTGTCGGGACGGGCGAGGGTGACCGTGGCGACGCCGTCCTCGACGGCCAGGCGCAGATGCCGCCAGTCGGGGGTGCGGGTCGCGGAGCCGGTGAAGGGACTCATGAGGGTGCGGCCTCCTCGGCCTGGGGCGGGGTCCTCCGGAGTTCGCTGCATTTCGAAGGTATCACTCCTCCGTGACTGTCGTCACGAGTACGCGATACGTGGGACATGCCGCGCCATGCCGTCCTACGACTGTGGGTGCGTCGGGGCTTGTCCGCGCCCACGCGGCGAAGCCGCACATGTCACAGCCCCGCGCCCCTTTGGGCGCCCGGCGACTTTGGGCGCCCGGCAACCCTGCCCGCCGAAAAGGGAACGCACATCCCGGTATGCGCGTCTTGTCTCACGGGTCGCATCAGGGCCGGACGTCCCGGAAATGCCCGACCGTCGCCCCTGTCGACATAGCGCTTAAGATTCGTACGGTTGAAAGCAGGACCAGGACCGCCTGCTGCCCTGAACGGACCCGCCTTGCACGAACCTCCTTCTCCCGCCTCCTGGCGCATCGCGCTGCCCCACACCACGGCAGCCGTGCCCGTCGCGCGCGCTCTGGTCCGTACGGCGCTCACCGACATCGAGTCGTCCGCCGACACCGACACCGCCGAGCTGCTCACGGCCGAGCTGGTCGCGAACGCCGTCGAGCACACCGCGGGGCAGGACCCCATAGAGCTGGTCATCGAGCTGCTGCCGACCGGCTGCCAGGTCGAGGTCCACGACTCCAATCCGCTGCCGCCCGGCGATCTGACCGACCCCCTGGCGGGCGAGCCCGACCCCTGGCAGGAGCACGGGCGCGGGCTGCTGCTCATCCGCACCCTGAGCTCGTCCTGCGGTCACCGGCCCACCGAGTCCGGCAAGGCCGTCTGGTTCACGCTCCCCGGGACGCACCGGCACTGACCGGCGCCTCTCCCCTGCCGAGCCGCGAGTGACCGCGGCCGTAGAGGGCGTAGACGACGGCGCCGACCGCGACGAACACCGCGAACTGGAGCCAGGTCGACCAGCCGGTGCCCCAGATCAGATACAGACAGAAGCCGACGCCGAGGACCGGGCTCAGCGGGTAGAACGGCACCCGGAAGGTGCGCTTGAGACCCGGGCTCGAACGCCGCAGCGCGATCACCGCGACGTTCACCACGACCATGATCGCCAGGGTGCCGATGGTGGTCAGGTTGACCACCACGTCGAGCGAGGAGAAGGCGGCGGGGACCGCGACGACGGCCGCGACGATCCAGGTGTTGGCCACCGGCGTGGACGTCTTCGGCGAGACGCGTTCGAAGACGCGCGGCATCAGGCCGTCGCGGGACATCGACATCAGGATGCGGGTCTGGCCGTACATCACGGCGAGCACCACCGAGGCGATGGCGACGACCGCGCCGAAGGCGATGATGCCGCCGCCGACGGTCGAGTCGGTGACCTGGTTGACGATCAGGGAGAGCGCGGCGGGCTTGTCGGCGACCGCGTCCGAGCCGATCGCGCCGATGGCCGCGAGCGCCACCGCGACGTAGAGCAGGGTCACGACGCCGATGCAGATCATGATCGCGAGCGGGATGTTCCGCCGCGGGTTCTTGACCTCCTCGCCCGCCGTGGTGACCGCGTCGAAGCCGATGAAGGAGAAGAACGCGAGGGAGGCGCCGGCGGTGATGCCGGAGACGCCCGCGCCCATGAAGGGCGTGAGGTTGCCGTCCTCGAACGCCGAGAAGGCGATCGCGAGGAAGAGCAGCAGGATGCCGATCTTCAGAACGGCCATCGCGGCCGTCGCGCCCGCGCTCTCCCGGATGCCGCGCACCAGGAGGGTCGCGGCGAGCAGGATGACGACCACGGCGGGCAGGTTCACGACGCCGCCCTCGCCGGGCCCTGCGGACAGGGCGGTGGGCAGCTCCCAGCCGGTGAGGCTGTTCAGGAGTTCGTTGAGGTACTGGCTCCAGCCCACCGCGACGGCGGAGACCGAGACGCCGTACTCCAGGAGCAGGCACCAGCCCACCAGGAACGCGGTGCGCTCGCCCAGCGAGGCGTACGCGAAGGAGTACGAGCTGCCGGAGACCGGGATGGCGCCGCCCAGCTCGGCGAACGAGAACGCGGTGAAGATGCAGGTCACGGCGGCCAGGACGTAGGAGATGGCGACGGCGGGGCCCGCCTCGGCGACGGAGTCGGAGAGGCCGACGAAGATCCCGGTGCCGACGATGGCTCCGACGCCGAAGCACACGAGCTGGAAGAGCCCCATGGTGCGCTTGAGGCCGTGGCCTTCGAGGTCCGCCCCCGATTCGGCGACGAGCTGCTCGGGGGACTTGATGCGAAGCCCGGTGGTACTCGTGGGGCTCATGGGGTGGTTCTCGTTTCTGGTGGTGCTGGGGCGGCCGGGGGTGGGGCCGCGTGCCAGTGGGGCCGGATGTGGTGTTCCGGCCCCACCAGTGTCTGCCGAATACGGGGTTGTCGCAGGTCAGGACAGCGTCGCGACGAGGATCGCCTTGATGGTGTGCAGCCGGTTCTCGGCCTCGTCGAAGACGACGGAGTGCGCCGACTCGAAGACCTCGTCGGTGACCTCCAGGGACTCCCTGCCGTACGTCTCGTGGATCTCGCGCGCGACCGTGGTGCCCAGGTCGTGGAAGGCGGGCAGGCAGTGCAGGAACTTCACGTCCGCGTTCCCGGTGGCGCGCAGCACGTCCATCGTCACCGCGTACGGCGCGAGGGCCGCTATGCGCTCGGCCCACATCTCCTTGGGCTCGCCGATCGACACCCAGACGTCGGTGATGACGAAGTCGGCGCCCCCGACGCCCTCGGGGACGTCCTCGGTGAGCGTGATGCGGGCGCCGCTGGTCTCCGCGAGCTCCCGGGCCTTGGCGACGATCTCCGCGGGGGGCCAGTACGCCTCGGGGGCGACGATGCGGACGTCCATGCCGAGCAGCGCGCCGGTGATCAGGTAGGAGCTGCCCGTGTTGAAGCGGGCGTCACCGAGGTAGGCGTAGGTGATCCCGGTCAGCGGCTTGCCGCTGTGCTCGGTCATCGTGAGCACGTCGGCGAGCATCTGGGTGGGGTGCCACTCGTCGGTCAGGCCGTTGTAGACGGGCACGCCCGCGTGGGCGGCGAGCGTCTCGACTGTCTCCTGGGCGTCCCCGCGGAACTGGATCGCGTCGAACATCCGGCCGAGCACCCGGGCGGTGTCCTTGGCGGACTCCTTGGTGCCGATGTGCGAGCCCGCCGGGTCGATGTAGGTCGTCGAAGCGCCCTGGTCGGCGGCGGCCACCTCGAAGGCGCAGCGCGTGCGCGTCGAGCTCTTCTCGAAGATCAGGGCCACGTTCCTGCCGCGCAGGAGCTGCGTCTCGGTCCCGGCCTTCTTGGCCGCCTTCAGCTCGGCGGCCAGGTCGAGCAGGCCGCGGAACTCGTCGGCGGTGAAGTCCAGCTCCTTGAGGAAGTGGCGGCCGGTGAGGTCTGTGGCCATGGGGCGCTCCTGGGATGCGGATACGGGGACCTTGAAACTATATACGACGCTCCACATTTATATACAGGCGCCAGAGTCCGCGCCTGGCAGCCGACGGCGCGACCCCTGTTCCGGAGGCACGCCCCCCGTTCCGGAGGCAGCCCCTGATCCGGAGGCTACGCCCCGGGTACCGGGTCCCGCTCGACCGGACAGCTCATGCACCGCGGCCCGCCCCTGCCGCGCCCCAGCTCGCTCCCCCGGATCTCGATCACCTCGATGCCCTGCTTGCGCAGATGCGTGTTGGTCGTCGAGTTCCGCTCGTAGGCGACGACGACGCCCGGCTCCACCGCGAGGACGTTGCAGCCGTCGTCCCACTGCTCGCGCTCGGCCGCGTGCACGTCCTGGGTGGCGGTCAGGACCCGGATCTCGCTGAGGCCGAGCGCCGCGGCGATCGCCCGGTGCATGTGCTCGGGCGGATGGTCGGTGACCTTCAACTCCCGCTCGCCGACGCCCGGTTCGATGGTGTACGAGCGGAGCATGCCGAGCCCCGCGTACTGCGTGAAGGTGTCGCCGTCGACCATCGTCATCACGGTGTCCAGGTGCATGAACGCGCGCCGCTTCGGCATGTCGAGCGCCACGATCGTCTTCGCCGAGCCCGCCGCGAACAGCTTGTGCGCGAGCATCTCGACGGCCTGCGGCGTGGTCCGCTCGCTCATGCCGATGAGGACCGCGCCCCTGCCGATCACCAGGACGTCGCCGCCCTCGATGGTGGAGGGGTAGTCCGCCTGCCCCTGCGACCAGACGTGGAAGCCCTCGCCGCGGAAGAGCGGATGGTGCCGGTAGATCGCCTCGAAGTGCACGGTCTCGCGCTGCCTCGCGGGCCAGCGCATCGCGTTGATGGAGACCCCGTCGTAGATCCAGGCCGAGGTGTCGCGCGTGAACAGGTGGTTGGGCAGCGGGCCGAGCAGGAAGTCGTCCAGGTCCATGCAGTGGAAGCGCACGGACGTCGGTTCCGCGTTGCCCGCGAGGAACTCGCGCTTGGTCATCCCGCCGACCAGCGCCTCGGCGAGCTGGGCGGACGGCAGCGTCTCGAAGGCCATCCGCAGATGGCCGGTGGCCAGCGGCCCGTACTCCTTCTCGTCGAAGACCCGGTCCAGGACGAGGAGCCGCGCCTCTGGCACCTCCAGGGTCTCGGTCAGCAGATCGCCGAAGAGATGGACCTCGACGCCCCGGTCGCGCAGCACGTCCGCGAATCCGTCGTGCTCCTGGCGGGCCCTGCGCACCCACAGGACGTCGTCGAAGAGCAGGGCGTCCTTGTTGCTCGGAGTCAGCCGCTTGAGCTCCAGATCGGGGCGGTGCAGGATGACGCGGCGCAGCCGCCCGGCCTCGGAGTCGACATGGAATCCCATGGGTTCCATCTTTCCCCGGCCGGACGGCCTACGCGCGGTCAATCGCGCACCCCGTCACGGCCTCAGAGCCGCGGGTCCACCGGCTCCGACTCCAGGGCCAGGACGGCGAACACGGCCTCGTGCACCCGCCACAGCGGCTCGCCGTCCGCGAGGCGGTCGAGTGCCTCCAGGCCCAGCGCGTACTCACGGGTGGCGAGCGAGCGCTTGTGCCCGAGGAACCGGCCGCGCAGCTTGGCCAGGTTCTCCGGGCGCGTGTACTCCGGGCCGTAGATGAGCCGCAGGTACTCGCGGCCGCGGCACTTGATGCCGGGCTGCACGAGCCGCCCCTTGCCGTCGCGGACCAGGGCACCGACCGGCTTGACGACCATGCCCTCGCCGCCGCGGCTGGTCATCTCCAGCCACCAGTCGACGCCCGCGCCGACCGACTCCGCGTCGCCCGTGTCGACGTACAGCCTGCGCGTCGTCTGGAGCAGTCCGGTGCCGTCGTGCTCCACCATGCGGTCGATCAGGGCCAGCTGCTCGTCGTGCGGGAGCGCGGCGAGACTGCGGCCCTGGACGGCCAGGAGCTGGAACGGCGCGAGCCGCACCCCTTCGAGGCCGTCCGTCGGCCAGCAGTAGCGGCGGTAGGCGTCGGTGAACGCGGCGGCGTCCGCGGCCCGTTCGCGCTGCCCGGCCAGCAGCGCGCCGGTGTCCACGCCGCGCTCCCGCGCCGCTTCCAGGGCGGCCAGCGCGCCGGGGAAGACGGCACCGGACGCGGCGCCCACGGCCGCGTACTGCGTGCGGAGCAGCCCGGATGCCTTGAGCGACCAGGGCATCAACTCGGCGTCGAGCAGCAGCCAGTCCGTGGCCAGCTCGTCCCACAGGCCCGCCGCGGTGACGGCCTCGCGCACCCGGGCGAGTATCTCCTCGGTGACGGCCGCGTCGGAGAAGAAGGGGCGTCCGGTGCGGGTGCAGAGCGAGCCGGTGGGGCCGTCGACCCCGAACCGCTCGCGCGCCGCGTCCGCGTCACGGCAGACCAGGGCCACCGCGCGCGATCCCATGTGCTTCTCCTCGCACACGACGCGGCCGACACCGTCCGCCGCGTACGAGGCGAACGCCTCGGCCGGGTGCTCCAGGTAGCCCTCGCGCTGCGACGTCGCGGTCGGCGCCATCGTCGGCGGCAGGTAGGGCAGGAGCCGCGGGTCGACGGCGAAGCGGCTCATGACCTCAAGGGCCGCCGCCGCGTTCTCCTCGCGCACGGCGACGCGGCCCGCGTGCCGGGTCTCCACCGCGCGGCGGCCGTGCACGTCGGCCAGGTCAAGCGGGCGCCCGTCGTGCCCGCCCGGCGCCTCGGTGCGCAGCGGCTTCGACGGCTCGTACCAGACCCGCTCGGCCGGTACGTCGACGAGCTCGCGCTCCGGCCAGCGCAGCGCGGTGAGGCGGCCGCCGAACACCGCGCCGGTGTCCAGGCAGATGGTGTTGTTCAGCCAGGTCGCGGTGGGCACCGGGGTGTGGCCGTAGACCACGGCGGCGCCGCCGCGGTACTCCTCCGCCCACGGGTAGCGCACCGGCAGGCCGAACTCGTCGGTCTCGCCTGTCGTGTCGCCGTACAGCGCGTGCGAGCGCACCCGGCCCGACGTGCGGCCGTGGTACTTCTCGGGCAGCCCCGCGTGGCAGACGACGAGCCGGCCGCCGTCCAGGACGTAGTGCGAGACGAGTCCGTCCACGAACTCCCTTACCTGCGCGCGGAATTCATCGCTCTGCGCGGAGAGCTGCGCGACGGTCTCGGCGAGGCCGTGGGTGTGCTGGACGCTGCGGCCCTTGAGGTGACGGCCGAGCTTGTTCTCGTGGTTGCCCGGCACGCACAGCGCGCTGCCGCCCGCGACCATCGACATCACGCGACGCAGCACGCCCGGGGTGTCGGGGCCGCGGTCGACGAGGTCGCCGACGAACACGGCCGTACGGCCCTGTGGGTGGACGCCGTCCGCGTAGCCGAGCTTGCCGAGCAGGGTCTCCAGCTCGGCGGCGCAGCCGTGGATGTCGCCGATGATGTCGAAGGGTCCGGTGAGGTGGGACAGGTCGTTGTAGCGCTTCTCGGTGACGATCTCTGCGGACTCGACCTCCGTGACGCCCCGCAGGACGTGCACCTTCCTGAACCCCTCGCGCTCCAGGTTCCGCAAGGAGCGGCGCAGTTCGCGCTGGTGGCGCTGAATGACGCGGCGCGGCAGGCCCGCCCGGTCCGCGCGCGCGGCGTTGCGCTCGGCGCAGACGTCCTCGGGCACGTCGAGCACGATGGCGATGGGCAACACGTCGTGCGCCCTGGCCAGTTCGATCAGCTGCTTGCGGCTGTCGCTCTGCACGCTGGTCGCGTCGACGACGGTGCGGCGGCCCGCGGCGAGGCGCTTGCCCGCGATGTAGTGCAGCACGTCGAAGGCGTCGCGGCTCGCGCCCTGGTCGTTCTCGTCGTCGGCGACGAGCCCGCGGCAGAAGTCGCTGGAGATGACCTCGGTGGGCTTGAAGTGCCGCCGCGCGAAGGTGGACTTGCCGGATCCGGTGGCGCCGACCAGGACCACGAGGGACAGGTCGGTGACGGGGAGCGTCCGGCGCGGACCCCGCGCCTCGGTGCCGGTGCCGGTGCTGCTTTCGGTGCCGGTGCTGCTGTCGGTACTGCTGTCGTTGTCGCTGTCGTTCGTCATGCGGCCCGCACCTCCTTCGCGTTCTTGTCGTTCCGGGTGAAGACGGCCATCTGGGTCGGCGGTCCCACCTCGGGGTCGTCGTCGCCGACGGGCTCGAACCGGACGTCGTAGCCGTGCCGTTCGGCGACCGGCAGGGCCCAGGCGCGGAACTCCTCGCGGGTCCACTCGAAGCGGTGGTCGCCGTGGCGCACATGTCCCGCGGGGAGCGTCTCCCAGCGCACGTTGTACTCGACGTTCGGCGTCGTCACCAGGACGGTCCGGGGCCGCGCGGAGCCGAACACCGCGTACTCCAGGGCGGGCAGCCGCTCGATGTCGAGGTGCTCGACGACCTCGCTGAGCACGGCGGCGTCATACCCCTTGAGCCGCTTGTCGGTGTACGCGAGCGAGCCCTGCGTCAGCGTGACGCGCTCGGCCCTGCGCTCGCCCATGCGGTCCAGCTTCAGCCGCCGTGCGGCGACGGTCAGCGCGCGCACGGACACGTCCACGCCGACGATCTCGGTGTAGCGGACGTCCTTGAGCAGCTCCTGCACCAACTGGCCCTGCCCGCAGCCCAGATCGAGCACCCGGCCCGCGCCCGCGGCGGCCAGCTCGGCGAGGATCGCCTCGCGGCGCCGCACGGCGAGCGGTACGGGCTTGTCCTCCGTGTCGCTCTCCTCGTCGACGGCGTTGTCGATCTCGTCGACGTCCGTGTCGTCCGCGTCGGCGAGCCGCACCAGTTCGAGGCGCTGCATGGCCTCGCGGGTCAGCGACCAGCGGCGCGCCAGATAGCGGCTGGTGATGACCTTCTGCTCCGGGTGGTCGGCGAGCCAGCCGTCGCCCGCGCGCAGCAGCTTGTCGACCTCGTCGGGCGAGACCCAGTAGTGCTTGGCGTCGTCGAGGACCGGCAGCAGGACGTAGAGGTGCCGCAGCGCCTCGCCCAGCGTCAGCTTCCCCGCGGGCACGTCGAGCACGAGGCGCACGTACCGCGACGCGCCCCACTCCGGGAACCGCTCGTCCAGCGGCACGGGCGTCGCCGTCACCGTCCAGCCCAGCGGCTCGAAGAGCGCCCGCACCAGCTCCGCGCCGCCCCGCGCGGGCAGCGCGGGCACCTCGATCCGCAGCGGCAGCGGCTGCGCCGCCCGCTCGGGCCTGGCGTTGCACACGCCGCGCATGGCGCTGGAGAAGACCGCGCTCAGCGCCACGGCGAGCAGCGACGACGCGGCGTAGGGCCGGTCGTTCACGTACTGCGCGAGCGCCGCGTCGGGCGCCCCGCCCTTGCCCTTGCCCTTGCCCCGCCGCACGAGCGCGACGGGATCGATCTCCAGGAGCAGCGCGGCCGTGCAGCGCTCGTCGCCCGCCTCGGGGTAGAAGACATGAGCGGTGCCGTACGAGGTGGAGAACGCCTGCGTCTTCTCCGGATGCTTGTGCAGCAGGAAACCGAGGTCGGTCGCGGGGCGTTCGGGGGTGCCGGTGGTGCTGATCGTCAGGAACACGGGGTTGGCCTCGACTTGGATGTGGACTGCTGGGCGCGGGCAGGTGGAGGCGGCCCGGAACCCGGGCCCTGACGCACCACGACAGTGGGAAACGCGGCGGTCAGCCGCCTGCGGACGCCGTCACGCGGCGCGCCTGAACAACGTACAGCGAACGCCGGGGAGGCACCCGGGGATTTCCGCCCGGTCCGCTCAGGCCTCGCCCCACGCCGCGCGCAGCCCGGCCAGCGCCCGGTGGAAACCGGGGAAGGTCTTCTTCACGCAGCCGGGGTCGTCGAGCGTGATGCCGGGCGTCCTGAGCCCGGTGACGCTGAACGCCATGGCGATGCGGTGGTCGCGGTGGCAGGCGATGGGCGCGGGCCGGGGCGCGGCGGGGCGGATCTCGATCCAGTCGCGTCCCGTCTCGACCGGCACGCCGAGCGCCCGCAGGTTCTCCTCGCACGCCGCCAGGCGGTCGCACTCCTTGATCCGGGTGTTGTAGACGTCCTCGATGCGCACGGGCCCTTCGGCGAACGGCGCGATGGCGGCGAGCGTGGGCACCGTGTCGGAGATGTCGCGCATGTTCACCGAGACGCCGCGCAGCCGTCCGCCCTCGGCACCGGTGACGGTCACCGCGTCCTCGCCGATCCGCACGTCGGCGCCCATCTCGCGGAGTACGTCGACGAACCCCAAGTCGCCCTGCAACGCGCCGGAGCCGAGACCGGGCACCGTGACGGAGCGCCCGGTCACGGCGGCGGCCGCGAAGAAGTAGCTGGCCGTGGAGGCGTCCGGCTCGACCTGGTAGTCGCGGGCCCGGTAGATCGCCGCGGGCACCCGGAACGTGTCGCCGGTGCGCCGCACCTCGACGCCGAAGGAGCGCATCATCGCGAGCGTGATCTCGACATAGGGCACCGAGACCAGGTCGGTGACCGTGATGTCCAGCCCCTGCTCGGTGAGCGGCCCCACCAGCAGCAGCGCCGTCAGGAACTGGGACGACAGGCCCGCGTCGAGTACGAGACGGCCGCCCTTGATGCCGTCGGCGCCGATGACGAGCGGGTGGTGGCCGGGCGCGCCCTCGAAGGCGATGTCGACGCCGAGCTCCTGGAGCGCGTCCGTGAGCGGGCCGAGCGGCCGGGCCCGCATCTGCTCCGACGCGTCGAAGCGGAACCTGCCGCGCCCCGCGGCGGCGAGCGCGGGCAGGAACCGCGCGGTGGTGGCGCCGTCCCTGCAGTACACATCGGCGGTGTCGACGCCGGGCCCCTGCGGACGCCCCGTGACGGCCCACTCGCCGGGCCGGGTCTCGACCTCGTACCCCAGCGCGCCGAGCCCCTCGGCGAACCCCTCGGTGTCGTCCGACCGCAGCGGCGCGCCCAGCACGGTCGTGCCCCGCGCGGCGGCCGCGAGGAAAAGGCCGCGCGCGGTGATGGACTTCGAACCGGGGATCTCCACGACAGTCACGCGCCGAGTCTAGTGACCTGGTCGACGAGCCGGCCTGGCACGGGCAGCGGGAGCGGATCGGGGGCCGGGGCGCCGGGCAGCAGCCGCCAGCAGCGGCGCCGGGCGAGCGCGCGCAGCGCGGCATCGCCGCCGACGACCGCGGCGGATCCGGTGGCCTCCAGCATGGGCAGGTCCGAGGCGTGGTCGCCGTACGCGACGCAGTCCGCGGGCGCCACCCGGTGCGCGGCGGCGGCCAGTCGCACGGCGTCGGCCTTCGCGCGGCCGATCATGGGCGGGCGGACGAGCCTCCCGGTGTAGCGGCCGTGCGCGATCTCGGGCGAGGTGGACCACACCTCGTGGGCGCCGACGTGCTCGGCGAGCGGCGCGAGGCAGGCGGCGAACGAACCGGAGACGAAGACGATCCGGTCCCCGGCGGCCCGGTGCCCGCGCAGGGCGTCCAGGGCGCGGTCGTTGAGGAATCCGCCCTGCCCGAGTTCGGCGGCGAACCAGTCGCGGGCCAGCGCGGAGACGCGCGCGGCGTCGGCGCCCGCGAAGTTCTCGAAGTACGCGAGGTTCGTGCGCTCCCTCGGGACGCCGATCTCCGTCATGGCCTTGAGCCGCTGGCGCCGCCGGTCGTACTCGTGGGGCTCGTGGCCCTCGGCGGCCAGGTAGTGGCGCAGGAACCGGAAGAGGGTCGTCGCCGTGGTCAGGGTGCCGTCGACGTCGAAGAACGCCAGCCGGGCGCGGTCGCGGTGCATCGGTTCTCCTTCAAGTGCGGGCGGGCAGCGGCCTGTTGGGGGTCGGCCGCCGCCCCGCTCGGCCCGCGCGGTCCGTGCGGTGGGGGTTTAGGCGGGCACGCCCTTGGCGCGCAGGAGCTCGATGGTCCCCGCGATGTTCCCGGCCTCCTGGAGCTCCTCGTCGGTGACCTGCACGCCGAACTGCTTGGTCAGCGCGACGGCGAGCTCGACCAGCACGAGGGAGTCGAAGCCGAGCATGTCGTACGCCGTGTCGGCGGTGGTGCCCTCCGGGGCCTCGTACTCGGTGGTCAGGATCTCCATCAGCTCGTCGGAGAGCGAGGTGGAGCCGACGGGGGCGTCGGACGGGGTCAGGGTCTGCGTGGTCATGTCGTGTCGCTTTCTGTTCCGTGGTTGCTGAGGTCGGTGCGGAAGTCGGTGCGGAAGTCGGTGCGATGCGGCCGGAAGGCCGTCGGTCCGTCAGGCCGGGGTGACGTCGGGCCAGGTCAGCGCGACCGAGCCCCAGGTGAGCCCGCCGCCGAACGCGGTGAGCAGGACGCGGGAGCCCGGGGTGAGCGTGCCCTCGGCGGCCGCGTGGGCCAGCGCCAGCGGGATGGAGGCGGCCGAGGTGTTGCCGACCCGGTCGAGGTGGACGACGGCCCGTTCGTCGGGGATGCCGAGCTGCCGGGCGAGCGCCTTGAGGATGCGGGCGTTGGCCTGGTGGCCGACCAGGTGGTCGACCTGGTCCGTGGTCCAGCCGATGCTGTCGAGCACGGAGGTGGACGACTCCGCCATCCTGGCGACGGCGGCGGCGAACACCTTCTTGCCCTGCATCGTGAAGTACCGGTCGTCGGGGTCGGGTTCGCCCGGCGTGGAGCGCTGCCGGGAGCCGCCGGCCGGGATGCTGATGAGGTCGCGGTGCAGACCGTCGGAGCCCAGGTCGACGCCGAGCAGGACGCCCGGCTGCGCCGGGTCGGCGGCCGCCGCGAGGACGACGGCGCCCGCCCCGTCGCCGAAGATCACCGAGGTGGTCCGGTCGGCGGGGTTGATGATGGTCGAGTAGGTCTCGGCGCCGATCACCAGGATGCGTTCGGCCTGTCCCGCGGTGATCTGCGCGGATGCGGTGGCCAGGGCGTAGAGGAATCCGGAGCACACGGCCGAGATGTCGTACGCCCCGATGGGACCGAGCCCCAGGCGGGCCGCGACGTCGGGCGCGGTGGCCGGGCACGGGTGGTCCGGCGTGGTGGTGGCGAGGACGACGGCGTCCACGGCCCCCGGTTCCGCGTCGAGCCCGGCGGACTTCAGGGCCCGGTGCCCGGCCTCCACGGCGAGGTCGCCGGTCGAGGTGCCGGGCGAGACCCGGTGGCGGGCGCGGATGCCGGTCCTCGTGGTGATCCACTCGTCGGTGGTGTCGAGTTCGGCCGCGAGGTCCTCGTTGCTGATGACCCAGGGCGGTAGGTAGCTGCCGAGTCCCATGAGCGCGGCAGGTCGGTACGCCATCGCGTGGCCTTCCTTTCCTGTTGCGGAGTGTGGTGGTCGGTCAGGGCAGGAGGTGGGCGACGTTGCAGGAGAGGCTCAGGCCGCCGTACGTCGCCTGGATCCGCGCGGCGCGCCAGGTGCCCTCGGCGGTGGGCAGTTCGTTCGGGCGGGCCAGGACGACGCGCAGGCGCCGGTCTGCGGCGGGCCGCTCGGCGGGTTCTCCGGCGGGTTCTTCGGCCGGGGCGATGGTGGTGCCGCGCATCCAGAGCGTGTTGGACGTGGCGCGGTCGAGGCCGTCGAGCCGGTAGAGCAGCACCTGGCCGAGCTGGAGGGAGGCCACGAAGAGGTCGACCATCGTCGGTTCGAGCGGCTCCGGCGCCGCGCCGTCGAGGGCGTCGGGCGCTTGGAGCGCTTCGGTGATCCGCAGTTCGGCATCGGCCGACAGGGAGTCGGCGGCGCCCGCCACGTCGAGGAGGTACTGGTGGCGGCCGTGGTGGGAAGCCCCGTACGGCGCGTCGTTCCAGACGCCCGGCAGATACTCGGGGTGGGCGTAGGAGCCCTCGGTCCGCACGGTCGCGGCGGAGCCGGAGTGCTCGGCCTCGACCCGGACGGTCATCGAACCGATCCGGCAGTCCATGGTCGTCAACAGGCGGTCGGTACCCGGGAGTTCACGGGTCGACTCGTGCAGCGCGGACACCGGGAAGCGGTCGAGGGACTCCTCGTCGGGCGTACAGCCCGCCTTGATGCACAGCGACCGTACGACGAAGTGGCCGGTCGGGGGAAGCTCGTGGACGTGGGCCGCGTAGAGGCCGGTGAGCTGGGCCGCGAACTGCATGGCGTCGATGGTCGACAGGTGCGGGCGCTGGTGCGACTCGCCCTTGCGGGACCAGACGCCGGGGATGCGGATCCCCGCGTCCGCGTCGACGGTGCCCGGCGCCGAAGCGCCGGCGGGCCGGACGGTGATGGCGCTCAGGCCCTGCGTGACGCGCTTGAAGCCCTCGCCGAAGAAGCGTCCTTGACGGTCGCCGAGCGCGTCGTCGACGGAGTCGAGACGGAATCTCTCCCTGGTGATGGTGGTGCCCTGCATGGTTGTCCCCCTCTTGTGTT
The DNA here is from genome assembly GCF_044744425.1 of Streptomyces sp. NPDC087300. Taxonomy (NCBI): domain Bacteria; kingdom Bacillati; phylum Actinomycetota; class Actinomycetes; order Kitasatosporales; family Streptomycetaceae; genus Streptomyces; species Streptomyces sp. NPDC087300. The sequence continues at coordinate 154,063 of NZ_JBIUYI010000013.1, forward strand.
GCCCTGGATCGGGCCCTCCCCGCCCGCACGGGCGGGGAGGGGCTGCGCGGGGGCGGCGCGGCGGCCGCCCGCCGCGTCAGTGCTCGCTGTCGCCGAGCTGCGCGGTGAAGACGCCGTGGTGGAAGTAGGCCCAGAGCTCGGCGATCAGTCCGTCCTCGTCGAGGCGGAAGACCGAGATGCCCGACCAGTTGACCGGCTTGCCGTCGGTGGTGACGACGGCGCCGCGCCAGTGCACGGCCGTCTGGCCGCCCGTGGTGTAGGCGTCGACGGGCGTGATGCCGAGGAAGGGGTCGAACTGGGGGATCACCTTGCGCAGCCGGGCGAGGATCGCCTCGCGGCCGCTGATCGGCTCGCTGCCGACCGGGTCGTGGAAGAGACCGTTCTCGGCGAAGGCCCCGGCCCAGAGGTCGGCGTCGGCGGCCTGCGAACCGGCGTAGAACTGGTGAACGGCCTTGGGCATGGCGGGAAACGTCATCGTATTTCTCTCTTTCTTGTGCAACAGGGTGTTCGCAACGGGGTGTTGCGAGGCATGTGTGGGTGGGGATGTGGTGGTGGGGATGTGCGGGTGGAAGCGTGGTGCCGGTCGTTCAGGAACCGATGACCTCGGCGACCAGCCGGTCCGGCCGCACGAGGAGTCCCCTCGCGCCGTCCGGCACGGTGACGCGGCCGCCAGCCGGCCGGGCGACCCGGCGCACCTCCCGTACCGGGGGAAGCGGCAGATCGCTCGTCACCGACGCGGGCTCCGTGTCGTCGAACCACAGCAGCGTGCAGGCGTCGATCCGGTCGCTGGGAGGGAGGAACGGCGCCAGCCCGCCGTCGGCACCTCTGACCCAGGTGGGCACACGCGCCCCCGGAGTCAGCTCGTAGCGGTCGCCGCGCTGGTTCCCGTGGTCCGGATAGAGCTGGCTCCAGCTCAGCGCGAGGTCCGCCAACTCCCCTCGTACGGAAGGGTCGTCGATGTCCCGCGCGGTCCGCATCCGGTCGATGAGCGGTGCGAGGAACGTGGTCCGGCCGACCTGCGCCGCATAGGACCGCCGTTCGGCCTCGTACCCCGCGAGCACGCCCGCGTCGCCGTGGTCGAGGGCCGCGCGCAGCCGCCAGGCCAGGGCCAGCGCGTCGCCGATGCCCAGGTTCAACCCCTGCCCCCCGGCAGGGGTGTTGAGGTGGGCGGCGTCCCCGGCCAGGACGACAGCACCGGCGACCCAGCGGTCGGCGACCCTCAGGTCCACGGAGTAGTGGCTGGTCCGCAGGGCCTCCGCCAGCTTCAGGCGGCTGCCGAACCCCAGGGTGTCGATCGCGTCGGAGATCCGGGGCCAGGGCACCGACTCCCCCCGGTCCAGGGTGAGTCCGTTGACCACGGGCCCCGCCATGAGCACCTGGTCGCCGGGGATCGGCATCATCGTGACCATGCCGTTCGCCCCGACGTGCACGCCGACCTCGTCGCGGCCGACGAGCTCCTGAGGGACCCCTTCGATGAGCAGATAGCTCGTGGAGAGGCTGCGGCCCGACATCGGGATGCCCAGGGACTCCCGCACCGCGCTGCGCGGTCCGTCGCTGCCGACCAGGTAGGAGCAGCGGACGTCGTCGTGGCCGTCGAAGCGGACCACGGTCCCGGAGCCGTCCGCGGGACTCTCGTGGGACAGGTAGCTGACGCCGTACTCGATCCGGGCACCGTATCCGAGCGCGTACTTTTCGAGCAGCCCTTCCAGGACCGGCTGCGGCATGTTCCGGTAGCCGTCCCTGTCACTGTCCATGCCCGTCATGCCGACGGTGAAGGACCCGGTGCCGTTGAGGTGGAAGGCGAACCGTTCGAGCGGGATGCTGCGGTCGAGCACCTCGTCCAACAGGCCGAAGGAGTCGAGGAGTTCGAGCGTCGGCGCGTGCAGGACGACGGCCTTGGGACGGTCGCCGCGGTCGATCCTGCGCTCCACGACGAGGACCTTCACCCCGGCCCGGGACAGCAGGCCCGCGAGGACGAGGCCGGTGGGTCCTGCGCCGACCACGACGACATCGACGTCCTTCATGCCACCGACACCGGCTTCGACTGCTCCTCGGCCACCGGCTCCGGTGCGGGCTCGGCCTTGTTGAAGAACCTGCCCAGGATGTCCGGGTTGGCCACCAGGATGATCGCGGCGCAGACGAGCACGCCGCCGAGGAGCTGGAGCGGGGTGAAGCGTTCGCCGACCGCCAGCCAGCCGAGGATCGCCGCGGTGACCGGGTTCATCAGGGTGAGCGGCGCGGTCAGGGAGACCGGCAGGCGCTGGACGCCGGAGAGGTAGAGGGCGAAGCCGAGCGCGCCGACCACGAACGCGGCCCAGACCAGACCCAGGAGCTGCTTGCCGGTGAAGCTCGGCGGCGCGCCCTCGAAGACGAACGCGAGCGGCAGCAGGAAGACGGCGGCGCCGAGCAGGGTCCAGCCCGCCGTGGTGAGGCTGTGCACACCCTCCGGGCGCCCCCACTTGCGGGCGAGTACGGTGCCGACGCCCATGCTGGACGCGGAGCCGATGCCGGCGAGGACGCCGATCGCGTCGAGCGTCGCCGAACTGCGCAGCACGAGCAGCGCGACACCGACGACGCCGATGAGGCAGGCGACGTAGTGGTGCGGCCTGATCTTCTCCTTGAGCACCACCGAGGCGACCGCGATGGCCACCAGGCTCGACATGGCGTTCAGGGTGGCCGCGACGCCGCCGGGCAGGCGCTGCGCCGAGATCAGCAACAGGACCGTGAACAGGCCCATGTTGAGCGTGCCGAGCACGAGCGACTTCCACCACCACGCGCCGCGCGGCAGGCCGAAGCGGATCGCGAGGAGCAGCAGGCCGGCCGGAAGGACCCGGAAGAAGCCGTCCCAGTAGGGCGTCGGCGGCAGGTAGTGGGCGGCGACGAAGAAGAGGGTGCCGCCGATGGCCGGACCGAGTCCGGTGCGGACGAGCAGGGCTGAGTTTTTCATCTGGTGAGCTCCGTGGAAGGTACGGCCAAGGGCGCCGGGTCCTGGGTCATGCGCGGGTCAGGCGGCGAAGGCCTCGGCGATGGCGTGGCTGTCCTCGTACATGTGGTAGCGGCTCACGCGCCCGTCGGAGACCGTGAAGTGCAGCGCGTAGTGGTTGGTGAACTTCCGTCCGGTGGCAAGGACCCCGAAGACGCACCGGGCCGTCACGACGGCGTGCTCGCCCTCGGTCACGCGGCCGGTGAGCTCGAAGGACTCCGGCATGGTGAGGACCTGGCCGAACGTGCCGAAGAACTCGGCGAGTTCACCCTTGCCGGAGCGCGTGCCGGTCCACGGGACCTCCGGCGCGCCGCTGACGCGGAAGTCCACGTCGTCGGCGAAGAGCGCGACGGTCCCGTCGACGTCACCGGAGCCGAAGGCGCCGAAGAAGGCGTCGACGACCGTGTCGGTGACGGTGGTCGACGCGGCGGCGCGCCCGGCGAGGACGATCGCGGTCTGCTCGGCGACCCGGGCACCGAGGTACTCGGCGGTGGCGACGTCCGCCTTGGACACGTCCTGGGGCGGCAGGTCGGCGGGGGTGCTGGCCGCGGCGCCGTTGAAGTACCCGAGCCGGTTGAGGTCGTTCTCCGACTCGGTGCTCGTGTGCCAGCCCGGGTGCAGGCCCAGGTTGACCCAGTTCATCTGGTGCTGCGCGCCGAGCGTCGCGAAGTAGGCGAGCGTGGAGTGCTTGTCACCGGCCTTGCAGGCCGCGTTGGTGAAGCCGGCACCCAGCTTGTCCCGCCAGACCGCGCCCGCCCACCGCTTGCTCGTGGACTCCGCGAACACATGGAACTTGCCGGCCGCCGAGCCCATGTACGTGGGCGATCCGAAGACGATCGCGTCGGCGTCGTCGAGCACCTGCCACTGCTCGTCGGTGATCGTGTCGACGCGCACCAGGGTGACCTCCGCACCGGCGTCGGTCGCACCGTCGGCGACGGCCTGCGCCAGCACGTCGGTGTGGCCGTAACCCGAGTAGTAGGCGATCGCGACGGTGGGCTTTCTGGACATGAAGAGGTTCCTCCGATGAGGGTCAGGTGGTGGTAAGTGCCGGGATACGGCGGGGAGTTGACGGAGCGTCGGAGCAGGTGGCGGGGCTCAGGCCGCCGCGGCGCGCTCGGTCTCCATGCGGAAGTCCTGGCGGCCGTAGTCGAGCCACGCCAGATCGATCGCTTCCGCGGTGCTCATGACGGGCTCCAGACCGAAGATCCCCGCGATGGTCTCCAGGCGCTCCGGCATGGAGCCGCTGACGACGTGGTACGGGATCTCCAGCTCGTCGAGCGTCCGCAGGAGCATCGAGTCGATGGTCGCGCGGAACGCCTCGTTCATCGGGCGGTGCCCGTCGGCGGCGATGGGCAGCTCGTGCTGGAGGTGCACGTAGGCGTCGTAGGTGTCCTTGACGTGCTGCTTCAGTGCGTGGCCGTACTGGTCGACGACCTGGCCGAAGAACCGCATCTCCGCGGAGAGTTCGGTGACCTTGCCGCCCTCGTTGCCCGCCGTGGCGTTGGGGTTCATCCCGTGGATGACGCGGCCCGCGCCGTACAGCCACTCCTGGAGCGAGGAGCCGTCGGAGATGAAGTGCTCGCCGAGCATGGCCTCCTGGGCGACGCGGCCCGAGTGCCTGCGCAGCATCAGCTGGAGGAACTCGTGCGGAGCCACCTCCGAGAGCGCCTTGCCGGGGAACGTCTCCGGCAGGATCTCCCGGATGGTGCGGGCCAGCGTGCGCGGTACGCCGGTGTAGTGGGCCAGCGCCATCACGGTCGATGTCTTGCCCGCGGAGTAGGTGCCGGATATGGCGATCTTCATGCGTAGGGGCCTTTCGGCTCGGAGAAGGGGGCGCGCTCGGCGCGCGCTCGGCGCGGAACGAGCCGAGGGTCGTCGTGCTTGTGCTGCGTCGTGCCGTGGCGCTGTGCCGCGCTCACACACACGGGGCGGGTAACGAGGCGGGGAGACACCCGGTACCTGCGATGCGGATCCTCACGAGCGTCTCCCCCTTCCGTCCTGCGTGACCGGCGTCGTCCGCCGCTGCCTCGGTGGCGCAGACAGGAACTTAGGAAAGGGCGGCCGTGAGCGCGAACGATTCGGCCGGGCCCCGAAACCATGGGGCGGGACGGCGCATCATTTCGAGGACGGCCGAAAAGCATCGGCGCCGAGAGTGCCCTGCCTGGGCCCGTTCGAAGCCCGGCCTGGGCGCCAACTCCCCCGAAAACGCCGCAGGGAGGACCGTGTGACACGGTCCTCCCTGCGTCCCGCTCGCCGAGCGGGCGTCTGCGATCTGGCTGTGATCCGCCTCAGGGCCGCAGCGCCCGGAGGAACAGATCGCGCGTCTCCGCCCAGCGGTCGGTGATGTCGGCGCGGCCGTGCAGTACGTCCGAGACGTGCTGCACGCCGAAGAACGCGGAGACCAGGGACCGGGCGACGGCGGCCGGATCGACGTCCTGCGCGAGCTGCCCCTTGTCGTACGCGTCGGCCAGGAGCGAGCGCAGCAGCTCGGTCCAGTCGACGTACGGCGTGGGGAGTTCGGCGTCGATGTGCGGGCGCTCGATCTGCAGCCGGGCGCCGCCGCGCACGACGACGTTGTCACGGAAGGCGAGCGCCGCACCGTCGAGCATCGCCAACGCCGTGTCCAGCGCGGGGAGTTCGCGCTTCTGCACCTCTTCGAGCAGCCGGGGCCAGTACGCGTAGTGCCCCTCGACGACGGCGACGGCGAGCGCCTCCTTCGTCGGGTAGTGGAAGTACACGGCGCCCTTGGTCATCTCGACGGCCTCGGCGATGTCCTTGACGGACGTGTGCCGGAAGCCGCGCGTGGCGAACAGCTCCGACGCCACGTCGAGGATGACGGCCTTGGTGCGCGCCGACCGGTCCTGCCGTGGCTCGGGGCCGCGTGCGGTGGTGATTTTCCTGGCGTTGAAGGCCACCGAGGCGGTTCCGTCGGCGGAGGTGGGTCGTGGCATGAGGCGTCAGCTCTCCGGGTGCGGGCCGAGTCGACGAGGGGGGTCGACGTTGAGGCTTGAAAGATACCTTCCTGTAGGTATATTTTCGACCCCGCTGATCAACGGATCAAGAGACGCGCTGTTCAGAGCATTCCTGCGGCCGTCTCACGGGGTTGCTTGATCGGTGTCCGGAGGGGGGGTCTGAACCTCCGGGCGCCGACGGGGAGGGATTCGAGATGACTGTGCATGCCTTTTCCGCTGGGGAGCGGACGAGTACGCATGAGGAAGCGCCGGGCGGAAGACGCCCGGCGCCGGAGGGTGAGAGACGGGGCGGGGCCGAACCACCGAGCACACGCGTGCCGCGACAGGGCGGTCGCGCGCCACGGCAGAGCGCCCACGTACCGAGGAAGCTGGTGCACAAGGCCGCGGACGGCGAGGTGCTCCTCCAGGACGCGGTACGCACCGGCGAGAACCGGTTCACGGTGGCGGTGCGCATGCCGCGGAACCACTTCCTCGGCCAACGGGGGGCGGCGTCCACGCCGGCTTCGACTTCCACGTCCGCTTCCGAGTCCGCGTCCGCTTCCGCGGGCACGGGCACGGGCACGGGCACGGGCACGGCCACGGGCATGACCGCAGGCGATCCGCTGCTGCTCGCCGAGGCGGTGCGCCAGTCCGCGATCTACCTCTCGCACCGCTTCTACGGCATCCCCGAGGGCCACGCCTTCATCCTGTCGGCGCTCGACTTCGCACTGGACGAGCCGCTGCCGGTCGGCGGCCCCGACGCGGCGCCGCTGGTCCTGGAGATCACCTGCGTCACGGCCCCGCGCGGCCCGCGCCGACTCGGGGCGACGCTGGAGGCGGAGGTCCACCGCGACGGCCGCCGCATCGGGCGCGCCGGAGCACGGTGGCAGGCGGTGGACCGCCGGCAGTACGCGACGCTGCGGATGCGGGGCGGCGGCACCACGCTCCTCCCTGAGGCGCCGGCGGCGCCGCACGCGCCGAGCACGCTCCTGACACAACCTCACCCTCCTTACACGGACGAGGTGTTGAAGCCCATTCCGGGCGTGGAAGGCCAGTGGCAGGTCCGTCTCGACCTCGGCCACCCCGTGCTCTTCGACCACCTCAGCGACCACATACCGGGCATGGTCCTCCTGGAGGGCTTCCGCCAGGCGGCCCTGCCGACGGACACGACCCTGTCTGCGGACACGGTCCGGTCGGCAGACACGGACGGCCCTCTCGCGGCGGCCGTCTCCTTCCACGCCTTCGGTGAACTGACGGACCCGCCCGTGCTGGTCGTCCGGCAGAACGGTGCGGAGTACGCGAAGGGCGCGGACCGCGACGCACACCACTTCACCGCGGTCCAGGGCGGCCGCACGATCGCTTCGTGCACGGTGTCGGTCGCCACGGACCGGGTCGCTACTGACCGGCTCGCGACGGACCGGCTCGCTACGGACCGGCTCGCTACGGACCGGGTCACCCAGGACCGGACCGCCACCGCCCAGGTGACGGCCTCCCTCCTCGATGGCGGCCCCGCATGCTGACCGCCGACCTCACCCCCCTCACCGCCCTCCCCGACCACACCTCCGTCGCGGCTCTCGCGGACGGTGAGCGCGGCGCGATGGACGGGCGCAGATCGCTCTCCGTACCGCTCGCCGACGCGCTCACCCGGGCCGGGTTCCCGCGCCACTTCGTCCCCTCCGAACACGGCGGAGCCGCCGGTACCTTCGGCGCCCTGCTCGACTCGGTGGCGGGCGTGGGCGAGACCTGCGCCTCGACCGCCTGGGTCGCCGCGCTCTACGCGGCGCACGGCCGGCTCGCCTCCTACCTGCCCCGCGCGGGCCGCGACGACCTGTGGCGCGGGACCCCGGACACCCGCATCGCCGCGTCCGTGATCCCGCCGCGCGGCGAGGCCGTCCCCGCACCGGACGGCTGGCGCCTGACCGGGACCTGGACACTGGCCAGCGGCGTGGACCACGCCGAGTGGGTGCTCCTGGCCAGCCGGACCCCCGGCGAGGGCGAAGCGGGGCACCGCGTCTTCGCCGTACCGCGCGAACGCGTCTCGGTCCGCGACACCTGGAACTCCGTCGGCCTGCGCGGCACCGGCAGCAACTCGGTGGTGGTGACGGGTGAGTTCGTGCCCGCGTACCGCACGTTCACGCTCGCGGACCTCGGCCGGGTACGGCCGGGCGCGGCGCGCTGCCACCGGGTTCCGTACGCGATGGTGGCCTCTCTGATGTTCGCGGCACCCGCCCTCGGCTCCGCGCTGGGCGCCCTGCGCGACTGGCGGATCCGGATGACGGCGAAGGTACGGGCCGACGGACGCCCGGCCCTCGCGGGCGGCGCCGCCCAGCAGTTGATGGCGCGCGCGTCGGCCCAGATCCACTCCGCGCAGCTGCTGCTGCGCCAGGCCGCCTGGCAGGCGGACCACGCCGACGCGACACCGCTCGCCGTCGCGTCGAACCGCAGGGACGCGGCGCTCGCCGTCGAACTCTGCTCGGGCGCGGTCGACAGCCTCTGGCGGTCCATGGGCGCGAGCGGTCTCGCGGAAGGCGACCCGGTGCAGCGCCGTTGGCACGACATCGCGGCCGTGGCCTCGCACGCCGCGGTCAGCTTCGAACCGGCCGCCGAGGCGTACGCGCGGGCCGCGCTGGAAGCGGAGGGCCTGGCATGACGCCGACGGCAACGATCGCGATGACGACGGCGATGACCACGACGACCGCGGCAGCCGGGTCGGGCACGGGCGCGGCGGTGACCGCGGGGACGGAACCGCGCCGCGCGGCGTTCTTCGACGTGGACGAGACGCTGCTCGCGGCCAAGAGCATGCTCTCCTTCTGGGACCACTGGCTCGCGCGGGGCGGCAGGGACAGCGCGGGCGGCACGAACGTCACGGACGCCAAAGTCCCCGGGGCCGGGACCGGGACCGGGGCCGATGCTCTCGTCACCCCCGGAACCGCCCCGCCCGACCGCGCCGCCCTCAACCGGGCCTACTTCAGGCGCTACCGGGGCGCCCGCCCCGACGAACTCGGCACGGCGGGCCAGGAGTGGTACGCCGCCTACCGCGCCGCCCCTTCCGCCTTCGTCACCGCGTCGCTCGCGGCCCTGCGCCGGCACCGGGCGGCCGGGCACGCCGTGGTCCTCGTCTCCGGTTCGGCGAGCCCGATGCTCCGTCCGCTCGCCGACGACCTGGGCGCCGAAGCCGTACTCTGCACCGAACTGCTCGTCGGCGAGGACGGCCTGCTCACCGGCGACGTCAAGCGCCCGATGATCGGCGGCGCCAAGGCCGCCGCCGTCGCCGCCTACCTGGCCGAGCACGGCATGTCCGCCGACGACAGCCACGCGTACGGCGATCACGCGAGCGACCTGGACATGCTGCGCACCGTCGGGCACCCCGTCGTGGTCGGCGACGACCCGGAACTCACCCACTGGGCCGTGCGCGAGGGCTGGACCCGACTGCCCGCCGCCACGGGCCCGGCCGTCCGACGGCCGCGGTGACGATCCAGCTCCCCGCTCCCTCGCCCGCGCGTGCTGTCGGCACCCGCGGGCGAGGGAGCGGGAGCACCCGGAGCCAGGAACAGAACCCCAGGCAGAGAAGGGAATCGACGAACATTCGGAAAACATACCTTTGCGAAGGAATTTTACGCGAGGATGGGCAGGCGGCCGGCAACGCGACGACGGCGTCGCACCGGCGGAAGGAGTCACACATGGTCCAGCAGGAAAGGGCCCGGCGCACCAGAGAGCGCATCCTGAACCTCACGGCCGAGGGCATCGCGACCCAGGGGTTCACCCGCACCAACCTCAAGGACGTGGCCAAGGAACTCGGCATGACCACCGGTGCGCTCTACGGGCACTTCACCAGCAAGGAAGCGATCGCCGACACACTGGAGCGCGCGGCCACCGAACGGTGGGCCCTGCTGCGCGACGCCGCCGACTCCCCCACCCTGCCCCCCGAACAGGCCCTGGACAGCGCGGTCTTCGGCCTCGTCCGCGCCATGGCCGACCCCCGCATGCGCGCCGTCGTCCGCCTGGCCGCCGAGGGCCCGCCCCGCGCGGCCGCCGTACCGAACCTCCTCGACACCGTGGCCGCGTTCCTGCTGTCACAGCTGCGCCGCGCCTGGCACCACGACGAGGCGGGCCCCGCCCGCACCTGGCGCCCCGAGCCCGTCACGCAGATCCTGCTCGGCCTCATCTGCGGCGCCGTCTTCACCCGGCGCGGCGCCACGGAGGAGGAGTCGCAGTCGGACTGGGAGGAGGCGGCCCGCGTCCTGCTCGGTGCGCTACGGGAGGACCGCGGGAAGGACCACCTTGCCCCCGCCCCGGCCTACACCGGCCAACTCCCCCTGCCCTGACGCCTGACACCCACCCGTCGGCCAGCACCCAGCGGCCACCTCTCCCCCGTTCCACCCCGTGAGTTCGTTCGCTTCCGACCGGACCCACCCGACCTCAAAACATACCTTTGCAAAGGTTTTTTTCTTCGTCTCCGTCCGTCACACCACCACCCTGAAAGGCCCGTCGTGACCATCGCCGACTTCCGCACCACCGTCCCCAGTCACCGCCTCCGCACCCCGATGGCCCCGCGCGCCACCGCGACCCCCTTCCCACCCGCCACCACGCCCACGGGGATGGCGGCCCCGTCGTACCCCGCCGTCGTCCTGGACGGCCCCGCCCTCTCCCGCACCCGGTTCATGATCTCCCCGCTCAACGAGACCCTCGCCGAAGCCACCCGCTACGCCGGCTCCGCCGCCCCGCACCCCACCCGCCTCTACCGGCACCGGGCCGCCGTGCGCACCGCCCATGCCGACGCCGTCCTGCGGGCCCTGTCGGAGGCGCTGCGCGCGACCCGGTGGCCGAAGGCCGGGCTCCTCTCGCCCGCCCGGCTCACCGGCATCACCTGCCCCGACTTCGACCAGGAGTTGGGCGCCCTGCACGGCAGGCTGCTCGACGCGGACGCCGACACCGCAGACGTCACCGTCCTGCTCGACGCCCTCCGCGCGGCCTACGAGTTGTGGCTCGCCGACGACTGGCCAGGGAGGCTGAGATCCCTAGAGGACGACCTCGCCTACCGCGCCCACCTGTTGATCCGGTACGGCGCCGAACAGGTCATCGACTCCCTGCACGAACAGGTCAGCTACGCCGACCAGTTGCTGTACGTCACCCCTCCCCCGACCGCCCTCACCGGAGCGGCCGAGCCCCACTACGTCCCGCAGCGCGCGGCCGAGGGACTACTCATCGTGCCCAGCTGGACCGCCCAGCACCCGGCCCTGCTCTGCGGCGGCGAACTGCCGGTGCTGCGCTATCCCGCCCGCAACGGCTTCGACCTGCGGGCCGAGAGCGAGCGCTCCGCTCCCCGGCCGCAGGCGATCACCGCCCTGATCGGCCGGGCCCGCTCCCACGCACTGGCCTCCATCGGCACCGGATGCAGCACCACGGAGCTCGCCGACCGGCTCGGCGTGGGAGCCGCGACCGCATCCAGCCACGCCACGGCGCTGCGCCGCGCGGGCCTGATCGTCACGGTCCGGCGCGGCAAGCGCGTGGAGCACCTGCTCACCGACCTGGGCTCCCGTCTCCTGAACGCGGGCAGCGACAACGCGGGCGGCGATACGGGTGACCGGCCGGGCGGCCCGGCGTAGGCGCGGGGGCCTACGCCGGGCCGCCAGAAGGGCCCTAGGGCCTGATGCAGGTGACCGCCGGGCACCGGAGGGGTGAGCCCGGCGGTCACGTTCGGGGCCCGGACGGTGAGGTCCGGGCAGTGGGGTCGCCTAGGAGAGCTGCGACTGGACCTGGGAGGAGATCAGCTCCAGGTGGTCCAGGTCGGACAGGTCCAGGCACTGGAGGTAGATGCGGCTCGCGCCGATCGCCGCGTACTTGCCGATCTTGTCGACGACCTCGGCCGGGGACCCTGCCAGCCCGTTGGCCTTGAGCTCGTCCACGTCGCGTCCGATGACGGCCGCCCGGCGGGCGACCTCCGCGTCGTCCTTGCCGACGCAGGCCACGAGCGCGCTGGAGTACACCAGGTCGTCGCCCTTGCGTCCGGCCTGCTCGGCGGCCGCGCGGACCCGGCCGAACTGCCGCTCGCTGTCCTCAAGGGAGGCGAAGGGAATGTTGAACTCGTCGGCGAACTGGGCGGCGAGCCGCGGGGTGCGCTTCGCCCCGTGCCCGCCGATCAGCACCGGCACCTTGGCCTGCGCGGGCTTGGGCAGGGCCGGGGAATCGGTGAGCTGGTAGTGCTTGCCGTCGTGCGAGAAGGTCTTGCCGGTCTCCGTCGCCCACAGACCGGTGACGATCTGGAGCTGCTCCTCCAGGCGGGCGAACTTCTCCTTGGGGAACGGAATGCCGTACGCCTTGTGCTCGTCCTCGAACCAGCCCGCGCCCAGACCCAGTTCGACCCGGCCGCCCGACATCTGGTCGACCTGCGCCACCTGGATGGCGAGGACGCCGGGCAGCCGGAACGTGCCGGCCGTCATCAGCGTGCCGAGACGGATCCGCTTGGTCTCACGGGCGAGCCCGGCCAGGGTGATCCAGGCGTCCGTGGGTCCCGGCAGACCGTCGGCGGAGCCCATGCGGAGATAGTGGTCGGAGCGGAAGAAGGCGTCGAACCCGAGGTCCTCGGTGGCCTTGGCGACGGTGAGCAGGGTGTCGTAGGTGGCCCCTTGCTGGGGCTCCGTGAAAATTCGAAGATCCATGGCTCCATCCTGCACGGTCGAACGCCCGTCAACCCCGCTGGTCCCGCCGATCCCCCGCCGCCCCGGTCGGGTGAATATCCGTCAACACGGCGCTCGGCGTGTGCCCGCCCCAGTGACCCCGCCCGTCCGGTGATCGTTGGCTCGGGCGGAGCCGGACCGCCCGGCACCCGCGCCGGCGGCCGCAGCCGGGGCGTCGCTTGTGTCAACTGCCCTTCCCCCGTGGAAGGGCGAGGGCCGAGGAGGCCGTCATGTCCCAGGAAGCCGTGCCCGAGCAGGAGGCCGCGCACGATCCGTCCGTGCCTGCCCAGCAGGGCGCACCCAAGGGCCTGCTGCAGCAGATGGAGGAGTTGATGGCCGCGCTCAACGCGGATCTGACCCAGCTCGACGCCGATCTGCAGCAGTCCGGGCCGCCGGGTGCGGCGTCCCCCGACTCTCCGGACACCACGTCCACCGGCACCACGTCCACCGGCACCACGCCCTCGGGCGCCGGATCCGGGGGCGCGGCCGGGTCCGACCGCCTCTGACGGCACCGGCGCAGCCCCCGCTCCTCCGCGACCCTGCCCTCCGGCGGGGTCGGCCCGGAGCCACCTCATGATTGCCCCGCCGCCGAGTCGGGCTCGGGCAGGCCCTGTTCGCGCACCGCGAGCCTGCGCAGCATCTCGATGACCCGGTCCCTCGACTCGTCGGCGGCGTCGATCGCTTCCATGCACTGCCAGTACACCCCCTCCTCGGCCGCGCCCATGGCCACGCCGACGAGCGCGATCCCCACCTCGCCGAGCAGCCTGCCGAGTCCGAGAAGGACCTCGTGGGCGTCGCCCGTGTCCGTCAGCCGCGCCGCCCGTATGTCCTCCGTCCCCAGGTGTGGGGCGTCGAGCACCCCGCAGGCTCTGCCCCCTACTTCGCTCAGGCCCAGCGCCTCGCCGCGCAGCTCGGGAGGGCCCGCCACCGCCAGGCGGCTGCCGATCGCCTGCGCGAGTGCCTGCGACTGCCAGACCTCCGCGACGATGTCGGCGGGGTCCTGACTCCGTGCCAGAGCGCGCCTGTTCGCCTCGATGAGCCGCATCGCGTTCATGCGCAGCCCCCCTTCCCTCCCGCACGCGCCCGCCGCACGTCGCCCCAACTCCGCTGTCCACTACCCAGAGTGATACTCATCCGGGCGAAAAGCCAGGGGAAGCCGGAAATCTGTGGACAACTAATCAAGTTTGGACAAGCCATCCACTCCGGAGAGTGACGAAAATGCGGGAGAGGGGGTTCTACGGGCCCTCGGCCACCGGAAAACGCCCCTCGTTCCGGTCGATCTTCGCGGCCAGCGCGGCCAGCGCGTCGACCCCGAGGACCTCGCAGAACTGCAGGAGATAGGCGAGGACATCGGCGACCTCGTCCTGCACGCGATGGGCGGATTCCGGGTCCGCCATCACCCGCGCCGACTGCTCGGGCGTCAACCACTGGAAGATCTCGACCAGTTCGGACGCCTCCACGCTCAGCGCGGCGGCCAGGTTCTTCGGGGTGTGGTACTGCTCCCAGTCGCGGGCCGCCGCGAACTCGGCCAGCCTGCGCTGCAGTCCCGCCACATCAAGTTCTGTCACGGTTCAAGGTCTACCACCACCGCGGCACCGGCAGCGGCGGCCGCCCACACGGTGTCCCGCACCGCCCCCACCAGGCGGATGTGCCCGCGGGCGCAGCAGCGGGCGGCCAGTTCGGCGAGGGCCAGCGACTGCCGCGGATCGAGGCGGCGGTCGAGGCCGTCCACCAGGAGCGTGAGCGTCTGGTACGCCTCGGGGACCTCGGCCACCGGGTCGCCCGCGAGGACACCGGGCCCGGTCAGGAGCACCAGCGCGAGGGCCACGTACCTCAACTCGCCGTCGCCGAGCCTGGCCAGCGGCGTCCGCACCCCGTCGCCCCGGTCGATGAAGGCGTGCACCGCCCCGTCCTCCGCCTCCTCGGCCAGCACGTCGACGACGGGTCCCGCGCAGCCGGTGCGCACCGCGGAGACGAACAGTCCGTGGCGTACCGCGCACTCCGACCGCGTGCGCCACAGCACTTCGGCGAGGTTCTCGCAGCCGCCGAGGAGCCGGCCGGCGCCGACGAGTCCGGCGGGGACCGGGGCGCGCATGCGGCTCGGCCGCGGGTCGCATGCGAACGCCGAGCGCAGCGCGACCACCACCTGTTCCGCGGCGGCGAGCACCAGGCGCTGGCCCGCCGTCTTGCCCGCGACGCGCAGCGGGACGAGCGCCGTACCGAGCCGGTCGTCGGGCATCGGGGCGCGGGTCACGGGCGCCGGGCCCGCCGTGTGCCAGGCCGCCTGCACCATGCGGCGGCCGGGATCGCGCAGCGCCGTCTCCAGGAGCGTGAGGCCGCCGATGCTCAGGCGCTCGCCCACGACGCGCAGTTCGGGCTCGGCCTGGACGGCGAGTTCGAGCCGGACCGGACCGACCGCCCCGTCGACCGTGCAGCCGATGCGGAAACCGCGGCGCTGCTGGTCGTCGGCGCGGGCGCGCTCGGGCACGCACGAGACGGGGTCCGCGAAGACGTCGACGAGTTCGGCTCCCGCGCTGAGCCGCGCCAGCGCCTCGTACGCCCGCAGCGCGCTGGTCTTCCCGCTGCCGCTCGGCCCCGTGACGAAGGTCAGCGGGCCGAACGGGAGCACCGAGCTCCGGTGCCCGGCGAAGGCGGACAGCCGCAGCTCGGTCACCTGCGGCCGCCCGCGACCTGCCAGTGGCTCCGCGACCGACACCGGGGAATGGACCGTCATGTCCGGACGGTAAGCGGCGCCGGATCAGGTGAACCGTTCCGCCCAACCGACCTTCCTACGATCGAGGGATTCCGCCGGAAGAAGACCCGTCCCTGACGGCGAGGGGCTAGGGCCTTTCGTTTGGATCAGGCCGGATCAGGGAGCGGGGTCTGGTGCGTGCGATCGCAAGGCGGAGGAGGGCGGCAACGCGGAGCGTTGGCAACCGACG
>NZ_JBIUYI010000014.1:0-139908 GCF_044744425.1 Streptomyces sp. NPDC087300
GGGCAACGGCGTTCACCAGGCCATGCTCGGCATCGCCCGGCTACACAACCTGGCCCTCACCCGATAACTCACGCCCCATACGGGACAACCTCTAGCCGACCTTGAAGACCGAGCCCGTCTCCGCCGCCATCACGCACGCGTTCGGGAAGTTCTTCACGTAGGCCGTGCGACGCCCGTTCCACATGCCGTACGCGCTCGCCGTCACCGGCTTGTAGATCATGGTGCAGAGTGCGCTCCGGTGCGGGACCTTGTTGACGTCGCCGCCGGCCTTCCGTAGCTGGTGGCAGGCCTTGTCCGCCTCGGGATGGCTGTTGACGTCGTCCTTGCCGCAGTTCAGCAGCCTGCCGACCGAGTCGCCGAGGACGCCGTCGCCCTGCATGACCGTCACGTACATCCAGTCGCCACGCGGCGCCCTGTCGGGGGTGGCCCGTGCCGTCGCCGTCGTGGCGCCCGACGCGAGCAGCGCGCCCGCCGCCGTGGCCGCCGCCGTCGTGAGCAGACCGTTCCGTACCGTCCTGGCCATGGCCGTCACCGTTCCCTCGATCCGGGGTGGGCGTGGGCGGTCGCCCGCGCCGCTGCATCCATTGACACAGCGGGGCGTCCGCCCACCCCGGCCCACTCGAACGGGATCAGGTCACGGCGAGGCGGAAGGCCATCCGGCCGAAGCTGACCTGGTCGCCGTCCTGGACGACGGCCGCGCCGATCACCCTGCGGCCGTTCACCGACGTGCCGTTGGTCGAGCCGAGGTCGCGCAGCACCCACATACCGCCCTGCCTGCGCAGCTCGGCGTGGACGCGCGAGACGGTGTCGTGGCTGAGCCGGAGTCCGTTGGCCGGGTCGCGGCCGATCCGCAGCGGGAAGGGGCTGTCGGGCGAGGGCAGCATCAGCTTCGGCAGCCGCTCGGCCTGCCACGCCCTGCGCAGCTTCATGGTGAACCCGGAGACCGCCTCGACGCCGTCGAGCACCATCCGCTGCCAGCGGCCCTCGGTGCGCAGATCGGCCGTGAGCACGGCCAGTTCGTCGGGCTTGCGGGCGGCGAGCGCCAGCTCCATGCGGCGCAGGAAGGTGTCGTGGGAGAGCCGGCCGAGCGCGGCGCCCTCCTTGAGTGCGTCCAGCGCCCGGTCGCGCTCGGCGTCCGTCACGCGCGCGGGGTATGTGGAGAACTCGAAGGAGGATGTCACCCGGCGATTGTCCGCCAAGCCCGGCCCGGGTGTCCAGATTGGGCGGCGGGGGCGGCCGATCGTCCGCTTCTCCCTTCGCGCCCGCCGCTCCTGACGCACCATGGGACGCACCAGGTGGCGGACGGCAGACGAGGGGGAACCGTCGGTGAGGTTCGAGGTGTGGGCACCGGAGGCCGCGCAGGTCGTCCTGCGGTGCGCGGGCGACACGCACGCGTTGGCCCGTGACGTGGACCGCGCGGGATGGTGGACGGCGGAAGCGGCGGCCCAGGACGGCACGCGCTACGGCTTCTCGCTGGACGGCGGCCCCGTCCTGCCCGACCCGCGCTCGCGGCGCCAGCCGGACGGGCCCGACGGACTCAGCGCCGTCGTCGAGCACGACCGCCACGCGTGGCGCACGCCCTGGGCGGGGCGCGGCGTGCGCGACGCGGTCCTGTACGAGCTGCACGTGGGGACGTACACGCGCGAGGGCACGCTGGACGCGGCGGCGGACCGGCTCGGGCATCTCGCGGAGCTCGGCGTCACGCACGTGGAGCTGATGCCGCTGTGCCCGTTCCCCGGCCGGCACGGCTGGGGGTACGAAGGGGTGTCGCTGTGGGCGGTGCACGAGCCGTACGGCGGACCGGAGGCGCTGAAACGATTTGTCGACGCGGCGCACGCGCAAGGGCTCGGCGTCGTCCTCGACGTCGTGCACAACCACCTGGGCCCGTCCGGCAACTACCTGCCCGCGTTCGGCCCGTACTTCACCGAGACGCATCAGACGCCCTGGGGCTCGGCGGTCAACCTGGACGCGCCGGGCTCCGACGAGGTACGCGCGTATCTGATCGGCAGCGCGCTCGCCTGGCTGCGGGACTA
The DNA here is from genome assembly GCF_044744425.1 of Streptomyces sp. NPDC087300. Lineage (NCBI taxonomy): Bacteria > Bacillati > Actinomycetota > Actinomycetes > Kitasatosporales > Streptomycetaceae > Streptomyces > Streptomyces sp. NPDC087300. The sequence continues at coordinate 2,034 of NZ_JBIUYI010000014.1, forward strand.
CCGGATCGACGGGCTCCGGCTCGACGCGGTGCACGCGCTGCGGGACACGCGCGCGTGCCACTTCCTGGAGGAACTCTCCGCCGCCGTCGACTCCTTGGCCGACGAGCTCGGCAGGCCACTGGCTCTGATCGGCGAGTCCGACCTCGGCGACCCCCGGGTCGTCACCCCGCGCGCGGCGGGCGGTCTCGGGCTGCACGCGCAGTGGAACGACGACTTCCATCACGCCCTGCACACCGCGCTCACCGGCGAGGCGCAGGGCTACTACGAGGACTTCGCGCGGGCCCCGCTCGCCGCGCTCGGCAAGACGCTGACACACGCCTTCTTCCACGACGGGACGTACTCGACGTTCCGCGGCCGCGCCCACGGCCGCCCGGTGGACCGCGCCAGGATCCCCGCCTACCGCTTCCTCGGCTACGCGCAGACCCACGACCAGGTGGGCAACCGCGCGCAGGGCGACCGGCTCGCCGCCTCCCTCTCCCCCGGCCTGCTCGCCTGCGCGGCTGCCCTGACCCTCACGGGACCGTTCACGCCGATGCTGTTCATGGGCGAGGAGTGGGGCGCCACGACGCCCTGGCAGTTCTTCACCGACCACACCGACCCCGAGCTCGCCGACGCCGTACGCCGGGGCAGGCGGCGGGAGTTCGCGGCGCACGGCTGGGCCGAGGAGGACATCCCCGACCCGCAGGACCACGGCACCAGGGACCGGTCCTGTCTCGACTGGTCCGAGCCCGCCACGGGCCACCACGCGCGCCTGCTCGCCTGGCACCGCGACCTGATCGCGCTGCGCCGCGCGCGCGGTGATCTGACCGACCCCGACCTCGCGTCGGTGCGGGTCGCGCACGACGAGCGGGCCCGCTGGTTCGCGTTCCGGCGCGGGGACCTGCGGATCGCCGTGAACCTCGGCAAGGAGGAGGTCGCCGTACCGCTGGACGGGCGCCACGCGCGCGTGGTCGCCGCCTGGGACCCCGTCGAGGCGCCGGGCGCCGACGGGGTGGTGCGGCTGCCCGCCGAATCGTGCGTGATCCTGGCCACCGCGTGACGACCACGCGCCGCGCCCGGCCCCTATGTTGAGGGCCTACCAAGGGGAGGCGGATCATGCAGCAGCGATTCCTGGGCCGCACGGGACTGCGCGTCAGTGAACTGTGCTTCGGCGCGATGATGTTCGGCAGCGGCGCCGACGAGGCGACGTCGCACCGCATGCTGGACACGTTCACGGAGGCCGGCGGCACGTTCATCGACACGGCCGACATGTACGGGCGCGGGGTGTCGGAGGAGGTGCTCGGGCGCTGGCTCAAGGGGCGCCGCAGGGACGAACTGGTCATCGCCACCAAGGTGTTCGCGACCATGGGCGACGCCCCCAACGCGGGCGGTCTGAGCCGCAAGCACATCGTGTCCGCGGTGGACGCCAGCCTGCGGCGCCTCGGCACCGACCACATCGACCTCTACCAGACGCACGTGTGGGACGCGACGACGCCGATCGAGGAGACCCTGTCCACCCTGGACGGCCTCGTGAAGGCGGGCAAGGTGCGCTACCTGGGGGCGAGCAACCTCTCCGGAGCACAGTTGCAGAAGGCCCTCGACGTGGCGCGGGCCCGCGACTGGGAGCCGTACTCCTGTCTGCAGCCGCTGTACAACCTCCTGGCGCGCGAGACCGAGTGGGAGCTGCTGCCGCTGAGCGCGGCGGAAGGCGTCGGCGTCATCCCGTACAGCCCGCTCCAGGGCGGCTGGCTCTCGGGCAAGTTCCGCCGCGGCATGGCGAATCCGCCCGAGGGAGCGCGGGGTTCGGGCGCCTGGGAGCGCCGCGACAGCGAGGAGACCTGGCAGGTCGTCGACGCCCTCCTGGAGGTCGCCGACGCCACCGGGCGCACCCCCGCGCAGGTGGCGCTGCGCTGGCTGCTCCAGCAGCCGGGGGTGACCGCGCCCATCGTCGGGGCACGCTCCGTCGAGCAGCTGAGCGACAACCTCGGCGCCGTCGGCTGGGAGTTGACGGCCGAGCAGCACGCCCGTCTGACGTCGGCGAGCGCGCGGCCGCTGCCCTATCCGTACGACGTCCTGGCGTACTACCCGGGCCGCGAGCCGCGCACCGGGCCCCGCACCGACTTCAGCTGACGACCGGCCTCAACTGACGATCGCCATCTCGCGGGCGGTGGCGTTCAGCCGCCGCCCGCCGTCCTCCGTGACGGTCACGATGTCCTCGATGCGCACCCCGAAGCGGCCCGGCAGATAGATACCGGGCTCTACGGAGAAGCACATGCCCGGCACGAGCGGCTGCTCCTCGCCCTCGATCATGTAGGGCGGCTCGTGGGTGGTGACGCCGATGCCGTGGCCCGTGCGGTGGATGAAGCGCTCGCCGTAGCCGAACTCGGTGATCACGGCGCGGGCCGCGCGGTCGACGTCCTGGCAGGCCGCACCGGGCCTGACCGCCGCGCAGCCCGCCGCCTGCGCCTCGCGCACCACGTCGTGCACGCGCTGCTCCTCGGCGGTCGGCTCGCCCACGTGGACCGTGCGCGAGGTGTCCGAGCCATAGCCGTGCAGCAGCCCGCCGAAGTCGAGGACGACCATGTCGCCGTGCTCGATGACGCGGTCGCCCGCCTCGTGGTGGGGATTGGCGCCGTTGGGCCCGGAGCCGACGACGGTGAAGTCGACCTGGGAGTGCCCGAACCGGCGCAGCAGCTCCGCGAGATCGGCGGCGACGTCCGTCTCCGCGCGGCCCGCGAAGGGCACCCGCTGGATCTCCTCGTACGCCGCGTCGGCCGCGGCACCGGCCGCCGCGAGGCGCTGCCGCTCGGCGGCGTCCTTGACCGCGCGCAGCATCGGCAGCGCCTCGGTGAGCGAGACGTACGAGGTGCCGGGCAGTGCCTTCTGGAAGCCGAGCAGGTGCATCGCCCAGCCGTTGTCGCTCACCGCGAAGCGGCCTGCCGCGTCCAGGAGCGGGGCGGTGACGGCGTACGGATCCTTGCCGTCGGTCCAGTCGCGCAGCGTCAGCGCGGGGGCGCCCGCGGCCCGCTCGGCGTCCGGGGCCTCCAGGGTCGGCACGACGAGGACGGGGTCCTGGCCCGCGGCGAGCACGAGGGTGGTGAGCCGCTCGGTGGCCGCGGTCGGCCGGTACCCGGTGAGCCACACCAGGTCGGGCCCGGGTGCGACGAGAAGCCCCGCAAGCCCCGCGCCGGCCGCCGCGTCAGCGGCCCGCTCCATGCGGGCGCGGTAGTCGGCCGCGGTGAAGGGGGCTGGCTCGTCGGCGGTGAAGGGCGCGGGCGCGCTGCTCATGAGGACCTCCTGGTGTCTCCCCGGCATCCTGCCCGGAGGGGGGCGGGGGCGCGAGTGCGAGTTCGAGGGGGGGTGGGGATGGGGGGGCGGTGGGGATGGGGGGGCGGTGGGGGCGGTGTCGGTGCGGGTCCGCCTCGGTTGGGTGGGGGCGGTGCGGGTGCGCGGTCGGCTTGGTGGGTGGCGCCGGGGCCGGTGCCCGCCTCGGTCGGGCGGGGGCGATGCGGGTGCCCGCTCGCCTCGATCAGGTCGGGCCGGGCCGGGCCGGGCCGGGCCGGTGCCAGCGTCCCGTTCACGTCACGATGCCCGGACGCACCGTGAGCCGCTGTCTGCCGCCTCCCTCGTGGCGGACGGTCAGCGTCACCTCCTTGCCGGGGCGCGCGGCGGCGACCGCTGAGGCGAGTCCGGCCGCCGAGCCCACGCGGGTCCCGCCGAACGCGAGCAGCGTGTCGCCGCGTACGAGTCCCGCGGTGTAGCCGGGCCCGGGGATGTGCACGCCGATGAGCAGGGCGCCGGGGCCGCCCGGGGCGTCGACGGCCTCGACGCCGAGGGCGGCGGGGTGGTGCGGGGCACGGCCCTGTGCCGGAGGCGTGGCAGGCCGCTGGTCCTTGTCCCCGGTGGGCCGCTGCTCCTTCGCCGGGGCGGACGAAGCGCCAGGAGCGTGCCCTGCCTTCGCGCCCATGCCCGGTGGCGGCGCCGCCCGTTGCATCTCGGCGAGCCTGCTCATGCCGATGACGGTGGCTCCCACCGTGCCCAGGCCGATGCCCGAGAGCACCAGGACCGCGGCCAGCAGGAGGCAGGAGAAGAGCGTCGTCAGGCGCCTGCCGCGACGTCTGACGGCGTGCGGGCGGTGGCTGTGCCCCGGCGTGGATCTGCCGCTCCGGGATCTGCCGTCGGGCTCCCGGCCCGACCCCCTGTCGAACCTCTTGCCCCGCTTCTTACCGAAGAGCCTTCCCGGGCGCCGCCCGGAACTCCACCCGTGGCCGCCGGAACCGTCGGGCTCCTGCCCCGGCATCGGCTTGGGACGCAACGCGGTCTGATCCATGGCTCGCCTCCGCCAGGGCCCTACCCGGCGTGACCCGACGCCGACGCCTCACGAACGGGTGACGTCCACCTGTGCGGCAAGCGCCGCCGCCGGGCCGCGCAGGGTGCCCGCGTGCAGCAGCTCCGTGCGGTGCACGACGCGCGGCGCCGTCAGCGGCACGGCGACCGTGCCGGGCACCCCTTCGGCGGCCGAGCGCGGCAGCAGGACGAGCCCGTGGCCCGCGGCGGCGAGCGCGGTGAGGGTGCGCAGGTCCGTGCCGTCGTAGCGAAGGGCGGGGCGGAAGCCCGACGTGCCGTTCGCGGTGCGGAGTCGGGCCGGCGACGGCGCGACCCCGGGGGCGTCCAGCCAGCGGGCGTCGACGAGGTCGCCCAGGCGCAGCCCGGCCCTGCGGGCCAGTGGGTGGCCCTCGGGGAGCAGCACCGCGACGGGCTCCTCGGCGACGCCCCGCGCGGTCAGCGGTGCCACGTCGGGCAGCCGCAGCGGGTCGCTGGGCGCGGCGAGTCCGTCCACGAGGCCGAGGTCCGCGGTGCCGGCCGCGACGGCCGCGGGTATCCCCTCGCGGGGCAGCACGGTCAGGGTGACGCCCGACGAGGGCAGCGCTCGGGCCGTACGCGTGGTCAGCGCGGTCGGCGTGACCGCGAGCGTCAGGCCCTGCTCGGGTGCGGCGGCCATCCGGACCACCTCGGCGCGGGCCGCGTCGAGACGCAGCAGGAGGGGGCCCGCGTGGTCGAGAAGGCGCTCGCCCGCCGGGGTGGGCGCCACGGGGCGGCGGGTCAGGAGGACGGTGCCGAGGTCCTGTTCGAGGGCGGCGATGTGCTGGGAGACGGCGGACTGCGTGTAGCCGAGTTCGCGCGCGGCGTCCGAAAAGGAGGCGACGCGGGCCACCGTCACGAAGGTGCGCAGGAGGTGCGGGTCCATGACCACAAGGGTCGCCCACCGCATCAGCAACGCTTATGGAGGGTGCAGTTTTCATCGTTGGACGCGAACGGTGCATCGCGCACAGGATGCTCGGCATGAACGCCGAAGCACCCACCTCATCCGTACAGAAGTCCGTACAGAAGTCCGTACGGAAGTCCGTCCAGCCGTCCGGCCAGCCGGCCGTGCTGGAGACTCCCGCCTCCCCCGCGCCCCGCGTCGCCCGCATCGCCCTCGTCGGCGACCGCTCGCCGAACGTCGTCTCCCACACCCGGATACCGCTCCTGCTCGACGCCCTCGCCGAGCGCGAAGGGCTCGTCCTCGACGCGTACTGGATCCCCACCCGGGACGCCGAGGAGCCGGGTGCCGTGCGCGGCTTCGACGCGGTGTGGATGCTGCCCGGCAGCCCGTACCGCAGTGAGGCGGGCGCGCTGGCGGCGATCCGCACCGCCCGCGAGGACGGCGTGCCCTTCCTCGGCACCTGCGGCGGCTTCCAGCACACCCTCCTTGAATTCGCGCGCGACGTGTGCGGGCTCACCGGTGTCGCGCACGCCGAGAACGACCCCGACGCGGACGACCTGTTGATCGAGCCGCTCGCCTGCTCGCTCGTCGGGCACGAGGGCACGGTGACGATCACGCCCGGCTCGCTCGCGGAGTCCGTCGTCGGCGCGCGCAGGTCGGTCGAGCGCTACCACTGCTCGTACGGCCCCGGCGCGCATCTGGACACCCTGCGCGCGCACGGTCTGCGCTTCACGGGCGAGGACGAGGAGGGCCGGCCGCGGATCGTCGAGCTCCCCGGCCACCCCTTCTTCCTCGCCACGCTCTTCCAGCCCGAGCTGAGCGACGACGGCTCGCGGCCGCACCCGGTCGTCCGGGCGCTGGCACGAGCCGCCGTGCGGCACGCGGGCATGCCCTAGCCGGAGTGGCCGCCATGGCCGCCGTGACCCGCTCCGTGGTCGAACTTCAGCGCCTCCTTCGGCATGACGACGAACGGCCGCATCATGCCCATGTCCTCGTGCTCAAGGAGATGGCAGTGGTACATGAAGCGGCCGTACGCGCCGTCGAACTTGCCCATCACGCGCAGCTGCTGGCCGCCGGGGACCAGGAACACGTCCTTCCAGCCGCGCTCGTTGGGGGCCAGCGGGATCCGCCGGTCCGGGTCGAAGGTGATCGGCGCGCGCGTGCCGCCGACGGTGACGTCGAAGCCGGAGACGTCGTACGCGTCCCTGCCGAGCAGTTGGAAGTCCGCCAGGTGGATGTGCATCGGGTGCGTCACCGGCGGGTTCACCGCGAGGTTCAGGAAGCTCCACTGTTCGTGGCTGCCCTCGGCGATGGTGAAGCCGAGGCCGTCGTTGAAGGTGCGGGCGGTCCTGCGGTACGTCTTGACCTTGCCGTCCGCGCCGCGCACCTGGATGATCCCCTCGGTCGGGACCCGGAAGTCGCCCGGCTCCTCGATCTCGGTCATCTCCCAGATCTCCGGGTGTCCGCCGCCGCCCTTGGTGGCGGGCGGGGTGAGCACGATCAGGCGGTGGCCGTGCTCGATGTCGTGCGTGAGCGGGCGGAACGAGCCGGAGAGGACCTCCGGCAGTTCGAAGGTGTCCGGCTCCGCGCACGCGCCGACGCGGAACTCCATGACCTGCGGATAGCGCACGTCGTTCGGCACGTCGGGCACGCCGGGGGCCTGGGCGCGGCCCTTGTTGACCAGCCGCAGGCGGCGGCCCGCGAGCTCCCTGAAGTCGACGAGCAGGTCCATCCGCTCGGCGGGCGCCACGGTGAGCGTCGGCAGCGCGCCGTCGAAGTCCACCGGCACCGGGCGCGGCAGGAGTCCGCCGTCGCTGCCGATCTGGTGCAGGACGCCGGTCACCGGATTGTCGTCCTCGTCGATGAGGACCAGGTCGTACACGCGCGCGTTCGACGCGTTGACCAGGCGGAAGCGGTACCAGGCCGCGTCCACGTCCGCGTAGGGCCAGATGCGGCCGTTGACCGTGCTGTAGGGGCCGGTGAAGGGCAGCGAGACCGGCTTGCCCGTCTCGGCGTTCTTCGGATCGACGATGACGGTCTTGTGCAGCAGGCGCCCGTTCAGCCGGCCGTCGGCGTCCGTGTCCAGGTTCCTGTCGGCGAGCAGGAGCGGGATCTCCCGGTCACCGCCGGGCAGTTGGAGCGCGTCCTCCTCGTCGTCCCTGACCAGGTACGTGCCGTACAGGCCCGCCTGGACGTTCCACCGGGTGATGTTCATGGCGTGGTCGTGGTACCACCATTGGACCGCCTGGTGGTCGTTCGGGTACTCGGAGAGCTGTGCGTCGCCGTACCCCACCGCGTTGTCCGCCCAGCCGTCGTTGCCGCCGCCCGTCTGCGCGCCGTGCAGATGGGTCACGGCCCAGGCGGGCAGCGCCGCCACGTCGGCGTTGGGCGCGACGCCGCCGCGGCCCGGCAGGGTGCCGGGCGCGGGGTCCTTCTGCGGGTCGGGGAGCACCTCGACGGCCGTGACGGGAAACTCGGAGCCCTTCGGGATGCGGTTGGTCCACGCGATGCGGATGCGCTGACCGCGGCGCACCTCGATGGTCGGTCCCGGCACCGAGCCGTCGTACCCCCACATCAGGGTCGGCGGCAGCTGCGGGTGCAGGCGCACCCAGGCGGGGCGCAGCGCGATCTCCGTCTCCTCGCGCACGTCCGCGGCGTCGGGCCGCAGGACGGGCGGGACGGTCAACGGCGCCACGAAAGGCGTCAGTTCACCGTCGGCGGGGACCGTCGCCCCGGGCTCGTCACCGAGGAGTCGGTCCGTGATCTGGTCAATGATGTCGGTCAAGATGGAACACCCCCGTGTTCATCCCCCATGTCGCGGCCGGTCGAAGGCCGCCTTCACTTCAGAAGACTCCTCACGCACCAGCGAAGTTCCACGAATCCAGCATTCCGGATGAAACCATCCGAAGGGGCCTCAACGGCGGGACCGGTGAAGCCCCTCCGGCAGGGGGACGGCCAGCGGACATCGGCACCCGGGCGGTCGGCGAGAGGTCAGCGCAGGCCCGCGATCGAGGGCACCCGCGGCACCCGGTCCGGCACGAATCCGTGCGCCCGCCGCGCCAGGTCCCGCGCGCCGTAGCGGCGGCACTCCTGGTGCCACTTGAGGATGCCCGCCAGCCAGTTGCGCAGGTCGGCCACGTACCCGTCCAGGGCCTCCCTGGCCTCGTCCGGCAGTTCGAAGTCGACGTACAGGACCGGGAGTTCGTGCGCCGCTACATGTTCGAACTGCGTCAGGCGTTGCGTCATCAGGTCGTGCACCACGCGGAGCGCCTTCGGGTAGTCGCAGCCGAAGAAGTTCCGCACGACCAGGATGCCGTTGTGGATCTCGCCCTCGTACTCGATCTCCTTCTGGTACGAGAAGATGTCGTTCATGAGCATGGCGCAGTCCGCGGCGGAGTTCTCCAGGGAGCGGACCGGGCCGCTGCGGTAGACCTCCTCCGGCACGGCGGGGCCGTGGCCCTTGCGGCACATGCTCATGGTGAGATCCGACCCGAAGGTGGCGCGGCGCATCTCCAGGTAGTCGACCGGATCGGGGATACGGTTCTGCAACTGGTTGGCGAGCTCCCAGAGCCAGCTCTCCAGCATCACCTCCACGGAGGCCCGCAGCCGCTGCCGCCCCTCGGGCGTCATGTCCCCCGCCGTACGCCGCCAGAGGTCGAGCAGGCCCCGCTCCATGGCGTTCACGGGCACGGGCGGCGGGGCGTCGTCGAGCGGCATGCACGCGTGCAGGCGTTCGGTGCACGCCTTCGCCGCGGCCAAGGCCCTGCCGTGGCCGAAGACCAGGGGGTAGTAGTCGTCCGCGTAGGTGCCCCACACCAGCCAGTGCGCGCTGAGGTCGAGGGCCTCCTCGGTGCCCTCCGGGTCGATGCCCGCGGAGCACAGCGCCAGGTCGTAGGCGGTGAGCTTGTCCTCGTCCCAGACGCCCTCCGCCAGGATGCCCGTCGCGTGCGCCCAGGCGGTGGCCCTGCGGCGGGCGCCGGGCAGGTGCGGGTTGAGGGTGACGGCGAACGGCAGCTGGATATCCGGCACTACGGAGGGGCCCACCCGCTGGAAGGGCACGTGGGTGAAGGACCGCAGCCGCTCCGCGCCCGCCGCGGCGAGCAGCGCACGCACGTCGGCGGACGAGGTGCCGATGCCGGTGGGTCCGCCGGGACGCGCGGTGTCGAGCGCGCCCTCGTTCATGTACCTGCTGGAGCGCAGGTGCCACTCGTGGCCGCCGGACTGCCAGTCCTGAAGTCCCAGCGTGTAGGCGGCGATCGCGGCCACCTCCGGCGCCGAAAGACCCTTCTCCAGGGCGACGGCGGGCACTTCGGTGAACGCGGTGTGCTCGAACTGGTGCAGGCGCGAGGTCAGTACGTCGTTGACGGTGTCGGCGGCCTCCTGGGTCGTGCAGTCGAAGAAGGTCTCCAGGACCAGCACTCCGTTGCTGAGCTCGCCCTCGTCCTGGACCTCGCGCTGGTACGAGAAGAGGTCGTTGCGCAGGTGGACGCTGTCGGAGAACGTCTCCATCAGGACCCGCAGCGGCCTGGACCCGGCGACCGCGGCGGGCACTTCGGCCGTCGCGTACTCGACGAGCCCCGCCGACCAGGGCGCGCCGCCCACCTTGCGGCGCATCTCGATGTACTCGACGGGGTTGGCGATCCGCCCTTCGTTGATGTTGGAGAGTTCCCACAGGGACTCGTTCAGGAGGTGCTCGGTGGACTCGGCGAAGCGGCGGCGCCAGTCGGCGGACATCGCGGGGACGGTGCGGGCCCACAGGTCGGCGAGGCCCGCCTCCACCGGGTTCAGCGGCTCCGGCGTGGGGGTGGCGAGGTCCATCGGCATGAAGAGGGGCAGCCGGTCCAGGTGGGCCTTGCCCGCGGCGCGGTCCTGGGTGCGTTTGAACATGTCCAGGAAGTGGTCGTCGAAGAAGAAGACCCACACGTACCAGTCGGTGATCAGCGAGAGGGCCGGACCGTCGCAGTCCGGATGCGTGTACGCGCACAACAGGCCGTAGTCGTGCGCCTCCAGGTCACTCTGCTCCCAGACGCCTGACCCCTCCAGCATGCCCATGTCGCGCGCCCACCGGGTGGAGTGCGCGCGTGCCTCTTCGAGGTGTGGGTTGAGCCGCGCGGGATGCGGCAGGTAGAAGTGCGGGAGTTCGAACGGCTGAGTCATGGACCGGCCCTACCCGGGGCCCCCGACGGCCATCCGGGCGGAGGCACATGATCGCACCATCGCGTGAATCGGGCGCGCGGCGGGGCGTGCGGGGAGCGCGTGCAGGTATGGGGCGCCGCCCCGCGCCGCCCCCTTCGCGGTCCGGGCCCGTTCCGTGGACGCCCCACCGAATCACTCGTTTCCCGGCGTGAGCGCGACCAGCGCCTCTAGGCTGCCGTCACGTCCCCGGAAGGAACCACCTCCATGACCGACGCGCCGCCGCGAGCGGAGCTGCTCCTGGACCAAGAGGTCCCCGAAGACCTGCGCCGGGAGCTGGTCGCCGCGCTCGACGCCCTCGGCGCGCCGCCCGCCCGGGTCCGCCGCACCCTCGACCACCGCGGCGCGGCCGACATCCCCTGGATCGTCCTGGCCTCCCTGCCCCTCCAGGCGTTCCTGAGCGGGCTCGGCGCGGAGGCGGTCAAGGACGCGTACGAGGCGTTCAAGGGGGTCGTACGGAGAACGGCGCGCCCCGCGGAGCCCGCGCCCGGCGCCCTCGGCGCGGCGCGCGCGGCCCGGCCGCTGGTGCTGCGGGACCAGGCGAGCGGTCTGGACGTGGTGCTGGAACCGGACCTGCCCGCGGAGGCGTACGACCGGCTCGTCGGGCTCGACCTCGCGGAGTTCACCGCGGGGCCGCTGCACTACGACCGCGCGCAGGGCCGCTGGCGTTCGATCCTTGACGAGGCCGCGGCGGGCTGACCGCCGCGGATCGGGGGCTTACTGTGACTTCGCACGCGGAACGTGACGTCGCCGAACAGGCGTGTGCCGACGGGGAATCGGCGCTGGCCCGGCACGAAGGGGCCGAGGCCGGGAAGCACTTCCAGGAGGCGCTCGCGCTGGTCGGGGGCGACGTCTCGGAGGCCGCGGCCCGCCTCGCGGCGCGGGCGCACACCGGGGTGGGCCGGGCGCGGCTCGCCGCCGGTGAACTCGACGCGGCCGTCGCGGAGTTCGACCTCGCGCGGGCCCTTCGTCCGAGCGCGGCGGGGCCGTTGCACTGGCTGGGCTGTGCGGCGGCGCACCGGGGTGACCTGGCGGCCGCGGAGACCCACTTGACCGCGGCCCTGGCCTGCGCGGTCCCGCACCCCCGCAGCCTGATCCAACGGGCCTACGTCCACGCCGCCGCGGGCCGCCCCGCGGCCGCCCGCACGGACCTCCTGACCGCGTCCCGCGCGGCCCCCCTCGACGAGGAGGCGAGCTGGACCCTCGCGGCCCTGTCCGGCCACCCGCCCCGCGAGGTGGCGCTGCGACTACGGGCGGCGGCGATCGCCTCGGCGACGGGCGACGACGACCGGGCCGGGGCGCTGCTGGAGGCCGCGTGGGGCCTGGACCCGTATCCCGACAGGTTCGCCCCGTTGTACGCGGCGTTACTGGTACGGAGCGGGTCGAACGCGCAGGGCGGGCCGATCCAGCCGGGTGGGGTGGGCGAGGGGGCGTGCGAGGGCTCTGAGAACGGGCGAAGTGTTGAGGCCGCGCGAAGCGGGTGGCCTGACCGGCAGGAGGCGGACGGGCCGGGCGGGGCAGACGGGGCAGACGCTGGGGCCACGCGGGCCGCGCCGACCCAGCGCGGCGGGCCGGCCGGACAGGGCGGGTCGAGCGGAGGGAACGGGCGCGGCGCGGGGGTCCCTCAGGGCGAACAGGGCGCGCGGGCCGAGGAGTACGGGCAAGGTGCGCGGGCCCCGCGGGTCGGGGAGGACGGGCGGACCGCTGAGGCCACGCAGGCCGTGTCGGCCCACCAGAGCGCACGGTCCGAGGCGGCCGCGCGAGCTGTTCTGCCGCAGCGGGACGCGCAGAGCGGGTCGGCCCAGCAGGGCGTGGGGAACGAGCGTAGCCCTGAGGGCGGAGGGAGCACGCGGACCGACCGGGACGGGCCGCACGGGCAAGCCACGCAGACCGTGCCGACCGGCCAGAGCGGGCGGCGAGGGCCGGACGCAGAGGCCACGTCGCAGGGGCGGCTCGGGTCGAGCGCGGCGGACGCGCAGGCCGCCCGGGACCGGCAGCACGGGCAACTCGGCTCGAACGCGGCGGACGCGCAGAGCACCCCGCCCCAACGGCACGGCCAGCTCACGTCCAACACGGCAGACACGCAGCCCGTCCCGCCCCAGCAACACGACCACCTCGGGTCCAGCACAGCGAACGCGCAGACCACCCCAACCCCGCAGCACGACCAACTCGGGCCGAACCCGGTCACCAAGCAGAATCCCCCGCTCCAGCCCAGCGCAGCGACCCCGCACACGGCCCCGGACCAACAGCCCGCGCCGGGTGCGGAGGGTGCGCGTGCCGTCGTCCCGCTCCAGCCCAGCGCAGCGGACACCGCCACCCCCGCGCCCCCCGGAGCGAACGGGAGACGCCGGCGCGTCGCTCTCGAACTGCTCAAGGAAGCCGCTCGGCAGGCGCCCGGGGATTATCGGGTGACGCACGCCCTCGCGTTGGTCCTGCTCAACTCGGCCTCCGATGAGGCCCGTTCGCACTGGGAGCCGTGTGTCGCCGCGTGGGCCGCGTTGCTCTATGACGACGGGTTCTGGGAGCACGTCCGTGCCACCGCCGCGCGGCGGTACGGCGTGCCCGTGGAGCACTCCCTGATCCCCGTGCTGCGCGCGGGGCTGCGCGAGTTCCTCGAGCGGCGCATGCCCGACGACGACACCGGCGCCCGGGTCGCCCCTGGGCCCCTGCTCCAGCGCGAGGCCGACGCGGCGAAGCTGCTCGCGGGTGTCGGCGGGCTGCCGTCCGCCGAGGGGGGCAGCGGCGGGGAGCCGCTGTTCTGCGGGCCCCTGCGCATCGCCGCACTCGGCAGGACCGCCGATTTCGGCGCGTTCGCCGCCAGGCTGGAGGCCCGCGCGTTCCAGGAGAGCGTGGCGGCGGCCACGGGGGCGCCGACCGCCGGCCCTCCCGCGGCGTACACCTCCCTCACGTACGCCTTCTCCGAACTCGGCTTCGCCCAGCTCCTGTTGGGGCAGGGAAAGCCCGTCGACGCCCTCGCCGCGCTCACCGAGCTTCGCTGCCCCGGCTGCCGGACGCGCGGCGGGCCGGGGGCGGGGGCCGTGTGCGAGCCGGACTGTGCGCGGTTCGACGAGCTGAACCCGGGGTACGCGGGGCTGCCCGACCGGCACCGCAGGCTCGCCCTGGACGCGCGCGGTCTCGCCCTGGAGGCGCGGCTCAGCATGGGACGCGCCGAACTCACCGCCGTACGCCCGGACTTCGAGGCCGTCACCGCGTACTGGCGGCGCGCCCTTGTCCACAGCCGAGAGCTGGAGCGCTACCGCGAGACGCAGACCGCGATCGTCGACATGGCGCTCGGCGCCGCACGGGACGCGCACCAGGTGGGGCGTCTGAGCCTCGCCGTGGACACCCTGGAGGCGACCCGGTCGGTGATCGGGGCCAATGAACGCGGGCGTCTGGAGGGCCAGTTGGCCCGGGTCCTGGCCGACCGGGGCATCTCCGTGGCGAACGACGAAGACGCGCTCCTGGACGAGCCGGCCGCCGACCTGCGGCGCTCCGTGGCCTTCAATCCGCACCTCCTGCGCGCCCAGGTGAGCCTCGGCATCGTGCTGCGCGGGCTCGCCCTCGCCCGCTGGAGTTCGGGGAGCCTGTCCGGCGCGCGGGACACCCTGCGCGAGGCAATCGACCAACTGACAGCGGCGCTGGGGTACTTCCCCGACGATCCCGACCTGGAGGAACAGCGGGGGGCCGCCGTGGCCGACCTCGATCACGTCATGTGGCAGCCCGACGAGAGCGGACGGTGACGGCCGTGCTCGCCTACGAGGAACTCCGCGTCCGGGTCCGCCGCGTCGGTGCGGGCCGCTATCTCGTCACGGCCAACGGCCCCGCCGCCGCGGCCGAGGTGATCGCCGTGGCCGGTGAACCCGCCGCCTTCCGCGAGCAGTGGGACCGGCTGATCGCGGCGGAGCTCGGCCTCGCACCGATGGGCGCGCAGCACACGGTGGAGCAGCTGCGGGTGCTTGGGCGCGGCGTGTTCCGGCTGCTCTTCGGCGGTGGCGGTCATGACCGCGGCGGGCGTGAGGAGGGCGGGCGCGACCACGGCGGCGGGGCGACGGGTACCGGCGATGCCTTCGCGGGGGCCGCCGACAGGAGTTCCAGCGGGCCCTGCGAGGGGATCGGTGCCCGCGTCGGCGTCTGTGTCGACACCGCGCTCGACCGCGCCCAGCGGATGCGGCCGCCGCGCGGCCTGCGCGTCCGCTTCGACCTGCCGCCCGAGCTGCGCGACCTGCCCCTGGAGTCGCTGTGCGCGCCGCCGGGCAGCCCGCAGCAGTCGCTCGCGCTCAACCACGGCTACTCACTGGTCCGTTCACTGTCCGGCGGCCCCCTCGGGCAGCGGCTGCCCGACCCGGCCGACGAGCCGAGCGTGATCCGGCTCGTCGTGGCGTGGGCGTCGCCCGCCGGTCTGCCGCCGCTGCGCGCGACGGCGGAGGTGGCCGCGCTGCAACAGGGGCTCTCCGAAGTGGCCGTACAGACCAAGGTCGTCGAACGCGCCACCCGCGCGGGCATCGAGGCGGCGCTCGGCGCGCACACCGAACTGCCCACGGCCCTCCTGCTGATCGCGCACGGCGCGTACGACCACGAACTCGGCAAGGGCGTGGTGTCCCTGGAGACGCACGGCGGCGGCGTCGACCAGGTGCCGGCCGATCTCCTCAGCGGACTGCTCCTGAAGGCACGGGGGTTGCGGCTCGTCGCGCTCAACCTCTGTTCGGGGGCGGACAGTTCGAGCATGGAGCCGTTCTCCGGGCTCGCCCAGGCGCTGATCGGCGGGGGCGTGCCCGCCGTGGTGGCGATGCGGGGGCGGGTCAGCGATGTGGCGGCGGGCGCGTTCGGGCCCGAGCTGTTCAAGGGCATCGCGGCCAACAGGACCATCGACGAGTCCATGGCGGCGGCGCGCCTGCGCATCTCCCACCAGCCGGAGCACACCGCCGTGGAGTGGGCGACGCCCGCGCTGTTCCTGCACGAGGAGTGCCGTCAGGGCTGGCTGTTCAAGGCGCGCGAGGTGCGCGACGAGGACGCGGCGGGCACGGATCCGCTGCGCGAGGGCGCGGAGGCGCTGCGCACCTTCAAGAGCCCCGTCGGGCACGTCGATTCGACCGTCCTGATCGGCGCGGCGCGCTTCCAGCGGGACCTCGGGCACTGGGCGCAGGTGCAGCGGACGCTGCGGACGCCGACCCGCAGTTACGAGGACGAGCAGCGGCGGATGCGGGCGGAGGCGGCCTTCGAACTGGCCTGGCCCGCCGTGGAGGAGCTCTGCGCGCTGCTGGCCGACGAGCGCGACGCGCCGGGCGCCGCCGCGCAGTTGGAGGTGGTGCGCGCGGCGCTGCCGGGGCCGCTGCCCGGCTGCCTCGCGGCGGAGGTCGACGTGCTCACGCGGGTGGCCGCGCTCGTCGACGCGGCGGGCGCGGCGGAGGCTGTGGCGGACTGGGCGACCGCGATCGGCCGCTACGAGGAGGTGCTCGCGCTGCGGCCCGACGGGCCCAGGGACGTCGTGGCGCGCCGGGCCGCGGCCCGCGACGAACTCGATGTGGCACGCGCCTTCGAGGCGGCCGACCGGGCCAGGGAGGCGGGCGCGCTCGCCGAGGCCGCCGAGGCGTACGCCGCCGTGCTCGCGCTGCGGCCCGGCCACCCGGCGGCCACGGCGTGCGCCGCGTACGTGGGCGGGCGCACCGCGGAAGAGGCCGGGGACTGGCGGGCGGCCGAGGCGGCGTACGACGCGTGCGTCGGGACCGGTGACGCGGGGGCCCGCGCGGCGTACGTGCGGGGGCGGGGCGCTGCGGCGCGCGGGCACTGGGCGAAGGCCCGCGACGCGTTCGGCGGGGCAGGGCTGTCCTGCCCCGAATCCCCTTCCTGGCACGCCTATTGCACCGGGCGTGCGGCCGAGGCGGCGGGGACGTGGGCGGCGGCCGCGGCGGGCTTCGCGGCGGCGGGCGGCTTCCAGGACAGCGACGTACGCCTGCGGTACGCGCGCGGCAGGGACGCGGCGGACCACGGCGACTGGGCGGCGGCCCTGACGGACCTCGCCGCGGCGGCCGAGCGGGGCTGCGACGCGGAGCCATGGCTGAGCGATCTTCGCCACCGGGTGTACGAGGCGGCGGTGACGGCATCGGACGCGGCCGACTGGCCGACGGCCCTGACCCACCTGACCGCGCTCCCGTCCGACTACCGCGTGACGCGGGCGCGCAGCCGCTACGCGGAGGGGCAGCTGGCGGCGGCAGCGGGCGAGTGGGGGGCGGCGGCGGAGGCGTTCGGGCAGTGCGGGGGCCGCGGGGCGGCGGGGGCGGTGACCTCTGAGCCTGCCACCGCCCCCGAGCAGCCCGCTGCCACGGATCCTCCCGGCGACCGGGTGCCCGACGACGCCTGGAGTCTGTGCCGGTACGCCCGCGGGCGGGTCTGCCAGGAGCAAGGACGGTGGTCCGACGCCCTGGAGTGGTTCGGGGGGCTGCCCTCCGAACTGCTCGACGTGCCCGACCGGCTGCTGTACGCGCGCGGGCGGACCGCCGACGCGCGGGACGAGTGGAACGGGGTCATCGACGGCTTCGGCCGCCTGCCCGACGCCTACGGAGACGGCGAGGTGGGCACCCGCCGTCTCTACGCACGCGCACGCGTGGCCGCCGATCTGCGCGCCGACTGGGCGACGGTCCTGAGCCTCCTCACCGACGTCCCCGACACGGCCCGCGAGGGCACGGTGGCCGCCCTGCGGAGGAAGGCGGAGGGGCGCAGGGCGGAGGAGAGGGGCGACTGGGGCGCGGCGTGCGCCATATACGGACAGGCATTCGACGCGGCCCCGAAGCCGGCCCTGCCTTCAGCCCCGACTCCGGCTTCCGCTCCGGCTTCGGCTTCAGCCCCGGCCCCCGCTTCGGCTCCGGCTTCGGCTTCGGCCGCAGCCCCGGCCCAGGCCCCAGGCACCGCCCCGGCTTCGGCCCCGGCCCCGGCTCCGGCTCCGGCTTCGGCTCCGGCTCCGGCTCCGGCTCCGACCGCAGCCTCGGCCCCGGACCAGACCCCAGGCACAGCCCCGGCCACGCCCCCGGGGCAGGGCGGGGCCCCGGACAGCGAACCGGTGGTCCTCGCCGAGGACCGGGACGCCGCGCCCGAGGGCGTCACCGGGAACCGAAGCGCCACCGGGGCCGGAGGCCCCACCGTCACCGGGAACCCGACCACCACCGAGCCCCCACCCCCCGGCGAAGCCCCCACCGACCCCGAACCCACCCACCTCTACCACTACGCCCTCGCCCGTACCCACGAGCTCGCCGGGCGGTGGGGGGACGCCCTGCTCGTGTATCGGCAGTTGGATCGTGGGTGGGCCGATGTCGTCGTGCGGGAGCGGTACGTGGAGGTGCGGGTTCGGGAGGAGAGGGCCGTCGGGGTCGAGGAGTGGCGGGGGGTCATCGAGGGGTACGAGGCGCTGGCCGCCTCGGAGGGCTTCGATGAGGCCCACGGCATCGAGGGCGTGGACGTCGCCGCGCGTGGCCGGTACGCGCGGGTGCGGCTCGCCGAGGCCGGCGGGGACTGGGCGCAGGTCGTCGCGGAGGCCGACGCGCTCGGGGAGCGGCCGGACACCGTGGCGTACGCGCGGGGGCGGCTCGCCGACACCCGCCAGGAGTGGCAGCGCGCCGCCGACGCCTTCCGGCAGTGCCCGGGGCACCGGGACGCGGACGCCCATCTGGCGTACGCGGAGGGCAGGTTGCTGGAGGCGGCGGGCCGCTGGAGCGCCGCCGTCGGCGCCTACGAGCGGGCGGGCGGCGCCCTGGAGCGCGCCGACGTGCGCTGCCGGCGGCTGCGGCGGCTCATCGGGCTGCTGCCCTGGACGGACGGCCTCACCGGCACGCCGCTGGTCGCCGACCCCTTCGCGGTCAAGGACCCGACGTTCCCGTATCTGGCCCTCAAGGACGCGGGGGTCGACCCCGGCGCCTCCATGGACGTGGTGAAGGACGCCTCGTACGCCCTCCTGGAGCGCGGCTCCATGTCGTGGGACGAGCGCGTCGCCCTGGAGCGGCTGCGGCTGCCGGGTCGGCGGCTGCGCCTGGACGCGCTGCTCTACCGCTGGCACTCCCCCGACGCGCTGCGCGACGCCCTCGCCGCGCTCTCCCCCGACGACGAGGGCCCCGGCCTGCTTGACGCCCTGTGCGAACGGTTCCCGCACGACGCCCCGTTGCTGCTGCTCCTGGCCAGGGACCGGGAGGCGGCCGCCGCGGAGTGGGAGCGGCGGCTGCGCGCGGCGCCCGGCGACATGGCCGTGGTGCACGGGCTCGCCGCGGCCCGGCTGTGGCAGGCGCAGGAGTTGGAGCAGAGCGGCGCGTGGGAACACGCCGTGGCCGCCTGGGAGTCGGCGCTCGCGTACTGGGCGACGCTGCTGAGCGACGACGGCTACTGGGACGGCTGGCGGGCCGAGCGCGCCGCCTGCTACGAGCGGGACCTGACGCACGAGGACATGGCCTCGCTGCGCTGGGAGCTCAGCCAGCACCTGTTCGGCCAGCTCTCGGCGTACGAGCAGCGACACACCGAGCAGGACAGGCCCCAACAGGCCGCCGCCTACCAGTCGTTGACGGCCGTTCTGGAAGCGGAGCTGGGCGGCGCGCGGGTCCTGAAGGACGTGGGCGGCCTGCCGGACGTGCCGGGCGCGGGCGCCACCCTCGCCTGCGGGCCGCGCTATCTGCGGCTGCTCGCCCTGGAGGCGCAGCTCGCCGGTCTGGTCGCGGGCCTGGACGCGGCGGCCAAGGAGGGCAAGGACCCCGGCGAGTACGCGGTGCGTGAACTGCGCTGGGCCTTCTCGGAGTTGGCGCAGGGCTTCGTCCTCTCGGAGGTCCGCAAGTTCGAGCCCGCGCTGCGCGCCCTGCCCGCCTTCCGTACGCTCACCACGCTGCCCGAGGACTGCGCGGGCCCGGCCGCCGAGCCGGGGCACACCGAACGCTGCCCGCACTGCGCGGACTTCCTGCGCCGCAACCCCGCCTACGTACGGCTGCCGCACCGGCACGCCCGGCTCCTCCAGGACGGCGTGGAGCTCGCCGTGCACATCCGTCTCGCGCTCGCCAAGGCGGCGCTGACGCGCGGTGACGGCGGGCTCGGCGAGGCGCTCGACCAGTGGACGGAGCTCGTGCGGGTGTCCAGGAACGCGGGCATGCAGGCCCGTTCCAAGAAGGCCGTGATCCGCACCGTACTCGGCCGGGTCGAGGCGCTCGCCGACGAGGACGGCGCGCAGCTCGGCCCCTGTCTGGACGAGGCCGTCACACTGGTGGAGTCGGCGACCGGGGTGCTGCACCCCCTCGACCGTGATCTGCTGGTCCAACTGCACGCGAAACTCTCGGCGTTGCTGTCGCTGCGCGGCGTGTGGCGCGGCTACACCCGGACCAAGCACGGCATGCGTTCCGACGTGTACGGCGCGGAGGCCGATCTGCGCAGGGCGCTCGCCCTGAACCCGGAGTCGAGCCACGCGCGGGACAACCTCGCGCGCGCCCTCGTCTTCACCCTCGACGACCGGTCCTCCGAGGTTCCGGCCCGTCTGCGGCTGCTGCACGAGGCGCTCGACCTGCTCGACGTGGGCCTAGGGCAGGCCCTGACGCACCGCTACCGCGAGACGCTCGGCGAGGCCCTCGACGAGATGGAGAAGCTCCTCACCCGGCACCTCGGCGTCAAGGGCATGGGCGATCTGATCCGCAGCGACGGCCAGGAGACCCCGCCCGACGACGACGATCTGCCGTCCTGGGCGGCTGAGTTGACGGACAAGGCGCGCGCCGCCCTGGACCGGGGCGACATCCTGTGGGCGCTGCACCATCTGATCCGCGCCACCCGCGCCGACCCCACGGACAGCCGGATCAGACAGGCCCTCCTCGACGCCGTGCACCGCTGGCTCGGCGAGCTGGCCCCGGCCCACGAAGCAGCCGGGCGCCCCGTGGCGTCCGGAACCGACGAAGGAGACGGTGTCGCGTGATCAAGGACCCCCGCGCGAGCTGGGAAGGACCCTTCCCGTACGACGCGCTGGCCCCCGCGGGCGTGACGCCCTGGACCAGCCACGCCGACATGCAGGACGTCTCCTTCGAGCTGCTCGCCCGGCATCTGATGACCCCGGTCACCCAGCAGGCGTGGGACGAACTGCGTACGGTGCGGCGTCGGCTGCTCGTCGACCTGTTCCTGTACGACGTGGACCCGGCGGCCGAACTGCCGCTCGCCGCCGAGGAGATCGCCCGCCGCACGGCGCCCCTGGGCGATCCCGGTGCCGCGCCGGGCGACGCGGCGCCCGGCCCGCTCCCCGAGGCCACCGCGCGCCTCGTGGCCGACCTGGTCCGCTTTGATGTCTGAGCCGTCGGAGGGGGGCGCCGCCGCGACCACCGCCCGCCTCGCCTACGAGCACGCCCGCGACCTGGCCGCCCGCGACGCCGCCCACCAGGCGCTCACCGAACGGCTCCTGCTGCGCTGCGCCGACGTGCTCGACTCCTTCGACCGGCTCCTGGCCGACGGCGCGGCGAGCGGATCGACGGGCGGATCACCGGGCGACGCGGCGGCGTACCGCAAGAGCCTGGGGCTGATCGCGGGGCAGCTGGAGGGCGCGCTCGCCGACGAGGGCCTGGAGCGCATCGGCCGCGTCGGGGAGCGGGCCGAACCCATGACCCACCACGTGGCGGAGGCCCGTCCCGCACCGGCAGGGGCCGGTGACGACGAGGTCCTTGAGATCGTGCAGCGCGGGTATCGATACCGGGGGCACGTGCTGCGCGCCGCCCGGGTGGTCGTCGCCGTCGAGGGCGGCGCCGAGCAAGGGACGGAGCGGGAATGAAGGCCATCGGCATCGACCTCGGCACCACCAACAGCGCGGTGGCCGCCCACGATCCGCATCGCGCGGACATCGCGGTGCTCACCAACAGCAAGGGCGAGCGGCTCACCCCCTCGGTGGTGGGCGTGGTCCACCGCGACGGCAAGGACCAGCTGCTGGTCGGCGAGGACGCGCTGAACTGGGCGATCAGGCAGCCCAAGGAGACCGTCATCTCGGTGAAGCGCCTGATGGGCAGGGACTTCGCCGACGAGTCGGTGGCCAGGGCGCGGGACCGGATGAGCTACGAGATCGTGGCGGGCCCCGACGAGGACCCGCGCGCGCACGTGCTGCTCGGCGGCCGGGCCCGTACCCCCGCGGAGATTTCGAGCGTGCTCCTGGACCGCCTGGTCAGGGACGCCTCGCGGACGCTGGGCGAGCCGGTGACGCACGCCGTGATCACCGTGCCCGCGTACTTCCGCGACGCGCAGCGCGCCGCCACCCGCGAGGCCGCGGAGAAGGCGGGCCTGGTGGTGAAGAAGATCGTCGACGAGCCGACGGCCGCGGCGGTCGCCTTCGGCCTGCACAAGCCGGGCGGCGCGCGCAGCCGGGTGCTCGTCTACGACCTGGGCGGCGGCACGTTCGACATCTCGGTCCTGAACGCGGTCAAGGACCAGGAGGGCAGGAGCCAGTTCCAGGTCCTGCGGTCGGCGGGTGACATCTGGCTGGGCGGTGACGACTTCGACCTGGCCGTCGTGGAGCGGATCATCGCGTGGATGCGCGCGGAGCACCACGTGGACCCGGCCGGGGACAAGGCGTTCCTGTTCCAGGCGAAGAAGGCCGCCGAGCGCGCCAAGCGCGAGCTGAACGACCTGGCGGAGACGTACATCGTGATCCCGGCCGCGTACCGCAGCGAGAACGGCGTCATCGACGTCGAGATGAAGCTCACCCGGGGCGAGTTCCAGGAGATGATCGCGCCGCTGGTGACCCGGACGATGGACCTGGTGCAGGAGACCCTGGGGCGCTACGAGCTCTCCACGGACGACATCTCCGACGTGCTCCTGGTCGGCGGCGGCACCCTGACCCGGCCCGTGTACGAGGCGGTCGAGGCGTTCTTCGGCGCCGACAAGGTGCGCAGGAACATCAACCCGATGGAGTGCGTGGCGTTCGGCGCGGGCGTGCTCGCCGAGACGCTGCGCGGCGTGGAGTGCTCGGACGCGGGCTGCGCGAAGGTCAACGAGTACGGCGCGGACACCTGCGCGAACTGCGGCAGGAGCCTGGCCGACGGGCGTTCCAAGGGCGACACGGGGCTGTACGAGTCGACGCCGATGGCGATGGGGATCGCCGCGATCAAGGGCAGCCAGCGCGACGTGTTCGTGGAGATCATCGAGGCGGGCTCGCCCTATCCGCTCTCCGAGCCGCGCCAGCGCACCTTCCACGCGACGGACGCCCGCCGCATCCGGGTGCCCGTCTACGAGGGCGACAGCAGGGTGGCGAGCGAGAACCACGAGCAGGGCGTGGTCGAGTTCGAGCTGCCGCAGGAGATCGAGATCAACCGCCAGGTGGACGTCTCCTTCAACTACTCGGCGGACCGCATCATCACGGTGCGGATCAGCGTGCGCGGCACCGACATGACCCTGGAGGCCACGCCCAACAGGGAGAAGCCGCGCACCCCGCCGCCCGAGCCCGTGGAGCAGCTGGACAGCGCGGTCCTGCGCGAGCAGCTGGGCTTCGCGGAGCGCGAGGCCGACCACTTCCTGAAGCGGTACGGGCCCTACATCGAGCCGGTGCAGGCGATGAAGGTGCGCAGGGACATCGAGCAGGCGCAGCGGGCGGTCGCGATGGGCGACAGCGGCGAGTACAAGCGCCTGACCGAACTGCTGCTCGACGACATGTACCGCCAGTGCGGCCTGGCCAGCCAGTTCCGGCAGGCCGAGCTCGCCTCCGAGGGCGCGCCGCCGGACACCGTGCGGCAGATCAACGAGGCGGTCGAGTACGTCAAGCAGGCGCATCGGCAGGGCAACCGCGCGCAGACCGCCCAGCAGGCCCGCAACCTCGTCAACCTGGTCGCGGTGGCGCAGTCCGAGCGGGCCGTGCCGACGCTCCCCGACAAGCCGGACTACGAGGGCATCCTGCGCTTCGCCGAAGAGACGGCGGGCGGATGACGCGAGCCACGGGGGCGGACGCGGCGCCGCCCGTCAGCCTCGGCATCGACTTCGGCGCGACGGGGGTGCGGGCGCTCTACGCGCTGCCCGACCGGCCCGGCAGACGCGTCGAACCGGTCCCCGACGACGGGCCGTGGCTGCTGTGCGAGCCCGCGGAGACCGGGGAGCTGCCCGTCACCTTCCCCAGCCTCAAGAGCCGGGTGGGCAGCGGTCGTCCGGTGCACCTGGGCGGCAAGCCGTTCGACCCGGACGCCCTCGTGGTGCGGCTGCTGCGGTCGCTGCGCGAGCGCGTGGAGGCGGCGGCGCGCGGGCGGGTCGCGCAGACCGTGATCAGTGTGCCCGCGCGGTTCGGTTCGGCGCAGCGGGCGGCACTGCGGGACGCGGCGCGCGAGGCGGGCCTGGACCCCACGCGGCTGGTCAGCGACTCGATGGCCGCGGTGATCGGCCACATGACGGACCGGGACAGCGGCACCTGTCTGGTGTACGGCATGGGGTACGAGGGCTTCGAGATCGGCCTGATCCGCAGCGTGCGCGGCCACTTCCGCTCGCTCGGCTACGAGGGCGGCGCGACGTCCGGCGGGCGCGCGTTCGACGCGGAGACGCTGTCGTCGGCGGTCCGGCTGCTGCGCAGGCACCGCGGCGCGGGCTCGGTGCTCGGCGTGGACCCGGCCGTGTGGCAGGGGCTGCGCGCGCGGGGGCAGGAGGCGCGGGAGGCGCTGGGCCTGCCGGACGGGCCCGAGGCCGCCGTGCTCGATCTGGAGCCGGGCGCGGGCCCGCCGCTGTGGGTCAGGTTCGCCCGGCACGACCTGGACGCCTATCTCGATCTGCACGTGCGGCGCACCATGGACCGCGCGCAGGCGCTGCTCGACCAGTCGGGGATGACCGCGTCGGACGTGGACACGCTGCTCCTCGTGGGCGGCAACACCCTCATGGAGCAGGTGCGTTCGCGGGTGGCGGGGCTCGGCAGGCAGAGCGTGCAGGCGCCGCCCGAACTGCTGGCGCTCGGCGCCCTGAAGCACGCGGTGCGGCTCGCGGGCGGCGCGGCCTCGTCCGGCCCCTCGGCCCTGGAGGAGGGCCCGCTGGAGCCGGCGGCCGCGGTCCAGGACACCCTCTCCGACGCCCCGCCGCTCACGGCGACGCTGGTGGGGGCGGAGGGCTCCGGGGAGCCCGGTGCCGTACGGGTGGGCCCGTCCGCCACGGACGGCGCGAGCGGCGCCGACGGCACGAGCGGCGCGGGGCGGGAGATCGCCGCCGTACCCGATCCCCGGCAGGTCCGCGACGTCGCCCAGGCCCGGCTGCTCGTACGCCAAGGGCGCGCGGACGAGGCGGAGGCGCTGCTCCACGGGATCATCGCGGAGGCGCGGGAGCTGCTCGCCGAACTGGACGGGTCCCGGCGGGCCTCCCCCGAGCCCGCGCCACCGGCCCCCGCGACCGCCCCCACGCAGCCGCCGCCGACCCCCGCGCCCGCCCTCGACTACGCGTCCAGGCGCCAGCTCGCCCGCGCCCAGGCGCTGTTGTCGCTGGGCCGGTACGACCACGCGGTGCAGGCCGCGCACATCGCCTGGCAGGACGCGGCGACCCGGCCGACCGGCGCCGACATGCTGGACGCGATGATCGACGTGCACTGCTCGGCGGCGATGGCCGACATGGCGCCCGAGCACTTCGCCGACGCCGAGCGCTGGCTCAAGTGCGCGTACAACCACGACCCGACCAATGTGCGGGTGCGGGGGCTGCTCGCCGAGCGCACCTTCCGGCACGCGGTGGAGCTGGACCGGCGCCAGGAGCGGGATGAGGCGATTGAGGCACTCGGGAAGTGTCTGACGTGGGATCCTGAACACGCCGATGCCGAGGCACTGTTGCGGCGGTTGAACCGTGACGGAAGGAACCGGCGCGGCAGGGGTGACGTCCTCGGATAGGAGGCCCCGGGAACCCAGGGAGGGAACCGCTTGACGCCCGCACAGCTGCTCGACCAATCCTTGATCATCAAGGAGTTGAAGCGTCTCGCGGCACTGCCAGAGCTGGAACCGCGCGGTGCCGAACTCACCGCGCTGCACCGCGACATGAGCAGCGACACCCGCCTTGACCGCTGGGCCGAGCTCGACCTCGTCCACACCTATGTGCGCCCGGAGAGCGTGCGGATGCCGCCCGAGCCGACGTCGGGGCGGCGCGACCGGCTCCTGGAGGCGGCCCTCGGCGTCCTCGTCTTCATCCCGCTCCTGATCACCTGGTTCGGCCTGCGCGAGGCCGTGCGGGCGTACGGGGAGCTGAGCGAGGAAGACCCCAAGCAGTCGACGCGGCCCTTCCTCCAGCTGTGGCAGTCCGGCTTCGGCGGGCACCTCTCCTCGTTCGGCCGGTTCGAGAACGTGGCCCTGATGGCCGTCCTCCTGATCGCCCTCCTGGTGGGGCTCTCGGTGTGGCACGCGCGCGTGCGGGGCCACGCCGAGCGCGACGAGGCCGCGCAGGAGGCGGCGAGGGAGCAGTTGCTCGCCCAGCTCGCCTCGGTGCTCACCCGCGCCCAGATGCACCTGTTGCCGCGCCGTGGCGCGTCGCCGCAGCAGTTCGGCGCCGAGCTGACCAAGGCGGCGGAGGACCTCGGCAAGCTGTTGAAGACGGCGGGCAGGAGCCATCAGGCGCTCACCGGCGCGACGGCGTCGGTCGCCCAGGCCACCGACACGCTCAAGCAGGCGGCCGAGGCCCTCACGAAGGAAGTGCCCAAGCTCGGCGCCGCGGCGGGCCGCATCGACGACACGCTGCGCAACGGCACGGCGGAGACCGCGAAGGCGGGCCGGGCCAACGCCCTCGCCGCGCGCGGCATCGCCGACCACGTGAAGACCGCGGGCGACACCGTCGAGGCGTCCCTGAAGGCCCTGGTCGCCGCTCAGCAGTCGCTGGTCACCAAGTCCGAGTCGGTGGCGAAGGCCACCGAAAAGGCCTCCCAGGCCCTGGTGTCGAGCACCGGGCGCACGGGCGACGCGGTGGACGGCATGCGCGAGGCCACGGAGCGCTGGGACGCGGCGGCGGCCCACTGGCAGGACGCCGCGGCCCGCCTCGACGCCCGCATGGACACCCTCGCGGGGGCGCTTCCCACGCTGACGGGCGGGGCCTTCGCGGGGGCCTCGTACGCCCCCAACAGCAGCCCCTTCTCGGGCAGTTCGGCCGAGAGCAGCGTCGGCCCCAGTGGCCCGAGTCCGAGTAGCCCGAGCGGCCCGACTGGCCCGAGCGGCCCGACTGGCCCGAGCGGCCCGGTGAACGGCGGTGGCGCCTCCGCGTACCGGAGCACCCCTGCGCACGGCGGCACCACCGCGCAGGACGAGGACGACCCCACGACCACCGTGTTCGTGAACGGCAGGCCGCCCGCCCCGGCCCCCGCGGACGACCCTCAGGACACTCCGCCCGCCGGCCGCGTCCCGGGACCCGCCACTCCGCGTGACGGAGCTGGCGCGTGAGCCGACGCCGGCTGCGGGGGCGGCGCTCCGGACGGATCGGCACCGTCGTGCTCGCGGGCTGGCTCTTCGCGGACCTGCTGCTCATGCTCGCCCTGGTGTCGATGGCCGACCGGCCCGACCCGGGGGCCGACGACCGCCCCAAACCCGGCCACTCCAAGACCTCGAAGCCGCCCCCCACGCCCACGGGACCCCGCTCGGTGGACCGCGATCCGGAGGAGTTCCACGTGTCGGGCACCGACAAGGGGGACCTCACCGAACAGATCGCCAAGGGCACCCGCAAGTGGTCGGGCCGCACGGCCGCGCTCGTACTGACCTTCGGCGGCGGCCCCAACGGCACGGTCTACGCCCACCGGGTCAACTCCCTGCTCGGCAAGGGCCGTCCGGACATGTTCACCCGCAAGACCGCGACGGACGACTTCCACAACCTCGCCAAGGGCGCGCAGACCGCCGAGGTCCGGGTGTACTTCTACACGGCGCCGGGCGGCTGAGGCATGGCGGTCCTGCGCCCCGGCGCACATCCGAAGGCGAGCGGCGCCCGGCTGCCGCCGCCCGTACTGCCGCGGTTCCCCGCGATGCGCGGCTATCTGCCGCTGCGCGACGCCCTGCGCGCCGCGCGGTTCCGGCACGCGGCGGACGCGCTGCGCGCCCCGGCGCCCGCGGCCGCCACGAACACGGTCTTCGGCACGCTCCCCAAGGCCGAGAAGGACGACGGCTTCCGCGTCCTGGACGGCCTCTGGTTCCCCGGCCGCGGCGGCATCTGGCAACGCGTCGACCTGCGGTTCGTGCAGCAGGCGCGCGGCCGGTGGCTCTCGTCGTCGGACCCGCGCTCGGACACCGCGGCCGCCCTGGTCGACGTCCTGGAGACCGTGGTGCGCGACGACCCGATGGGGCTGCGCAGACTCGTCCTGTGGGAGCTGTGCTGCGCGCTCGCGGACGGCGAAGGCACGCCCGACGCGGCCGCCGCCGTCGCCCTCGGCGTGCACCGCGGCGAGGCGGGCCCGCTCGCCGACGCGGTGGCGTCGGGCTTTCCCGGGGCGGGGCCCGCGCGGCACGCCGCCGAGACCCTCAACGACGTCTGGCCGGGCGTGCGGTTGCGCGAGACGGAGCGGGTCCTGGCGCGGCTGCCCCTGGACGCCGCCTACCCGGACGGCCCCGGCGACCACCGGCTCACCGCGTTCGTCGACGCCGTCCGCGCGCGCTCCGCGGAGGTCGACCGGCTCACCGCCGAAGGCGCGGACCTGGAGTCCGTCGGCGCCCTGCGGGGCGCCGCGGACGCCTGGCTCGGGGCGCTGCGCCTGGCCAGGGACGACACGCACGCGCAGACGGGCCTTCTGAACGTGGCGACGCTGCTCGCCGACGACGCGTTCGCCCCCGCGGACGCCGCGGTGACGGCCGAGCTCGACGACCGGACCGTACGCCTGTCCTGGTGCGAACCGCCGCGCAGAGTACGGGGGTTGGGGTATCGCGTGCTGCGCTTCCCCGACGGCGCTCCGCAGTTGGCGGTGGAGACGGTGGCGCGCGAGAGCGATCCGCTCGCCGTGGACGCGGACGCGCCCGTGGGCCGTCCGCTGCGGTACGCGGTGTTCCCGCTGCGCCGCGACAGGATCGCCGGAGTGCCGCGCGTCTCGGCCCCCGTGCTGCTCACCCCGGACGTGACGGCACTGCGCGCCGACGTCGTGCCGGACGGGCTGCGGCTGCGCTGGCGGCCCGATCCGGCGGCCGCCGAGGTCCGTGTGACGCGCTCGGGGACCGGGGCGGACGCGACGGGCTGGGGCGCGGCCCCGCCGGTCGACGTCGCCTGCGAGCACGACCGGCTGCTCGACGCTCCGCTCGCCCCGGGGACGTACGCCTACGAAGTACGGTGCGGCTACCGCGACCCGGACGGCGACCTGGTGTGGTCCCGCGGCGTCAGCGTCACGGCCGGCGCCGAGCGGTGGCCCTCGCCGGTGGAGGACCTGACGGTGCGGCGCGACGGCGAGGGCGGGCGCGTGACCATCTCGTGGCGGCCGCCCGCACGGGGCGAGGGCCTCCTCGTCCCGTGGACGGCGGGCCCCGTCACGCCGGGCACGGACGTCTCGCACCTGGTGGACCGGCTCCCGGCCGCGCCGCCGGACGGCGGCTCCCGCGTCGACCTGGTACCGCGGCCCAGCGAGCGGGTCCGGATGACGGCGGTGAGCGTGCTCGGCGAGCGGGCCGTGTCCGGGCCGAGCGTGGTCATCGAACACCCGGCTGCCGTCACGGACCTGACGGTACGTCGGGTGGCGCGCGACCGGGCCGAGCTGTTCTTCGCCTGGCCCGAGCCCGCGGTGCTCGTCCTCGTGGAGTGGAGCGACGGGCGGCTCGGCGGTCAGCGGCGGGTGCCGCGCAGCGCGCACCGGGCGGGGAACGGGGTGGCGCTCCCCGTGTCCGACGCCGAGTGCGCCGTCACCGTGACGCCGCTGGCCAGGCCCGACGCGGTGGTGATCGGGACGGCACCGGCCCGCGCGGTCCTGCCCGCCGCGCCACCGCCGCCGCCCCCACCGCCGCCGACACCGCCCGCGCCGCACTGGTGGTCGGCGTGGTGGCACCGATGGCGGCGACACCGACCGTGAATCACCTACGGGGGTAGGGGAGTTACTCCTTGACGACCGCCTCCGTGCCGCCGCCGAACTCGATCAGCAGACCCGACCGCAGCGCGATCGTCTTGCCCGGCTCGACGTCGCGTACGGTCCCGTCGTCCTTGCGGGCGGTCCACACCGACGAGGTGCGGTTGGTGAGCCCGAACCTGCCGCGCTGCTGCGGGTGTTCGGTGACCTCGCCGACCACGGCGGTGAAGTCGTGCCGGTCCGGGTCCTCGCGCAGGTGGTGGGCGTAGACGCGGGCGCTGGGGGCGAGGCGGATGCCGCGCCGGGTGCGCAACGTGCCGGTCCCCGTGACCAGTTCGAGCCGGGGCGGCAGCGTCAGCGTGGTGCGGCACTTCCAGCACTCGGGGGGCGCGCCGTCCGGCTGGGTGAGGTTCTGCTTGCCGCACGAGCCGCACTGCGTGATGGCGTCGAGGACCTGGCTGAGCGCCTCGCGCCACTGCGATTCGCGCACCCTGAGGGACGGCGACCGCAGGCCGTCGGTGAAGGTCCGCACGAACAGGTCGCGCAGGATCTCCGGCAGTGCGTTCCAACTGGCCACCACGGTGGGCTGCTCGCTGGGCACGGGCCGGTTGCGGGTGTCCTTGGGGTCGTACACGAAGACCGGGTCGGTGCCGTACAGCTTGCGTTTGGCCGCCATGTCCAGGCAGCGGATGTTCAACTCAAGGGCACCGTTGAGCGGGTGATCGTTCATCAGGAGGTAGAAGAGCAGCACCGCGAGGGAGTGCAGGTCGCTCTGGGTGCCCGGCTGGACGCCCTTGTCGCCGCGGACCAGCTCGGGCGCCATGAAGTCCATGGTGCCCGCGACGCCCGCCTCGGCGCCCTCCACCACCGCGTTGTCGTTGTCGCAGACCAGGACGTCACCGGTGCGCGGATCGAAGAAGATGTTGCCCCAGTTGATGTCGCGGTAGGCGATGCCGCGCGAGTGCAGGGCCCGGTAGGCCTCGACGGTGTGCAGCGCCACCGTCACCAGGGTGCGCATCGTCGCCGCGGACACCGAGGGGTCGCGGCGGAAGAGCGCGGGCAGATCGCAGAAGCGGGCGGGCCGTACGTCCATGAGGTAGCCGAAGCCGGGCTGCTTGCCCTCGGGGTCCATCACGATGGAGCGCGGCCACAGGAACCGGTCGTCGTCCCAGCCCTTGGCGATCAGCCCTTCCAGGATCTCCCGCTGGCGGGCGTCGGCCAGCTGGGGGTAGTACCACTTCACCGCGCGGTCGCCGGTGGGCGTCCGGACGCGGTAGACCTCGCCCTGGCCGCCGGAGCCGAAGAGCTCGGCGACCTTGAGCTTCTCCCCCGACTCGGCCACCAGGGTCTTTCCGGCGGCGAGCATGCCGTTCACCATGCTGTTCCTCTCTACCTTTCCGCTCTTACGTTTCGTCGTCGCGCCGTGGCGGTGCCGCGACGGCAGCCACGAGGGTCGTGTCGTCCCCGGAGTATCCGGCCGCGCGCGCCAGCCAGTCGGGGAGCTGGGCCCGCACCGCCGCCACGCCCTGTCCGGTGACGCGCTCGTGCAGCCCGGTGGCGAAGTCCAGGAATCCCTGGTGGTCCGCGAAGCTCTTGGAGAGCCCGTCGGTGGAGAGCACGAGGCACGGCGGGCGGCCGCCCGTGAAGGGCTGCCAGTGCGAGCGGGTCTTGCGCCACGGCTCGGGCTCGCAGAGCGAGTCCGTCTCGTCGCCGAGGTCGGGTCCGGTGTACAGCGGTGTGTGCGGCGCGCCGTCCTCGTCGACGAAGACGATGTCACCGTCGCCCAACTGCCAGCAGAACACCATGTCCTCGGTCAGTACGGCCCCGATGAGCGTGCTGCCGTACGGAGCCAGGTCCGGCGGCCCCGCCCGGTCCCGCGCCCCTCGACCCCCGGACCCGAACAGCGGGGAACGCGCGCCGCGCGCGGGCGAGTTGGCGTCGTGCAGCAGCGCCCGCTCGTGCCAGCGGTGGCCCACCTGCCGCGGCAGCCCCCGGGCCTCCGCGCGCAGGCCCGGCCAGCCCGCGGCGTCGGCGCCGACGCGGACCGCCTCACGGGCGAAGGCCAGCGCGCACGCCGTGAACTCCTCGACCGCCCAGAGCGCGCCCAGGTCACTGCGGAAGTGCGCGGCGCTGCCGTGCCCGTCGGCGACCGCGAGCACGACCGCGCGCCCGTCCGCGACGGACAGGGCGGCGCCGCGGTCCTGGCTGTACTTCTTCGCCACGCCCTTGACGGCGCCCTCTATCAGCGCCCAGGGACCGGCCGCGGGCGCCGGTCCCGCCGCGGCACGCGCCGCGGTCGTCGTCTCCGGACCGTTCACCAGATGTCGTCTTCGCCCTTGGTCATCGACGGGACGTCGATCGGCGTCGTGGGCTTGGCGCCGTCCTCGACCTTGGGGGTGGAGGCGTCCTTGACGACCGCGGTGGACATCCAGCGGATGGCGGCGGCGAGCTGGCGCGGGTTCTTCGCCTGGAGCGGCTCCAGTTCGGGGTTGCCGAGGAACTCCTTGAGCATGCTCTTGTCCGCGTCGTCCCCGATGGCGACGGCGACGCGCACGGCGCGCTTGCCCCAGGGCGTGTCGTCGATGGCGCGGAGCCCGGCGCGCCAGTCGTCGGTGGGCTGCCCGTCGGAGGCGAGCGCCAGCACGGGCGGCAGGGCGCGCTGCGGCATCGGCGGGGTCTGCAGCGCGCCGGCCGCCAGCTTGAACGCGGCGCCCATGTCGGTGGCGCCGTAGATGTGCACGTCCTCCCAGGAGAACTGGTCGACCGGGGTCGGCTCGCTGACGTGCCAGCTGGCGCCGCTGGCGAAGGTGACGGCGCGCACGAGGAGCGACGCCGCGGGGTTGGACTGGGCGGCCTGCTGCATCTCGGGGATGGCCTCGCGGATGGCGAAGTTCAGCTCGCCGATCTTGCCGTTCACGCCCATGGAGCCCGAGCAGTCGAGCATCCAGATGAAGTGCACGGGGCGGCTCGCCATGCTGCCGCCGGGGAAGTTGTCGGCGGCCTCGCTGGTGTCGCTCACGCTGGTCCTTTCGTGGGGAGGAGTGGTGCGGCGCGGGGAGCCGCGGGCGGTGCGCCCCGGGTGTGCCGGGGAGGAGAGGAGGACGGTCACTGCGGCCGCTGGGCCACCCGGTGCCGCCAGGCGGTCCATTCCTGCACGTCCTGCCCCTCGCGTTGCAGGACGGTGGCCACCTGGCCGAGGCGCTGGTGGTCGAGGTGGGCGAGGACGGGTCCGAGCGCGCGGTCAAGGAGTTCGGCGGAGATCTCGCGCCATTCCTCGCTGACGGCGTGGTCGTTGTGCCGGGTGCGGGGCCGCCAGATGTGGTAGTACCCGGCCAACTCGGACGGTTTGTGCGGCAGTTCACGTACGAGACGGTCGCAGATCGCCTCGTCGAGCATGTGCGCGCGGTAGGCGCGCAGCAGTTCGGGGCCCGCGGCGACGAAGATGTGCAGTGCGTGCGCTTCGCACAGGTCGAGCGGGTTCGCCTTGGCGAGGGCGCTCGCCACCCGCTCGTCGACGCCCTGGCGCAGCACCCTGCCCAGCGGCGTGACCTTGCGGCCGAGCTCCCGCAGCCGGTCCACGGCGTCCTTGTCGACGACCACCCGGCCGTCCGCGAGGTCCTGGGCGAGGACGAGCAGTTCCGCCGAGTACCGGTCGACGACGCCGATCTGCGTGTCCTTCCGCATGGCCCTGGCGAACTCGACCAGATCGCGGTCACACCGGTCCGGGTCCTTCATCCAGTCCACCACGCGGCGCCCCAGGTCGGCCTCGACGAGCAGCCGCGGCGTGCAGGTGCGGGCGACCCAGGACTGCTCGGCGCGGACGGGCCCCTTGTTGCGCCACACCATGCGCCACAGCAGCCTCAGCGTCCTGACGTCCTCGACCCGCCCCGTCGAGAGCAGCTCGGTGAGCCGGTCGAACAGCTCGGCGCCCTGCAGATGGTCGGGGGGACCGCTCCAGTACGCGGCGGCCGCGGCGAGTTTGATGGTGAGCGGCGCGTCCTCGATGTTGCGCCGCAGCCAGTCGCCCTGCGCGGAGCGGGCGAGATCGCGCAGCAGGTCGAGTTTGTGCTCCGTGAAGTCATGGATGAGCAGGCGCAGGATCCGGCGGGTGAACGACGCGCGGTCGATGTCCTCCAGGAGCCGTACGGCGTGCGCGCACTCGCGCCGTCCCGGCCGCAGCAGGGCCGTGGCGATCCGCTCCATCGCCTCGGCGAGCCCGGGACCGCCGTCGGCGCCGAGCGCGAGGGCGAGCCGCAGCGGCTCGGTCCAGGAGGCCATGGGTCCGCGCAGCCTGCGCCGCAGGGTGTCGTCGGCGCGGCCGCCGTAGGTCTCGCGCAGCTCCCGCCAGGCGTCCTGGCCGAGCGGCAGCCCTTCGAAGGCGGTCAGATCGGGCAGCGCGTCCCGGCCCGCGGTGTCGAGGCGGTGCCTGACCAGGGCGAGGGCGAGGGGCCGCGCCGCGACGGCGTGCTCGCCGTCGAGTCCCCGGCAGAGCCGGTCGAGTTCGCCGAGCGTGCGCTCGTCCGCCTCACCCCTGCGTACGGCACCGGCGAAGGAGTCGACGACCGCGTGCAGGGAGCCTCCGCTCAGCCCGGCGAGGTCGGCGCCGGAGGCGGCGCCGGACGCCGCCGGCGCGGAGATCAGGGGTAGGAGCGCGAAGGGTTCGCCCACGCCGTGCCCCGCCCCTTGCGCCGGTCGTGGCGGGTTGCCCGCGAGCCAGCGCTCCGCCGTCAGCTCGGCCCACGCGTCGGTCTCGGCGGGCGGGCTCTCGGGGCCTCCGGTGGCGTCGTGCACGCGGTAGAGGTACGCGAGGGTCGCCTCGTCCGAGCGGTCGAACGCGGCGTCCGGGCCGATGCCGATGATCTGCTGCGGGGCGCGCCGCGGGTCGGTGGTCCAGGTGGTGAACGTCAGCGCGGGGACGTACGCCTCGGGGAGCGAGGCGCAGGCCAGGGCGACCCAGCGGGCCACCGCGGCGGGGTCCTGCTCGACGAGGACGATCTGCCGTCCCGCGGGGTCGCCGAAGAGGCGGCGCACATCGGCGAGGAAGGGCGCGACGCGCCCCGAGCGCGCCCGCGCGAACTCCACGAGCAGCTCGTGGTCGAAGTGGCCCCCGGCCAGGGCCGGTTCACCGGCGGGCAACTCGGACTCGACGAACCCCGCACCGAGGACGTCCGCCGCGCCCGCCTCCCAACACTCGGCACGCCAGGTGTCGATGGGCCACAGGGCGCCGGGCCCCGGGGTATCGGCACCGAGGTAGAGAACCTCGACGCTCCGCCCCGGGAGGGCGGCGCAGAGCAGGCGGCCACCGTCGGGGAGCAGGCTGTAGGCCAGCGCATCGGCACCGGGATCCGCGCCCGCACGGGCTTGAGCATCCGCACCGGGGTCCGCGCCCGCACCGACCCCAGCATCCGCACCCCCACCGGCATGGGCATCCGCAGCACCGGGATCCGCGCCCGCACCCGCGTGGGCATCCGCACCAGGATCCGCGCCCGCACGGACTTGGGCATCCGCACCGGGATCAGACTCGGCACCGGCACCGGCACCCGCACCGCCCCCGGCCCAGACGCCGACCCCGATGACACGCTCGACCGCCGCGGCGACGTCCGACTCGCTCGGGTCCGTCAGCCGCGTCTCCCGCGCTGTCCGCGTCGACCGCTCTGATTCCGTTATCTCTGTGGCGCGTTGACCCTGGCCTCCTGGTGCGGGGATCAGACGGACGGCTCCGGTGTCCGGCTCCTGGCCGAGCCGGTAGCTGAGGCGACGGATGGCCATGCCACATTCTGACCACCCACGGCACCGGACCGCAGGCCGTCCGCCAAGTTGACCCCCGTCCCCGGCGCATCGGCGGGACCGCGGAGCCACGGCCGCCGTGCGCCCTTGCGCACCCCGGCGGTTGCGGACACCGTGGTCGCGGGCGGCCGCCGGCCGGTGCCGTCCGACGGTGCCTGCGATCGGAGTCGACGTGGCCTCCTTCCCGCTCCCCCACACCCTGCTCGGCGACGGACCGCACAAGGTCGTCGCGGTGCACGGGTGGTTCGCCGACCGGTCGGCGTACGCGCCGGTCCTCGACGACCTCGACCTCGGCGCCTTCCAGTACGCGGTGGTGGACCTGCGCGGGTACGGCGAGGCCAAGGACGCCGTCGGCTCGTTCACGACGGCGGAGGGCGCGGCCGACGTCCTCGACCTGGCCGACCGGCTCGGCTGGGCGCGGTTCTCGCTGGTCGGCCACTCGATGGGCGCCAGCGTCGCGCAGCGCGTCCTGGCCGCGGCACCGCACCGCGTACGGCGCCTGGTGGGCATATCGCCCGTGCCCGCGCAGGGCCTTCGACTGCCGCCCGAACAGTGGGAGTTGTTCGCCTCCGCCGCGCGGGTGCCCGAGAACCGCCGCGCGATCATCGACATCACCACCGGCGGCGTACGCCCCGGCGCCTGGCTCGACCGCATGGTGGACCGCTCCCTGGCCGTGAGCGACCCGAAGGCGTTCCGCGCCTGGCTGGACTCCTGGGCGGTCGAGGACTTCCACCCCGAGGTGGCGGACGCCACCGTGCCCGCGCTGGCCGTCGCGGGCGCGCTCGACCCCGCCCTCTCCGCGGACCTCATGCGGAGCACCTGGCTGCGCTCGTACCCGCACGGGGAGTTGGCCGAACTCCCGGCGGCGGGGCACTACGCGATGGACGAGGCCCCGCTCGAACTGATCCGTACGGTGGAGGACTTCCTGCGCGCGGACGGCGCGGACAGCTCGGGCGGCGCCGACAGCTCGGGCGGCGCGGACAGCTCAGGCGACTCAGGCAGCTCGGGCGCCCCGGAGGGAGACGCGTGAGCCCGCGCGTCAACTGGCCCCCGGTCCCCGACGTCTTCGACCCCCGGCTCTACGCGGCGGGCGTCCCGCACGACCGGTACCGGGTGCTGCGCGACCACCACCCGGTGGCCTGGCAGGACGAGACGCCGGTGCTCGGCTGGCCCGCGGGCCCCGGCTTCTGGGCGGTCACCCGGCACGCCGACGTGGTCCGCGTCCTCAAGGACTCCGCCACCTTCTCCTCACACCTGGGCGCCACCCAGATCCGCGACCCCGACCCGGCCGACCTGCCGTTCATCCGGCGCATGATGCTCAATCAGGACCCGCCGGACCACGGCAGGTTGCGCAGGCTCGTCAGCCGGGCGTTCACGCCGCGGCGCGTCGACCGGTTCGAGGCGCGGGCCCGTGAGCGCGCCAGGTCGCTCATCGCCGCCGCGGTGGCGCGGGCCGGTGAGACCGACGGGACCTTCGACGTCGTCACGGCCGTCACCGACGAGTACGCCCTGCTCAACCTCGCCGATCTGCTGGGCGTCCCGCCCGCCGACCGCGGGCTGCTGCTGCACTGGACCCGGCGCGTCATCGGCTACCAGGACCCGGACGAGGCCGCGCCGCCGGTCGTCGGCCCCGACGGCCGCCCCGCCGATCCGCGCTCACCCGCGCAGTTGCGGGACATGTTCGCCTACGCGCGGGCGCTGGCCGAGAGGAAGCGGCACGGCCCCGCCGAGGGCGCTGGCATGACGTCCCCGGACGCCGAGCCCGACGTCATGACGACGCTGGCCACCGACCCCGAACTCACCGCGGCCGAGCTGGAGATGTTCTTCTTCCTGCTCACCGTCGCGGGCAACGACACCGTGCGCTCCGCCGCGCCCGGCGGACTGCTCGCGCTGGCCGAGCACCCGCGGGAGTACGAGCGGCTGCGCCGCGGCGAGGCCGGCCTCGGCACGGCCGTGGACGAACTCCTGCGCCACCACCCGCCGGTACTCAGCTTCCGCCGCACGGCGGCGTGCGACACGGAGCTGGCGGGCACGCGGATCGCGGCCGGTGACAAGGTCGTGGTCTTCCACGCCTCCGCCCACCACGACGAGCGCGTCTTCGCCGACCCGCACCGCCTGGACCTGTCCCGCTCCCCCAACCCCCATGTGGCGTTCGGCGAGGGCCCGCACGTCTGCCTGGGCGCGCACTTCGCGCGCCTCCAACTCCGCGTGTTCTACGAGGAGATCGGCCGCGCCCTGCCCCAACTCCGCCTGGTGGCACCGCCCAGGCGGCTCGTCTCGCACTTCATCAACGGCTTGAAATCGCTGCGGTTGGGCGTGGCCGGCTAGGTCCCCCGCGCCGCTCCCCCGCGTAGGGTGCAAGATCGAATCACCCGTCCGACAGCGGAGAACGAGCATGCGTGCGGCAGTCGAGGCCGACGACGAGTACCACGACGACGTGTTCCCCAGCATCATCGCGCCGCCGGACGGCAGCCGCTGGCAGGCGCCCGCCGATCTGGAGGAGCACCTGTACGAGCTGTGCGAGGCCGACGACGCGTACACGTATCTGCGGGCCGTCGCCGTGGAGGGCCTGTACCGTCCGGTGTCCCGCGCCGGGCAGGACTCCGACGCGGCCACCGGCGCGCTGCTGACCGTCACGCTGCCCGACGGCAGGCGGGCCGCGCAGGTCTACACCGCGGGTCTGCTGCCCCGCCCGCACCCGGCCGTCGTGTACGAGTACGTCACGCTCGGCGCGCTCGCCGAAGGCTGTCCCGACGACGTCGACCTCCTGGTGATCAACGCGGCGACGCCGTGCGAGCAGCACTACCTGACCAGCGACGACGAGCGGGAGGTCTGGGCCGACCTGCACGCGCGCCACCACAGGCCCGACGCGCGCGCCGACCGCATCGAGACGCGCCGCACCGGGGCGCCGGGCCCCGGTCCGCTGCTGCACGGCCTGGCGTGCGGCGCGCACCTCTGCTTCGCCAACGGCGACGCGTGGAACACCCTGGACTGGCACGGCGCGGGCCACCACAACGAGGTGGGGCGCCTCGCGGAGTCCTGGGGCGTGCACAACCGCGAGGGCTGGCTGGCCATGCAGGAGGGGCTGCTCGCCCGTGAAGTGTCGCCCTGGTACTGGGACTTCGTGCTCGGCGCGCGGTCGGAGCTGATCGCCCGGCAGGGTCCGCGCGTCGACCCCGAGCAGTGGCGCGACGTCGTCGAGTCGACGCTGCGCGGCCGCGCCCTGGAGTCCGGCGGCCCCGGCACGCCGCACCTGCCGGGCGAGGACCCCGAACTGGACGGCTTCGTGGCGGCCCTGCGCGGTCTCGCGGGCCAGGTGCTGCGCTACGAGGCACGGTTCCGCGCCGACGAACTCCTGCCCCCGGACGGCGTCGTCGCCACCGTCGCCGCCTGGGACATCGGCCGGGCGTCCAAGATGGCCCGCTGGGGCAGGGGCGCCCGCTACGCCACCCACACCGAACTGCGCACGGCCGTCGAACGCGCCTCCGCCGCCGCCCGCTCCGCGTACACCTCCTGGCCGGAGTTCTCCGCGGGCTACGTCCTGGGCCGCTGCCTGCACTTCGACGACGAGGGCTTCGGCCCCTGGTACACCGACGTGCTGCACGCCCACCGCATCCTGACCACGGACCCGGACAGCCCCTGGCTGACGGTGCCGTTCTTCGAGGACTGACGCCGGCGCTACGAAGGGCACGCCTCGGCCACCGGCCGGTCCGGCAGGAGCCGGTCCCAGTGGTGGTCCCTGCTGAGCCGGCAGACGTCCTCGGCCACATGGTCGACGTCGACGCTCCAGCCCCGTACGGTCCCCCGGGAGCCGATGGCCGCGACGGCCCGTCCGTTCGGGGAGAACCGAACGGTGGGTACGTCCGCCACGGCGGGTCCGGTGAGGGTGGCGTACTCACGGCCGTCGCGCGGGTGC
This sequence comes from Streptomyces sp. NPDC087300, assembly GCF_044744425.1. Classification (NCBI taxonomy): domain Bacteria; kingdom Bacillati; phylum Actinomycetota; class Actinomycetes; order Kitasatosporales; family Streptomycetaceae; genus Streptomyces; species Streptomyces sp. NPDC087300. Next base: position 41,106 of record NZ_JBIUYI010000014.1, read on the forward strand.
CACAGACGCAGGCTCCGGTCGACGCTCGTGGTGGCGAGTGTGGTGCCGTCGGGGCTGATCTCCAGTCCGATGGCGGGTCGGGGGTGGCCGGTGAGGGTGGCCGTGACACGGCGGGCGCGGAGAAATCCGCGCGCGTCCCGAGGACCACCCGCAGCCGGCTCCCCGGCTCCTGGGACAGGAGCAAGCGGTCGATGAACGGCGCAGCACCCGCGACACCGGCACCCGTGCCACCCGCACCCCCGACACCAACACCGCCCACACCAGCCGCGCCAGCGCCTGCGGAGCAACGCCCGCGACACCGGGATCGGCCGCACCCGTGACACCCGTACCCGCACCGCAGCGCCCACACCGCCCCACCCGCCCCCAAGCCGGCCCACCGGACCCCCGCAGCCCCGTCGCCCCGTCGACCCGTCGACCCGGCCCACACCAGCCACCCCTCCCCACCCGCTCACCTGAGCACCCCTCCATCACAATCAGGTCTCGCTCACCCCCCGTGGCACCTCCGCCTCTTGCCACGCGCCCGTGTAATCGTTTCCAATCCTCGTGTAATCGATTCCACGAGGAGGTGGACGGCGATGGCTCCGAGTTCCGTGGGGATCAAGGACGTCGCGGCCGAGGCCGGGGTGTCCGTGGCCACCGTGTCGCGGGTGCTGAACAGTCATCCCTCGGTCAGCCCGGCCTCCCGGGCCCGCGTGCTCGCCGCCGTGGAGGCGCTCGGTTACCGGCCCAACGCCGTCGCCCGGTCCCTGCGCACCGACCAGACCCGCACCCTCGGGCTCGTGATCAGCGACGTGCTCAATCCGTACTTCACCGAGCTGGCCCGCTCCGTCGAGGAGGCCGCCCGCGCGCTCGGCTACAGCGTGATCATCGGCAACGCCGACGAACGGCCCGAGCTCCAGGACCACCACGTACGGACCCTGCTCGACCGGCGGATCGACGGGCTGCTCGTCTCGCCCACCGACGGCGGCTCCCCGCTGATGCTTGACGCCGCGCGGGCCGGGACGCCGATGGTCTTCGTCGACCGGTGGATCCCGGGGCTCGACGTTCCCGTGGTCCGCTCCGACGGGCGGGGCGCCGTACGCGACCTGGTCGCGCATCTGCACGGGCTCGGGCACCGCAGGCTCGCCATCATCGCGGGCCCGGCCGCCACCACCACCGGCAGCGAGCGCGTCGAGGCGTTCCGGGACGCGCTGCGCGAGCACGGCATCGCGCTGCCCGACGCCTACATCGGGCAGGGCGACTTCCAGGCGGCCAGCGGGCGGCGCGCCACCGAGCGGTTCCTCGCGCTGCCCGAGCCGCCCGAAGTCGTCTTCGCCGCCGACAACTTGATGGCGCTCGGCGCCCTCGACGCGATCCGCGCGCACGGTCTGCGCGTGCCGCACGACATCGGGCTCGCGGCGTTCGACGACATCCCCTGGTTCGTGCACACCGACCCGCCGGTCACCGCGATCGCCCAGCCGACCGGCGACCTCGGGCGGGCCGCCGTATCGGCCCTGGTCGACCGGATCGAGGGCAGGAGCCCCCGGTCCGTCACCCTGCCCGCCCGGCTCGTCGTGCGGCGTTCGTGCGGCGAGCCGGGGCCGGACCCGGACGTCACCCCCAGCCCGGAAAGGAGCAACAAGTGAGCCACCCGGACGAGTTGCTGCGCATCGAAGGCATCCGCAAGACCTTCCCCGGCGTCGTCGCCCTCGACTCCGTCGACTTCGACCTGCGCCGCGGCGAGGTGCACGTCCTGCTCGGCGAGAACGGAGCGGGCAAGAGCACCCTGATCAAGATGCTCTCCGGCGCGTACCGGCCGGACGCGGGACGCGTCGTCGTGGACGGACGCGACGTCCGCATCCACGGCGCGCAGGACGCCGAGCGGCTCGGCATCGCCACCATCTACCAGGAGTTCAACCTCGTCCCCGACCTGACGGTGGCCGAGAACATCTTCCTCGGCAGACAGCCGCGCCGCTTCGGGATGATCGACAGGAAGAAGATGGAGGACGACGCCCAGGAGCTGCTCGGGCGCGTTGGCCTGACCGTCTCGCCGCGCGCCAAGGTGCGCGAACTGGGCATCGCCCGGCTCCAGATGGTCGAGATCGCCAAGGCGCTGAGCCTGCGGGCGCGCGTCCTGATCATGGACGAGCCGACCGCGGTCCTCACCTCCGAGGAGGTCGACAAGCTCTTCGCGATCGTGCGGGCGCTGCGCGAGGACGGCGTCGGCATCGTCTTCATCACCCACCACCTGGAGGAGATCGCGACCCTCGGCGACCGCGTCACCGTCCTGCGGGACGGCCGCAGCGTCGACCAGGTGCCCGCCTCCACCCCCGAGGACGAGCTCGTCCGGCTGATGGTGGGCCGCAGCATCGAGCAGCAGTATCCGCGTCAACGCCCGGACACCGGGCCGCCGTTGCTGTCGGTGGAGGGCCTCACCCGGGACGGCGTCTTCCACGACGTCAGCTTCGAGGTGCGGGCCGGCGAGGTGGTCGGGCTCGCGGGGCTCGTGGGGGCCGGGCGCACCGAGGTGGCGCGGGCGGTCTTCGGTGCCGATCCCTACGACGCGGGCTCCGTCGGCGTGGCGGGCGAGCGCCTGCCCCGGCACGACGTGAACGCCGCGATGAGCGCGGGCATCGGCCTCGTACCGGAGGACCGCAAGGGCCAGGGTCTGGTGCTCGACGCCTCCGTGCGGGAGAACCTCGGTCTGGTGACGCTGCGTTCGGCGACCCGCGCCGGGCTGGTGGACCTCAAGGGGCAGCAGCGGGCGGCGGCGCGGATCGCCGGGCAGCTCGGGGTGCGCATGGCCGGTCTCGGCCAGCACGTGCGCACGCTCTCCGGCGGCAACCAGCAGAAGGTCGTCATCGGCAAGTGGCTGCTCGCCGACATCAAGGTGCTGATCCTCGACGAGCCGACGCGCGGCATCGACGTCGGCGCCAAGGTCGAGATCTACCAGCTCGTCAACGAGCTGACGGCCTCCGGGCACGCGGTCCTGATGATCTCCAGCGACCTGCCCGAGGTGCTCGGCATGAGCGACCGGGTCCTCGTCATGGCGCAGGGCCGGATCGCCGGTGAACTCACCGCGGACGAGGCCACCCAGGACGCGGTGATGGCCCTGGCGGTCAGCACCGCGGCCGTACACAACGACGAAGCGCACGAAGCGGAGGGCTCCCGTGGCCACTGAAACCCTGAAGCGCGACGCGGGTGGTGCGCCCTCGCTGCGCCGCGTCCTGCTCGACAACGGCGCGCTGAGCGCCCTGATCGTCCTGGTCGTGGCGATGTCGCTGCTCTCGGGCGACTTCCTGACCACGCAGAACCTGCTGAACGTCGGCGTGCAGGCGGCCGTCACCGCGATCCTCGCGTTCGGTGTGACGTTCGTGATCGTCTCCGCGGGCATCGACCTGTCGGTGGGTTCGGTGGCGGCGCTCTCGGCGACCGTCCTCGCCTGGTCGGCGACGTCGCAGGGGGTGCCGGTCTGGCTCGCGGTGATCCTCGCGGTGGCGACCGGCATAGCCTGCGGGTTCGTCAACGGGCTGCTCGTCTCGTACGGCAAACTCCCCCCGTTCATAGCGACGTTGGCGATGCTCTCGGTGGCCCGCGGCCTCTCCCTGGTGATCTCGCAGGGCAGCCCGATCGCCTTCCCCGACTCGGTCTCGCACCTCGGTGACACCGTCGGCGGCTGGCTGCCGGTGCCGGTGCTCGTGATGATCGCGATGGGTCTGGTCACGGCCGTCGTGCTCGGGCGTACGTTCATCGGCCGCTCCATGTACGCGATCGGCGGCAACGAGGAGGCGGCGCGCCTGTCCGGGCTCCGCGTCAAGCGCCAGAAGCTGGTGATCTACGGCCTGTCCGGGCTGTTCGCCGCGGTCGCGGGCATCGTGCTGGCCTCGCGTCTGGTCTCGGCGCAGCCGCAGGCCGCGCAGGGCTACGAGCTCGACGCGATCGCCGCGGTCGTGATCGGCGGCGCCAGCCTGGCGGGCGGCGTCGGCAAGGCGTCCGGCACGCTGGTGGGCGCGCTGATCCTCGCCGTGCTCCGCAACGGCCTCAACCTCCTCTCGGTGTCCGCCTTCTGGCAGCAGGTCGTCATCGGCGTCGTCATCGCGCTCGCCGTCCTCCTGGACACGCTGCGGCGCAAGGCGGGCGCGACGCCCGGTGCCTCCTCGGGCGCTTCCGGAGGGGTCGGGCGCAAGGGTCCGCAGGCGGTGAGGATCGCGCTGGCCGCCGTGGTCGCGGCGGCCGTGATCGGCGCGGTCTCCTTCTTCAACTCGGGCTCCTCGGGCAGCACGACCAAGGTCGGCATGTCGCTGTCCACGCTGAACAACCCGTTCTTCGTCCAGATGAAGGAGGGCGCGCAGGCCGAGGCCGAGAAGGCGGGCATCGACCTGACGGTCACCGACGCGCAGAACGACGCGTCCCAGCAGTCCAACCAGTTGCAGAACTTCACCGGCGAGGGCGTGAAGTCGATCATCGTCAATCCGGTCGACTCGGACGCGGCGGGGCCCGCGGTGCGCGGCGCCAACAAGTCCGACATCCCGGTGGTCGCCGCCGACCGGGGCGTGAACAAGGCCGAGACGGCCACGCTCGTCGCCTCCGACAACGTCGCGGGCGGCAGGCTGGCGGCGAAGACGCTCGCCGAGAAGCTGGGCGGCAAGGGCAAGATCGTGGTCCTCCAGGGCACCGCGGGCACCTCCGCGAGCCGCGAGCGCGGCCAGGGCTTCGCCGAGGGCATCAAGGCGTACCCCGGCATCGACGTCGTCGCCAAGCAGCCCGCGGACTTCGACCGCACCAAGGGCCTGGACGTCATGACGAACCTGCTCCAGTCCCACAAGGGCGTGACCGGCGTCTTCGCGGAGAACGACGAGATGGCGCTCGGCGCGGTCAAGGCGCTCGGCGACAAGGCGGGCGACTCCGTGCCGGTGGTCGGCTTCGACGGGACCCCGGACGGGCTCAAGGCGGTCGAGGCGGGCACGCTGTACGCGTCGGTCGCCCAGCAGCCCAAGGAGCTCGGCAGGATCGCCGTGCAGAACGCGGTCAGGGCCGCGCAGGGCAAGGACGTCAGGACCATGGTGAAGGTCCCGGTGAAGATCGTCACGGAGAAGAACGTCAAGGACTTCTCCTGAGCACGACACACCGCCGCACGCGACACCGCCGCACGCCACATCGCCGTACGAAAGCAGGAAACCGCACATGAACGACGACTACGACCTCCTTGTCGTGGGCTCCGCCAACGCCGATCTGGTGGTGGGCGTCGAGCGCCGCCCCGCGGCGGGCGAGACGGTCCTCGGCTCCGACCTGGCCGTCCACCCCGGCGGCAAGGGCGGCAACCAGGCGGTCGCCGCGGCCCGGCTCGGCGCCCGCACCGCGCTCCTCGCACGGGTCGGCGACGACGCCCACGGCACGCTGCTCCTGGACGCGCAGCGCGCGGCCGGGGTGGACACGGTGGGCCTGCTGGTGGGCGGCGCGCCCACCGGCGTCGCGCTGATCACGGTGGACCCCTCGGGCGACAACAGCATCGTGGTGTCGCCGGGTGCCAACGCCCGGCTCGTCCCCGCGGACATCCGCGCGGCGGGCAGTCTGCTCGCCGCGGCGCGGGTGGTCTCCGCCCAGCTGGAGATCCCGCTGGACACGGTCGCCGAGGTGGTGCGCGGGCTGCGTCCCGGCACGCGCTTCGTCCTGAACCCGTCGCCGCCGGCCCCGCTGCCCGCCGAAGTCCTGGCCGCCTGCGACCCGTTGGTGGTCAACGAGCACGAGGCACGGGTCGTCCTCGGCGAGACGGCGGGCGACACCCCCGAGGAGTGGGCGCGGGGTCTGCTCGCGCTCGGCCCCCGCTCGGTCGTGATCACCCTGGGCGCCGAGGGCGCGCTGACGGCCGACGGGCGTACCGACTCCTTCGTACGGGTCCCGAGCCCGAAGGTCGACGCGGTGGACACGACGGGCGCGGGCGACGCGTTCACCGCCGCGCTCGGCTGGCGCCTCGGCCTCGGCGAGGAGCTGGCCGCCGCCGCGGCGTACGCGGTACGGGTGGGCGCGGCCGCGGTCACCCGGCAGGGCGCGCAGAGCTCCTACCCGACGGCCGACGAGCTGCCCCAGGCCGCCCCGGAGGTCCCGTCCCCGTGAAGAAGTCCGGCATCCTGAACCGCCATCTCGCGGGCGCGCTCGCCGAGTTGGGACACGGTGACACCGTCCTCGTCTGCGACGCGGGCATGCCGATCCCGGCGGGTCCACGCGTGGTGGACCTGGCGTTCCGCGCGGGGGTGCCCGCCTTCGCCGAGGTGCTCGACGGGCTGCTCGCCGAGCTCGTGGTGGCGGGCGGGACGGCGGCACTTGAGGCCGGGGAGGCGAATCCTGCGGTGGCGCGCCTGCTCGCGCAGCGCGTCCCCGACCTCGACCTGGTCGCGCACGAGGAACTCAAGCGGCGCTCGGCCGACGCCCGCCTGGTGGTCCGCACGGGCGAGGCGCGGCCGTACGCGAACGTGCTGCTGCGGTGCGGGGTGTTCTTCTGAGGCTGTTCCTCTGAGGCTGTTCCTCTGGGGCTGTCCTTCTGAAGACGCGAGCCTCCTGAGAACCCACGCCGGAGCCGTCCGTTATACGGACGGCTCATCCCGCTCCGTGACCAGATTCCGCCCTTGACGGAGGCCCGGCCCACCCCGAACATCAGGCAACGCACAGCTCCACAGCGCCCTGCGGCACCCGCGTCGCAGGGCGCCTCGTACGTTCCGTCCCCTTCGCCGTTCGGAATACGGAGCCCCACATGAGACTCTCCCGCCCCGCCCTGCCGCGTCTGCTCAGACGGACCACCGCGGGCGTCGCCACGCTCGCCGCCGCCGGGCTGCTCGCCACCGCCGCGCCCGGCGCCGTCGCCGCCCCTTCGCCGACGCTCGCGGCCCCGGACATCCCGCTCGCCAACGTCAAGGCGCACCTGTCGCAGCTCCAGTCCATAGCCCAGGCCAACGGCGGCAACCGCGCGCACGGCAGGCCCGGCTACAAGGCCTCCATCGACTATGTGAAGGGCAAGCTGGACGCGGCCGGATTCACCACCAGCGTCCAGCAGTTCACCTCCAGCGGCGCCACCGGCTACAACCTCGTGGCCGACTGGCCGGGCGGGGACCCGAACAAGGTCCTGATGGCGGGCGCGCACCTCGACAGCGTCTCCGCGGGCGCCGGGATCAACGACAACGGCTCGGGCTCGGCCGGTGTCCTGGAGACCGCGCTCGCCGTCTCGCGCGCGCAGCTCAAGCCGACGAAGCACCTGCGGTTCGCCTGGTGGGGCGCCGAGGAGCTGGGCATGGTCGGCTCGCGCTACTACGTCAACAGCCTGCCCACCGCTGAGCGTTCAAAGGTCAGCGGCTATCTGAACTTCGACATGATCGCCTCGCCGAACCCGGGCTACTTCGTCTACGACGACGACCCCACCATCGAGAAGACGTTCAAGGACTACTACGCGGGCCTGAACGTCCCCACCGAGATCGAGACCGAGGGTGACGGCCGCTCCGACCACTCCCCGTTCAAGAACGTCGGCATCCCGGTCGGCGGCCTGTTCAGCGGCGCCGAGCGCGCCAAGTCCAGTGCGCAGGCGCAGAAGTGGGGCGGCACCTCCGGCCAGGCGTTCGACCGCTGCTACCACTCCTCCTGCGACAGCGCGTCGAACATCAACGACACGGCCCTCGACCGCAACAGCGACGCCATCGCGCACGCGATCTGGACCCTCGGCACGGACACCTCGGTGCCGCCCGGCGACAGCTACGAGAACACCGCCGACGTCGCCATCCCGGACAACGGCGCGGCCGTGACCTCGACGGTGAACGTGACGGGCCGCACCGGCAACGCCCCCGCCACCCTCAAGGTCGACGTCGACATCCGGCACACCTGGCGCGGCGACGTGGTCGTCGACCTGCTCGCCCCCGACGGCACGGCCTACCGCCTGAAGAACTCCAGCGGCAACGACTCGGCGGACAACGTCATCGCGACGTACACGGTCGACGCGTCCAGCGAGGCCGCGAACGGCGCGTGGAAGCTGCGCGTCCAGGATGTGGCGGCGCAGGACACGGGTTACCTCAACAGTTGGAAGCTCACGTTCTGAGCGCTCCGCCGGATGTGCGGCGTTCCGCCGTCGGACGTCCGCGGGTTCGTCTCGGCCGGCCGCGCAGTTCCCCGCGCCCCTACGGGGCACGGCCGAACCGCACGAGGCGCCGCCAGGCGTCCTGGTCCTGCTGGAACACCTGGTCCTTGACCTCCGCCGGACGCATGCCGCCCGCGACCCTCCGGTGCCAGTGGTCGGTGAACGCCGCCACGGGCACCGGCAGGATCCGGGCGGCGCCGAGCGCGCCACGGGCACGGGCGCTGCGGTAGCCCTCGCTCGCGGCGCGCAGCGCGGCGTCGAAGCGGTCGCCGAGCGCGGTGGTCTCCGCCGCGCCCGGCGGGCGTTCCAGGGCGAGGGCCACCGCGTAGTGCGGGGCGCCGTCAGGCCCTGGCTGCGGACGGCACGTCATGTTCACGACCGCGTGGCCGGTCCGCGCGGCGGCCTCGCCGAGCGCGCGTACGACATGGAACTCGCGAAGCCGTTCGCCCGCGAGGTCCGAGAGGGCGGCCCGGCCCGCGTACGCGACGCGCGGCACCCCGAGGACCCGGTCCACGACGTGCACGATGTCGCCGAGTACGTACCGGTGCAGGCCGCCGAGGTGCGAGAAGACCACGTGGTAGGCGCGGCCGGGCGCCAGCTCGTCGTAGCGCAGGGTCGCGCTGTCGGGGCGCACGTCGTCGGCCGCGTCGACGAATTCGTACAGCGCGCAGGAGACCGCGAGCGGACCCGCCGTGGGATGGGCGTCGACCGGGACGCCGACGGGGCCCTCCGAGGCGGCGGCCGGGGTGGGCAGCACGGTGACGTCGTCGCCGTAGGCGGCGCGCAGGTGCGGCAGGTAGAGGGCGGCGACGCCGCTGGTCCAGCAGTACAGGAGGCGCAGGTCCGGCCAGAGCGCGGCGGGCGTCGGGCCGTGCGTGCGGGCCCTGCGCGCCAGTTCGGCGGCGCGGTCCGGGTTCGGCACGCCGCCGGGGTGGCCCCGGTGGGTGCCGTCGCGCACGTCGCGCAGCAGCTCGGGCCACCAGCCGGGCAGCAGCCTCGGCAGGACGGCGAGCAGCGCGGGGTTGTGCCCCATCACGCAGCGCACGTCGTGTTCGGCGGCGATGCGGACGCGCAGATAGAGCTTGGCCTCGTAGTCCATCTCGTCGACCGTGGGCGGCAGTTCGGCCCACGGGGCGAGGCTGCCGGGCTCGCGCAGCTCGACGCCGAAGCCGCCGCGCAGATCCGCCTGGCTCGGGCCGAGGCTGGGGCGTCCCGACGCGGTGGTGGCGGGGCGCGCGAGCCGGTCGTGGCGCAGGTTGAGCGTGCCGGTGCCGAGGGAGAGCGCGCCGGGGAAGTGCGTGGCGGGCACGCCCATCGCGGCCTGGAAGAAGGGGACGTAGACCCGGTCGAGGAAGGTCCGTGTGACGGGGATCCGCTTGCGCGCGCCGGTGCTTCCGCTGGTGGTGAAGAACAGCTTCGGCTCGTCGTGGGTGAGGACCCGCCGCTCGCCCTCGGCGGCGCGGGTGAGCCACGGCTCGTAGGCGTCGTGGTCGCGCAGGGGCACGGCGGAGCGGTAGTCGTCGAGGGTGCGCACGGCGCTCAGGCCGTGTTCCGTGCCGAACGCGGTGCCTTCGGCGCGCTCCACGATCTCGGTCAGGAGCCGCCGCTGCCAGGCATCCGCGTCGCCGAGCGCGTCGGCGAACCGGCGGGACGCGGCGGTGACTTCACGGTGGTAGGCGGCGTCCTCGGGGTGCGGTCCTCGCGTGGTCGGGGACGGTTCCATCGCTCACTCCTTCATGGCGCGCAGGACGAGGTCCGCGGTGGCGGCGACGCCCGCCCCGTCGCCCGGTACGTGCTCGACGAACAGGTGCCTGGTCCCGTCGACGAGCGCGCCGCGCAGCTCCCGCTGGAAGCGCACGAAGCCGTCGCGGGTGGGTGAACTCCCGTGGTACTCCAGGCGGTTGAGCCGCTCGCCCGAGCCGCTGCGCCGCCATGTGACGTCGGGGTCGGTGTCCAGGAAGACCACGCCCGCGGGCTGCGGGAGCGCGGACCAGTAGGACCGCCAGGGCTCTTCGTCCAGGCCGAAGAGACGGCATTTGGCCAGGATCTTGTAGTAGTAGGAGTCGAGCAGGAGCGTGCGCCCGTCCGGCGCCCGGTGCAGCCGGTCCAGGTGGTAGGCGACGGCCACGTTGAGGATCGCCATGGTGTAGTCGGGCGAGTGGCGTCCTGGGGCCATCCGTCCGAGCGTGCGGCGCAGTTCGGCCAGGACCTGGTACTCCTCGTCCAGCGTGTCCGGGTCGACCGAGACCGGCAGGACGCGGCCCTGGCGGGCGGCGAGTTCGTCGAGGACGGCGGACTTGCCGCAGTAGTCGGCGCCGAGCAGCACCCAGAAGTCACCCATGCGGGACGTCCCCCTCTTCGGCGGCGGCGAGCACGGCGTAGGCGCGCAGCCGGCCGGTGTCCGCCAGGTCCTGATGGACCCTCACATAGGCTTGGTGTACGGGCAGTCGGCCGATGTCGGCGGTGTGCCGCACGGTGATCCGGTCGCCGGGCGCGAGCACGCCGGTGAGGGTCGGCTCGGCGAGCGTGTGGCCGACGTGCACCAGATAGCGCGGCAGGTCGAGGCCCGCCGTGGCGACGGTCAAGTGCCAGTGCCTCGGGGCCTCTTCGGTCCGCGCCGGGGTGGTAGGCGGCGCGGGTACGTCGACCGTGAAGCGCTCCGGCATCCCGGCGGGCAGCCGCCCCTGGACCGTTCTCAGGAGCAGTCGCAGATCGCGGTGGCGGGCCCACGGCGCGCAGGTGTACCAGGCGACCTGGCCGTCCGGCGAGACGGTCGCCGGCGGCAGCCGGTCCCTGATGTTGGCCGGGTTGCCGACGAGGTAGACGGTCCGGGTGTAGTCGGCCTGCCAGTCGCGGCGGGTCTCCTCTGGCAGCCGGGCCGCGAAGTCGAGGACGGAGCGGGCGAACGTCGCCGGGTCGAAGGACCGCAGCACCGCCACCGCGGGCGCCGGTGGCCGCGGCGGACCCGCCGCGCGCACCCGGGCGTCCAGGGCCAGGCGCAGCTCCGCCTGCCCGTCGTGCGCCGCGCCCTCCGCGAGGGCTGTCGCCGTGTCCGTATGCGCCGTGGTCGCCGTGCTCGTCACAGATACACCTCCGCCAGCAGGGCCGGGTCCACGACGGCGCCGTCGCGCCCGAGCAGCGCGGTGGTGAGCCGGTAGGGGTCGACGTACGGGTGGGGGCGCGCGGCGCGGCGCAGCAGCTCCTCGTACGACGGTGGCGCCACGCCGTCCGCGGCCGCCGTGCCGCGCGCGTCCGCCGCCGCGAGGAGGCGGTCGGCGCGGGCCATGCAGCGCCACACCAGGTCGTGCCGGTGCGGCACTTGAGCGCCCCTGCCGAGCAGCGCGAGGAAGTACAGGCGCAGGCCGAGCCGGTACACGCGCTCGCCCACCCGGCCGAGGAACCGCTCGGCGAGCGCGGCCGCGGTGTGGCCCTCCCAGCCGCCGTGCCTGCTGGACAGCGCCCGCGCCGCCGTCGGGTCCGTGCGCACCCGGCCCACCGAGACGAGAGAGACGCCCGTCATGCCCAGGCGCCGCAGGACGTACCGCACGAGGCGGTAGTCGGGCGCCGAGTCGTCGTCGCAGACGAGGACGAAGGAGTCGTACGCGACGATCAGCGGGACGAGTTCGCGCAGCAGGCCCGCGAGGTAGTTCGGGTGTCCCTCGGCCGAGACCAGCTGGCGCAGCGGCACGCCGCCCGCCGTGCCGTCCAGGTACACCGGGCCGTGCAGGGGGCGGTGGTCGACGCAGAGGCCGTGCCGTTCGAGGGTCTCGATCAGCGGGTCGAGGGCGAGCGGCGGGTTGCGGTGGGTGCGCAGGCCCGGGTCGGGGATGCCGAGTTCGGCGTGGCGCAGCGCCCACAGGTCGTAGACGCGGGCGCTCGCCGGGTGCAGGCGGCCCGCGTACCGCCGGGCGGTGAGGCCGTCCGGGGCCGCCGTGCCCTGGCCCGCGGCCGCGACGCCGCGCTGGTAGGCGACGTAGAGGCGGCCGATCGCCTCCTCGTCGAGCGTGCCGTAGTCGGCGCCGGGCCTGGTGCGGTCGAGGTGGGCCCAGAAGCCGAGCGTCTGGGCGTTGGCGACGGCCACCGTCCAGCTGTGCAGCTGGTGCGCGTCGTGCAGGAGGCCGGTGGCGCGGTGCAGTACGTCGCTCCAGAGCAGCCCCTTGACGTGGCTGAGGGTGAGCGGCTTGGTCGGGGCGATGGGGACGGGGGCGAAGAGCACGCGGCGGCGGGCGGGCGCGGGGCCTGTGACGCCGGCCGCGTGGGTCAGGGAGGTGGGGTGGGGGGCCACGCCCGGCCCCGGCCTTTCGGCACGGGGGGCCGGGCGTGTCGACGGGTGCGCCGGTCTGTGGGACGGCGGCATCAGGGGGACCCGCTTGGAGCCGCCGCGCCGCCGCCGTCACCCTGTGCCGCCTTGCCGCTGAACTTCGTCGTCTTCTCCAGGACGTCGTCGGCGTAGAGCCGCAGACCCTGGTGGAGCGCGAACTCCGCCATGTAGGCGCGCAGGACGGCGGGCGGCTCCTCGGCGAGGTTGAGCATCATGCGGTTCGCCACGACCGCGGGCGCCGACAACTCCTCGACGGCGGCGTCGACCGCCGCGTCGACGTCGGCGGGCGGGACGACGTCGTCGCAGATCAGCCTGGCCTCGGGCTCGGTGGCCCGGAGCCGTCGGCCGGACAGGACGACCTGGCGTGCCAGACGGTTGCCCGCGATGCGCGGCAGCCGCAGGTTGGCCACGCCGGGGATGATGCCTTCCTGCGCCGCGGGCAGGCTGAAGTAGGCGTCGTCCGCCGCGATCACCCGGTCGAAGGCGAACAGGAGCTGCATGCCGCCGCCGATGGCGAAGGTGTCGACGGCGGCGATCCACGGCTTCTGCACGGTGCGCGTCGACCAGTGCGGCCGGGGCACCTGGACCGGCTCGCCCCTGCCGTCGGTGACCGGTCGCCCGTTCCCGTCGGTCAGGAGCAGGCCGCGCTGGAGCTTGCTGATGTAGCCGAGCTCGCGGCGGAGCAGGAAGTCCGTGTAGGAGATCCGGCCCGCGTCCAGGTGGCGGAGGTTGATGCCCGCGCTGAAGACGCGGCGGCCCCGGTAGCGGGGGTGCGTCATCTCGCCGCCGCGCAGCACCCCGACCGTGCTGAGGTCGTCGAGGAGCGCCAGGTCGACGCCCACGTCCATGGCGGCGATCAGCTCGTTGTCCTCGGCGTTGAGCGCGGCCTCGTTCGTCACCGTGAGGTGGGTGGCGCGCCCGACGCGGTCGACGCGCAGCGGGCCCAGGTCGACGCCGCCCCGCTCGGTGTACTCGGGGAGCAGTGCGAGCGCCCGGTCCGTGGGGCGCAGCTGCGCCTCCATCAGGTGGGTGCCCGCCTGCTCGTGGCTCAGGACCCCGGCGAAGAAGACGGCCTGGTCGATCTCCCTGCCCTCCTTGCCGGCCTGCGCGAGGGCGGACTCGGCCGCCATCTGTGCGCGGGTCGGCACGAGCCCGTCGAGCAGTTCGGCCGCGGCGAAGACGAGTTCGTCGAGCCAGAGACAGCGGGTGCGGTGCCCGGTCAGCGCGTCGTACACGGCCTGGCCGTGCTCGGCGAGGAACGCGCCGCGCGCCCGCCGGGCCTCGGCCAGGGCCTCGTCGACGCGGGCCTGCTCCTCGGCCGTGCGGCCCGCCTTCGCGGGCACCTGCGCGAGGATCTCCTCGGCGCGCGCGGCCACGGCGCGGGGTCCCTGCCAGGCGGTGACGAGCGCGGAGGTCATCGCTCGCCTCCCTGGCCTGCCGGGAGGTCGCCGTCGGGGTCCGTGGACTCCGGTCCCGTCGCGGCGCGCAACGCCCTGTCGCACGCGGCGAGATGCGTGCCGAGCGCCTCCTCGAAGGAGGTGGCGGGGGCGTCCATGATCAGGCCGCGCAGCAGCCGGATGTCACCGGGTGCGGGACTGCCCGACACCACGGTGTCTATGCGGTCCTCGACCGCGTCCGTTATCTCGTCGACGAGGCCCAGCTCCTTGGCCGTGGCCGCGTCGAGGGCGCCCGCCCCGGCCATGCACAGCGCGAGCCTGCGGGCCCCCGTCACGCCGACGCGGTGCGCGAGCCTGTGCAGCGCCATGCCGGGCCAGAGGCCGCCCGCCGCGACGGGCAGGGCGACGCGCAGGTTCGGCGCCGCGATCCGTACGTCGGCGGCGAGGAGCAGGTCGAACGCGGGGCCGCCGCAGGCGCCGGACGCGGCGACCAGCGTGACGGCGTCCAGACGCTCCCACTGGCGCAGCGCACGCTCCCACTTGTTGACCGTGTGGACGTCGACGGGTCCCGGCCAGTCCGCGTGGCCCGCGCCGAGCTCGATCACCGTGGCCGTGGCCCGCTCGTCCTCGGCCTGCTCACGGAACGCGGTGAGCGTCTTGGTCAGCTGTGCCATCCCCAGGGAGGCGTCGAGCCGCATGCGCAACATCGTCACTGTCTTTCACATCCATCCATGTCACCACCGCACCAGCGCGGTTTCGATGGTCGAACCGGGGCCCATGGTCATCAGAACGCCGAAGTCACCGGGGTGCACCACGCCTTCGTCCAGGAGCCGTCGATAGGAGAAGAGGAAGGAACCGCTGGAGAGGTTGCCGTGATCACGCAGCACGCTGACGGTGTGCCGCAGGTCATGGCGGGTCAGGCCGAGGTTGACCATGACGGAGTCGATGACCTTCTTGCCGCCGGAGTGCACGATCCACTGGGCGATGTCGGTGCGGCGCACTCCGGTGCCCGCGAGCAGGTCGTCGACGACCTGTTCCGCGTTGGCGCCGACCACGTAGGGCACGTCGCGGTCGAGGAAGAAGCTGAACTTCCCCTGTGCGTCGTCCCAGTCGTAGCGCATCGCGTCGAGCGCGTCGGGGATCAGCAGCGAGGCGAACTTCAGGATCTGCGGGCCCGCGCCGCCCGGGGCGTCCACGCCGCCGGTGCCGAGGGGCTCATCCGCGCCCTCGGTGCCGACCGGCTCGTCCGCCCGGATGGCCACCGCGGCCGCGCCGTCGCCGAACAGGCTGTTCACGACGGCGCTGCGCATCGTGTCGTCGAAGACGTACGCGGCCGAGCACGCCTCGACGCAGAGCATGACGGCCAGTTGGCCGGGGTGTGCGCTCGCCCACCCCGTGACGGCGGTCAGCGCGTTGAGGCCCGCGTTGCAGCCCATGCCGACGATGTCGGCGCGGGCGCAGGTGCGCGGCAGGCCGGCCTCGCGGATGATCCGCGCCGAGAAGCCGGGGGTGAGGAAGCCGGTGCTGGTCACGCACATCAGATAGCCGACGTCGTCGACGGACGCGCCGAGCCGCTGCAGGCACTTCTCCAGGGCTTCGACGCCCATCGCGATGCCGGATTCGCGGTGCTTGGTGAGGAGTTCGCCCTGGGTCTCCAGGCGGGGTGCGCCGGTCGCAGGGTCGGCCGGCGGGATCGTCAGGTTGCGGCGTTCTATCGCGCTGTTGGTGAAGAGCGACCGGATGCGGGGATCCGTGATGCCGTAGAGGTCGAGGACGTCGGTCTGGGAGTACGACCGGGGTGGCGTGGCGGTCGCCACGTCGAGGATGCGGGGCCGGGCTCCGGCCAGCAGGGTCGTGGGGGCCGGGGAGTTCGGGGCCGTGAGGGTCGTGGCGTTCACCGCGCACCCACCGCGTCGGGCAGCACCTTGTTGTTCCGTCCCTTCGTACGGAGGTGGTGCGAGACCTTCGCCGCGATGTCGCGCAGCGGCTCGGGCTGCATCATCTCCTTGTGCGTACAGTCGATTTGGTACGTGACCGTCCGCCCGTCCACATGGGGGGCGAAGGCCCGTGCCGGTGAGGACGTGGAGCTGTCGGCAAGGTCATCACCGGATTCGAAGAACAGTACGTCCCCGTGGAAGACATCGGGGCGGTGCCCCCGCGCGAGCCGCCTGCCCGCGAGCGTCAGCTCGACCATGGCCCGCGCGGTGCTCTCCGCCATCCCCGCGAACTCGGGATCGGCGCGGACCAGGAAGCGGGCCGCTTCGGCGACGCCGCGCGCGGCGGCCGCTCCTGCGCCGCCGTCGACGTCGTGGCCGAGCTCGCGCAGGCCTTCGCGGAGGGCTTCGGTGGTGTCGTCGTCCGCCTCGGGCGGGGCGTACGTGGTGCCGTCCGCGAGCCGTGCGTCCAGGAGCGCGAGGAGTTCGACCTCCTCGCCCTCGGCCTGGAGCCGGGTCGCGACGGCGTGGGCGAGCGTGCCGCCCATGGACCAGCCGAGGAGCCGGTAGGGGCCGCTCTTCTGGACCTCGCGGATGCGGGCGACGTAGTCGCGGGCCATGTCGGCGAGCGAGTCGGGTGCCGCGCCGCCCTCGGAGAGGAGGCGCGCCTGGAGTCCGTAGACGGGCACGTCGGGCGCGATGTGCCGCAGCAGGCCCGCGTAGCACCAGCTCAGTCCCGCGCCGGGGTGCACGCAGAACAGCGGTGCCTCGCCGTCCTGTCCGGGCTCCGGCTGTCCGGGCTCCGGGTCGACTTCCCGCAGCGGCAGCAGCACGTCGAGCGCGCCGCGCGAGGGCGGCGCGCCCGCGAGACGGCGGGCGAGCGCCTCGACCGTGGGCGCCTCGAACAGGGTCCGCACGCCCGCAGCGGCGCCGAGGACGCCCCGGATCCGGCTCGCCAGGCGCGCCGCGAGCAGGGAGTGTCCGCCGAGGTCGAAGAAGCTGTCGTCGATCGTGACGGACGGCAGGCCGAGGATCTCGGCGAAGAGCCCGCACAGGGCCTGTTCGCGCGCGGTGCGCGGGCTCCGGCCCGCCGGGGACGCGGCGAGTCCCGGCGCGGGCAGCGCGCGCCGGTCGATCTTCCCGCCGTCGGTACGGGGCAGTTCGGCGAGGACGACGACCGCGCCGGGCACCAGGTGTTCGGGGAGCGTGGCCCGTACGTGGTCCCTGAGCGCGGCGGGCTCGCACGCCGCGCCGGGCGCGGGCACCACGTAGCCGACCAGCAGCGGATCGCCGTCGGGGCCGTCCGTGCGGACGGTCACGCAGGCCCGCGCCACCCCGGGATGCCCGATCAGCGCCGCCTCGACCTCGCCGGGTTCGATGCGGAAGCCGCGCACCTTCACCTGGTCGTCCTCGCGCCCCACGAACTCGACGCGCCCGTCGGGGAGCCTGCGCGCCAGGTCGCCGGTGCGGTACATGCGTTCACCGGGCACGCCGTACGCGGCGGCGTGCGGGTCCGGTACGAAGCGTTCGGCGGTGGGTCCGGGGCGCCGCACATAGCCGCGCGCCACCTGCGCGCCCGCCACGTACAACTCCCCGACCACACCCGGCGGCACCGGTCCCAGCCGCCCGTCGAGGACGTACACGCGCGTGCCCGCCACCGGCCGCCCGATCGGCACCGGGGCGCCGTCCGTCCCCTCGTCGGCACGGCACTCCCCCACCAGCACGTCCACGGACGCCTCCGCGGGCCCGTAGCAGTTGGTCAGGGACGCGTCGAGGGTGGCGGCGAACGCGGTGACCGTCCGGCGCGGGAGTGCCTCGCCGCCGCTCAGGACGCGGCGCAGCGCGTCGCACGCGGCGGCCTCCGGGGTGTCCAGGAACGCCCGGAGCATCGAGGGCACGAAGGTCGCCGTGGTCACCCGCAGGTCACGCACCAGGCGGGCGAGGTACGCGGGGTCCCGGTGCCCGTCGGGGCGCGCCACCACCAGGGCGGCGCCGTCGGTCAGCGGTCCGAGCAGCTCGGGCACGAACGCGTCGAAGCTCGCCGGTGTCTTCAGGAGGGCGCGGTCGTCGCCGGTCAGCGGGGACCGTTCGCGCATCCACCGCAGCCGGTTGACGATGCCGCGCTGCGGGACCACGACGCCCTTGGGGCGGCCGGTGGAGCCGGAGGTGTAGATGACGTACGCCGGGTGGTCCTGTCGCAGCGGCCTGACGCGGTCCGCGTCGGTGGGGTCGCCGGCCGGGCCGCCGCCGTCCTGTCCGAGTGCGTCCACGTCGACGCGCGGCAGCCCGGTGTCCGGCAGCGGGACCGCCACCGACGCCCGGCTCACCACGCAGGACGGCCGTGCCTCCTCGACCATGAACCGCACCCGCTCGGCGGGCAGATGGGGCTCCACCGGCAGGAACGCGGCGCCCGCCTTCAGGACGCCGAGCACGGCCGCGACGAGGCTCTCCGAGCGCTCCATGACGACGGCGACGACGTCCTCGGGCCCCACGCCGACGCCGATGAGCCGGTGCGCGATCCGGTTGGCCTCGGCGTTGAGCCGCGCGTACGACAGGGTGGTGTCCTGCCGGATGACGGCGGGTGCCCCGGGGGTCCGAGCCACCTGCTCCTCGAAGAGTGCCGCGACGCCCCGGTGCTCCCGCGCCGGGCCGGTCCTCCCGCCGTCGGCCTGGGCCGCGAGGCGGGCGCGTTCGTCGCCCGTGAGCAGGTCCACGTCCGCCACGCGCAGCCCCGGATCGCGGGTGACCGCGTCGAGCAGCCGGACGAACCGGTCCGCCGTGGCCCGCGCCGTGGCGTGGTCGAAGAGGTCGGTGGCGTAGGTGAGGCCGCCCTCGACGCCCGCCGGGGTGCCGTCGGCGCCGAACCGTTCCGTGAGGTCGAAGGAGAGGTCGAACTTGGCCGCCGTCGCCCCCGGTTCGACCGGGTCGACCCGCAGACCGGGCAGTGCCAGGGGTTCCCGGGCCGCGTTCTGCAAGGTGAGCATGACCTGGAACAGCGGGTGCCTGGCGAGCGTCCGCGCGGGGTTGAGCGCCTCCACCAACTGCTCGAAGGGCACGTCCTGGTGCGCGAACGCGGCCAGGTCGGCGGCCCGCACGCGGGCCACGAGGTCCCGGAAGGCCGGGTCGCCCGACACGTCGGTGCGCAGCACCAGAGTGTTCACGAAGAACCCGATCAGATCGTCCGTCGCGTCGTCCGTGCGTCCCGCCACCGCCGTGCCGATGGGCACGTCGTCCCCGGCTCCGAGCCGGGTGAGCAGCGCGGCGAGGGCGGCGCGCGCCACCATGAACACGCTGGCGCCGGTGTCCCGGGCGACCTGCGCGAGACGGGCGTGCGTCGCGGCGGAGAGCCGCAGCGGGACCGTGCCGCCGCGCCCGCTCGCCTCGACGGGCCGTACCCGGTCGAAGGGCAGCGCGAGTTCCTCGGGAATGCCGCTCAACTCCTTCTCCCAGAAGGAGAGTTGGCGAGCCATGAGGCTTTCCGGGTCGCTCTCGTCGCCGAGCAGCTCCCGCTGCCACAGTGCGTGGTCCGCGTACTGCACGGGCAGCGGCTTCCACGCAGGGGCGCGTCCTTCGTGCCGCGCCGTGTACGCCGTGCCGAGGTCGCGTGCCAGCGGCCCGATCGACCAGCCGTCCCCGGCGATGTGGTGCACCACGAGCAGCAGCACGCTCTCGCCCGGCGTCACCTGGAACAGCCAGGAACGCAAGGGGAGTTCGGTGCTCAGGTCGAAGGGGAGTGCGGCGCGGGCGGACAGCTCGCGGCGCAGGCCGTCCGGGGGCACCGGCACCTCGGTGAGCAGGTCGCCCGTTTCCTCGGCGGACAGCACCCGTTGGTAGGGCACGCCGCCGGTCGACGCGGGGAAGACCGTCCGCAGGCTCTCGTGCCGTGCGACCACGTCGCGCAGCGCGGCGGCGAGGGCGGCGGTGTCCACGTCGCCGGTCAGCCGCACGGCCATCGGGATGTTGTACGTCGCCGAAGGACCGGTCAACTCGGCCAGGAACCACAGGCGTTGCTGCGCGTACGACACGGGGACGCGGTCCGGCCTGGTCCTGGTGGTGAGCGCGGGGCGGACCCGGCCGCCGTCCTGGAGCTGCCGGGCCAGCGCTTCGACGGTGGGGTGGTCGAAGACCGTGTGGATGCGCAGCTCGACGCCGAGCGCGGAGCGCACCCGGCCCGCAAGACGGGTGGCGAGCAGCGAGTGGCCGCCGAGCCGGAAGAAGTCGTCGTCGACGCCGACCGAGGGCACGCCGAGCACATCGGCGAAGATCGCACAGAGCGCGTGCTCGCGCGGTGTGCGCGGCGCCCTGCCCGCCGTGGCGCGCGTCAACTCCGGTGCGGGCAGCGCGTTCCTGTCGAGTTTGCCGCTCACGGTGAGCGGCAGTGCGGGCAGGGTCACGACGGCCGAAGGCACCATGTAGTCGGGCAGCCGCCCACCGGTCAGCTCGGCCGGGTCCACGCCGTCGACGGCATCCTTCGGCACTCCGTCGGCGGGCACCGCGTAGCCGACGAGGCGCCGGTCGCCTGGCCGGTCCTCGCGCACGACGGCCGCCGCCTGCGCGATGCCGGGGTGGGCGAGGAGCGCCGTCTCGACCTCGCCGAGCTCGATGCGGAAACCGCGCACCTTCACCTGGGTGTCGGCGCGCCCGACGAAGTCGATGCGCCCGTCGCCCGTCCAGCGCGCCAAGTCGCCCGTGCGGTACATGCGTTCGCCCGGTACGTCGTACGACGCGGCGTACGGGTCCGCGACGAAGCGCTCCGCCGTGAGTCCGGGGCGCCGCGCGTAGCCGCGGGCCAGACCGGCGCCCGCGAGGTACAACTCCCCCACCGCGCCGGGAGGTACCGGGCCGAGGCCCGCGTCGAGCACATAGGTGCGGGTGCCGTCCATCGGCCGGCCGATCGGCGGCGAGACCGTGGCGAGGTCGGCCTCGGTGACGGCGCCGCAGGTGGCGAACGCCGTCGTCTCGGTGGGTCCGTAGACGTCGATCACCCGGGTGTCCCGGCAGGCCCGCAGGACGCGTTCGACGACCACGGAGGGGACCAGCTCGCCGCCCGTCCACACCTCGCGCAGCCCGGCGAAGCACTCCGGCGCCTCCTCGGCGAGCACCCGGAAGAGCCCGATGGTGAGGAACAGCGCGGTGACGCCCCGCTCGCCGGTGGCCCGGCCGATTCCGGCGGGGCCGAGATCGCCGGGCGGGGCCACCACGACGGTGCCGCCGCCGAGCAGCGGCACCCAGATCTCGTACGTCGACGCGTCGAAGACGTGCGCCGAGTGGAACAGCACGCGCCGGTGCGCCTCCGCGCGGAACCGCCGGTCGGCGGCGAGGCCCGCGACGCCCCGGTGGGTGACGGCGACGCCCTTGGGCCGCCCGGTCGAGCCGGAGGTGTACATCACGTACATCAGCCCGTCGGGGCCGGCACCACCACCGAGCGGGACGTCCGGGGCCGCACCCTCCGCGGCCTCATCGGTCCCGGCCGCCCCGTCGGCACGCAGACACGTCATCTCCCCG
Organism: Streptomyces sp. NPDC087300; assembly: GCF_044744425.1. Classification (NCBI taxonomy): domain Bacteria; kingdom Bacillati; phylum Actinomycetota; class Actinomycetes; order Kitasatosporales; family Streptomycetaceae; genus Streptomyces; species Streptomyces sp. NPDC087300. The sequence goes on from NZ_JBIUYI010000014.1 coordinate 62,358, forward strand.
TCACCCAGCGGGAGTTCGGCCGCGCTTCCGTCCGTGACGAGGACGGCGGCGCCGGTGTCCTCGACGATGAAGTCGAGCCGTGGGCGCGGCCATCTGCCGTCGAGCGGCACATAGGCGCCACCGGCCTTCACGACCGCGAGCAGCACGACGATCAGCGCAGCCGAGCGCTCCATCAGCACGGCCACCGGGCGCTCGGGCCGCACACCCGCGGCGGCGAGGCGCCGCGCGAACCGGTCGGCACGGGCGCCGAGTTCGGCGTACGACAGCGTGGAACCGTCGGCGTCGACGACGGCCGTCGCGTCCGGGGCGCTGCGGACCCGCCGCTCGAAGAGCGCGGCGACATCGGCGGCCGGGACGTCCTGTCGGCCGCCCTCGGCGTCGGCGAGGAGCTGGGTGCGCTCGTCGGGGTCCAGGATGTCGAGGGCGCCGAGCCGCAGGTCGGGAGCGTGCACCGCGGCCTCGACGAGACGGCGCAGCCGGTCGGCGAGACGGGCGGCGGTGGCCCGGTCGAAGAGGTCGGCGGCGTAGCCGAGGCTGCCGTCGAGTCCGGCGAGGGCGCCGTCGGCGGTGAACTGTTCGGTGAGGTCGAAGGAGAGGTCGAACTTGGCCGCCGCCGGGCGGGCCGCATGCTGCTCCACCTTCACTCCCGGCAGGCTCAACTCCGCCCCGCCGATGCCGTGCTGGAAGCCGAGCATGACCTGGAAGAGCGGGTGGCGCGCGGCGGTCCGCACGGGGTTGAGGACCTCGACCAACTGCTCGAAGGGCACGTCCTGATGCCCGAACGCGCCCAGGTCGGCGGCCCGCACCCGGCCCAGCAGCTCCCGGAAGCTCGGATCCCCCGACACGTCGGTGCGCAGCACCAGCGTGTTCACGAAGAACCCGACGAGGCCGTCGAGCCCCTCGTCGGTGCGCCCCGCAACGGCCGTGCCGAGCGGCACGTCGTCCCCGGCGCCGAGCCGGGAGAGCAGCGCGGCGACGGCCGCCTGTACGGTCATGAAGACGCTCGCGCCCGCGTCCCGCGCGAGCTCCGCGAGGCGCGCGTGCGTCGCGGCGGAGAGCCGCAGCGGGACCGTGCCGCCGCGCCCGCTCGCCCGTGCGGGCCGCGCCCGGTCCGCAGGGAGCGTGATCTCCTCGGGGATGTCGGCCAACTCATCCCGCCAGTAGGTGAGTTGCCGGGCGACCAGGCTCTCCGGGTCGCTCTCGTCGCCGAGCAGCTCCCGCTGCCACAGCGCGTAGTCCGCGTACTGCACGGGCAGCGGCTCCCACGCCGGGGCACGCCCTTCGAGCCGTGCCGCGTACGCCGCGCCGAGGTCGCGCAGCAGGATGCCCATCGACCAGCCGTCGGCCGCGATGTGGTGCACCACCAGGGCGAGTTCGTGCGTGTCGGGGCCGGTGCGGCGCAGCCAGGCGCGCAGCGGGACCTCGGCCGTCAGGTCGAACTCGTACCCGGCCGCCCGGTCCCGCACGGCGTCCGTGCCGCCGTCGTCGTCAGGCGCGGCCGACGCGAGCAGCTCGCCCACCTCGGCCATGTCAAGGACTCGCTGGCACGGCACGTCACCCGAGCGTCCGACCACCGTCCGCAGGCTCTCGTGCCGTGCGACCACGTCCCGCAGCGCCGCCGCCAGAGCCGCGGCGTCCACGTCGCCGGTCAGCCGGGCGGTCACCGGGATGTTGTACGTCGCCGAGCGGCCCGCCAACTCGCCGACGAACCACAGGCGTCGCTGGGCCGGGGCGAGCGGGAGCGCGTCGGGGCGGGGGCTCGCCGCGCGCACGGCGGGGCGGGACGCGCCGCCGTCGTCCGGGAGCGCACGGGCCAGTTCCGCGACCGTCTGCGCCGCGAACAGCTGGGCGATGTCCAGCTCGACGCCGAGCGTGGCGCGCACCCGGCCGACCAGCCGGGTCGCGAGCAGCGAATGGCCGCCCAGCGCGAAGAAGTTGTCGTCCACCGTCACTTCGGGCAGGCCGAGGAGCTCGGCGAACAGTGCGCACAGGGCGTGCTCGCGCGGGGTGCTCGGGGCGCGGCCGCGCCCCGCTGCCGAGGGGTCGGGGTCGGGCAGCGCGGCCCGGTCGAGCTTGTCGTTCGCGGTGAGCGGCAGTGCGTCCAGGCGTACGACGGCGGAGGGCACCGCGTGGTCGGGCAGCACGGTCCGGACGTAGCGGTGGACGGCGTCGGTGTCGAGCGGCGCGGGGCCGGAACCCTCGCCGTCGCCGTCCGCCCGGCCCGCCGGAACCACGTACGCGATCAGGCGCTTGTCCCCCGAGGCGTCCGCCTTGGTCGCGGCGACCGCACGGGCCACGGCGGGGTGGCCGAGCAGCGCGGACTCGACCTCGCCGAGTTCGACGCGGAAGCCGCGCACCTTCACCTGGTCGTCGACGCGGCCCGCGAACTCCAGCTGCCCGTCGGGCAGTCGGCGCGCCAGGTCACCCGTGCGGTACATGCGCTCGCCGGGCACCCCGTACGAATCGGCGTGCGGATCCGCCACGAAGCGCTCCGCCGTGAGACCGGACCGGTTCGCGTAGCCGCGCGCGAGTCCGCTGCCCGCCAGGTACAGCTCGCCGACGACGCCGGGCGGGACGAGGGCGAGGCGGTGGTCGAGGACGTAGGCGCGCATGCCGTCCATCGGGCGGCCGATCGGCACGGTGTTCGGGACGGCGTCCGGATCGGTGCCCGCCGTGAAGGTGCTGAGGGTGGTGAAGGCGGTGGTCTCGGTGGGCCCGTACGCGGCCGTGACCACGGTGCCGGGGCAGGCGCGGAGCACCTCGCGGAGCCCGGCGGCCGGGACGACGTCGCCGCCGGTCGTCACCTCCCGCAGGCCCTCGAAGATCTCCGGTGCGTCCTCCGCCCAGACGCGGAAGAGGCCCGCGGTCACGTGGACGTGGGTCAGGCCGTGCCGTGCGACGAGCCCGGCGACCGCCGCGCCGTCCGGCGGTCCCGGGGGCGCGACGACCACGCGGCCGCCGTGCGCGAGCGTCACCCACAGCTCGTACGTGGAGGCGTCGAAGGCGTGGTTGGCGTGGAACAGGACGCCGTCCGGGCCGCCCTCGTCCCGCCAAGGGCGGTGGGCGGCGAACGCGGACACGGCGGCGTGCGGGGTGACCACGCCCTTGGGACGGCCGGTCGAGCCGGACGTGTACATCACGTAGAGGGTGTTCTCGGGGTGGATGCCGGCGGGCGGCAGCTTGTCGAGGGGCGGGGTGACATCGCGTACGTCGAGTACGTCGCCCACGGCGAGCACGGGCACGTCGAGGTCGGGCGGGAGACCGGCGATGTCGTCGGTGAGCAGCAGTTCGGCGCGTGTGTCGGTGAGGATGAAGCGGGTCCTCGCGGCGGGCGCGGTGCGTTCGAGGGGGACGTAGCCCGCGCCGGTCCTGACGACCGCGAGGAGGGTGACGACGAGGTCGGCGGAGCGGTCCATGCGCACGGCGACGAGCCGCTCGGGGCCGGCGCCGAGGGCGCGCAGGCGGTGCGCGAGCCGCGCGGAGAGGGCGTCCAGGTCGCGGTAGGTGAGCGCGATGTCGCCGCTGACGACGGCGGTCGCCCCGGGGTGGCGGGCCACGCGCTCGGCGAACAGGTCCGTCACCGTCCCCGGTCCGGCGGCCGGGCCCGCGTCGCCGCACGCCTCGGTCAGGAGCCGCTCGCGTTCCTCGGATCCGAGCAGGTCAAGGGCGGTGACGGGCAGCTCAGGGTCCCGTACGGCGGCCGCGAGCAGACGCACGCAGCGCTCGGCGACGCTCCGGGCGGTGTCGGCGGTGAACAGGTCGGTGGCGTAGCCGAGGGTGCCGGTGAGGCCGGCCGCCGCGCCGGTGGCGTCGTGCCGTTCGGTGAGGTCGAAGGAGAGGTCGAAGTGGGCCACGGGGAGGTCGAGCGGCACGGGCTCGGCGGCCAGGCCGCCCAGCGGCGGCAGCGTTCCGGTGAACTTCTCGAAGGCGAACATCACCTGGAACAGCGGGTGGCGGGCGAGCGACCGCGTCGGGTTCAGCGCCTCCACCAGGCGCTCGAACGGCACGTCCTGGTGGGCGAGCGCCGCCAGGTCCGCGTCCCTGACCCGCCCCACGAGCTCGGCGAACGAGGGGTCGCCGCTGGTGTCGGCGCGCAGCACCAGGGTGTTCACGAAGCAGCCCACTAGGTCGTGCAGCGCCTCCTCGGTGCGGCCGGCGACCGGGGTACCGATCGGGATGTCGTCGCCCGCGCCGAGCCGGGAGAGCAGGGCCGCGAGCCCGGCGCGCAGCACCATGAAGACGCTGGCGCCGAGGTCCTGGGCGAGCGCCGCGAGGCGGCCGTGCAGCTCGGGACCGATGGTGAGGGGCACCGTGGCGCCGCGGCGGCTCGCGACGGGCGGCCGGGGCAGGTCGGTGGGCAGGGCCAGTTCCTCCGGCGCCCCGGCCAGGCGCCCGCGCCAGAAGGCGAGTTGGCGTGCGGCCAGGCTCTCCGGGTCGTTCTCGTCGCCGAGCAGTTCGCGCTGCCACAGGGTGTAGTCCGCGTACTGCACGGGCAGCGGCTCCCATGCCGGGGCACGCCCTTCGAGCCGTGCCGCGTACGCCGTGCCGAGGTCACGCAGCAGGACGCCGAGCGACCAGCCGTCGGCCGCGATGTGGTGCACGACCAGGGCGAGCACGTGCTCGTCGGGACCCGTGCGGCACAGCCACGCGCGCAGCGGCGCCTCCGCCGTCAGGTCGAACTCGTAGCCGACGAACTCGGCCAGGGAGACGGCCAGTTCGGCCGGGGCGAGGGTGCCCGCGCCGGTCAGGTCGGTGAGGAGTTCACGCGTCTGCGCGAGGTCCAGGATCACCTGGCAGGGTTCGCCGCCGAACCGCCCGATCACCGTGCGCAGACTCTCGTGCCGCCCCACGACGTCCCGCAGCGCCGCCGCGAGCGCCGCGCCGTCCACGGCCCCGGTCAGGCGCAGGCCGAGCGGGATGTTGTACGTCGCCGAGCGGCCCTCCAGCTGCCCGGTGAGCCACAGCCTCCGCTGCGCGAACGATAGGGGGATCACTCAGGTTCTCCTCGGTGCCGGTTGGTGCGGTTGGTGCCGGTTGCGGTGGGGCGGCCGGGGCGGGGCGGCGGCGGGTCAGCGCATGCGTCTCAGCGTGGGGCGCGGCGGCTTGGGGTCCGACGGGGGCAGGTGCGGTGCGAGGGCCGCCACCGTGGGGTGCTCGAACAGCAGCGGCAGGGGCAGTTCCACGCCGAGGGAGGCGCGGACGCGGCCCGCGAGCCGCATGCTCAGGAGACTGTCGCCGCCGAGCGCGAAGAAGCTGTCGTCGAGGGTGACTTCGGGCAGCCCGAGCACCTCGGCGAAGAGCCCGCACAGGGCGCGTTCCCGCTCCGTGCGCGGCGTGCGGCCGCCCGGCGCGGGGGCGAGCCCGGGGGCCGGGAGCGCCGCGTGGTCCAGCTTGCCGTTGACGGTCAGCGGCAGCGCGTCGATGACGACGACGGCCGAGGGCACCATGTGCCCCGGCAGCCGCTCGGCCAGCGCGTCGGTGAGCCGCCCGGTGTCGATCCGCCCGGCCGCCGCGCCGCTGCCCGGCACCACGTAGGCGACCAGGCGCCGGTCGCCCGGCCGGTCCTCGCGGACGACGACCGCGGCGTGCCCGACGCCCGGCTGGGCCAGGAGCGCCGTCTCGATCTCACCGGGCTCGACGCGGAAGCCGCGCACCTTCACCTGCGTGTCGGCGCGCCCGGCGAACTCCAGCTGCCCGTCGGGCGTCCAGCGGGCCAGGTCGCCCGTGCGGTACATGCGCTCGCCGGGCACCCCGTACGAATCGGCGTACGGATCCGCGACGAAGCGCTCCGCCGTGCGCCCCGGTCTGGCCAGGTACCCGCGGGCAAGTCCGGCGCCCGCCACGTACAACTCCCCCACCGTTCCCGGCGGTACGAGTCCGAGGGAGCGGTCGAGCACGTAGGTGCGGGTGCCGTCCATCGGGCCGCCGATCGGCACGGTGTCCGGGACCCGGTCGCCGGGCGCGAACGCCCGGCAGGTGGCGAAGGCCGTCGTCTCGGTCGGTCCGTAGACGGCGACGACGGTGGTGCCGGGGCAGGCGCCGAGCACGGCGCGCAGCGGCTCGGGCGGCACGCGTTCGCCGCCGGTCCACACCTCGCGGAGCCCGCCGAAGCAGTCCGGTGCCTCCTCGGCGAGCACCCGGAACAGACCGATCGTCAGGAACATCGCGGTCAGGCCGTGTTCGGCGACGAGTTCCTTGACGACGGGCGGGGTCAGCTCGCCGGGCGGCGCGACGACGACGCGGCCGCCGTTCAGGAGCGGCACCCAGATCTCGTAGGTGGCCGCGTCGAAGGCGTGCGAGGAGTGCAGCAGGACCCGGTCGTGGGCGCCGCCGGTGAAGCGCAGGTCCGCCGCGAGGGCGATGACGTCGCGGTGCGTGACCGCGACGCCCTTGGGCAGGCCCGTGGAGCCGGAGGTGTACATCACGTACGCGAGGGCGTCCGGATGGGACCCGGCGGCCCGGGTGCCGCCGGGGCGCGGGGCGGGGCAGACGCCGTCGCCCGTGAGGGTGCGCGGCGCCCACGCGTCGGGGAGCAGCACGTTGGCACCGGTGTCGCGCAGGATGAACGTGCGCCGCTCGGCGGGCCACCGGGTGTCGATCGGTACGTAGGCGGCGCCCGAGCGCACGACGGCGAGCAGCGCCACCACGAGGTCCGCGGAGCGCTCCATGGCGACGGCGACCCGGCGTCCCGGCCCAGCCCCGCACAGCACGAGCTCGCGGGCCAACGCCTCGGCGCGGACGTCCAGTTCGCGGTAGGTCAGCCGGGTCCCGCCGTCCACGACCGCGGTCCGGTGGGGGGTGCGGGCGGCCTGGTCCGCGAAGAGCCGGGACAGGTCGGGCGGGCCGGGGACGGCCGTCAGGCCGTGTCCCGCCTGCGGGGCGCCGCGCCCCCAGTCGGCGAGGGCGCGCCCGCGCTCCGTCGCGGACAGCACGTCCGTGCGGGCCACCGGGCGTCCGGGGTCCGTCGCGGCGGCGCGCAGGATCCGTACGAGGCGGTCCAGGATGTCGCGGGCGGTGGCGGCGTCGAAGAGGTCGGGCCGGTGGTCGAGGCGCAGCCGCAGCCGGTCGCCCGGGTGGGTGATCAGGGCCAGCGGGTAGTGCGTGCCGCCCTGGTCGTCGGTGCCGGTGATGCGGGGGCCGGGCCCGGCCGGTCCTTCGGGCGCGGTGCCGGTGTCGACCGGGTAGTTCTCGTGCACGACGACCGTGTCGAACAGCTCGCCCTTGCCCGCGATGCGCTGGAGCTCGGCGAGCCCGACGTACTGGTGGTCGATCAGCCGGGACTGCTCGTCCTGGAGACGGGCACAGACGGCGCCGAGGCTGTCGCCGGGGGCGACGCGGACGCGCACGGGCAGCGTGTTGATGAGCAGCCCCACCATGTCGGCCACACCCGGCAGCTCCGGCGGCCGCACCGAGACGACACCACCGAAGACCACGTCGTCGCGACCCGTCAGCTTGTGCAGGAGCACGCCCCAGGCGCCCTGGATCAGAGTGTTGAGCGTGAGCCCACCCGCCGCGGCACGGGCACGCAGGTCCGCGGTGAGGCCCTCGTCGAGGTCGGCGGTGAGGTGTGCGGGGGCCTGCGGGGCGCGGTCGGCAGGGGGTTGTGCGGCCTCCGGGGCGAGTCGCGTGGGTCCCTCGATCCCGGCGAGCGCCGACGCCCAGGCGGCGCGCGCCACCTCGTGGTCCCGGCCGGCCAGCCAGGCCAGGTAGTCGCGGAAGGGGCGGACCCTGGGCAGCGCCGCGGGGTCGCCGCGGTGGGCGTGGAGCGTGAGCAGTTCCCGTACGAGCACGGGGACGGACCAGCCGTCGAGGAGGATGTGGTGGTGGGTGAGCGCGAACAGGTGCTCCTGGTCCGCGAGTTGGACGAGCGTGAAGCGCAGCAGGGGCGGACGCGCCAGGTCGAACCCCCGCCCGCGCTCCTCGGCGAGCAGCCGCGCGGCGACGTCCGCGCGCTCCCGCGCCGCGTCCGCGTACGTGTCCGCGTACGTGTCCGTGTCCCCTTCGGCACCGGCCACCTCAGGCAGGCCCGGCGCGCCGACCGGCCCGCTGCCGTCACCTGCCGCGCCGACGCCCGTCGCACCGCCGCCCATCGCGCCGATGCCGACCGCCGCCCCCTCAGGTCCGGGGACCACGTCACTCCCAACGCCTCTCAAGTCGTGCTCCCGCCAGGGGGTCTCCACCTCGGCCGCGATCAGCTGCACCGGGCGGTCCAGGTCCTCGTGGAGGAACGCGGCGCGGAGGTTGGCGTGGCGGGCGAGGAGGGTGTCGCAGGCCGCTCGGAGGTGGGTGTGGTCCAGGGGGCCCGTGAGGCGCAGGGTCAATTGGACGCCGTAGCCGTCGACGGTGCCCGCGGCACCCCGCGTGCCGTGCTGGGCGTGGTACAGCAGCCCTTCCTGCAACGGGGACAGCGGCAAAATGTCTTCGATTTCCGCGCTCACCGCGAAGTCCTCCAGGTGTTTTCGAGCCGCTCGATCTGTTCTTGGCTCAGCGAGACGAGCGCGAGGTCGGACGGCGACCTGCCGCCCGCCCCGGGCCGTCCCGCGTGCCGGGCGAGCGCGCTGAGGCCGGCCAGCCAGGTGCGGGCGAGCGAGGCCACGTCGGGTTCGGTCAGCAGGCCGCAGGGCCAGGACAGGGTGAGCCGCAGCCGCGGTCCCGCGCCGTGGTCCTCGACCAGCGTGGTGATCTCAAGGGCATGGGACAGGGGAAGGCCCGGGGTGCCGGGCGGCGGCCCCTGCGGCGCGGCGACGGGACGCCAGGGTTCGGGCGCGTCCGCGGCCGTGAGCCGCCCCAGGTGGTTGAAGAGGATCTGGGGACGGGCGAGCGCGGCGAGCACCGGTGCCGTCCGGTCGTTGAGGTGGCGCAGCAGCCCGTGGCCCACACCCCCGCCCGGCACCGCGCGCAACTGCTCCTTGATCCGCTTGAGCACGGCGCCCGCCTCGGGTCCGCCGTCCAGGACCGCGTCCCAGACGGTCCGCGCCGGATCCTGCGCGTCGCCCGCGTCGAGGCGCACGGGATGCAGCGTCGTGAACCAGCCCACGGTGCGGCTCACGTCGGCGCCCGGCACGAGCGCCTCCTCGCGGCCGTGACCCTCGACGTCGACGAGTACGCTCCCGTCGCCCGGCGGCCCGTCGCGCCTGCGTCCGTCGCGGCGGCGCCACTCGCCGAGCGCGAGGGCGAGTCCGGCGAGCAGGACCGTGGGGACGTCGGTGCGGTAGGCGGCGGGGAGCCCGTTCAGGAGCGCGTCCGCGTCCTCGTCAGGAACCGTGACGCCGAGGGACCGCGCGGTCTCGCCCAGATCGCGGGCGGGGTCCAACTCTCGTACGCCGAGAGGTTGTTCTGGAGTTCGCAGGACATCGGTCCAGGCGGGCAGCTCCGCCTCGCGCCGCGCCGTCCGCGCCTCGGTCACGAGCGCCGCGGACCAGGACCGGAGAGATGTCCCCACGGGGGCGAGGCCCGGCCGCCTTCCGGCGGCCACGGCGCCCCAGGCCGCCGCCAGGTCGGCCAGCAGGATCCGCCAGGACACCGCGTCGACCGCCAAGTGGTGGACCACGAGCAGGAGTTGACCGCACCGGTCGCGTCCCGCGTCGAACCACACGGCCTCCAGGACCACCCCGTCGCGCGGCCGGAGGCGCCCTCGCGCGGCGGCCGACTCCTCTGCGACGCGGGCGCGCAGGCCCGCCTCGTCGAGCCGGGCCGCGTCGACGCGCCGCACACGGCTCGCGGCGTCGAAGCACCCGGCATCGGGGAGGTACGGCCGCCAGCGCACTCCGACACCGACGCCGTCCAGGTCACCGTCGCCTCCGCCTTCGCCCTCCACGTCCAGCCGCATCCGCAGCGCGTCGTGGTGGCGGCCCAGGGCGTCGACCGCCGCGATGAGACCCTTCTCGTCGAGGTCGGCGGGGGTCCACACGAGCACCGACTGGTGGAACGCGTCGGGCGAGCCGCCGCGTTCGCGGAGCCAGTGCATGACCGGCGTCGGCTCGAACCCACCCGTGGCCGCGAGCTCGACGGGCCCGGTGTCGTCGGACGCCTCGCGCACCACCTCGGCGAGCGCGGCGACCGTCCCGCAGCGGAACACGTCGCCGGGAGTGAGGACGAGACCGGCCGCGCGGGCCCTGCCGACCAGGTCGATGGAGAGGATGCTGTCGCCGCCGAGGTCGAAGAAGCCGTCGTCGATGCCGACCGCGTCGACCGCGAGCACCTCGGCGAACAGCGCGCACAGCGTGCGTTCGCGCGTCGTGCGGGCGGTCCTGCCCCCGGCGGCCGAGGCGAAGCCCGGCGCGGGGAGCGCCGCGCGGTCGAGCTTGCCGTTGGCCGTGACGGGCAGCGCGTCGAGCGGTACGACGGCGGCGGGCACCATGTGGTCGGGCAGCCGCTCCCGCACCGAGCGCCGCACCTCCACCGGGTCGCAGTCACCGGACGGCACCACGTACCCGATGAGGCGGGGCTCGCCGGGCCCGTCCGCGCGGACCACCACGGCGGCCTGCGCCACCCGGGGATGCGCGAGGAGCGCCGCCTCGATCTCGCCGGGTTCGACGCGGAAGCCGCGCACCTTCACCTGGTCGTCCACGCGCCCGACGTACTGGACCTGCCCGTCGGCGGTCCAGCGCGCCAAGTCGCCCGTGCGATACATGCGTTCACCCGCGACGCCGTACGAGGCGGCATATGGATCCGCGACGAACCGCTCCGCCGAGAGGCCGGGACGCCGCACATAGCCGCGCGCCAACTGCACGCCCGCCACGTACAACTCCCCCACCACGCCCGGCGGTACGAGCCCGAGCCGCCCGTCCAGGACGTAGACCCGGGTGTTCGCCACCGGCTCGCCGATCGGCACCGGCCGGCCCGTGTCCGCTCCCTCTCCGGGACGGCAGTCCCACGCCGTGACGTCCACGGCCGTCTCGGTCGGCCCGTAGAGGTTGGAGAGCGGCGCGTCCACCGTGGCGTGGAAGTCGGCCTCCAGCTCCCGTGTGAGCGCCTCACCGCTGCTGAACACCCGGCGCAGCGGCGAGGGTTCACCGGCGCGGGGCGCCCGGAGATAGGCGCGGAGCATGGACGGCACGAAGTGCGCGACGGTCACGCCGCGCGCGCGGATCACGTCGGCCAGGTAGTCCGGGTCCTTGTGCCCCTCCGGCGCGGCGACGACCAGAGCAGCGCCGCGCACCAGCGGCCAGAAGAACTCCCAGACGGAGACGTCGAAGCTCGCGGGCGTCTTCTGGAGCACCCGGTCCTCGGCGGTCAGTCGGTAGCGCTCCTGCATCCAGGACAGCCGGTTGGCGAGCCCTTCGCGGGTCACCAGTACGCCCTTGGGGCGCCCGGTCGAGCCGGAGGTGTAGATGACGTAGGCGGGGTGGTGTCCGCGCGCGGGACCGGAGCCGTCCGGCCCGTCGCGATCGTCGAGGTCACAGCTCAGGTCGGCGCCGGGGTCGAGGTCGTCGAGCACCACCAGCGCGCAGCCCGCCGTAGGCAGCTCGTCGGCGATGTCCGCACGCGTCACCACGCACATCGGCCCGGCGTCCTTGAGCATGAACTCAAGCCGCTCGGCGGGCAGTTGAGGATCCAGCGGCAGGAAGGCCGCGCCCGCCTTGAGTACGGCGAGCAGCGTGACGATCAGCTCGGCGGATCTCGGGAGCGCGATGCCCACGACCCGTTCGGGGCCCGCGCCGAGCCCGGCCAGGTGCCGGGCGAGGCGCTCCGCGCGCGCGTCCAGCTCGCGGTACGTCAGCTCGGTGTCCTCGAAGACGAGCGCGAGGGCATCGGGCGCCTGGTCCGCGCGCGCCGCGAAGAGCTCCGGCACGGTGGCCCCGGGGAGGCCGGCGCGGGTGTCGTTCCATTCGGTCAACAGCCGTGTGCGCTCGGCCGGTTCGAGGAGGTCGAAGGAGCTGAGGGGCCGGTCGGCGTCGGCGGTCACCGCGTCGACGAGCCGGACGAGCCGTCGCGCGAGGCCGGCCGCCGTGTCCGCGTCGAACAGGTCTCGCGCGTACTCGACGGTCCCGGTGATCCCGACGGGCGTGCCGTCGGGGGCGAAGCGTTCGGCGAGTTCGAAGGAGAGGTCGAACTTGACGGCGGGCGCGGCGAGCGGCTCGCGCGCCACCCGGACCCCGGGGAGCTCCACCGCGCCGTCGGTCACGCCCTGGAAGGCGAGCATGACCTGGAACAGCGGGTGCCTGGCGAGCGAGCGCGGCGGATTGAGCGCCTCGACGAGCCGGTCGAAGGGCAGGTCCTGATGGGCGTAGGCGGCGAGGTCGCGTTCCCGGACCCGGGCGAGGAGTTCGCGGAACGTCGGGTCACCGGAGGTGTCGGTGCGCAGGACCAGGGTGTTGACGAAGAAGCCCACCAGGTCGTCGAGCGCGTCGTCCGCACGCCCGGCGACCGGCGCCCCGAGGGGGATGTCCTCGCCCGCGCCGAGCCGGGTGAGCAGCGCGGCCAAGGCGGCCTGGACGACCATGAACGCGCTGGCGCCGCCCTCGCGGGCGAGGCGTCCGATCCGGTCGTGCAGGTGCGCGTCGATGACGAGCGGCACGGAGCCGCCCCGGTGCGATGCGCTCTGCGGGCGCGGCCGGTCGTGGGGCAGCGCGATCTCCTGCGGGAGACCGTCCAACGCACCACGCCAGTAGGTGAGTTGTGAGGAGAACGGGCTGTCCTCGTCGTCGAGGTCACCCAGGAGCGTGCGCTGCCAGAGCGTGTAGTCGGCGTAGCTCACGGGCAGCGGAGGCAGGGCGGGGACGCCGCCGTCGCGCCGGGCCGTGTACGCCGTGGACAGGTCGCGCAGGAGCGGCGGCAGCGACCAGGCGTCACCCGCGATGTGGTGGATGACGAGGAGCAGGACGTGCGCGTCGGCGCCGACGCGCCACAGGGTGGCGCGCAGCGGCACGTCCCGGGTGAGGTCGAAGCCGCGCGCGGCCTCGGCGGCGAGCGCTCCCGGCAGCCCGTCGGGCGCCAACTCCCGTACGGTCAGCGGCGGAAAGCCGTCAGCGCCGGTCAGGATCCGCTGGTGGGCCCGCCCGTCCGACCCCTGGGGGAAGACGGTGCGCAGGCTCGCGTGCCGCTCGGTGACGTCGGCAAGCGCGAGGGCGAGCGCCGCACGGTCGAGCGGTCCCGTCAGGCGCAGGGCGAGCGGCATGTTGTAGGTGGCGCCGGGGCCTTCCACCTGCTCGACGAGCCACAGGCGGCGCTGCGCGTACGACAGCGGCAGCCGCTCGGGGCGGTCCGCATCGGGCACCGGGACCAGCGGCGGCCCCGCGCGGTCCGCCCCGGCCAGGCCCGGGGCGAGCGCGGCGACCGTCGGCGTCTCGAACAGCGCCCGCATCTCCAGGTCCAGGCCGAGCGCCGAGCGCACCCGGCCAGCGAGCCGGGTCGCCGTCAGGGAGTGTCCGCCCAGGTCGAAGAAGCTGTCGTCGATGCCCACGCGGTCGACACCGAGGACGTCGGCGAAGAGCCCGCACAGGGTCGCTTCCAGCGGGGTGCGCGGGTCACGGCCCCGCGCGCGCGTCCCGAAGTCGGGGGCGGGCAGGGCCGCCCGGTCGACCTTGCCGTTCGCGGTGATCGGCAGGGCGTCGAGGACGACGACGGCGGCGGGCACCAGGTGGTCGGGCAGCTCCGCGGCGAGCGCGGTGCGCAGGGTGTGGGGGTCGAGAGCGGCGGTGTCCGGCTCATCAGTGGGTACGACGTACGCGACCAGCCGCTTGTCGACGCCGTCGCCACCCGCCGCCTCGCCACCCACCGCGCCGCCTCGGCCCGCCCCGGAATCCCGCACCAGTGCGAGCGCCTGGCCGACGCCCGGCCTGCGTCTGAGGGCCGACTCGACCTCGCCGGGCTCGATGCGGAAACCACGGATCTTGACCTGGTCGTCGGCGCGCTCCAGGTGGTCGAGCGTGCCGTCGGTGCGCCATCGGGCGATGTCCCCGGTGCGGTACATGCGCGCGCCGGGCGGCCCGAAGGGGTCGGGCAGGAAGCGTTCGGCGGTGAGTGCGGGGCGCCCCCAGTAGCCGCGTGCGACGCCCGCGCCCGCCACGTACAGCTCGCCCGCCACCCCGATGGGCGCGGGGCGCAGCCGGGCGTCGAGGACGTAGGTGCGGGTGTGGTCCATGGGGCGGCCGATCGGTACGGCGTCGGGGACCGGGTCGGCGGCGGTGAACGGGAGCTGGGTGGCGAACGCGGTGGTCTCGGTCGGCCCGTAGGTGGTGCGGACGACCAGGCCGGGGCAGGCCCGCTGGAGCGCGCGGACCGCGTCGGCGGAGACGACGTCGCCGCCGGTGGAGATCTCCCGCAGTCCGGCGAAGACGTGCGGCGCCTCCTGCGCGAGCACCCGGAACAGCCCTGCCGTGGCATGGAAGTTGGTGGCGCGGTGGGTGGCGACGAGCCGTCCGATGTGGGCGGCCGTGGGCGGCACCTCGGGCGCCACGACGATCCGGCCGCCGCGCAGCAGGGGCACCCACAGTTCGTAGGTGGAGGCGTCGAAGGCGTGGTTGGCGTGGAGGACGACGCACTCGGCGACGTCGTCGCGCCAGCACCGGTCCAGCGCGAAGGCCGCCACGTTGGCGTGGGTGGCGGCCACGCCCTTGGGCCGGCCGGTGGAGCCGGAGGTGAACATGACGTACGCGACGGAGTCACCCGGCACGTATGCGCCGGAGTCTCCCGGCACGTATGCGCCGGAGTCACCTGGCACGTCCGCGCCGGGGCCCGGTGCGGGAGCGGCGCGTTCGATGCCCTGAACCGCCCCGGGGCCACCCGTCCCCGCCCCCACCTCGATCACGTGCGGCCCGTCCGCCGCCGGATGGCCGGTCGTCGACGGGTCGGTCAGCAGGACGCGCGTGCCCGTGTCCGCGACGATCGCGCGGGACCGTTCCGCCGGGTGGCCGTGGTGCAGGGGCACGTAGCCCGCGCCCGCCTTGAGCGTCGCGAGGATCGCCACCACCAGGTGGGCCGAGCGGTGCAGCAGGATCGCGACGAGGTCGCCGGGGGCCACACCGGCCGCGGTGAGGCACTCGGCGAGCCGGTCGGCGCGGGCGTTCAACTCGCCGTACGTCAGGGCCTGTTCGGCCGCGACGTCGACGAGGGCGGTCGCGTCGGGGTGCAGGGTCGCCTGGCGCGTGAAGAGGCGGGCGAGGTTCTCGGTGGGCGGGGGCGTGTCCGTGCCGGTCTCGCGCCAGGAGCGCAGGAGCCTTCGCTCGGTGTCGTCGATGACGTCGACGTCGCCGACCGGCTCGTCGGGGGTGCGGGCCAGCGCGTCGAGGAAGGCGGTGAAGCGGTCGCGGTGCCGGGTCAGGTCCGCCGCGTCGTACACGGCGGGATTGGCCTCCAGCTCGACGAGGACGCCGTCCGCGCCGTCCTGGCCGCCGACGGCGACGATCGAGAGGTCCTTGACCGGGCCCGTCATGACCTGGTGGCGGGTGACGCGCAGGCCCGCGAAGGCCGGTGCGTCCTCGTAGGCGATGGCGTTCACGAACGGGCCGTGCAGCTCGTCCGCCGCGCCCGAGAGGCCCAGTTCCGCGCGGAGTTCCTCACCCCGGTAGCGCTGGTGCCCGATCGCCTCGCTGATCTTGCCGCGGGTCCGTGCGACCAGTCCGGCGAACGTGGTCGTCCCGTCGAGGGTGAGGCGCAGCGGCAGCACGTTCACCGCCATGGACGGCGTGGTGGCCGACGCCCCGCCGACCCGCGCGGCGAGCGGCAGGCCGATGACGACCTCGCGGGCGCCGCCGAGCCGGTGCAGATAGGCGGCGGTCGCGGCGACGACGAGCAGCGACCAGCGGCCCGCGGCCGCGGGCACCGCGTCGAGCAGTCCCCGCACCCGCTCCCCGGAGAGCCGTACGGCGCTGCGCAGCACCTCGGCGCCGGGCGGCGCGGTGCGGCCCGCGAGGGTGACGGGCGCGGGCGCGCCGGTGAACTCCCGCAGCCAGTGGGCGCGGTCACGGGTGTGGCGTGCGGAGGCGCGGTACGCGGCGTCCTCGTCCAGGACGCGGCCCAGCGGTGCGAAGGGGCTCGGTCCCGGGTCGCGGCCCGTCGCCAGGGCGCTGTAGAGGTCGGCGAGGCGGCGCAGATAGAGGCTCTGGCCGTATCCGTCGAGGGTGATGTGGTGGTAGCGCAGGTGCAGCCAGGCCAGGTCGTCGGCGATGCGGAGCAGGGCGTGCGCGGCGAGCGGGCCGCGGGCCGGGTCCATGGGTGCGGCGAGGTCGGCGTCCGTCCAGGCGCGGGCGGCGGCCTCCCGCGACGCCGCGGGTCCGGACCGCAGGTCGACGACGGTCAGCGGCTCTTCGGGCACGTCCGCGATCCGCACGCGCAGTTCGTCCCCGTACGCGGCGAACCGGGTCCGCAGCGTCTCCGCCTCGGCCATCGCGCGCCGCACGGCCTCGCGCAGCAGGGGTACGTCGAGGCCGCGCCCTTCGAGGACGAGGCGGACCCCGCAGTGGTAGAGCGTGCTGTCGGGGTCCAACTGGTGGGCCAGCCAGACGCCTTGCTGCGCGGCGCCTGCGGCTCGGAACGCGTTCGGGTCTGACACCCCGCCAGTCTTGGCCAGCGCGGTATGCGGGGCCTATTGCCGCGTTATCCGTGGATGACGGGTGATGTCGGCATACGGAGCGGCCCGGGAGCGGTGACGCCGAAGGGGGTTGGCATCACCGCCCCCGGGCCGCTCGGACCGGGAGCCTGCGGGGGATTTTCAGGCGTCCCGGCGTCGGAGGAGTGTGCGACCGCCGATGAAGGTCACCAGGGTCCACACCACGAGAACGATCAGGGCGGTGCCGGAACCGTAGGGCTCGGTCTCCTGGGTCATCAGGACCACGCCCGCGTTGCCCGGCATGTAGTCGGCCGCGTCCTTCAGCCAGTCCACGCCGACCACCGACATGATCTGCGGCACCGCGAGGAGCATCATGATCACGGTGGTGATGGTGCCCGCCGCGCTGCGCATCATCGTGCCGAGGCCGAGGGTGAACAGGGCGAGCAGGGCGAGGTAGGCGCCCGTGCCGAGGGCCGTCTTGGCGAGGTCGCCGCCGGTGAACTCGCCGTAGTCGCCCATCAGCGGGGCGGCGACGAGGGTGCCGAGCGCGCTGAACACCATGCCGGAGACCAGGGCGACGCCGGTCACCACGACCGACTTGGCGAGGAACATCCGCTTGCGGACCGGCACGCTCTGCAAGGTGGTGAGGATGGAGCGGCTCGCGTACTCGCTGGTGATGGCGAGGGTGGCGAGCATGACGGTGGTCAGCTGCACGAGCAGCACGGCGTCGGTGGCCGCGTGCGGCGCGGGTTCGGCGACGCTGACGCCGTTCTTCGCGCTCGCCTCGGCGGACATGCCGACGATCGCGGAGAAGCCCGTCATCAGGACGACGGCGGCGAGGAGGTTCCACCAGGTGGAGCGGACCGTCCACAGCTTGGTCCACTCGAACGCGAGTGCACCGCGCAGTCCGCCGCCCTTGAGCTTGGCCTGACCCTGGGTCTGGCCCTCGGTCCGGCCGCTGGGAATGGCTGTCGCAGTCATGGCTTGGGGCTTCCTATCGCTTCGCGTCCGACGGTTCCTGGGTGATGCCGGCCGCCTCGTACTCGACGCTGGCCGCCGTGAGCTCCATGTAGGCCTGCTCCAACGACGCGTTGCGCTGGCTGAGTTCGAAGATCGGCAGGCCCAGGCGGTGCGCGGCGGAGCCGATGTCCTCCAGCGAACCGCCGGTCACCAGGAGGGCGTTGCCCTCGGGGTGCTCCTTGGCGTCCAGACCGGCGCGCACCAACTCCTTCTGGAGCACGTCCGGATGGGTGGTGACGACCTTCATCGAGTTCATCGAGGATCCCGAGATGACCTCGTCGATGGGCGCGTCGGCGATGAGCCTGCCGCGGCCGATGACCACGAGGTGGTCCGCGGTGTCCTGCATCTCGCTCATCAGGTGGCTCGACACGAAGACCGTGCGGCCCTCGGCGGCGAGCGAGCGGATGAACTCGCGGACCCAGCGCACCCCGTCGGGGTCCAGGCCGTTGACGGGCTCGTCGAAGAGCAGCACCTTCGGGTCCCCGATGAGCGCGACCGCGATGCCCAGGCGCTGGCCCATGCCGAGCGAGAACGAGCCGATGCGCTTGTTCTTCACCTCGCCCAGGCCGACGACGTCGAGGACCTCGGCGACCCGCTTGGCGGAGATGCCGTTGCTCCGGGCCAGGCCCAGGAGGTGGTGGTACGCGGTCCTGCCGGGGTGGCCCGCCTTCGCGTCCAGGAGCGCTCCGACCTCGCTGAGCGGGTGTCGCAACGCGCTGTACGGCTTGCCGTTGATGAGCGCCTGTCCCGACGTGGGTTCGTCGAGGCCCAGGATCATGCGCATGGTCGTCGACTTGCCGGCGCCGTTGGGGCCGAGGAAGCCGGTGACCTTGCCGGGCTTGATCTCCAGGGACAGGTCGTTGACAGCGGCCTTGTCGCCGTACCGCTTGGTCACGCCGTTCAACGTGATCATGGTGGTTGTGCTCCTTCCCTTGCTGCACCACGACCGTAGGACGCGGGCCGGGCCCGCCACATCTGGCGTTCGGCACCGATGGAATTGACCTTCGGCAGTGCTCCGGTCATACGAGTGGGGTACCTCCGGGGTGGCCGGAAAACGACGAAGGGCGAGGAGGCGCTGTGCCTCCCCGCCCTTCGCGGCCGCTCATTCCGCCCAGTCGGGCGCGGGCCCTCGGTTCGGGGTGAGGGCGACCGGCAGACTGCTCATGCCGGACAGGAAGTTCGAGTAGATGTGCCGCTCGTCCCCGGTCTGCTCGACCTCCGCGACGAACGTGCGCAGACCGTCGAGCATCGCGGTGATCTCCACCCGGCCGAGATGGGCCCCCAGACAGAAGTGCGGGCCGTACCCGAGGGTGAGGTGCTTGTTCGGGCTGCGCCCGAGGTCGAAGCGGTACGGGTCGTCGAAGACGTCCTCGTCCCTGTTGGCCGCGTTGAACCAGAGCGTCACCAGGTCGCCGTCGGCGATGGTCCGCCCGTGCAGTTCGACGTCCTCGGTGGCCACCCGCCCGAAGTGCATGGTGGGTGTCGTCCAGCGCAGCACCTCCTCGCCCGCGCTCGCCATCGTGACGTCGCCGCTCCTGAGCGCCTGCCACTGGTCGGGCCGCCGGATCATGGCGTGCACGGCGCCGATCATCGAGAGCCTGCTGGTCTCGTCGCCGCCCATGATCAGGCTGTAGCAGTTCAGGACGATGTCGTCCTCGTGCAGCAGCTCCCCGCCCACCGGGCGGGTGGCGAGCAGGCTGATCACGTCGTCGCCCGGGTTCGCCCTGCGCTGCCGCGTCAAGTCGTGGAAGTACAGGAGCAGTTCGCCGCGGGCGAGCCGGTCCTCACCGCTGTCCTGGTTCGCGTAGTCGGAGGCGAGCGCCGACTTGGTCAGGGTGAGGATGTAGTCCCGGTCCGCCTCGGGCACGTCGAGCAGGTCACAGATGGTGGCCAGCGGGATGTGCGAGGCGATGTCCTGGGCGAAGTCGACCTTGCCGCGCTCCAGCGCCTCCTCCAGGAGGCGCCGGGTGGTGGCGCGCACCCGCTGGGCCACGCCCGCCAGGGCACGCGGCGAGAACGCCGACATCAGGACCGTGCGCAGCTCCTTGTGCCGGGGCCCGTCGGTGACCGCCAGCATCCGGCCCGCGCCCGAGTCACCGCCGTGCAGCATCGTGGCGAGCACGTTGCCCTTCTCGGAGGTGAAGCGGGCGGGGTCGCGCAGGATGGCGGACACGTCGGCGTGCCGGGTCACGACCCAGAACCCCGGGGTGTCCGCCGTGCCCGGATGCCAGTGGACCGGGTCGTCCCTGCGCAGCCCCGCCCAGACCTCGTCCATGCCGGGATCGAGGTGGCTGGCGGGGTCGACCAGATCGGGGACGGCCGGCGCGGCCTGGGTCACTTGCTCCCGTCCATGGCGTCGACGAGGCTCTTGGGCCGCATGTCGGTCCAGTTCTGCTCGATGTACTCGAGGCAGTCCTTGCGGGCGGCCTCGCCGAAGACGGACCTCCAGCCCTCGGGCACGTCGACGAACACGGGCCACAGGGAGTGCTGGTTCTCGTCGTTCACGAGGACCAGGTACTGGGCGTCGTCGTTCTCGAAGGGGTTGGTCATGGCGCGTGGTCCTTTCCGGGGCGGTCGGTTGCGGAGCTTGTGGGGGTCACGGGTTCTTGCGGCCGATGCCGACGACGGCACGGCGCGGGATCGTGATCCGCCACGCGTCGCTCTCCTCGTCGAAGCCTAGTTCGGCCTCCAGGAGGCCGCCCTTGGCGTCCTCGTAACGGAAGATGGACTGGGCCGTCTTCGCCGTCCACCGGTAGGCGTCCGCCTCGTCGCGGTCCTTGAGGAGCTTGGTCAGGCCGTACATGTTGAGCAGGTACTTGCCGATTTCCAGCTCCGCGGCTTCCGGGGTGGGCCCCGTCGCCGTGTAGGGGTCGTCGATCTCGAGAACGTCGCACGAGTCGAATCCGGCCTTCTCCAGATAACCGGTGATCTCGTCCCACGTGAAATGCAGGAATTTGTGACCGGTCTCCGAGTACGCGTCGGTGACCTGCTCGAACCAGACGTCGACGGGCGAGCCGACGAGGAAGTCGTGCAGCACGAAGGTGCCGCCGGGCCGCAGCATGCGGGCCGCCTCGGTGGCGACGGCCTGCCGGTCGGACGGCGGCACGTGGTGCGAGCCGTAGGCGAGCAGCACGGCGTCCACCGAGCTGTCCTTGAGCAGCGGGCGCTCCGCGCGCTGGAGCAGCGCGGGCTTGCGGGCCGCCCACGCCGCCGAGATCATGTGGGGCGAGGCGTCGCAGGTCAGAATGTTGAAGTCGGTGATGCCCAGCTCTTCGCACACGGTGCGGATGAGGCCGTCACCGCCGAGCAGGTCGACGAGGTACCGCTCTCCGGAGCGCTCGGCGGATCCGCCGGCGAACCCCAGGAGCTTCTTGATGCCGGTGGCGCGTGCCTGGGTGTTGATGGCCTGGGCGTGGAGGTACTCGATGCCGCGGCCGCCGGCCTCGTCGCTGCCGAAGTCGTCGTGCTTGACCGGCCGTTCCTGCGTCTCGGCGGAGAAGGACTCCAGGCGCTCGCGGTCGACGAGCTCGTGCCACTCCGGGAATTGCCGGTTGAGCTCCTCCAGTTGACCGAGGAGGTTCTCTCCTGTGGGGGCATACCCGCGCGTTGATGCATGCACTGACGAACTCTCCTATGGCCGCGGGGAAGAGGACTGTAGGCCGTACAATAGAAAGCGTCTCTTTTCTTCTGTTATTGATCCGTTTTCCGAGCGCTCCGCGGGATTGATAAGAGGGCCATAACGCGGGCCCCTAGCCTCCCCGTCCCATGAAGACTTCTCCGCGTCCTGGGCGTCGTCGCGCCGGGCTGCGCTCGCTCCTGCCCTATCTGCGGGTCCATCGGGCGGCACTGGTCGTGGTGGCCGTGCTCTCCCTCCTGGAGACCGGCGGCACGCTGGCCCAGCCGCTGCTGACCAGGTCGGTCCTCGACCACATCCAGGCGGAGGAGTCCGTGGCCACCGAGGTGGTCCTGCTCATCGGCGTCCTCACGGCCGTCGCCGTGATCAGCGGCGTACGGGACTTCATGCTCCAGCGCACCGCGGAGGGCCTGGTGCTCACCACCAGGCGCTGGCTGGTGGCCCATCTGCTGCGGCTGCCGATCGCGGAGTACGACCTGCGCCGCACCGGCGATCTGCTCTCGCGGGTGGGCGCGGACACCACGCTGCTGCGCGCGGTGGTCACCTCAGGGCTCCTGGAGTCCGTCACCAGCATCGTCATGGTCGTCGGCTCGGCGATCGCGATGGCCGTCCTGGACCTGCCGCTGTTCGCCGCGGCGGCCGGCGGCATCCTCGTCGGGCTGCTCGCCGTCCTCGCGCTCGCGCGGCGCATGCGGTCGGCCTCGCACCGGGCGCAGATGCGCATGGGCGACATGACGGCGTCCGTGGACCGCGCCCTGTCCGCGGTGCGCACCATCCGGGCCAGCGGCGCCGAGGAGCGCGAGAGCGCCGTCATCGACAAGGACGCGCAGGCGGCCCACGACGCGGGCCTGGACGTCGGCAGGCTCCAGGCGCTGATCACCCCGATCACCACGACGACCATGCAGGTCGCCTTCCTGGTGGTCCTTGGCGTGGGCGGCGCGCGGGTCGCGGACGGCGCGATGAGCGTGGGCGACCTGGTCGCCTTCGTGCTGCTCCTCTTCATGCTGTGGTTCCCGCTGGGCCGGGCCCTGAACGCCTACACCCGGCTCCAGAGCGGGCTCGGCGCGCTGCACCGCATCGAGGAGGTCTTCGACCTGCCGCAGGAGACCGGCGACGAGGAGCGGAACACCCCCGGCCACGGGTCCGGGTCCCGCTCCGGCTCCGGCTCCGGCTCCGGCTCCGGCTCCGGCTCCGGCTCCGGCTCCCAGGACAAGCCCCTGCGCGCCGTCCTCTCCGTCAAGGAGCGCGCCGCTCCCGGCGGTTCGGGCGCCGAGGGTCCGGTTCCCGCGCCCGCGCCCGCCGTCGAGTTCGACCGGGTCGCCTTCTCGTACGCGACGGGCGAGCAGGTCCTGCACGACGTGAGCTTCAGCGTGCCGCGCGGCACCCGGACCGCCCTGGTGGGCCCCTCCGGTGCGGGCAAGTCGACGCTCCTGTCGCTGATCGAGCGGTTCTACGACGTGTCGGGCGGCGCGATCCGCGTGCACGGCCAGGACGTCCGGGAGCTCCCGCGCGCCGAACTGCGCGCCAAGCTCGGCTATGTGGAACAGGAGGCCCCGGTCCTCGCGGGCACCCTGCGCAACAACCTCGCCCTCACCGCCCCCAGGGCCACCGAGGACGACATGATGGAGGCCCTCGGCTCGGTCAACCTCCAGGACATCGTGGCCCGCACCGACGACGGCCTCGACGCCCAGGTCGGCGAGGGCGGCGTGCTGCTGTCCGGCGGCGAGCGCCAGCGCCTCGCGCTCGCCAGGACGTTCCTCGCGCGGCCGCCGATCATGCTGCTCGACGAGGCGACCAGCAATCTGGACGCCCGCAACGAGGCGGCGATG
This sequence comes from Streptomyces sp. NPDC087300, assembly GCF_044744425.1. Taxonomy (NCBI): domain Bacteria; kingdom Bacillati; phylum Actinomycetota; class Actinomycetes; order Kitasatosporales; family Streptomycetaceae; genus Streptomyces; species Streptomyces sp. NPDC087300. The sequence continues at coordinate 85,333 of NZ_JBIUYI010000014.1, forward strand.
CGGGACGCGATCAGCTTCGCCTCCGCGGACCGCACGCTGATCGTCGTGGCCCACCGGCTCTCGACGGTGGTCGACAGCGACCAGATCGTGGTGGTCGAGCGGGGCCGGGTCGCGGCCGTGGGCCGGCACGGCGAACTGACCGGTTCGAGCCCGCTCTACCGCGAGCTCGCCAGTCACCAACTGCTGGTGAACTGAGTCCGTCCGGCGGACGTCACCCCATCGAAAGTACGGGCCAAGTCATACCGTTCGTGCCTGGTGGCGGCCGCTCGACTGCTCCTAACGTCGCTCCGGGGCACATCGCCGGGCCGTTCCTCGCGGAGGGAACGGCCCGGTACCACGAGTGCGGAGGGGCACCGGAAGCATGGAGAAGCGGGTAGAGGCGCACGGCGGGACCGGCCGTGGCGCCGGCCCTGGGGCCCCTGCCGGGCCGGTGCCCACGGGGCCCGTCGACGCGGCGCTCGGACTCACCGCCGCCCAGGTGGCCGAGCGGGTCGCACGGGGCCGGGTCAACGACGTCCCCGCCCGGTCGAGCCGTGGCGTGGGGGAGATCGTCCGCGCCAATCTGTTGACACGAATCAACGCCATCATCGGCGTCCTCTTCGTGATCATCATGATCGTGGGGCCCGTCCAGGACGCCCTGTTCGGCGGCGTGATCCTCGCCAACACCCTGATCGGCATCGTCCAGGAGCTCCGCGCCAAGCGGACCCTGGACCGGCTCGCCATCGTCGGCGAGACCCGGCCCCGGGTGTGGCGCGACGGCGCCCCCGTGACGCTCGGCGCCACCGAGATCGTCATCGACGACACCGTCGACCTGGGACAGGGCGACCGGATCGTGGTGGACGGCCTGGTCCGCGTCGCCCAGGGGCTTGAGGTCGACGAGTCGCTGCTGACCGGCGAGGCCGACCCGATCGTCAAGCGTCCCGGCGACGCCGTGCTGTCCGGCAGCTTCGTGGTGGCGGGCGCCGGCACGTTCACCGCGACCCGGGTGGGCCGCGAGGCGTACGCGGCGCAGCTCGCCGAGGAGGCCCGCAGGTTCACCCTGGTCAACTCCGAGCTGCGCAACGGCATCGACCGGATCCTGCGGTTCGTCACGCTCGCCATCGTGCCCGCGGGCATCGCGCTGATCATCACCCAGCTGATGGTCAACGACGACGATCTGCCCGAGGCCGTACGCCGCATGGTGGGCGGTCTCGTCCCGATGGTGCCCGAGGGCCTCGTGCTGCTCACCTCGCTGGCCTTCGCGGTCGGCGTGGTCCGGCTCGGCAGGAAGCAGTGCCTGGTCCAGGAGCTGCCCGCGATCGAGGGCCTGGCCCGCGTCGACACCGTCTGCCTGGACAAGACGGGCACGCTCACCGAACCGGCCATGGACGTCGACGAGGTGCACTCGCTGGATCCGGCCGTCCCCGTGACGGCGGCGCTCGGCGCGCTCGGCGCCGCCGACCCGCGGCCCAACGCGAGCATGCGGGCGATCGCCGAGTCGCATCCGGCGCCCGACGGGTGGATCCGCGCGGCCGAGGCGCCGTTCTCCTCGGCCCGCCGCTGGAGCGGCGCCGCCTTCGTCGAGTCGTGCGGCGTCGAGTCGACGTGGCTGATCGGCGCGCCCGACGTACTGCTGCGCCCCGGGCACACCGTGCTCGCCGCCGCCGACACCTACGGCGCGCGCGGCCTGCGCGTGCTGCTGCTCGCCCGCTCCTCGCGGCCGCTCGACGAGCTCCTGAGGGACCCCGCCGCGGTGCCGGACGCGGCGGTGCCGTGCGCGCTGGTCAACATCAAGCAGCGGATCCGGCGGGAAGCCCCTGACACCCTGCGGTACTTCGCCGAGCAGGGCGTCACCACGAAGGTGATATCCGGCGACAACGCGGTCTCCGTCGGCGCGGTCGCCGCCGGCCTCGACCTGCCGGGCGCGCACCGCCCCGTCGACGCCCGCTATCTGCCCGAGACCCCCGACGAGCTGGCCGAGGCGGTCGGCCGGGGCACCGTCTTCGGGCGGGTGGGCCCGCAGCAGAAGCGGGACATGGTCAAGGCCCTCCAGGCCAAGGGGCACACGGTGGCGATGACCGGCGACGGCGTCAACGACGTGCTCGCCCTCAAGGACGCCGACATCGGTGTGGCGATGGGCTCGGGGTCCTCCGCCACCCGCGCGGTCGCCCAGATCGTGCTGCTCGACAACAGCTTCGCCGCGCTGCCGCACGTGGTCGACGAGGGCCGCCGCGTCATCGGCAACATCGAGCGCGTCGCCAACCTCTTCCTCACCAAGACCGTCTACTCGGTCCTGCTGGCCATCGTGGTGGTCTGCGCGCGCGTGCCCTATCCGTTCCTGCCTCGGCACATCACGCTGATCGGCACGCTGACCATCGGGGTGCCCGCGTTCTTCCTGGCGCTCACCCCCAACAAGGAGCGCGCGCGGCCGGACTTCGTGGGCCGGGTGCTGCGCTTCGCGATCCCCGCGGGCGCGCTCGCCGCGCTCGCCACGTCGGTGGCCTACCTGGTGGCCCGGCAGGTGTACGCCGACGACCTGGACGCGGAGACCTCGGCGGCGACGCTCGCGCTGTTCCTGGTCGCGCTCTGGGCGCTCGCCATCATCGCCCGCCCCTACACGTGGTGGCGGGTCCTGCTGGTCCTCACCATGGCGGCCGGCTTCTGCCTCGTCCTTCTCGTCCCCGCCTTGCAGGAGTTCTTCCAGCTGCGCCTGGTCGGCGTCACCGCGCCCTGGGCGTCGGTGGGCTGCGCCGTGGTCGCGGGCCTGGCGCTCGAACTCGTGTGGGCCTACGGCAGGCGCGGCCGCGCCGCCGACTGAACCACCCCTGGAGGAGCGGTCCCCCCGTGCCGCTCCGAAGAAGGGGAAGGGCCGTCCGGCACCAGCCGGACGGCCCTTCTCCGTTCGCCCGCCCACCCCCGGCGCGGGCGGCCCGTCAGCCCTCCTGGACGGCGCGCCGCACCTGGTCGAGGTAGGGCAGCGCGTCGAGGGTCACGGGTCCCGGCGCGCCGAAGTCGATCAGCGAGGCGACCTCGGTGACGCCCGCCTCGCGCAGGCCGCGTACGAATTCGGTGCACTTCTCGACCGAGCCGAGCAGCGCCGACGTACGGAAGTAGCGCTCGAAGGCGTAGCTGAGTAGCTTGTCGCCGGAGAAGCGGTTCAGGTCCTGCCAGTGGTCCTTCCACAGGTCGACGGAGGACTCCAGGTACTCCAGGAACGGCTCGCGGACCACCGCGCGTACGGCCTCGTCGCTCTCCCCCACGAAGGTGTGCACCATGACGGTGACCTTGCCGGTGTCGGGGTCGAGGCCCGCCTTCTCACGCGCCTCGCGGTACGTCGTGATGCGCGGCTCCAGGTCCTCCACGCGCTGGAAGAGCAGCGCGGTCAGTACGTTGAGGCCGAGCGCGCCCGCCTCGGCGAAGCCCGCCGGGTTGGACGCGCAGGTGAGCCACATGTCCAGGTCGGGCTGTACGGGGCGCGGGTAGGTGCCGACCTCGACGTCGGTGCCCTTGCCGTTGCGCCGGGTGACGGTCTTGCCCGCCCACAGGTCGCGCAGCACCGGCACGTTGTCCATCGTGTACGCCCTGCGGTCCGCGTACCGCTCGGGCACCAGCGTGAAGTCGTTGGCGTTCCAGCCGGTGGCCAGGGCCAGGTCGACGCGGCCGCGCGAGAGGTTGTCGACGAACGCCCAGTCCTCGACGACGGTCAGCGGGTCGTGCAGCGGGAGCACCACGCTGCCCGCGCGCAGCCGCAGCCTGCTGGTGCGGGTGGCGAGCGCGGCGGCGGCGAGCGCCGGGTTGGGGTAGGCGCCGCCGAAGGGGTGGAAGTGCCGCTCGGGCAGCCAGACCGCGGTGAAGTCGTGCTCGTCGGCGAACCGGGCCGCGTCGAAGAGCAGGTCGTACTCGGCGGGCGGGTCGTCGACCTTGCGGTTGGCGAAGTACAGCAGGGAGAAGTCCATGGTCAGTCCACCGTCCCGAAGAACTCGATGACACGCTTGTTGACCTCTTCGGGCCGTTCCAGATAGCCGTAGTGGCCGCAGTCGGGCACCACGTCGAAGCCCGCGCCGGGGATCGCCTCCGCGACCTCGCGGCACAGCGAGGGCGGGGTGAGCAGATCGTCCTGGAAGGCCACCACGAGGCAGGGCACCGCGATGTCGCGGTAGGCGGCGAGGCGGTCCTGCTCGGAGTTGAGGCCGAGCTGGGCCCGGTGTCCGGGGCCCGAGCGGCGGGTCAGCTCGAAGACGTCCAGCCAGTCGCGGACCTGCTCGGGGTCGTTCAGGGTGCGCGGCGAGAGGTTCTGCATGGCCTGCACGGCCGCTTCGTACGCGGGCGGCAACTCGGCGCCCGAGTCGTACAGTTCGACCTCGGCGCGGCCGAGGGCGGCGCGCAGCGCGTCGGCGCGGCCGCGCGTGGCGAGCAGCACGGCGCGTTCGACGAGGCCGGGGCGGGCGAGCATCAGCTCCTGCGCGACGCGGGCGCCGAGCGAGGTGCCGACCAGCTTGCAGGGGCCGATGCCGAGCGCCTCGATGAGCCCGGCGGTGTCGCCGACGAGGTCGTCGATGGTGAAACCGTCGCCGCACTCGTCGGTCGGCGGGATGCCGCGGTTGTCGAAGGTGATGACTCGGTATCCGGCGGCGGTCAGGGCGGGCACCTGGTGCAGGTGCCAGGCCCTGCCGCCGGAGCCGCTGCCCATGACGAGCAGCACGGGCGGGCCCGAACTCGGTCCCGACTCCTCGTAGTTGAGATTGATGCCGTTCACCTTGATGAGAGGCATGACGTCGTCCTTCTGGTGCGGGCTGGTGCGGGGCGGGAGGTTCAGAGCCGGTCGGCGAGGGTGTCGCCGATGCGGGCGAGTGCGGAGTCGGAGGCCAGCAGGTCGGCGTGGGCGGCGTCGACGTCGACGATCTCGATGTCGCCGCCGACGTAGGGCCGCCAGGCCGCCTCGCCGCGCGGGCGGCCGTCCCCCGCGCGCTCGGCGCGCTCGGCGGCCGCGGCCGACACCCGGGTGGCCGAGAACAGCAGCACGCCGTCGTCGGTCGGCTCGGGGCGGTGGGCGCGCAGCAGGTGGACGTTGTTGGCGTACACCCGTGACACGGCGGTCAGTTCGCGCTCGTCGAGCTCGCCGAGCGGGTCGCCCCGGCCCGCCAGGTGGGCCTTGTAGCGGGCCGCTGGGAAGCCGGTGGCGAGGAGTTCCTCGGCGTCGACGGCGAACCCGTCGGCGCGCAGGTTGCGGGCGAGGAGTTCGGCGCGGTCGCGCTCGTCGGGGGCGGCGGGCGCGGTGGCGCCGGCGGTGGGCGCGGCCGGTGCCGCGGCGCCCGCGCTCGGGTAGGCGTCCAGGAGCGCGAGGAGTTCGACCTTCTCGCCCTTGGCCCGGAGCAGCGACGCCATGGCGTAGGCCACGTTGCCGCCGAGCGACCAGCCGAGCAGCCGGTAGGGGCCTTCGGGGTGGACGGTCTTGATCTGGTCGACGTAGTCGGCGGCCATCCGCTCGATCGACTCGGGCAGCACGTCGCCCTCGGCGAAGCCGCGCGCCTGGAGTCCGTACACCGGCACGTCGGCCGGGATGCGGCGCAGCAGTCCCGCGTAACTCCAGCTCAGGCCGAGGCCGGGGTGGACGCAGAACAGCGGGGCGGCGGCGCCGTGCGGGCGCAGCGGCAGCAGGACGCCGAGCGGGTCGTGGCCCGCGCCGTCGCCCGAGACGCGGTCGGCGAGGGCCGCGACGGTGGGCGCCGCGAACACGTCACGGACCGCGAGGCGCACCCCGAAGGCCGTACGGATACGTTCGGCGAGCCGGGGCGCGAGCAGCGAATGCCCGCCCAGGTCGAAGAAGTTGTCGTCGATGCCGACCTTGTCGATCTTGAGGACCTCGCGGAAGAGGCCGCACAGCACGTCCTCGACGGGTCCGCGCGGGCCGCGGCCGCCCGCCGTGTCGTAGACGGGCGCGGGCAGCGCCTTCTTGTCGACCTTGCCGTTGGGGGTGAGGGGCAGCGCGTCGACGGGGGTGATCGCCACCGGCACCATGTAGTCGGGCAGTGTCTCGGCGGCGTACGCGCGCAGCTTCGCGATGTCGACCGGGGTGCCGGGGTCGGCGGCGACCACGTGGGCGACCAGGCGCTTGTCGCCGGGCTGCGGCTCGTGGACGGTGACCACGGCGTGCGCGACGGTGTCGTGGCGGGTCAGGACGGTCTCGATCTCGCCGGGTTCGATGCGGAAGCCGCGGATCTTGACCTGCTGGTCGCTGCGGCCGATGAACTCGATCTGTCCCCCGGCGTTCCAGCGCACCAGGTCGCCGGTGCGGTACATGCGCTCGCCGGGGCCCGCGAACGGGACGGCGACGAAGCGTTCGGCGGTCAGCGCCGGGCGGCCCAGATAGCCGCGGGCCAGGCCGGAGGCGGCCAGGTAGAGCTCGCCGGGGACGCCGGGCGGCACGGGCCGCAGGCGGTCGTCGAGCACATAGGCGCGGGTGTTGGCCATCGGTCCGCCGATCGGCACGGTGCCGTCGATCGCCCGGTCCGCGCGCAGGGCGTGGAAGGTGGCGAACGTCGTCGTCTCGGTGGGTCCGTAGACGTGGGTGACGACGGTGTCGGGGCACTCGGCGACGGCCCGGCGCACGGCGTCCGGCGAGACGCCTTCGCCGCCGGTCCACACCTGCTTGAGGCCGCGCAGCGCGTCGACGCTTTCCTGGACGAGGAAGTTGAACAGCGCGGTCGTCAGGAACACGCAGCTCACGTCGTTGTCCTGGATGACCTGCCGCAGTTCGGGCGCGCCCAGTTCGCCGGGCGGCGCGACGACGACGGTGCGGCCGGAGAGCAGCGGCACCCACAGTTCGTAGGTGGAGGCGTCGAAGGAGTGCGGCGAGTGGGCGAGCACCCGCTCCTGGGCCTCACCCCGCCAGCACGGGTCGAGCGCGAGACCGACGATGTTCTCGTGGCTGACCGCGACGCCCTTGGGCCGGCCGGTGGAGCCGGAGGTGAACATGACGTACGCGAGCTGTCCCGGCCGCACGGGCGCGCGGTCCGCGCCGCCGTCGGCCGCGGGCCCCGTGTCGGCCACCGCGACGACCTTCGCCGAGGGGGCACAGGCGCGCAGGCTCTCGGCGCGCTCGCGCTCCGCCGCGTCGGCGAGGAGCACGGCGGGCGTGGTCTCGCCGAGTACCTGCTCCATGCGGCGCTGGGGGTAGCGCGGGTCGAGCGGCACGTAGGCGGCGCCCGACTTGAGTACGGCGAGCAGCGCCACGACCAGGTCGGGCGAGCGCCGCATCAGGACGGCCACCAGGGACTCGGGGCCTGCCCCCTCGGCGCTGAGACGGCTCGCCAACTCCTCGGCACGGGCGTCGAGTTCGGAGTACGTGAGCCGGTCCCCCGCGAAGAGGACGGCGGTGGCGTCCGGGGTGCGGCGGGCCTGCGCGGCGAAGAGTTCGGGCACGCTCGCGGCGGGCGCCGGGTGCGCGGTGTCGTTCCACTCGGTGAGCACCCGCCCGCGCTCGCCCTCGTCCCAGAGTGCGAAGCCGCTGACCGTGGTGGCGGGGTTCTCGACGGCCTGGGCGAGGAGGCGGGTGTAGCGGCGGGCGACCGTCTCGACGGTGGCGGCGTCGAAGACGTCGGTGGAGAAGTCGACGGTGCCGACGAGGCCCACGGGCGTGCCGTCCTCGGTGTAGCGCTCGGTGAGGCTGAAGCCGAGGTCGAACTTGTTGGAGCCGTCGGTGACCTGCACGGTGTTGGCGGTCAGGCCCGGCAGGTCGAGGGTGGAGCGGGCGGTGTTCTGGAGCACCAGGGTGACCTGGAACAGCGGGTGGGTGGTGGCGGAGCGGACCGGGTTGAGGACCTCGACGAGCCGCTCGAAGGGCACGTCCTGGTGACCGTAGGCGGCCAGGTCCGTCTCCCGCGTACGGCGCAGGAGTTCACGGAAGGCCGGGTCGCCGGAGACGTCGTTGCGCAGCACCAGGGTGTTGACGAAGAAGCCGACGAGGTTGTCGAGCGCCTCGTCGCCGCGGCCCGCGACCGGCGAGCCGATCGGGATGTCGTCGCCCGCGCCGAGCCGGTTCAGGAGCGCGGCGAGGCCCGCTTGCAGGACCATGAACAGGCTTGCGCCCGACTCCCGTGCCAGGGAAAGGAGTTGGCGGTGGCGGTCGGGGTCGATCGTCAGGTGGATCTGGCCGCCGCGCTGGCTGGAGGCGGCGGACCGCGGCCGGTCCAGGGGCAGTTCGATCTGTTCGGGCAGTCCCGCGAGCGCCTCGCGCCAGTGGGTGAGCTGCCGGGAGACCAGGCTGTCCGCGTCGTCCTCGGAGCCGAGCAGCTCGCGCTGCCACAGGGCGTAGTCGGCGTACTGGACGGGCAGGGCCGTCCAGGTGGGCGCCCGGCCTTCGGCGCGCGCGGCGTAGGCGGCGCCCAGGTCGCGGGCGAGCGGGCCGCGCGACCAGGCGTCGCTGGCGATGTGGTGCACGAGCAGGAGCAGGACGTGGTCGGCGTGCTCTTCAGCGGATACCGCTGCCTCGCCTGCCACCTCGAACAGGCGGGCCCGCAAAGGCGGTTGCTCGGCCAGGTCGAAGACGGCGCGGGAGGCCTCGGCGAGCGTCTCGCGCAGCGCGTCCTCGCGCACGCTCTCGGGGCGCAGCTCGAACGGCACGGTGTCGAGGACCCGCTGGTAGGGCTCGCCGTCGGCGGCGGGGAAGACGGTGCGCAGGCTCTCGTGCCGGTCGACGACGTCGGTGAGGGCGGCGGCGAGCGCGGCGCGGTCGAGACGGCCGCGCAGCCGCAGCGCGATGGGGATGTTGTAGGTGTGGCCAGGTCCGGAGAGCTGGGCGAGGAACCAGAGCCTGCGCTGGGCGAAGGAGAGCGGCAGCCGCTCGGGGCGTGTGCCGTCCCGCCGGATCGCGGGCCTGGCGTCCGGCGCGCTCGCGTCGAGGCGTTCGACGAGCGCGGCGACCGTGGGGGCCTCGAAGAGGCTGCGGATGCCGAGGTCCACGCCGAGCGCCGTGCGGACGCGGCCGACCAGGCGCATCACCAGCAGCGAATGGCCGCCCAGGTCGAAGAAGTTGTCGTCGATGCCGATGCGGCGGCTGGTGCCGAGCACGTCGGCGAAGAGCCCGCAGAGGATCTCCTCGCGCGGGGTGCGCGGCTCCCTGCCGGTGGCCTGGGCGCCGTAGTCGGGGGCGGGCAGCGCCGTGCGGTCGATCTTGCCGTTGGGCGTGAGCGGCAGCGCGTCCAGGGTGACGTAGGCGGCGGGCAGCATGTACTCGGGGAGCACGCCCGCGAGGTGGCGGCGGGCCACGGACTGGTCCCAGCCGTCCTGGCCGGGGACCAGGTACGCGACGATGCGCTGGTCGCCCGGCTCGTCCTCGCGCACGATCACGGAGGTCTGGGTGACGCCTTGATGGCCCGTCAACGCGGTCTGGATCTCGCCGAGTTCGACGCGGAAGCCGCGGACCTTGACCTGCTCGTCGACGCGGCCCACGTACTCGATGTCGCCGTCCGCGTTGCGGCGCACCAGGTCGCCGGTGCGGTACATGCGGGCGCCGGGGGCCTCGTAGGGGCAGGCCACGAAGCGTTCGCCGGTCATCGCGGGACGGCCGAGGTAGCCGCGGGCCAGCTGGCTGCCCGCGATGTACAGCTCGCCGGGCGCGCCGTCGGGCACCTGCCGCAGCGCCGTGTCGAGCACGTACAGGCGGGTGTTGGCGTTGGGGCGGCCGATCGGGATGGGGCCCTTGGGGGTCTCGTCCTCGGGCGAGATGCGGTGGTCGACGCAGTGCACGGTGGCCTCGGTGGGCGCGTACACGTTGAAGACGGTGGTGCCGGGGTGGCGCTCGCGCCAAGGTCCGAGCACCTCGCCGCGCAGCTGTTCGCCGCCGAAGGTGATGCTGCCGGTCGGCGACACCTCGTCGGGCAGTTCGGCGAGGAGCGCCAGGTGGGAGGGGCTCGCCTTCATGAACGTGGCCCGTGCGGCGCCGGGCCCGGGGCCCGGCACCGCGCGCTCGTCCAGTTCGGCGAGGCGCACCTGTCCCCCGCTGATCAGCGGCACGTACAGGGCGCCGACGCTCTGGTCGAAGGAGATCGAGGAGTGCAGCAGGCCGACGCCGTCGACGCCGGGGTACTCCTCGCGGCAGCGCTGGGCGTAGGCGGCGAGCGAGCGGTGCTCGACGACGACTCCCTTGGGGCGTCCGGTGGAGCCGGAGGTGTAGATGACGTACGCGGGGTGGCGCGGGGACGCGGGGGCGATCCGGTCGGCGTCGGTGACCGGGCCCGCGTCCTGGCGTGCGACCAGTTCGCGGTGTCCGGCGTCGTCCACGGCGAGCACGGGTACGCCGAGGCCGTCGAGCCGGCCGGCCGCCTCGGTGACGGTCAGCGCGAGCACGGGCGCCGAGTCGTCGATCATCCGCGTGATGCGCTCGTCCGGGTAGCCGAGGTCGACGGGCACGTAGGCGGCGCCCGCCTTGAGGACGGCGAGCATCGCGACGACGAGGTCGTTGACGCGCGGCATGGCGACGGCGACATACGACTCGGGGCCGACGCCGCGGCCGATCAGGTCGCGGGCCAACTGGTTGGCGCGGGCGTCGAGTTCGCCGTAGCCGAGCAGGGCCTCGTGGTCGGAGAGCGCGGGCGCCTCGGGCGTACGGGCGGCCTGCTCCTCGAAGAGGTCGCGGCAGGTCGTCTCGGGCAGCGCGGCGGGGTGTCCGGCGCCGGTCTGGGCGGTGTCCGCGGTGGCCGTGCCGGTGGACGCGGTGGCGCGGGCGCCGTCGTCGATGCGGCCGACCGGCAGGTCCGGGTCGGCGAGCACCGCGTCGATGACGTGCCGAAGACGGTCGGCGACGCGCTCCACCTCGGCGCGCTCGAACAGGTCGGGCCGGTAGCCCAGCGAGAACCGCATGGGCGGGCGCGGCAGGACGAGCAGGCCGAGCGGGTAGTGCATGGCGTCACTGGAGTGGATCTTGACGACGCGGGGCGCGTCGACGGCGGGGGCGTCCTCGCCGCCCTGGCCGCCACCGACCCGGGACGGGAAGTTCTCGAAGACCATCGCGGTGTCGAACAGGCGCTTGGAGCCGACCCAGTTCTGGATCTCGGCGAGCCCCGCCCACTGGTGGTCGAGGAGCCGCGCCGACTGGTCCTGGAGCCTGCGCAGGAGCGCGCCGACGGGCTCGGCCGGGTCGAGCCTGGCGCGCACCGGCAGCGTGTTCATGAACAGCCCGACCATGTTCTCCACGCCCGGCAGGTCGGTGGGCCGCCCGGAGACGGTCGCGCCGAACACCACGTCGGCGCTGCCCGTGAGCCGACCGAGCACGACGGCCCACAGGCCCTGGACGACGGTGTTCAGGGTCAGGCCCTGGGAGCGGGCGTACTGGGCGAGCGCGGCGTGCGAGGCGTCGGTCAGCGTGAACCCGACGCGCTCGGGCCGCACCGTGAGCGGCCCGGGTTCGGGCGCGGCGAGCGTGGGCCTGTCCAGTCCTTCGAGGGCGGCGCGCCAGGCGTCGCGCGCGCCGTCGCGGTCGCGGGCGGCGAGCCAGGCCAGGTAGTCGCGGTAGGGGCGCACCGGCGCCAGCGCGGTGGCGTCGCCGCGCGAGATGTACAGCGCCATCAGCTCGCGCAGCAGGACCGGCATCGACCAGCCGTCGAGCAGGATGTGGTGGCACGTCATGATCAGACGGTGGCGCCCGGGTGCCAGGCGCAGCAGCGTGAACCGGACCAGCGGCGGGCGCGCCAGGTCGAAGCGCTCCCAGCGGTCCCGCACCGCCACGGCCTCGGCCTGCGGCTCCCGGTCGGCCTCCGGCACGGCGGTCAGGTCCTTCTCGCGCAGTACGGCGGAGACCGTGCGCGGGATGAACTGCACGGGCCGTTTGACGCCCTGGAAGCGGAATCCGGCGCGCAGGTTCGGGTGGCGCAGCAGCAGCGCGTCCGCGGCGGTGCGCAGCGCCGCCACGTCGACGTGGCCCTCCAGCTCAAGGAACACCTGGACGGTGTAGACGTCCAGGGCGTCGTCGGCGTCCGCGTCGTAGGCGTGGTGGAAGAGCATCCCCTCCTGCAACGGGGTGAGCGGCAGGATGTCTTGCAGGCCGGAGCGTGTGGTCGTCACAGGGACGCCTCCCAATCGGATTCCAGAAGCGCGATCTCGTCGGCGCTGATGGAGCTGAGCGCGACGTCGGACTCGGTGAGGCTGCCGGCGTCGGGCCGCCGGGCGTACTCGACCAGGGCTTGCAGGGCGCGGAACCAGGCGTCGGCGAGCCGCTGGACGTCGGCCTCCGAGTGCAGCCTGCGCGCGAAGGTCCATTCGGCGCGCAGGACCGGGTTCCCCGCCTCGTCGTCGTGCGCGCCCGCCGTCAGCTCGACCGCGTGCGCGAGCGGCGCCCCGGGGTCCTGTCCGGCGAGCCCGCGGCTGACGGCGGCCCAGTCGGCGGCCTCCTCCGCGGTGTCCGAACCGGTGAAGTGGCCCAGGTAGTTGAAGCCGAACTCGGGCGCCGGGGTGGCTTCCAGGAGCTGCCGGGTGCGGGGGTTGAGGTAGCGGAGCTGGCCGTGGCCGACGCCGTGGTCGCGTACGGCGCGCACCTGCTCCTTGACGTGCTTGACGAGCACGCCGGGGGTGGCGCCGCCGGTGCCCTCCGGGTCGGTGGCGAGCCGCAGCGGGTGCAGCGTGGTGAACCAGCCGACGGTGCGCGACAGGTCGGTGCCGGGGTGCAGTTCCTCGTGCCTGCCGTGGTTCTCCAGGTCGAGCAGGACTCCGCCCGAGCTGCGCCCGCGCGAGCGCTGCCAGGCGCCGGCCGCCTCGGTGAACGCGGCGAGCAGCAGGTCGGTGACGCCCGCGTGGAGTTCGCCGGGCACCCAGGTGAGCAGTTCCTTGGTGGTCTCGGGCGACAGGCTGACGGCGAGGCGTCCCGCGTCCTCGCGGGTGTCGCGCGCCGGGTCGGTGCCCGGGTCCCGCGCGCCGTCGAACATGCCCTGCCACAGGGGGAGTTCGGCCTCACGGGCCTGCTCGGCGGCCCCCTCGTGGAGGGTGCGGGCCCAGTGCCGCCAGGGCGTGCCCACGGGGGCGAGCGCCGGTTCCTGCCCGCGCGCGGCCGCCTGCCACGCCTCGGCGAGGTCGGGCAGCAGGATGCGCCAGGACACGGCGTCGACGCTGAAGTGGTGCGCGACCAGGACGAGCAGACCGCGCCGGTCCGCGGGGTCCGCCGCCTCGCCCCGGTCGAGCCACACCGCGTCGACCATCCGCCCGGTGGCCGGGTCGAGCCGGGTGCGGGCCTCCTCGGCCGCGGTGCGCAGGGCCGTGGGCAGGTCGTCGGCGGCGAGGTGCGAGACGTCCACGCGGCGCACGCACTCCGCCGCCGGGACGGCTCCGGCGGGCAGGATCTCCACGCCGTCGTCCGTGCCGGTGTCGGTGACGCGCATGCGCAGCGCGTCGTGGTGGTCCAGGAGCGTCTGGAGCGCGGCCGTCAGGGTCGGCAGGTCCACCGTCGCGGGCACGCGCACCGCGACGGACTGGTTGAACGGGGCGACGGGGCCGCCCTGTCCGGTGAACCAGCGCATGATCGGCGTGGCGGGCAGGGTGCCGGTGCGCTGGTCCGCGCCGGCCGCGGGGCCGTCCTCGCCCGCCTCCGCGGCGAACTCCGCGAGGGCCGCCACCGACTGGTGCTCGAAGACGTCCCGCACGGTGAGGCGCAGTCCGGCCGCGCGCGCCCTGCCGACGAGCTGGATGGAGAGGATGCTGTCGCCGCCGAGGTCGAAGAACCCGTCGTCGACGCCGACCTGTGCCAGGCCGAGCACCTCGGCGAAGAGCGCGGCGAGCGCCTTCTGCCGGGGCGTGTCCGCCGCCCGTCCGGTGGCGAGCGCCTGGTAGTCGGGCGCGGGCAGCGCCTTGCGGTCGACCTTGCCGTTGCCGGTCAGGGGCAGTCCGGCGAGGACGACGACGGTCGCGGGCACCATGTAGTCGGGCAGCCGCTCGCGCAGCCACCGCACCAGGTCGGCGCCCTGCGGGGTGCTGCCTTCCGCACCCTCGGCGTACCCGACGAGTCGGCGGTCGCCCGGCCGGTCCTCGCGCACCACGACGGCGGTCTGGGCGACCTGCGGGTGCTGGTCGAGGACGGCCTCGATCTCGCCGGGCTCGATGCGGAAGCCGCGCAGCTTGACCTGGTCGTCGGTGCGGCCGAGGTATTCGAGCAGGCCGTCCTTGTTCCAGCGGGCGAGGTCGCCGCTGCGGTACATGCGCGCGCCGGGCCCGCCGAACGGGTCGGCGACGAAGCGCTGCGCGGTGAGCGGGGCGCGCCCGAGGTAGCCGCGGGCCAGCTGGGTGCCCGCGATGTACAGCTCGCCGGGGACGCCGTCGGGCACCGGGCGCAGGCCCTCGTCCAGGACGTACAGCCGGGTGTCGGGGAACGGCGAGCCGATGGGCAGGGACCCGTCGGGCACCTCGTCGGACGCGGTGACCCGCCACTCCGTGCAGCCCACGACGGCCTCGGTGGGCCCGTACTCGTTGACCACGGTCACGCCGGGGTGGGCGCGCAGGAGTTCGCGGACGGGGCCCGCGGTGAGGTTCTCGCCGCCGAGGACGAGCTCGCCGCGCGGCACGTCCTGCTCCGCCATGCCCTGGATGAGCGGCAGATGGCTGGGCGTGGCCTTGAGGAAGCCGGTCTGCGGGGCGCTGACGGCGACGCCGTGCAGCTCCTTGAGGTCGCCGACGCGGACGGTGCCGCCGGTCAGGAGCGGCGTGTAGAGGCCCGTCACCGTCAGGTCGAAGGCGAGCGGCGAGTGCAGCAGCGCGGTGCCCGCCGCGCCCGCGTAGCGGTCCTTGGCCGTCGTCAGGTACCGCACGAGCGGCAGGTGTTCGACGACGACGCCCTTGGGCAGTCCGGTGGAGCCCGACGTGTAGATCACGTACGCGGCGTTGCCGGGGGTCAGCGGTGCGGTGCGCTCGGCGTCGGTGACCGCCCCGTCGTCGAGCGCGGCGAGCGCCGCGACCGTGCCGGGGGCGTCGAGGTCGACGACGTCGGGCAGGCCGACGGCGTACGGGTCGGTGTCGTCAGGAAGCAGTCCCGCCGGAGTCGCCGCCGTGGTCAGGACGGCGTGCGGCGCGGCGTCGCGCAGCAGGTGCGCGACGCGGTCGGCGGGGGTCTCGGGGTCGATCGGCAGATAGGCGGCGCCGGACTTGAGGACGCCGAGGACCGAGACGACGGTCTGCGCCGACAGCGGCATGGCGATGGCCACGACGCTCTCGGGGCCCGCGCCGCGCGCGGTCAGGAAGCGCGCGAGCCGGTTGGCGCGCGCGTCGAGTCCGGCGTACGTCAGGGTGGTGTCGCCCGCGAGCACGGCGGTGTCGCCCGGCGTTGCCGCCGCCTGCGCGGCGAACAGGTCGAGCACGGTGGTGGGCGCCAGGTCCCGCACCGGGCCGCCGCGGCCCACGACGATCCGTTCGCGTTCGGCCGGGTCGAGGATGTCGATGGCGCCGATGCGCAGCCCGGGATCGGCGGCGGCCGCGGCGAGGACGCGCAGCAGCCGGTCGACCATGGCCCGCGCGGTCGCGGCGTCGAACAGCTCGGTGCGGTACTCCAGCCAGCCGTGCAGCCCGTCGGGCTCGCCCGCGCCGTCGCGCCGCTCGCTGAACGTCAGCGACAGGTCGAACTTGGCGGCGCCGGTGCTGGTCTCCACGCGGCTCGCGTCGAGCGCCGTGTCCGGGCCCGCGCCACCCGCGTCCTGCCGGTCGTTGTTGAAGGTGAGCAGGGTCTGGAAGAGCGGGTGACGGCCCAGCGAGCGGACCGGGTTGAGGACCTCCACGAGCCGTTCGAAGGGCAGGTCCTGGTGGGCGTACGCGTCCAGGTCGGTGCGCCGCACCCGGTCCAGGAGCTCCCCGAAGGTGGGGTCGCCCGTGGTGTCGGTGCGCAGCACCAGGGTGTTCACGAAGAAGCCGACGAGGTCGTCGAGCGCGCTGTCGGTGCGGCCCGCGATCGGTGTGCCGATCGGGATGTCGGTGCCCGCGCCGAGCCGGCTCAGGAGCGTGGCGAGCGCGGCCTGGGTGACCATGAACACGCTGGTGCGGCTGGTGCGGGCGAGCGCGCCGAGCCGCTCGTACAGCTCGCCGGGCACGGTGAAGGTGACCCGGTCGCCCTGGTTCCCGGAGACCGCGGGGCGCGGCCGGTCGGTCGGCAGCTCCAACTGCTCGGGCAGTGCGGCGAGTTGCTCGCTCCAATAGGCGATCTGACGGGCCAGCGGGCTGTCCGCGTCGCTCTCGTCGCCGAGCACCTCGCGCTGCCACAGGGCGTAGTCGGCGTACTGCACGGGCAGCGGCGTCCAGCCGGGCGCGGCGCCGCGCGCACGGGCGGCGTACGCGGTGGTGAGGTCGCGGCCGAGCGGCGCCATCGACCAGCCGTCTCCCGCGATGTGGTGGACGAGCAGCAGCAGCGCGTGCTCGTCGGGTGCGAGGCGGAACAGGTGGGCGTGCAGGGGCAGTTCGGCGGTGATGTCGAAGCAGTGGCCCGCCGCTTCGCGCAGGGCGCGCGGCAGGTCCGCCTCGGTGGTGTCGGAGACGTCGAGGCCCGGCCGTGCGGTGTCGGCGGCGCGGACGACCTGGTGCGGCCCTTCGGTGTCCTCGGCGAAGACGGTGCGCAGGCTCTCGTGCCGAGCCACGACGTCCGCGAGCGCGGCGCGCAGCGCGTCCTCGTCGAGCGCGCCCTTCAGGCGCAGCGCGGTCGGGATGTTGTACGCCGCGGACGGCCCCTCCAGGTGGTGCAGGAACCACAGGCGGCGCTGGGCGTACGACAGCGGGAGCCGCTCGGGGCGCGGGCGGGCCCGCAGGGCGGCGCGGGCGCGGTCGGCGCGGCCGAGGGCGGCGACCAGACCGGCGACGGTCGGCGTCTCGAAGAGCCCCCGGACGGCCAGTTCGAGACCGAGCACGTCCCGGACGCGGCTGACCAGCCGGGTGGCGCGCAGCGAGTGTCCGCCGAGCGCGAAGAAGTCGTCGTCGATGCCGACGCCGTCCACGCCGAGCACCTCGCCGAAGAGCGTGCAGAGGATCTCCTCCTGCGGGGTGCGCGGGGCCCGGCCCGCGGCGCGCCCGGAGTGGTCGGGCGCGGGCAGGGCCGTGCGGTCGAGCTTGCCGTTGGGGGTGAGCGGCATCGCGTCGAGGCTGACGAGCGCCGAGGGGATCATGTAGTCGGGCAGGAACGCGGCCAGTCGCTCGCGCACGTCCGCCAGGGTGAGCGCGGCGCCGTCCTCGGGCACGGCGTACGCGACGAGGAGCTGGTCGCCGGGGTGGTCCTCGCGGACCAGCGCCGCGGCCTTGGCGATGCCGGGGTGGCGGCCGAGCGCCGCCTCGATCTCGCCGAGCTCGATGCGGAAGCCGCGCAGCTTGACCTGGTGGTCGGTGCGGCCGAGGTAGTCGAGCTGTCCGTCGCCGCGCCACCGCGCCAGGTCGCCGGTGCGGTACATCCGCTCCCCCGGTGCCCCGAACGGATCGGCGGTGAACCGCTCCGCGGTGAGCGCGGCCCGGCCCAGATAGCCGCGGGCCAGCTGGGCGCCCGCGATGTACAGCTCCCCGGGCACGCCGGGCGGCACCGGGCGCAGGCCCGCGTCCAGGACGTACATCCGGGTGTTGGCGAGCGGGACGCCGATGGGCGGGGCGCCGGTGAGCGCGGGGGCGAGCGGGGCGGCGCTCGCCCAGATGGTGGCCTCGGTCGGGCCGTACACGTTGATCGCGGACGCGCACGACTCGGCGAGGCGGCGGGCGAGTTCGGCGGGCAGCGCCTCGCCGCCGACCAGCGCGCGCACGCCGCGCAGCGCGTCGGGGACGGTGTCGAGCAGGCCGTGCCACAGGTTCGGGGTGGCCTGCACGACGGTGGTGCCGCTGTCGGCGAGGAGCGCGCCGAGCGCGCCCGGGTCCCGCACGGTGGCGCGGTCGGCGAGCACGAGCGTCGCGCCGTCCACGAGCGGCAGGAAGACTTCGAGTCCGGCGATGTCGAAGCCGATGGTGGTGACGGCGAGCAGCCGGTCGGCGGCGCCCACCGGGACGCGGGCGCGCATGTCGCCGAGGAAGTTGGCGAGGCTGCCCCGGCTGACGACGACGCCCTTGGGCCGCCCGGTCGAGCCGGAGGTGTAGATGACGTACGCGGGGTGCCCGGCCTCCGCCGTCTCCGCCGAGGTCCCTTCGACGACGGGGAGTTCGAGCTCCGGGTCGTCGAGCAGCAGCCACTCCAGGTCCGTCGTCGTGGCCAGGTCCCTGGCGGTCTCCGTGGTGCCGATGGCCAGCATCGGCCGGCTGTCCGCCAGCATGTACGCGATGCGCTCGCTGGGGTGGCCCGGGTCGATCGGCAGATAGGCGGCGCCGCTCTTGAGCACCGCGAGCAGGCTGACGATCAGCTCGGCGCCGCGCGGCAGGACCAGCGCGACGAACCGCTCGGGCCCGGCCCCCTTGGACCGGAGCAGCGCCGCCAACCGCTCGGCGCGGGCGTCCAGTTCGGCGTACGTGAGGGTGGTGTCGCCCGCGAGCAGCGCCGGGTGGTCCGGGGTGCGGGCGGCCTGGGCGCGGAACGCCTCGGCGACCGACTCTTCGGGGAAGACGCGCTCGGTCGCGCCGTCCGTGCCGAGCAGCCGCTCGCGCTCGGCGGGCGCGAGGAGTTCGACGGCGCCGACGCGCCCGTCGGGGTCCGCGACGGCGGCGGCGAAGACCCGCTCCAGGCGGGCCACCAGCGCCTCGGCCGTGCCCCGGTCGAAGAGGTCGGTGCTGTAGGTCACCGAGCCGTGCAGCCCGGCGGGCTCCCGCCCTTCGGCGAACTGCTCGGTGAACGCGAACGACAGGTCGAAGCGCGCCGCGCCGTCCCCGCCGCCCTGCACCGAGACGTCGAGTCCCGGCAGCCGGCCGATCGCGTCGGCGGCGGCGCCCTCGTCGGCGTTGTGCACGGTGAGCAGGATCTGGAAGAGCGGGTGACGGCCCAGCGAACGCGCCGGGTTAAGGGCCTCCACCAGCTGCTCGAAGGGCAGGTCCTGGTGGGCGTAGGCGGCCAGGTCGGTGCCGCGCACACCGGCAAGCAGCTCCCGGAAGGTCGGGTCGCCGGAGGTGTCGGTGCGCAGCACCAGGGTGTTCATGAAGAAGCCGACGAGGTCGTCGAGCGCGGCGTCGGTGCGGCCCGCGATCGGCGTGCCGACCGGGATGTCGGTGCCCGCGCCGAGCCGGCTCAGGAGCGCCGCCACGGCGGCCTGCGCGACCATGAACATGCTGGTGTGCGTGGACCTGGCGAGCTCGGCGAGCCCTCGGTGCGCGTCGGCGGAGAGCGTGAAGGCCACCCGGTCGCCGCGGTGCGAGGCAACGGCGGGGCGCGGCCGGTCGGCGGGGAGCTGGAGCTCCTCGGGCAGCCCGGCCAACTGCCGTTGCCAGTAGGCGAGCTGGGTGGCGAGCGCGCTGTCGGCGTCGTCCGCGGCGCCGAGCGTCTCGTGCTGCCACAGCGTGTAGTCCGCGTACGCCACGTCGGGCACGGTCCAGTCCGGCGCGAGTCCCCCGGCGCGCGCGCTGTAGGCGGCGCTCAGGTCACGGGCCAGCGGCGTCATCGACCAGGCGTCGCCCGCGATGTGGTGCAGCAGGATCAGCAGCACGTGCTCTTCGGGCGCGACCCTGAACAGGGTGGCACGCAGCGGGAGTTCGGCGGCGAGGTCGAAGCAGTACCCGGCGGCCTCGCCGAGCGCGCGGGCCACGTCGTCGGGGCCGCTGTCCACCCGGTCGAACCCGGGGCGCGCGTCCTCGGGCGCGAGCACGATCTGCCGGGGTCCCTCGTCGTCCTCGGCGAAGACGGTGCGCAGGCTCTCGTGCCGGGCCACGACGTCCGCGACGGCGGCGCGCAGCGCGCCCTCGTCGAGCGCGCCCTTCAGGCGCAGCGCGGTCGGCATGTTGTACGTCGCGGAGGGACCCTCCAGCTGGTGCAGGAACCACAGGCGTCGCTGGGCGTACGACAGCGGGACGCGCTCGGGGCGCGGCCTGGCCACCAGCGCGGCGCGGCCGCGGCCCGCCGTGGCGACCGCCGTCGCGACGCCCGCCACCGTGGGCGTCTCGAACAGCTGGCGGATGGGCAGTTCCACGTCCAGCGTCCGGCGGATCCTGCTGACGAGCCGGGTGGCCCGCAGCGAGTGCCCGCCGAGGGTGAAGAAGTCGTCGTCGATGCCGACCCGGTCGAGACCGAGGACCTCGGCGAACAGCGTGCAGAGGATCTCCTCCTGCGGCGTACGCGGACCACGCCCGCCGACCGGGCGGTCGGCGTAGGCCGGTGCGGGCAGCGCGGCCCGGTCCAGCTTGCCGTTCACGGTCAGCGGCAGCGCGTCGAGCACCACGATCGCCGACGGCACCATGTAGTCGGGCAGCTGCCCGCCCAACTCGGCCAGCACGTGCGCCGGTTGGACGGTCCGCCCCTCGGCGGCCACGGTGTACGCCACCAACTGGTGGTCACCGGGCTCGTCCTCGCGCAGCACGAGGGCGGCCTGGGCCACGGCGGGGTGCGCGAGCACGGCGGACTCGATCTCGCCGAGTTCGACGCGGTGACCGCGCAGCTTGACCTGGTGGTCGGTGCGCCCGACGTATTCGAGCTGGCCTTCGGCGTTCCAGCGGGCGAGGTCGCCCGAGCGGTACATGCGGGCGCCGGGCGCGCCGTGGGGATCGGCGGTGAAACGCTCGGCCGTGAGACCGGCCCGACCCCAGTAACCGCGAGCCAACTGCGGACCCGCGAGATAGAGCTCACCCGCGACACCCACCGGAGCGGGCCGCAGCGCGCCATCGAGGACATACATCCGCAGATGCCCGAAGGGCCGCCCGATCGGCACCGGACCGGACCCGACCTCCTGGCCGGGCAGAATCTCGAACTGGGCGCAGTTGACGGTGGATTCGGTCGGACCATAGGCGTTGATGACACGGACCGACGGGTGACGCTCACGCCAGGCCGTCAGGGCCTCGCCGGTCAGCTGCTCACCGCCGATGATCAGCGTGCCGCTCGGGCTGACCGACTCGGGCAGCTCCTGGAGCAGGGGCAGGTGGCTCGGGGTGACCTTCATCAGGGAGGGACGCGCGCGGGACGCGTGGTCGTCGCCGTCCAGCGCGGCCAGATGCACATGGCCGCCGACCGTGAGCGGGGTCCACAGCGCGGTCACGGTCAGGTCGAAGGAGAGCGGCGAGTGCAGGACGGTGGCGCCTGAGGCGTCCGGGTAGGCCGCGCCCGCGTGCGCCAAGTAGGCGGCCACGGCGCGGTGTTCGACCACGACACCCTTGGGGCGGCCGGTCGAGCCCGAGGTGTAGATGACGTAGGCGGGATCGCCCGGCGCGGGAGCCTGCAACTGGGGCGTCGCGTCCGGCAGTTCGAGACCATCGAGTACGACGACCGGGACCTGCGTCGCGGGCAGCTTCTGGGCCACCTCATCGGAGGCGAGCACCAGCACCGGCGCCGCATCCTCCAGCATGTACGCGATGCGCTCCACGGGGTACTCCGGGTCCACCGGCACGTACGCCGCACCCGACTTCACCACCGCCAGCAGCGCCACGACCGCGTCCACGCCACGAGGCATCGCCACCGCCACGAACCGCTCGGCACCCGCACCCTGAGCGGCCAGATACCGCGCGAGACGGTCCGCACGCCCCACCAACTCCCCATATGTAACAGAGGAGTTCTCATCGCTCACGGCCACCGCGTCCGGCGTGGCCTGCGCCCGCGCGGAGACCAGCTCCGGCAGCGACACCGACGACACCTCGCCGCCCGTCACACCGTTCCACTCCACGAGCATCCGCTCGCGCTCCGCATCACCCAGCAGGCCGATCCGGCCCACCGGCACCTCCGCGTCCGCGACGAACGCCGCCAGGACGCGGGCCACGCGCCCTGCTATCTCGCGGACGCGGTCGTCGGCCAGGAGGTCGGGGCGGTAGTCCACGCGCACGTTCAGCGCGGTGCCGCGCAGGTCGGCGATGAGCTGCATGGCGAAGTGGCCGCCGCCGCGGATCGCGGCACTGTCCACGGTGAGGCCGGCCGAGCCGAGTCCCGCGTCCAGCTTCGCGGCGTTGACCGGGTAGTTCTCGAAGACCATGCCGGTGTCGAACAGACCGGTGGACCCGGCCCAGCTCTGCACCTCGGCGAGGCTGACCCACTGGTGGTCGAGGAGGCGGGTCTGTTCCTCCTGGAGGCGGCGCAGGTACTGGCCCGCGGTCTCCGCGGGGTCGATGCGGGCGCGCAGCGGCACCGTGTTCATGAAGAGGCCGACCATGCTCTCCACGCCGGGGAGTTCGGCGGGGCGGCCGGAGACGGTGACGCCGAAGACGGCCTCGGAGGCGCCGGTCAGCTGGGCGAGGACCAGGGCCCAGGCGCCCTGCACCACCGTGTTGACGGTGAGGCCGTGCGCGCGGGCCCGGTCGGCGAGCCCGCTGCTGACCTCGGGGTCGAGCGGCACGGGCATCTGACGGGGCAGCTCGCTGATGGGGCCCGCGTCGGGCGCCACGACCGTCGGGGACTCGATGCCGGTGAGGGCCTCGGTCCACGCGGTGCGCGCGGCGTCCTTGTCGCGCTCGCCGAGCCAGGACAGGTACTCGGCGAAGGGCCGCGGGCGGGGCAGCGCGGCACCGCTCGTACCGGTGTAGAGGGCGGTCAGTTCGCGCAGCAGGATGGGCAGGGACCAGCCGTCGAACAGCATGTGGTGGTTGGTCATGACCAACCGGTGCCGGTGCGGGGCCAGTTGGATGAGCGTGAAGCGGATCAGCGGCGGGCGCGCGGGGTCGAAGCGGCGCAGCCGGTCCTCCTCGACGGTGCGCCGCGCCTCCTCCTCGCGCTTGTCGTCGTCGAGCGCGGTGAGGTCGACGACCGTCCACGGCACCCGGACGCCGCGCATGACGATCTGCACCCAGTCGCCGTTCTTGCGCTGGCGGAAGGAGGCCCGCAGCGTGGCGTGCCGGTCCAGGAGCTGCTGCGCGGCAGCGCGCATGGCGTCCGCGTCGAGGTCGCCGTCCAGGTCGAGGACGAACTGGCGGATGTAGACGTCGAGTCCGGCCTTGTCGAAGAGGCTGAGGAAGAGAAAGCCCTCTTGCAGCGAGGACAGCGGCTGGATGTCCTCGATCTGTGGTGGCTGCTTGCTCACTGCTGGTTCTCCCAATCGGACATGAGGTCTTCCTCGAACTCGTCGATCTCTGCCTGGCTCAGCGACGCGTGCGTGAGGTCGGACGGTGTGAGGCCCGAGGCGTCGGGCCTGCGCGCGTGCTCCACCAGGGCCGCGAGGGCGGTGAACCACAGGTCGGCGAGGCGCCGGATGCCTTCGGCGTCGTACAGTCCGCCCGCGTACGTCCAGTTGGCGGTCAGGTGCGGCCCTTCGGGGCCGTCCTGCGCCGCGCAGTTGATCTCGACGGCGTGGGTGAGCGGGGTGCCTTCGGGGCGGCCCGCGACGCCGCCCGCGACGCGGTCCCAGTCGCCGGGGTCGCCGGCGATGGCGCCGCGGCCCAGGTAGTTGAAGCCGTACTCGGGGGCGGGGAAGGCGGCGAGCGCGGCCGCCGTGCGCGGGTTGAGGTGGCGGAGCAGGCCGTAGCCGATGCCGTGGTCGGGGAAGGCCCGCAGCGCTTCCTTGACGTGCCGGACGGCGCGGCCCATGCCGGGTCCGCCGTCCCACAGGTCCGCCTCGTCGCGCGGCGCGAGCCGGACGGGGTGGACGCTGGTGAACCAGCCGACGGTGCGCGAGAGTTCGGCGCCGCGCACCGCGTCCTCGTGCCGTCCGTGGCTCTCCAGGTCGACCACGACCGGGCCCGCCTGCTCGCCGCGTTCGCGCCGCCATTCGGCGACGGCGACGGCGAAGGCGGTGAGCAGCACGTCGTTGACGCCGCCGGTGAAGACACCGGGCACCCAGCTCAGGAGCGGCTCGGTGACGTCGGCGGGGAGCGTGAGCGAGAGCGTGCCCGCCTCGTCGTGGCTGCCGTACGCCCGGGGGGTGGCGGGCCGGTCGAGGACGGCGCGCCAGATGTCCAGCTCGCTCTCGCGTTCCTGGGTGGTGGCCATGGCGTGCAGGGTGTGCGCCCACTGCCGCCAGGACGTGCCGACGGGCGCGAGGCTCACCGGTGTTCCGTCGTGGGCGGCCCGCCAGGCCTCGGCGAGGTCGGGGAGCAGGGTGCGCCAGGAGACCGCGTCGACGGCGAGGTGGTTGGCGACCAGGACGAGGAGTCCGGGGCGCGCGGCCCGGTCGAGCCAGACGGCCTGGAGCATGACGCCGCGGGCCGGGGCGAGCCGGGTGCGGGCGCTCTCCGCCTCGCGCCTGACCGCGTCGGGCAGTTGCTCGTCCGTCAGGTCCGCCACGTCGACGCGGACCAGGCAGTCGGCGGCGTCGACGGTGCCGGGCGGCAGTACGTCGAGGTCGGTGTCGGGCGTGAGCCCGCCGACCCGCAGCCGGAGCGCGTCGTGGTGGTCGAGCAGCGTCCGCAGGGCCGCGCCGAGCGTGTCGAGCCTTGCCTCTGCGGGCACCCGCACCACGGCGGACTGGTTGAACCCGGCGACGGGGCCGCCGCTCTCGCCGTACGCGCTGATGACGGGGGTGGCGGGCAGCGGGCCCGTGGGGGCGACGTCCGCCGCGGCCGGTCCGGTGCCGGCCGTCAGGTCGAGCCCGGCGAGCCTGGCGACGCTCTGGTGCTCGAACACGTCGCGCACGGTGAGCGCGAGGCCCGCCGCGCGGGCCCTGCTGACCAGCTGGATGGAGAGGATGCTGTCGCCGCCGAGGTCGAAGAACCCGTCGTCGACGCCGACCCGCTCCAGGCCGAGGACCTCGGCGAAGAGGGCGGCGAGGCGCTTCTCCGGTCCGGTGCCCGCCTCGCGTCCGGTGGCGAGTGCCTGGAAGTCGGGCGCGGGCAGCGCCTTGCGGTCCAGCTTGCCGTTGGTGGTCAGGGGCAGCGCGTCCAGCACGAGCACGGCCGCGGGGACCATGTAGTCGGGCAGCCGCTCGCGGAGCCATCCGGTCAGCTCGCCGGGGTCGGCCTCGCCGCCGCCCGATGGCACCGCGTAGGCGACCAGGCGGCGGTCGCCGGGGCGGTCCTCGCGGACCAGCGCCGCGGCCTGGGCCACGCCGGGGAAGCGCGCGAGGACGGCCTCGACCTCGCCGAGTTCGATGCGGTAGCCGCGCAGTTTGACCTGGTCGTCGCCGCGGCCGAGGTAGTCGAGCCGGCCTTCGCGGTCGAACCTGGCCAGGTCGCCGGTGCGGTACATCCGCTCCCCCGGCGCGCCGTGCGGGTCGGCGGTGAACCGCTCGGCGGTGAGCGCGGCGCGCCCGAGGTAGCCGCGGGTGAGCTGGGCCCCCGCGACGTACAGCTCGCCGACGACGCCGTCGGGCACCGGGCGCAGCGCGGCGTCCAGGACGTAGAGGCGGGTGTGGTCGAGCGGCCTGCCGAGCGGCAGCCGGGCGCCTGGCTCGTACGGCGCGGTCACCGCGTGGTGCGCGACGCACAGCGTGGTCTCCGTCGGCCCGTACAGCTGGCGCAGGACCAGGTGCGGTGCGTGGTCCAGGACGCGGGCGACCGCGTTGGGGGCGACGACGTCACCGCCGGTGAGGACCTCCTGGACGGTGGCGAAGCAGCCGGGCGCCTCCTCGGCGACGACCCGGAAGAACCCGGCGGTCAGGTGCACCCCGGTGATGCGGTGGCGTTCCAGGAGTGCGCCGAGCGCGGCGGCGTCCAGGGTGCCGGGCGGGGCCACCACGACGGTGCCGCCGGAGAGCAGCGGGACCCACATCTCGTAGTTGGAGACGTCGAAGGCGTGCGGGGCGTGCAGCAGGACGCGTTCGCGCGCCTGCGGCGACCAGCAGCCGTCCAGGGCCAGGTCGGCGACGCCGCCCTGGGTGGCGGCGACGCCCTTGGGCACGCCGGTCGAGCCCGACGTGTACATCACGTACGCCAGGTCGGCGGGCGCCAGGTCGAGTGCGAGTGCCCCGTCCGGGACTCCCGCCGGGTCCTCGTCGGCCCTGAGGACGGTGAGGTCCGCGCCCAACTCGGCGGCGCGGGCGGCCTCTTCGTCGTCGGTGAGCACGATCCGCGCCGCCGCGTCGTCGAGGACGAAGCGCATGCGCTCCACCGGGTAGGACTCGTGCAGCGGGACGTAGGCGCCGCCCGCCTTGGCGACGGCGAGGGTCGCCACGATCAGGTCGGGCGAGCGGCGCATCAGGAGCACCACGGGGGTGCCGCGCCGCACGCCGTGGGCGCGCAGCCGGTGCGCGAGCCGGTCGGCCCGCGCGTCGAGTCCGGCGTACGACAGCGTGAGCTCGCCGGAGACGACGGCGGGCGCGTCCGGGGTCTTCCGCGCCTGCCGCTGGAACAGCTCGGGCAGGGTGGCGGGCGAGGCGGCGGTGCCGGTGTCGTTGCGGCGCACGAGGATCTCGTGGCGTTCGGCCGCCGACAGGACGTCCAGGGCGCCGATCGGCAGGTCCGGGTCCGCGGTGACGGCTTCGAGCAGCCGCAGGAACCGGTCGACGACGGAGACCGCGGTGGCCCTGTCGAACAGCGCGGTGGCGAAGTCGAGGACTCCGGAGAACCCGGCGGGCGCCCCGTCGGCCGACCGCGCGGTGGCGAGCGCCAGCGCGAGGTCCACCTTGGCGACGGCGGTGCCGAGCCGGTACGGGGCGACGTCGAGGCCCGCGAGTCCGGCCTGTCCCGCCGGGTCGTCGTCGACTGGGCTGACGCTCAGGAGCACCTGGAAGAGCGGGTGCCGGCCGAGCGAGCGGACCGGGTTGAGCGCCTCCACGAGCTGCTCGAAGGGCAGGTCCTGATGTGCGTACGCGTCCAGGTCGGTGCGCCGCACCCGGTCGAGGAGCTCCCGGAACGTCGGGTCGCCCGCGGTGTCGGTGCGCAGCACCAGGTTGTTGATGAAGAAGCCGACGAGGTCTTCGAGGGCGCTGTCGGTGCGTCCGGCGACGGGCGTGCCGATCGGGATGTCGTCGCCCGCGCCGAGCCGGTTCAGGAGCGAGGCGAGCGCGGCCTGCACGACCATGAAGACGCTGGTGTGCGTCTCCTTGCCGAGCTCGGCGAGCCGCCCGTGCAGCGCGGCGGGCACGGTGAACGTGACGCGGCCGCCCTCGTGTCCACTGACGGAGGGCCGCGGCCGGTCCGCGGGGAGCTGCAACTCCTCGGGAAGGTCGGCCAGTTGGCCGGTCCAGTAGGCCTGCTGGCGGGCGAGCACGCTGTCCGCGTCGTCCACGCCGCCGAGCGCGTCGCGCTGCCACAGCGCGTAGTCCGCGTAGGTCACCGCGAGCGGCGCCCAGGCGGGCGCGGCACCGCGGGTCCGGGCCTGGTAGGCGGTGCCCAGGTCGCGGGCGAGCGGCCCGGTGGACCAGCCGTCGGTGGCGATGTGGTGGATCAGCATGAGCAGCACGTGCTCGTCGGGCGCGGTCCTGAACAGCGTGGCCCGCACCGGCAGGTCGCAGCGCAGGTCGAAGGCGTGTCCCGCCGCCCGTACGACGGCGTCGTCGAGCTCGTCCGCCGCCACGTCCACCACGGCGAGGTCCGGCACGGCGGCCTCGGGTGCCAGGACGATCTGCCGGGGCCCGTCCTCGTGCTCGTACTCGGCGAAGACGGTCCGCAGGGTTTCGTGCCGCACGACGACGTCCGCGATCGCCGAGCGCAGCGCATCGACGTCGAGCGCCCCCGACATCCGCAGGGCGGTCGGGATGTTGTACGTCGCCGACGGGCCCTCCAACTGGTGCAGGAACCACAGGCGGCGCTGGGCGTACGACAGCGGGACGCGCTCGGGGCGCGGCCGCGCGGCCAGCGGGGCGCGTGCGGGGAGCGCGGCGCCGGTCAGGGCCGCGGCGAGGCCCGCCACGGTCGGCACGTCGAAGACCTGCCGGATGGAGACGTCCACGTCGAGCGCCTGCCGGATCCTGCTGACGAGCCGGGTGGCCCGCAGCGAGTGCCCGCCGAGCGCGAAGAAGTCCTCGTCGATCCCGACGGCCTCGACGCCGAGCACCTCGGCGAAGAGCGCGCAGAGGATCTCTTCCTGCGGGGAGCGCGGCAGCCGCCGCGCCTGCGCGCCGCCGCCGAACTCCGGTGCGGGCAGGGCGGCCCGGTCGAGCTTGCCGTTCACGGTGAGCGGCAGCGCGTCGAGCACGACGACCGCCGCGGGCACCATGTAGTCGGGCAGCCCGGCGCGCAGCCCCTCCTGCACGTCGGCGGCCACGAGACCGCCCGCACCGGCCGGCACGACGTACGCGACGAGCAGCTGGTCCCCCGGCTTGTCCTCGCGCACCACGACGGCGGCCCGCGCCACTCCCTGCTGCGCGAGCACGGCGGACTCGATCTCACCGAGTTCGATGCGGTGACCGCGCAGCTTGACCTGGTGGTCGGTGCGGCCGAGGTACTGGAGCTGACCGTCCCTGTTCCAGCGGGCGAGGTCACCGGAGCGGTACATGCGCGCACCCGGCGCACCGTACGGATCGGCGGTGAACCGCTCGGCCGTGAGACCGGCCCGACCCCAGTACCCGCGCGCCAACTGCGGACCGGCGAGGTACAACTCGCCTGCCACAGAAGGCGGTACGGGCTGGAGGGAGGCGTCAAGGACGTACATCCGCAGATGCCCGAAGGGCCGCCCGATCGGGACGGGACCGGCGCCGATCTCCTGGCCCGGCTCGATCTCGAACTGGGCGCAGTTGACGGTGGATTCGGTGGGACCGTAGGCGTTGATGACACGGACCGACGGGTGACGCTCACGCCAGGCCGTCAGAGCCTCGCCGGTCAACTGCTCGCCGCCGATGATCAGCGTGCCACTGGGGCTCGCCGTGTCCGGCAGTTCCTGGAGCAGAGGCAGGTGACTTGGGGTCACCTTCATGAGGGTGGGCTGCGGACGGGCCGCGACATCACCCTCGTCGAGGGCGGTGAGGTGGACGTGACCGCCGACCGTCAGCGGGGTCCACAGCGCGGTCACGGTCAGGTCAAAGGAGAGCGGCGAGTGCAGGACGGTGGCGCCCGAGGCGTCCGGGTAGGCCGCACCCGCGTGCGCCAAGTAGGCCGCCACGGCACGGTGTTCGACCACGACACCCTTGGGGCGGCCGGTCGAGCCCGAGGTGTAGATGACGTACGCGGGATCACCGGGAGCGGGAGACGTCAACTCACCTGTCGCGTCCGGCAGTTCGAGACCATCGAGCACGACGACCGGAACCTGCGTCGCGGGCAGCTTCTGGGCCACCTCATCGGAAGCAAGCACCAGCACCGGCGCCGCATCCTCCAGCATGTACGCGATCCGCTCCACCGGATACTCCGGATCCACCGGAACGTACGCCGCACCGGCCCGCAGCACACCGAGCAGCGCGACGACCGCGTCGACACCACGAGGCATCGCCACCGCCACGAACCGCTCGGCACCCGCACCCTGAGCGGCCAGATACCGCGCGAGACGATCCGCACGCCCCACCAACTCCCCATATGTCACAGAGGAGTTCTCGTCGCTCACGGCCACCGCGTCCGGCGACACCCGCGCCCGCGCGGAGACCCGCTCCGGCAGGGTCAGCGTGGGCGGTTCGCCGCCGGTGGCGCCGTTCCACTCCACGAGGACGCGTTCGCGGTCCGCCGCGCCCAGCAGGTCGATGCGGCTGAGCGGCCGGTCCGGGTGGGTCACGGCGTCGGTCAGCACGCGCAGCAGGCGCTGGGCGAGTTCGTCGGCCGTCGCGGCGTCGAAGAGTTCCGTGCGGTAGTCGAGCGCGCCCATCATGCCGACGGGCTCGCCCTCCTCCGTGCGCTCCTCGGCGAGGCTGAAGGCGAGGTCGAACTTGGCGCCCGTCACCTCGGCGTGCTCGAAGGTCACGTCGAGTCCGGGCAGCCGGGCGACGGAGCCCGCGTCGACGTGGGTGACGTTGAGGGTCACCTGCACGAGCGGATGCCTGCCCGGCGTGCGGACGGGGTTGACGATCTCCGCCAACTGCTCGAAGGGCAGGTCCTGGTGGGCGTACGCCTCCAGGTCGGTGCGGCGCACCCGGTCCAGGAGTTCCCGGAACGTCGGGTCGCCACTCGCGTCGGTGCGCAGCACCAGGGTGTTGATGAAGTAGCCGACGAGGTCGTCCAGCGCGCTGTCGGTGCGTCCGGCGACGGGCGTGCCGACCGGGATGTCGTCGCCCGCGCCGATCCTGTTGAGCAGCGCGGCGAGCGCGGCCTGCACGACCATGAAGACGCTGCTGCCGGTCTCGCGGGCCAGCGCACCGAGCCTCCGGTGCACGTCACCGGGCACGGTGAAGACGGTTCGGTCACCCCGGTAGCCACCGACGGCGGGCCGCGGCCGGTCGGCGGGAAGCTGCAACTCCTCGGGAAGGCCGGAGAGTTGTGCGGCCCAGTAGTCCTGCTGGCGGGCCAGCACGCTGTCCGCGTCGTCCACGCCGCCGAGCGCGTCGCGCTGCCACAGGGCGTAGTCCGCGTAACTCACGGGCAGCGGCGCGAACTCGGGGGCCGAGCCGCCCGCGCGTGCCGTGTAGGCGGTGGTCAGGTCACGGGCAAGCGGGACGCGCGACCAGGCGTCGCTGGCGATGTGGTGGACGAGCAGGAGGAGCACGTGCTCGTCGTGCGCGACCTCGAACAGGGTGGCGCGCAGCGGGAGTTCGGCGGACAGGTCGAAGACGTACCGGGTCGCTTCCGCGATCCGGTCGGCCAGCTGCTCCCGTCCGCATGCCACGACCGGCAGGGCGGGCCGCGCCTCGTCGGCGGGCAGGACGATCTGGTGGTCGCCCTCCTTGTCCTCCGCGTAGACGGTGCGCAGGCTCTCGTGCCGGGCCACGACGTCCGCGAGCGCCGCGCGCAGCGCCCCGGTGTCCAGGTCACCGGTCATCCGCAGGGTGGTCGGGATGTTGTACGCCGTCGACTCGGGCTCCAGCTTGTGCAGGAGCCACATGCTGCGCTGGGCGTACGACAGCGGGAGCCGCTCGGGGCGCACCTGCGGGGCCAGCGGGGACCGCGCCCGGCCCGCCGCCGTCAGGGCCTCGGCCAGCGCGGCCACGGTCGGCTTGTCGAAGACCTGCCGGATGGAGACCTCGGCGTCGAGGCCCTGCCGGATCCGGCTGACCAGACGCGTGGCGAGCAGGGAATGCCCGCCGAGGGTGAAGAAGTCGTCGTCGATGCCGACCCGGTCGAGACCGAGGACCTCGGCGAACAGGGTGCAGAGGATCTCCTCCTGCGGCGTACGCGGACCACGGCTGCCCGCCGGGCGGTCGGCGTAGGCGGGCGCGGGCAGGGCGGCCCGGTCCAGCTTGCCGTTCACGGTCAGCGGCAGCGCGTCGAGCACGACGACCGCCGACGGCACCATGTAGTCCGGGAGCCCGTCGCGCAGCCGCGTCTGCACGTCGGCGGCCGCGAGGTCGACCCCGTCGGCCGGCACGACGTACGCGACCAGGCGCTGGTCACCGGGCTCGTCCTCGCGCAGCACGAGGGCGGCCTGGGCCACGGCGGGGTGCGCGAGCACGGCGGACTCGATCTCGCCGAGTTCGATGCGGTGACCGCGCAGCTTGACCTGGTGGTCGGTACGCCCGACGTATTCGAGCTGACCTTCGCCGTTCCAGCGGGCGAGGTCACCGGAGCGGTACATGCGGGCGCCCGGACCGCCGTACGGATCGGCGGTGAAACGCTCGGCCGTCAGCGCGGCCCTGCCCCAGTATCCGCGCGCCAACTGCGGGCCCGCGAGATAGAGCTCACCCGCGACACCCACCGGAGCGGGCCGCAGCGCGCCATCCAGGACGTACATCCGCAGATGCCCGAAGGGCCGCCCGATCGGCACCGGGCCTCCGGCAACCTGCTGGCCCGGCTCGATCTCGAACTGGGCGCAGTTGACGGTGGATTCGGTGGGACCGTAGGCGTTGATGACTCGGACGGACGGGTGACGCTCACGCCAGGCCGCCAGCGCCTCGCCGGTCAGCTGCTCGCCACCGATGATCAGCGTGCCACTGGGGCTCACCGTCTCCGGCAGCTCCTGGAGCAGGGGCAGGTGGCTCGGCGTGACCTTCATCAGCGAAGGCTGCGGACGGGCCGCCACGTCACCCTCGTCGAGAGCCGTGAGGTGGACGTGACCGCCGACCGTCAGCGGAGTCCACAGCGCGGTCACCGTCAGGTCGAAGGACAGCGGCGAGTGCAGCACGGTCGAACCCGAGGCGTCAGGGTGGGCCGCGCCCGCGTGCGCCAAGTACGCCGCCACGGCACGGTGTTCGACCACGACACCCTTGGGGCGGCCGGTCGAACCTGAGGTGTAGATGACGTACGCGGGATCACCAGGAGCGGGAGCCTTCAGCTCCGCGCTCGCGTCCGGCAGTTCGAGACCATCGAGTACGACGACCGGAACCTGCGTCGCGGGCAGCTTCTGGGCCACCTCACCGGAGGCCAGCACCAGCACCGGCGCCGCATCCTCCAGCATGTACGCGATCCGCTCCACCGGATACTCCGGATCCACCGGAACGTACGCCCCACCGGCCCGCAGCACACCGAGCAGCGCGACGACCGCGTCGACACCACGAGGCATCGCCACCGCCACGAACCGCTCGGCACCCACGCCCCGCGAGACCAGGTGCCGCGCGAGACGGTCCGCGCGATCCACCAACTCCCCGTACGTGAGCGCGGAGTTCTCGTCGCTCACGGCCACCGCGTCCGGCGTGGCCTGCGCCCGTGCCGCCACCAGCTCCGGCAGCGACACCGACGACACCTCGCCGCCCGTCACACCGTTCCACTCCACGAGCATCCGCTCGCGCTCCGCCTCGCCCAGCAGGCCGATCCGGCCCACCGGCACCTCCGCGTCCGCGACGAACGCTGCCAGAACCCGGCCGAAGCGTTCCGCGATCTCGCGGACCTGCTCCTCCGCGAGGACGTCGGAGCGGTGGTCGAAGCGGACGTTGAGTTCCGAATCGCGCAGGTCGGCGACGAGGTTGAGGGCGAAGTGCGTGCTGTCGGCTGTCTGGATGCCGGCGATGGCGAGGCCCGCGGCGTTCAGGGTCTCGTCCAGGGCGTCGCCGTCGAGCGGGTAGTTCTCGAAGACCATCGCGGTGTCGAACAGGCCGGTGGATCCGGCCCAGTTCTGCACCTCGGCCAGCCCGACCCACTGGTGGTCGAGGAGGCGGGTCTGCTCCTCCTGGAGGCGGCGCAGGTACTGGCCGACCGGCTCGGCCGGGTCGATGTGCGCCCGGCGCGGCACGGTGTTGATGAACAGGCCGACCATGCTCTCCACGCCGGGGAGTTCGGCGGGGCGGCCGGAGACGGTGACGCCGAAGACGGCCTCGGAGGCGCCGGTCAGCTGGGCGAGGACCAGGGCCCAGGCGCCCTGCACCACCGTGTTGACGGTGAGGCCGTGCGCGCGGGCGAACGTGGTGAGGCCCTCGCTGAGTTCGCGGCCCGCCTGGAAGGGGACCTGGCCGGGGGCCGTGACGACGGGACCCGCGTCGGGGGCGAGGAGCGAGCCCGCGTCGAGGTCGCCGAGCGAGCGCGTCCACGCGGTGCGGGCGGCGTCCTTGTCCTGGCGGGCGAGCCAGCCGAGGTGGTCGCGGAAGTCGCGCGGCTTGGGCAGCGCGCGGATCTTCCCGGTGCCGTCGCGGCGCGCGTACAGGGTGAGCAGGTCACGGAAGACGACGGGCAGGGACCAGCCGTCGAACAGGATGTGATGGTTCGTCATGACCAGGCGGTGGCGTGTGTCGCCGAGCTTGATCAGGGTGAAGCGGAGCAGCGGCGGGCGGGCCAGGTCGAATTCGGCCCAGCGGTCCTCCTCGGCGATCCGGTCGGCCGTCTCCGTGTCGGCGGTGTCGGTCAAGTCGGCGTAGCGCCACGGCACTTCGGTGGTGCGCGGGACGACCTGGACCCAGGCGCCGTCGGCGCGCTGGTGGAAGCCAGCGCGCAGGTTGGGGTGCCGGTCGAGGAGCTGTCGCGCGGCCGTGCGCAGGCCTTCCGCGTCGACCTCGCCGTCGAGGTCGAGGACGATCTGGCCGACGTACACGTCGAGTGCGGTGTCGTCCGCGAGGTTCAGGAAGACGAAGCCCTCCTGGAGCGGGGTGAGCGGCAGGACGTCGGCGAGCGGGGCCGCGGCGGCCTGCTCCAGGTGGTCGATGTCGGCCCGGGTGAGGCCGGGCAGGGTGACGTCGGAGGGCACGAGCGCGCCGGCCTCGGGGCGGCCCGCGTAGGTGACGAGCTCTTCGAGCCTGCGGAACCAGCCGTCGGCGAGGCTCCTGACGTCGTCCTCGGCGTACAGGCCCGTGGCGTACGTCCACTCCACGCGCAGGCACGGCCCGTCCGCGCCGTCCTCGGTGGCGGCGTTCAGCGCGACGGGGTGGTCGAGGGGCATCGCGGGGTCGGTGCCCGCGACGTCGCGCAGGGCGACGCCCCAGGCCTCCCCCTCGCCGGATCCGGTGACGCGGCCCAGGTAGTTGAAGAGGAACTCGGGGGCCGTGTGGTCGGCCAACGCCCCCTGGGCGTAGCGGAGTCGGCCGTAGCCGGCGCCCTGTCCTGGCACGGCGCGGGTGCACTCCTTGACGTCCCGCACCAGGTCGCCGAGCGTGCCGTGGCCGCGTTCCGTGGTGCCGGTGGGCAGGCGCAGCGGGTAGAGCGCGGTGAACCAGCCGAGGGTGCGGGTGAGGTCGGCGCCGTGGGCGTCGTCGCGGCCGTGCTGTTCGACGTCGACCAGGACGGGGCCGCCGCGCAGTCCGCGCGAGCGCCGCCAGTCGCCGATCGCCCCGCCGAAGGCGGCGAGCAGGACGTCGGAGATGCCGGTGTGCAGGGCGCCGGGCACCCGGGTCAGCAGGTCGCGGGTGAGGTCCGCGGGCAGGCTGAGTGCGATGCGTCCCGCGTTCTCCTGGGTGTCGCGGGCGGGGTCGAGCCGCGGGGTGCCGCGGTCGTCGGCGCCGGCCACGACGGCCTGCCAGTAAGCGAGTTCGGCGTCGGTGTCGGTGGTGTCGTCGGACTGTGCGCGGGCCCACCGGGACCACGGCGTTCCGACGTCGGCGAGGATCGTGTAGCTGCCGTGTTCGGCGGCCTCGTAGGCCTCGGCGAGGTCCTGGAGCAGGATGCGCCAGGAGACGCCGTCGACGGCGAAGTGGTGGGCGACCAGCGCGAGCAGGCCGTCCCGCGCGCCCCGGTCGAACCAGACCGCGCGCAGCATCCGGCCCTCGGCGGGGTCGAGGAGCGCACGTTCCCGCCGCGCCTCGCGGCGGACGGCTTCTTCGAGTGCGGCGCCTTCGAGACCGGTGGCGTCGAAGCGGCGCAGGAGGTCCTCGGCCCGGACCGTGCCCGCGGCCGTGATCTCCACGTCGCCGGGTACGGCGCCGGTGCGCATCCGCAGCGTGTCGTGGTGGTCGACGACGGCCTGGACGGCGTCCGTCAGCGCGTCGAGCTCCGCGCCCGCCGGGACCTGGACGGCCACGGACTGGTTGAACGGGGCGACGGGCGCGCCGAGTTCGGCGAACCAGCGCATCATCGGCGTCCACCGCACGGGGCGCTCGGCGTCGGCCGTGCCGGTGCCGGACGTGGCGGTCTCCCCGGCCGGTGCGGTGTCCGTGCTCTCCTCGGTGGCGGCGGCCGCGAGGGCCTCCTCGACGGACTGCGCGAGCGCGGCGACCGTCTGGCGTTCGAAGACGTCGCGCACGGTGAGCCTGATGTCCTCGGCGCGGGCCCGGCTGATCAGCTGGATGGAGAGGATGCTGTCGCCGCCGAGGTCGAAGAACCCGTCGTCGACGCCGATCCTGTCGAGTCCGAGGATGTCGGCGAAGAGCGCGCAGAGCACCTCCTCGGTGCGGCCCTGGGGACCGCGCTCGCCGGTGCCCGCGTCCGCCTGGAAGTCCGGGGCGGGCAGGGCCTTCTTGTCGAGCTTGCCGGTGGAGGTCAGCGGCAGCGCGTCGAGGACGACGAGGGCGACGGGGACCATGTACTCGGGCAGCACGTCGCGCAGGTGGGCGCGGAGTCCGGCCGGTTCTGGCGTGGTGGCGCCGGGCGTCACGTAGCCGACGAGGCGCTTGTCGCCGGGCCGGTCCTCGCGGACCAGGACGGCGGCCTGGGCGACGGCGGGGTGGCCTTCGAGGACGGTGTCGATCTCGCTGAGCTCGACGCGCAGGCCGTGGATCTTGACCTGGTTGTCGGCGCGGCCGAGGTATTCGAGCGTGCCGTCGGCGCGCCAGCGCACCAGGTCCCCGGTGCGGTACATGCGTTCGCCCGGCGTGCCGAAGGGGTTGGCGACGAAGCGTTCCGAGGTGAGCGCGGGCCGGTCGAAGTAGCCGCGGGCCAGGCCCGCGCCGGCGACGCAGAGTTCGCCGGGGACGCCGGGCGGTACGGGCCGCAGGCGCTCGTCGAGTACGTACACCTGGGTGGCGGCGATGGGGCGGCCGATCGGCGGCACGGCGCGGCCGGCGAGGGGCGCGCTGATGGTGGCGCAGACGGTGGTCTCGGTCGGGCCGTACGCGTTGAGCATCACGCGCCCCGCCGACCAGCGCTCCACGAGCTCCGGCGAGCAGGCCTCGGCGGCGACGACGAGCGTCATCCGCTCGGGCAGCGCGCCTTCGGGGACGAGGGCGAGGACGGCGGGCGGGATCGTGGCGTGGGTGGCTCCGTGGCGGCGCGCGTACGCGGCGAGGTCGGCCCCCGGGGCGACGGAGGACGGGACGACGACGAGGGCAGCGCCGGTGAGCAGGCCCATGCACACCTCCCAGAACGCGCCGTCGAAGGCGGGTGCCAGGTTGTGCAGGACGCGGCTCTCCGGCGTGACGCCGACGCTGTCGACGTGGGTCGCCGTCAGGTGGGGCACGCCCGCGTGGGAGACGACGACGCCCTTGGGACGTCCGGTCGTTCCCGAGGTGTAGATCATGTACGCGGCGCTGTCGGGCCGCAGCGGGGCGCCGCGTTCGGCGTCGGTGAGGGCGTCGGCGGACCGCGCGGCGAGCCCGGCGGCCGTCGCGGCCTCGTCGAGCAGGACGCTCGCGCAGTGCGCGTCGGGCAGCCTGGCCGCGGTCTCCGCGGTGGTGACCAGGACGGCGGGCCGCGCGTCGGTGAGCAGATAGGCGATGCGGTCGTCGGGCTGGTCGGGGTCGACGGGCAGATAGCCCGCGCCCGCCTTCAGCGCGGCGAGCGCGCCGACGACCAGGTCGGCGGAGCGGGGCAGCGCGACGGCGACGAACCGCTCGGGGCCCGCGCCGCGTGCGAGGAGGAGGCGCGCGAGCCGGTTGGCGCGTGCGTCGAGTTCGGCGTACGTGAGGGTGACCTCGTCGTCGACGATCGCGGGCCTGTCGGCGTGCGCGGCCGCGACCAGTTCGAACAGCTCGGGGACGGTCGGTCCTGCCGTGGGGCCGGTGGGCGCCACGGTCCGGTTCCACGCCACGAGCAGCC
The DNA here is from genome assembly GCF_044744425.1 of Streptomyces sp. NPDC087300. Classification (NCBI taxonomy): domain Bacteria; kingdom Bacillati; phylum Actinomycetota; class Actinomycetes; order Kitasatosporales; family Streptomycetaceae; genus Streptomyces; species Streptomyces sp. NPDC087300. The sequence continues at coordinate 122,563 of NZ_JBIUYI010000014.1, forward strand.
GCTCGCGCTCGTCGGCGCCGAGCAGTTCGACGGCGCCGACGGGCCCGTCGGGCGCGGCGGTGGCGGCGTCCAGGAAGCGCACCAGGCGGTCGACGAGGGAGCGGACGGTGGCGGCGTCGAAGAGGTCGGTGCTGTACTCGACGGTTCCTTCGAGCCCGGCGGCCGTGCCGTCCTCGGTGCGGTGCTGCTTCAGCTCGAAGGCGAGGTCGAAGCGGGCACTGCCCTGGTCCACCTGGTGGGTGGCGACGGTGATGCCGGGCAGCGCGCCGAGGGCGGCGAGCGCGTCGCGCTGGGTGTCGTGGACGGTCAGCCACACCTGGAACAGCGGGTGCCTGTTGAGCGAGCGGACCGGGTTGAGCACCTCCACGAGCCGCTCGAAGGGCAGGTCCTGGTGGGTGTAGGCGGCCAGGTCGGTGGTGCGGACGCGGTCCACGAGCTCGCGGAACGTCGGCTCGCCGCTGGTGTCGGTGCGCAGCACCAGGCTGTTGATGAAGAACCCGACGAGGTCGTCGAGGGCGCTGTCGGTGCGGCCCGCGATGGGCGAGCCGATCGGGATGTCGTCGCCCGCGCCGAGCCGCGAGAAGACGGCGGCGAGCGCGGCCTGGGTGACCATGAAGACGCTGGAGCGGGTCTCGGCGGCCAGCGCGTCCAGGCGGGCGTGCAGCGCGGCGGGGACGGTGAAGGAGAGGGTGTCGCCGTCCTGGGTGGCCTGCGCGGGGCGGGGCCTGTCGGTGGGCAGGCGCAGCTGTTCGGGCAGGTCGGCGAGGTGCTCGCGCCAGTAGTCCAGCTGGCGGGCGAGGGCGCTGTCGGCGTCGGCCTCGTCGCCGAGCATGTCGTGCTGCCACAGCGCGTAGTCCGCGTACTGCACCGGCAGCGCGTCCCAGCCGGGCTCGCCACCGGCCAGCCGCGCGGTGTAGGCGGTGGCGAGATCACGGGCCAGCGGACCCATCGACCAGCCGTCACCCGCGATGTGATGCAGCAGAAGCAGCAGCACGTGCTCCTGCTCGCCGGTCTCGAACAGCCAGGAGCGCAGCGGGATTTCGGAGGTGAGGTCGATGATGTGGCGCGCGGCGGCGGCCACTTCCGCTTCGAGGCCCGCCTCGTCCGTGCGGACGAGGGTCAGTTCGGGGCGGGCCGCTTCGGCGGCCGCGTCCAGGACCACCTGGTGCGGTCCCTCCGCGTCGTCGGCGAAGACGGTGCGCAGGCTCTCGTGCCGGGCGACGACGTCGCCGAGCGCCGACCGGAGGGCGGACACGTCGAGTGCGCCGGACAGGCGCAGGGCCGCCGGGATGTTGTACGTCGCCGAGGGGCCTTCGAGGCGGTTGAGGAACCACAGCCGGCGCTGGGAGTGCGAGAGCGGGAGCCGCTCGGGCCTGGTGCCAGCGGTGAGCGCCGCCCGCGCGGTGCCCGCCTCGCCGAGCGCGGCGGCGAGACCGGCCACGGTGGGGGTGTCGAAGAGCTGGCGTACGGGGAGTTCGGCGCCCAGCACCGAACGGACCCGGCCGACCAGACGGGTGGCGAGCAGCGAGTGGCCGCCGAGGTCGAAGAAGCTGTCGTCGATGCCGACCCGCTCGACGCCGAGGGCGTCGGCGAACAGGCGGCAGAGGGCTTCCTCGTGCGGGGTGCGCGGGGCGCGCCCCGACTCCTGCGGGCCGTACTCGGGCGCGGGCAGCGCCTTGCGGTCCAGCTTGCCGTTGGCGGTCAGCGGCAGCCGGTCCAGGAGGACGACGGCGGACGGCACCATGTGCGAGGGCAGCGCGGCGGCCGCGTGTTCGCGCAGGCCGGCGGGCGTGGCCGTGCCGGTGCGGGGGACGGCGTAGGCGACCAGGCGCTGGTCGCCGGGGCTGTCCTCGCGGACCAGCACGGTGGCGTCGGCGACGTCGGGGTGCGCGGCGAACGCCGCCTCGATCTCGCCGAGTTCGATGCGGAAGCCGCGCAGCTTGACCTGCTGGTCGGCGCGGCCCGCGTACTCCAGGACGCCGTCGGCGCCGAGGCGCGCGAGGTCGCCCGTGCGGTACATGCGGGTCCCGTGCTCGCCGTAGCCGGCCGCGAACGGGTCGGCGACGAACCGCTCGGCGCTCAGCCCCGGACGGCCCAGGTAGCCGCGTGCGACACCGGCGCCCGCGACGTACATCTCACCGACGGACCCCGCGGGCAGCGGCTGGAGGTGGGCGTCGAGGACGTACACCCTGAGGTCGGGGATGCCGGTGCCGATGCGGCCCGCGGGGCCGGTCACCGCGGCGCGGTCCAGGGCGAGATGGGTGACGTGCACGGTCGTCTCGGTGATGCCGTACATGTTCACCAGGACGGGCGCGTCGTCGGCGTGCCGCGCGTACCAGTCCGTGAGCCGGGTGACGTCGAGCGCCTCGCCGCCGAACACGACGTAGCGCAGGGCGAGTTCGGCGCCTTCGGGGGCCTCGCGGTCGGCCGCGGCGAGCTGGTGGAAGGCGGACGGCGTCTGGTTGAGGACGGTGACGCCCTCGTCGGCGAGCAGCGCGCGGAAGGCGCCGGGGTCACGGCTGACGCGGTGCGGCACGACGACGAGCCGGCCGCCGTGCAGCAGCGCGCCCCACAGCTCCCACACCGAGAAGTCGAAGGCGTAGGAGTGGAAGAGCGTCCACACGTCGTTCTCGTCGAACCCGAACCAGTGCTCGGTGGCGGAGAAGAGCCGCGTCACGTTCTGGTGCGGGACGAGGACGCCCTTGGGCCGGCCCGTCGATCCCGAGGTGTAGATGACGTACGCCGTGTCCAGCGGGTGGACGGCCCTGGTCCGCTCGTGCGGGGCCAGGTCGTGCGCGTCGAGCCCGGCGGCCTCGGGGGCGTCGACGGTGAACTCCGCGGCGCCGCGCACCGGCAGCGTCCCGGCCGTCGCGGTGTCGGTGAGGACGGCCGCGGGGGCGGCGTCCTCGATCATGTAGGCGATGCGGTCGGCCGGGTAGTCCGGGTCGAGCGGCAGATAGGCGGCACCGGACTTGACGACGGCGAGCAGCGCCACGACGAGCTCGGCGGAGCGGGGCAGCGCGAGCGCGACGACGGAGCCGGGGCCGATGCCGCGCCCGGCGAGCAGCCTGGCGAGCCGGTTGGCGCGGGCGTTGATCTCGGCGTACGTGAGGGAGGCGCCGTCGAAGGTCAGCGCGGCGCGCCCGGGGGTGCGGCGGGCCTGTGCCTCGAAGAGGTCGACGAGGGTGCCGGGGCGGGTGTGCCGGGCCGGGCCCGCGAGGCGGGGCAGGACCTGGTCGCGCTCGGCGGCGTCGAGGATGTCGACGGCGCCGATGCGCAGTTCCGGGTCGGCGGCGACGGCGGCGAGGACGCGCAGCAGGCGCTCGACGAGCGTCTCCACGGTGTGCCGGTCGAACAGGTCGGCGCTGTACTCCAGGAGTCCGCCGAGCCCGGCGGGGCGGCCCTCGTCGTCGGTGCGCTCGTCGAAGGAGAAGGACAGGTCGAACTTGGCGCTCGCCGCGGCGGCCTGCTCGACGGTGACGTCGAGTCCGGGCATGCCGGTGAGTCCCTCGGCCGCGTCGTGCCGCGTCGAGTCGAAGGTCAACAGGGTCTGGAACAGCGGGTGGTGGCCTGCCGAGCGGGTCGGGTTGAGGGCCTCGACGAGTCGCTCGAAGGGCAGGTCCTGGTGGCTGTAGGCGGCCAGGTCACGCCCGCGCACCTGGTGCAGGAGCTCGCGGAAGGTCGGGTTGCCGCCGGTGTCGGTGCGCAGCACCAGGCTGTTGATGAAGAACCCGACGAGGTCGTCGAGCGCCTTGTCGGTGCGGCCCGCGATCGGCGTGCCGATCGGGATGTCGTCACCCGCGCCGAGCCGGTGCAGCAGGGTCGCGAGGGCGGCCTGGGTGACCATGAAGACGCTGGAGTGGGTGGCGCGCGCGAGGTCGGCGACGGCGCCGTGCAGTGCGGGCGCGACGGTGAAGGAAACCGAACCGGCGCGCTGGGTGGGCGAGTCGGGCCGGGGTCTGTCGGTGGGCAGGCGCAGCTGCTCGGGCAGGTCGGCGAGGTGCTCGCGCCAGTAGCCGAGCTGGCGGGAAAGGGGGCTGTCGGCGTCGCTCTCGTCGCCGAGCATGTCGTGCTGCCACAGCGCGTAGTCCGCGTACTGCACGGGCAGCGCGTCCCAGCCGGGCTCGCCACCGGCCAGCCGCGCGGTGTAGGCGGTGGCGAGATCACGGGCCAGCGGACCCATCGACCAGCCGTCACCCGCGATGTGATGCAGCAGGAGCAACAGCACGTGCTCCTGCTCCCCGGTCTCGAACAGCCAGGTACGCAGCGGGATTTCGGAGGTGAGGTCGAAGGTGTGGCGGGCGGCCCGCTCGACGCGTTCGTCGACGAGCTCCGCGTCGGTGCGCTCGGTGACGAGCACGGGCTTGGCCGCCTCGGCGGGGAGCACCTTCTGGTGGGCGCCGGACTCGTCCTCGGCGAAGACCGTGCGCAGCGTCTCGTGGCGGGCGACGACGTCGCCGAGCGCCGACCGGAGGGCGGCCGCGTCGAGTTCGCCGGTCAGGCGGAGCACGGCGGGCATGTTGTACGTCGCCGATGGGCCTTCGAGGCGGTGCAGGAACCACAGGCGCTGCTGGGCGGGCGAGAGCGGGAGACGCTCGGGCCGCTCGCCCGCGGTGAGCCGGGCGCGCGCGGTGCCCGCCCGGTCCAGGGCCGCGGAGAGCCCGGCGATGGTCGGCGTGTCGAAGAGCTGGCGGATCGGCACGTCGAAGCCGAGGGCCTCGCGGATGTGGCTGCTGAGCCGGGTGGCGAGCAGCGAGTGGCCGCCGAGGTCGAAGAAGCTGTCGTCGATGCCGACCCGGTCGAGGCCGAGGGCGTCGGCGAACAGCTGGCACAGCACCTCTTCGCGGGGGGTGCGCGGGCCGCGCCCGGCCCCCTGCGGGCCGTACTCGGGCGCGGGCAGCGCCTTGCGGTCCAGCTTGCCGTTGGCGGTCAGCGGCAGCGTGTCGATGACGACGAACGCGGACGGCACCATGTGCGCGGGCAGGTCGCCGGTGAGGGCGAGGGCGATGCGCTCGGTGTCGGGGTCCGTGCCGGGCGCGGCGACCAGGTAGGCGACCAGGCGCTGGTCGCCTGGGCGGTCCTCGCGGACCAGGACCGTGGCGTGCGCGACCTCGGGCTCCTTGGCGAGCCGGGACTCGATCTCGCCGAGCTCGATGCGGAAGCCGCGCAGCTTGACCTGGTGGTCGGTGCGGCCGAGGTAGCCGAGCGTGCCGTCGGCGTTCCAGCGGGCCAGGTCGCCGGTGCGGTAGAGGCGTGCGCCGCCCGTCGAGAAGGGGTCGGCGACGAAGCGTTCGGCGGTCAGCGCGCTGCGGCCGAGATAGCCGCGGGCGAGCTGGACGCCCGCAAGGTAGAGCTCGCCGGGGACGCCCGGCGGCACCGGGCGCAGGGCTGCGTCCAGGACGTAGCAGCGGGTGTTCCACACCGGGCGGCCGATCGGCACGGGCCCGTGGGCGGGCTCGTCGGAGCCGTTCCAGTAGGTGACGTCGACGGCGGCCTCGGTGGGGCCGTAGAGGTTGTGCAGCGGCACGTTCCAGGTGGTCTGGAACTCGGCGAGCAGTTCGCGCGGCAGCGCCTCGCCGCTGCAGAAGACGCGGCGCAGCGCGCCCCGTTCGGGCACCGGGTTGGCGCGCAGGAAGGCGTGCAGCATGGACGGCACGAAGTGCAGCGTGGTGACGCGCTCGCGGCGGATCAGCTCGGCGAGGTAGACCGGGTCGCGGTGCCCGTCGGGGCGGGCCACGACGAGGGTGGCGCCGACGATCAGCGGCCAGAAGAACTCCCACACCGACACGTCGAAGCCGGACGGCGTCTTCTGGAGCACGCGGTCGGTCTCGTCGAGGCCGTAGGTGTCCTGCATCCAGTGCAGCCGGTTCACGATGGCGCCGTGCGAGACGACGGTGCCCTTGGGCCGGCCCGTCGAACCCGAGGTGTAGATGACGTACGCGGGGTGGCGCAGGTCGCGCGGGCAGGCGCGGGCCGCGGTGGCCGCGGGCTGGCCATCGGCGGCGCGGTCGCCGGGGACGTCGTCGCCGAGCACGAGGTGCGGCACGCCCTCGGTCTCCGGCAGCCGCTCCGCGACGTCGGCGCTGGTGAGCAGCAGCGCGGGCGAGGCGTCGTCGAGCATGTACGCGATGCGGTCGGCCGGGTAGTCCGGGTCGACCGGCAGATAGGCGGCGCCCGTCTTGAGGACGGCGAGCAGGCTGACGACGAGGTCGAGGGAGCGCGGCACGGCGACGGCGACGAACCGCTCGGGGCCCGCGCCGCGCAGCGTCAGGTGCCGGGCGAGCCGGGTGGCGCGGGCGTCGAGCTCGGCGTACGTGAGGGTGGTGTCCTCGAAGGTGAGGGCGGCCCGGCCCGGGGTGCGCGCGGCCTGCCACTCGAAGAGCTCGGGCAGGGTGGCGGCGGACACCTCGTGGGCGGTGTCGTTCCAGGTGCCGAGGACGTCGTCGCGCTCGCCGGGGGCGAGGAGTTCGGGCTCGGAGACGGGGCGCGCCGGGTCCTCGGTGAGGGCGCCGAGCAGCCGCAGGAAGCGCTCCTGGTGGGCGTGCGTCTCGTCCTGCGTGTAGAGCCGCGGGTTGGCCTCGAAGTCGACGCGCATGCCGCCGTGCGGGTCGCCGTAGACGGTGACGATCAGGTCGCGCACGCGGCCGCCGGAGAGCGGGCGGATGGTGGCCTCGCTGCCCGCGAACGACGGGATGCGCACATAGGACAGGATGTCGACCATCGGCCCGACCAGGCCCGACTCGCCGCCGGACAGGCCGAGATCGCGGTGCAGGTCCTCGCCTCGGTAGCGGTGGTGCTTGAGCACCTGGCCGACCTCGCGGGAGACCTGGGCCACCAGGTCGGCGAAGCTCGTGCCGGACTCCACGCGCAGGCGCAGCGGCAGTTCGTTGGCGAGCATGCCGGGCGTGGACAGGGCGGTGCGTCCGGCCCGCGCGCTGACGGGCAGCGCGAGGACGATGTCCTCGGCGGCCGTCATGCGGTGCACATAGGCGGCCATGGCGGCGATCAGGAGCGCCGAGCGGGGGCCGCCGGTGGCGGCCGCGGCGCGGGTCAGTCCGTCGGTGCGCTCCTCGGAGAGCGGCACGCTGCCGCGCAGCGCGGTGGGCGCGGCGGGCGCGGAGCGTCCGGCGAGCGTGGCGGGCTCACCGGCGTCGGCGAACTGCTCCAGCCAGAAGTCGCGGTCGGCGGCGAAGGCGGCCGACTCGCGGTAGGCGGCGTCCTCGCCGACCAGGTGCTCCAGGGCGCCGAAGGTGCTCGGCGGGTACTCCTCGCCCGCGACGAGCGCGGAGTAGACGGCGGCGAGGCGGCGCACGTAGAGCATCAGGCCGAAGCCGTCGAGCAGGATGTGGTGGTAGCGGATGTAGCAGACGAAGCGGTCCCGGCCCGTGGCGATCAGGGCGTGCGTGAACAGCGGTGCGCTGCGCAGGTCGAGCGGGGTGGTGAGGTCGTGCCGCATCCAGGCCTCGGCGGCCGCGCGCGGGTCCTGCTCGTCCGTCATGTCCAGGACGTGGCAGGGGATCTCGCAGTCCGGCGTGAGGACCTGGAAGGGCCCTTCGGCGTCGGTGTCGAACCGGACGCGCAGCGATTCGGTCTCGGCGGCGACCAGGCGCACCGCTTCGGGGAAGCGCTCGGTGTCGACCGGCCCTTCGATCTCCAGGCAGACGCCGACGTTGTAGCGGGAGCTGGCGGGCTCCAGCTGTTGCGCCAGCCATACCCCCAGCTGAGCGCCGGACAAATCGTGTCGCATGGCTGCAACGTCGGACACCTGTCTCCTCGCATTCCTCAAAAGGCTGTTCTGTGCCGCCGGGGCTGGATCTGTGGGGCGCGCGGGCGCCGGGGCCGGACCTGTGGGGCGCTCAGGCGCCGCGGCCGGACCTGTGGATCGCTCAGGTCCCGGCGAGCTTGCCGGTGAGCAGCTCGCCCAGGGCCGCGGGCGAGGGGTGGTTCCACATCTCCTCGGCGTCGATCTCGACGCCGAAGTGGTCCTCGATGTCGACGGCGAGCGACATGGCGCCCACCGAGTCGAGGCCGTAGTCGGCGAACGGACGCTGCGGGTCGATGTCCTCGACGGCACGCCGCGCGTACCCGGCGAACCGCTCGGTCAGCCAGGCCGTAATGGATTCAACAGAATGCTCAGCAGAAATCGGACGCATGGTGACCCCCCTGTGTCGACAACCCGATACATCCTGCGATAGAACCTGTCGATATAGTTCCCCGACAGTCTTCAGGATGCACAATAATTGGATTCGAGCGAGACGGTAGCAGCCGCTCGAAGAGACCGTCAAGATTATTCGCGAGCGGGACATACTCGCAGGTCAGAGCCTTAATATGGCTTCAATAACGAGGGTATAAACCAAGCTCGTAAAGTAGCCTCCAGGGGCATTAGCGGGATCCTTGAAAAGGCGCATGGATTACCGCCCTCCATGCCAGGAATTCGCACTGGGTAAGCCATCCGCTTGGAGCTGGTATGTCACCGACCACCATTGCCTACTCGGAGCTGTACACCGCGCGCGAGGACGCGGCGATCAGCTATTTCACCGACCGCTTCGGCTTCCAGCCGATCGCCACCGCGGGTCCTGAGACCGGCACGGCGGACCGCCGTTCGTGGGCGCTGCGCAACGGCGCCGTCACCCTCGTCGTCACCGCACCGGTCGGCGACACGGGCGAGGTCTCCCGCTACCTCGACGCGCACGGCGACTCCTTCGCCGACCTCGCGTTCGTCTGCGAGGACCTCGACCAGGACTACGCGCGGGCCACCCGCGCGGGCGCCGCCGCGCTGCGCGAGCCCGCCGCGGCCGCTGACCCGGCGCGCGAGGACCGCTTCGCGGTCGTCTCGGGCTTCGGCGACCTGCGCCACACCCTCGTCCAGGAGGCCGCGTCGCCCGCGGGCACGCTGCCGCCCGACCGCCGCTGGAACGTCCTGGACGTGCCCGGCGACGCACCGTCGGCCGCCACCGTCCTCGGCGGCGTCGACCACATCGCCGCCTGCCTGCCCGTCGACACCCTCAAGCGGACCGTCGACTTCTACAACCAGGCCTTCGACCTGCACTACTTCTCCGAGGAGTACATCCTCGTCGGCGACCAGGCCATGGACTCCAAGGTGGTGCGCAACGAGTCGGGCGGCATCACCTTCACGCTCATCGAGCCCGACCCGACCCGCAACCCGGGCCAGATCGACCAGTTCCTCGCCGCGCACGCCGGGGCCGGCGTACAGCACCTGGCCTTCCTCGTCGAGGACATCATCGGCTCGGTGCGCGAACTGGGCGGGCGCGGCGTGGAGTTCCTCAACACCCCCGCCACGTACTACGACGTGATCCGCGAGCGCGTCGGGGACCTGGAGGAGCACATCGCCGACCTGCGCGAGACCAACGTGCTCGTCGACCGCGACGAGTGGGGCCACCTGCTGCAGATCTTCACCCGCTCGCCCTACGAGCGCCGCACGGTCTTCTACGAGCTCATCCAGCGCAACGGCGCCCAGGGCTTCGGCAGTTCCAACATCAAGGCGCTGTACGAGGCGGTCGAGCGCACCCGGGAGACGGCGAACCGGTGACCGGCCCCGCAGCCACGGCGCACGGCGCACCACCGCTGAGCCTGGACGACTACGCCGCGCTCGCCCGGCGCGAACTCCCCAAGGACGTCTGGGACTTCATCGCGGGCGGCGCGGGCAGGGAGCGGACCCTCGCGGCCAACGAGGCGGTGTTCGACACGGTGTCCCTGCGCCCCAAGGCCCTCCCCGGCTTCACCGAGCCCGACACCCACGTCGAGGTCCTCGGCAGCCGGTGGGCCGCGCCGCTCGGCGTGGCCCCCGTCGCGTACCACGAACTGGCGCACGGCGACGGCGAGATCGGCACGGCGGGCGCGGCGGGCGCGCTCGGGCTGCCGCTGGTGGTCTCCACCTTCGCGAGCCAGGCCCTGGAACGGGTCGCGCGCGCCGCGAGCGCTCCCCTGTGGCTGCAGCTGTACTGCTTCCGGGACGAGGAGGTGACGCGCTCGCTCGCGCGGCGCGCCGCCGCAACCGGCTACGAGGCCCTCGTCGTCACGGTCGACACCCCCTTCATGGGGCGGCGCCTGCGCGATCTGCGCAACGGCTTCCAGGTGCCGCCCCACATCGTGCCCGCCAACCTGGTCGACGACCTGGCCGACGGCGCACAGGCGGGCGGCGCGGCGTCACCCGCCGCGCACAGCCGCACCGCCTTCCACCCGGCCCTCGACTGGTCGGTGGTCGCCCGGCTCCACGAGTGGAGCGGGCTGCCCGTCATCGCCAAGGGCGTGCTGAGCGGCGCCGACGCGCGGGCCGCGATGGACGCCGGGGTGTCCGGCATCGTCGTCTCCAACCACGGCGGACGCCAACTCGACGGCGCACCGGCCACGTTGGAGGTGCTGCCCGAGGTGGTGGCCGCCGTCGAAGGGCGCTGCCCCGTCCTGCTGGACGGCGGCGTCAGGCGCGGCTCGGACATCGTCGTGGCGCTCGCGCTCGGCGCCACCGCCGTCCTCGTCGGCCGCCCCGTGCTGCACGGCCTCGCGGTGGACGGCGCGGCGGGCGCACACGCCGTACTCTCACTCCTGATGCGGGAACTCGCCGACACCATGGCGCTCACCGGACGCGCCACGGTCGACGCCGTCGACGTCTCGGTCCTCGCGCCGCGCGCGATGCACCTGCGGCATCTGGACCTTCCGTACCTCCCGAAGGAGCAGCGCTGATGGCCCCTACCGCCGCCGGGGACCCGGCCCCCGGCACGTCCGCCGTGGTGCTGGACGCGGGGGCGCTGCACGCCAGCGTCACCAGCCCGGTCCTGACGACCATGACGTTCCTGAACGAGATCACGTACCGCTACCCGGACGCGGTGTCGTTCGCGCCGGGCCGCCCCTACGAGGGGTTCTTCGCCGCGGACGAGATCCCGCGCCTGGTCCAGGCGTACATCGACCATTTGCGGGCCGCCGGGAACAGCGAGGACGAGGTCCGTACCGCGCTGTTCCAGTACGGCCACACCGCCGGCCAGATCCGCGAGCTCGTCGCCCGGATGCTGCGGGTGGACGAGGACATCGACGTGCCCCCGGAGTCGGTCGTGGTGACCGTCGGCTGCCAGGAGGCCGTCCTGCTCGTCCTCCGTGCGCTGTGCCGCGACCCCGACGACGTGATCCTGGTCGACAACCCCTGCTACGTGGGCGTCACCGGCGCGGCCCGGCTCCTGGAGATCCCCGTGGTGGCGGTGCCCGGCACCGGCACGGGCGTGGACCTCGCCGCACTGGAGCGCACCGTCACGGAACTGACCGCGCGGGGCAAGCGGGTGCGCGCCCTGTACGTGGTGCCCGACTGCTCCAACCCGACCGGCGTCAGCATGGAGCGCGCCGACCGCGAGGCACTCCTGGAGACGGCACGCCGCCTGGACCTGCTGCTCCTGGAGGACAATCCGTACGGGCTCTTCAGCAGCCGGCGTCTGCCGACCCTGAAGTCCCTCGACGACCGTCAACAGGTCGTCTACCTCGGCTCGTTCGCCAAGAGCGCCTTCCCCGGCGCCCGCGTCGGCTACGTGGTGGCGGACCAGCGGGTCACCGGCCTGACGACCGAGGCGGGACCGGCCGCCGACGGACTGCTCGCGGCGGAACTCGCCAAGATCAAGAGCATGATCACGGTCAATACGCCGAGCGTCTCGCAGGCGGTGATCGGCGCGATGCTCCTCGCGGGCGACGGCGGCCTGCGCGCGGCGAACGCCGTGGCGGCCGAGCACTACCAGGAGATGATGGGCCGGATCAGGGACGGCCTGGAGCGCGAGTTCCCGAGCGCGGAGCGGCCCCGCTCCCAGGTCTCCTGGAACCATCCGGACGGCGGCTTCTTCCTCAGTCTCGACGTCCCCTTCGAGGCGGACGACGCGGCGCTCGACGTCTCGGCCCGCGAGTTCGGGGTCCTGTGGACGCCGATGCGCTACTTCCACCTGGGCCACGACGGCGACCGCCAGATCCGCCTCTCCTGCAGCTATCTGACAGGCAATCAGGTCGACGAGGGCATCAAACGCCTGGCAGCGATGATCCGCCACCTCTCCAGCTGAGCCAGCCCCCTAAGGGGCGCGGGGAACTGCGCAAGGGGCGCGGGGAACTCCGCAAAGGGGCGCGGGGCCGTCCCGCCTGCGGCTCCGCCGCCTGGGGCGCGCCCAGCCACGACGCAGCCGCACCCGATCCCGCCCCCGCCCCGAGGGCCCGCTCAACGCCCCCCGGACCGGCTCACGAGCCCCGCCTCGTACGCGAGGATCGCCGCCTGCACCCGATTCCGCACGTCGAGCCGGTTCAGGATCGCGCTGACGTAACTCTTCACCGTGCCCTCGACGAGGTTCATCCGCCGCCCGATCTCCGCGTTGGACATGCCGGAACCGAGCAGCGTGAGCACCTCCCGCTCCCGCTCGGTGAGCAGCGCGACCCGGCTGCGCGCCGGGCCCGCGGGAGTGAGCCCCGTCTCCTGGAGCTTGGTGATGACGCGGCGCGCGACCCGCGGCGAGAGGTAGGCCGCGCCCTCGGCCACCGCGTGCACGGCGGCGATGAGTTCGCGCGGGTCGGACGCCTTGAGCAGGAACCCGTTGGCGCCCTCGCTGAGCGCCCGGGTGATGTACTCGTCCTCGCCGAAGGTGGTCAGCATCAGCACGGCGGTGCCGGGCACCGCGGACTTGATCTGCGTGGCGGCGGCGAGCCCGTCGAGCTCCGGCATGCGGATGTCGAGGAGCGCGACGTCCGGCCGGTGCAGCCGGCACTGCTCGACGGCCTCCTTGCCGTTCCTGGCCTCCGCGATCACCTCGATGTCCGGGTCGGCGGACAGGATCGAACTGACTCCGGCCCGGATCATCGCCTCGTCGTCGGCGAGCATTACGCGAATCATGGTCTCCGCTTTCCTCGGTACGCCTGTGGTGCGGCTGTGGTGCACGCCGGTGGTGCGGCTGCGGTTCGGCTGTGGTGCGGCGGCTCTCACCGCTGCGGCACCGCCTGCAGCCTGTCCTTGGCCACCAGCACTCCGTCATCGAAGCAGAGCCGGAACAGGTCGCGGGTGGCGTCGAGCACGTTGCGGCTCGTGCCGTAGTAGCGGCAGGTCGAGCCGGGCGGCGCGGGAAGCTGTTCCGCCCGGCCGTCGGACGGTTTGTCGAGCGAGGACTCGGGCAGCTGGTCGCCGAGCTCCGCCAGGGTCTCGCCGGTCTCGATCCGCTCGAAGGTCTCGGCCGAGATCGCGGTGGTCATGACCGTATAGGTGCGTACGCCGATCAGCGCGAGGCCGGTTCCGACGGCGAGCACGACGGGCACCATCGCCATCCGCTTCAGCTGTCTGCGCAGCCCGTGCCTCGCCCTGAGCAGTTGGTGCGCCGATTCCGAATCCGGCGTTCCGGAGGGCGATTTCACGTCATCGGGGAGCGCGTCGTCGGGGAGCGGGGCGTGCCGGGGCAGCCGCGCGGTCGCCGAGAAGACGCCGCCCGAGGAGTCGATGCGCAGCTTGCCGCCCGCGAGCCTGACCCGCTCCTGGAGGCCGAGCAGTCCGCGCCCGCCGCTCGGCAGGCCGCTGTGCGCGCCGTCCGCGGGCAGTTCGTTGGAGACGGTCACGTCGAGCTCGGCGGGGTCGCCCTCAAGATGCACCCGCACCGGCATCCCCGGCGCGTGCTTCATGGCGTTGGTCAGCATCTCCTGGACGACGCGGTAGGCCGCCCGTTCGGTCATCGGCGGCAGCCCGTCGAGCGTGCCGTCGCTGCGCAGCGTGACCGGCACCCCGGAGGCCTTGGCGCGCGCCACCAGCTCCGTGACGGACTCCGACGCCGGTTCAAGGCGGGCCGGCTCGTCGTCGGTGGCGTCGCGCAGCAACCCGATGACGTCGTGCAGCAGTTCGGTGGCGGTGATGGCGGTGGAGCGCAGCTGGGCGACGGCCGTGCGGTGGCGCTCCGTGAGGTCGGTGGCCATCTCCAGGGCGCCCGCCTGGAGGGCGAGCAGGCTCAGCTCGTGGCCGAGCGAGTCGTGCATGTCCTGGGCGATGCGGGCGCGTTCGCGGAGCCTGACCTGTTCGGCGATGATCCGCTGTTCGCGCTCCAGGTGGTCGGCGCGCTCCCAGCCCGCGCGGAAAACCTGGGCCCGCATCCGGCTGTAGTGCCCGGCCCACCAGGGCAGGATGGCGAGCAGTTCGATCAGCGTCACGAACGGCCAGGACCAGACGTTGCCGAAGGCCGCGGCGAGGGCGAGGCCGAGGAGCGCGACCACGGCGAATCCGATGGTCGCGGGGCGCGCCTCGGGCATGCGGTGTCCGGCGAGCCAGCCGAGTACGACCATCGCCACCGCGGGCGACATCCCGAGCGGAATCGTATCGATCGCAACGTAAAGCGGTGCGAAAGCGGTGACGGCCATCAGGGAAACAAAGGGTGCGCGCCTGCTTGTCGCGACACCCGCGGCGATGAGCGCCACGGACACCGCCGACTCGACCGCGCCCTGCCGCGAGAAGGCCATCGTGACCGCGGGCGCCACCATCAGCAGGACGAAAAGGAGCGCGTCGGCGGCGGCTGTTCGCGAATGCAGATATTCGCTCACCCGCCGCCGGCTCTTCGCCCAGACGGTCCTCGGGTCACTTGCCGTTTCCACCACCCGCGTCACGTTACAAGGTCAACAGGGCTCTTGGCACTGCCGGTAGGCCCCGCACGACCTTCGCTTTCCGGTACACGACGAAGGTCAGGGGGCAGACCTTCCTAAGGGTTATTGCGAAATGCCGAACGATGCGACCCCGGTGACGCACCTCATCCGTACACGCCCGGGGCGGAGACTTTGATCACTTAGCATGCATATGCGGCCTACAAACGGCCCCAAACCGGGCGCAGTTGAGCATAGTTCCGGCCAATTGGCGCGAAAGGGGCGGCTGGACACTCGACTAAAGTAAGGCCGATTATTGACGATGGGCGACTGCGACGGGCGACCATAGTCCGTATGATTTCGAACTACGGGGGCGGAGGGATCGAGACCCTCCCTAGGCGGAACTCTTCCGTGCCGTGATGACGACCGAGCACCAGAGGAAGGTTCTGCGATCGACGGAGACTCGGACCTTATGTCCTGTCAAATCTGTCCTGACGCAAAGGGGTAACTGCGCCTTGTCGCGGTGCCCCACTCGCTCGTAATCCGGCGCGGGCTCCATACGCCCCCGCGCGGCCATGCACCAGTCTCCCTTCGAGCCGCCATAAATACCGCAAGGTAATACCTGGGGGTAACTTCATGGAGTCGATTTTCTCGCCCTGCCCACCCCGACCCACGTCGGAGAGCTCTGAGCGCGCGGCAGTCGATTACGTACCAAGTCAGCGAAGACAGCCGGCCAAGCAGGGCCTCGAGTTTCGAATACTCGGCCCGCTGGAGGTCCGCGCACGGTCGGAGAGCATCGCGGTGGGCGGGCCGCGGCAGCGGGCCGTGCTCGCGGCCCTGCTGCTCTCGCCCGACCAGGTGGTCTCCGTCGACTCCCTGATCGAACAGGTGTGGAGCGGCAGCCCGCCGAGCACCGGACGCACCCAGGTGGCCATCTGCGTGGCCGCGCTGCGCAAGGTGTTCCGCGCCGCGGGCTGCGAGCAGACGGTGATCGCCACCGTCACCCCCGGCTACGTGTTCCGCTCCGACTCCCACACCCTCGACACCGTCACCTTCGCGCGCCTGGTGCGCGCGGGCGAGGAGCAGGCCCGCCGCGGCCGGCTCGCGGAGGCGGCCGACCTGATGCGGGACGCGCTCGGACTCTGGCGCGGCCCCGCGCTGAGCGACGTCACGTCGAACTTCGCCGAAGTGGAGGTGATGCGCCTGGACGAGGAGCGCATGCACGCCATCGAACGACAGATGGCGCTGCGCCTTGAGTTGGGTGAACACGACGCGCTCCTGGGGGAATTGACCGCGCTCGTGCAGGCCAGGCCCCTGCGCGACCGGATGCGTGCCTATTTGATGCTGGCCCAGTACCGGTCGGGACGCCGCGCCGAGGCGCTGGAGACCTTCCGCCAGGGCAGCCAGATCTCCGTCGAGGAGCTCGGCATCGGCCTCAGCGCCGAACTGCAGGAGCTGCACCAGCTGATCCTCCAGGACGAGGCACTCGACCTGGCCGCGCCCGCTCCCGCGGCCGCCACCACCCCGCAGGACGACAGCTGGTCGACCCCCGCCCAACTCCCGCCCGGCGTGCACGGCTTCGTCGGCCGCGCCACCGAACTGGCCGCGCTCGACCAGGCGCTGCTCGGCCGCACCGAGCACGCGCCGCTGCCCGTCGGCTGCATCACCGGCAGCCCCGGCATCGGCAAGACGGGCCTCGCGCTGAGCTGGGCGCACCGGGCCGCCGCCCGCTTCCCGGACGGCCAGCTCTTCATCGACCTCCAGGAGAACGGCCTTCCGCTGCATCCGCGCGAGGTCCTGCACCGCTTCCTGCGGGCGCTCGGCACACCCGCCGACCGCATCCCCGTCGGCGTCGAGGAGTGCGCGGCGCTCTACCGCAGCAAGCTCGACGGCCGCCGCGTCCTCATCACGTTGGACAACGCTG
This sequence comes from Streptomyces sp. NPDC087300, assembly GCF_044744425.1. NCBI lineage: Bacteria > Bacillati > Actinomycetota > Actinomycetes > Kitasatosporales > Streptomycetaceae > Streptomyces > Streptomyces sp. NPDC087300. The sequence goes on from NZ_JBIUYI010000014.1 coordinate 139,067, forward strand.
TCTCCTTCGCCCAAGTGCGGCTTCTGCTGCCCGGCAGCGGCCTGTGCGGCGTCCTGGTCACCGGCAGGGACGGTCTCAACGACCTGCTGGAGAGCTCCGACACGCTGCGCGTACGACTCGGCGCCCTGTCGTCCGACGAGTCCGTGTCGATGCTGCGCTCCATCACCCGCAACAGCCTCAAGACCACGGACCCGGAGACCCTGCGCACGCTCGCCGCGCTCTGCGACCACATCCCGCTCGCGCTGCGCGCGGCCGGCATCCGGCTGCAGAGCAGGCAGCACTGGTCGGCCGACGACCTGGTGGCCCGGCTGCGCGACCCCGAGCAGCGGCTCGCCGAGCTCAGCCACGGGGAGAACTCGCTGCGCAGCAGGTTCGACCGCTGCTTCCAGAACCTGAGCACCCGGGTGGCCGCCGCCTACCACCGGCTCGGTTCGATCGACACCCCGGAGTTCGACCTCACCACCGGCGCCAAGACGCTCTCCACGACGTCGGCCGAGGCGGAGGACCTGATCGAACGGCTGGTGGACGCCCACCTCCTGGAGGTCGTGGGGCGTGACGCGTGGGGCGGCTTCCGCTACCGCTGGAAGGAACTCCTGCGCTTCCACGCGCGCGCGGCCGGCTGACACCGGCACCTCGGCGTACGCCGCTCCCGGCCGTCGTACGCCGCACGACGCACAGGCCGGGGCCCGTCCACGGAGCCCCGGCCCGAACCGCTCAGCACGTCTTCACGGCGCTCGATCCGTACGTCTAGGGTCTTTCGTTTGGATCAGGCCGGATCAGGGAGCGGGGTCTGGTGCGTGCGATCGCAAGGCGGAGGAGGGCGGCAACGCGGAGCGTTGGCA